>CAVYLQ010000009.1:0-277185 GCA_963769405.1 uncultured Prevotellaceae bacterium | reverse complement strand
TCTATGGCCTGACTGAGTGCTGCTATAGTATTGACAGCCACCAGGGAGTCCGAGAGAACCCATCCGATGATCTCATGGGTGAAGGCATCGGTTATCAAATGCAGATAGCACACTCCCTCATCTGTGTCAATATAGGTAATGTCTGCCACCCAGAGCTGATTGGGCTTGCTTACCTTCATGTCCTTTATGAGGTTCTTGTATTTGTGGTAATTATGGTTAGAGTCAGTCGTATGACGGCAACGCTCCGGCTTGAGCATCAGGCGATGGTCTTTCATCAACTTATAAAAACGGTCTCTGCCCATCATCTTCTCCGGATATACGTCCTTCAGCATTATAAACAACTTGTATGCGCCTATGCCCGGCGCATGTCCCCGGATTTCCCTGACCATCCGCACTATGGACGTATCCTGAAGCTCCCGACGCTTCATCTTTTCCCTGCTGACGGAATAATAGCCTACACGGGTCTTGCCAAACAGTCCGCTCAGAGACCCGATTGATTCCTTCGGGTGACTGGCGTGCAGGCTGTTCACTGCTTGGCGCCATCTTTTTTTAACAGATCAATTCCAAATTCTTCCTTGCCCATTCTCAACAGTTCTATCAGGCCCTCATTACGAAGTTCGGAATACGTAAGAGCCTTGCGCAGATTGACTATCTCACTTTCCAACTCTTCTTCTCTTGTCTTATTGGCCTTTGACGCTGCTGATTCTTCCTTCTTTGAACGCATTGACTTTATCTTGTTGATGACTTCTTCTGACAAAGATAGGCTTTTTGTGTCAAGTGGAAATTCTTTCTCCCATAAATGTAATGTTTGGGGGCAGATTATGCCATATTTCTTCGCAGTAAAGTTATATGACAAATTGTTCTCATACATGTCTCGCAAAACTGACAATTTGAATCTGGACTCATAACGACGGAATTCTTTCTTCTTCATTTTTATTACACTATTTAATTGTTAAAACAGTGTAAACCTTTTCTGTACTAAGTCAGGCGTCAGGTGTCTGACTCCTATGAGTTCGAGATTTCGGCATGATCATCTTCTTTCTTCTTTTTTATCTCTTCCGAGGTTTTCTGGGCAGCCTTGATATTGCGCATCAGTCCTGCATATTTTGCTCTTTTTACTGCACTACCTTTAAAGAGTTTCCGATATTCTTCTACCGTGAGATTTTCCCAATCTTTCTTTGTCATTTTCAATAGTGCTTCCCTGGGTTGTAACTCTGGTATTTGATTAGGGCCGGCAAATCTGTTCCATGGGCAAGCCAACTGGCATCGGTCACATCCGTAAATGACGTTACCCATCTTTTCTTTTGCCTTTTCAGACAGCTCTCCGCGATTCTCTATGAGTTGGTAACTCAGGCAGAGATTAGCATCAATTTCCTGATTCCTTTGTAAGGCATGAGTAGGGCAGGCATCTATGCAGCGGTGACAGTTTCCGCAACGGTTTTTCATCGGCTGATCATAGTCGAGTTTCTGATCTAGAAAAAGTTCACCTAAGAAAAACATACTGCCTGCGTATGGAATGATAAGTTGGTGATTTCTCCCTGTCCAACCCAGACCGGCTTTTTCTGCCCAATATCGTTCGAGAATCGGAGCAGAGTCGCAGAATACCCGATAGTGCTCGAAATGGAAATGCTCTGCCAAGAGTCTTAATTTGGTCTTGACTACTTCGTGGTAATCTTGTCCTAAAGCGTATGCCGATAACTGAAACTGGTTTGGGGGAAGTGTTTTTGACGGTGTATAGTTGAGGGCTACGCTCACAATACTCTTCAGTCCGTCCATTAGTAATTCTGGATTGAGGCGCTTATCCGTATAGTTGTTCATGTAGTCCATATCCGCATTGTCATGCTTGGCCAACCAGCGTAGGATGTGACTTGAAGTCTCTTCGTCTACTGGGCTTGCCTTGGCAATACCGCAAGTAAAAAAGCCGAGGCTCCTGGCCTCGGCTTTTATCTCCTTACTCAGGGATGTAGAATCGTTTTTACCTTTCAAAAATTTCTGGCCGTCATTCAATTTTTCAACAATTCTAAAGTTCTTGTTGCTACCGAATAGGGCTTGAGGTACAAAACAAATTTATGATTTATTCAAAAGTCTTGAATTCATAGTTTTGTGCCTTTAACCATTCCAAAGCCTTAGGGAGGGCATAATGCAATTTGTCAATGCTCTTGAGTGAGTCATGGAATGTAATGATACTGCCATTGCGTGCATAACTTCTCACATTATTGAAGATATCCTGAGCTGTCATCCACTTGGAATAATCGCGTGTCAGGAGATCCCACATGACAATTCTGTATTTGCGTCCGATCCACCAATAGACACTTGGTCTCATCCAGCCGTAAGGAGGGCGGAACAGATGGGCATGAATCAATTCGTTTGCCTTCTGGGCATTTTCTCCAAAACTCAGAGCCATGTGCCGGAGTGATCCGATATGGTTGAAAGTATGGTTGCCTACTTGATGACCTTCATCTATGATCTGATTGTAAAGGTCGTGATAGCGGAGAACATTTTCACCCACCATGAAGAATGTGGCTTTGACACCATATTCGGCCAGTGTTTTCAGAATGAAAGGCGTACTCTCTGGAATCGGACCGTCATCAAATGTAAGGTAAACTGCATGAACATGCTTGTCCATTCTCCATGTCGCGCTGGGATAAAGCCAGCGTAACCACTTTGCCGGTTGCTCAATGATCATGCTATTTTCTCATTGTATTATTGTTCTCTACCTTCTTGCTGTGGCATGCGTCCGCCACGACCATGATAATAGGTGTAGAATGCGTTTACCTTCTGAGACATCTGTCTCGATAAGTTCTTGTCAATTATTCCGGCAATCTGTGCGGCCTGGTCCATGACCATGAGTTGTTGCATGCAGTCGCTTTGGCTTTCCATGAACGTGTCATTTCCCAAAGACAAGTAATAGTTCACATACTGAGAAGCCGTATTGAATACCTTGTTCACATAACTTCTGGCCTTGGCTTTCTGCCCGCATAGGGCAAAGGCCTGTGCAAAGTCGAGCCCACCGCTGATATAGTCAATCGGAACATTATACTCAGGAATTTGCTTCTCAGCATAGAGTAATGCTTTTAAGGCCTTTCCTTTTTCACCCTTTTGAATCAGATGCAGGGCAAGTTGACCGAAGAGTCTTCTGTTTGTGTCGCACATCCTCATGGTAGTCTCATCAATGTAGAGTCCGGGGTGAACCAGATTTCCGAATTTGAATCTCGTCATCACATTATGATAAGTCCTGTCCACATCGAAGTTGGTCATTTTCGGAGCGTTGGTCGTAAACGGTGTAATCCGGTTAACCAGGCCCTCCTGCATGAAGTTGTTCCCCAGGTTCATGTAGTTTTCCTGACCTACAGTAAGCGCTACGTAGACAGGACGAATCCAGTTGCATTGGGAAATAATCTCCAGCATCATCAGGTCGCTCTTGTACAGAGCATTCTTACCTGTCAGAGAAATGACCATACGGTCCGGGATGGAATCTGAAGGCATCAGCATTCCGCTCTTTCTCACAGCGTTCTTGTCGATGGTGACATACAATGTATCCGTAGGGATGACATGCATATTTGGATTCTTTGAGCGAACCCAGTACTTCATAATGTTCTTTACCTCAAATGGATTATCACCAAACTGCGCTTTTGCTGCGGTTGGGTTCTCTTTGTAGAAATTGAGAACCTGTTGCTTGAGAGAAGGCTCAACCTGAACATATTCATTTGTTCCTGAACAGTAATCCAGACGTGGCCATGAGATAGGAACGGACGGCGAATCGTATGCCGGACGCTTCATCTGATCAATATACCAGTCGGTCTGCAGATAACTTAGATTGCAGACACGGGCATTGGTGCCCACGCCTTCCACTTCCTGGTTATACCATAATGGGAAGGTGTCGTTGTCTCCATTCGTGAAGATGATAGGTTTCGTTCCTTCTTGCAGTGACATCAGGTAGTTCTGCCCGAAATCACGGCAGGTGTAACGGTTGCTTCGATCGTGGTCATCCCATGTCTGGCTGACCATCTCAATAGGAACTAACAAGCAGAGTATGGCCACAACAGCTGAAACCAATGTCCCGCTGAGGTGCAAATGTTTCTTCAGTAATTCCAGTATTGCCGCTACACCCATTCCGCACCAGATAGCGTAAGCGTAGAACGATCCCGCGTATGCATAATCTCGTTCCCGAGGTTGCATTGGTGTCTGGTTCAGATAGATGACAATGGCCAGTCCAGTCATAAAGAAGAGGAAGAAAACAACCCAGAACTGGCGGATGCCGTGTTTTCCGCGGTAGGCTTGCCAGAAGAGCCCGATCAGCCCGAGAATCAGAGGCAGGCAATAGAATACATTGTGTCCCTTATTGGCCTTGAGTTCATCCGGGAGTTTGCTTTGATCTCCCAACCGGGCATTATCCAGAAATTTGATTCCTGTGATCCAGTTGCCATGTTCAGGTTCTCCATTTCCCTGAATATCATTCTGACGACCGGCAAAGTTCCACATGAAGTATCTCCAATACATGAAATTGCATTGATAAGAAAGGAAAAACTTCATGTTCTCCCACATGGTAGGAACTTTGACCATGATGTTCTCTCCGCATCGATCGTAAGGTACCTGTGAACCTTCTACGCCACCCATCCAATCTTCATAAGCTTGTGCATGACCTTGGTCATACATACGGGGGAAGAGCATGTTCTGGGCATATACGTATGAATTCTTGTGGCTGACCACAAAATAGCGGTCCTTTTCAGTCACGGATTTCTTTTCTACACGTTGATATATCGGCGCACCGGTTTTCATGACTGGTGTGCACATATTGCCATCATTGCGTAATTTTACCTGAGAAGTATAAGCCGGTCCATAGAATAAAGGACGGTCACCATACTGATCACGGCTCAGATAACTGCCCAGAGTGAAGATGTCCTCGGGGGAGTCTTCGTCCATAGGCGGGTTAGCCATACTCCTGATCGGAATCAGTGCATAACTGGAATAGCCGATTATCAGCATCAGCATACATAACAAACCTGTATTCTTGATTCTTGCCGAAACAAGGGGCTTGTTTCCTTTTCCTTTTGTCCGATGATTGAGTACGTACCAGAGTATAGCCAGAACAATGATTCCGATGACTACAGAACTCCATCCATAGCCATAGAAAGGAATCCCCAGCATAGCTACGGCAAGTATGGCAGCCAGATTCTGGCGTTTGAAATTCTTGTCGGTATAGGTTTCGTAAATGGCCCAGATCATTGTGGCAACCAACAAGATGATGTAGATGATTTCACCTGTATTGAATGGACAACCTAAAACGTTCACGAAGAACAGTTCAAACCATCCTCCCACAGTGATGATTCCAGGTACGATACCATAGAGTACGGCGGCGATAAGGACGAAACCAATGACCAATGCAATCAAGGAACCTTTTAGGTTGGTGTTCTTGAATTTCCGGTAATAGAAAACCAGAACGATTGCCGGCAGGCACAACAGGTTTAGCAGATGCACACCGATAGAAAGGCCTGTCATATAGGTGATCAGCACCAGCCATCGGTCACTGTGTGGCTCATCCGCATGGTCTTCCCATTTCAGAATCAGCCAGAACACGATGGCCGTGAATGCACTGGAAAAGGCATACACTTCTCCTTCTACGGCACTGAACCAGAAGGTGTCACTCCAGGTGTAGATTAAAGCGCCTACAACTCCGGAGGCCTCGATGGCAATCCATTTTGAAGTCGTCAGTTCATCCCAACTCTTCAAAATCAGTTTGCGGGTCAGATGTGTGATGGTCCAGAAAAGGAACAGAATACACGTAGCACTCAGCAGAGCACTCATGGTATTGACCATCTTTGCTACATGAGAAGGATCAGAAGCAAACTGTGTAAACAGATTGGCTACCAGTCCGAAGAAAGGTGCCCCGGGCGGGTGACCGATCTCTTGCTTGAAAGAGGTTGCAATAAATTCCGGACAGTCCCAAAAACTGGCGGTTGGCTCAATGGTAGAACAATATGTGAAGGCTGCGATAACAAAAACAATCCAGCCCAGTATGTTGTCCACTAATTTGTACTTTTTCATTAATATAAAAAAAATCGTGTAACTTCAAAATACGGTTGCAAAGATAATAAAAAGTAAAGAGAAAAAGACTTTATAGAAGTTTTTTTAACCATATTATCTTTTATAGAGCATTAGCTTAAAAATAAAGTTGTAGTGCATTTCTTCCATAAAGGTGAATATCTGCCTGTTGAATCCTGAATGGGTTTCATATTTTCAGGAAATGTTCTTCGAGAGTCTCCTTTGAAATATCGGGATCTTGATGATAGTGGAGTTTGAGATTTACGCAGGCTACATGCTTGACATTAGCCAGTGTTTCTGCAATATCATGGCTGGCAATGACGATAGCACAATCTTTGTTCAAGTCAGCGAGCATCTGGTACATCTGTTCCTGGAATCTTTTGTCTATATATGTATTGGGTTCGTCCAGCATAATGACATCCGGTCGGGATACTACTGCTCTGGCCAGAAGTACTCTTTGCAGTTGTCCTCCGCTCAATGCTCCAATCGGACGTTTCTCGAATCCGGATAATTCCATGTTCTCTATGGTATCTGCCACTTGTTGTCGTTGTGCATTGGTATAAGGTCTCATGAAACGCTTCTGCCTGCTGAGACCGGAAAGGATGACTTCATAGACGGAGATAGGGAAGGCTTTATCGATGGAACTATACTGGGGCAGATATCCCATTGTGATTTCCTTGACGGGTTGTCCGTCCCGAAAATATCTGACAGTCCCGGACAGGGGTTTCTTTAATCCCAGAAGAATCCGCATGAGGGTGGTCTTGCCACCGCCGTTGGGACCGATTACTCCGAGATAATCGTGATCATATACAGTGAGATTGGCATGTTTCAAAGCAATCTTTTCACCGTAACCGGCTGTCACATCTTGTATTTCTATTAGGTGTTGTACCATCGTGTAATCCATTATTAAACGGAAGTATAAATGATAAGAAAAAGAATCTTTCTGTTTCCCTGGGCAAGTACTGTTTGCTTTTATTTTGATGAACGGATTTGTCCGGGGGGAGTTTCTCTGTTTTTTTAGGTTTATTGAAAGGAATGGGCTACGAGTAGCATTTCATCCTTCCAGTCATAGTTTAACGGATCAATATTCTTAGGTTGAGCTTTTGTGGCCAGTGCGATAGTCATGGTATTACGAGGGCTGAATTGCTGTTGGATGAAAATCGTTTTGACATGGAGCTTTCGAGCTTTCCGTACCAGATTCTGCATTTCTTTCGCACTTGGTTCACGCCCTTCCTGCTCCATCGGAAGTTGGATGAGATGGTAATCTCTGGCGAAATAGGTAAGGATAGGGTGATAAATGACGAAAGCCTTGGATTTTCGGTGTGCGTCTTGATGTAATATAACTTTCACCTCTCTGTCTGTCTGATTGATCATTTTTAATGTTTTACCAAGATTTTTTCTGAAGACAGTACTGTCCTGAGGATTTTCTTCCAATAGAGCGTGATAGATGTTCACAGATATGATACGGGCATTTTTACAACTCATCCAAGTATGTGGATCTGGTACTCCCGGAGCGGAATAGGCCTGTGTTATTCCCTTTGAAGAATCAATGATTTTCAAATGAGGCGCATTTTTCAGAAGACGCTTCATCCAAATCTGTTCAAAACCGATATTTCCTACTTTAATATATAGTGAGGTATGAGAAAGTTCGACCATCTGGCGAGGAGTCGGTTCATAATCTTCCGGACTGTTGCCCGGCCGGACCATGGTTTCTATTCTGAAATCCTTACCCGCAATTTGCTCGGTGAAATAACGCAATGGTTCAATGGTTACCATAATTGTGTGTGTTCTGTCTCTCTCTGGATTCCGACAGGATATCAGTCCGAATAAACTTAAACATAGAACAAATAATAATTTTTTCATAAAGTTATTTGTTTTCAATCTACCATGGAAAGATCAAGGCTGCTCCATAAACTATGATAACATAGCGGAGGACTTTCCCTATTGTAATGCTGGTTACTGAAATTGCCGGATTAGCTCGCATGTAGCCCAGAAGAATCGTGATTGCCGTTCCGATAATTGGTAGGAAAGCGAAGAATCCTATCCATGCCCCATGATAAGATATGATTTTTTGGGCTTTGTCTAAGTTCTTCGGTTTTACATGTAGGTATTTCATGGTCCATTCTATCTTTCCAAGTCTTCCAATGCTATAGTTGAGCATGGATCCTCCCACGTTGCCCAAGGATGCATAAATGAGGAGTTCCCAAGGTCTCAGTCCTGCAGCAATGAATGCCACAAGTAAAGTTTCGCTGCTGAAAGGTATGAAACTCCCGGCCAGGAGAGCTCCCGCGAACATCCCCCAATACCCCCAACTGTTCAGAACACCAAAGAAGGTCCCCATAGGTTATAGACAGTAAGAGCAAAGGCGATAGCAGAAATTACACAGAATGCAATATTTGATGCCTTCGTACGGCTCAAGGCGATGAAATGAGCAATCAGTGGGGCAGTATTTACAATCAGAACAGGCAGTAGTTGATTGTACAGGCGGGGCAGGAGAAGAATGAATAGCATCGTTATGATTTCCATCGTGCAGAATATCTCATAGAGCATCCGTGTACGTATCTTGTCCTTGTAAGTGCTTCTGGCAAAATGAGCAATGCCTAGGATTCCTAATAGAGCCATGAAGAGAAAGGTGAAGATCTGATAACTTGAAAGATTTTCTATTTGCAATAATCCTCGAAAGTTGCCTAACTCGGCAAAATGTTGGTAAATCACTCCGAAAGAATTGGTGTAGATGGCATAGCCGCTATAGAACCAGTAGGGAAGGGTCAGACCGAGCAGGGAAGCCCAGAAAGTACGCCAACTTAATCCCATGATCTTACTGCCAAACAGAATCCATAGGAAAGGTACATAATAGAGGATCTGTATGAAGAAAAGAGATGCTATGCCTATGACGAGAAAAGAATAGAAAACCCATTTGGTTGCTCTCTTGTCCTGATAGGCATTGAAAAGTAACAGATAGGTGAGGGCAGTACTGATTCCGATAACCCAGACGGAGACTTGATCAAACAGGAAACTGGCCATCACGGCAAGGATAAGAAAGGAGCAGGATACCATTCTACTATAGATGCGTATCAGAGCATTTCTATTGTTGAGCTCCGCCATGAAATAGGTGTTTACCACCATTAAGATAAAGGGAAGCCACAATACCCGGCTGATAAGCCCTCCAGCGAGCCATATTATGATGCTGTAAAGGGCAGTGACAGGCAAGGTATAGCGACTTTCTGCAATTTCGTTTTGTAATCTCTTCCTTCTGCGCATAGTCTGCTAAAATATCCTTTTATTATTCTGGCCATTAAAGGCTTAACAGGTGAAAAACTATAGGTCTTGTCCGATATCCTTGCGAAAATACTGATCTTTCCAATAGATCTTTGCAACTCCTGCATAGCTTATTCGCAAAGCTTCTTCTTTGTCCTTCCCCAGACTGACCACTGAGAGAACTCGCCCTCCGTCTGTAATAACCTGACCGTTCTTAAGTGCTGTGCCACTGTGAAAAACGATGCTGTCTTTGACTTGGTCCAAGCCGGTTATCGGGTAGCCTTTAGTGTATTCCTGTGGATAACCGCCGCTGACAAGCATGACACAGGCAGCAGCACGGGGATCAAATTCTGTCTGATATTTGTCCAGATTCCCTTTGGCTACGCCTTCAAAGAGGTCTACGATATCTGTTTTCAGCCGGAGCATAACGCTTTGTGTTTCCGGATCACCCATACGGCAATTGTATTCGATGACCATTGGTTCACCTTTTACATTGATCAAACCAAAAAAGATAAAACCTTTATAGTCAAGATTTTCTTCTTTCAGGCCTTTGACGGTAGGACGGATAATGCGGTCTTCCACCTTTTTCATCCACGCCTTGTCTGCGAAAGGAACGGGAGAGATACTTCCCATACCGCCCGTATTCAGACCTGTGTCATGCTCTCCGATACGTTTATAATCCTTTGCTTCAGGAAGGATCTGATAGTGTTCTCCGTCAGTCAGAACAAAGACAGAACATTCGATGCCACTGAGAAATTCCTCAACCAGCACAGAAGCACTGGCATTGCCAAATAATCCATTGAGCATTTCCTGAAGGTCTTTTTGAGCCTCCTCCAGACTGTTAACGATAAGAACACCTTTTCCTGCTGCCAGTCCATCAGCCTTCAGAACGTATGGAGGCTGGAGCGTTTCAAGGAAATGGAGACCTTCCTGAATATGGGCACCATCAAAGGTCTGATATCGTGCTGTAGGGATATGATGACGTAGCATGAATCCCTTTGCAAAATTCTTTGAACCTTCGAGTTGGGCTCCCTTTGCAGACGGACCGATGAACATTATATTACAGGTCCTGGGATCTTTTTTGAAGGAATCTGCGATGCCGTTTACCAGAGGTCCTTCCGGCCCTACGACAATCATATCAATTCTTTTTTCTATGGAAAAGTCCTTGATCTGGTCAAAATTATTTTCATCCAGATCAATGTTTTCTCCTACTGTCATTGTGCCTGCATTGCCCGGGGCGATATACAGTTTCTCTGTTTTCTTACTCTGTGCAATCTTCCATGCCATTGCATGCTCCCGGCCTCCTCCTCCTAACAATAGTATTTTCATAGCTCTTATATCTTTATAATGTTGACAATTGCTGTTTCTGCTTTTATATCTTTTATTCTTGTATGTCAGGTTTCTGACTATATTTCGGATCAGACGGTAGATAGTCAAAGAAATACTGGCTGATTCTTTCATGGAGATGCGTACTCTGGTGACCACGCATGTTATGTGGTTCTCCTGGATAGACGAAGAAATCAGGTTGTGTCCCGGCTGCAATGCAGGCTTTCAGGAATGAAAGTTCATTTTGAGGCAATACAACAGGGTCATTGGTACCCATGATGATTTCCAGTTTTCCTTTCAAATCTTTGGCTTTATTCAGCAGACTGGTCTGTTTGTAACCTTCCGGGTTGGTCTGAGGAGTATCCATATAGCGTTCACCGTACATCACTTCGTAGAATTTCCAGTCGATTACTGGACCTCCTGCAACACCGACCTTGAAAACGTCAGGGTAATTGGTCATCAGGGAGATCGTCATAAATCCGCCGAAGCTCCAACCGTGAACACCGATTCTGTCAGCATCTACGTATGGGAGTGATTTCAGGAAAGCCACCCCTTTCATCTGATCTTTCATCTCTTCCTGCCCTAGATGTCGGAAAGTAACCTGTTCAAATGCTTTTCCGCGATTCTCACTGCCTCGATTGTCGAGGATGAAGAGCAGGTAGCCATGTTCAGCCATATAGGTTTCCCATCCTCTTGAACAGTAATGCCAACGTGCGTCCACATTATGGGCATGGGGACCTCCATAGACATATACAATCGTTGGATATTTCTTGTTCGGGTCAAAATGAACAGGTTTTACCATGCGGTAATAGAGATCCGTCACCCCGTCTGCAGCTTTGATAGTACCACATTCATAAGTAGGTACGGTATATCCTTTCCATGGATCAGCTGCAGTAAAATAAGGCGTACGATGACCGTTTTCTGTATCTACGATTGCAATCTTCCGTGGGGTTGTCGGCGTAGAATAATTGTCGAAAATATATCTTCCGCTTGTGCTAGCTGAACCATCGTGCCAGCCGGCTCCGTTATCATCCATCAAAGCTCGTTTGCTGTTATCCAGATCTACGATGAAGACATCTTTCTGGATGGGACTGCATTCATTGGATTCTATAATGACGGAATGATGCTTCGGAATGAAACCAAGGAAATTCAACACCTCCCATTTTCCAGAGGTGATCTGTTTGAGTTGCTTACCTTTCGTGTTGAAGAGGTATAGATGATTATAACCGTCTTTTCTGCTTTGCATAAGAAATTCTTGAGAATTCCATGGCAGAAACAGAATAGGATGTAAAGGTTCTACATATTTGTCATCGGTCTCCCTGTACAGTTCTGCTGTTTTATTACCGCTCTGAGCATCGTAACTGACCAGCCGGCAGTCATTCTGATCACGGTTTAGTTCAAACATATAGATGGTCTTGTTATCCGGACTCCATGCAATATTTGTAAAATAACGGTTGGTAGGGTCACCTGCCTTCAGATAGACAATGCTTCCGGTTTTCAGATTATAGACTCCAACTGTTACTTTATGAGAGGTTTCACCTGCCATAGGGTATTTCTCCGGAGCTGGTGTGGCCATTCTGCTTTGTCCTTTGGCAGGTGTCCAGTCTGTTTCCGGAATATCTACCAGGGGATAGTCGGTTACCATACTCTGGTCCATGCGATAGAAAGCCAGTTGCTGTCCGTCCGGACTCCAAAAGGTGCCTTTAGAAATACCGAATTCGTCACGATGAACGCTCTGCCCATAGACGATATTTCGTGATCCGTCAGTAGTCAACTGGCGTGTTTTTCCTTTAGTATCTGTGACATAAAGTTGATCGTTCCTGACGAAAGCAACAGCCTTGGAAGCAGGACACCATTCCTGATGAGTTTCTCCGGTGCAGCATTGACGCCATGCAATTTTCCCCGTCTTGAAGTTTACCAGTAATCTTTCTTTTGTTGTCTGTACCAGTACGAGACTCTTGTTGGCGTAGGGGAATGTGACATGGTAGAGGGAATGCACTTTGATGGAGTCTGTTGCTCCAATCCAATGATTCAACTTCTGTAGAGTAAAAAGGACACGCTCTTTCCCAGTAGTTTTATTTATGGTATAGCAGGCTTCCAATTCCTGGCGGATGAGTTGGTCACCCCACCATGTCGTCCACCGGTTTTCAGGGGTCATATTGGAATAATTGTTGCCCCCGAAGTTTAGATCTTCCAGCGTTAGTTCCTTAAGGGATGCTGGTTTCGTTTGTGCTGAAACAGTCAATGAAGTTATTAATAAAATGATCAGTAAAAACCTATTCTTCATCATTCTCTTTCTTAAGGTTATAGGATTTGTGTGATCTCCCGTCATATTGGCCTCCCCTTTTCTTAGACCATGTCCATCGCGGCTGTTACTGGAATTCTCTCGATTACTTCGGTAGCGATAATCGCCGAATCTTCTATCTTTCTGTATATGATCGTCATGACCCCATTTCTGGTCATTATGGCTATCTCTGAAACTTGTCCTTCTATCGTCATGATCGCTTCCAAATCTTCTTTCGCTTCGGTCATGGTCTGTTCCAAATCTTCTATCATCATGATCTCTTCCGAATCTTCTATCATCACGATCTCTTCCGAATTTCCGATCATCCTGATCGTGGAAACTCCTATGTTCTTCTCTTTCGCGCCTTTTCTCCTCAAGGATTGAATGAAAATGGAATGAGCGGATGTCCCCATCTTTGTTTTCTTCTTGGCCTTCGTCAAAATCCTTCTTGAAGTCACGATGTTTCTTGAAATGCCTTTCGGACATTTCTTCTCTTTCCTGGTCTGTTTTTACAACTCCTCCGTCGGAGCGGAAATCTTTCATCCTTCCATCGAAGATACTATACTTTCGGAATTCGCATTCCAGACTGCCATTATAAAGTGGAATCTTAATAGAAGGTTTCAGTCCGATCTGTTCGAAGCACTCTTCGCGATAGCTGACGATCCAGGCATCATTCCCCTGGAAGGCATGTTTGAGTCTCTCGCCGATCATCTTGTAAGTTCCTAAAAGGTCAGGGGTGGATATACGTTCACCGTAAGGAGGATTCATGACGATAATACTCTTCTCTGCAGGTTTCTTAAAGTCTTTGAAATCTGCCTGCTCTAAGGTAATATCCTTACTCAGGCCAGCAGCCCGGATATTGAGTTTGGCTGTATTTACAGCTTTCATATCTATATCATAGCCATAGATATGATGAGTGAAATCCCGTTCTTTACTGTCATCATTATAGATCTTATCGAAAAGTTCCTGATTATAGTCAGGCCATTTCTCGAATGCATAGCCTTTGCGGAAAATGCCCGGTGACATATTATGAGCGATAAGGTCTGCTTCAATGAGTAACGTACCGGACCCACACATGGGGTCAATAAAATCGCACTCTCCATGCCAGCCAGTCTGGAGAATCATTCCTGCTGCAAGTACCTCATTTATAGGAGCTTCCACACTTTCCTGACGGTAGCCGCGACGATGCAGACTTTCACCACTGGAATCCAGGGAGAGAGTAGCATCTTCATCTGCAATATGGATATTAAATCGTATGTCCGGGTTACTTACACTGATATTCGGACGTGTTCCTGATTTCTCCCGAAACCAGTCTGTGATGGCATCCTTGACCCGATAAGTGACAAAGAGGGAATTACGGAAATTATCTGAATAGACTACAGAATCTATAGCAAAAGTTTGATGATTATCCAGATACTGATCCCAGTTGATTTTCTTTACTTCATCATAAACTTCATCAGCGGAGTGTGCCTTAAAGTGCTTGATGGGTTTTAAAATACGGATGGCGGTATGCAATTGGAAATTAGCACGGTACATCATTTCCTGATCCCCCGTGAAAGCTACCATTCGTCTACCTTGTTGTACATTATGGGCACCTAACCCCGTGAGCTCTTGAGCCAAAACTGGTTCAAGACCCATAAAAGTTTTGGCGATGAGTTCAAATTCCTGTTCCATTATTAAATTCTAAGTCTAAATTAAGATTTTCTTTCTTATCTTTCCGATATTTTTTTGTGTGAGGGGCCATGTCTTTAGTCACCCAGACGTTAGCTCCGATGGTGCAGCCTTTTCCGATTGTGATTCTGCCGAGCAAAGTGGCATTGGCATAAATGATGACATCATCTTCGATGACCGGATGACGTGGAATGCCTTTGATCGGATTCCCTTTGGTATCAAGTGGAAAGCTCTTGGCACCTAAGGTAACCCCCTGATAAAGTTTGACATTATCACCGATGTTGCAGGTAGCTCCGATCACAACCCCTGTGCCATGATCAATAGTAAAATATTTTCCGATTGTTGCTGCTGGATGAATATCGATTCCGGTTTCTGAGTGGGCTAACTCTGTCATCATCCTGGGGATTAAAGGTACATTGAGCAGTACCAGTTCATGTGCCACACGATAGTTGGTCAAAGCTTTGATGACCGGATAACAGGAGATGACTTCTTCATAACTGTCAGCAGCCGGATCGCCATTATAGGCAGCTATGACATCCGTAGCCAGGATCTTGCGGATCTCAGGTAATTTTGAGATTAATTCGGCAGTTATCCTTTCAGCTTTATCATGCTTCATAGAGAGATTCCTGAAGGATTTCTCGTCACCCTCTTCGATAGGTTGCATGAAGCATAAACCGGCTAGAATCTGGTCAGAGAGCAGACAGTGCAGTCTTTCCACATCAACACCTATTTGGTATTTGATGGTCCTAAAATTAACGTGTGATTTTCCGAAATAACCTGGGAAGAGAATCGATCGTAATAGTGAAATGATTTCTTCAAGTGTTTGGCTTGAAGGGAGTGGATTTCCCACACGTTGCTGATGGAAAAGACCTTTTAGAGCTTCAGGCTTGGAAAGGGCCTCAATTGTATCAGTTAATTTATGAGTCCAATCAATTTTACTCATTAAAATGATGTATCAATAATTTCTTGCAAAGATACAAAAAAATCAGATACATCCTCATGTAATTTCCAAAAAGTGAAGGACTATTACTGACAAACTGGTCACACTGCAATAGAATCTATGAAAAGCAATAATCTGTTAATGACATTCACTGTACTTACTCCTGAATCAAAGTCAAGGGAAACTAAATTGAGGTCAGGGTAGAGTTTATGCAATTTCTTCTCAATGCCTTTGGATACCACTTGATTGGCGATACAGCCAAAGGGTTGAAGACTGATGACATTCTTTATTCCATCACGGATATAACTGATGATATCAGCTGGCAGAAGCCATCCTTCGCCGAACTGGGCAGCCATAGATACAATGCCCTTTACCTGTTTGGCATCGTTATAAATATTACTGAACGGACGGAAGTAACGGAATCGTGAGGCAACCTTGTTGATTTTCCTGACATGTTTCCCTATGAGAGTCTGGTAGATGCCGTTGATAACAAAATCTGGTGTATGAGAACAGGTTAGGCGGAGGTGCTTTCTGACCTCAACATTAACAAATTCCTGAAGAAAGAAAGGTGTTAACAGCGGTGGAACTACTTCAATACCTTTGGATATAATATGTTTTTCAATGAATTCATGTGAGAATGGATTGAACTTTAAGAAAATTTCTCCTACGATACCTACTTTGGGAACTTCCTTGCAGACTGCGTGCCGGTTAAATTCTTCAGCAGCTTTGCTCAAGAGTCTGACAACACCAGTAGAGTCGTTGTTTTGAATATATGTTCCTGCAGCTTCTAAGTACTTCTTCCTTAATCTCATGGCAACTCCAGGTTGATCTTCTCGAACAACAGTGGCATTAAACATTTCAGAAATGGCATCTCCGAAGAGAAGACTGTTGATGATGATATTGGCATATTTCTTCCATGGAATACCGAACCCTTCCTGTTCATTCTCTTCCCCGCCATCTTCATGTGCTGTCACTCCAAGTGTAACCAGTGGGACATCTTTGAAACCGTTGGCCACCATCGCCCGTTTGATCAGTCCGGCATAGTTGGTTGCACGACATTGTCCTCCTGTCTGGCTCATGGCTACTGCCGTATTTTTCAGATCATATTTTCCACTTTGCAAAGCTTTGATGATATCCCCTATTATCAAGGTTGCAGGATAGCAGATTTCGTTATTGGCATATTTTAGCCCAATGTCAGCACTCTCCTGATTGGACATAGGAAGGACTTCTACATCATAGCCTATCAGTTTTAGTGCCGGGCGGAGTATAGGAGTGAGGTATTCCGTAAAATAAGGAGCGAGTATCTTCCTGTGGACGTCAGGTTTCTTGAATACTCTGGTGGTTACAAAAGGTACGTTATCATGATGTTCTACATGGAAGTGAAGGCTTTCCACGAGGGATCGTACCCGCAACTTCAGACTTCCAGTGTTGCTGACATCGTCGATCTTTAGCATGGTATACGGTTTCCCGTGTCTTCTTAGAATATCGCGGATTTCATCCTGAATGAATGCATCTGGCCCACAGCCGAAGGAGGTCATCTGTACAAAATGGACATGATCGCCCTGTTCGGCAGTCCATTGGCCACTTTTGATAATGCGATTCATATATGCCCATTGCTTGACCAGATAGGTCTCTCCACTGTTGACACATTCATTGTCTCTGACAATGTCATCACTGATCACATCTGCACCCAGTGAAGCAATCATTTCTGAGAGTTTATGCTGGATCAGTGGGTCTGTATGATAGGGCCGGCCTGCAAGAACGATGGTCAGATGGCCTGCCTCTTGACTTCTCTTGAGGATCTCTTTAGCTTTTTGAGTGAGGGAAGTTGTATATTCTCTTTCAACTTTTACTGCTGTTGCGAAAGCTTTTTTAGCCTTGTTTTTTGAAACACCCAGGGTCTTGAGGTAATCGATGATTTGCTCTTCCAGAAGTTTTTTATCGGAAAAATTGATGACTGGAGAATCGATTGGTGTTTTCGGTTCCATAGCAGACCGGATGACATCAGAATATCCTGAAACAATAGGGCAGTTGTAAGAGTTGATGGTTCTTTTGTCCTCATTATGCTCAAAGACAACGTATGGCATGAATATACGTTCAATTTCTCTGTTTTCCTCGAGTTCGGCAATATGGGAATGAACAAGTTTAGCGGGGAAGCAGATATTATCTGCCATTACTGTGTTCAGTGCTTCTTCATAGTGATGAAAGGTAGAAGGGGAGGACAAGACAATGGTAAATCCAGCGTTTCTCAGCAATGCATTCCAAAACGGATAGTCCTCATACATATTCAGAATACGAGGAATACCGATCTTCCGCGGCTGTATCCCTTCTGTTCCTGCTGTCGGTTCGAGTGGTCGGTCAAAGAGTGTATGATATTTGTAGAGGTAGATATTCTCTCCTTTTACTACACTCTTACTATGATTATTGAATATGCGTTCACATTTGTTACCACTATAGAATTTGTTGCCACCTTTGAAGGTATACATACTCACATAGCACTGGTTCTCGCAGCCGTGGCAATGCAATTGCCGGGTTTGATAAGAAGACATTTCGATCAGTTCGTCTATTGAATGACCTTGTAAGTTTTTCCTTTCCTGAAATTTTGAGAGTGCATGAAGGGCACAACCGTAAGCGCCCATCAACTCTGGCATATTGCTACGGGCTACTTGTGTACCCGTGAGCAACTCGAAGGCTCTGACGACGGCATCATTCCGCATGGTTCCACCCTGAACTACAATTTTGCCTTCCGGCTTCTCATTGTCATGGAGTTTTAAGACTTTATAGAGGCAATTCTTAATGACAGAGTAGGATATTCCTGCTGAGATGTCAGCGATGGAAGCACCTTCACGGAGTACCTGTTTGACCTTGGAGTTCATAAATACAGTGCAGCGTGTTCCCAGATCACAAGGCGCATCCGCTGTACAAGCCAGTTGGGCAAAATCTTGAACGGAATAGCCCAGACTGCTGGCAAAGGTCTGGATGAATGTCCCACAACCCGATGAACAAGACTCGTTGAGTTCCATTCTGACAACGGCTCCCTTCTCTACAAAGATAGCCTTCATATCCTGTCCGCCGATATCTAAAATAAATGAGACGTCCGGCATCATCCGTGCGGCGGCACGATAATGTGCCATAGTTTCGATAATACTGCTATCCAGATTGAAGGCAGTCTTAATGAGTTCTTCGCCATATCCGGTGGAACAACTCCCCATAATATCAAGTTCTGTACCTGTTGTCTGGGCTTTGTTTTTAAGGGCCTGTAATCCTTCAGCTACGGCCTTGATAGGATCACCGAGATTTGGGCGGTAGTCCGTGAATACGATTTCCGGATTCTTTTGCTGAGCGATGTCATCAGGGGACGGAACTTTTATAGCTATGACCTTTGTAGTTGTGGAACCGGAATCGATACCGATTATCACTTGTTGTCTGCCCGGATATAATGGTTGTACGGGTATAGCGTATTGTTGCTTGGAATTGATCCAATCCTGGTGTTCTTTTTCGTTTTTGAAAAGGGGAGCGAGGGTACTTTCCCATTTTGGCATAGCGTGCATGTCCATCTTATGGAGTAATTGAGCCAATGTCGTAGTTGTATCTTCCCGGTTATCCGTTTCGCTTGAACGCATTGCACAGCCCAAAGCAGGGATAAGTTTGCTGTCTTCGGTAAGGATGAAGTCTTTGTCAGCATCCATCTTAAGATAGTCCGCGAAGGCTTTCTGGAGGGCCGGTAAGAAAGACAAAGGGCCACCACAGAGAAGGATAGGAGCGTTGAAGGTACATCCATGAGAGAGTGTGACTACTGTCTGCACGGCTACGGAATGGAAGATGCTTGCTGCAATATCAGTTTTCGGCAGATCCCGGCTCATGAGATTCTGAATGTCTGTTTTAGCGAATACACCACAGCGGGCAGCCATTGGGTAGATATGAGTAGCTTTCATTGCAAGGTCACTCATGGTTTTGTTGTCTGTTCCCATCAGAACAGACATCTGGTCAAGAAAAGCACCTGTACCACCGGCACAGTTGCCATTCATGCGCAACTCCATATTTTTTCCATTGAAGAAGACGACTTTCGCATCTTCTCCACCGATGTCAATCAGTGCTTTTGCCTGGGGGAAGCGGTTTTTTGCAAAAACAGTAGCTGCAACGACTTCCTGTATAAAAGGGACTTGTAATTGATCAGCAGTAGACATTCCGACAGAACCGGTCACGCAGAGACGCAAGGGGGCATTACCGATTTCTTTCTGTAAATCGGTGAAATAAGATCGTACCCGTTCTTCTGCATGTGCATTATGACGCTCATAACGAGAATAAACAAGTTTGTCGTTTTGGTCTAAAACGACTATTTTTGCGGTTGTTGAGCCTACGTCAAGGCCAATTCTATAGAAGTTATTTTTCATATCTTCTTCCTCTTTTGAATCGTCTTCTGCAATAGTAATCCGTTTCTTGCCTGATTCGTTTTCAGCTCCAGACATAGCTGTTTTAACTGTATTATTGTTGTCAGTTATGGTCTTTTTATTATTAATCACAAGTCTGCTTTTAATATTCTAATTCCAATAATAAATCTCCAAAATCATCGTTTGACGAATGGGTGCTGTTTCTAAGTTTTATTGTGCAAATCCGAATGGTAATCTCTATAAGTAATTTTTTACAATACTATACGACGTATACCTTCCAGGTAAGCTCTTCTCGTCTGTATGCAAGGCTTTTATATTGTATCTTTTTTTACACTTTTCATTAAAGAACCTCGACGATTAATCTTGTACTCTGGTTTTCCTGAGAATCAATATTGATATTGATCGGAATACATGCTCCTATAGCATGCAAAGTTAACCATTTTTTACCATATCTGCAAACTTTCCAATCGACTTTTTCTGGATATTTGGAGTTAAAGAATGATTCGTGATGATTTCCTGAAAACGTTTTCGATTTCGTTCTGTGCTGTGAAACAGGAAGATACTTGAAATGAACAATTTCCTTGGTGAATCAGGTAAGATTGTTGAATCTTTCTGATTTTATGGCTACAAATTGGTCATTAATTCGTTAAATGATAAATAAAACTTAAAAAGTTTCTTTGTTCAAGTTATTTGATTTACATTTGTTGTACATTTATGTAATAAACTTAATAAAAAAAAATCAAAGGGCATGAAAAAAATGACTAATCTGAAATCTGCTGATGGCAAATTGGGTATTATGGTCGTCGGCTGTGGTGCCGTGGCCACAACTTTTATGACAGGTGTATTAATGGTCCGTAAAGGACTTGCTAAGCCAATAGGCTCAATGACTCAGTATGATAAAATTCGTGTCGGCAAGGGTGCTAATAAAAAATATCTGCATTATGGTGATATTGTCCCTCTGGCTAATCTTAATGACATCGTTTTTGGAACGTGGGATGTTTATCCACAGAATGCATATCAGTCTGCTGTATATGCTGAAGTTCTAAAAGCTAAGGACATAGAACCGGTCCATGATGAATTGGAAAAAATCGTTCCGATGAAGGCTGCTTTCGATAAAAATTATGCCAAACGTATAGATGGTGATCATGTAAAGGATTGCAAGAACCGTTGGGAAATGGTTGAGGCTTTGAAGAAAGATATCAGAACGTTTAAAGAGAAAAACAACTGTGCCCGTATTGTCGTGATATGGGCAGCTTCTACCGAAATATATGTTCCTTATGATAAAGAAGTCCATGGTTCCTTAGCCAGTTTGGTGAAAGCGATGAAGGCTGATGACCGTGAGCATGTAGCTCCTTCCATGTGCTATGCATACGCTGCTCTTACAGAAGGTGCTCCGTTTATTATGGGAGCTCCTAATACTACTGTAGATATTCCAGCTATGTGGGAACTGGCTGAGAAGGTAAAGATGCCTATCGCCGGAAAGGATTTCAAGACAGGGCAGACCTTGGTAAAATCAGGTTTCGCTCCGATTCTGAAGGTTAGAAATCTTGGCCTGAATGGATGGTTCTCTACTAATATCCTGGGCAATCGTGACGGACTGGTGCTGGATGAACCTGCTAATTTCCGTACGAAAGAGGTGAGCAAGTTATCTACGCTGGAGACCATTTTGAGAAAAGAGGACCAACCGGATCTTTATGGTAATATCTATCATAAAGTCCGTATTAATTATTATCCTCCTCGTAATGACAATAAAGAGGGTTGGGATAATATAGATATCTTCGGATGGATGGGCTATCCGATGCAGATCAAGATTAATTTTCTCTGCCGTGATTCTATCTTGGCTGCACCTTTATTGCTTGACCTTACCTTGCTGATGGATCTTGCAGCCCGTGATGGTCGTTATGGCATTCAAAGGTTCTTGAGTTTCTTCTTCAAGAGTCCTATGCATGATTTTACCAAGGGAGAGGATGCTGTAAATAATCTGTTTGATCAATATGTGATGCTGAAGAATACCATCCGGAAAATGGGTGGATATGAGGCTGATGAAGAAATTGATTGATCTGTTTTTCTTTCAATCTCATGAAAAGACCACAAGCATTACTGTTTGTTGGTCTTTTTTTGTTATTTGCAACTTTTGAATATAGGATAACGTCTAATGGATGAAGAATGTCAATTAAAAAAAATAAGTATGAAAAAGAATGTTATTTTCATGTTGCTGGCTGTTTTTACTGTTACACTTTGTTCCTGTTGTGGGGCACGAGTGAATGTTGGCAGATCCCGGCAGTTTTCGAAATGGCTGTCTGTATCAGGATTCAATCGTATCCAGCAAGATGGCTCTATGGATATTGTCTATACCCAAGACAGTACGAATACTTGGTCTGTCAAGATCGTAGGTTCGAAAGATGATATCCAAAGAGTGACAGCAAGTGTCTCACAAGGTACGCTGGTCTTATCGGAGCGAGGAAGCCATGTGTTGAATGTAAATCTCTTTTCCAATGACAGGGGACTTACGGTTTATGTGACTTCTCCTGATTTGCTGGGAGTGAAACTGATCGGATCAGGTGACTTTTATGCCAGAGGTAAGGTAGATACTGATAATCTGGATATCAGTCTTCTGGGAAGTGGTGACGCATCATTTGGAGAGGTTATCTGTGACCGTTGTCAGTCCTTGCTTTCCGGTAGTGGTGATATAAAGATATCTCGTCTTACGACTGCTGATCTTTCAATAAACTGTGTGGGTAGTGGCGATGCCTCTTTCGGGCATATCAATTCAAGAAAGACTACAGCCTCTCTTTCGGGCAGTGGTGATGTCTTACTGAACTTCGACCGGGGTGATGAGTTGAAGACGATACTTTCCGGCAGTGGTGATATAACCGTTAAAGGAACTTTGGAACATGTTTGGCAGCAGAAGACGGGCTCCGGCGATATTAATATTTCCAAAAATTGAAATTTTTATTTGAACAGAAATGAATAAAAGTATTATTCTTATTGCACTCGTCCCTCTTGTCATGGGATGTGGCGCTTGCAGAGGAGCGAGAACGGCCATCACTAATATGGAAGAATCGAATTCTGAAGATCATCAAGGTGTAGTCAAGACTTTGTCTTTGAAAGGGTTTGATGGTATCTATGCTCTGGGCACGATGAATGTAGTTTATACTTCTGATCAGGATTATCGTGTTAAAATTACAGGCCTGAAAGATGATGTGGATAAAGTTAATGCAAGTGTTTCGAACGGAGCATTAGTTCTTTCCGAGCCTCATCATCATTTTTCTGATTTTTTAGGTCAAAGGACGCATTCAGTTACGGTCTATGTCTCTTCTCCTGACTTACATGAAGTGGATATGAAGGGTACTGGACATTTCCTTACCAAGAGTAAAATCGTGACGGGAGATTTTAAAGTTGACATCAGTGGTACAGGACGTGCCGTTTTCGGAGATATTGATTGTACTCATTTTATATCCTATCTTAGTGGAACAGGTGATCTGCGAGTCAATCGGCTGGTTGCGCAATCTTCTTCATTTAAAGGTAGTGGTACTGGTAATATTAACCTCCGGGAGTTATCTATTGCAGAGCGTACTGGCATTGGCCTTTCAGGGACTGGTAGCATGGTAGCCGGTACCCTTTCTACAAAAGATCTGTCAGTGGAAACGAGTGGAACAGGCAGTGCTACTTTAGGGCAAATAAAAGCTTCAACCATTATTGCGTCCACATCGGGTGCAGGTAATGTGTTATTGGATATCAAGGAGGGGGGAAATGTGAATGTTTCAGCTTCAGGAATTGGCAGCATAACCGTTAGAGGTGCTTATCAGCATCTTCAACAGGATCACTCCGGCCTTGGTCATATCCATATCGAGTGATGCTTCGCAAGTTCAGGATAGCTTACCTCTTTTCGAGGAAGCTCCTGACCTTTGGAATCCTGTAAACTACGAGTTCTGTAATCAGTAGTCCGACAATAGCCGTCAGGATACCCAGAATAACATCAATAATATAATGATGTCCTGCATAAACGGCCGTAAACCAAATGCCAAGGCAGATGATACCGAATAGAGCTATAGTATACCACGGTTTGTGACTGCGTGCTGCATAATAAGTAGTAACGAGCATATAGGCAGCATGTAAACTCGGAAGGGCTGCAAAAACATTCGCATTTTCACCATAGATCAGATGAAATAAGGGGATGCCAGTCATTGTATCCCAGCGTCCGAGGCCTCCCATATTCCCGGGAGTATTGAGCTTCACATGAAAACCGTAGTTCATGACATACCATGGTGGGGTAGCGGGGTGGATATAATAGATGATGAATCCTAAGACGTTTACGAATAGGAAAGACCACGAGAACTTCAAGCACCATTTATACTGCTTCCTGAAAAACAAATAGAAGGCAAAGCCTAAAGGTACAGGAACCCAGCACAGATAGAATAGCCCGGTAAGAAAATCAAGCCAGGCAGCATGGTGGATTGCAAAGTATTCTCCAGGGATAAGGGTACCACTTTCGTAAATGGCTTCTGCAGAACCTTTACAAACTTCTGCAGCTTTATGGAGTTCGCTCATTCCACTGGCTGCAATGCCAAAAAGGGATTTTTCCGTATCATAAAGATTTCCGACATCGATGGAACTTACTTTATAATTAGGACAAAGCCGCATCATGTCATAGCTTACTCCAAAAATGACCCAAGGCAAGAAATAAAGAGCGAGTTTTCTACTTTTCTTCCAGATAAGGAGGATGATATAGACAATAATAAGATAGACAGAAAGCATTTTTTCTCTTTTCTAATCGAATTTCTGCGTTATATAAATTCTTTATAATTCAAGTTTGATCGTGAGACCCTTTTCAAGTCTATTGATGCGACTTCCCTTTTGATTTTTTGTCTTTTTGTTTTCCTTCTTTCTTTTCTTTTATCTCAGCCTCCTTTTTCTCTTGGATTTCCTTTGCCTTGAGTTCCTTTTCTTTCAAAGGTTTATAGCAGAAAGCGATTCTCCAGAAGGCAGTTATGTTAGCAAGCAATGCGATAAGAGCCATACCACCTGCAACCCACCAAAGATTATCAGTACAACCGGTAAGAATTGTTGTGACAGCAGTTATGACCACACGTTCAGGACGTTGCATAAGTCCTCCCTTGCATTCGATGCCAAGTCCTTCGGCGCGTGCTCGTACATAGCTAACCATTATTGAACCTACCATTGCTGTAAAGGTAATCACTCCCCACCAGAACCCCTCGGCGGGACCTACTGTAGACCTGTCAAATTGTGAAGGATCAGGTTGAAAACGAAGGAAAACCAGACAAATACCGAAAAGGGTAATAAGTTCACTATAGCGATCTAATGTGGAATCCCACAGTGCACCGAAAGAACTGGATAGATTTCCTTTTCTAGCGAGTCTTCCATCTATCATATCGAAGAGACTGGAAAGAAGCAGAATAGCACCTCCCCAACCAATTTCGTGCAGACCGATCGTCACTGTATTTGCATCCAGATCTGCTGCCCCCATGATATAGGCAGCATGGATGAAAAAACCTGCCGCGATCAAATTGCCAATAAAACCGACTGTGGTAACCATGTTTGGTGTGATGCCTAATCTGAATAGGCCTTTAATCAAAGGGTCAATGATCTTATAGATCATCTTTTGAAGGAAGTCTCTGTATTTCATATTTCTTGCTTTAGATTTCTTATATTATCCGGATTATTATCATTTTCCGGAGGATTTAGAATCCGTTGCTTCTTGGGTATGCTCGGATTTTTTTGTTGCTGTATCTGAATCAGGAATGACATGATCCTGACCGTTCTCAGGATAGTTGTTGTCTTCAGCCGTGTCTGTATGTCTATAAGAGAATACAAATCTTCTTTGTCCTGGATAGTTCCATAGCAGAGCTACGAATATGGAGATAACACATTTGACGATGATGAAATAGTTTTCTCCAATCAGATAAGTAACGAGGTCAGTTCCTCCACCGTTCAGGAGCAGACTACCGCTCCATACCATGAAATATCGAAAAGCGATGCTTTTCTTGTTTCGCCTTGTGTTCTTGAAGACATAGCGATAGTTGATGCAACAATTGGTGATGCCGCCACTGATGACTCCGATAAGGTTAGCCCATATATAAGGCAGGACTTTTGCTTGAGTAAGCCCGATAGAAAGGCCGAAATCAACAATGCTCGCAACAGATGCGCTCATTTCCGCCTTGCTGATCAACCATATTTCATGTCTGATTTGATTTAAATGACCCATCCGGGAATATTTCCTATTATAATTAAGATAATCATGGAATAGATTCCTGCAAGCAGGTCATCTGCCATGACCCAGAATGCACCTGTTTTACGGTCCAGAGTCCTTATTCCAAGAGGTTTTACAATGTCGAAGAAACGGAACAGGATCAATGCACCTAATGCCATCCATATCCGATTCTCATATACGAAGGCGGGCGCAGCAAGTAATGAAGTCCATTGTCCTGCCATTTCATCGATGGTAACACGTTTGGGGTCATCTCCCCAGAAAGGCATTAATTTTGCCGTGGCCCATGTCCCCAATACTATGAAGATCAGTATGAGAGCTATAGTAAAAGCTTCCAGGGCTACAGGAAAAGCATCCTTATACGGAAGTGGAATCACTTCTCCCATAAGAATCCATATCAATAGTGCAAGTGCTGATCCTGCCGTCCCCGGGCATAACGGACAATAACCGGAACCAAATCCCGTTCCGATGATCTTTGGTAATATAAATGGTCTTCCTTGTGCTTGTAACTTTCTGTCTTTTCCTCTTGCTTGTTCTGTTTGTCCCATTTTCAGGATGCTTGTTATGATCTGATTTGCAAAATTAATAAAAAAACGTAAATAACGGAAAAAGTTTTATTTATTTCTCAAATAATCTGTACCTTTGGGCACTGAAATTGTAAGTAGAGTGATTACTATTAAGGTATTAGAGGGTTTTATAAAAAAGACGGCGTGCATCATATTTGTGTTGCTATCGTTTGCTGTTCAGGTTCAAGCACAGGATCAGAAGGTTTCTGGAAGAATACTGGATAGCAATGGTAATGCTATTCCTTTTGCCAGTATATCTTATAAAGGTCATCATATAGCCGTATCTGGTGATTCTGATGGTAAATATGAAATTGAACGTCATGTGGGTTGGATGCTTACCCTGTCTTGTTTGGGATATAAGTCTAAAACTGTAAAAGTCACGAGTGATACCAATCCGCTTTCTGTGGTATTGAAAGATGATAGCCGTAGTTTAGGAGAAGTAGTCGTAAAATCAAAGCGTGGGCATTATCACCGGAAGGATAATCCGGCAGTGGAATTGATGCGGCGTGTGATAGCTGCAAAAAAGCGTACAGACTTGCGTAATCATGATTTCTATCAATATGATAAGTATCAGAAAATCACATTAGCTATCAATGATTTGAAACCTGAACAACTTCAGAATAAATTTTTCAGGCACCGTAAATATATGCTTGATCAGGTAGAGGTGTCACCTTATAATCATAAACTGGTTTTGCCATTATCCGTTGACGAAACGGTCAGCCAGCATATTTACAGTAAGAGTCCTTTGAAAGAAAAAGACATTATTCTGGGACAGCAAAGTTCTGGTATAGGGAAACTTATCCAGACAGGAGCAGGCCTGAATATGATGCTGAAGGATATTTTTACAGATGTGGATATTTACAATGATCATGTGCGACTTTTACAGTTTCCTTTTCCTTCTCCTATCGGCAATACCGCAATCTCGTTTTATCACTTTTATATAGAGGATACCGTCTATGTAGACCGTGATAAGTGCATTCATCTGCAATTTATTCCAGCTAATTCCCAGGATTTTGGTTTCCGTGGAGAACTCTGGGTATTGGATGACAGTACATTGCATGTAAAAAAATGTAATCTGTTTATGCCTCATAATTCTGATATTGACTGGGTGGATGATATGAAAATCGAACAGGAATATACCCGTCTGAATGATGGCGAATGGGTCTTGTCTAAGGATGATATGATCGCAGAGATGCGTATTACGGATTTCTTGTCAAAAGCACTTGTCGTCAGAAATACACGACTGAGTAATTATTCCTTTGCTGATTTGCCAAAGCAACTTTTTAAGGGTAGAGCTCTTGTGAAGCATGATGTCAATGAGATGAACCGTGATGAGGATTTCTGGAATCAGTATCGGACCGTGGGGTTGACCAAGAGCGAGTCTTCGATGAATTCATTTATTAACCGAATGACAAATTCACGCGGTTGGAAATATATCATTACGACCATTAAGGTGTTCGCTGAAAATTACATGGAGACCGGTTCAAAGAACACTCCGAGTAAATTTGATCTCGGACCTCTTAATACGTATCTTTCTAATAATTATGTGGACGGACTTCGATTACGACTGGCAGGGAGAACAACGGCGAAATTGAATCCTCATCTCTTCTTTGATGGTTACGGTGCCTATGGCATGAAGAGCAAGAAGTGGTATTATGGCAGTAAGGTGTCGTATGCATTCAATAAAAAGCAGCATTCTTCTTTTGAATTTCCACAACGGAACATTGAATTTGAGACTACTTCTGATGTGATGTCCGATGCGGACCGGAATCTGATCCATAATAAGGATAATGTCTTTATGACGATTCGTTCTTCTACGGAAGATCAGATGTTTGCTTATAACCGGCAGCGCTTAAGTTCTATTTACGAGACGGATTGGGGATTCAGTGTCAGTGGTGGAATTCAGACCGAAAGTAATAAGACCGCCGGTAATTTACATTACTATTATATGCCGGAGTCTCCTCAGTCCATCGCTTTAGGAGCTGATGCTGAGGCCAAGAAGATACGGATGACAGATGCCGATCTTACGCTTCACTATAATCCAGGTGTAACATTCGTAAATACCAAGCAACAAAGATTTCCCGTCAACCTCGATTCTCCTGATTTTTATATTTCCCAGACTTTAGGTCTGAGACGTTTTTTAGGCGGCCAGTTTAATAGTTCCATTACGGAGGCCGGGATATACAAGCGTTTCTGGCTGGGCAGCTGGGGTGATATAGACACGCATGTTACTGCTAAGGCACAATGGAAAAAGGTTCCGTTTCCGATGCTGGTCATGCCTCCTTATAATATGAGTTATTTTATGCTTGAAAACACGTTCAGCATGATGCGTGACTGGGAATTTATTAATGACCGCCAACTCTTCTGGTCAGCTGCCTGGGAGATGAATGGTAAAATATTCAATCGGCTTCCTTTGATAAGAAAACTTCATTGGCGTGAATATTTTGCCGTCAAGGGAATGATCGGTCATCTTACGGAAAAGAATAATCCCTTTCTGGAGCAGAATCAGACAGATCCTGATATTTATCGGTTTCCGGCAAATGCTCATGTCATGACACATCAACCTTATTGGGAGGCTTCTTTCGGCGTACGAAATATCTTTAACTTTTTTACCGTAGAGTTTGTGAGGAGACTGACTTATTTGAATGATCAGAATGTTCATAAATGGGGCGTTCGATTTAGCTTTGATGCAACCTTCTGATATTTCCTTTTCAGGTGTTGACTTCGAAGAGTAGAGGTTGTTTTTATGGGGGAGCCTGAATAATCTGTCATTTGCAAATTTATCAGGTGAGTAGAAAGAGACCGGAAGAAAAAGGTTTCCTGTTTATTGTTATAAAATTCTTTTATTTTTCAATAAAAAGTGCTACTTTTGCGATAAATCGTATTAAATGAAGATATACCTCGCTGATAAACAAGATATAACCCGCGCAGGATTGATCTATATTATAGATGGCATAACGGGCACAGAATACAGATATACAGAAGATAAGAATGAACTCTTGGAGGCTTTGAAATCTCAACAGGATGCTGTGGTGATTCTCGATTATACCCTTTTTGATATCAATGATATAGAAGAACTTCTTGTTCTTAATGCCCGTTTTCCGAAAACGCGTTGGCTTCTTTTTTCTGAAAATCTTAGTTTGGATTTTGTGCGTCGTATTTTGGCAAGTAATAATCATTTCAGTATCCTTCTGAAAGAGTCTCCCTTGTCAGAGATCCGTGAAGCAATCGATTTCACTATCCAAAGTCGCCGCTACATTTGCCAGTCAATGACCGAAATGCTTCTTCAACCTGAGTCTTGTGAGGAAGAAATGGTGAAACTTACGAAGACCGAAACGGAGATCCTTAAGGATATTGCCTTGGGGATGACCACTAAAGAGATTGCAGCCAAGCGCTTTTCAAGTTTCCATACCATAAATACCCATCGGAAGAATATTTTCCGTAAGTTGGGTGTGAATAATATTCATGAAGCTACACGATATGCGCTCCGCGCAGGATTGGTAGACTCTGCAGAATATTACATCTGAATAGGGACGTTACCGAACAAATGTTTCCTTCGATACTTCTGCTCCCGGAGGGAGGTGCATGCGTCCTTCTAATGAATAAAGGCTTAAAAATGTCTCACGACAACTTTAAGCCTTTTGTTTTTAACTAACTTATTATCAACTATTCATTACACATTCATATAATTATTTTCCAAATATAGTATATTTATGTGTTTAGTGTATCAGAAAACTATTAAAAAGTTACGTAAACGTTAACGCTTTCTCCATACTTTTTGTTATCTTTGTAGAAAATATGTAGTTATGCAATTCCGGAAGAAGGCTTTTCTCTGGAACGGCTTATGGAACTTAACAGGATAGAATCTTGATAAATGAAGCAGCACCGTACATCTTTAAAAGATTTGGCTGACAAGCTGGGCGTGAGTATCGCAACAGTTTCAAGGGCATTGAGGGATAGCCATGAGGTAGGCGAAGAAATGACGGCTAAGGTGAAGTCTCTGGCTAAGCAGATGAACTATCGGCCGAATCCTTTTGCGCAAAGTCTTCGCAAAGAGGCTCCGAAAGTCATTGGGGTTATTGTGCCAAATCTTGTAACTCATTATTTTGCGGCGGTCCTTGACGGTATTGAGGATTATGCGTCCAAGAAGGGTTATTCTGTCATCTCTGCCAATTCGCATGAAGACCATTTACGAGAAAGTCAGGCTATCGATAATTTTCTCGATATGCATGTGGAAGGTATTATTGCATGTTTGGCACAGGACACCGTAGACTATAGCCATTATGAACTGCTATATAAGATGGGAGAGCCTTTGGTCTTTTTTGCACGTACTTGTCTGGAAGACAAATTTTCCAATGTCATAGGTAATGGTGATGTTGCTGCACAGGATGCTACCCAGCATCTCATTGATACGGGTTCGAGGAGAATCGCTTTTATTGGCGGTCCGAACACTTTGAATATGGTTAAGCGTCGTAAGCACGGTTACTTACAAGCTTTGAGAGAAAACAGGATACCGATAGATCGATCGCTGGTAGTCTGTGATAAGATCGATTTTGATATAGCACGTCAACATACAATAGATCTTCTGGAAAGTGCTCATCGGCCAGATGCTATTCTTGCCTTTAATGATATTATCACTTATGGTGCTTTTGATGCCATCAAGAGTTGTGGATTGCGTATTCCGGAGGATGTAGCTATCATTGGTTTTACAGATGGTGATTCGGCAGCTTTCGTGACGCCAAAACTTTCGGCTATCATGGATCAGGCACATGAGACAGGGTGGAGAGCCTGTCAACTCCTTCTTGACAATATTGCAGGAGATTCAGAGGTACATCAGATAGTGGTTCCGATGATCCTGAAGATTCGGGAAAGTTCTGAAAAAAGATAAATGTTTATTCCTTTTTCATTTGAATAAAGAAAAGGGGAAGATGTTTTCATGTGCGATAAAGTAAAGAGCCCCGGTATGTATTCTTCTTGTTTGAGAAGTTATCAGAGTTGGGTGATCTCCATTTTTTGATAGTATGGTCCTTTTTTATTTGAAAAGATTAACTATCTTTGCATTGAAAATATTTAATTAAAATACAATGAAAATCATAAAATGGCTTTTTTTAATTGTTTTCTTTTCTTCCGTTGTTCCTTTATCTGCAACTAATTATATACAGAGCGGCAATACAATTATTGTACATGTCCAATCTCCTGAACCGAATGGCCCTCATCTGGTTTGTCTTCAGGTAGTAGGCAATCGGATTATTCGTGTTCGCGCTACGATGGAGAATGCTTTTCCTGTTAAACAGAGTTTGATGATTGTTCCTCAGGCAACCTGCCATACTTTTAATATCAAGCAGAAGGGTTCTCATGTTCTGATAAGGACTTTATTTCTATGTGCTGATATTAATGCCTTAACAGGTCATGTAGCCTTTTATCATCCTGATGGACGACTTTATGTTCAGGAAGCTGCCCATGGTGGTAAAACCTTTAAGCCATTTGTTGTCCCAAGTCGTGAGATCGGTGTGGGCAGTCTTACTGATGCACAGCGAAGAGGATGGTCCTGCCATGTTCTCTTCGACAGTCCTGCTGATGAGGCTTTCTACGGTTTAGGACAGCATCAAGCCGGAGAACTGGATATGAAGGGATTGAACGAAGATCTTTTCCAATACAATACAAAGGTAAGTGTGCCTTTTATAGTGAGTAACCGTAATTATGGAATTCTGTGGGACAGTTATTCTTATTGTCGTTTTGGGAATCCATATCCTTATCAGCAACTTAACCGTGCTTTTACTTTGTATGATAAGGATGGGCGGGTAGGAGCATTGACAGGTACTTATATAGACAAGACGGGTAGTAGCCTTGAACGCCGTGAAGATTCTCTCTATTTTGAATATGGGTGTCCTCCGAAGTCAGCCATAGCAAATATTACAGATCATGGAGGTATCCGGAATCTTCCTCAGGGTTTCCAACTTGGAGGATCCCGTGTTGTCTATGAAGGTTTTCTTCAGGCCCCTGTTGATAATAATTATCATTTCTTACTTTATTATGCAGGATATATTAAAGTATATCTTGATGGTAAACTGATTGTGCCGGAGCGTTGGCGTACAGCATGGAATCCGAATTCGTGGAAATTTGTCTTTTCTATGAAGAAAGGTGTGAAAGTTCCTGTCCGTATTGAATGGAAACCGGATGGTGATGTCAGTTATTGTGGCTTACGTGCAGCTGCTCCGAGAAGTGATGAAGAGCAGGGTAAATTGAGTATCTGGAGTGAGATGAGCCGTGATATGGATTACTATTTTATTGCTGGTAAGAATCTGGATGGAGTGATATCCGGTTATCGTACACTTACAGGCAAAGCCCCTGTCTATCCGAAATGGGTGTTGGGCTTTTGGCAGAGTCGTGAACGCTATCGTACCAGTGCAGATATCGAAAATACGATGAAAGAATTTCGTACCCGACATATTCCTATCGATAATATCGTACAGGACTGGAACTACTGGAAGACTGATTCGTGGGGCGATCATACTTTTGAAGCTGCTCGTTTTCCACATCCCCAGGCAATGCTGGATAGTGTCCATCAGATGCATGGGAGGTTTATGATCTCTGTCTGGCCAAAGTTTTATACAACGGTCAAGAATTATAAGGCGCTTGATTCTCACGGGTGGATCTATCATCAGGCAATCAAGGATTCTATTTGTGACTGGCTTGGATACCTTGGCTCTTTTTATGATGCCTATGCTCCGGGTGCCCGTCAGATGTTCTGGAACCAACTGAATGAGAATATGTATAGTAAATATCACTTTGGCATTGATGCCTGGTGGATGGATGCTTCTGAACCTAATATACGAGACTGTACGCCGATGTGGTATCGTAAGGCTCTTTGTGGACCTACCAGTCTAGGGTCGAGTACAGAGTACTTTAATGCTTATGCCTTTATGAACGCGGAGGCTATTTATGACGGTCAACGTAGAGTGAATCCAAATCAAAGAGTGTTCCTCTTGACCAGAAGTGGTTTTGCCGGTCTGCAACGTTACAGTACTGCTACTTGGAGCGGAGACATTGGTACTCGGTGGGAGGATATGCGCGCCCAGATTACAGCAGGATTGAATTATTCTTTATCAGGACTACCTTTCTGGGGTATGGATCTGGGAGGATTCTCGGTGGAGAACCGTTATGTTGCTGCTCAGAAACTCTTTGATCGTACCGGTGTAGAGAATGCAGATCTCAAGGAGTGGCGGGAGTTGCAGACTCGTTGGAATGAGTTAGGATGCTTTGTCCCTCTTTATCGTACTCATGGTCAGTGGCCGCTTCGTGAGGTTTGGAATATAGCTCCTGATTATCATCCAGCTTATAAGGCAATTGTTGCAACAGACCGTTTCCGTTATCGTATGATGCCCTATATGTATAGTCTTGACGGAGCCATTCATTTTCGTGACTATACGATGATGCGGGCATTGGTGATGGATTTCAACGGTGATCCTGGAGTTTATGATATTCGCGACCAATGGATGTTCGGACCTTCACTTATGGCTTGTCCTGTGACATATTATAACGTTCGGAGCCGTCAGGTCTATTTGCCCAAGCAGAGGGGATGGTATAATCTTTGGACGGGTCAATATAATACTGGTGGGCAAACGATCACAGTGGATGCTCCTTATGATCGTATTCCTGTCTTTGTTCCTGCAGGTTCTATTATTCCTTTTGGCCCTGCTGAGGAATGGAGTGATCAGAAACCGGCAGAATTGATTGAACTTTATGTTTATGAAGGTGCTGATGCACACTTTACTCTTTATGAAGATGAGGGGACTAACTATAATTATGAGAAAGGACAATATGCTACAATATCTTTCTATTATAATGAAATGCATAAGACATTGACAATAGGGAAGCGGAAAGGATATTTTAGGGGAATGCTCAGGAATCGTCGTTTTCATGTTGTTGTAGTAAAACCTGGACAATCTAGTCCATTGAATCTGGATCATTCGAAAGGGATTCTGGTATCCTATAATGGGCGGAAAGAAAGTATACAACTTAATTGATGTTTGGATCGATAATAAGAAAATCAAGTGTATCCTTTAAGAAAGGAAATATACCAAAAAGATTTTGTAAAGATAAATAATACACGAATGAAATATGTTTTGAGAAGGATAATGATATCGGTACTACTTTTGCTGACTAGTTTCCTTGGAATCCAGGCAGGAGAGAGAGCTTGTTTTGATGAGGGATGGCTTTTCCTTCTTGGGAATGATACGAGAATGTCACTGAAAAATTATGCTGATTCTCTCTGGAGGAGACTTGATTTGCCGCATGACTGGTCCATTGAAGGTGATTTCAGTGATCGTAATCCCAGTGGTTCTGGTGGTGGGGCACTCCCTGGAGGAATAGGCTGGTATCGGAAGCATTTTTCTCTGTCTGATCTGCCTAATCATGGGAATTCAGCCTGCTATTTCATTGATTTTGATGGAGTGTATATGAATTCGACTGTTTATCTGAATGGTCATGAATTAGGGAATCGTCCTTACGGTTTCAGCTCTTTCCGCTATGAGCTTACTCCTTATCTGAACCGCACTGGTGATAATGTGTTGGCTGTAAAAGTAGATAATAGTGATCAGCCAAATTGCCGCTGGTATAGCGGTTGTGGTATTTATCGTCATGTCTGGATAGTCGGCTCTGCAGCTCTTCATATTGCTCATTTGGGATTACATGTAATATCTGATGCGGATGGTATGATGACGATCAAGGTTACCTTAGATGGCAAAGTTCCTGATAATAAGAGTCTGGTGATTCGATACCGTGTCCTTGATCCATCAGGCCATATAGTTGCTGAGAGTAAAAGTCATCGCTTGTCAGCACGCTTGAAAGTGCATTCTCCACTTTTGTGGTCTATAGGACACCCTTATGTCTATCAGGTCTGCACGCAGGTACTCCTTCATCATCAAGTGGTGGATACCGGGAGAACGACTACAGGATTTCGTTCTTACCGTTTTGATTCAAAGACCGGTTTCTGGTTGAATGGTAAGAATTTTAAGATTAACGGGGTATGTGATCACCATGATCTGGGTTGTCTAGGAGCTGCTTTGAATGAAGATGCTCTTCATCGCCAGTTGGTTATGTTGAAGAATATGGGTTGTAATGCTATCCGTTGTTCACATAATCCTCCAGCACCTGAACTTCTGAATATGTGTGATACGATGGGTTTCATCGTTATGGATGAGGCCTTTGACATGTGGAGAGAAAAGAAAACGAAGGATGATTATGCACGCTTTTTCGATAAATGGCATGAACGAGATCTCTCAGATATGATCCGTCGCGATCGGAATCATCCCTGTATCTTGATGTGGAGTATAGGAAATGAGGTTTTGGAGCAGTGGTCTTCCAAAAGTCCAGATAAACTGACACTTGATCAGGCGAATCTATTGCTTAATGCAAAACATGGTGCGTCAGCACTTTCTCATTCTTCACATCTTTCTCCAAATTCATTACTTACTCTTCATTTGGTAAATATTGTAAAACGGTATGATCAGACACGTCCCATTACAGCTGGCTGCAATGAACCTGATCCGAATAATAATCTTTTTAAGAGTGGAGCCTTGGATATCATTGGATACAACTATCATAGGAAATGGATAAAGGATGTTCCTAAAAATTTCCCCGATAAACCTTTCATTATGACGGAAAGTGTCAGTGCTTTGATGACTCGTGGTTATTATAAGATGCCATCAGATTCCATATATGTAGTTCCAGACCAGTGGGATCGTCCCTATACGGATCCGTCTATGATGTGTTCCGCTTATGACAATATGCACGCACCATGGAGTAGTACGCATGAGGAAACTTGGGATATTGTCAAGCATACGCCATATTGTTGTGGCCAGTTTATCTGGACAGGATGGGATTATATCGGCGAACCTACTCCATACGGCTTCCCTGCGCGAAGCAGTTACTTTGGGATAATAGATTTAGCTGGTTTCCCGAAGGACATTTATTATATGTATCAGAGTGAGTGGACAGACCGCGATGTGCTGCATCTGTTTCCACATTGGAACTGGTTACCTGGACAGACGATTGATATGTGGTGCTACTATAATCATGCTGATGAGGTGGAACTGTTTGTTAATGGGAAGAGTCAGGGTGTGCGGCGGAAAGTCAATGATCATCAGTACCATGTCATGTGGCGGGTGAAGTTTGAACCTGGCATGGTGAAGGTTGTAGCCCGTTCAAAAGGAAAAGTAGTACGTGAGGAGTCTATTCATACAGCGGGTCCTGCTGATCATATCCTGTTGACGGCAGATCGTACGAGACTTACTGCCAATGGTAAGAATTTGTCATTTGTGACAGTTGAAATTGTGGATAAAGATGGCAATCTCTGTCCGAATGCAGATCATGAGATTTTCTTTGATGTTGACGGACCTGCTTCTATAGCCGGAGTTGATAACGGATGTGAATTTTCTATGGAACGTTTCAAGGATAATAAGCGTAAGGCTTTCTTTGGAAAATGCCTGGTAGTGCTGCAGTCGGCAAAGGTCTCCGGGAAGGTTACACTTGTTGCTCGGGGGATTGGTCTGCGTCCAGCAGTTCTGTCTCTTCAAGTACGGTAGATACTTATCGTGGTTCCCGTTGCCTTTAAAGACAGTGTTTTTAACTCTTTATAGGATATGAGAAATCAAAGATTCAGAGTGATTTATAGTCTTCTTATTTTGAATGGTTTCTTATCATGTAATCAAACTATTCTGATCAGCAGAGGTCTATCTGACTTTTTTTTATTACCTTTGCCCTACTCAAAGAATAACGGAAAATGAAAAAAGTAGTATACATGGCAGTTGTACTCCTTCTTTCTGAAGGAGTTTTCTGCTCTTGTTCCAACAAAAAGAAGAGTAATGATATCATAGTACCGAAGAGTGCTATGACTCCTGTAAAAAAGCATATTCAGAGTATGAGCGTCTCACATGATGTTCGTACTGTTTCCTGGATGGGAAGCACCTATACCATTGATGTGCTCCGTAAATCAGACATTTCACTGCCACAAGCTCAAGTGGACGAGAATACGAAATACTATGATAACAGGATAATCGTAAAGGTTCTTCGTAAAGATGGTTCGGCCTTTTATAGTCGTACTTTTACGAAGTCTGATTTTTCTTCTTATGTAGATGCCAGTACGAAAAAAAAGGGTGCTTTACTGGGGATTGTCTTGGTTAAGGCTGAAAGTAATGACCTGCTTTTTGCAGTAAGTGTAGGCTCTCCAGATGTCAATAGTGATGAATATATACCTTTGGATATGAAAATCACCCGTACGGGCTCTGTTAGTATTAGCAAAGATAATAATCTGGATACGGGTTCAGATACTCAATCAGATGATGAGGAATAAGTATCTGACTTGGGTAATCTAAGAATAGGGGCTGAGATTCAATTGAATTTCAGCCCCTATTCTTAAAATTTAGCCATTTTGATAGCATCTATTGCACATTCATCTCCTTTGTTTCCTAATTTTCCACCACTGCGGTCAACGGCCTGTTGATGATCATTAGTAGTAAGGAGTCCGTAGATGATTGGAATTTCCTGTGTAGCGTTCAAACGTGCAATTCCGTAAGTGACACCTTGGCAAATATAGTCAAAGTGGGGTGTATCTCCTCTGATTACACTTCCCAGGATAATTACGGCGTCATAGCCACCATTCAAAACCATCTGGTGTGCACCATAAATGAGTTCAAAACTTCCTGGTACTGTTTTTATATGAATATTTTCGGGTAGGCAACCATGTATTCCTAGGGTATTCACTGCTCCGTTGAGCATGGCACCTGTAATATCATGATTCCATTCTGCCACCACAATTCCGAAACACATATTGCTTGCGTCAGGAATACTGTCAAAATCGTATTTAGAAAGATTATGTAATATTGTTGCCATTATTTAGTAGAGGCCCTTTCTATATATTTATCGATTTCATGACTTTGGACAATAGCGGCGTTGACATATTTTTTCTTAATGTCCTGATAAATCTTTAATGCATCGTCTTTCTTCCCCTGACTTTCTAAAATCTCCCCTGCTTTAATCAAGTAAGTCGGAGAGAGACTGTTGTTCCTGTGATCCATAGCATGCTTGTCGGCCATTTCTGCTGCTTTCTTAAAACTGCTTATAGCCTTATCAAGTTCACCATTATGAGCATAAGCATCTCCTAAGGCTCCTGTAGCTGCCGGACTTACCATTTGATCGTTCTTGGGACTATACTTCTTAAGGTATTTCAGTGCATCTGGCCACTTGTTCAGATTGGCATAGCAGAGGCCCGCATACAGATTTGCCAGATTACCGGCATTCGTACTTCCATAGTTGTCAGCGATAGCTACAAAGCCGTTATATCCGGCTCCGTCTCCATTGAGGGCTTTATCAAACATTTCATTGTCAAAATACTCCTGACCGCGGCCTAGTTCTGTACTTGCCTTATTCTCATTAGGAACAGCAATGAAATTATGGTAAGCTATAATGCCTACTACAATTACGATGATGGCTACTACAATCCATGTGAGGTGTTTTCTGTTTTTTAAGAAGGTAGCTTCAGACTTATTGAGGGTATCATTCATATCTATAGAACCCTGTTTCTTGTTTTTTGCCATTATTATTAATTATTTTTATTATTTCATCATTAGTCTTAACAACATTTGTGTTTATCTGCCATAAACTTTTTCTTGTTTTTCAAGCAAGTTATTAATGACAGACTATCTCTTGCATATTGTTATTAAACAGTTCATTGTTCTTATAGCTTAAACGTGACAAAATTACTTATATTTTCTCATATATTGAAATTTATCAGGCACTTTTTTCGTTTTTCATGACTAAAAGGTTTAACTTTGCAAGAAGTAATGTATCTGGAAGGTTTCAAGGATATGATTCTCAATCGGATTTCTATTGTAAATTTCAAAAATATTAAGACAGCAGATCTGGAATTGTCGCCGAAGATGAACTGTTTTCTCGGTCTTAATGGGGCTGGGAAAACCAATTTTCTGGATGCGGTGTATTACTTGTCTTTCTGCCATGGTGTTTCAGGTTCTCCTGATTCTCAATTAATTCTGCACGGTGAGGATTTTTTTATGCTTGAGGGCTATTACGGTTCATCTGATGAAACACAGAATGTGATATCATGTGCTATGAGGAAAGGCCGGAAAAAGCATTTCAAGCGAGATGGGAAAGACTATAGGAAACTGTCTCAGCATATAGGTCTCATTCCCCTTATCTTGATTTCCCCTTCGGACATTTCTCTCGTCATAGGTGGAGGAGAAGAGCGGAGGAAGTTTATGGATGTGGCTATTTCTCAGTACGATCATACTTATCTGAATGCTCTGATGCGTTATGATAAGGCATTGCTTCAACGGAATGTCTTGCTTAGGGGAGAGGCAGAACCTGATGCTACTCTTCTGGATGTTCTTGAGAATGAGATGGCCCTGCAAGGGAATATTCTTTTTGCTAAGCGCAATGATTTCATTCAAAGGCTGATACCGGTATTTCAGGAAATTTATCAGGATATTTCTGACCAGCAGGAAGAGATTTCTCTGAGGTATGTTTCTCATGCCATAGGAGGAAATTTGTTGGAGATTATTCGCTCAGGCAGGACGCGTGACCGAGCTGTAGGACATTCTCTTCACGGTGCACATCGGGATGACTTGGAAATGCTTATTGGGGGTTATCCACTTAAACGTGAAGGGAGTCAGGGACAATTGAAATCTTTTGTCTTATCATTGAAATTGGCTCAGTTTGATTTCCTTAGGCAGAGATCTAATGGTTCAATGCCTCTTTTGCTGCTGGATGATATCTTTGACAAACTGGATGTCTGTCGGGTGGAAAGAATAGTTCATCTGGTCTCCGGACAGCATTTTGGACAGATTTTCATTACAGATACAAATCGGGATCATTTGGACGGTATTTTAAAGCAAGGTGATGGAAATTACCGGATATTCCTGGTGAATAATGGGAAGATCATTGAGAAGGGTGAGTGAAAGTGATGAATTTTTATAAGAAAATCAGAATATAAGATTTTTCTTGAGAAGGTCTTGATATAAGGAAGGGGGATAAGACGATGTTCAGAAGAAGGGTAGAGTCAATTGATGATGTGCTCAAACAGGCACTTCGTAAGGATGGCCTTGAAACTCCGTTGCAGCAACGGCAACTTATTAAGGAGTGGGGAAAGATAAGTGGGCCTATTGTTGAAAATTATACGGCAAACCTGTTTATCCGTAATCAGACTCTTTTTGTGAAACTCCTTAATCCTGCTCTTCGTGCGGATTTATCAATGATGAAATCGGCACTTGTGAAAAAGTTGAATGCGAAAGTGGGTAGGAGAGTTATTACTGATATCCATTTTTATTGATATCTCTCAAACTGATGTGCTTTTTTCATTTTTGTTTTCAGGAGTTGAAGTAGAAACTGATATTACTTCATCCATCTTGATGTCGTAAGGGCCGGCAGGGATGTGCGTGAATTTCTGAAAATCGAAACAAATACCAATTTTATAGCACTGTGGCATAAGCTTTAGAAATCTGTCATAGTAACCTTTGCCACGACCTAAACGGTTGCCGGAATCATCAAAAGCCATCCCCGGAATGACAGCAACATCGATTTGATCAAAATCGTGAAAAGGCACGCCGGTTGGTTCTGGTATATGATAAGCTCCCTTGTGAAGATTTTGAGTACCTTCATAGTGACGAAGTTCAAGTTCTTCTTGACTGATGACTGCCGGCAGGAAAATAGTCTTTCCGCTCTTGGCCAGATTATCGAGTAATTCCTGGGTTTCTACTTCATCAGGCAAGGCAGCATAGAGAAGGATAGCGGATGCTGCCCTGATCTTGGGGTGTTTAAGTATTGCTTTGGCAATTATTTCAGATTGTTCTCTTCTTTGCGAAGTATCTAACATCCGTTTTCTTTCTCGAATCCACTGTCGTAATTGTTTCTTGTCAAGCATGAATCTGAAATTTCCAGTTATGCATATACTGTGGTTTGAGGATCAAGGGAGCAAAAGCGATTTTATGTTTTGACCACGTCCTTTTTGCCTTCTCTTTAGCCTTGGACAGTCGTTCCTTTTTCACTGATTTAGGATGTGGAACAGGGCGTTTCGGGAAAGAGGCATGATCACGGAATACCTCAAGAGCCTTCCTGATTACCGGATCGTCCTGGTTAATATATTCATTCCAAGCCTCTTCATCCAGCATATTGTAGATAATCCGGCTATTAATGTATCGTTGAAGGAGTTTATGTGATTTTCTAATCAGCAGATTACGACGTTTCAAGCCATTAGTGGCTGCATAAGTTGCAAATCTATTTACTAAATCCTGGTGATCGAGATAATCTGCAAGTTGCTGCATTTCTTTGAAGTTGTTAAGTTTTGGCCGGTTGTTGTCCGTATATGTAAAGGCATATTGCATGATGATGCCGCTCATAGCTGCTTCTTTGAAATAAGAAGTTATTCCGATAGTATCTTCAGGCACGAAGATATCAGGTATAATACTTCCTCCGCCGTAGACGACACGACCAAGTCTGGTATGATAAGCTGGTCCATGGTGCTTGATGCTGTCACGAGAGAAGAATTCTCCGTGTTCATAGCGATTGAGAAGATCTTCCTCATAATCTTTGTCATCTCCCAGCGAGTAAGGCTTCTGTATGCATCGTCCCGAAGGTGTATAATAGCGTGCTATGGTGAGTCGGATCATACTTCCGTCAGGAAAAGCAATTTGCTGTTGAACTAATCCTTTACCAAAAGTACGACGACCGATAATCGTAGCACGGTCATTATCTTGCATAGCCCCTGAGAAAATCTCTGCTGCTGATGCCGTGCCTTCATTGACCAGAACGACCAATGGAATATTCTGATAACTTCCGTTGCCATTGCTTCTGTAATCCCTTCGTGGACTCTTGCGTCCTTGGGTATAGACAATAAGTCTGTTCTTTGGGAGGAATTCGTTGGCTATTTGAACGGCACTTTCGAGATAACCACCTGTATTATCGCGTAGATCAATGACCAAGTTCTTGAATCCTTTCTGAGAAAGTTTGGCCAATGCAATGAGTGTTTCCGGATAAGTTGTTTCTCCGAAATCCTTGATGCGGATATAACCCGTGTTATCATTAAGCATATAAGTTGTGGTGACACTCTTTTGTGGAATTTCTCCACGAGTGACAGTAAACTGATGAATCTTCTTGCTTCCAAAACGGATGATTCCTATCTCCACTTTCGTGTCTTTTGGACCCTTCAGGCGATGCATAGCTTCTTCATTAGTTACTTCTTTACCAGTAAAAGTCTTATTGTTGACCTGCACAATACGATCGCCGGCAAGGATACCGGCACGCTCAGCCGGCCCGTTTTTGATGACATTCTCCACATGAATAGTATCATTCCGGATTGTAAATTCAATGCCCACTCCCGCAAAAGAACCTTTGAGGTCATCGTTGGCTTCTTGCGCATCCTTGGCACTGATATAGACCGAGTGAGGATCTAATTGCGCCAGAATAGCTGGAATGGCTTTATCTACAAGAGAATCGATGTTAACCGGATCTACATATTGATCCTCAATAATGTGAAGAAGGTTATTCAACCGATTACTTCCAGAATTGATAATGCTGAGTCTGTTGCCACCAAAGTGGTTAGAAAAGAAAGAGCCAATGACGATACCGATAACGACGCAAACAGCCATTATAATCGGCATGAAACGTTTGGATTTATTTACATTCATCATGAGTAAATAGTTGCTTATTTAGATTGTATCGAGGACTGTTCTTCCTCATCAAGATTTAAGTAGAGTACTTCTATGCCGGCACGAGAGAGTAAATGGATGCCATCATCGAGGCGATATTTTTCTCCATAGACCACTCGTTTGATGCCAGCTTGAATAATCAGTTTAGCACATTCGATGCAGGGCGAAGCTGTAACGTAAAGGGTGCCCCCATAACTATTATTGGAACTTCGAGCGAGTTTTGTAATTGCATTTGCTTCAGCGTGAAGAACATAAGGTTTGGTCAGCCCGTTGCTATCTTCACAGATGTTCTCAAATCCACTAGGAGTACCGTTATAGCCATCACTGATAATCATCTTGTCTTTAACTACCAGTGCTCCGACTTTTCTCCTATTGCAGTAACTGTTTTCTGCCCAGATACGGGCCATACGCAAATAACGTAAGTCCAACAGGTATTGTTTGTTTTTATGTTGTTTTTCTTCTTGTGTCATCTTTCTGATCCTTAGAGAGTTTCGGACGTTTGATGCCATTGCGTTCTAATAGTGCATCGATGGTCGGCTCTTGGCCACGGAAGCGTTTATAAAGCGTCATTGGGTGTTCTGTCCCTCCTTTTGAAAGAATACAATCGCGGAAGCGTTGTGCTGTGGCACGGTCGAATATTCCATTTCTCTTAAAGACGCTGAAGGCATCTGCATCAAGAACTTCAGCCCATTTATAACTGTAATAACTGGCAGCGTATCCACCTGACATGATATGAGAGAACTGTACGGTCATGCAACTCTCTGGAAGTCTTGGTAAAAGGTCAACAGGTGCTTGGACCTTTTGTTCAAAAGCGATTAAATCCTCTGTCAGGGGAGTAGTCCTGGTATAGTAAGACATGTCAAGCAGTCCGAAACTTACTTGTCTCATACAACTGTATGCCATCAGGAAATTCCGGCTTTTGACGATGCGGTCAATGAGCTCGTTAGGAATTGGTTCTCCTGTTTGATAGTGAAAGGCGAAGGTCTGTAGAAAATCTTTCTCCACCGCAAAGTTCTCCATAAATTGCGAAGGAAGTTCTACAAAATCCCACCATACATTGGTTCCGGACAGGCTTGAGAAACGAGTATTGGCAAACATCCCATGCAGGGCATGACCGAATTCATGCAGGAAGGTTTGTACTTCACTCCATGTCAATAGTGCTGGTTTGCTGGCCGTAGGTTTAGTGAGATTCATTACTATACTCACATGCGGGCGGATATTCCTTCCATCTTTTTCAATCCACTGTTCCTGAAATTCTGTCATCCAGGCTCCTTCTCTTTTACCCTTACGCGGGTGGAAGTCAGTGTAAAGTATCGCTAAATAACTGCCGTCTTTATCATATACCTCGTAAGCTTTGACGTCTGGATGATAGACGGGAATGTTGGAATTGTATTTAAAAGTTATTCCGTAGAGGCGTGTTGCCAGGCTGAAGACACCTTTAATCACCTTGGAAAGTTCGAAATAGGGGCGAAGCATTTCGGCATCAAGATGATATTTTTTCATCTGGAGTTGATGGGAGTAATAGCTGAAATCCCAAGGCTCCATTTTGAAATTGGATCCTTCTTCTTCTTGAGCTATAGAGTTTACTTCTGCTACTTCTTGCAAAGCAGTTGGTTTATAGGCTTTGATAAGATCATCAAAAAGTTTATAAACGGTTTGGGTATTTCCTGCCATACGTTCTTTCAGGACATAGTCAGCATAAGTAGAATACCCCAGAAGTTGGGCGATTTGCAAACGCTTGTTTACAAGTTGACGACAAATCTCGATATTATTTTCCTTGTTATTATGGATACAGACTGTATTCTTGGCCCGATACATTTTTTCGCGGAGATCCCGACGAGTAGAATAAGTCATGAAAGGTGAGTAACTTGGATAATCGAGTGTAAAGGTCCATGTCTTTTTACCTTGCTCTATATGTTCAGCAGCATCCAAGGATGACTGTGGGAGTCCATCAAGGTCTTTGGAATCAGTAAGATTCAAGATGAAGGCTTTATTTTCTTTTAATAAGTTCTGAGAAAATTGCAAAGTAAGAAGACCACACTGTTCTGTAAGTTTCCTCAGACGATTCTTATCTTCGTCATCAAGCAGTGCGCCACTTCTGACAAATCCTTCGTAGCTCTTGTCCAGGAGGGTGTTTTCTTCGGGAGTTAGTGTACCATGGTGGTCATGTACATATTTGATCCTTTCGAATAACTTCTCGTTCAGACTAATATCGTTTGCATGCTTGGTCAATACAGGGCTTAACTTTTGCGCAAGCGCTTCAAGCTGATCATTAGTTTCAGCACTTAGCATGCAAGAGAAAACGCTAGATACCCGGTCTAAAAGATCGTAATAATGGTCACCTTTGCTTTTATCTTCCCAATCAAGTGTGTTATCGAAAGTAGGAGGATCCGGGTTGTTTACAATTCGTTCAATCTCTTCATCTTCACGACGAATGCCTTCAACAATAGCCTCTTCATAATCTTTGGTAGATATGAGATTAAACGGAACCGTAAGATGCGGTGTCCCATAAGGAACAAAAAATGGATTCTGGTGTTTTTGCTTCTCTATTTCGTCTTTTGTCATGCTCTTTCTCTGTTTTGATACAAAGGTAGTGAAAATTGTCGCTTTACAGATATTAAATTGCTGAATTTAACATCTATTTCATCGATTTGTAAATTGCTTCCTATAAAGTGGAGTTGGCATTATTTTTCTTTTCAATACCTGTTCTTTTTATGGATAGTAATATTTTCATGGTTACTGTCCATAAGTAATTTTTCCAGTGCGGGAATGATGATCCGTCCGCGTGAGAGGACAGCAAGTCCACGATGGTTTAGTTGATTTAATGCACGCGATATGTCTAGCCGACTTTCGTTGAGTTCATTTGCAAGATCAATCATCCTGATATAGACTATTTTAGGGCCTGCCGGGCGGTCACAATGGGATTCAAAGAAGCGGGCTACGCGGTGTCCTATGTTCTGAGGGGCTCGTCGCCAGGGATGTCTGGAAAGTTTTTGCGACTGTGCACTGATAATATTGAGAAGATTAAGCCGAAATATACTGAATTCTTGTGAAAGTTTCATTACTTCTACCTTTTCTAAGGTCATCAGACTAACTTCTGTTTTGCAAATAAAATTTTTTGTGAAACGTTGATGTAGTCCGAATAGCCGTTCTGGCTGCAGTACCTCTGGAGCAGATAGTTCTTCGACGAAACGATAACTATGGTCATCTGCTGAAGATTCCGCATTAAGAGTGCCTTTCAACAGGAAATAGAGGCGGTCACAAGGTTCGTTCTCCTTTATCACCATTTTCCCTTTATTGTATTTTAAAAAGCCAAAGGGGGTATGGGAGATGATCTGTGAGAGATCATCACGGCTGAGTCCTAAAAAAAGAGGCAATTTTAGGAGTTGATCATATACTCTTAGTTCGGCCATGATGTTGTCTTTGAGTTGCAGTCAACTGATCATCGGCAATTTTATCCTTCATGCCAGGAGAATACCATTCTTTGAGTTTCCCCTTATCGTCAGCATAGATGAAATAGACCATGAGTTCCGGATGCTTTCTAAGTACAGCTTTTGCACCGTTTACTCCAAGAACCATGAAGGCAGTAGCATAGGCATCCGCAGTCGCACAGTTTTTGGCAAGAACGGTTGAAGACAGCAAACTGTGTTGGACAGGATAGCCGGTATGAGGGTCAATAGTATGAGCAAATTTCCGTCCTCCTTTATAATAAAAATTCCGATAGTTTCCGCTTGTTGCCATCGCAATATTCGTTACATTAAGGACGGTTTCGATTTCCTGATTCGTATTCAGAGAGTCGTCTGTAGGTTTAGTCACTCCGATGTGCCAGGGGAGACGTTTCTGGTCAATACCGCTGGCTACAATTTCACCACCTATTTCAACTATGAAGTTCTTGATACCATTCTTTTTCAAGAAATCAGCCACAATGTCACAACCATAGCCTTTGGCTATGCCGGAACAATCCAGCATGATACGGGGATCCTGTTTGATGATCTTTCCATTAACAAGTTTAACCTTATTAAATCCGACGAAGGATTTCAGACTGTCCACAACAGCTGGAGCCGGAGACTTTCCCTTTTTAAAACCGAAGCCCCATGCGTTAACCAGAGGGGCTACTGTAATGTCGAATGCCCCACCTGTCTCTGCAGACACTTTTTCTGATAAAGAAAAAACATCGGTGAACATCTTGTTGAGTCTGACAGGTCTGTTTTGATTGACTTGTGTGATGACTGATTGGGGATTAAAGGGTGAGAGTGATGCATCTACTTCATGAAGTGCCTCGTCAATGCCTGTTTGCAGATCTTTATCATTCTGATAGGTGATATGGTATATCGTACCAAAGATGAATCCGGTATCTTTCTGATAAGGCTTGGGCCTTTGCTGGTGGATTACGTAGACTGTTCCGATAATCAGAAGAAAGAGGAAGGGAATCTGCCACCTTAGTTTTCTGCGATTTCTTTTATTCATAAGATTTGATATTTCAGTTTTTGTTTTGCATTAAATGAAGTAATGCTCACTTTCCTATACTCATTAAAACTCGAAGATCAGGTTAAATGTACCTCCTAATCTACTCCCTCCTTGTTTGCCGAATCCCGGCACATACCAAGTATTGCCGATATCTCCATCATTATGAAAAAGGCGCCGTTTGTATCTTACGCTCCATCCTAAATGTACAGGACCGGAAATTTTAACATCTACACCAGCCACGGCCTCTATCCACTGGTAGTGAGCTTGTATGCCTTTGGCACTGTATGGCGCAATTTCACCCCAAACTGGATCAGTTACTCCCGGACTTGTAACATCGAACTTATAAGAGGTAAAGGCATAGCGAAAACCACCATAAAGTCTATAGATGTCATGTTTGTTTTTGAGAAGGTTAAAATCTAATCCTACACGGATATAGGGCGCATTGGTTTTATAATGCAGATTGGTCGATTCATCTTTGGCATCCGCTTTACCATATCCTATTTCTATAATAGGAAAATATTTGTCTTTGAGATCCACTCTTAAAGCTGCTTCATACTGGCCGTAATCACTGAGCCACATTTGGGCGGCTCCCAGAAGGTCGAATGTCACTTCAAAGCTGCGGAAAGTAGCTGTAGTATCAGTTTTAGCTGTCGGACGATTCTTGGTCTTAGGGGATTTCTGCTGAGCATTTATGTCAGGGCACCAAAGGAGCAGCAGGCTAATCGTGATAGCGGAAATAAATATAGAAATGTGGTTGTGAAGCATTATAGTTCACTTGAGTGTTATGTATGACGATTGAATCAATGGCATGAGTAGTGTAGCTTACACCTGTGAGAGTATGAAAATAGGCCGGATTACAATCCACGGATTCAAAATGAGCTTTGTCTTTCTTTTTTACGGTTACCGTATCTGTAAGAGTCTGGCCGCCAAGTCGTACAATATGGAAATGATATACATCCTGAGCGTTAACGTAACTCATTGGCAGTTCAAAACTGTCTATCTTCACTGCCTTATTCAGAAGAATAGTATCCAAGCCATCTGTAATACGGCTGGTAGTTATGGTAAGTGTATCCGGAAGCTTTTTTACATCACCCTTTAGTTGATATTTGGTGTAGACCCTGTTTTCGTAAGGGCAGTCCAGACTAGAGCACCCTGCCAAGGTAAAGCCTGCCAGGAGAGTAATCATTGTAACTGTTCGAAGAATCCTTTCATTTCCGGATCTTTTTTTTATCCTTTTTGTTTCCATAAATTATTCCTTCTAAAAGGAAGTGATCAGATAAATCGTTTCCTTGATGGATACAATTATTTAGAAAATTGATATGATAAATTTCCCTTTAGGGTTTATCATTTAAATGAACTTCCTCAGCGATTTGATAATCGTTTCGTCTTACGTTCTGCCGACTGATTAGATCTCCTAAAAATCCCGCGAGGAAGAGTTGAGTGCCCAATACCATAGTTGTCAAGGCAATAAAGAAATAAGGCGAGTCTGTAATCAAGTTTCCGTATATTCCTTCATGGAGAGCAATGAGTTTATCTGCCCCAAGGATAATGAGTGCGATAAAACCGATGAAGAAAACAATAGATCCCAGAAATCCGAACACGTGCATTGGTTTTTTACCGAAGTTTGTAAGAAACCAAAGTGTAAGCAAGTCCAGATAGCCATTGAAGAATCGGCTAACGCCAAACTTGGATCTGCCATATTTGCGAGCTTGATGGTGTACCACTTTTTCTCCGATTTTGTCAAAGCCTGCATTCTTTGCCAAGTAGGGAATATAGCGGTGCATCTCACCGTAAACTTCAATATTCTTTACGACTACCTTTTTGTATGCCTTCAATCCACAATTGAAATCGTGGAGATTATGAATTCCACTGATCCAACGTGCAGTTGCATTGAAAAGTCTTGTCGGAATGGTTTTGGATAAAGGATCATAGCGTTTCTTTTTATATCCTGAAACCAGATCATAGTCTTCGTCCATAATCATCTTATATAAGCCGGGTATTTCTTCCGGGGAATCTTGAAGATCAGCATCCATCGTAATGACTACGTCACCTTGGGCAACCTTGAATCCGCAATATAATGCAGGGCTCTTGCCATAATTACGGCGGAACCGGATACCTCTCACAGAGTTTGATTTTTTCGATAAATCTTGAATTATCTTCCACGAATTGTCAGTTGAACCATCGTTTATGAAAATAATTTCATAGGTGTAGTGATTGGTGTTCATGACTTTTACAATCCAGTTGTAAAGTTCAGGAAGAGACTCTGCTTCGTTGTAAAGAGGTATAATGACAGATATGTTCATTTTTTAAAAATGGATTTCAATTATTTTCTGAGTTATTGTTATTTTCTGAATTACCGTTCTGTATGTGTTTGCGAGCAGTTTGCCGTGACATGACAGCTGCAATGATGGGACTTGCTATCAAGGCCCCGAACAGTTCGAGGATAAAAAACATAGATGCCCATGCCACTGGGCTCATCATATTAATGGCTTCTTTAAGTTGCTGTGATTGCATCTTATCCAGATTATAGGTTTTGGCAATCAAGGCGTAAGATTCGTCCCATTGTTGCAGAAAACCACTGATATCACCAAATTTGAAATAGAGGTATTGTACGATTCCCAGAATAAGAGCAGCATGGAAGAAAGTTTCAGCAGTATAGAGCAGACCTCTTCGGAAAGAGATAATACCATCCAGAGCACCGTCTCTGAATTTCTTCAGTCTGTAAGCTACGAAAAAGGGTGTAGCAAGGACAACAAAATCTCCTATAGGGGCTATTATCGGCATTTTCGTTGATAGCATAGTACAGAGAAATCCTGCAATCCACAACACAGAGAGAAAAACTCCATCTTGTCGTGCGAAAGCTCTTACTTGTGTGATATTTTGTGATGTAATCATGTTCAGGCAAATTGTATCTTGTTTTAAAGGGTGATGAGTATCTATATTGCTTTTGCAATGAAAAAGTGTACGCTTGCTTTTAGCTGGTAGAATCTCCATCAAGGACCGCTTATTCTTTGCAAAAATACTTAAATTCCTTCATAAAAAAGAGGGATAGACAGAAATTTTACTTTTTTTGAATAAACAAAAAGTTCCGACCTTCGGAGTTGATGAGTTCATAAATTGAAAAAGGAAACTTGTCAGGTAATAAAATAAGGACAGTTCCACAAAATTGTGTACTGTCCTTTGATATTGCGCCTTCTGCCGGAATCGGACCGGCAACCCTCAAGATGAAACCATCTCGTGCTCTTCCTATGAGCTTTAGAAGGCAGGTGGGCAAGCGATTCTTAGCGCGCCGCTACAACTCTGTACCCTTGCTTCGTTCCCAACCTGGGGGATTCCTGAGGAGCTGGCCGTAAGAGACTTGCCCGTATAGCTTGTTTTATCAAGCGAATGCAAAGGTAAAAAAAATATTTCAATTGGAAAAGAATTCTGAATGATTTACTCGTTTTTTTAACATATTGTGTCAATAGACCTATGGTTGTCTTTTCGAAGAAAAGTATTCTCGAAGCATTAAAAATCAACGACAGTGATTCCTGCACCTCCGAGTTGTACGCTTTCATCTGCGAAATGATTTATATTTGGTATCGTTGCAAGATACTGCCGGATCAGGCTTCTCAGAATGCCATTACCTTTTCCGTGAAGGATTCTGACACGGGGTACGTTCATGAGAATGGCATCATCTATGAAATGCTGGACGGAATTGATCGCTTCATCACCTCGCATACCACGGACATCTAAATCTTGATGGAATTGACTTCTATGTGCATCAATAGTTCTTTGTGTAGTCTGGCTGATGATGACGTTACGTAACCGGTCCGCTATAGCATCCTGTTTTGTCGTATCATCCTGTTTTTGTACAGTAGCATTCTGATTGTTATTTACGTATTCAAGTTTACTCTTGTCTATCGTAGTGAGCATGTCCCCGAAGATGACCCGCACGGTTTTTCCATTTATACTCTCTATCCGTCCTGTCTGATTCATTCCCTTGATCCGAACGGGATCTCCGGTAACCAATTCTTGATGAGCAGAAACGGTTGATACCTTACTGTTGCTCTGTAGTTCCTGGTTCTTCGCTTTTTCTGTCTTGTGTCTTTCCCGACGTTCTTTGCGCTGTTTTATTTTCTCAATCTTACGGGTTATGTCATCTTGTTTTTTTTGTTCTAAATCTATTTCCTGTTTAAAGTCGTCCAACTCCTGGCGAGCTTTCCGAGTTGTTTCTTTTTGAGCTTGACTCTCACGGATAGCTTTTATGGCATTTTCGATTTTCTTGTTACTTTCTGACAATAAAGCTCTGGCTTCATCTTTCGCTTTGCTAAGGACTTCATGACGCTGTTCCTCCACCTGTGTAAGCCCTTCTTCATACTGGGCTGCCATCTTCTCAAGTTCTTTTTCTCTTTGATGAATCTTTTGGCGCTTGCTTTCCCAATAGCGTTTGTCACGTACGATATCCTGAAGATATTTATCACTTTGTATATAATCACTGCCTACAATTTCAGAGGCTTCTTTGATTACTTCTTCCGGAAGGCCGATCTTTCGGGCGATATCAATGGCAAACGAACTACCGGGACGGCCGATAGCCAATTGAAAAAGAGGTTGCATCTCATGGCGGTCATATAGCATGGCGCCATTGACAACATCTTGATGTGAGTCAGCAAAGTGCTTAAGATTGGAATAATGTGTGGTTATGACTCCCCATGCTCCTTTCTTCAGAAGTTGATTGAGGACACATTCTGCAATTGCTCCACCGATACGAGGTTCTGTACCACTTCCAAATTCATCTATTAGAAAAAGAGTTTGACTGTTTGCCTGTTTCATCATGCTCTTCATGTGAAGCAGATGCGAAGAGTAAGTACTCAGATCATTTTCCAAACTTTGTTCGTCGCCGATATCAATCATGATATCATGGAATACACCTGCATGGGAATTTTCTGCTACCGGGATGGGTAAGCCACATTGCAGCATATATTGCAAAAGACCAACAGTCTTCAAACAGACTGATTTTCCTCCTGCATTTGGGCCGGAAATGACCAGAATCCGGGAATCCTTCTGGAGTGTAATGTCTAGAGGAACTAACTGGCGTGGTCCATTTTCTTTCTTCTTCAGAGACTCTTCCAGAAGGGGGTGGTGAGCTTGCACCCAGTCTATGATCGGTTGATCTTCCACTTTAGGTTCACAAGCTTTCATAGACTTTCCTGTTGCTACCTTTGCATAAATCAAGTCTATATCGCCCATAAAGCGACTTGCATCAAGAAGTTCTGCTACATAAGGGCGGATGAGTTTGGCAATTTCCTTCAGAATACGAATTTCTTCCTGGCGTTCTCTACCTTCAAGTTCCCGGACCTTATTATTTGCATCAACTACTTCTTCTGGTTCTATGAAGACCGTTTTACCTGTGGCTGATTCATCATGTACAATACCGCGAATCCGCCGTTTCAAACTTGGGGCCACAGGGATAACAAGACTTCCGTCACGCATTGTCGGGGCAATGTCTTTATCTACTACACCTTCGTCTTGGGCAGAACGAAGAATGCCGTACAGGGTTTTTGTGATACTTCCTCGAGCATGCTTAAGAGAACTACGGATGTCACTTAATTCAGGTGATGCATTATCACGCAGATGTCCGTTTTCGTCAAGAATCTGCTGGATTCTCTGTATAATTTTCGGAAAATCTGCTACTCCATCAGCTAATTCATATAGAGCTGGATAGATGGTCCCGGCATGATCTGCATCCTTAATCTCTTCTCCTTGATGATCTTCTTCATGGGTACGGACTAATTTCAGGATAAGGCTTTCTGTCTTTAACATCTTCTCAAGAGCGAAGAGTTCATCCTCTTCCAAATGGGTGTTCTGGATGCGGATTTTTTGGAGAGCAGTACGTATGTCTAGGAATCCATCAAGCGGAAATTGATCTTCTGTTTCCAGTAAATTATGCAGTTCACGAACCTGTTCAAGACTTTCATTGATATCCTCAGCATCATGGGAAAAGGAAATGGTGCTGACCTGTTCCTGTCCCAGTCGACTCAGACAATGTCCGGTAAGTTGTTGCTTGATTTCATCAAAGCCGATTTTGCTTTCGAAATTTTTAGGATAAATCATGGAACAAAGATACGGTAAAAACGCAAATTTGCAAAATAATCACGATTTTTTGTCATTCAGCCCTTACATCACCTGTACGCTTAAGGACTCCCCATGATTGAAGTTCACCCTTAATGGCTTTGAGGTAGGTCTTGAAAAGTACAAAGTACATGATCCAGCGATAGAAAAATCTTTGTGGAATAATCCAGACCAGGGTTCTGAATCGTTCATGTTCAAACAAGAAGGCCATAAAGGAAACGCTGCCGTCTATGAGCAGAAAGAGTAAATAATAGCCGAATATCTGCCAGAAATTTCCGGTAAACAGTCCTACGATCATCAGAATATCGGCAATAGGTGAAAAGGTCGGGATAATGTACTGGAATACCAGCATATTTGGCAGTGCCCAAAGTCCCAGTCCTTTATGTCTTGTCGTAAACAACTCCGACCGATGCTTCCAGAATGACTGTAATACGCCGAAACACCACCGAGTACGCTGCTTGACAAACTGTTTGATTGTTTCTGGGGCTTCTGTCAATGCTACAGCCTTGTTCTCATTTTCTATGATATAACCCACATCCAGGATACGCATTGTCAGATCGCAATCTTCGGCTAAGGTGTCTGTCGTCAGTCCTCCGGCATCGATAATAGCTTGACGACGGAAACAACCGATTGCTCCTGGAACAACGGTAATCGCATTTACACTGGAATAAGCCATCCGGTCAAAATTCTGACTGGTAGTATATTCGATGGACTGCCATTTCGTCAGAATGTTCCGTGTATTACCGGTTTTTACGTTACCGGCTACTGCACCTACTTTCTTGTCTTTGTCGGCTAACATGTGTTTCATCATCATCCCAATAGCATCGTGTTGCAAACGTGTATCAGCATCAATGCAAACTACATATTCTGAATCTGTGTGACTTATCCCATTGTTGAGAGCTGAGGCCTTGCCTGCATTTTCTTGATGGATAATCTTAATTTTATGATCATTGCTGAAGTTGTCCTGGACACATTGCAGGGTGTGGTCATTACTACCATCATCTACGAAGATGACATTAAAATTTGGATAGTCTTGCCTGCGGAGATTACTCAAAGTAGCTACAATGTTCACTTCCTCATTGTAAGCTGGAACAATGATAGAAACCAATGGGGCTGTATCCTGATCAATTTCCGGGTAACTGCGATGGTGTTCTATCCTTTTCTCACGGATCATCAGAATATACATAACCACCAATCGCACAAGTCCTAATACGAGGAAGATGATCAATAGTGCCGTAACAAAATCACCTATCTCATAAATCAAAGTTGCCAAGGCCAGATTGGACTGCATGGCATAGTAAGTGTTTCCTTTTTCTATTGGTGGCATCAACTTATCGCGGCTTTCCCCAAGATATTGCTCGATAGAAATAAAATGATAGCCTTCTTTTTTCAATTCATGAATGATGAGAGGCAGAGCTTGGATGGTATGCTTACGGGTTTCGCCTCCTGCATCATGCATCAGGATGATATGTCCATTGCCTTGGTGGACTCCCTTCATGACACGTTCATAAATTTGTTGTGTGGTGATACCAGGTTGCCAGTCATCAGGATCAATGGATTCTCCTACGAACAGGTAATTTCGACGTGAAGCTAAAATGATAGGCTCGATTTCATCACGGGTAGTTGGATCTGCATCAGCATTGTAAGGCGCACGGAATAGAATAGTACTTTGCCCAGTAATGCTTTCCAGAAGCATACGGGTGAGTTTAAGTTCCGTGTAAGCTCGTTGGGCTGAGTTCATGGCCACGTCAGGGTGAGTAAACGTATGGTTGCCGATGGTATGTCCAGCTTCATAAACTTCTTTTACCAAGGGAAGATTTTTCTCCATCTGTAGTCCTACCATGAAAAAAGTAGCCTTGATATTATAATGCTTGAGGATATGAAGTATAGTAGGAGTCCATCTGTAATCCGGTCCGTCATCGAAAGTCAGTAAAAGTTGTTTTTTCTTTGCATGTCCGATTTTGTCGATCTCATACGATTCCGGAATCTGTAGGTATTTTTCTCCGGAGATAAGCATGTTCTGGCGATCAATGGACAATTTGACTTTTCCTGGTTTGGGTTCTGATTTTACATTGAGTATTTCTCCGTTGCCCATGTAATTAATGTCAAAGAGTCCCGGAATTTTCGCCAGTTTGATGAAAGGAAATCTGACCGTATGTGCACGTGTCATATTATGGTCATAGAAATTCCACATACGTTGATCTTCCGTTCCTAATCTCCAGAGGCAGAAACCAGCTGTGGGATATTCATTTCCAAAACGCATAAGATTGAATAAGGTGGCAGCATCAGTGAAGTAGACCTGATGTAATTGGTTATCATCATCGTCATAAGAGAAATTTAAGTTGTAGGTGTTTTCATCATAATTGATGTCGGATCCTGCATCAGAAGCACTGGCCATAGCAGCATTATATGAAACAGTTGTACCTCCATCAGCCTTTGTCCAGTCATAACCATAACCGGCAAGACCGAGAACAATCTTATCATTCGGAATAGATCTTGCAGCCTGATCCATGACATTTTCTACCCATAACTGCGAACTGATGGCTCCCGGTGCACTTCCTGAATTATGCTCATCGTAGGCCATAAGGAACAGATAATCGTCATATTTTGCCAGATTTACAACATCATAGTCTTCATTGTTGGGAGCAATATCCTGAGTAACAAAAAGATTATTGTCATGGAATGTAGATGAGATCTGTTTCACAAAGTTGGTAAGGTTTGTGTTATCATTAATCTGCAGTTCCTCAAGGTCAAGGTTGATGCCCGAAAAGTGGTACCTTTGACAAGTCTTGAGGAGACGATAGATAAATTGTTTACGGGTTTTCGGATCGTTGATGATTCTTCCGATAGGTTTAGCCCGGAAACTTTCACCATAGTTGTTGGTGAGCATCGCCAATACCGGAATACCCGATTTACGAAATAGGTGGAGTGCTTTCTTGTCGATGTGTATTTCTAAAGAATCTGTTTTGGGATTAATGAAAAACCATTCGGGGATAATCATATTCAAATGCTTGAGATTACGCTTGAGGGATTGAAATGAATGCGCATCCCAATTGACATACCATGCAGCACGGATTCCTAATGCAGGGCTATCCCATTCCTGCAAATACCGGTCAGTGGCTTTATCGGCTTTTACGTGAAACCGGTGCAGTTTCATGGCTTCTGCCGTATAGTCATTGTGCATGTTCTTTTCTTTGAAGAAATCACGGAATGTCTTATATTGTTTTGACATTTCGTTCGATCTCATCAATGGTTTTTCAGCGGTCAAAGCCCGACGATATTCCCGTATCAGAGGCATCTTTGGTGAACCTTCCAAAGTGAACATCGTGATAAAAGTGATGACAAGCAGGATAATGATTACAGCGAACACTCGAAATGTCCATAAAAATTTTATCCAACGTGATTTTGATTCTGTTTGGAAAATCTGTTTACCCATAAATTTCTTTTAAGATCTATATTTTGCTTTAACCACTTTGGCCCCGCTTTTTAGAACTTTTGGTATTTGTCTTTTTATCTTAAACTTGGAATTAAGCGCAAAATTACGATTTTGTGGACAAACTGAAAAGAAAATATGATTAAAAGAACTAAATGAATACTTACAAATGCTTAAACTCCTTTAATAATATGGGCTTGGAATAAGAAAAAGTGCTGTTTGATTCCAAATGGCTTTAATTTGTTATTGTGTCAGTATGTTTTATATCTTTTAGGGAATTGAGTTTAAAATTAAAGTTAAATAGGATTTGATTTTAGAGTATAATACCCTAGTCTTTTGGTGGTATGCGGTATAATGTTTATTTTTGTGATAAATTGAACAATTGTGCTTTTATGAATGTCAAAATAGAAGAAAGCTGGCGGTCGCGTTTACAAGAAGAATTCGATAAACCATATTTTGGAAACTTAGTTGCATTTGTCAAAAAAGAGTATACAAGATACCATGTACTTCCGCCAGGACATTTCGTTTTTCATATATTTGATGTCTGCCCATTCGAAAAAGTGAAGGTCGTGATTTTAGGGCAGGATCCTTATCCTACCCCAGGACAATATTACGGAGTATGTTTTTCTGTACCTGAAGGGGTTCCTGTTCCTGGTTCCTTAACAAATATATTTCAAGAAATACATCAAGATTTGGGTAAACCGATTCCTGTTTCCGGCAATCTTGATCGGTGGGTAGCTCAAGGTGTGTTTCTGATGAACTCTGTTCTCACTGTGCGTGCTTACGAAACTGGCTCGCATCGTAATAAAGGGTGGGAGACTTTTACGGATGCTGTAATACGGAAGTTGAGTGATGAACGTGAAAATCTGGTATTCATGTTATGGGGAGCTTATGCGAAGGCAAAGATACCGCTTATTGATACTCATAAGCATCTTGTGTTAATGGCTGCTCACCCTTCACCACGATCGGCAGATCGAGGATTCTTTGGTTGTAAGCATTTTAGTAAGGCTAATGCCTTTTTGCGTGAAAGAGGTATCAAAGAGATAGACTGGTAAATTTTCCTTCTTTGTGATTATTATGTTGTATTGACAACTGTTGATACTGTTATTATCCTATATGGTATACATTGTGTTGGTGCAGATATATATCTTGGCAAGGGAACGGTTGACTATGTTGTGATGTATGTAAATATGTGCACTAGTGTGATATAACTATCATCAGATCATAGTTTAGTAATTACTAATCATGTATAGCTTAAAAACTAAACGATATAAGTCGCTAAAAATTAGAGATATGTACAACTTCTTGGGCATGTTTCTTCCTTCATGTTTTATTTCGCCAACAGGTAAATGAAAGTTAGATAATGCCCCTTTTAGATCATTTTTCCCCTTTAATGCTTGCAATGTAGTATTAATCAATAGTGTGAAGTATGTTAAATAGTAGCAAATGAATATATATTTGTAATAAAATGTTTACTTTTGTAATTGGTAAAAGAGAGAATGTGTTAAAGTAATGTATATTTAATACTAATATTAATAAAACGTCAATGAAGTTAAGAAGTTTTTTTGTAGCGGCGGTGTTGCTGCTTTCAATGGGAAACTTGATGGCACAGCAGATGCCGTTAATACCTGTCGATCCGGATGTACGAGTAGGAAAACTGAGTAACGGTCTTACCTATTACATACGTCACAATGAGTATCCTAAGAATGTAGCCAATTTTTACATTGCCCAACGGGTAGGTTCCATCAATGAGAATGATAACCAGCGTGGTCTGGCACATTTTCTTGAGCACATGGCTTTCAATGGCTCAGAGCATTTTAAAGGCAATGGCATCATTGACTTTACGCGTACGTTGGGTGTTGAATTCGGCAGCGATCTGAATGCATATACCAGTATTGACCAGACCGTATATCGTGTCTGTGATGTTCCTACTACCCGTATGACAGCTCTGGATTCTTGCCTTCTAATCCTGAAGGACTGGTCAGACGGTCTTACCCTTGATGCCAAGGAAATAGATAAAGAGCGTGGTGTCATCCATCAAGAGTGGCAGATGCGCAGTGATGCCAGTATGCGCTTCTTAGAGAAGTATCTTCCAACGCTCTATCCGGACAGTAAATATGGTTATCGTCTGCCTATAGGGCTGATGAGCATTGTGGACCATTTCAAGCCAAAGGAACTTCGTGACTATTACCATAAATGGTATCGTCCTGATAATCAGGCTATTATTGTTGTCGGTAATGTTAATGTCGATCATGTTGAAGCAGAAATCAAGAAACTTTGGTCGGGGGTTACTGTTCCTGCTAATGCAGCTAAGGTCATAGACGAACCGGTACCGGATAATAATACTCCTATCTATGTAACGGATAAGGATAAGGAACAGCAGTTTAGTGAGATTTCTGTATTCATGAAACGTGATCCGACACCAGACTCGCTGAAGAACAGTATGATGTATCTTGTCCGAAACTATGTCAAGGATATGATGTTTTATATGCTCAATTCCCGTTTCTCTGAACTTACCCAGAATGATAGTTGTCCCTTCATTCAGGCAAATACTGGTGATGGTGAATATTTGATCAGCAAGACCAAGGATGCTTTTCAGGCTGTAGTCATTCCAAAGGAAGGCAAGGATATGGCAGCTCTGAAATCTATGATGGTGGAATTGCAGCGTGCCCGGGATTATGGTTTTACGGCTACAGAATATGCTCGTGCCAAAAGTGAACTGCTTAGTGGTATAGAGAAACTGTATACCAACAAGAACAAGACTGACAATACTTATTTCTATAGTATGTATGTGGCAAATTATCTGAACAAGGAGCCTATGCCTAGCATTGACACCCAGTATAAGTTTGCCAATGCTGTCATACCTCGCATTCCTCTTGAAGCTGTCAATGAGATGGCAAAGGAGTTGATTTCTAATAGTGATACTAACCTGGTGGTTATAGAACAGGCTCAAGAGAAGGAAGGCAAAACTTATGTTGCTGTTGATGAAATGAAACAGGCTGTTGCTGCAGCCCGCAATACCAAACCTGCTGCATGGGTTGACCATGTAAAGCAAGAACCTCTGATTGCCAAGATGCCTGTCAAGGGAAAGATTGTGAAGGAAACTGAGAATAAAAAGTTAGGTTTCAAAACCCTTTATCTTTCCAATGGTGCTAAAGTTATCTTGAAGAAGACTGATTTTAAGGATGATGAAGTGCTGATGCAGGCTACTGCTAAGGGGGGATCAAATCTCTTTGGTGCCAGTGATTATGCCAATCTGAAGTTTTTCGATGACGTTATCGGTTATTCTGGTATTGGTGATTTTTCCAGCTCTGAACTTCAGAAGGAACTTGCCGGTAAGAATGCCAATGCTAATCTGACATTGGGTCGTTATCATACCACCGTAACTGGCAATGCTACTCCTAAGGATCTGGAAACAATGATGCAGATGACTTATCTTTATTTTACAAATATCAAGAAGGATGAAAAATCATACCATTCTCTGATGAGTAATATGGAGATTGCCTTGAAAAACAAAGACCTTCGTCCTGAATCTGTTTTCAGTGATTCTCTGTACCTGGACCGCTATGCTCATAACCCTCGTTTTGCATCGCCTAATGTAACAGATCTAAGTAAAGCCAACTATGATCGTATATTGGCCATGGCAAAACAACTAACAGTTGATGCCAGTAAGTTTACCTTTTATTTTTCCGGCAACTTTGATGAGACAAAGTTGCGCGAATATATTGAGCAGTATATCGCCTCACTTCCTGCCGAAACGAAAGCAAAAGTCAATCCGGGCAAAGAGATTCTGACCCTTACAATGGGCAATTACAAGGATCATTTCTCCCGTAAGATGGAAACACCAAAGGCACAGCTCTATGCTTTCTGGACCTCTAAGTTGAACAAGGATGATCTTTCAGATGAAATTACAGTAGATGCTGCCGGTCAAGTACTCGATATGGCATTGCTCCGCTCTATCCGTGAGGATAACAGTGCTGCTTATTCAGTAGGTGCACAGGGCTTTTCTCAGAACACTTTGGATAATAAGGCTTACTATGTACTCTTTGCAGGATGTCCTATGGATCCGGCCAAGACTCAGCTGGCTTATGATCTGATGATGAAAGGAGTAAAGGATGCCTCTGAAAAAGTTGATCCCGCTGATGTGCAGAAGGTGAAGGAATTCATGTTGAAGCAAGCTGACGAAGATGTCCGTAAGAATAACCACTGGCTCAATGTGCTCTATCAGTACAATGAGTTCGGACAGGATGTGCAGACAAATTACAAGGCTCTTGTAAATGCTTTGACTCCGGAAAAGATTTCCAGTTTTATCAAAAAAGTCATTCTCTCTTCTGGTAATAAGGTAGAGGTGCTGATGACTCCTGTTAAGTAACTTTAGTTTGAAGTTTATAAAAATAGCGTGTAGGTTTTTCTTACATGCTATTTTTTTTTCTATCTTTGCATCTGGTGTTTGAAATAGATGGAAAGAATATTACTCTCTTTGGAGCTATGGACAAACCTTTGCCCATAGTTTACCTACATACCTTTTGTCATGAAGGAGAGAGGGTGTGGCAGCAATGTAACAGGATCGGTACCCGTCAGTTTATTCTTGTTGAAATCAGTGGCCTCAATTGGGATGAGGATATGGCACCCTGGACAATGAATGGTGAGCCTCTTCATGAGGAATCTATTATTGGGAGGGCTGGGGAATGGTTGGATGTGTTGCTTATGAAGGTTATCCCTCAGGTAGAAACACAGGTACAGGTGAGCCGCCGTTATCTTGCAGGATATTCGCTTGTCGGTCTTTTTGCTTTGTGGTCCATATATCATACGGATTGTTTTGATGGGATCGTATCGGGCTCCGGGTCTTTCTGGTATCCTGGTTTTATGGATTATATCAGATTCCATAAGCCTATACGCTTTCCTGAAGCTATCTATTTCTCCTTGGGCGACCAGGAGTCGAAGACTCGAAAAGCATTGTATTCTAAGGTTGAGGATAATACCCGATGGCTTTGTGAATATTATCAGAAACAGAATGTAAAAACGGTTTTTCAACTTAATAACGGTAACCATTATATGCAGTCGGACTGGCGTATAGCCAAGGGCATCCAATGGATTTTAGGTTGAGTAGGTTGCCATGCTGCTGAAAGTTTTCAGTATCAATGTGTGAATCCATAATTATCAATAATAAAATGAATATATTTGAAAGAATAAAACGGCTGATTCTACCGGGAAAGAGTCGTGATGTGGCACTTGTTCTGGGAGGTGGAGGTGCCAGAGGATTTGCACATATTGGTGCGATAGATGCCCTTGAGGAAAGGGGTTATGTAATTCATTCTGTAGCTGGAACCTCTATAGGAGCCTTGATAGGAGGATTGTGGGCTGCTGGTAAGATGAAGGAAGTTAAGGAGATTGTATTGAAACTCAACAAGAAAGAAGTCCTGTCACTTATGGATGTCTCTATCGGACTAAGTCATCTCATGTCAGGAGAGAAACTCCTGACTGTTTTCAACCAATTGGTTGGTGATAAGAAAATAGAAGACCTGCCGGTAAACTTTTGTTGTTCAGCTTCTGACTTGGTAAGTGGCAAAGAGACGGTATTTCGTGAAGGCTCATTGAAGATGGCTATGAGGGCCAGCATTTCTATCCCTTGTTTTTTCAAACCGGTAAAGTATCATCGTCACATTTATGTCGATGGGGGCGTTCATAATACATTGCCGCTAGATAGGGTGGCAAGGAAAAAAGGTGACTGGCTTTTTGCCGTTAATGCTTCGGCACCAGACAGAAGGTTTGCTCCTGCTTTTGTACCTAAGTTGAAGAAACCGCGGGAAGGGAAATTCGGTAAGTTCCTGGACAGTCTTCCCTTCCATAATAATGATCTTTCCGAGAATGCTATGAATATAGCTATACGAGTGGCTAACCTCTCTGTACAGGCCAATGCACAAATGGCGATAAGGTTGATTCCGCCTGACTTGTGTGTGGATATTCCTATGGACCGTTTTGGCCTTTTGGATTTTGATAAGGGAGAAGAGATCATTCAGTTTGGGAAAGATGAAATGAATCGCAAACTGGATGAATTTGAAAAGGGAAAGAAATAAAAAGTCCTTTATTCTTTTTTTTCAGGCTTCTTTGTTTGAGGAAGAAGGAGATTAGTGACAACGCCAATAATGGCTGAAAGGCCGATACCACTCATGGTGAAGTTGCCGAACTGCAAAACTGCACCTCCTATTCCCATCGTCAGGGTTACGGATACGATAATGATATTTCGAGTCTCGCTGAGGTCTACTTTATGTTGGATCAGGTTCTGTACGCCGATACTGGCGATAGAACCGAAGAGCAGTAGCATGATGCCGCCCAGAACAGCACGGGGTATAGACTGTAGTAAGGCACTCAGTTTACCAATGACAGAGAAGACGATGGCCGTGCCGGCAGCAATACGTATTACCATTGGATCTTTTACTTTTGTAATCTGCATTGCACCGGTGACTTCTGAATAAGTGGTGACAGGAGGGCCTCCCAGAAAAGCGGCAGCCAGACAAGCTATACCATCACCAAGCATCGTGCGATGGAGTCCGGGATCTTTTACAAAGTCTTTTCCTGCAACAGAACTGACCACATATACATCACCGATATGTTCTATCACTGGTGCAATGGCTACAGGCATCATGAACACGATTGGTTGCCATGAAAATTCCGGCAGATGGAAATGGGCTATGGATCCAGGCAAAGCAAACCATGCTGCTTTTTCTATACCGGAGAAGTCTACTGCTCCTATACATATAGCTGCTATATATCCTGCGGCGATACCACATACAATAGGTACTAGTTTCAGCATCCCTTTACCCAGCGAGAGTATACAGATGGCGGTGATAAGCGAAATAAAAGCCAGTGCCCAGTTTTCCTTAGCCATATCAACAGCAGAAGAGGATAAAGACAGACCTATAAGGATAATGATAGGGCCGATGACGACAGGGGGGAATATGCGGTCAAGAAATTTTTTGCCCTGCCATTTGATAAGGGCACTTGTGATAAAGTAGACCAGTGATACTCCAACGATACCGGCTAACGTTCCGGCCATGCCCCATTGCTTACTGGCCTGTATGATTGGAGCAATGAAGGCAAAACTGCTTCCTAGAAATATTGGTACTTTCCCTTTTGTAACGAGATGAAAGATGAAAGTTCCCAGACCGGCAGTAAACAAGGCTGTAGCAGGATCAAGTCCGACAAGAAGTGGCACAAGAACTGTGGCGCCAAAAGCAACGAAGAGAAATTGAACTCCTACAATTGTTTTCCGGCCAGTCGACAAAGACATATTTTCCATTTGTTATATTAGTTTTATTTCTGTTATAAAAGGCTGTTTAAGGAATAAGCTGTCCTTTTATTTTGCAAAGGTAAATGAAAAATCATTAAAAAACAAACCTTGTGATGGGAAATATAGCGAAGATTTGCCATTTTGTCGTGAATAGGGCTGGAATGAATGTTTGTTGTATTTGTAATCGATGTTTAGAATGGTGAGTCTGAAATAATTATAAATAGTCTTTATTTCTGTATGGTAAATAGAATATTTCCTTATCAGTTTTACGCTTTTTGTTCAGATAGTGTACTAATATAGTGGTACGAATATGTTGATTAATTGTTAATTTTAGGTAGTTTGTACCTTTTGTATGTATATAAAAGTTAAATATAATCCTTTTTAAATCACTTTTTTGCCTTTAATGTTTGTAGCATAATGGAATTTGATTTATATTTGTAGTGTTATACTGGTATAGTACACTATTACGAATGAATAAGATAAATAATAACAATAACTCAGGATTCAGTAATGTGGGTCAATAAAGAATATTATTATGAAATTAATTATAACAGCAGCAACAGAAGAATGGTATTTTCTAATCTGAGTAATTCCTCTTCTAATAGTGATTGATGACAGAATATTGATATTATGCTTGTCATGAATTTACATTTGAATCTGCTATACGAGAAATTAAAGTAGAAATAACGCAATATAAATATTGAACTTATGAATTTTAATAATAACAAAGCAATATATGTCCAGATGGCAGATCGCCTGTGCGATGAGATCGTATCGGGAAAATATGCCGTCCATGACCGTATACCAAGTGTCAGGGAATATGCAGTTATGTTAGAAGTTAATACAAATACAGTTGTTAAGGCCTATGACATGCTTGCCCGCGAACATGTTGTATATAATAAGAGAGGTCTGGGTTATTTCGTTAATGAAGGTGCAAGAGATTTAATCATAGCCTCTCGTAAGAAAGCTTTTCTTGAGGAGACTCTTCCCGAACTTTTCCGGCAGATGAAACTTCTTGACATCAATATCCGGGACATTGAAAATGAATGGCTTAAGAGCAAGAATAATCCTGTTCTTGATAGATAATCAGAATGGCACTTTGACAGTTAACATCAACAATATTTATTTGAACATTAAAAAACAGAAATATTATGATCGAAATCAATCATATCAGTTTTAAATATCCAGGCAGCAAGCATCCTGTTTTTGAAAATCTGAGTTTTTCATTGGAAAGTAACCATATCTATGGTTTGCTGGGCAAGAATAGTATGGGTAAGAGTACATTGCTCTATCTCATCTCAGGGCTCCTTCGTCCTGAAAGTGGAGAGATCCTTATTGATGGTATTCCCTCCAAGAATCGTCAACCTTCTGTTTTGCAGGACATTTTTATCGTACCGGAAGAGTACGATATGCCTCCGGTAACCCTGAGGGAGTTTATTAAGATGAATGAGAGTTTCTATCCACATTTCAATATAGAAGTACTCAGAAATTGTCTGAGAGACTTTGAATTGCCGGAGGAACCGAATCTTAAGGAACTCTCCATGGGTCAGAAGAAGAAAATCTATATGAGTTTTGCGTTGGCTTCAGGCACCAGATATCTGTTTATGGATGAGCCGACCAACGGTCTCGATATTCCGTCGAAGAGTTTGTTCCGTAAGGTCGTTACTCGGAACGTGACAGAGGATAGTACTCTTATTATCTCCACTCATCAGGTTCATGATTTAGAAAGTCTGTTGGACCACATTATTATATTAGATAATTCACAGGTCCTTGTCAATTCTTCTGTCGCTGATATTACCAGCAAGTATACCTTTACTTTTCGCAGTGCACAGGAGATCGACGATGTCCTATATGCAGAGCCTTCTTTTCAAGGTAATGCGACTATATCCCTCCGCAAACCAGAGGAAGAGGAGACAACCCTTAATCTGGAGCTCTTTTTCAATGCAACAACCAAAGGGAAGTTAAATTATTAATTTTTAATAGCATACATTATGAAAACATTTAATATTCATCGTTTCGGAAAAGTACTGAAATGGACAGTATATTACAATAAGTCTACCTTGACGAAGATTACCTTGGGATTCTTTATCGCTTTTCTGGCTATATATCTTCTTGGTACAAATCTGTTCTTTTCTTCCAGTATCTCGTTTCCGGACCGTCTTAATAGTGCTGCTGGAGTTACTTTTGGCATATTTCTTGTTTTTCTATTTCTTACTCCTTCGTGGATTCTATCAAATATGAAAAACAGGAAGAGTTCACTGGATTATTTGATGCTGCCGGCTACAAATCTGGAGAAGTTCCTAGCGCGCATCGTCATGGTTACTGTTTTTTATACACTTTGTGTCGTTGTTGCACAGATTGCAGCCGACCTTATCCAATGGATTGTTTCTATGTTTCGGTATCCGGTATCTCAAACTGGCTTGATCAGCACAGATATTTTAGAAAATCATTATATATCTTTCGATTGGTACGCAGGAGGCTTTAAGTCATGTTATGAGAGAGGTTATATATTGGTATTGATATGGATGATATGGATGCATTCTGTCTATACTCTTGGTGGTACCGTTTTTCGTAAGTGTGCCTGGATTGTAACTTCTTTCCTCCTTTTAGTCTTAGGAATTATTGTGGTGTGGTCCGATTTTGAGATAGCTTTAATGGATGAGGGAGTTATTATAACCCTGATGTTTCTTGTCTTTGCAGGACTGAACTACTTTCTGTCCTATAAGATATTTAGCCGTATACAACTTATCAATAACAGATGGGTTAATCTTTAATGTATAGGCTGATTGTTCTCAAGATTAAGTCTCTGTATTCCAGTTTGTATATACCGGTTAGATGAAAATATTTCAATAAAAATGATATAAACAAATGATGAACCTAAATATAAGGAGGACACAAATGATGAAAAGGATGAGTTTTTTTCGAAGAGACAAACAAGAAAAGTTAGATCTGGAGCCAGTAAAACACTTTGATCTGAAACGGTATCTCGGTCTTTGGCATGAAGTGGCACGTATGGATCATTATTTTGAACGTGGTCTGACAGATGTGGCAGCAGAATATATCTTGAAAGAAGATGGAACGATAAAAGTGGAGAATTCAGGATGGAATGCTCCGGAAGAAAAAGAGAAGTAAAATAATCGGTCATGCAAAAGTCACTTCAATTCCTGGTTTGCTACGTGTCTCGTTCTTTTGGAAATTCTATTCAGATTATAGGGTCTTAATGATAGATGCTGATTATCAGTGGGCATTAGTAGGTGCCGGAAATTCCAATTATCTATGGATTTTGTCAAGAAATAAAAGTTTGCCGAAAGAGATCTATGACACCATTCTCGTAGAAGCCAGGCAAAGAGGCTATGATACAAGTAAATTGAAATTCCCTGTTGGATAATAACCACCTTTTTCAATTAAATTTAAAAAGAATTACCAAATCCAGTCATAGTCATTATAGTTTTTGTTTATAAATATTTTACATTTAAAATGGCCATAATTATACTCTTGAGACCAAGATATTACATGTAACAATATTCCCGTAAACCATATTGAGGTTAGAATGTGTGGAAAGATATAAGTACTTGATAATTATTTTGTTAACTTGATAATCCAGATAAGATAAATGCCGCTCTACATATAGATAAGTTATTTAATGAAAATACTAAAAAAGGTATGTTTCTTTTGTGTATTATGGAAAATTATTTAACTTTGTAAAATATTATGGCTTTGGTAATAGAGAAAATAAATGCGCGTGACGAAAAGAATTGGGAAGTTCTTTTTGATGTATATTATGCGCCTTTATGTTGTTATGCAACGAACTATCTGCATGATTTGGAATTAGCCAAAGATATAGTACAAGAAACACTTCTTAACCTTTGGGTTAGTGACTATAAATTTGATTCTCAAAAACACCTTACTTATTATCTTTATAAAGCTATATATAATAATTCCTTGTATCATCTTCGAAAAACCCGTGAACATGTCGAGATAACAGATAATATGGATCTGCAGTTGACTGATGATAGTTTTTCAGAGACAGTTAAGGAAGAACTTGTTAGACGTCTATATGAAGAAATACAAAAGCTTCCAGAGAGAAGACGACAAATAATGCTTCTTTCTATAGATGGTAAGAGTGGCAAAGAAATAGCCGAAATGTTGAATATTAGTGTAAATACAGTAAAAGCTGTAAAGGCAAAAGCCATGGATTCCCTTAGAAAAGCTACAAAAGATAACCCAATTTTATTCTTTCTTTAGATCATAATGTTATTGTTTCGACTATAGAAACACTTTTTTGTCATCTTTTTCCTATTTTCAGTAATACTTTTTTTGTTTTTTGCATAATAACATTAAAAGAGTGAAAGTATGAAAGAATTAAAAGATGACTTCTTTAAAGCTGTTGAATCCATTGAGAAGGATGAACCGCAAAGTGATGATAAGTTGAAAGCGGTGAGAGCCTTTTACAATAGTAAGAAAGTCTCTGATCGTATTCATGCTTATTTGGAAGTTAATACAGATGTTGCTTATAATCAGTTTTTAAGTAAAGTGCATTCTTTCAAAAACAATTCCTATTGGAAGTTTGCTACTGTTGGGGCAGTAGCAGCAATGTTATTGATAACCTTTTTCTTATTTCATCCTCATTATACAAGACAACAGCAAAGCCCTGAAGTTGTTGCGATGTTGAAAAAGAAAATCCCTGCACTATCTGATTCATTACCTATGATAAGATTAGCTAATGGCAAGGTTGTTGTTCTTTCTAAAGCCGGCCAAAATTTGACTAAGGCTGGTTTGAGTGCAACTGTGGGACAAAGTTCTATTGCTCTCAATGATGATGGAGACAATGTTCCGGTAGAGATGTTAGAACTTGTTATTCCTTGTGGGCGCCAATATCAAGTATCACTTCCTGATGGCAGTATGGTAAGTCTTAATTCAGGTTCTACCTTGAGATTTCCCAATCATTTCACTTCTACAAGAGAAGTTTATTTAAGAGGAGAGGCTTACTTTGAAGTGAAGAAAGACGGACGTCCTTTTAAAGTTACATGTCCTGCAGGAGCTGTTAATGTACTGGGTACTACATTTAATGTATGTGCTTATAGTGGTGATAAGGCAAGCATTGCACTTTATACAGGTAAGGTTCGTTATGAAAATAATGGACGTAAAGTAGAGTTGTCGCCTGGCGAACAGATTGTGAAATCAGGTAATCAGATAAGCGTCAACCAAATATACAATAAACAGACAGCGGCCTGGAAAGATGGTTTTATTTATTTTACTGATGACAGTCTTTGTGATATAATGGACGATATAGAAAGAATTTATGATGTAAAAGTAGTATATCAAAAAGATGTACGTGATATAAGATTCACAGGTGAGTGCAAGCGTACAGAATCAGTAGGAGACTTCATGAAGGTAATAGGGCTTACTCAAGAGTTTGAATATGAAATACACAACAAGACCATTATAATAAAATGAACGAATAAATAATATAATAACTTAATTAAGAGAGATTAATTTTTTAACAATTATTACTAGATGAAGAAGAAATCAATACGTTTAGGGCTTCTCTATAGGCTGCTGAGAAGGAAAAAACTTATTATGTCTTTAGGTATGTTATGTTGCTCGTTACAGTTTGTGTTGGCACAGAATGAGAGAATAACATGTAACTTTAAAAATACAAAGGTTACCTCTATTATGGAGAATGTACAGGGGAAAACAGGTATTAGTTATATATACAACACAGCACTTCTTCGGAATAAGAAGGCCTCAATATCTGCACGAAATGAGACGGTAAGTTCTTTCTTGGAAAGATTATATAGACCAATGGGGCTTGAAGTTGTATGGCAAGGGCATACCGCAGTAATTCGCAGGATAATGTTACAGAAGAAAGAAGTTTTGGTTTATGGTCATGTAACTGATACAAACAAGGAAGCTCTTCCAGGTGTAAACATCAGTATAGTAGGTGGGAAGCAGAGTGTCATAACTAATGCTGATGGTAATTATCGTATCAGTGTACATGAGGAGGATGCTTTGAAGTTTAGTTTTATCGGTATGAAAACTAAAATTATTGTCTGCAATAGTCCTATTATCAATGTTATGCTGGAAGAAGATATAAAGCCTGTAGATGATGTGGTCATAACAGGATATCAGACCATTGACCGCTCAAAACTAACTTCGGCAGTTACAACTCTTAAAATGGAGGATATCAATAACCCCGGAATGACAACCATTGATCAGATGCTTGAAGGTAAAGTACCAGGTATGATATTCACGCAGAATTCAGGTCAGGTTGGAGCATCTCCTAGTCTCCGTGTGCGTGGTACATCAACTATTCTTGGTAACCGCGAACCGTTGTGGGTACTTGATGGCATAGTTCTTTCTGACCCTGTAAACGTTGATCCTCAACAGATTAATGATCCGGACTTCGTTAATCTTTTGGGTAATGCTATATCGGGATTGAATCCGAATGATATTCAGCAGATTGATGTCTTAAAAGATGCTTCAGCCACGGCTCTTTACGGCGCAAAAGCCGGTAATGGTGTTATTGTGATTACGACAAAGAAGGGTACCGTAGGCAAGCCCTCTATTAGTTATAATGGTAACTTTACCTATACTAGCCGGCCTAGGTATTCTGACCGTGATGTATATATGATGAACTCGGCAGAGCGTACTGACGTCAGTCAGGAACTTATAGACCGAAAGATGTATTATAATAATGTGACTCAGTGGTCTGGCTATGAACAAGCTGTTCAGGATTATTATAGTGGAAAGTTGAATTATTCAGATTTTAAAAAGGAGTCAGACTATTATCGTTCTGTCAATACTGATTGGTTAGGATTGCTTACACACAATTCTTTTTCACACAATCATACAGTGAGCCTTTCTGGTGGTTCTCCTAATATAAAATATTATGCTTCACTTGGGTATGGTATAGAAAATGGAGTTATCAAACAAGAGAAAAATGAGCGTTATTCCAGTATGCTCAACTTGACAGCAACGTATAGAAAATTTAATGCACAGTTCCAGTTGCAAGCCAACTATTCTAAGCGTAAATACTCTCCTCAAGAACTTGGGGTAATGGATTACGCTTATAATACCAGCAGAGCCATGCCTGCTTATAATTCTGATGGATCATTATTCTATTATCCTAAAGTTAATACAACTGGTCAGCGTTATGAATTTAATATCCTAAACGAGATGGCCAATTCTGGTGATGGTTCTGAAACTAATGGCATCAGCATGCATTCGCAGATTAGATACGGTATTCTGTCTTGTCTGAATATCGATGCACTTCTGGCATATAATATCTCTAATACAACTCGTGAACAATATTATACTAAAGATACATATTATATATATAATTTAAGAGGTGATCAGACTCCTCGTTGGGACCAGTGTCCTGTAGGTGGAGAGTTGAAACGTCAGGATACTAAGAATGACGACTATACAGTACGTCTGCAAGCCAACTTTATGAAAACTCTTGGTAGTAAAGGTAATTATCTTATCACATCTTCTGCGGGTATTGAAGCTAAATCTACCGAATATAAAGGTTTTGATATTACACGTCGTGGTTATTTTACAGAGTTCGGAGGTTATTTTGATGCGGTACCAACAGATGATAGTGGATATTATTCACAGTTTATGAGTAGTAAAGAAGCTTTGGGTTATAGAACACGTCAATTGACTAATGAACTGGCATGGTATGCTACAGCCGGTTATGGTTTTAAAGACATCTATATATTCAATCTGCATCTACGTGCTGAACGATCTAATCTTTTCGGTTCACGAGCCAATGAGAAGTTCTCTCCTATCTGGGCTGTTTCTGGACGATGGAATATGAAGAAAAATATTCTAAAGAATACCAAATGGGTTGATGATGCTTCCTTGAGAGCTTCTTGGGGATGGCAAGGAAACATGTTGCCTGGACAGACAGCTAAGATGATTATCCAGCAATCTACGCTTACCGACCCAATATATAATTCTAATTATGCCACAATATATCGATATCCTAACCCGAATTTGAAATGGGAAAAGACTTCATCTTATAATGTTGGTCTTGACTTTATCCTTCTTGATAATAAGATACGTGGTACATTCTCTTATTTCTACAAGCATACAAAAGATGCTTTCTTGACAAAGACCATTTCGGATATTAATGGTATCAACCAATATGTGGTGAATGGTGGTTCTTTAAACAACCAGGGTGTTGAGATCTCTTTGAGTTTTACTCCTATCAATAATGCTAACATTGGCGGAGGTAAACGCGGATTTGTATGGCGTATTGATCCTCAGATTGGTGAGGTGTTGAATAAGGTCATCAACCGTGCCATCAACAATAAGACACATACAATGCATGATGTGGTTACTTACAACGACTATCTTACAGGTAATGTAGAGTTGTCTAATAAACCTATAAGTACATTCTATTCTTATAAGTTTGAGGGATTAAGTCCTAAAGACGGTTCACCTATCTTCTACGGAGCAGAAGATGCTAACAAGGCTGCTCTTATGGCTAAATATGCCAATATGACTCCCGATGAGGTGTTTATGCAAGTTATGGAAGAATCTGGTCAGCGTGAACCTTATATACAGGGTAGTGTAAACAACTATTTAGGATACGGCAACTTCGGTTTGTCTTTTAATTTTACATATTCTTTGGGTAATAAGATACGTCTGTTGAAAATTTGTTCAGGCTATGCTTCTAGTGTGATTTATCCTCAGCAGAACTTGCGTAAAGAATTTATCTACCGTTGGCGTAAACCTGGAGATGAGGCATATACTAATATTCCAGGTCTTGTAGCAAGCAGTACTCTTAATACTCCATGGTGGCAAGATTATTCCGCCAGTGCATACAGATTTGCAGGATCAATATATGATATGTACGACAATTCTAATATCAGAGTTGTCAGTGGCAATTATCTCAAATTACAGTCACTTGCTTTCAGATATAATGTGGAAGAAAAACTGGTAAGAAAGATGGGATTGCAGTCTCTTTATGTGAGCCTGGTGTGTAACAACCTCTTCACAATTTGCAGTAGCAAATTAAAGGGTCAGGACCCTACTCAGAATGGTTCGTCTCCACAGATCAACCTTTCTATACGTCCTACTTTTACATTTAACATTAACTTCGTGATATAAAGGAATAGTATAGTATGAAAAAGTTATTAATATGTGTCTTTTTATTTTCAATACTCTTCATTTCATGTAGTGGTTTTCTTGATGAGTATTCTACTGACCAACGTTATTGCGAAACCGCCAACGATCTTAATTTACTAATGGTAGGACAGGGTTTTCTTGGTGTTTATCAACCCTCTATTTCTAATCAGGTAACAATGGATAAAACATTCTTGGCATCAGCAGATAATAATAGTATGCATTTTCCATGGCTTCAGCTTATGGATGATGATGCCGAGGCTTTCTTGCAAGATTATGTCACTCCCGACCAGGGCACACCTTATTATATGTTGAGCGCTATGGCCAACTGGAGTACCAATCCATGCTCTAATGTGCAGTCTCAGCAATGGAATGATACACAATGGACTAAACTATATGCCTGCATAGGTGTCATTAACTCTATTATCTATCAGGGAGAAAATTTAAAAGGTAAGAATCCCAAAGAAGAGGTCCTCCTTGATCATATATGTGGCGAGGCTTATTTCTTGCGTGCCTTATACTACTTCTATCTGGCTAATGTTTATGGATTGCCTTATTCTCCAGCTTCAGCTGCGCAAGACTTCAGTGTGCCATTAAAGACATCTCCAAATGTAGAGGATAAGTATTTTACACGTTCTACCAATGAGAAGGTCTATAATCAGATTTGGGCCGACCTTAAGTCAGCAGAACAGAATATTGGCAATTATACGCCTGATTCGAAACTGCGTGTAGGTATTGGTGCTGTCAAAGCTCTTCAGAGTCGGGTAGCTTTATACATGGAGAAATATCAGGATGTAATAGACGCCTCGAATGCATTCAACGATCTTAGTTATTCTCTTACAGATTTACGAACATTTGGTAATAGCCCAAATTTCCTTGGCAGATCTTCTAAAGAAGTTATTTTTACAGTAGGTGGCAATATTACAGCAGCGGTATTTATCAACGACTCTGTTTCGGCATGGAATGGGGATAACGATAGGGCTAGCTGTTTTAAGGCTTCTAACGACCTGATCGAGAAATACAACTCTAACGATTTGCGCCGAAAAGTATTCTTCAAAGAATCGTCTGTAAATCATGCTCCGTTGCCTAATAAGTATAAGACTTGGCGGACTTATAATGATCCTGAACTCGTTTCGGATATATTCTGTATCAGGTATGCCGAGGTCGTGCTCAATAAGGCTGAAGCTCTTGCCATGATGGGCAAAATTGATGACGCACGCACTACATTACAGAATTTGAGGGCTAACAGAATAACCGGAGCTCAATTGAATGATATTCCGACAGACCAGAAGCAACTGGTCAATTTTATCAGAACAGAGCGTCGTCTTGAATTATGTTTTGAGGGTCATCGCTGGTTCGACTTGCGCCGTTATTCTGTAAACAGTAAATTCCCTTTGTCTGCCGATTTCACTATCAAGCACCCGGCTTATACGTATGATGCTAATTCGAATGTAAACTTCCTTACCGGATATTATGTACTCCAGTCGTATAACAAAGATCAGGGCGCATGGGTGGTCCCGGTACCTAACGCTACTATCGAGTTTAACCGTGGTTCTATTACAAACCTAATGCGTAATAATCGTAGTATAATCAAATAAATCATAAATAGATGAAGATACTTAGAAATATATTGCTTTTGGGGATTGCACTTCTTTCGCTTTGGGCTTGTCAGAAAGAAGAGACGATGGACTTTCCCGATTATGATAAGAATTGGTATGTGGTAGATGATAATCCGAGTGACTCTGTAAGTCATGCCATATATCTTTTCTATAAAGATTTTGGAATACCGGTATTTACAAACGATACGATAGGAACGCAGCAGCGTGTAGATGTGTTCCATCACGAATATATTCATTATGAGACACTTACTCTGAATTATTCGATGGGTGGTATGGCCAGTGCCAGTTCTTCTCCTATAGTTGATAATTTCACTTATACCAATAGGGCAAATGTACCGGCTTTCCTAAGATATCTTCGACAGGATATAATGCCAGCTTTACCTAAGTCGATACACATACAGAGCTTATTTCTGGTAGACCAGATGACGAGTTCTGCTTTCGGTTCTTATGCTTTCAAAGGACTAAATACATTGGTTATAGCCAATACTTCCAGATTGGCTACCATGGATGAAACAGAAAAGAAGAAAATGAAGGGTGCAATATTGCGTTCTGCTTTGTCTGACTATATATTGAATCAAGATGCGTATTCTTCATTATTGGCTAAATTCTATCAGGTATCAAGGAGTCTTAGTCCGCAGAAAGATATATATAATATGTATACGGGACAGCTCAGACAGTATGTTACAGGAGCCGATCCTGACGATATGGAGCATCCTACCGTTCAAGAAGTTGGTTTTTTGGATACAGATCCAAGCCAATAGCTATTATACACCTTCAAGCACATGGATGGATGTTAATATGTATGTAGAGGCAGCATGTACATATAGTCAAGATGAATTTACGCAATTGTATGGTAAATATCCATATATCATGCAGAAATACACAATCATACAAAATATAATTAACAGTTTAAAGTAAAACATTAAGATGAGAAAAAGTATTTTATCTTTAGCCATGTTAGTGGCAACCACAACCTGCGGAGCTCAGACAGCTCATATAGGAGGTGTGTTCAACAAGATTATCATTGATAATCAAAGGAGTACGTCCATTGTTATCTGCCGGAATATAAATGGCAAACTGGAAGAAAAAGCTGGATCGGCTTTGAGAAGCTATGATAAATCATTCAGTCTGAATATAGGTTCTGAAACCGGATTGTTGAACAAAGTTTCTTATATAGGTGCTGATGGTGAGTTTTATCCTGTGTATCTAGGTGATAAAGATTCGATCAATATAAATGTAGAAGGAGGAAATATTAAATTCAGCGGCAAAATCGGTAAAGAGAATGAGCTTATCGCAAGATGGTTCGAAATCCTTTCTCCTCTTAGAACTTTAGATTATTCTCTGGCAGGCCGCAAGGCAACCCCTCAGCGTTATCATGTTGTAATCGACAGTGTTACAACTCTTGCTCAGCAGTTGATATCCGGTATCAATACAGGTAATGTGTCATTCGATGCTTACATGAAGAAGGCCATGCCTTTCCTTTTGCAGTATGATATCACTTCGGTGTTCATGAATGGTATAGAATGGCCTAGACATCAGGATTATCCACAGTATATTCAGGATTATTTGAGTAAGGATGTATACAACAGTATGGATGTATGGCATTATTCTCCACAACCTTTCGACTTGATGTTGAATTATGCTTTTGCCAAAACTTTTATTTACAATTTCATCATGGGTCCTACACTTCCTTGGGAGTTGAAGTACATCACATGTCCAGAATTGCGTGGCGAAGTTATCCTGTCGGCTATGGAGAGAAATTTGCTTGATAGCGCAGATGTAGTTTGTAAACGTTATGCTAGCAGTTTCGTAACACCGAAGCAGAAAGTGCGCAGAGCAGACCTGTTAAGAAAATACATGGTAAACAAAGCCGGAAATCCCTGGATAGATTTTGCCTACGAGGATGCGAATGGCAAAAAGAGAAAACTTTCTGATTTCAAGGGAAAGGTCGTTCTTGTTGACGTATGGGCTACATGGTGTCCTCCTTGCAAGAAAGAGATTCCTTACTTGCTGGAGCTTGAAAAAGAATTTGCTCATAAGAATATTGTATTCATAGGCGCTTCTTTTGATACGGATCGTGCTGCATGGAAAAAGATGCTTAAGGACAAGAATATGGGCGGCGTACAGTTGATTTCGTATAGAAAGGGGCCGTTGGTAAGTGATTATCAGATTACTGAGATACCAAGGTTTATGGTATTCTCTAAGACTGGAAAAACTGTAAATACCAATGCTCCACGTCCTTCTGATCCTGCTCTGAAACAGTTGTTGGAGGCTGAATTAAAAAAATAAAAATAGCATTGAGATGAAAAAAACTCTTGTTATACTGATGCTTATTCTTACGGCAATTGGTGCTTCTGCTCAAGGAGTGGACTTTGTCAAGGGAGTAAGCTTCAAGGAAGCCTTGGCTAAAGCCAGGAAAGAAAATAAAATGCTATTCATGGACTGTTATACGTCTTGGTGCGTACCATGTGCAAGAATGGCTCATGAGATATTCCCGCAAAAAGAATGTGGTGATTACTTCAATGGTAAGTTTGTATGCATACAAGTGGATATGGAGAAAGGTGAAGGCGTACAACTGTTAAGAAATACATGGTACAGTCTTATCCTACATTTATAATCATGGATGCTGACGGTAAAGAAATAAATCGTCTTACAGGTGGTTCGCTCGATGCCGCAACATTTCTGTAGCTCGCATGGTAGAAGCCGTAAAGCCGGATAATTCGGTTATTGCCCTGAAAGAGGCCTTTGATAAGGAACCAAATTACGATAACGGTATGAAATTGGCTAAAGCACAGATAGACCACGGACAAGACCCGACTCCTACACTCGACGAGATGTACAAAAATCCGTGGGAGTCGCAGCGTTATTCACGCGAATACCTTGAACTCGTTTTCGCTACTACTGATTTCAGATCTCCACGTTTTGACCATCTTATGCTCGACAAGTACAAGATGGATAAGTATCTTGGTCGTGAGGTCGTTAACCAGATGATTTTTGATACTTATCGTAAGCCAATGTATTTGGTGGCCGATGAACGTCCAATCAATTATACATTGGACGATGTAAGAAAGGCAGCTTTTATAACAGCTATGCTTGAACTGCCTGTTGACGATGCCGAGTCGTATCTTCCCCGAATAGCACTCTATGTGATGGAGAAAGATTACGATACGATGATAAGATTCTATGAGCAAACGGTAAGATACCTTCCTAGTAATGATGCCTTCAAGGGTATTCTTGAAAGCATACTTTTAAGTAAGTATAAGAAGATGAACACTGCTCAGCAGAAGAAGGTTATGAATTATCTTAAGAAATGTGCCGACACATCGACTTACGAGTCTAAGTCAAAGCAAGAGGCTATCAATTCTTTAATAAATCAGAAATAATGAGATTTAACAGAATATCAATATCAGTTGTTTTCTCATGTTTGAGTGTCTTTACATTGAGTGCTCAGACATTGGAGAAAGACTCGTTGGTCAGCACTATGAAGAGTGAACTGAAATACGATATGTCGCAACTGCAAAAAGAGACCAATCCGCCATATTTCATGAGCTTCAGATTGGCAGATATTACCAAAACTGTCATTTCGAGCAATCTAGGCGCTACATCCGTTGATAGAAATCATGAGCGAATGCTGACACCGCAAATCAGATTGGGTTCAAAAGAACTCGACAATTTTAAATATCAGAATCAAGGTAGCGGAAGCAAGCAACGTGATGGTAAAGGTGTAGCAGTCCCTATCGATGGCATGGTCATACCTGGTATGAGGCAGGCTATATGGAAGGAAGTTCTGAGGCGTTATCAGATAGCCAAGAGTAATTATGATCAGGCTAAGTCTGAGGCCCTCACCAGCACTGCTGATGAGGATAAGGCCCCTTGCTTCTCGGATGCTCCACGGGAAACTTATTATGAGCAGCCGCTACCGCAGAGTGCGTATAAGATAGATATTGATACCTGGAAAGACAGGCTTAATGCTGTTACTCGTGTATTTCTTGGCTGTAAGGATATAGAGACTGGTAAGGCCGATATGGCTTTTGAGATAGACAGAAACTATCTCGTAAATACAGATGGTACTATCGTGGTACAAAACCGTAAAGCTGTACGTATACTCGTATCTGCATCGGTTAAAGCCCTGGACGGAATGTCGTGTCCTCTGCATTGGGATTATTTCGCTTACGATATTAACAAACTGCCTTCTCAAGAAAAAATGATAGACGATGCCAAGGCCATGATTCAGCGCCTTTTGGCATTGAAGGTTGCGCCTGTAGCCGACCCATACACTGGCCCGGCTATTCTGTCGGGTCCTGCCAGCGGGGTATTCTTTCATGAGATTTTCGGACATAGACTTGAAGGTCACCGTCTGAAAAAAGGTGGACAGACTTTCAAAAAAATGGTTGGCGAACGTGTCCTGCCTGTTACTTTCAATGTCTATTCCGACCCAACTCTTACTCATTATGGTAATTCTGATCTTAACGGATATTATAAGTATGATGATGAAGGCGTTAAGGCCCAAAGGGTAACCTGTGTTGAACATGGTATATTGAGAAACTTCTTGATGAGTCGTGTACCTATCGACGGTTTCCCTCATAGCAATGGTCATGGTAGAACTCAGGGTGGCAATGACCCTGTTTCTCGTCAGTCTAACTTGATAGTAGAAACAACAAAGCCATATACAGAGGCTGAACTCCGTGCGATGCTTGTAAAAGAGGCTCGTAAGCAAGGTAAGGCTTACGGATATTATTTTAGGACCGTTACCAGCGGCTTTACTCTTACAGGAGAGAACGGAACCCTCAATTCTTTCAATGTCACGCCACTTGAGGTTTATCGCGTGTTTGTAGACGGACGTCCTGACCAGTTGGTTCGTGGAGTCGATTTGATCGGTACACCACTTTCAATGTTCTCTAACATTTCGGCGGCCGGTAATCAGACTAGTACATTCACAGGCGAATGTGGGGCAGAGTCTGGTTGGGTACCGGTAACAGCAAGTTCACCAATGATTTATGTCTCAAAAATTGAGACACAACGGAGACAGTTGGATTTGCAGAAGCCTACCATTCTTCCGGCTCCTGAGGTTTCTAGCGCCACTGACAGGAATGAGGATAATATTATTTTCAAAGCTATGGACGATGAGATGAAACGCAATGTGAATATCTCTTATCCAGGTTATCCCATGCCTTGCTATGTCAACTATAATATAGCCCGTGTCAGTCAGGCATACATTTCTTCGTCACTAGGTGGGTTATTATTGTCTGAACATTATCCTATAGTAACACGAGGAAGTGTAAATATAGCTGTGGGTGATTCACTACGCTTAAGTGATATGCAATCGGGGCAGGTTTGTCCTATATCTTGTACTAACACGGTAGACTATAATAATATACGCAGAGAGTTGTGGAAGGCTTCTGATTATATGTACAAATATAGTTTGGGCGTGATGTCAAACAAGATGAATTTTCTGGCTAACAATCCTATGCCGGAAGAAGAGGTTGGCATACCCGACATGCTCACTATGAAGCCTAGTGTATACATACAGCAGGATAGCCAGGATACGATTTCGTATTCTTATCTGCAAGGCCTTGGTAAGCGCCTGTCGGCTATATTCGCCAAGTACCCGGACCTTTACAATACTAGTGTAAATATATTGAGCAAGAATACAGTAAACTATCGTGAGACGTCCGAGAATATCAAGCAGAAGAGTTTACACGGTTTTGTAGAACTTACTGCATACGCCAGTGTACGTACACCAGATGGTTCAGAGATTTCAGACCATATCGATCGTATCGTATGTTCTGACAAGGAACTTGATTCCGACAAGTTGATTGACTTGGTAAAGAAGTTTGCCGACCGTTTGGTTAAGTTACATCAGTCTGAAGCTCTGAACGACTATTACGTAGGTCCAATCATGTACGAAGACGATATGATAAGCAACACCGTAAGCAACCTCATTGTGCCTTTGCTCACAGTCAAGAGAACGGTTCAGGATAATAGTGGTACCTCCAGCCTGTTAGTAGGCAAGAGGATTTTTGACAAACACCTCAACATCGACCAACTGACAGATATGCCGGTATTCAACTCGATGAGACTGATAGGAAATTTCAGTTGCGATGCCGACGGTGTTGTACCTGCTAAAACATTGAGTCTATTGAGTGGAGGATTTGTTAAGCAGCTAATCTGTGGCAGGTATCCAGCGCTCAACTGCTTGCAAAGCACTGGTAATGACCGATTCTTTGATGACCCTGAAACGATAGGTACAGGAGTAGCTCCGGGCATTCTGAGAATGTATGGCGACGCAGATAAACCATTTGATAAGATGAAGCAGATACTTTGCAAGGAAGCAAAAGAAAAGGGATTGAAAGTTACATATATAGTACGTCAGCCTTCGGGACTTACCCCCTGTTTGTATCGAGTTAATGCTGTCACAGGTGAGGAAAAACTGGTAAGGGTAAAAGAAATTCCGACTCTAAGCAAGGGTGACTTGTTGCATATTATAGCGATGTCAAAAGAAGAAAATGTTCAGAACACAATTATAGGTCGTATAGGTTCGACGATTATTTCGCCGAGAGCACTTATTGTAGAGAATATTGAATGTTATTTCAAAAAGCCGAAACAGGAAATGGCATTCCCTATAGAACCGCCAAAAAACTAAACTTAAAATAAAGAATCTCTCTCTTCTTTATTAAGGGTGCATTTGAAAAGCTATTCTTTTCGATGCACCCATTTTTTTGTAATGAAATGATAATTCTATAGACAGAAGTTTTTGTGGGTTGATAATCATTCAAACGGGCAAAGATATGGTCTTTAGAAGAATCCCTGGTCGCTGTCCTTGTTGTCTATTTTCTTCCGTAGTTCTTTCTGTTTGCCTGAGAAGATATTGTAGCTTATATGTATGCCTATGGTACGAGCCTGTTCTGTTACCTTGCTCATGCTGTGGTAGTCAAGAACTTCGTTACTGAGAATGTCGGAAGTATACTTTGCTGCTGCAAAGGGGAAGAGAATATAAAGACCTATATGCAACTGTTTATGCTGATAATAGAAATAGATATTTTGTGTGTTCTCTTCAGAGTCAATATTAGTGCCACTCAAGATTTTACTGGGTATCCTCTGGTAATATTCTGCTCCCCAGTTGCCTTTCCGGAAATCTACAGTCCATTCCAAAGGAAGATAATGATAATGATGGATTCCGATGATTTCACTTTTCTCCTTCTGCCATAAATAGCCGGTTTCCAGGGACAAGACAAGAAGGTCACTCTTGAAAGGAGTGATTTGGAAAGCACCTTTAAAACCATAGTCGAGCATATAATCACAGTTTTCTGGCCTGGAGACAATGACACGGTCTCCATTTAGCTCCTGCCACTGGTAGTAGTTACTGATCGCATTATTGATCTTGTTCAGGCCGAAATTGATATCCATATTAATATAAGGTGTGTTGAGTGAATAAGATAGTTTCATGCTCTTGTTCTGTGCGCTCTTCAGATAAGGATTGCCATGGCGGTACAATCCCGGAATCGTCACTGTGCTGTTATTGCTTAGGTCTGCAATTGACGGAATATCAGTATTGACATCCCCTTCCAAACGTAATATCCCGTTTTTCATCGGGTAGCTGAACTCTGCCGTTGGAGTAAAATACCATTTGTTATAATGTGTGTCGTCATTGCCGGAATGAACATACGTGCCACCCATGCTGAGACGATATCCCATTTTGAGTATGTCGCCGTTCAACTGTGCATAAGCATAATGTTTATCGTCGGTAGCATGGTATTGATATTCCTGATAATCGGAGAGGACATTACTGATCTTAAAGTCGGATTTTGCCAGTGTTGCTTTATAACCGAGTGAGAGTTTGACCTTTTTCCACTCCTTGCTGTAGGCTAGTTCGCCGATAAGAGAATACTTGTTGTTGTGTTGTCGCATGTTATCATCAAGAACTTGTTCCTGCTCTTCGTACTGTTGGTTATTGTTGCTCTCCCGATTGTGGAACCATGTGCCCACGATATCAGTGGTCAATTCCTGCCCATGACTCAGTTTCTTGTCAAAATAGAGATCTATTGAAGGACTGAAACTGTTCTGATGTCGCTTCTGTTCATTCCATCCGCTTTTCCATTTCAGATTGTTTTCAGCCGAAATGTTATTATGGCTGTTATTGAACCAAGAGAAGATGGAAGGTGTGAACTTTGCCTGAAAGTTCAGACTGTCGTCACGACTATAGAGGTATTTCAGATTGAAGTCTTGTGTGGTATAGCCAAAATGATATTTTCCTTTATAGTTATAGTTGGTTTTATTGCCATTATCCATAAAACTGTAGTAGTGCTGTTCATCGCAGTTGGGGACATTGCGCCAGGAGAAGTTGTAGTCGAAGGAGAACTGACTATTGCCGTGGTTATATTTAGCAAAGATGGCAGAGTTGTTGAAACCATGCTTGAATCCCTGCATAACATCAACTCCGGCAGCATAGCCGTCATCTGCTTTCCGCGTATGGATATTAATGAGTGTTCCGGCATCAGCATATCGAGCCGGTGGTACCGTATAGTATTCCACATTCTTGATTTCCTTGGGCTTGAGCATTTTCAGGTCATTGTCACTAGCTTCAATGCCGTTGATAAGAATCTTGAGTGACTTTCCGGAGAGTGTGGCAAGGGTGTTGCGCATACGGTCGATACGAAGTCCCGGCAGAGTGGCAATAAGTTGCTGGGCCTGATTGGAATTTTTGATTTGTTCTTCGGAGAATGTATAGACGGAGCGGTCTACCATCTCTACTTTGTGATGGCCTTTTACTGTGACACCTTTGATGCGGTAAGCGTCAGGTATCATCGAGATATTTCCCGCACGGGCAGATGCAAAATGGCGGTAAAGGGTGCGATAGCCGATATAGGAAATCTTTAGCAACACATTAGTCGGATTGCATGGGATGACGAAATCGCCGGTTTCTGTAGTCACGCCTCCATTAATGAAACTAGAATCTTTTGGCTGTAGGATGGAAACATTGACAAATTCCATAGGTTGTCCATGCTCATCAAGTATTTTTCCTATCACTTTACGGTCTTCTTTCTGCAAGTATTCTACAAAGATCATATCAGGCAATGGCTGGCCTTTGATATCCGTTCCGCTCTTGGTTATCTTCATGCCAATGGGATAGAAGCCGATCATCTGTCGAATGGCAGTTGGAATGCTCTTATTGCGGATATCTGTTGTCACCTTAAAGTCTTCCAGATCATTGTAGACAAAGTTGATGATGTAGTCTTTTGAAACCTTACTTATCGATTGGAGTGCATCCGATATGGACACATTATTATATTTATGGGTGATACTTTGGGCGATGGAAGAAATGCCGGTAAAGCAACACAGAAGAATTATCAGTAGTTTTTTCATGTTTACTTTACTGTTAGGGTATTATTAGATAAGGTGATGTGGAACTCTTCAAAATTATTGAGTTGTTCCACTACCTGGGGAAGCGTGTTATTCTGATTCCAGTTGAAGAAAAGTCTTATCTTTGTGGCTTTTTCGTCTGTGAAAGAAACTTTTACATGATAGTAAACAGCTATCTGCTGAAGAACATTCTCCAGAGACACGTTGACAAATCGTTTTTCTCCAGCAGTACCTGACTTTCTTTTTACAGAGTCAGTCTTCATTACTACTGTCTTTACACTGTCTTTTATCTTGTGATTTACGATTTCCTTATGAGTTGGTGGTGTCTGTTGATGGTGTTTGACAATAGATACTGCAGCTATGGCTATACAAGAGATAAGTATAAGGCCGATGAAAATTGCTGCGATCTTTTTCAATAACAATAAATGAGAGGTTGAGGGATAATATTTGCTTTCAAAATCCTTCTGTGCTCGGTTGACATCTTTATCAGAAAGGGGCTTGTCATTGATGGCATTGTCTGTCTCTGATATCAATTGATAATATTCCCGGCAATCCTTGTCTTTCAGGATTTCTCTCCATTGGTCATTCGAATATTGTTCCGGATGCTCCATCATCTGTATAAGTTGTTTAATCTTTTCCATTGTCGTTCATTATTAACGCTTTACTAATTCTTTAATGGTATCTAAAGACTTCTTTAGGTGTTTGTAGACAGCTACCTCGCTGATGCTTTCCCGAAAGGCTATCTCGTGATAAGTAAGATGCTCTTGATAATGTTCAAGGAGAATCCTGCGATTGTCATCGGATAGTTTTTTATCAATGACCAGCCTTATCTGATGAATTCTTTCTTCCTTTTCTTCTGCTTCATGTTCATCCAGTTTATCATCCAGTAAATAAAGATGAAGGATACGTTGTTGAATGTTTTGATTCCTGATAATATTCAGGCACCTGTTGCGGACACTTGTCATCAGGAAAGCCCGGGCTGTATCACTTTTGGGTACGATATCCTTATTCATCAATTCTAAGAATACATCGCTGACAACATCCTCGCTCTCCTTATCATCATGAAGAAGGATTCTTGCCAGATGTACCATTGGCCGATAGCATCGTCGAAACAACTGTTCTATGATCTTTTTCTGTACCATTTTACTTTCTTATACACATGAAAATGGAAATTCCTAACTTTTAGGAGCAACTTTTTTGGATTCTTAAGAAAAATCAAGTGATAAGATAATCAAGAAATCAGAAGATAGCTGGAATCTTATAACTTTTTGGCAACTAGATTATATCTGATCAATTCCTGATTTCAGATTTTGGGTTTGGTCGTTGGTAATAGTTATTGCAAAGATAGCGGAATAGTTGTAAATATCTAAAAAACGAGAGAAGAAATCTTTGTACAAATAGCCAAAATGATGTTTTTGGTAAGTTCTAATGACTTGAATCTGAAAAGCAAAATTGCAGCATGCTGCAAAAATTCTTTGTGTAGTAAGTATCAAGATCAGAAGAGATAGGCAATAGGTCAGTAGAAAATTTTAGAAGTCGATTTATATCGTATGATTTATCTTCTTCGAAGAAAGGGAATACTGATTTTTCTTCTTTACATTTATTGTCTCGATTATTTTTAGTATATTTGTTTCTTGATATGATATAAGGTCGTTATGATCAGAACGGCTAACCTGAACAATAAAATTGTTATTTATCAAAGTGAAGATGGCAAGACCCAACTTGATGTTAAGTTGGAAGGGGAAACTGTGTGGCTGTCTCAACAGCAGATGGCAACGTTGTTTGAGAAAGACAGAACAGTGATTGGCCGCCATATCAGAAACATTTTCAAGGAAGGTGAATTAGATGAATCCTTGGTATGTGCAAATTTTGCACATACCGAAGAATATGGACGTAGAGAAGGATTTACTCAAGAGATCACAACTAAGTTGTTCAATCTTGATGTTATTATTTCTGTCGGCTATCGTTTTAATAGCAAGCGAGGCACTCAATTTCGCCAATGGGCAAACAATGTCTTGAAGCAATACCTCATTAAGGGCTATGCTGTGAATGATAAAATCCATAAGCAGCAGATTGGAGAACTTCGCCAACTCGTGCAGGTTCTTGGCCGTACTATCCATCAGCAACCTGTGCCTGTTACCGATGAAAGCAATGCTCTCTTTGATGTAGTAGTAGATTATACATACGCCCTCGTCGCCCTTACGCTGATGATCGCTGAGAGCAGGATGGAGGAGAAAGATGTGATGGTAAAAGTTGTGGTAAACCTGATTAATAAGAGCAATTAGAAAAGTAAATGTTTTATCATCTGATATAACGAAAAAGAAACGAGTGGTGAAAAATAACTTACACCTTTAGGTTTGATTTCATTCTTCTCATTCTTTATTAAATAATGAACCCACCTCTAAGGAAAGAAGTGGGTGTTATCTTTTTGAGATCTTCATTTGATAGACAGGTAAAAATAATTGGTATTTTCTTGGTATCTTTTCTACTGCTAATCGGCTTAGTCCATGTCGTTGAGATTCGATATAGATGGAGGCAGGATGGATTTCGTGTGGAACGTTATATAAATGATTTAGTGGTCTTGTAACTGTTGATTTCAGATTAATCTCAGTTCCCTTGGTTGCAAAGTATAATATTCGCTTAGCTATGAACAGCTATACTTTCTTGGTTCGATAATGACATCTCTAAATTATTAAATACTGTGAAAACTATAAAAAATATATTATTAACTCAAGAGAGCAACTTTACTTTTTTTGTTTAAAACGCTTTTAGGGTTAAATGAAACAAGAAGAATTTGAAAATATAGTGCCAGAACTCAGAGAGGTGATGTTCTCCGTTGGTCGCAATTTTTTTGGCAATGAAAATGATGCTAATGATGTTGCGCAGGAGGGATTACTAGATCTCTGCAAATATATTGCGCAAATGGATGTTAGCCAGAAACATCATGCGCTGGCCATTCGTGTGGCCAAGCATTGTTGTGTGGACATTGTACGGAAGCGCAAGAAAATAGTTCCATTGTTAAGGGGCGATGTTTCCGACTATGCTCCACCATGGAGCAATAGAAGTAGTTCGCCCGAAGAAATACTGGAAGTAAAGGAACTCCGGCTTGCTATGCATGAAGCTGTAGACAGGCTGAAACCTAGTGAAAGACAATTGTTTGAGCTCCGCCAAATAGAAGGCATGTCGCTTGATGAAATAGTCCGACAAACTAATATTCCTAAGTCGTCGGTGAAGAGCATGATATCGGCAGCTAGAAAAAAAATATTTAAGGAATTAAAAGAAAAGATGAAATGATGACACAGAAGGATACAGAACAACTGATACAGAAGTATCTTGATGGCGAAACATCGCTTGAAGAGGAAAAACAACTAGCACTCGAGGTATCTCGTGATGGTGCTCCTAAGGAATGGAAACTCATAGCGGAGATGTTGGGAAAGATGACTGTTGATGAAGCTATTTTTGAAAAAATGAAAATTGAACACACAAAGCGCCATCTTATTAGCTTATGGCCATTGATTGCAGCTGCATGTGCGGCCATCTTGCTCATGGTGTTGCTTGCTCCTCCCAAAAAGCATGATGCTATAGTGCAAAAGATAGAAAAGGTACAACCCGAGAAAAGAGAAAGGACATCGTATCAGGTTGAGAAGAAAACAAAGTTACTGCCACATAATGATCATAAAAAGCTTTTTGCTGCAACAAAATCAGTATTTTCTTCTAAACCAAGAGCAGTTGCCTTACCTAAGAAAAGAACTCTTTCTGTAAAGGTTGAACCACAAGAAGCTCAGGATTTGAATCCCGAAAATATAAACGAAGTCGCACAAGTAGAGCAGCCTCGTAGACTGACTCCTACAGAGCAGTCTCAACTTCAGTTCCTGCAGCAGACACAAAGCATAAGAGTTCGAGGCGAACAACTGATTCACCGTGTAGCTATTATCAATGAATCAGCCCGTAGTAATCAATATTATACAGATTTATAAAATTCAATCCATTATGAAACGAATCATTATTATTATATTTTCAGCCGTTATGGTAATCAGTGCTTCGGCACAAAATGTGATGCCACTCGATGGCATGTTCAAACAGATTCAAAAGGAAACACATCTGTGTCCATATATTACCAAAGGAAACTATGGAGGGGGGAAGGTGCAAACATCTTATAGAATGGACCTGGGGTTTATGGAGTTCTGTTCGGAGAAGATATGCGGCCATAAGCAATCATTACAGGCTCCTAAAGAAAAGGATGTAGAGGCTGTAAACGAAATTCAAAGAAATGTGCTTAAAAAGGTAATCGGGATTATTCGTTATACACTCGACTCCTTGTCGGAAAAAGCAGAAGAGAGCTATCATTTCGAGAAGCATAGTAAAGGGACTGACAGCATCAGCTATTCGATTTGTCTGAAGAATAAGATCTTACCTGTTCTGAAAAGTAATTACACATTCAGAGGATATTATTTTCCTGATGCAACTGAGACCATTACGTTTTATTTCAATACTGGGAAAAAGAAAGGATGCAATGTACATCGTAATGGTTTGGGTAGTTTAGAGTATAACAAAATAGAGACAGTGAATAATGGGAAAACCATTGATTTCAATTGGCAGGCATTTTTTCAGACGATTATGCCGGAGTTGAAGAAGAAAGGCGTGAAGTCGCGCAAATTCAGATGGGTATGTAGCGATGTTGAAACTAATCCTAATCCAGTCTATGCTGGTCCTATATATGGAGATACTCTTTCTCTATATGATTGTAGAGAAGGGGTTTTTGTGAATGATACGACAACAAGCTATAAAGGCGAGACTGTTGGCACTATGTATTATGTACCTCGTAAGAATTGGAAAGTAGCTCAGGTACTCATCAACCATGTTGACAGCCTTATTCAGAAATACATTGATCAGCATCCCGAGCAGCGATATAGTTATATTTATGGCATTAATGAAACCTATTCTCATAATGTCGTTGATGGACATTTGCAGCCAGTTCTGAATATATGGGATTACCGTTTAGAATCTCCAAAATACAAGATATCTTATGGTTCTGACAAGGACAATCTCTACATAGTTGTTACAACAACTAAAGGTGGATTCTCTGTGCCTAAAGGATGGTCTAAGTTGAAGAGTTTTATCAATGGCAAGAAAATATATATAAAATAATTTCTATTGTTTAATTATTAATAGCTTGTAATCAATGAGTTTATATGAATAAGTAATCTCTTGATTACAGGCTATTATGCTTTATTCTAATAATTTGTTTCACTTCTTTGAGTCAGCATCCTGGATGTTGTCATCAGAACCCTTGTTACCATTAGTAGTATTTTTTGTAATCTCTAGTTGTTGTCTTGAGCTCCCGCATCCGGACTTGGTTTATTATTGAGCATTGCCTCTTTCTTATTTATGTTCGCCTAATGTGTGAATTTTTGTGCTCCTGGCGTGGATGGGTATCCTATATAGAGTGATAGAGAGTTAAAGGACTCCGTATTAACTGTTAAATTGTTCTGAAATAAAGAATTTATGCGTATTATAATTTTGAAATACAAAATCAAATATTTATATTTGTAGCAGAAATGAGAATTATATCCCATAAGAAACTAAGGCTTTTCTATGAACAGTCTAAATATGAAGATTCCAGGGTGCCGCTTGAACGTTGGTACGAAATAGCCTGTAAGCGTGAATGGCATAGCCTCGCTGATATGCGGCAGGACTTTGGTGATACGGATATGGTGGGCAACCAACATTATGTATTCAATATTCATGGGAACAAGTACCGGTTAGTGGTTGTAGTACAGTTTGCCATTTCGAGGCTGTATATCCGGTTTGTTGGTACCCATAAGGAATATGATGAGATTGATGCTTCTATGATTTAAATTAAGGAGGATAAGAACGATGGCAGAGATTACCAAACAGCAATATGAGTTCGCAGAGCAGCGCATAGAAGAACTTCTTCCCTATGTGAGCGATTTCACATCACTGGATGATCCTAAGTGCGTGGAACTGACGTTGATGAGTGATGTAGTGGAGGAATATGAGAAGATCCACTTCCCTATCGGTAAACCTACACCGGCTGAATTGATAGCATGCGGACTTTCAGAGAAGAAAATGACACAGAAAGAACTGGCCCAAAAATTAAAAGTCAGTCCAAGCAGGGTGAATGATTTCGTGAAGGGGAAAAGCGAACCTAGTTTGTCTCTGGCCGGTAAGATCTGTAAAATTCTCGGTATCATGCCTGATGCCATGCTCACTTGCTGATATAAAGATTGAAAAACCGAAAATAGAGGAGGACAATCCGAAAGTACTACAATAGAACTGGTAAAGGATCGTGAAAAAGCCATAGTAGCTGAATAAAACGGCTAAATTACAATAAAATCGGGGACGCTGAGATCTCTCTGAAGCAGCAGTGGTAACTCAGTGAAGCTTAGTGAGATGTAATGGAGGCATTATAGAATCCTAACTGTCTTTAATCATTGAATACCTTGCTGATTTCTTGTACGTGTACCATTGATAGTATCATTAACTGAGAGTGTAATTGTTATGAAGTTACACCTCTTTTTCTATTTGTTTATCAAAGTCTATTTCACTTTCTAAAAGGTGAATTGTAATGATTATCAATGAGCTAAAATGTGTGGGTACGTTTTTGAAGGCTATATCTTACGTCTCCTTGCCAGCTATACCACATGTCAGTGACAAAATTGAAACTTCCAAATATTTCGTTCAAAAAGTTATTGATGTTCATAAATTATGAACATGCTTATTGTAATGAACAAAAATAATTGCTATGATTTTATGCTCGGTTGTTATTTTAGGACAAGTAAAATGGTATCATTGATAATATCGTTATGGGTATTTCTTGAGATAATAAGAAAAATGTAATAAAAGAACAGACTTCCTTTATTGTATTATTCTGAAATAGGAAATTAATTTTCTGTTTTGGTATTGCTGTAGGGCATTTAATTTTATATCTTTGCAAAGCATAAAAATTATTTAAACATGAAGAAGGAAGTTTTATTTGTTTTACTTAACGAATATGCCGATTATGAACCGGCTTATATTTCAGGAAGTATTAATTGTGGTAGATTTGGCTTAAAAGAAAAGCCTTTATATATAAATAAGGTGGTGGCCCCGACAATGGATTTAGTGCGTTCTGTAGGAGGCTTTTATACAAAACCGGACTATACTTTTGATACAATGCCTGCTGATTATGCTGCATTGATTCTTATCGGAGGATTCGGTTGGGAATCGGAAGAAGCTAAGAAGCTTGTACCTATTATCAAACAAGCTATTTCGAAAGGAATCATAGTTGGAGCTATTTGCAATGGAGCTTCTTTCCTTGCACAAAATGGTTTCCTGAATAATATTAAGCATACAGGTAATGGATTGGATGAACTGAAGCGATGGGGAGGAAACAATTATACCAATGAAGCGGGGTACCAGAATCAACAGGCGGTAAGTGATAAAGGAATAGTAACAGCTAATGGTACGGCTTCTCTGGAATTTGCGGTAGAGTTGATGCGTTTATTGAAGATTGATACTCCCGAAAATATTTCGGCTTATTTCCAGTTTATGAAACTTGGCTTTTGCGAATTTATGAAGCAATTGAAATAAGCATCCCTGTAAGAATATACAGGGTAAACTTCTAATAAAAGATTTTCGGTATGGAGACATTTCTCTTTACACGAAACAATTATTCAGAGTAACTCTATGTATGATTTTAAGGTTAATGCCAAAATAACTGAAAAAGGGGTGTAACGATTTAAGTTACACCCCTTTTGATATTTGTTTGCCAAAGTTTATTTCACTTCTTCAAAGTCAGCATCCTGAATGTTTTCATCAGAACTCTTATCTCCACTATTATTTGTAGTGTTATTGTTCTGTGATCCCTGGTTGTTGTCTTGAGCACCTGCTCCAGCACCCGGACCGGCTTGTTGCTGAGCACCGCCTGCATTCTGGTACATTTGCTGGCTCATTGTCTGCATCACAGTATTCAGATTAGCCATAGCCTTGTCGATGCCGGCTACATCCTGTGCCTTGTGAGCATCTTTCAACTGTTGTAAAGCTTGTTCTACTTGTGACTTCTTGTCAGCAGGAACTTTATCACCATTATCCTTCAGGAAGTTTTCAGTCGTGAAGATCAGAGAGTCAGCTTGGTTGAGTTTATCTACTTTCTCACGTTGTGCCTTATCCTGATTTTCATTCTGTTTAGCTTCAGCTTTCATCTTGTCGATTGCATCCTTGCTTAGTCCGCTTGAAGCCTCGATACGAATACTTTGTTCCTTACCAGTAGCCTTATCCTTAGCACTTACATTCAGGATACCATTCGCATCAATATCGAAGGTGACTTCAATCTGAGGAACACCACGACGTGCTGGTGGAATACCCGTGAGGTTGAACTGACCGATAGATTTATTGTCTGCAGCCATAGGGCGTTCTCCCTGGAGTACGTGGATGGTTACTTCTGTCTGGTTATCAGCTGCGGTAGAGAATACCTCGCTCTTCTTGCATGGAATTGTTGAGTTGGCATCAATCAGTTTGGTCATTACACCACCCATTGTTTCAATACCTAATGTCAATGGAGTTACATCCAATAGGACAATATCACCGACTCCTTGTTCCTTATTCAAGATTGCACCTTGGATAGCTGCACCGACTGCCACTACTTCATCAGGGTTAACACCCTTGGAAGGATCTTTTCCGAAGAAATTCTTGACCAATGTCTGGACAGCCGGAATACGACTGGAACCTCCTACAAGGATCACCTGGTCGATGTCAGAAACCTGCAGTTTTGCATCACGGATAGCATTTTGGCAAGGAATCAGGCATTTCTGGATCAGTTCATGTGCAAGTTGTTCAAACTGTGCTCGAGACAAAGTCTTTACCAGATGTTTTGGAACACCACCTACTGCGGTGATGTAAGGCAGGTTGATTTCGGTAGTCATTGAAGAACTCAATTCTATCTTAGCTTTTTCAGCGGCTTCCTTCAGGCGTTGCATAGCCATCGGATCCTTACTCAGATCAATTCCTTCATCAGTCTGGAAACCTTTTGCAAGCCAGTCAATAATGACTTGGTCGAAATCATCTCCTCCCAGATGGGTGTCTCCATTTGTAGAGAGGACTTCAAATACACCGCCTCCGAATTCCAGAATTGAGATATCGAATGTACCACCGCCAAGGTCGAAGACTGCTATCTTCATTTCTTTATTGGCTTTATCTACACCGTATGCCAAAGCAGCTGCAGTAGGCTCGTTGACAATACGACGAACTTTCAGTCCGGAAATTTCTCCGGCTTCCTTGGTAGCCTGACGCTGTGAATCTGAGAAATAGGCGGGAACCGTGATGACCGCATCGGTCACTTCTTGTCCGAGGTAGTCTTCTGCTGTCTTCTTCATTTTCTGAAGAACCATTGCAGAAATCTCCTGAGGAGTATATTTGCGACCCTCAATTTCTACACGGGGATAGCCATTCTCATTTACTACGTTATAAGGAACACGAGAAATCTCTTTTGAACACTGGTCGAAACTCTCGCCCATGAAACGCTTAATCGAATAGACGGTGTTCTTCGGATTGGTGATAGCCTGACGTTTGGCAGGGTCGCCGATCTTACGTTCGCCGTCTTTGACAAAACCTATTACGGAAGGTGTTGTACGTTTACCTTCGCTGTTAGCAATGACTACAGGCTCATTACCTTCGAATACGGCAACGCAACTGTTAGTTGTTCCTAAGTCAATTCCAATAATCTTTCCCATAATGTTATTATCTTGTTTTATTTTTATTCGGGCATTGTAGTCCGATAGCTAAAGAACAAACCATGTGCCAAGATGTTTATCAGAATGATAACTTGACAAATTGGCAGAAATTTTGATGAATCGGGGATTTTTGATTTAGATTGATTGCATCGTAATTGGGATAAGGAAGTAGTGATATTTTTTTGATTTCCTGCGATTTAGAATTTATTTTATATAAAAAGAAAACCAAAAATCGGAAGTTTTTTTGAACTACCGATCTTTGGTTTTGATGACATTGTTGATGTCAATTTTTCAAACTTCTATTTATCTGGAGCAGCGTCGAGGGATTCCTCGCTTTTCCATTCTATTCTTCCTTCTTGTCAGCAATGGCTTTCTTGATTAAACCTTCAAGTTCGTCACAAAGTTCCGGATTATCTTGAAGCAACTTTTTCGTTGCATCACGGCCCTGTGCCAACTTGGCGCCGTTATAACTGAACCAACTGCCACTCTTCTGGACGATTCCATATTCTACACCTAAGTCTACGATTTCACCTACTTTAGAAATACCATGTCCGAAGGTAATCTCAAATTCTGCTTTCCGGAAAGGCGGGGCGACTTTGTTCTTGACAACTTTGACACGGACTTGGTTGCCGATGACTTGATCGCCATCTTTGATGGAGCTTACACGACGGATATCCAGACGAACTGATGCATAGAATTTCAATGCGTTGCCACCTGTAGTGGTTTCTGGATTTCCGAACATCACACCAATCTTCTCACGTAATTGATTGATAAAAATACAACAAGTATTCGTCTTTGAGATTGTGCCTGTAAGTTTGCGTAGAGCCTGACTCATCAGACGAGCCTGGAGTCCCACTTTGTTGTCACCCATTTCACCTTCAATTTCTGCTTTAGGTGTGAGAGCAGCAACGGAATCTATTACCAGAATGTCAATAGCTGAAGAACTGATCAGTTGGTCAGCGATCTGGAGGGCTTGTTCTCCGTTATCGGGTTGGGAAATATAGAGGTTGTCTACATCGACGCCGAGATTAGCGGCATAAAAACGGTCAAAGGCATGCTCGGCATCAATAAATGCAGCAATACCACCACGTTTCTGTGCTTCAGCAATGGCATGAATTGCCAGTGTTGTTTTACCAGAACTTTCCGGACCGTAGATTTCGACAACACGACCACGCGGATATCCTCCTACTCCAAGGGCAACATCAAGTCCGATACTGCCTGTAGGGATAACATCCACATCTTGTATTCTTTCGTCACCCATACGCATAATGGAACCTTTGCCGAAGTCCTTCTCTATCTTCGACATAGCTGACTGGAGTGCCTTCAGTTTGCCGTCTTTCATAGCCTGTAACTTTGCATTCTGGGCAGTTTCTTGCTTTTCTGTCCGGGCAGTTGTCCTTGCATTATCTTTATCTGTGTTTGCTGTATTTTCTTGTGCCATAGTTATTGTTTATATTTTTTATGCTGTCATTAGCTTATCCGGAAAATAGCGGGGAATAGAGTTGACTTTCTGGAGATTAGGAGAGATTATACCTCCAAGTCTCTATCGATGATTTCATGCCAAGGCAGTCCTTGTTTATTGAGTTGTTCCATAAAGGGATCCGGATCAAAGTCCTCTACATTCCAAACACCTGGTTTCTTCCAAATGCCTTTGAAAAACATCATTGCACCGATCATAGCCGGAACTCCCGTCGTATAACTGACACCTTGCATTCCTGTCTCTTGATAAGCATCCTGGTGCTTGCAGTTATTATAGATATAATAGGTATGTTCTTTATCGTCTTTTAGTCCGCGGATGCGACAGCCGATACTAGTTTCTCCTGTGTAGTGAGCACCAAGATCCTGTGGGTTAGGAAGAACTGCCTTCAGGAACTGTAGGGGAACGATCATCTGACCATTATAGTTGATAGGTTTGATACTTGCCATGCCAATGTCTTGAATTACCTGAAGATGAGTGAGATATTCCTGACCAAAGGTCATCCAGAAGCGGGCACGTTTTATTGTCGGATAATTTTTTACCAGACTTTCGAGTTCTTCGTGGTGCATCAGGTAACTCTCTTTTGGTCCGATATTCGGGTAGGTGAGAGGTTTATGAATTTCCAGTGGCTGTGTCTCAATCCATTTACCATTCTCGTAGTAGAGTCCTTTTTGAGTAATCTCACGAATGTTGATTTCAGGATTAAAGTTGGTTGCGAATGCCTTATGATGATTTCCAGCATTACAGTCGACGATATCAAGGTATTGAATCTCATCGAAGATATGTTTTGCAGCGTATGCAGTATAAATACCGGAAACGCCCGGATCAAATCCACATCCGAGGATTGCTGTCAGTCCTGCTTTCTTGAAGCGGTCCTTGTATGCCCATTGCCAACTGTATTCAAAGTGAGCTTTATCTTTTGGTTCATAATTGGCTGTGTCAAGGTAGTTACATCCACAGGCCAAGCAGGCGTCCATAATGGTCAGGTCTTCATAAGGAAGAACCAGATTGATGACCAGGTCAGGTTGAAAACTCTTGAAGAGTTTTTTTAGTGCTTCTACATCATCAGCATCTACCTGAGCTGTTTTGATATTCGGATTACCAATAGCCTGAACCAGTTGGTCACATTTCTCTTTATGGCGTGAAGCAATCATAAAGTCCGTGAAAACGTCCTGGTTTTTATTGATTTTGAAAGCACAGACAGTGGCCACGCCCCCTGCGCCCAGTAATAGAACTCTACTCATAGTCTATTATGAATTAATGTATTGCAATCAATGAATATTTATTTGATGAATAAATAGATCTTTGCGGAGCATTGTTAGCTGACGCTGGTCTTGTTTATTTGTTACTTGTTTTTGTATCTCTATTGAAAACTCGAACGGTTGATTTCATCAGCATGTATGCCTAAAGCATTCATAAGGGAATAGCCCAGAATTTCCTGTCGGAAATTTCCTCCCGGCATAGGTTGCATGGCAAAGACGGTAATACGCTTGGAATCATCATTCAGGTAGCTGAGAGTCTGGCGTATTCTGTCGTACTGTTCACCTTCTTCTGCATCCGGAATAACCATAACCCGTTTTACTTCTTTCTGAGAGATGACCTCATTAACGATATCAATGAGCAAGTCATCTTTGCAGATGGTTCTTTCTGTAGAAATAGAACTCAATATAAACTCACCGAGTTTCGGATCTTTAAAAGCTTGTGCATTCAGTTCTTTATCATACACAGAAGGTCTGAAGTTCTCTAGTTTCGAATGGCTTTGTTCATGGATGAAGACAATTTGGGTTTCATGGTCACCTTCACGTAGTCCCCCGTCAAGAGCGATGTCTACTGCCCACTGACTGATGTCAGCCTGAGGAATTTTTCGATTGAGCATTCTTTCAAAGTTGACAGTAAGATTAAAGGCTACTTTATCGATGTAATCTGCATCGGCGATGATGACATTCTCTGTCCATTTGATGTTGCTATGATTCAAGTCATTCATGTAGACAAAGGTACAACAATTTTGATAATTTCCAAAATACTTTGAAAATTTATTATTGGGTTTACTTGATGTTTATAAGAAAGTGTTTTATACCCTATGTTCCGATAGGTATGATCCATATATATTGTTCTAAAATAACAATCAAGATGTCATGGAAAAGAGGAAAACAGGAACTTGATAAATCTCAAAACCTTAAGCTGAAAAATCAAATCCTAAGGTTAATAATAAAAGAAAACAAGTATTTTTGCAAATTAAACCAATACTAAAAATATATTTATAATATGACAAAGAGCATTTTGGAAGGCAGACCAGTCTTGAAGAAAGAGGTAGATAAGGTTGCAGAAGTAGCTGGGTATCTCTGGCAGAATGGTTGGGCTGAACGTAATGGTGGCAATATCACGGTTAATATTACAGATCTGGTAGATGATGAAATCAGAAAACTGCCTGCCATTGATGAAGTGAAATCCATTGGAGAAACTCTTCCTTATTTGAAAGGTTGTTATTTCTTCTGTAAAGGTACTGGAAAACGTATGCGTGATCTGGCGCGGTGGCCAATGGAGAACGGAAGCGTGATCCGTATCCTTGACGATTGTGCTCATTATGAAATTATTGCAGATCATCCGGTATTGCCGACCAGTGAACTTCCAAGTCACCTTGCTGTCCATAATCGCTTGGTGGAAGAAGGTTCTGATTATAAGGCTACGATGCATACACATCCTATAGAATTGGTAGCAATGAGTCATCATAGGCCATTCTTGAAAAAAGATGTCCTGACTCATCTATTGTGGAGTATGATTCCTGAGACAAAGGCTTTCTGTCCGCTTGGTCTTGGTGTCGTACCTTATCAGTTGCCTGGAAGCGTACAATTGGCTCAGAATACCTTGAAGGAACTGGAGGATTATGATGTAGTGCTATGGGAAAAGCATGGCGTCTTTGCTAAGGGCGTTGATGTTCTGGATGCTTTTGATCAGGTTGATGTACTCTCCAAAAGTGCCAAGATTTATCTGGATAGCAAATCCATGGGCTTTGAACCTGAGGGGATGAGCGATGATCAGATGAAGGAAATGAGTAAAGCTTTCCATTTGCCTAAGTAAGAGATATATCTTTAAGATAGATATTTTTCTAATGATTGATAGAAAACCCGAATATAACTTTGATTGTATTCGGGTTTTATAACTCATAAAAAACTCCCGGACATAACGCTTGCCGTGTCCGGGAGTTTTCTATAAATACATGGTCTTTTATTTCAGTAATTGAGGTACAAAGCAGGAAATAACCAATATGATAATGCCAAGTACCAAGACGGTAATCGTCTTTCTGGAACAGCCTTTCCATTCTTTCAGGATAATACCCCAGACATTGGAGAATACCACGTTGAGGGACATCAGAATACAGAATGCCAGTGTCATCAATGTAGGAGAAGAGGTCAGGAACCCTTTTCCTAGTGAAAGACCAAAGAACTGACTATACCAGAGAGTACCTGCGAGGGCACAGAAAAGGACATTATTACCCCATACATTCCCCTTTTTATAATCACTCCATGTATGATTCTTCTGATTCTGATAGAAGCAGTAGAGGGCATTGGTGACGAAACCACCTAACGTAACGAGAAATGTTGCCGGCAGTGTCTTGAACATCGGATTGGTCAGATCGCCAAAGTTGATGTCTTTACCGAATTCAAGTCCTACGTTGAAACACCCGCTCATGAAACCGGAAAGGAGAGCAATAGTAATTCCTTTAGGGAAGTTGAAGTCCTTGACAGTTGCTTGATCATCTTTTTTGAGAAGACTGTTGGCTTTCATTTTACCGGCGATACCGATAATAGCAATACCGACAAGAGTTACGATAACACCGAAAATAACTGCAAAGGTCAGCGAACTCAGTGCGTTGAGTTCTGGGAAAAAGATGTTGAGCAGTACCGGCCCCATGATCGTTCCTAATCCTGCACAAGTTCCCAGAGCGATAGACTGTCCCAAAGCTACCCCTAAATAGCGCATGGAGAGACCGAAAGTTAAACCTCCGACACCCCAGAGAACACCGAAGAGAATCGTCATCCATAGATGGAAGGAATCGGTAGTTGTAAAAAGCCCTAGCAGAGACTGTCCTTCAGGTATAGCCAGCAACGCTCCCAGAAAGGGTAGGATGAGCCACGCGAAGACACCCTGCACGAGCCAGTAGCTTTCCCAACTCCAGTTCTTGATTTTGTTGATGGGTACATAGCTACTTGACTGGCAGAATGCGCCGATTGCTATGATCAGTAATCCAAAGATAATTTCCATCAGTTGCGCTTTGACAGTACGTCAGATTCGTATTTCTCTACATCCGGAATATACTCTTCAGCTACCGGTTTGTTATTCTTATAGTTGAAGTAATCATAGACAGCTCCTAATGGGAGAGTCTTTCCTTCCTCCAGAAGAGCCAGACGCTCAAACCATTTTCCTTCATCCTCATATTTCCGAAGTGTTGACAGTGGCTCCAGAAGTGCCTGTAAGAGTGATTTCTGAGTAGCCCGTGAACCGATAATATAAGCTCCGATACGGTTAATGGAAGCATCGAAATAATCCAGTCCGATGTGTGTGCGATTGAGAGCATTGGCGCGAATGACTTCGGAGAATAAATCACGAGTCTTGTCATCGAAAATGGTCACGTGATCGGAATCCCAGTGCATAGGACGGCTGACATGCAGCATGAGTTCCGGGACAAAGAGTAACAGAGCAGAAATAGCATCTGAAACATTCTCCGTTGGTTCGTAATGACCGGTATCCAATGTGTAGATCACATTGTTCTTAGAACAATATCCAGCATAGAAATCATGAGAACCTACTGTATAGGCTTCGAGTCCGATACCGAAGAGTTTTGCTTCCAGACAGGTTTTCATGTTAGGAAGTTTCTCGGTAAGAATGTCATCAAGAGAATCTTTCAGAATCTGACGATAACGAGAACGCTCTACTGTATAATCCTTTGATCCATCATGAATCCAGATATTCATGATACAGGGATCACCCTGATATTTTCCCATAGCATCAGCAATACGACGGCAACGCTTGGTATGTTCAATCCAGAAATCGCGGATTTCTTTGTCAGGATTGGATAGGGAGAGGTATCCGCTCTTCGGATGGGAGAAGGATGTAGAGTTGAAGTCCAGTTTCATGTTGTGCTCTTTTGCCCATTGCATCCATCCTGTGAAATGCTTGGGATCGCATTGGTCACGGTCAACAAACTTATCACCGAATTCGCCGTAAGTTTCGTGAAGGTTCAGGCGGAAAGTTCCACCCAGAAGGGATGCAACCTTTTCAATGTCCTGACGCACTTCTGCTACATTACGGGCACGTCCGGGATAGTTGCCTGTAGTCTGGATACCACCGGAGAGAGCTTCATTACGCTCAAAGCCGATTACATCGTCAGCCTGCCAGCAGTGGAGGGAGATAGGAGTCTTCTGTAAAATATCGATTGCTTTGTCCGTATCTACACCCAGAGCAGCATAGCGCTCTTTTGCGATTTGATAATTTTTTTCAATAGTTTCTGATTTCATAATCGTTTAGTTTTATTTTTTAGTTATTAATGTATTTATTTTTATGATTTCCAAAGAGCAGGATCGACATCAAATCTGATTTCTTTTATCAGATTTGATATCTGATCCTGATCAACGATGAAAAGTGATGGATAGGATGATAACTATTTACAGATTTTCAGATATTTCTGGTAAACAGTATCCCATTGTTCTTTATCTTGAGGTTCGTAACGTCTGAGATCAATACTGTCAGCGATTATCTTTCGCATTTCCTTGATATCTTTGACGTCACCTGAAGCTTTTGCCTGAAGCATGATGTTTCCGATGGCAGTACCTTCCTGTGGACCGGCAAGTACAGGTACACCACAGGAGTTGGCCGTAAACTGGTCAAGCATGACATTGAGAGATCCGCCACCGATAATATGGAGAGTGTTGATGGGGAAGGGTGCAAACTCTTTCAGCCAGTTGAAAACCTGCCGATAACGCAGTGCCAGACTATCGAAGATACAACGGCAGATTTGGGCAGGACTCTGTGGGACAGGTTCTTGATGTTCTGTGCAGTAATTCTGGATAGCAACTACCATTGAAGCAGGGTTAGCAAATACAGGATCATCAGGATTGATAAGACTCTTGAAGCCAGTTTCCTGAGCCGCTTGAGCTTGAAGTTTCTGATGCCCGAGATTCTTGATTTCAGGCCATTCAGAACGGCAACGCTCATAAAGCCACATTCCACAGATATTTTTCAGGAAACGAGTAGTACCTTCTATACCCCCTTCATTTGTAAAATTAAGTTTGAAACTCTTGTCATTGATGATGGCTTGTCGGTTTTCTATACCCATCAGACTCCAGGTTCCGGAACTTAGATAAGCAAATTTTTCATCTGTGGCTGGAACAGCTGCTACTGCACTGGCTGTATCATGGCCTGCAACGGCAATAACAGGGATAGAACCTAATCCTGTCAATTTCTGTATTTCGTCCGTTAAAGGCCCGATTACTGTAGCAGGGCGGGTCATCTTCCCAAACTCTTTACGGGTTAGTCCTATACTTTGAAGGAGTTCTTCATCAAGGTCACCTGTTTTCGGATTAAGAAGTTGGGAAGTAGAGGATATGGTGTATTCGCAGATTGCTTTACCTGTTAGCATATAACTTAAAGCGTCAGGGATAAAAAGAACCTGCTGTGCATGGAGCATAGCAGAATTTTCTGACATACGCATCTGATAGAGTTGGAAAAGCGAATTGAAATTCATAAATTGAATTCCTGTTTTTTCATAAACCTTTTCCTTGGAAATGGCGTTTTTGAAATAGTCATCCATAGTACCCATTGTACAAGGATCACGATAGGACATCGGATTACGCATCAGAGCACCGTCCTGGCCTACAAAGACAAAGTCGCATCCCCATGTGTCAATGCCGATACTCTGAATAGGAATCTCACGGTCGTGAGCGAGTTTGAGTCCTTGGATGATTTCATGATATAAAGCGTAGATATCCCAGTAAAAATGACCACCAGTTTCTATGATATGATTATCAAAGCGAGTCAACTCTTCCAGTTTCATTTTGCCTTCGTGTAGGGTACCTATAATGGTTCTTCCACTTGTCGCACCTAAATCTATAGCAAAAAAATATTTTTTGTTTTCTATCATCGGTTTTTGGTTTAGTATGGTTTAGTATTGTTTAGTTTACAAAGGTAAACTGAATAGATATGAAATAACTCTACTATTTGATTTTAAAGCATAAAAATTTGAGATAGAAAATGGATTTTCATAAAAAACAGACAATTATTAAGGGTATATATTTTCTCGTCTGGAATAAATTCTAAACTAAAAAATGTGGGTTTTTCGAGATCGGCATTTCTTGGTTATCATTTCAGTCCCGTTCTATGCGTTACTGTTGCTTGTGAATATTCTATCTCGTTCTGTGTCTGAATTCGCTGGGTTTACAACCCGTCTTGACCTTGAATTTTGAAGAGAAATAATCCGGCGTCTCGAAACGGAGGCGATAGGCAATTTCCTTAATGCTGAAGTCTGTTGTAGATAATAACTCTTTAGCCCTTTGCAGGCGGAGCTCCTGCTGATAAGTTGCTGGGGCTATGCCAGTGAATTCCTTGAATAATTTTCTGAAATTTGAATAACTGACTCCCATCTGATTTGATATCTCCTGGATTGACAGATCTTTTTCCAACGACTCTCGAATCATTTTTCGTGCATGGTTGATCATGTCGACATATTCTTGGTTTCGATTGAGAATGATATTTCTTTCCAGAGAATACATCATGCCGATGAGATGATTGACAATACCTGCCAGTATCTGCTGAGAGTAGGCTGCTTCTTTTAGGGCAGTTAGGTAAGCTTCTTCATAGAGCCGGATGATATCACTGCTATATCCTACATGATAGATGGGCTTTTCAGGAGACAAGAACCCGGCTTTGATGCGATCATCCATATTCTTGCCTTTAAATCCAATCCAATAACTTTTCCAACCATTGTTTACCGATGGATGATAAGAATGCCATTCACCCGGAAAGAGTAGAAATATATCTCCTCCCTTGATCCTTACCGGTCCAATATGCTCACTTTGGAATTCACCTTCTCCTTCAGGCTCATAGAGAATTTGATACTCGTTGAGTATTCTGCCTTTTTCTATATTGAAGTAATACCCATCAGCATGGCCATGAGTAGGATATCCTTCTCCTGGAAGGATGATTTCCTTGCCTACCGTACTGATAGTAAGGCCCCAGAGGGCATCTCTGGAATTTGCTACAAGGTATTTGCTGGTTTGCATGGCATCTCTTTTATTTTCGACAAAAATACTAAAAATAAGCGAATATGCCAAATACTGGAAATTTTTAACTTCCTTTGTATGAGAAAAAGCAGTGTTTCTTTTTGAATACCTAAAAGATATGTATAAGTTTGTGAAAAGTTATGTACCTTTGCAATAAAATGGCGGGGTATTTTTTGTTAATTAAATAGAATATTATATATCTCGAGAGTATTTTAATTTAATGTTAATATGTCTACATTATCTGTTGTGATTGTGATCGTGTTCTGTGCAGGTTATCTTTTTATAGCCCTTGAGAGTGTGACAAAGGTGAATAAGGCTGCTGTTGCATTATTGATGTTTGCAGTATGTTGGACGCTCTATATGATGAATCCTGGAAGTTATAATCCTGGAGTATCAGCAGCAAATATTCCTTCTGTGGTCAGTAATACGATTGAACGGCATCTGGGGAGTACCTCTACGACGCTTTTCTTTCTTATGGGTGCTATGGCTATTGTAGAAATTGTGGATCAGAATGGGGGCTTTGATTGGGTACGCAAGATCATGAAAACGAAGAGCAAGCGTGCACTGTTATGGAAGATTACCTTTATGACTTTCTTTCTTTCTGCCGTCCTGGATAATATGACGACCAGCATCGTGATGATTATGATACTTCGTAAACTTGCGAGTGATCGAAAAGACCGCTTGATCTATGCTTCTATGATTATTCTGGCAGCAAATTCAGGTGGTGCTTTCTCTCCGATCGGTGATGTGACGACGATTATGTTATGGAACAAGAATTTGATTACTCCCTCCGGAGTTATTTCTGAAATTTTCATCCCTTCTGTTATTTCTGTGATTATCCCGGCCTTGCTCCTCCAGACCCAGCTAACAGGTAATCTGAAAACTCCTGAAGATATTCAGATTTCAGAAGGGCCTGAATACCAAGTCTTGGATTTTTCCAGCCATCAGCGCCGAACGATTTTTTTTCTGGGTGTAGGTGGTTTGATGTTTGTTCCGGTTTTTAAGACTTTAACGAATTTGCCTCCATTTGTCGGTATTCTGCTTGTTTTAAGTATACTTTGGATTGTTACAGAAATTTTCTATCGTCGGCTGCATCGTTTTACAGGTAGAAAATCTTTTGCAAGAAGAGTTTCAAATCTCTTGTCTCATATCGACTTGTCTACCATTCTTTTCTTCTTGGGAGTATTGATGGCTGTGTCTTGTCTGGAGGAAATCGGCGCTCTGAAATTGCTGGGGAATGGACTGAATGTTACCTTCCATGGAAATCACTATATGGTAACTGGAATTATAGGTATGCTTTCAAGTGTTATTGATAATGTACCTTTGGTAGCAGGCTGTATGGGTATGTATCCCATTCAGGCAGTAGGAGATATGGCGACGGATGGAATTTTCTGGCAATTGTTGGCATACTGTGCAGGCATTGGTGGTTCTATATTGATCATAGGAAGTGCTGCAGGCGTTGTGGTTATGGGGCTTGAGAAAATCACCTTTGGCTGGTATATGAAGCATGTGAGTTGGATAGCTTTTGTCGGATATATAGCAGGTATTCTTTCTTATTGGCTCATCCGAAATTATATTATAGTATTGCATTAATATCCTTGATTTGAGATTATGGAAATTATCTTGGTAATTATTGGCTTTATATTAGGGAGTGTTACAGGTTATTTCATAGCCAATCGCTCTCAGTCCGAAATCAAAATGGAAGTCGAGAGGACACATACTCAGTTGAAAATCCTTCAGCAGCAAAGGACTGTGGATACGGAAAATGCCCGCAATCAACGGGAAGAGTTGAAGTCCATGTATGAAAAACAACTGCAGGACCAAAGAACATTGTTCCAGAAACAGTTTTCTGATTTGAGGGAACAGCAAGAGAAGCAGTTCTCTGAGCAATTGGAGTCAGCCAAACAAGGAATGGATATTGCAGCCCGAAAGGTGCTGGAAGAAAATTCCAAGGCATTGAAAGAGGCGAATATGGAACATGTCGGACATATTACAGCTCCATTGCAGACTGCAATCTCTGATATGCGTAAAGCCTTGAATGATACTTCTATAAAAACTGCTGAAGGTCAAGCAAGTCTTCGTGAGATAATTGACCAGATGAGGAAAAGTAATCAAGAGATAGGAGATAAAGCAGATTCTCTGGTGAATGTGTTGCGTCGTGATAATAAAGTGGCAGGTAACTGGGGGGAAGTAATCCTTGGGGATCTTCTGGACAGTCAGGGATTGGTAGAAGGGAAGGAGTATGACGTACAGACTCATCTTCGTGATGCCAATGGAAATACGATTCGTAATGATAGTACTGGTGCTCAGATGATTCCGGATGTCATCCTGCATTATCCTCATGGAGAAGATGCGATTATCGATTCCAAGGTTTCCCTGGTTGCTTTTGAAAAATACGTCAATGCTTCGACTCCGGAAGAGAAAGACTTGTACATGAAGGAACACGTGGATAGTGTACGTAAACATGTCAATGAATTGGCACGTAAGGATTATAGCAAATATGTGAAAACACCGCGTGAAGCTGTTGATTTCGTGATTATGTTTATGCCGGTGGAAGCCTCTTTGCAGTTGGCTTTAGTCAATGAACCTCATCTTTGGGATGAGGCTTTCCAAAAGAAGGTGTTTATGACAAGTGAACAGAATCTTACGGCCATCCTTCACATGATCCGGGTTGCCTGGGTTCAGAATACACAGGCAGAGAATCAGCAGAAAGTTTTCGGACTTGCTGAGACGCTTCTGGACCGACTTGGTGATTTCTTTCAGCGTTATAATAAACTTGGGGAGTTGATTAAAAAGTCTCAAGAAGCGTATGATTCAGCTGATAATAAATTGATTTCCGGTCAGCAGAGTGTAGTGAAGAAAGCCAGAGAACTTGTTGATTTAGGAGCAAAGGAAAATCCGAACAGACCTATACCTGAATTAAAAGATAGTCCGAAAGATAATCTGTTGGAGAAAAAATAGAAGGAAAGGAATTTAGAGAAGGCAGTTGTTAAGACTCTAAAAAAAGAAGACAAACTTACCAAACTGGGAGTTTGCCTTCTTTTTTAAATTGATTTGAGTTAATGCTTATCGATTCACTTCATTAGAGAGGATACTCGTCGAATGCATAGAGCACCGTCGACAGGTAACGTTCTCCGGTATCCGGAAGCAGAGTGACAATAGTCTTGCCTGCATTTTCCGGACGCTTTGCAATCTCAGTGGCTGCAAATGCTGCTGCACCGGAAGAAATACCGACTAAGAGTCCTTCTTGCTGTGCCAGTTGACGTCCTGCAAGAATGGCCGCATCATTATCAATGTCAACAACTTCATCAATGAGAGAAGCATCGTATGTCTTTGGAATGAATCCTGCTCCGATACCTTGAATCTTATGAGGTCCACTTTTACCACCATTTAGAACCGGTGATGTTGCAGGTTCGACAGCGATGACTTTTACTTTTGGATTTTTCTCCTTCAATGCTTTCGCAACACCGGAGATAGTACCTCCCGTACCTACGCCGGCTATGAATATGTCAACTTTTCCATCTGTATCTTCCCAGATTTCCTGTCCGGTAGTCTTGTAGTGAACCTCTGGATTGGCAGGATTATCGAATTGTCCCAGAATGACAGACCCGGGAATCGAATCCCGGAGTTTGTCAGCAGCTTTAATCGCACCAGGCATTCCGTCTTGACCACTTGTCAATTTGACTTGAGCCCCGTATGCTTTTACAAGATTCCTGCGTTCGATGCTCATTGTTTCCGGCATGGTCAAGATCAGTTTGTAACCTTTTACGGCAGCAACCAAAGCGAGGCCTACTCCAGTATTTCCACTTGTCGGTTCAATAATTGTGGCTCCTGGTTTGAGCTCGCCTTTCTTTTCAGCATCTTCGACCATCGCAAGAGCTATGCGGTCTTTTGCACTTCCACCAGGGTTAAATGATTCAATCTTGGCGATAACCGGTTTCTTCAAACCTTTGAAAGCAGAGTATTTTGTTAACTCTATCAGAGGTGTATGGCCGATCAGTTCTGTTATGTTCTTTGCAATTTTTGTCATTTTGTCTTTTTTAATTGTTTATTATACAAAGGATAACAATAATCTCCTATCGGGCATTCTTTTTATCCTTTGCTATATTATCGTTTCCAAAATTACTTATAGGATGAAAGGGTGATTATTTCTCATTTTCTACGGCTTTGAAGGCTTGGTCCAGGTCGTCAATAAGATCAAGATAGTGTTCCGTGCCAATACTTAAGCGGATGGTGTTCGGATAGATTCCCTGGTCAGCGGCTTCTTCAGGACTTAATTCTGAGTGGGTAGTAGATGCCGGATGAATCACCAATGATTTCACATCAGCTACATTCGCTAACAGAGAGAAAATTTTCAGATGGTCAATCCAATCCATTGCTTTCTTTTGAGAGCCGTCTATTTCAAAGGTGAAGATACTGCCGGCTCCATTCGGAAAGTATTTTTCATAAAGGTCATGATTTGGATGATCAGGCAGGGAAGGGTGATTGATTTTCTTCACTTGAGGTTGTGTCTGTAAGTATTCTATGATCTTTTTCGTGTTGTAGACTTCCCGTTCAACACGCAGGCTTAATGTCTCCAAGCCTTGTAATAGAATCCATGCAGCGATAGGAGCAATCGTTGCACCCTCATCACGAAGGATCAAGGCACGTACACGAGTAACGAAAGGAGCAGGGAGTTCTCCAAACTTCATACCATGATAGGATGCGTCTGGCTGTGTAAAACCTGGAAACTTGTCGCTGTGCATCCAGTCAAATGTTCCGCCATCTACAATGACGCCACCTAAAGTGCTGCCATGACCACCGATAAATTTAGTAGCTGAATGTACTACAATATCAGCTCCATGTTCTATAGGGCGGATTAAATAAGGTGTTCCGAAGGTGTTGTCGATAACCAGAGGAATGCCGTGACGATGAGCAATTGCGGCTGTGCCCTCAATATCAGTAATATTTGAGTTCGGGTTGCCTAAGGTCTCAATATAAACCAGTTTTGTGTTCGGCTGAATGGCTTTCTCGAAGGCATCTAAATCATCTGAATCTACAAAGGTTGTGGAGATACCATATCTTGAGAGCGTATGTTTTAATAAGTTATAAGAACCACCATAGATGGTCTTGCTGGCTACTACATGATCACCGGCAAAGGCAAGATTAGTGATGGCATAAGTGACGGCTGCTGCACCGGACGCAACGGCCAAGCCTCCTACACCTCCCTCGAGTGCAGATATGCGGTCCTCAAATACAGCCTGGGTAGAATTGGTCAGACGACCGTAGATGTTACCCGGATCACGGAGTCCGAATCGGTCAGCAGCATGTTTGGAATTCTTAAATACATAAGAAGTAGTCTGATAAATAGGTACGGCACGGGAATCTGTTGCCGGGTCAGCGTGTTCTTGTCCTACATGAACTTGTAAAGTCTCGAAATGAAGTTTCTTTTTGTTGCTCATAAATTTTATCCTCTTTTATATGTTAAATTTTAAAGGCATGAAAAGTTTTTTTATCTTATATCCCTTCTTGTTTTGTCGTTACAAAGTTACATGAAAAAATATTCTCCGGTAATCACATAGTTAAGGCATTCTTTATACCACAACTATGGTATTTTTCTGTTGATTGAGAAGGATATCTTCATTTTGCAGTTAATGTCTATGAATAAAGGTGTCTTCAGGGACCGTTAATTCTCTTTTTGACTTAGAGTGCGTAACCAGCCAGACTCCGAAAAACACACAGATTATGGCTAATCCTTGGCTCCACTTGAATACTCCTATTCCCATGAGGACACTGATGGTAACCGCAACGATAGGTTGGACATAGTTGTAGATTGATACTACAGTAGGACGAAGGGTTTGCTGGGCAATCATGGTCAGTAAATAACAGGCATAAGTTCCGATAACTACTACATATCCTGTCTCCCATAAGGTTATTGCCGGGACATTTGCCCAGTCAATAGTTGTGATGACATGATGTCCGGAGAAGGGGAGAATCATGATGGCCGCCCATAGAAACATCCATTTATTAGTTGTAAAGACGGAATATTTTTTTACCAACGGGCTGTAAAGAGTAAGATAAAGGGCAAAGGAGCATTGGGCTGTCAGACAAAGCAAATCACCGCGAATATTTCCAACCTTCGCATTATTTGCTGATACACTTGTCAAAATCAATATCAGTGCACCTATGCAACCGATGAATACTCCTGAAATCTTTTTTAAGGTCATAGGTTCTTTCAGAATAAGGAAGGATAAGACCATCGCGAAGATCGGCATAGTCGTTGTCATGATGCTTGCATTATTGGGGGAGGTGATGCTCAGACCGATATTATAGCAGAACTGGTTGCATATCAGACCAAAAACAGCTGCACCGATAAATTTCAGTTTGTCTTTCAATGGTACTTTCTCTTTTGGAGCGAATAAAGAACTAATCCAGAACAAAATAACTCCTCCAAGGACTCTGAATGTCACAAGGTCAATGCCGTCAATGCCATGAGTCATGGCTTCTTTTCCGATTGGAGCCATTAAGCCCCAGAATATTTCTGCACTAAAGATGCTCAGGTGTGCTTGAAGAGGTTTGTTGATGTGTAACATGTTTTATTTTTTCATTTTATAAAGTAATCTGTTAATATAAAACGAAATGTTCTGATAAATGTCATCTTGATAATGTCTTTTTACAGTTATTGCACATCATTGTTCTCTCATATCCATATCGATCTTTTGATCTTTTTAGTAGAACGGTATATATTATATACATTACCTTAAATTCCCTTTAAATGATTCACAAAGTTAATAATAAATTCCGAACTCTTTTTGATTTCAGTTTCTTTTTCTTATATTTGTCATCTAAAACTAAGTGCGCGAGGACGTGAAAAACTTTTAGATTATGCAGAAGTATGCTGATTATATTAAAAGAATTGAAATCGATTCTCTTTGGAGTGGTGTCAAGCATATCATTTGGGATCTTGACCGTAAAGTGAATGTCCTGAGTGGTATTAATGGTGTTGGTAAAACGACCATACTCAATAAGGTTGTCAAAGGTCTGGCTCAGGGAGGGGAGTTCCCCAGCCATCTTTTAAAAGGAGTTCATCTTAAAGTGTATCCGGAAGACGCGAAATGGATTCGTTATGATACCATTCGTTCTTTTGAGCGTCCTTTGGTCAATTCAGAATTGACTTCACAACTGAACCTTCCTATGGGGACAGATATGGATTTGCAAATTTATAATCTGCAGAGAAAATATCTGGACTATCAGGTCAATATGGGGAATCGAATTATACAAGTCTTGCAGAGTGGTAATCCGAAATCAACTGAAAAGGCAGAGAAGATTGCAGAGCCCAAGAAGATATTTCAAGATATGATAGATCAACTTTTTGCTTCGACCGGAAAGAAGATTATCCGCACTGAAAATGAAATACGTTTCTCTCAAATGAAAGAAACATTGGTTCCATATCTGCTGTCGAGTGGTGAAAAACAGATGCTTTGCATTTTATTGACTGTTCTTGTAGAAGATCAGAAGCCATACGTTCTTTTTATGGATGAACCAGAAGTGAGTTTGCATTTCGAATGGCAAAAACAGTTAATAGAGTTGGTGTTGAAATTGAACCCAAATATTCAGTTGATCATGACTACGCACAGTCCTGCTGTGATTATGAATGGATGGATGGACCACGTCACTGAGGTTACTGATATTACGGTAGGAGCCCACTCTCCTGAGAAAACGGATGATAAGTAAATGTGTTGCTTATGTCTTCAAGATTAAAAGACCATATTAACTCTCGATATTTCGAAGCCGCTAACCGGCTCACATCTCAGTATGACCGTAGAAAAATTGTAGTTTATGTGGAGAGTTATGATGATGTGCTCTTTTGGCGTCAGGTATTAGGACGTTTTGAAAATAATACCCGTTATTTCGAGATTATGCTTCCTATTCGTGGCAGTTATCTGGAAAGGGGGAAGAAGGCTGCTATATCCAGTATGCTTTCAGGTGTGGGACGTGATATGATTGCATGTGTGGATGCTGATTATGATTATCTTATCCAGGGTGCTACTGAGACTTCGAAATTAATAAATGAAAATCCTTATATTTTCCATACATACGTTTATGCGATAGAGAATTATCAGTGTTATGCTCCCGGTTTACATGATGCGTGTGTGATGGTGACTCTTAATGATCATAATATCTTTGATTTCGAGAAATATCTCTATGATTATTCACAGGCAGTATGGCCATTATTCGTTTGGAATATCTGGTTTTACAGAGGATCTCATTATAGCGACTTTACCATTACTGATTTCAATAAAATCATCGAACCGGGTTACTTTAGGATCAATCACCCCGAAGAGATGATTAATGATATGCGCAGGAAAGTAGAACGTAAATTGCGAAATTTAAATAAAGATTATCCTCGGTTTCAAGATCACAAGGAAGCATTGATAAGGGATTTAAACCGGCTTGGCGTGCGATCAGACAATGTCTATTTGTTTGTTCAGGGTCACCATCTATTCGATAAGGTGGTATGCCCTGTTGTCTTGAAAGTTTCTGAAAGATTGGAGCAGGAGCAGGAAGAAGAGATTCGGGAGCAGTCTGTCCATGCTATGCAGGAGACTACGGAAATGTCAAGTTACAAGCATAGCATCGAGAATGTGACTCAAATGATGAAGAAGAATATGGTTTATCAGTATTCTGAGCCTTTTCAGCATTTACTGAAAGACATAGAGAATTATCTTGCCAATAAATAAAAGTGTCATCTATTGAATTTAGTTAAAACCGTCCATTGTGACCAAAATGTACCATTTCGGTATACCATAATGCACCATTTCGGTATCCCATAATGCACCATTTCGCTACCCCGTAATGCACCATTTTGGTCAGTTTCGTTTTCGATAGTTAATCACCTGGATGGTGCATGTGCTCTATGGTGCATAGCGCTCGGCGATATGCACCATAGAGGTGTTTGATGATACTGACCGAAAGTTTTGAATATACCTTTAGGTAGAAAAGAATATTGGTAAACGTCAAACAATGATTCCTTGACGTTTACCAATATGACTATATCGGAACAGAGACCTGGGAAGTGATTTATACGTAAGATTCCAGAAATTTTATGTCTCCGGTTATATGTATCTGTTTTGTGGTTGCTGGAATCAGGAGAGTTTCTCCAGTTTGGAGTTCAAATTCATTGCCTTCATTATCACTCATCTTTGCTTTCCCTTTCACGCCGATCAAGATGACAAAACTGTCAAGTTCACTATAGTCGAGAGTCATGGGCTCAGTCAAATCATAAACTGTTGTGTTGAAATACGGACATTTGACCAAGCTGACGCCTTGATTCTTTTGTGGAACATATTGTTGGCGATAGTTCTTACTGACATTATAGTCAATGCTCAAAGCGGCTTCTTTGGTATGCAACTGACGATAGTTGCCATTCTTATCCTTGCGCTTGAAGTCGTAAATACGGTAAGTTACGTCACTGGTCTGTTGTATTTCAACTAAGAAGCAACCTTTTCCTATACTGTGGATACGACCTGCCGGAATAAAGAAGCAATTTCCTTCCTTGACGGAATAACTGGCAAGGACATCGGTAATGGTATCGTCAGCTACCATATCCTTATACTGATCAGGGGTGATCTGCGTTTTCAAACCACACATGAGACTTGCATCTTTGTCGGAGTCCATGGCATACCACATCTCTGTCTTGCCCCGTTCTTTGCCAAGTTTGTGGGCAATTTCATCATTAGGATGAACTTGGATGGAAAGTTGCTGGTAGGCGTCAATGAATTTGATAAGTAATGGGAATTCTTCACCAAAACGCTTATAGTTTGCTACACCAACAAGTGAATCTTTAAGTTCTGAGATGATGGCCTTAAGAGTTTTCCCCTTGTAAGGACCTTCTGCAACAATACTCTGATTGCCCGGTACACCTGAAATTTCCCAACTTTCTCCCACGTTTTCCTGTTGGATATTCAAATGCTTAAACGGGATAATCTTGTTACCACCCCAAAGAGTTGATTTCAACAATGGCTCAAATTTAAATGGCTTCATAATGATTTAGTTATGTGAATTGCAAAGATATTATAATCTTTTGATTTTTCAAAATGATTGTGAATAATGTTAAGTTCCAGACAACTTATGTGAAAGCGTAGTATAAAACATAAAGGTATCTTTTCTGTATGTAACGATAGGTATTAGAATACCTTCACTTGTTTTTATATTTTCGGACTTGAGGTTCTTTTATTTTTGGATTGATGACTTAATTGTTCTTCCAAAAAGCAGGCGTGAAGATAATCAACACAGTAAAAATCTCCAGACGTCCGATAAGCATCAGGAAGGCACACAGCCATTTTGCAGCCGCTGGAAGTATACTCCATGACATAGTTGGACCAATCTCAGTTCCGAGTGCAGGTCCAACATTCCCTATACTGCTTAACGTCATGGTGATTGCGTCGGTGTTGTCTATTCCCATTGCGATAAGAATAGAAGAGGAGATGAGGCAGAGGATGAGATAAGTGGCCAGAAAGGCTAATAGTGTAATCCTTTTTTGTTCTGGTATATTTATCCGGTCTACTTTTAGAGGCAAGACTGCATTCGGATGAAGAATTTGGAGAAATTCGTTTTTGATGACTTTCATGGTCATGACTCCACGAATACATTTTAGGCCTCCACTCGTGCTTCCCGAACTGGCTCCGAAGAACATTCCTATTGCAAGAATGACCCACGTGACATGGGGCCATGTCGCAGCGTTGTCACTATAGAATCCTGTCGTTGTCATAAAAGTGACTACTTGAAAGGCTGCTTTTCTGAAGGCATGCTCTAAATCATAATGGTTATGAAAGATCAACTTGAATGCAATGAAGGCCGAAAAAGAAAGTATTATTGTAAGATAAAATTTGAATTCCGAATTATGGATTAGATTTTTTATTTTTCCTTTAAATAAGGAAGTGTACAGAAGAGTGAAGTTTACGCCAGATAAGAATGTAAATAAGGTACAGGCGTATTCAATGAATTTAGAATGATAGAAAGCAAAACTCTCATTATGTGTTCCGAAACCTCCTGTAGCTGTGGTGGTCATGGAAAAATTGATAGCATCAAATAAATTCATTCCTCCTAAATAGTAACTTATAGCACATCCTGTCGTAAGAAGTAAGTAAACCATCCATATCCACTTTGCACTTGTAGAGATACGTGGGTGAAGTTTTGTCTTGAGGGGGCCCGTGGATTCCGCAGCGAAAATTTTTATGGAACCTCCTCCTAAAGAAGGGAGTAAAGCTACTGTAAAAAATACGATGCCTAATCCTCCAATGTATTGGGTTAGTGATCGCCAGAAAAGCAAGCCATGAGGAAGGGCTTCTACATTATCGATAATGGTGGATCCTGTGGTAGTAAAACCTGACATGGTCTCAAAATAAGCATCAGTGAAACTTTTTACATATCCACTGATTAAGAAGGGTAGAGTACCAAATAGACTGAATATAATCCATGTTGCTGTAACGATCAAGTAGGCATCTCTCCGTGAAAGTGTGTTTTTCGCATTTCGTCCTAAAGTAATCAGACTGAAAGCGGTCATAATTGTAATAATAATGGAGCAAATGAAAGCAACTGTATCATCTTCGTGGTAGATGAAACTGATGATCAGGCACCAGGACATTAGGAGAGCTTCTATAAGAAGTAAATAACCGATGATTTTGTTGATTAACTTAAAGTGAAGCATTATTTTTTCTTCCTGTATCTTTTATTTTAATGAAATCAGATAAAAAATTTCTCAATCTTCTTTAAATTAATGTTAAAGCAGAAAACAATTACGGAGTCACCAGCCTTTATCTGCGTGTTTCCTGATACCAGAATTCCCTCCTTTTCTCTTATCAGTCCTCCGATGGTGGCACCGTACGGTAATCCCAGATTCTTAACTGGTTTTTTTGTGACCTTAGACCCCTCTTTGGGAATAAATTCTGCTACGTCGGTATTGGCATTCATCAAAAACTGAACATCCATCACGTCTGCATCAAGCATCATCTGATAGATGTGACAGGCAGCAATTACTTTTTTGTTAATAATAGTCCCGATATCCAGACTTTCTGCCATACTGATGTAATCAATGTTTTCTACCATTGCTACTGTCTTTCTGACCCCCATTTTCTTTGCGGTAAGGCAGGCGAGAATGTTTATTTCTGTATTCGGGGTGAGAGCTACAAATGCTTGCGTATTAGCAATACCTTCTTCTTGCAGTAAGGAGACATCACGTCCGTCACCGTGAATGATCATAACCTTGTCATCAAGGAGTTCGTTTAGCTTTTTACAACGTTCTTTGTTGTTTTCAATAACTTTTGCATTCATATATTCCGGCAATGTGTTAAGAGCTTTTACAGCAGTCTCGCCTCCTCCCATGAACATGACGTTCTTGACATCTTCATAATTCTCTTTTCCTGCAATTTTTCGAATATAGGGAATATAGTCTTTTGTCGTCATGAAGTATGCCAAGTCATAGGTTTTCAGCGTATCATTTCCACCAGGAATGATAGTTTGGTCTCCACGTTTGATGGCTACAATATGATAAGGATCGTCTGGACCACTGATGTTCTTCAACTGTTGGTTGAGAATCTCACAAGAGTCCCGAAGCTTGATACCGAGTAAGACCAAGGCTCCGTCATGAACGTCCCAACGTTGGCGTACCCAACTCATCTTCAGACCGTTGTTGATGTCTTGAGCAGCTAGGATTTCCGGAAAGATAACAGAATCTACTCCAAGTTTTTGAAGGAATTCCTGTGATTCGGGTTCTACATATTCCGAATTCTTGATTTCACCGACAGTTTTTTTCGCTCCCAAGGCTTTTGCCAGAATACAAGTGTTCAGGTTGAGTGCTTCATCTTTAGTGACAGCAATATAAAGGTCAGCATCTTGTACACCTGCTTTCTTGAGGGTTGTGATGCTTCCTGGATTGGCTTCAAGTGTGAGCAGATCATAGTCTGATTCTATTTCAGCCAGTCGATCAGCATTTTCATCGATGAGAGTGATGTCTTCTTTATTGCGTGATAGCAATTTTGCGAGATAAGTTCCTATGGCATAAGCGCCGGAAATGATAATCCTCATGATTCTTTAAAAAACTTTATGATATCGTAGATTATTATTTTATAGGGACAGGTATTTGGACTAATCATTAAGACAAGAACATGTTCCATCTTCCTGTTTCTTCTGAACCTGTCCGGATTTTAAGGTAGCCTTTGCTTTATGGAAAGAGGATTGCCCGAGTTCTTGCAGATATTATAATAAAGCCATTATATTCTTTTCAATGCTTTCTATATCAATACCTACAATTTGATGTAGTTGTTCAATAGTTCCCTGTTCCACAAATTCGTCAGAGATACCCATCCTGAGAATATCAGGATGAAATCCGTGGTCGTTCATCCATTCCAGAACGGCGCTGCCAAATCCTCCGGCTTTTATACCGTCTTCGATAGTAATGATCTTGCGGAATTTCTCAGCAACTTCTTTCAAAATCTGTTCATCAAGTGGTTTGAGAAATCGCATGTCATAATGAGCTATATTTCCTCTGTATAAAGTGGCTGTGTCAGAGTCCTTGCTTTGTTCCAGGTTATCAATTGCCTTTTCTACATCATTGCCAATGGGCCCGATACTAAGAACAGCCAGTTTTCCCCCGTCTTTCAGTTTCCGACCCGTACCTACTTGTACTTCTTCCAACGGACAACGCCAATTGAGAAGAACTCCTCTGCCTCTTGGATAGCGGATCACAAAAGTTCCCTTGTCCTTTAATTGTGCCGTATACATGAGTTTTCTCAGTTCGTGCTCATTCATGGGTGATGCAATAGTAAGATGAGGAACAGGACGTAATGCTGCCATATCAAAAACACCATGATGGGTAGGTCCGTCAGGACCTACTATTCCCGCCCGGTCCAGACAGAGCACAACGGGGAGATTTAGAATGGCCAGATCATGGATGATATTATCGTAAGCCCTTTGTGCGAAAGCGCTATAGATATTGCAGAAAGGCTGCAGTCCATCTTTAGCCATGCCTCCAGAAAAAGTTACGGCATGTTCTTCTGCAATACCAACATCAAAGACACGGTCCGGCATCACCTTTTGCATGATGTTCATGGAACAGCCTGGAGCCATGGCAGGAGTCACTCCAATGATCCTGGGATTCTTTCTAGCCAGTTCGAGAAGAGTTTCTCCGAATACCTGTTGGAATTTTGGAGGTTGGTTAGTGTTATCCTGAATGATCCGGTAACCTGTCTGGATATCGAATTTCCCTGGTGCATGCCAGATGGTGGCCGATTTTTCTGCAGGCTTATAACCTTTTCCTTTGACGGTATGTAGGTGGAGCAGTTTTGGGCCTTTCATGTCCTTCAGTTGGCGGAATATGTGGACGAGTCCCTTTACGTCATGTCCATTGTAAGGACCGAAGTATCGGATATTCATTCCTTCGAAAATATTCTGCTGACGGCTGATGGCCGATTTGATGGCATTGTTCAGTCTGATGATTCCTTTACGGCGATTTTCGTTCAGATAACCTTTTGAGAAAAGCCACTGGCTAGCTTTGAAACGAAGGCGATTGTAAGTCTCAGACGTATCCAGTCTGAGAAGATACTTTTCCATTCCACCTACGGCCTGGTCAATGCTCATGTCATTATCGTTTAGAATAATGAGCAAGTCATTAGGAGTAGATCCCACATTGTTAAGTCCTTCGAAAACAAGTCCTCCGCTCATTGCACCGTCACCGATAACAGCAATGACATGTCTGTCTTTATGTCCTGTCTTTTTTGCAGCTACCGCCATACCTAGGGCTGCAGAGATCGAATTTGAAGCATGTCCGCATGTAAAGGTGTCGTAAGGACTTTCCAATGGGGAAGGGAAAGGACGAATGCCATGTAACTGGCGATTCGTATAGAATAATTTTCTACGGCCGGTCAGGATCTTATGTCCGTAGGCTTGATGGCCAACATCCCAGACAATCCGATCATCTGGAGTATTAAAAACATAATGTAAGGCGACCGTAATTTCTACAACACCGAGAGAAGAGGCAAGATGTCCCGGGTTAATGGAGACCTCGTCAATGATATCTTTTCTCAGTTCCTTGCATAATTCTGGTAGCTGGTCTATGCTGAGTTTGCGTAGATCCTGGGGGTAATCTATTTTATCTAAAAGTCCGTATGTATGTTGATTCTGCATCTTATCAGAATGGATATATTCTTGCAAAGATACATTAACTTATACAGAAAAACAAATTTATCCCAAAATATTTCGAGAGGCTTTCCAGCCCTTCTCCTACTTATTTATAAGAGGTTAAAGACCAGGGGTTATTCTTGATGATTTTTTTGAAAAGTAGATAAAAACTGCGTGTAAAGGAAGGAATATTTCAAAGATTTTATTATATTTGTATGGAATTATCCGAACATGATATGAAATTGAAGATTTATCATAATTCTCTAGTGAGAGTGATCTCTGGAATGATCCTGTTTGTTTTTGTTCCAGGTTTCATTTTCTTGATTTTATGGCCCTTTTTCGGTTGGCTGCCTGGTGTGATAGGGGCAGGATGCGCGTTCTCAGTTGCTGCTTATGGGTTGTTAATTGGGTGGAGAAATATTAAGGTGAAGACGGTAATGTGCACATCCTCTCTTCTTCCTGAAGCCTTTGAAGGTTATCGTATTCTTCAACTCTCAGATATTCATATCGGCACATTCCTGAAGAATCGGTCATTCATTACTAAATTGGTAAACACAGTTCAGAAGCAGAGAATTGACTTGATCGTCTTTACGGGTGATCTGGTAAATGCCAGTGCTGAGGAGATAATTCCTTTTACGACAGTATTGAATAAACTCCATGCTCCTGACGGAGTATTGTCTATATTGGGTAACCATGATTATTGTGAATATGGGGGGGATACTTCAGAGAAAAGTATTCAGAAAAACCAAGAGGTACTTCTTTATCTGGAAAGAAAAATGGGTTGGAAACTTCTCTTGAATGATCATGTCCTGATTCATCGTCCCAAAGTTGGAAAGGATCAGGTTTTTGATGCATCTTTGTCACATTCCCGAAGAGAAGGTCAAACCAGCGATGATGGTGTTGATTCTACTTCTACGATTGCTGTAATAGGGGTAGAAAATATCAGCAGACCTCCTTTCCGGAGTTATGGTGATCTGGATCAAGCTATGAAAGGATTGCCAAAAGGAATGTTTAAAATCTTGTTGAGTCATGATCCTCATCATTGGCGGATGGAAGTTTTACATCATACGGATATCGCACTTACTTTGAGTGGTCATACCCATGCCGGACAATTGAGAATCGGGCATTTTTCTCCAATTAAATGGTTTTATCACGAATGGAACGGAAAATATATTGAGGATGGGAGCATGCTGTATGTCTCGACAGGAATTGGCGGGACTATGCCTTTCCGACTTGGTGCGGCACCGGAAATACCGATTATTGAACTGCATAGATCCGTTCAAAGTTAAAATTAACAACAAGTATAAACCTAAAAAGAAAATTATGATTGAGTATGTTAAAGGGACACTGACAGAAATAACCCCAGCTCTGGCTGTCGTAGAAACAGCAGGGATCGGTTTTGCACTGAATATTTCTCTCAACACGTATACGGCTGTTCAAAAGTTAAAAGGACAAGAGGTTAAACTTTTTGTTCATGAATCTCTCATTACTGGAGGACGTGATGATTCTTTCACCCTTTTCGGTTTTTACACTTATCAGGAACGCGAGTTGTATCGTCTGTTGATTACGGTGTCCGGTGTTGGAGCAAATACAGCTCGGATGATACTTTCTTCTACTACTCCGGTAGAACTTTGCAATATTATTTCCAGTGGGGATGACAAGATGCTGAAAAGTGTCAAAGGTATTGGTTTAAAGACAGCTCAGCGTATTATTCTGGATCTGAAAGACAAGATTGTCAGTTTGGGAATTACGAATAAAATATCTGTCAGCAGTATGAATGCCGATGCTATTAATATGGATATTAAGGATGAAGCTGTAAGTGCCTTGACCATGCTTGGTTTCTCTCCGGCGCCTTCTGATAAGGTGGTGAAGGCTATTATGTCCAAACAGCCTAATCTGCCAGTTGAACAGGTTGTCAAACTTGCCTTGAAGCAGATTAAGTAATCTATCACTAACCCATTTTATGTTGTAGCTTGACAGATTTTTATCTTGATATTCAATAGAGTAAAGGGAAGAACCTTATCTGTATTTCTTGCTTCTTTTGCTGGGGAAATGGATTATTTATGGATTTTGACTGAAAAACTGCCAGATTGCAAACAGAGTTAATTAATACAAAAATTGTAATTAATCGTCAAAAGGGATATTTAACGAGCATTTTTTTGTAATTTTGCACATGTATCTGTTTAGTTAGTCGTTCAGATTTCTCATTGATTGTATTTCTGTTCGATCAGTCATAATCAAAAGGAAAAGGTAATGGACAGGACATTTCATCATCGTTTTACGGTAGGTGCTATATGTGGTATTGCACTATTTTCGATTCTCATGTTTTATTTCTTTTGGGAGAAACATGCATTGATAGGCACACTGCTTATGATACTTGTTTTATGTATGATTGAGCGTGTTATTCATACGACTTATACATTCCATAAAGTTGGATCCGGTACGCCTGGGAGAGAGCAGGAAATATTAGTCATCAATAAAGGACGGTTTTCTATGAATAAGTCAATTCCTCTTGGGGAACTGCATGAAGTAACCCGTATGAAAACAGCGTTCGGACTTAATCATTATCTTCTACTCGTATATGGCGCTAGGAAAAGAATGGAGGCAGTGATGCCTGATGAAGAAGAGGGCTTTCTTTCAGAATTGAAGAAACGATGGGTTACCACAAAGGAATGATGGTAGCCTTGTATATCAACCTGATTAGGAAAAGAATCAATAAAGTCCGGAGTATTCAAAAATGAATAAATTAGTATAATGAAAAATTTGAGATATTTGCTTTTGTTGAGTATAGTTATGATGTTTATGTCGACAAAAGCTCAGGTCATTGATGCAAATGTTGAGGATAAAGAGGAGGTAAAGGAAGATTCTGCATGGACTGATTCCATAAATACGGATACGGTTACTAATCTTCTGTGGCCGCAGTCAGTTCAGGAGAAAATTAATAAACTGCTGGAAAACAAGATGTTTCAGACTTCTCAGGTAGGTATGATGGTCTGGGATCTAACGGCAGATTCATGTATATTTGAGAAAAACGAACGGCAGATGATGCGTCCAGCTTCTTGTATGAAACTATTGACAGCAATTACGGCTATTGACCGTCTGGGTGGATCTTATCAGTTTAAGACACAGCTAAGATATACTGGTAAGATTGAGAATCATACGCTTACTGGAGATGTATATTTAGTGGGGGGGATGGACCCGCGATTTAATTCTGATGATATGTCGGCTTTTGTATCAAGTTTGAAGGAGATGGGCGTGGATTCCATTCATGGTTCCATTTATGCAGATAAGTCTATGAAGGATGATAATCAGTATGGTGAAGGATGGTGCTGGGACGATGATAATCCTACACTTTCACCTCTGCTGATTTCTCGCAAAGATCAATTTATGGATCGTTTTATTTCTAAGCTCCGTGAAACAGGAATTGTGTTTTCTCCCTTTTCAGCAGGAACTCGCCAATGCCCAAACGATGCCTTTACGATTTGTACGCGTTATCATAGTCTGGATCAGATTCTGGTAAAAATGCTTAAGGAAAGTGATAATCTTTATGCCGAATCACTATATTACCAAATAGCTGCTTCTTCTGGTAATCATCCGGCTTCCGCAAAAAGTGCGAGGGCTATAGAACGGAAGTTAATTGAAAAAATAGGTTTGAATCCTTCGCATTATAGATTGGCGGACGGGTGTGGCTTGTCTCTCTATAATTATATTACACCCGAATTACTGGTCCGTTTGCTCAGATATGCTTATCAGAATGATAATATCTATATGCACTTGCGTCCAGCACTTCCGATTATGGGTGTTGATGGAACTTTGGAAAATCGGATGCGCAATGCCTTTACGCAGGGTAACGTACTTGCAAAGACGGGTACCGTGACAGGTGTGGCTTCTCTTGCTGGCTATTGTACTGCTGCTAACAGCCATATACTCTGCTTCGCTATCTTTAACCAAGGTGTGCTGCATGCTGTAAATGCAAGAGTCTTTCAGGATCGTGTGTGTATGTCACTTTGTTCACCTCAATAGTTTGAGATGGCTGGTCTCTCTCCTGTTATCTGGTTATCTGGTTTTTCTGTTCTTCAATATTCTATTACCTTCAAGATCTCTGTAGAGTGTAATTGTGAGTATGGTTCTACTCCTATTCTTTAAATTCTTAACGATTATTTTTTTATCTATGGCCTTGCAAATACATAAGTTAGTCAGTTCTCATATCTGGCTGGAAAAGATCAGAATTTTTGTTGAGCAAACAATTTCCCTGACGGGGATTCAAGGTCCTGCTGTTCCGATCTTACGGCACGTGCTTCTTATTCTCGTGACCGTATTCCTGGCATGGTTGTTCTATATGATCTGTCGAAAGACTCTTGTCCCTCTGATTATTGGCATTACAAAGAAAACGACAGTCAAGTGGGATACGGTTTTGTTTAACCGGGATGTCTTATACAGTGCTTGCAAAATCGTTCCGGCCATTGTCGTTTGGAAACTTTTGCCGATGGTGTTCTATCAGTTTCCATCTATCCGCTTGATCCTGATTCGTCTGACGGCAATCTATATTGTTATCATGACTACTAGAACAGCGGTTGTATTCATTGACTCTTTCAACCGGCTTGATACGGTTAACCGTCGATCTTCAACTCAGCAATATTTAAAGTCATTTTGTGGTGTTTTAAAGATCTTGATGGTTTTTATTGCTTTTATAGTTACCATAGCCATTTTATTTAACAAGAGTCCGATGGCCCTCTTTGCAGGATTAGGTGCAACTTCGGCTGTACTTATGTTAGTCTTTAAAGATACCATAGAAGGGCTTGTATCTGGAATCCGTCTTACAAGTAACAATATGATTCACGTAGGAGATTGGATTACGGTTCCCGGTACCATTGTCAATGGCGTTGTAAAGGAAATGTCACTTTCTACGGTAAAGGTCCAGAATTTTGATAATACTATTGTCACGATATCTCCGCAAGCCTTGATTAACGGGAGTTTTCAGAACTGGATCGGTATGCAGCAGGGTGTTGGACGTCGTGTCAAGAGGGTGGTTTATTTTGATTTTCGTAGTATTAGATTTGAGGATCAAGATAAGAAGATAACAAATATGGGACAGTTCCGTCGTGCTATGGAGAATTATTTAGCCAATCGAGATGACGTCAATACGGAAATGATGATAATGGTCCATGAACTAGAAGCTACCCAGAGTGGTGTTCCTGTAGAATTCTACTTCTTCTTGAAAATGAAGGATTGGAAACTTTATGAGGAGCATCTTGCGGATATAATGGAATATGTTTATTCTATTGCTGGAGAATATGGTCTTACGATCTATCAGCAATATCCGGAACAATGAATGTTGAAGTTTAAAGAAGGCACATTAAATGTTTTCTCAGAAGGGTAGAGAAAACCTTATAAAAAAGGCATCCTATAAAAGGATGCCTTTCGAGTTGTTATATAATAGCAGTTTATTTCTCTATTTCTTCTTGAGTTTTTTCTATCTGAAAATCCTTCAAATCTTCTGCGATAAAATTCTGGATATAATCTGCATGTCCTACTACTTTCTCTTTTGCAGCACGGACAAATATCTTTGCACTACGTCCGAAAAGATTCTCATCTCGAGTTGCATCATCCAGAAGTAATAAGGAAACGAGGATATCACCCGTCATGTCACAAAGGCGATAGGCAAGAAAATCGTGCATTTCCTGATTATCAGCATTTTTGACATATTCGATAGATTGCTTGTAGAGAGTTGTCATTTCCCGTACACGTTCCTGTTGAGGCTTCAAGTCTTCTGCTACCTCATGCTCAAGCATTTCGTCGATAATCTTAAGGTAAGTTCCATTTGTTACGTAGCGGATAGCTGCAACAACTTGTAACTGTGTCGTTCCTTCGTAGATAGAAAAGATGCGGGCATCACGGTAGAGGCGTTGAGCTTCATACTCCATAATGAACCCGGAACCACCGTGAATGGAAATAGCATCATAGGCTGCCTGATTGGCATATTCGGAATTCATTCCTTTGCAAAGTGGCGTAATGGCATCAGCCATACGGCTATACGTTTTCATGTCTTTGCGTTCTTCCGGAGTAAGTTGGCGACTCCGGGAGATTTCTTCGAGAGCCTTGTATATATCTACATAGCGGGCTGTCTGGTAGAGCAGGGCACGACCGCCATCAAGTTTGGCTTTCATACGAGAGAGCATATCATAGACAGCTGGAAAAGAGATAATCTTTTTCCCAAACTGTTCGCGCTCTTTGGCATAAGCTACTGCCAAGTCGTAAGCTTCTTGTGCCACACCTACACTTTGGGCACCAATTCCCAGACGTGCACCATTCATTAAGGCCATGACATATTTGATTAGTCCTAACCGGGTACTTCCGCAAAGCTCTGCTTTTGCGTTTTTATAGACCAGTTCGCAGGTTGGTGATCCGTGAATGCCGAGTTTGTTCTCAATATGACGGACATCTACACCGCCATTATGCTTATCATAGATAAACATGGATAATCCGCGTCCGTCATGAGTACCTTCTTCTGAACGTGCCAATACGAGGTGGATGTCTGAATCACCATTTGTGATAAAGCGTTTTACACCATTCAGCCGCCAGCAGTTCTCTTCCTTATCAAACGTAGCTTTCAGCATGACATGCTGTAAATCAGAACCAGCGTCTGGTTCTGTAAGATCCATACTCATAGTTTCACCATTGCAAACTCGTGGGATAAACCTTGCCCGTTGTTCGTCAGAACCAAATTCATTAAGGGTGTCAATACAACTTTGAAGGCTCCAGATATTCTGAAATCCAGCATCAGCAGCAGCAACGACCTCTGACATCATAGAAAAGATTGTCAGTGGAAAGTTGAGGCCTCCATATTGGCGAGGCATGGTAACTCCCCAAAGACCTGCACGGCGAGTAACGTCAAGATCTTCATAGGTCTTACTGGCATATTTCATACGACCATTCTCAAGATGAGGACCTTCAAGATCAATGGATTCAGAATTAGGTTGGATAATATTAGCTGAAATATCACCGATAATGTCAAGTATCCGTTTGTAATTTTCAAGAGCATCCTCGTAATTAACGGGAGCCTCAGCATATTTATCTTTTTCGACGAAGTTGCGCTCTCTGAGCTCAACGATACGTTTCATCAGAGGGTTGCTCAATTGGAATGCAATCTCTGGATGATCACTATAATAGTTTGCCATAGTTTACTTGGTATTCTGTTTGTAATGCTTGATAAGTTTAGGTACAACATCTTCGACTGTACCTATGATAACATAGTCAGCAATCTTATTGATTGGTGCGTCCGGATCAGAGTTGACTGAAATGATGATTCCTGCGTCTTGCATACCGACGATATGCTGAATCTGGCCGGATATTCCACAGGCAATATAAACCTTTGGATGAACCGTGGCACCTGTCTGACCGATTTGGCGGCTGGAATCGATCCACCCGGAATCAACGGCAGCACGGGAAGCACCAACTTCAGCGTGAAGTTCATCAGCTAATTCGTAAAGCATGTTGAAACCGTCTTTACTCCCCATGCCATAACCTCCAGCTACAATAATAGGAGCACTCTTCAGATTGCAGTTGGCCGCTTTAACTTCACGGTCAAGGACTTTTACGACAAAGTCTGTTTCTGGAACATATTTAGCTACTTCAGGATAGGAAACTTCACCTTTGGCTTTGCCTTTGTAAAGTACCTTCTGCATCACACCACTACGGACCGTAGCCATTTGTGGGCGGTGGTCAGGGTTGACGATTGTTGCGACAATGTTGCCACCGAAAGCCGGGCGCATCTGAAAAAGCAGATTATCATAATGTTTACCTGTTTTCCGATCATCGTATGACCCGATTTCCAGTTGGGTACAGTCTGCAGTCAGACCGGAAGTCATAGAAGAAGATACCCGGGGGCCGAGATCACGGCCGATGACGGTAGCTCCCATAAGAGCAATCTGAGGCTTTTCTTCTTTGAATAGATTTACAAGAATATCTGTATGAGGAGCAGATGTATAAGGGAAAAGTCCTTCTGCATCGAAAACGAACAGATGATCAACACCGTAAGGTAGAATCTGATCTTCTATTTTCCCTTTAATGCCTGTTCCGGCTACAACGGCTTCGAGTTCCACTCCCAACTGATTAGCCAGTTTTCGACCTTTGGAGAGTAACTCTTGAGATACCTCGGCAACGGTAGTGCCTTCAACCTCGCAATATACAAAAATGTTATTCATAAATTTCTGGTACTACAGTAATTAACCGATAATTTTCTCTGAAATCAACTCTTTCATCAGATTGTCAATATCTTCGTCCGAAGAAGTCAGAGTCTTGCTTTCCTTTGCATGGAATATAATGTTTTGTACAGCTTTTACTTTTGTTGGGGAACCGCTCAGACCACATTTTTCAGAGTCTCCACATACATCTGCTACACTCCATTGGTTCAAAGTCAGATAGGGACGAGTCTTGTAAAGTTCTGTCCATGGTTCATCTCCTTTTCGTTCCATAGGGCAGGATGCATACTTATATTTCATAATAAGTTTGGCGTTGCATGGACGACATGGTGCAGCTGTTCCATTGACGGTTACTAGTAATGGTAATGGAGCTTCCACTGTTTCTACCCCACCATCAATATGACGGCGAATAGTAGCTTTTTTATTTTCTATTTTTACGATTTCTTCAGCATAAGTTACTTGGTTTAGTCCTAGTTTCTGAGCAACCTGAGGACCTACTTGAGCCGTATCGCCATCAATAGCTTGCCGGCCTCCAATGACGATATCTACATTCCCGATCTTGCGGATACCCATAGATAATGCATAAGAAGTAGCTAACGTGTCAGCACCGGCAAAGAGTCGGTCGGTCAATAACCAGCCTGTATCGGCGCCACGGTAGAGGCCCTGTCGAATAATCTCACCGGCACGGGGAGGGCCCATGGTCAGAATACCAACTATAGAGCCCGGATTTTGATCCTTGATGCGCAGAGCTTGCTCCAGTGCATTCAAATCTTCCGGATTGAAGATGGCAGGCAGGGCTGCACGGTTGACAGTCCCTTCAGCTGTCATAGCGTCCTTTCCCACATTTCTTGTGTCAGGTACCTGTTTGGCAAGTACAACGATTTTCAACTTCATAAATTGTTATGTATAAATAAATTAAATTCGAAATTCGGCGCAAAATTACTAATTTTTTGCTTGTTGGGCAAATAAAATACTTGAAAATTGCACGTTTTTATATGCAATGTGCACAAAATGAACAGTTTGTGCAATAACTTATTCTTTTGACTTCATTTTGTCTTAAAAAGCATGAACGGACTAATGAAAAAATAAATCGTTATCCTACAATCTGAAAAAAGTTCGTATATTTGCATAATCATCCTTTTAACAAGGTAGGTATGTATGAAAAGCAGAATTAACAAGGGTTATTCAAAGATAAAAGGGCAGATAAAGTAGTATGATAGATAGAGCAACAGTTGATAAGATTATGTCGGCTACAAATATTGTAGAGGTAGTTTCGGAATTTGTGACACTTAAGAAACGAGGTGTCAATTATGTTGGTCTTTGTCCTTTTCATAATGATACCCATCCCTCTTTTTCTGTTTCACCGAGCAGGGGAATATGCCACTGTTTTACTTGTGGGAAGGGTGGGAATGCTGTTAATTTTCTGATGGAATTAGAGCAGATGACCTATCCTGAGGCTTTAAGATGGCTTGCCAGAAAGTTTAACATTGAGATTCATGAGAAGGAATTGACTCCGGAGGAAAAAAAGGAGGAGAGTGAACGTGAATCCATGTTCATCGTAAATGAATGGGCTGCAAAATATTTTCAGAATATCATTCATCAAGATGCAGATGGCATAGCTACCGGAATGGCTTATTTTCGTGATCGTGGTTTCAGAGATGATATCATCAAGAAATTCCAGTTGGGTTTTGCTCTCTCCCAACATGATGCAATGTCTTCTGAAGCAATCAAAGCGGGGTATCAGCCTGAATTTCTCAAAAAAACCGGTCTGTGCTATGAAACTCATGATGGGCGTTTAATGGATCGGTTTGCGGGACGTGCTATCTTTCCATGGATTAGTGTCAGTGGAAAAGTCGTTGCTTTTGGTGGCCGTGTCCTTGATAAGCGTACGAAGGGGGTCAACCAGAAATATGTAAATTCTCCGGACAGTCCGATTTATCATAAGGAGAAAGAACTCTATGGTATCTATCAGGCTAAGAAATCTATAGCCAAAGAAAATCTGGTTTATATGGTGGAAGGCTATACGGATGTGATCAGCATGCACCAAAGTGGCATCGAAAATGTGGTGGCTAACTCCGGTACGGCGCTGAGTGTACATCAGATACGTCTTCTTCATCGTTTTACTAATAATATTGTTTTACTCTATGATGGTGATGCCGCTGGCATTCATGCAGCTCTTCGAGGTACTGATATGCTACTTAAGGAGGGAATGAACATCAAAGTTCTGCTTCTTCCTGACGGTAATGATCCGGATAGTTTTGCGCGTAGCCATACGGTAGCGGACTTCAAGAAGTATGTAGAGGATCATCAGGAGGATTTTATCGAATTTAAGATTCGTATCCTTCTCAATGGTGTTTCTGATCCTATTAAACGGTCGGAGGCAATAAACTCGATTGTGCAGAGTGTTTCTGTCATCACTGATCAGATTGTCAGGGCCACTTATATTCATCTCTGTTCTGCACGGCTTGGACTTAATGAAGCCACACTGATCCGGCAGATGAACCAGTTTATCCGTAATGGGAAAAGTGAACAGGAAAAGGCTGATCGGCGTGCGGCAGGTCTTGACCAGCATCCTGCAGCGCCAGCGCACCAACCTTCCATTGTAGAACCTGTGGCCGTGAGTCAGAAGAATGAAGTAGAAGAATTGCTCATCCAGTTGGTTATCCGGCATGGAAGTGATAAAATTACCGTTCAGGATCATGATGGCAAAGATGTTACATTACCTGTAGCACAATATATAGATGCTGATCTCGGTTCTGACCAACTCACTTTTTCTAATGATTTGTATAATCAGATTCTTCATGAATGCGTGGAGCATTTGAATATTTCTGGTTTTGAGAGCGAGAGCTATTTTATCAATCATCCGGACCCGAAAATCAGTCAACTGTCAGCAGGGATGTGTACAGATCGTTTCCACCTTTCAAAGAGTCTGAAAATAGAAGACGAACCGGCCAAACTTGCACACGATGTACTCACGCTGATTCTCAATTTCCGATTGGATTATGTTGAACATCATCTGGATGAGTTGAGAACAAAGATCATTGCGAGTAGTGGAGATGATTTGAAGATGAAGGCCATGATTCAGGAATATCAGAGTATGCAGACTGTGCGTAACCAGATGGCGAAGATGCTTGGAAGTAATATCATTGTTTGACAGAGACATCTCTGTGAGTTCAGCCATCATAGACAAGAAGAAAAGAATAAGCTGGAAATCTATATGCTAAGAATTATTAATTAGAATCAATGAGAGATATCATTATCATAGTTGTTCTTTGGGCGATAGTCTTTATCATTGCTTTTGTCATTATTCCCGCGTTGAGACATCATATCGACTCGGGTAGGGCATTGCATGACTATGATCTGGCTTTTAATACCATGCTGGTCAAGATGGCACTGAAAAAATTCAATTGCAAATACAGAATAGAGAATGAAAAGGATCATAATGGAGTTCTTTATCATTATGACTACCAGACCGGGCATTTCTGTATTCGGATAGAAAAGGGGACGCCATATATTCGTTTGACTTATCCTTTCTTTTTCTCAGTATCTCTTGATCATATAGCCTTGGTGAGAAGCCTTAGCAATCAGTGCTCTTTCAGTTCTGAGATGTGTCGTATTGTCTATACGTTGAACACGGATCAGAATTTTGTTGATTTGCATATCGTATCTGGTTTACTTCTGACGGTAAAGAATGCTGTTGAGATACTGGAGCGAGAGATGCTTGATATGTTCCGTTGGCAAAATACATTTGTCAATCGTTTCCGAGAGTTGGAGAAAGTCAACCAAGAGACCGAACAGAAGGACTTTGAAATAAATTCTGCAGAATGGGGCAGAGAAATGTTTCTTCTTCATGAACAGGAGATGATGCATCAGAAGTCTGGACCTTCATGGAGGGGGGACAAGGATGAAAAAATTACTATCGACAAACTCTTGAATACGCTATTTGGTGTAAAACAATTTGAACCGGTCAGCTTAAGATTATCTATTGAGAGGATGCAACCTCTGGAAGATGCAAAGGAAATACATGGTTATGATGTCAGCAGTCTGTTGATTGAAAACGGAAAGCAGATACGCGAAGAGGCTTCAATGGAGTTACAGTACGTTGATCTCAGTGGCCCTCTCAACCGTACAATGGAATTTCACTTAAATTCAGAAAATACAACAGAGCGCACGATTTATTATCGCATTACGATGACCTTGATACCTCTGTCTGTAAATCGTCATATACCGATAGGAAGTGAACTTACGAAGTCTAAAGTAGTAAGCATATTGGCAGCTTATGATCTTACTTGTCCTGAAGAACGCCTGGCAGAGTTTCATTTGATGTGGGAAGATGCCTTACAGAAACGAAAGAGAGACCAAGAAAAGGAGATGACGGAAGAACAGAAGTTGATGTGTGAAAGTTCTCAACCGAAGTTAGCATATCTGGTGTTTCGAGGGAAACGGTTGTTCTTAAATCATTGTTTTTATGAAGCTTTACAATATCTTCTTGATGCCTTTAATTTTGAACAGTCAATCTATGGGGAGCTGAAACCAGCAGAGAAGAATCTCTTTTATGAAGTATGCTATCTGATAGGTTTCTGCTATTGTGAACTCAACTTGTATCGTCAGGCATATTATTATCTGGATATCGTATTTCCACTTCATAGAGTGACTTATACAGAAGAGCTTGTGAACAGTCTGGTCAATGGACACGATTTTCGGGCTATTAATTTTATTGATGGTCTTCTTGAAAATGTGGAGAATAATATTGCTGTCAATGAACAAGAAGACATGGTTGTTAACTCTTTCACAAACTTTCTAAAGCGTCGTAAGGCTTATGTCTATATTGACCTACAGCGTTATGATGAGGCTGAGGCTTTGCTTAAGAAAATGCTTGATGATCCTGATAATACAGATTTCGCAATAGGAGAGTTGGCTTATTTGCAAAAGATAAAAGAGGGAGAAAAGTAGTACAAGCATATAGAGCAGATCAGTCGTGTTGTATTTTTAATTTCGTGGTGAGCAAGTATGATATATGTGCATTGGATAGTTCTTGTTGTTTATATAACCATTATCGTAGCGACGATGGTGGCTGTACTTATGGACAACCGACAGCCGGCAAAGACTATGGCTTGGCTACTGGTGCTCTTTTTCTTGCCAGTTATTGGAATCGTTTTATATATCTTTTTCGGTCAGAACATTCGGAAGCAACGGTTGATGAGTCAGCGAAGCCTTGATGAATTGTCAAAACGCTCAATGCTTGAATTTGCTGAGCAGGAGAATTTACATATTCCTGAAAGTCAGAAACCGTTGATGAGACTCTTTGCAAAACAAAATCTGGCTTTACCGTTTAAAGATAATCTGGTGCAAATCTACACCACTGGTTATGAGTTTTTCCCCGCTCTCTTGCAGGAAATCGGTAAGGCTCAGAAACATATACATATAGATTCCTTTATATTTTGTGATGATGCTTTAGGCTATCTTATCTCTGATGCTTTGATAGATAAGTCTCAAGAAGGTGTAGAAGTACGCATTATTTATGATGATGTAGGGTCCTGGAGTTCACATAACCAGTTCTTTGAACGTATGCGAGATGCAGGTATTGATGTTCATGCTTTTATGCCGGTGAAATTTCCTGCTTTTACGAGTAAGGCCAATTATCGGAATCATCGTAAACTTATTGTCATTGACGGTCGTGTAGGATTTATCGGGGGGATGAATATTGCATTGAGATATGTGAAAGGCCTAGGAAAACAGCCTTGGCGTGATACCCATCTTAGGATAGAAGGGGGTGGCGTATATGCTATTCAACGGGATTTTCTTGTTGATTGGTATTTTGTAGACCGGACTTTATTGACAGATCGTAAGTATTATCCTCCTATCAATGCTTCTATTAGCAATGACTGTCTCATGCAAGTCGTTTCCAGTAGTCCTACTGATGCATGGTCAGCAATTATGCAAGGTTATGTGCGTATTATCTTACAGGCTCGGCACTATGTTTATATGGAATCTCCTTATTTCCTTCCTACAGAACCAGTCTTATTCGCTATGCGTACTGCAGCTTTAGCCGGTGTTGATATTCGGTTGATGATTCCTTTTAAAGGAGATTCTCGCCTTGTAGACTGGGCAAGTCGTTCTTATGTTGAAGAAACGGTTGAAGCGGGAGTGAAGGTTTATCTTTATAAAGCAGGTTTTAATCATTCGAAGTTACTGGTCAGTGATGATTACATCTCAACAGTAGGCAGTACAAATGTGGATTTTCGTAGTTTTGAAGATGATTTTGAAGCAAATGCGTTTTTCTATGATACAGAGATGTCTTTAAGGATTAGGAAGGTGTATATAGATGATGAAAAACAAAGTATACTCCTTGAGGATTACTACCATACAATGCTTCATAAACCCTTCATACATCGGTTGTGGGAAAGTTTGCTTCGCTTGTTTTCTCCTTTAATGTAGTCCTTCGATGCCATGAAGACAAATCAATCTGCTGAGTTGGTTGAGAAGTTTAGGTCTAATATTCTGGATCTTATTTGAAGATGGAGAAATTGACTGCTCCATAGTTTCGATGTTCTTGGAAATGTGGATGTTGGGAAAAGTCTTGTTTTTTCCCATGCTCCATAACAAAAATACCATCTTCAGACAGCATCTTATGGTTGAAGATCAAATCCGGTATAGTAGGCAGTTCCCGCAGTGCATAGGGTGGATCGGCAAATATGAAGTCGAAGGCCTGATGATTGTGTTGAATAAATTTGAATACGTCTCCCCGAATCAGGATATCCTTGTCACAACTAATCTTCTCAAAGCATTGTGATATGAATTTAGCGTGATTACGATCACTTTCTACACTTACTATTTCCTCACATCCCCGGCTCGCCAGTTCAAGGGATATACTTCCTGTACCTGAAAATAGATCCAGTGCAATAGTACCTTCTAAATCAAGATAACCCCGTATTACATTGAAAATATTTTCTTTGGCCATATCTGTCGTAGGACGGGCTTTGAATGTCCGTGGAATATTAAATTTCCGTCCCTTATAAATTCCGGTTATAATTCTCATATACGTTTGTCGATATAATATGCCAGTAAATCAAATGGAAGTTCTTTGATTTGAGCGATAGGAGCTCGGTTGTAGACCGCAGAGGGATTGAGGTAATACACTTTACACAAGAATCTTTTAAGTTCTTTGGCTAATGCCTCTCTATCAGGAATATCGCCTAAGATATGAAGCTCATCTCTTTGGGCATCCAGTTCAAGTTGGTTCCATACATAGAGGAGAAAATAGGCAGCATCCTTGAAATGTTTTACTTGATATGCATTATAGAACTTAAACCGGTTCTTGTCATAACTAATAATCTCCAGTTTCTTGTCATGGAAATAGCCATAAAGTTTTTTGAACATTCCTGTAAAACTTTCTTCATGAAGATGATCCCAGATGGACTGCATGATGGGTTGAAAACGTACATCATTGAAGTGATCATCTATGACAAGTTTCAGATCTTTATTAACGGAAAAAGCTACAATACAATTTAAGTAGGGTAAGACATTTGTCAGTATGATATCATTTTCGTGTCCTGTTAAGGTGTAATGATAAAGTGCTTCTACTTCTTCAGTTGTTTTAAACTCTTCAGTTGGGATAATAAGGTTGAGAGAGTCAATGATTACCATTGCCCGGTCATAACCTGTTTGCAAAAGATCATTGTCCTTAAAGGCTTCACGTAAGTTAGCAGCCATTGAAATACCATTTTTTACAGGGTAGGATTCGTAATGGAGCTGGCTTTCAAGAGTCGGGTCAGCTACTGAAAATGACAGCGAATCGTGGCTGATACGAAAGGTCAGTCTCGGTTTACGAGCGTGATGAAGTTCTGTTTCCGGCATGTCTTGATTCTAATGTGAGATTCTTATAGAAATTCCTTCGTATTCCGACAGGATTTTGTACATTTGCAATTGCAAAGATAACAAAAAGTTTTCATTTGCAGCTTGTTCTGAAAAATAATCTGTATTTTCCCATAGATAATGATTCATGGTAACAGATGAACTGAAACATCAAATCTTACTGCATTTCGGCTTTACTCCTACTCTTGAGCAGGGACAGGCATTGACGACATTGTCCCGATTCCTGACCGATCGTGATCCGCGAAGTGTAATGATATTTCGGGGAAGTGCTGGAACTGGAAAGACGACAATTGCCGGGGCGGTGGTGCGCACTATGCTTGATTTAAAAATGAGAGTAGTGCTTTTAGCTCCTACAGGTCGTGCGGCGAAGGTCTTTTCCGTGAATAGTGGGCATGTGGCCTATACGATTCACCGCTGCATCTATCGGGAACAAGCTTATAAAGGAGTTTTCGGAACTTTTAATCTCGGAAATAATCTATATCAGCATACCCTCTTTATGGTTGATGAGGCTTCTATGGTCTATCGTACTTCTGAGCAGACTGAAAGTCAAACTTTTGAAGATGGATTCGGAAGTGGGAGTCTGTTAGATGACCTGATTCATTATATTTATTCCGGTCAACATGACCGTTTAATCCTTATAGGTGATCAAGCTCAATTGCCTCCAATCGGTGAAGATGAAGCTCCTGCATTATGTACCTCTGTCATTCAGTCTTATGGCCTGAAAGTCTTTCAGTGTGACCTGGAAGAAGTCTTGCGACAGAAGAAGGGAAGTGGTATACTTTATAATGCTTCGAATATTCGGGATAAAATACTTTCTTTTAAAGGGACTTCGATCTATGGAGCACTTATAGTGCCGAAGATTCATTTTGATGGATTCGCTGATGTGGTGCGTCTTTCCGGTGAAGATTTCATTGAGCAACTATCAGATAGTTATTCAGAAGTTGGAATGGATGAAACAATAGTTATCACCAGAAGCAATAAACGGGCGAATATTTATAATCAAGGGATTCGAAATCAGGTCTTGGGAATGGAAGATGAACTTTGTGGAGGAGACCGAATTATGATCGTGAGAAATAATTATTATTGGATGGCTCAAAATCGGGAGAAGGATTCGGCACTAATTGATCAGCCTCATCATCAAGAGCAGGATAATCGTCTTAATTTTATCGCGAATGGAGATCATGCAGAAGTGGAACGGGTATATCGTGCCCGTGAATTCTATGGCTTTCATTTTACAGATGTCGATTTGAGGTTCCAAGATTATGATGATCAGGAGTTGTCTGCTACGGTAATCATGGACAGCCTTCGGACAGAAGCACCATCATTGAGCCGTGAACAGACCAATCAACTCTTTGACAGGATTATGGAGGACTATGCGGATATTCCCAGAAAGGTTGATAAGATCAATCAACTCCGTGGTGATATTTACTTCAATGCCTTGCAGATCAAATTTGCATACGCTGTGACCTGTCATAAGGCCCAGGGTGGACAATGGAATCATGTCTATCTAGATCAAGGTTATATAACTGATGAGATGCTTTCTCCATCTTATCTTCACTGGTTGTATACTGCAATTACTCGGGCTACTGGAAAACTTTACCTGATTAACTGGCCTGAAGCGCAAACAGAAGGAGTGACTGATGGATAGAAATGAAGTAGAGGGGTATGTTGTGTGACTTAGCTGGAAAGAACGGAAAGTTTGATGCCGGAAATATGAATTACTAAACGATAAAAATGATTGTTTCTATAGACTGGATGAAAGAATCCTTTCATGTTCTGAATCAGAAATATTTTAATGGGCAATTGCCTGAGCCTTATTTCGGTTTGTCACGGGCTCGTACGCAACTTGGTACGATGAGTTTTAAGCGAATCAGACATTTTAGGAGAATGGTACTTTCTGATTTTACTATTCGGCTGACCACCTATTATGATATGACGGAGTGGCAGGCAAAGAATGTCCTTCTGCATGAGATGATCCATTATGATATCGGGTATCATAGATTGCAGGACACTTCTTCGCACGGAATTCTTTTTCATACGAAGATGAATGAACTTAACCAAAGATATGGATGGAAAATTACCGTGAGAACTTCAACAAAAGGGTGGAAGGTTGCTGATTGGGTACGAACAAACCCGACAAGGAGAATTACTTCGTCAGTTTATTTGATGCTTGTTTTACGTTTGACAACCGGACAATATTTCCTCTCACGTGTAAATCCTAAATTCATCTGGTTACTTGAAGAAAAATTGGATGTGGAATCAACAGTTGCCAAACATGTCTGGTATACTTCAGAGTTGAAAGAATTTGCGGACTATCCTCAAGTACGCAGTCTTCGTGGCCGTCATCTTACTCAGGAAGAGTTACGGCGATTTCAGCCTGACTTGCAAGAATTCCACCTCAAAGAAAAGTCCGGTGTTTCCACTTTAGTTATGAGATAGAGACTTTTTAAGATCAACAAATATATTTAGACCGATTCTTTCCTTTTAAATAGGGGCGTATACAATTTTTTATTGTAAAATCAGATGAACCAGACCATTTGTTGAAATTTTTATTTATCTTTGTTGAGGGTGAGTCTTTTCACCCCAAACGGATACCTTAAGATTGTGACAGAATTGAATGTTGATACTGCTTGCATCGTGGTCTAAAGGGCTTTATAGACGGCTCACATCCAGTTATAATATGTATAATTTATAAAATATTTTGACATGAAAAACGGAATATTCTATAGGAGTGTAATCAGTGCCACCATTACGGCTATCGGAATTGTCGTATTAGGCTTTTGTATCAAAGGTGGAATTGATGATTTTGCGAACAAGGACCGTAAGGTTACTGTAAAAGGGCTTGCTGAAAAGGAAGTCTGGGCTGATAAAGTGACCTGGCCTATTCCTTCCAAGGTTTTGGGGAACAATCTTTCGGAATTGTATGATCAGATGGCTGCTTCACAACGTACCATTAAAAACTTTTTGCTTCAAAATGGAATCAAGGCAGACGAAATCAGTATTGATGCTCCGCAGGTCATTGATATGAATGCGAATCAGTACAATGTTAATAAAATGCCTTATCGGTATAATGTTACTTCAATAGTTACTGTAACATCTAGAAATGTAAAGTTGGTTCGTAAACTTATTTCCAGACAGGGCGAATTATTTAAACAGGGGGTAGCAATCATCTCAAATAATTATGATAATCCGGTCTCTTATGAATATGTGGCATTTGCAAAATTAAAACCGAAATTAATGGAAGAAGCAATTGCCAATGCGGAGAAGACTGCAACCCAATTTGCCAAAAACAGTCATAGTACATTGAATAAGATCATAAGTGCAGATCAGGGACAGTTTTCTATTGATAATCGTGATGCCAATACTCCTTATATCAAGAAGGTACGTGTCGTGACTACGATAACATATTCTTTGAAGGATTAGTGATCTTTAAAAAATAGGAAGAATTCTGTCGGGGTGGTTTTTGTGTGAACTTGTTTTGCCTATTCAGAAAAAAGCCGAACTTCAATTTCGTGAAGTTCGGCTTTCTTGATTCTGCATGCAGCAGGATTACAGGTTAGCTAAATTGATAATCTTGTCAACAGCAGCAGAAAGGCCATTTAAGTCCTTGCCACCAGCTTGTGCATAATAGGCCTGTCCACCTCCTCCGCCTTTAATAAGTTTAGCAGCTTCACGGATCATCTTTCCTGCATTCAATTTGTGATCGTTGACCATATCATCACTGAAAATCACACTCAGCAAAGGCTTATCTCCTCCTGTACTGCCAATAACACATACGAGTTTTTTAGGAACAGCTGTCCTGATTTGGAATACTAAGTCCTTAGCCTCCTCAGGTTTGAGAGAGACGATAGAATGAATGACAGTAACTCCTTTAATTTCATGAGAGGACTTTATCAGTTCATCTTTCAGCCGACTTACAGCTTGGGCATGAAGCTGTTCAATGTCCTTCTTCATTTCATTATGTTCACTGATATGCTTCTTTACAGTACTTTCAAGATCTTTTGCATTGTTGAACATTGAGCGGATTGCCTTGTAATGATCTTCCATTGCGTAGATGGCCTCTTCGCATGCTTTGCCTGTAAGTGCTTCAATACGCCGTACGCCAGCCGCAACACTACTTTCTGAGATAATCTTAAAAAATCCGATATGACCAGTACTTTTGGCATGGATACCTCCACAGAATTCACAACTTGGGCCAAAACGGACTACACGTACTTTGTCTCCATATTTCTCACCGAAAAGAGCAACGGCACCTAGTTTTTTAGCTTCTTCAATGGGTGTGTTGCGATGTTCTTCTAATGGAATATCCTGACGAATCATATCATTTATAATATATTCAACCTTGCGGAGTTCTTCGTCAGAAACTTTTTTAAAGTGTGAGAAGTCAAATCGCAGAGTCTTGTCATCTACAAAAGAACCTTTTTGCTCTACATGTTCTCCAAGGACTTGCTTGAGAGCATAGTCAAGAAGGTGTGTGGCACTATGGTTTGCTGCAGAGCCATCACGCTTCTGCAGGTCAACACATGCAGTAAAGTCTGCCCCTGGATTTTTGGGAAGGTCCTTGACAATATGAATACTTTGATTATTTTCACGTTTTGTGTCCAGAATCTGAACAGTTTCATCATCTGAGACTAATGTGCCGGATTCTCCTACCTGACCACCCATTTCTCCATAAAATGGTGTATAGTCAAGCATAAGTTCATAGAAAGTATTCTTCTTTTGAATTACCTTACGATAACGGATGATATGGCATTCATATTCACTATAGTCATAACCTACAAATTGCTGTTGCACTCCTTCACGTAGAACTTCCCAGTCTCCGTTTTCTACGGCAGCAGCATTGCGTGCCCTGGCTTTCTGTTTAGCCATTTCCTCATTAAAGCCATTGACATCAACTGTATAGCCATTTTCCCGGCAGATTAATTCTGTCAGGTCAAGCGGGAATCCATAAGTATCAAAAAGACGGAAAGCACTCTCACCATCTAATTCTTTTTCTCCATGGGCTTTCAACTCATCCATATCTCCGTCAAGGAGTTGAATCCCATTGTCTAAGGTGCGGAGGAAAGAATCTTCCTCTTCTTTTATGACACGAGTGATCAACTCCTGTTGTGCAGGAAGTTCTGGATAAACTTCACCCATTTCCTGAATAAGAATAGGGACTAACTTGTACATAAAGGCTTCTTTCTGCCCTAAGAAAGTATAGGCATAACGTACCGCACGACGAAGAATACGTCGAATGACATATCCCGCTTTGGCATTACCTGGCAATTGCCCGTCAGCGATTGAGAAGGCTACTGCACGTACATGATCAGCAATCACACGGAAAGCTATATCTACTCTTTCCTGTTTCGTAGTTCCTTCGCTGTCTTTTCCGGAAGGAGTAGTAAATCCATACTTCTTATTAGAGAGACATTCAATCTCCTTAATAATCGGCTGGAATATGTCGGTATCATAATTAGAGTGTTTGTCTTGAAGGATACGGACGAGGCGCTCAAATCCCATACCAGTATCAATCACATGCATTGGCAGAGGTTCCAAGCTACCGTCAGCTTTGCGGTTATACTGCATGAACACGATATTCCAGATTTCTATAACCTGTGGGTTGTCCTTATTAACCAGATCTTTTCCCGGTATTTGGGCTTTTTCCTCTTCAGAGCGTTCATCTATATGAATTTCAGAGCAAGGGCCACACGGTCCGGTATCTCCCATTTCCCAGAAATTGTCATGCTTATTACCATTGATGATGTGGTCAGCAGATACGCGCTTGGCCCAGTAACCTGCAGCTTCGTCATCGCGTGCCAGACCCTCTTTGGGGTCTCCTTCAAATACAGTAACATAGAGGTTGTCAGGATTCATGTGCAGAATATTTACAAGATATTCCCAGGCGTAGCCGATAGCACCTTCTTTGAAATAGTCACCAAAACTCCAGTTGCCAAGCATCTCAAACATGGTGTGATGGTAAGTATCATGACCTACCTCTTCCAGGTCATTATGCTTACCGCTTACTCGAAGACATTTCTGTGAGTCACAACGACGTCGTGGCTCTGGATCCTTTGTTCCTAGAATGATATCCTTCCACTGGTTCATCCCCGCATTCGTAAACATCAGTGTTGGGTCATCTTTGATGACCATAGGGGCTGATGGCACGATAACGTGTCCTTTGGATTCGAAGAATTTCTTGAAGGAGGCTCGGATCTCGTTTGCTGTCATCATAGTTTTATTTCTATTTTAATTGATTCTTTTTCAAAAACACTTGCAAAGATACAAAGAATTAGCTAAATTTGTCATTAAATTCTGTTTTGTTTAATAAAAAAGGCTGTTAATTATGGCATTAAATCCGAATAAAGACGTCAGACTTTACTATTCCATTAAAGAGGTAGCTAAGGAAGTCGGAGTGAATGAATCTACCTTACGTTTTTGGGAAAAAGAGTTTCCTCATCTTCGTCCCAAGGTGACAGGTAATAAAGTACGTCAATATACGGAAAAAGATATCTGCCAAATTAAGATGATCTATAATCTGATTAAGGTTCGAGGACTAAAAATTGCAGCTGCAAGGAAATACCTGAATGAGAATAGAGAGGGTGTAAACAAACAGAATGAAGTTTTGGAAACACTGACGTCAATAAGAGACCAACTGCAAGCACTTAAGAAGCAGTTGAATGGGATTATATAGTCAAGTTTATCCGTTAATAAGATTGTCTATTCAGAGACAGTCACTTTTTCTGAATGGAGGAGCATGCCTATCGGAGTTCTGCTTTTTCAAGTTTCAGATAAACTTGAAGTTGATTTCTTTATGGTAAAGCTGTTTAGGGTATAACATAAACCTTAGTTTTAGAATTAGTACTAAAAGATATCAGACTCAAAATAGAGAATAGGGAACTACATTTTTGTATGTTTCTTTTTACAGGAACAACCTTTTAGATATTTATCTAAAAACTGCAAGGCTTTCAACTGGACATCTTTATGACAGCTATGAGGGATATTCCATATCTCTGTATCCAGGTTATTGTCTGCTCCCTGACTTTTCCATACTTCATGCATCTCTTCGAATGCTTCTTTTACACCTCGTATAGGAAATAGATGATCTTCTGTCCCATCAATGAAAAGCATGGGTTTAGGCGCAGCTATCGATGCAATATCTGGATAATCAAGATATTGACGAAGTCCCGGGAGACAGTTTGCAAATCCACCATATTCTCGTTTGTGATCGGCTGTACTCATTTGTACATCAGTGGTTACCATCCAGCAAACTGACACGCCTACTTTGATCTTATCACTTAAAGCAGAAAGCATCCAGGCACGATAAGCTCCCATGGAACACCCCATACATCCTATACGATTCTTGTCAACATAGGGTAATGTGGCGAGAAAATCCGTAGAAGTGATATCATCATAATGCATGAAACCACAAAGATCACGGCCAAGCATCATCATATTACCTGCAATAATGTCATATTTGTTACGATCAACTCCTTCCTCACGCCCTCTCTCTCCCCATAATGGAGCATCTATTGAAAAGCATACATAACCATGTCTGGCTAAGTAATCACCCACAAATTGTCCTTCATAGAGATTATTTACCCAATTCTGTGCGTCCTCAGCAACTTCCTTGGATACGTCGAAAGGACGGATCATCTTTTCTTTGCCGATAAAGAAATGAGCACCGTGATCATGTAATAGGTTAACGGCAGGAAATGGGCCTTTGCCATCTGGAACCAGGATGTAAGCCATTATACGGCTATAAGCATTGATATTGAACATCACTTTAAAGGCTTCGTAACCATCACGTTTTTCTTTATCGATTATTTCCGGATTGAAACTACTTGCAGCTTTAGGAGGAGTCATCATACATTCAAATACTTTGGCACGAGCCTTTTCCTTCCATAAGTCAAAAGGCATATTTTGCTGATGTCGCCAAGCAAGAGGGTACGTGAGTTCTTGTTTTAGTTGTTCTACATATTTTGGCAAATCGAAGGTATATTCAAAGATGTTCCGTTTTTGAAAGTTCTCCGATTTATTTTGTGCATTTACTGGGATGCCAGATAATAGTAGAAAAATGGTTATTAATGAAAAGTTCTTTAATGTCATAATGTATCTTTAAATAAAAATATTTTGTTATAATCCGATAGTACCGTAGTTGCTGACAGCTTTTACCGAATATTGATGTCCTCTAGGTACAATAATGCCAGTAAGAGTAGAAGTTGAGAACATTTTGTTATCTTGATAGATAATGTATCCTCGAGCTTGATTAACTTCCTTCCAGAAAAGATGTTCTTCTTTAAGTCTATATTTAACGGCCGGCAGTTGCTTGCAAATTATTTCAGGGTCCCAATGGTCGTATCCTCCCAAAACATTTTTAATTGTATATTGTGAAGCTTCAAATTTTGTAAGATGGTTTTTTGCTTTACCCCATATTGTATCTCCCTTTTCAGTTATCATATAATACATACTGATACGATGGCTTAAGTCTAGTGGTTTATTATGAGCATCCATTGTATTGTAATCGGCATATATTCGTGGTATTGATGCCATGTGGTCATACCATCCTGAGTCAGGTATGGTTACTTTTGACTGCGTGTCTATAAATACGGCCATAGGACTATGTAGCCAAGGTCGACCAAGCCAAACTCTTGTTCTTTTTGGATTTCCAGGTGCAGTAATTGTCGTGTTTTTCAAAACATATCCCCAAGTAGTTCCTGGCATGTGTTTGGGTGCAACAATCCAACCTCCATCTTTCTTGACGATATTTAGGGTACAGTGATCAAAGTACACATTGCCTTGTCCATACAGGAAGTCAATACCTCCTTGGATAAAGCAATTTTTCACATAGTTGCGTTGGTTTATTCCATTAGCTGTACGGTATGTATCCTGAAAGGAGAGCATCTTGCATTTATTGACAATATTTCTGTCTTCTTTTGTATAAAGAGCTAAAGCTTGTGGTCCTTCATTATGTTGGGTTCCCCAAGAATTTTCGAAAGTTATGCCCTCAAAATATTCATCAGTTCCATTACTTACCACTGTGGCTGCCACGTCAACAGGAGAAGCATTGGGTCCGCCACTAACACGGTCATCGCTGATCCGAACAAGTTCTTGCCCTTGTCCTATTAGATGAAGCATAGGCTTGTTGGTAGGTATATTGATATGTTCATGATAGTGACCAGCTTTAATAAAGATAAGATATGGATGCTTGGAATTCTCCGGGGCTTGGTCAATAGCGTCCTGAATGGTAGTATAGTTTCCTGTTCCATCTTGAGCTACGATACAGTCAAAAACATGATTCTTTAACGAAGTTGCTTGATTTGGGATAAAAGAAATAGAAATTAGAATTAAAATGATTAATAATTTTCTCATATTGATTAGTAATTTTATTTGACGATACAAAAATAATTATATTTAGTCTTAATCAGGGGTAAAAAACGGTTGAAAAGATAAAAAAATCGTTTTTACTCTGTGCCTTGATGTCCTAAATGATCCTTTTGAACTTTTTTTTAACTTTAAAAATCGAATTTTGCCCTTTGATGTTAATGATTGTACATACTTTTGCACACATTGAGTATCGAATTTTGCATATCACATTTTTAATAATCCTAAAACAATAAAATTAAAAACACAAATTTACAGCTTATGAAGGAAAAATTTAACTTATGCCTACGCATGTTATGTCTATTGTTTATGATTTTTATCGTACAAGATATTATGGCTCAGGGGAAGACGGTTTCTGGTATCGTGACAGATGGTAATGAACCTCTTATTGGTGTCACGGTTCAGGTTAAAGGTAATTCTAAATTGGGGACTGTAACTGATATTAATGGTCACTATACTATTAATGTTACATCTGCAGGTACAATCCTTGTATATTCTTATGTGGGTTTTGAAACTACTGAACGAATGGTAGGGAATGATAGCAAAATTGATATTCAACTCAAAACTAATTCTAAGAATCTTGATGAAGTAGTGGTAGTAGGATATGGCACTATGAAAAAGAGTGATCTCACTGGCTCTGTTTCGCAGTTGAAGTCTGAGGATTTCAAATCTGGTAATGACCTTTCGGCACAACAATTGATGCAAGGAGCTTTTGCGGGTGTAAATATATCCCAAAATTCCGGTAAACCTGGTGGTTCCACAACTATTCGGGTTAGAGGTGGTACGTCGGTTAATGCAAGTAATGAACCTTTATATGTTATTGATGGTATACCAATAGACGCTGCAGCTGGTAGCAGTCAGTCTAATATCAGTACATATACTAATAACTATTTTGATCAAGAAACAGCTAATCCGCTTTCTCTTCTTAATCCAAATGATATAGAGTCAATTGATGTTTTAAAAGACGCCTCTGCTACTGCTATCTATGGAAGTCGTGGTGCCAATGGTGTTATCATGATTACGACAAAGAAAGGTAAAGCTGGTGTTCAGCAACTTAATTATGGGTATAGTGTTGGTTTTAGCACTACTGCAAAGAAACTTGATATGCTTAGTGCAGACAAGTATCGTCAGGCATGTAAAGACTTAAATCTTTCTATTAATGATGGGGGTGAGAACCATAATTGGCAGGACGAAATACTCAGAACCGCACTTCAGCAAAGCCATTATATCTCTTTTATGAGTGGAGGAGAATATACAAATTATCGTGCATCTCTTAACTATACTGATCAAAATGGCATCATGCGAGGCTCTGGTCAGAAAAATTATAATGGCCGTGTTAATATTAATCATTCTGCACTGGATGGTAAACTTAAATTTGTTCTTAACATGAGCTATGGGGAAACTCATGCTAATCAGGCACCGACATCTAGTACTGTAGGTAGTGAGATGGGATCAAGTATGCTTTATGAGGCTTATGTTTTCAATCCTACATTACCTGTTTATACATCAGATGGTGATTTTAATGATGTCCGCCCTTATCGTGTACAGCCATTATCCTATATAAGTGAACTTGTTGATAAACGGATTAATCAACGTTTTATAGGTAATCTGAAAGCAGATTGGAATTTCTATAAACCATTTACATTTGAAGTTAATCTTGGTTATACCAACAATGATCAAGATCGTAATGCCTATATTTGCAAGAGTAATTTACTTGGTGAGGGTGATGGTGGACGTGTTACGATTCAGCGATTGAAAGACTATTCCAAACTTTTAGATACGATTCTAAAATATGATCAAAAGTTTGGCAAACACAATATTGATGCAATGGCTGGTTATTCTTACCAGTATTTTTGGGATGAAGGTTTCAATACTTCTGCTTATGGTTTTCTTACAGATGATTTTAAGTGGTACAATATTGCTGCAGCCAGTACTATTGAAAGTCAGACGAGTTATGCTGAAAGTAACAAACTCATATCTTTTTATGGACGTCTAAACTATAGTTATGCTGATCGTTATCTCTTTACTGCAACTGTCCGTCATGATGGTTCTAGCCGTTTTGGTGCGAATCATAAATGGGGTACATTCCCTTCATTTGCTGCTTCATGGCGTATCACAGAAGAGCCATTCTTTCATGTTAAAGCTATCTCAAATCTAAAACTGCGTGCCAGTTGGGGTATTACCGGTAATCAGGAAATAGGAAACTATAATGCCATATCAACTTTAAGTGCTTATTCATGGGGATATATTTTTGGTGGAGAAAAGAAGACTGTAGTGTTGCCACAACAATATGCAAATCCTGACTTGAAGTGGGAGTCTACCTCACAAACAGATATAGGTCTTGATTTTGGTCTCTTTAATAATCGCTTACGAGGTACTGTAGATTGGTATTATAAAAAAACAAAAGATCTCTTGCTCTCTGTAGCAGTACCTTCACCATCTCTTATTACGACCCAACTTGCGAATGTCGGTTCTGTTCGTAATACAGGTTTAGAGATTGAACTTGGATATAATATTATTCAGAAGAAGGATTTTGAGTGGGATGCAAATGTTAATTTTGCGACAAATAGCAATAAACTCACAAGTCTTTCTAATAATAAATGGTCAGGTGATAATGTGCTGTGGGCTCCATGTAACGGGCAAGGATTATCAGGCCAGTATTCTCAACTTATTATGGTTGGCCAACCTCTTGGTACATTCTATGGCAAGCGATTTATTGGAGTAGATAAAAATGGCATGGAACAATATGCTAATGGAGGTAAGTCTGAAATTATAGGTTGTGCACAGCCTGATTTTACTTATGCTATCGCTACGAGTTTTCACTATAAAAAATGGAGTCTTTCTCTTGATTTTAGAGGTAGTCAGGGTAATGATGTGTATAATAATACGGCCAATAATTTTATGTATCTTAATAGTCTCCCTGGCCGTAATGTTCTTGCTTCTGCACTTACTAAAGGAATATCTGTCAACCAAGCTAAAACCTATTCATCACAATTCATTGAGGATGGTTCTTTCTTCCGGCTTGATAACATGACTATAGGATATGATTTTGCGGTTCCTGCTTTAAAGATTACCCATGCACACGTTTATGTTACAGGCCAGAATCTCTTTTGTATTTCAGGCTATAGTGGATTAGATCCAGAAGTAAATACTGATACATCAGGAAGGGGAAGTTCTATATTAGGTGTTGATTACTTAAGTTATCCTCGTTCACGTACTTTCCTTTTGGGTATCAATGTTACATTTTAACCAACTAAATCTTACGAACATGAAAATAAATAGAATATTTAAAAATGTGACTGTTCTGATTCTGGGAGGTTTAATAATATCAAGTTGTACAAACCTTGATGAGGAACTTTATGGGCGCTTGACTCCTCAGAACTATTATCAGACAGAAGAGGAGGCCTTATCGTCATTAGCAGGATGTTATGAATACATGGCTTATATGAGCCGTGCTGGTGGTGATGGTTGGCGAATTGGAGAATATGGAACAGATGAACTTTATTGCCCTGGACGAGCTAATGGAGGGTGGTATGATGAATATGTCAATCAGATAATGGAGCATAAATGTACTCCAGACAATGATAGACTTAATACTTGTTGGAATACATATATATTCCCTGGTATTGGTGCAGATAATGCTGTTTTGGAAGCGATGCAATCTTCTCCGGTTGTCAATACCTTGAAAGGACCTATCGCAGAAGCAAGAGCTTTACGTGCTTATGAATATTATTATGCTATGGATTATTTCGGAAATGTACCAGTATTTACGAATGCCCGTCCAGATGCCGGTAATATGCCTAAGACAACTGCCCGTCCAGATGTCTATAAGTTTGTTGTTAATGAATTTCTCGCTGCTGCAAAGGATCTTCCATCAGCTAAAGATGTGACTGCTTCCTATTACCCACGTTTGACAAGGGAAGCTGTTTATACGCTTTTAGCGTCAGTTTATCTGAATGCTGAGGTATATACCGGTACTGCTCATTGGGAAGATGTAATCACAATGTGTGATAAAGTTATAAACAGTGGGGCATATTCTTTAGCAGCGCATGTGGGAGATTGTTTCCGCTCTACAAATGAAGGAAAATGCCCTGAGGTAATTATTGCATTTTCAGTTGATCCTACTAAGAATGTAGACGGTAATCAATTTATTCTTTATACTCAGCATGCTGTTGATAAGAAGAAATATAATCTTCCTTTTGCTCCTGCCTGTGGTTACTGCTTTTCTGATGAGGCTCTCAATTGGTATGACGATCCCTCAGATGACCGTCTGAATCTGTTAGAGTATGGTCCTCAATATAACTTGGATGGTACACCAATTGATAATCCTGATATTGCTGGTGAACAACAACTCGTTCTTACATCATTGAAATCAAAAACAGCTGCTCAAAACTGGGAAGGTTATCGTGTACTGAAATATTCTCCTGTAGGAGCAACTTTTTCTGGTTCTAATGCCGATAATGACTATATAGCTGAGCGATACTCCAATGTCCTGCTGATGAAAGCAGAAGCTTTATTCCGCTTGGGTAAAAATACTGATGAAGCATTAAGACTGGTAAACCAAGTCAGAGAACGTAGCAATTGTCCAGATTGGAAGAGTTTATCCTTGGATAGAATAGAAAAAGAGCGGGCTCGAGAATTCATTTGGGAGAATCAGCGTCGTAAAGATATGATACGTTTTGGTTCATATTTCACAGAAAAAACATTCTATTCAGATGGAAATACTGAAAAATGGCGCGGTATCTATCCCATACCTGCCAAACAGATTAATGCCAATCCAAGTCTTCAGCAAAATCCTAATTATTAGTATTTTGTAGATCCACATAAATAGTTTTTTAACAAGTATAGGAAATTGTGCATTGTAGCTCTTTAATAACCGGACAATATCATATTGTTAAGGTTACTTAGATTGCTGGATGCACAATTTCCTTGTCTTTTTATTAGTATAGTTTTGATGCGACTTTAATAGCAGGTTTTTTAGTTCAATAAATTAAAGCTGCTCAATATTTTATTTTCTTTTTTTCCATTCTGTTGGTGTTACACCGAAATATTGCTTAAAACATTTACTGAAATAATGTGCATCACCAATTCCTACCATTGTTGCGATATCAAAATTACAATACAAGCCTTTATCTATTAGTTCTGCTGCACGTTGCATACGTAATCCTTTTAAGAAATCATTTGGGCCAAGGCCTGTTAAAGATTTTAATTTTTTGAAATAGACAGATCGGCTAATTCCCATCATGGCTGCAACATCATCAACGTTAATGTTATCATTGCTGATATTTTCTTCCAATATCTTTGTCAGTTTATCCATGAATAATTTATCTGCTTCATTTACAGTCGATAAGACATTATCTTTTTTTTCAATATATTTTTGCTGATATATTTTCTGAAGATTTCTTCTTCGTTCTATCAGATTATTTATTCTTGATCTGAGTATGTCAGCGCTGAAAGGTTTTTCAATGTATGAATCTGCGCCTGTATCAAATCCCTTTATTTTACTTTCTTCGTCAGTTTTAGCCGATAAAATGATAATAGGTATATGACTTGTCTGCATGTTAGAATGAAGTGTCTTGACCATCTCAATACCATCCATTATTGGCATCATATAATCAGATATTATCAGATCAGGTTGTTTCTCCAAGGCCATCTTTAATCCTTTTAACCCGTCTTCTGCTTCAAGTATATTATAATCATCCTGAAGAATCATACAGATGAATTCTCTCATTTCTATATTATCCTCAACGATAAGTAAAGTGTTATTAGAATAGTTCGTTCTGTTCTTGGTTTCTGGATGTTTTTCGTCGGTTTCAATCTCAAAAGAACTTGCTGATTCTACAATTTTGTCAGAAACGATATAGTCTGCATTCGGATTCTTACTAGGTTCATTCTTGGGCAAATACACTACAAATGTGCTACCAGATCCTAATTCACTTTTCAGACCAATCTTTCCACCATGTAATTCTACAAGTTCTTTGGTCAAAGCAAGACCAATGCCACTGTGAGATTGATGTGTCAGACTTTCTTGATCGTCTGAGTTAAATACCTCAAAAATTTTCTTCTGATTCTCCCTTGAAATACCTTTACCTTCATCAATAACAGATATAAGAGCACCATTATTGGATTTTTCCAGAGTTACGGTTATATGTTTTCCTGTCGGTGTAAAACGGAAGGCATTGGACAGCAAATTAAAAATAATCTTATCTAGTTTCTGGCTATCAGCCCATATCACTATAGGTGATTCTTGCTTTTGTAATATGAACTCTATTTGACGTTCAGCGGCAAGGATCTTAAAATTATCCATAAGGGATTTAATGAATAAGCCCAGGTCAACACGTTGAAGTGTCAATTTCATTTTGCCACTTTCTATTTTACGTATATCTAACATTTGATTTACCAGATTAAGCAGGCGATTAGAGTTCTTATTTACGACCTTTAGCCTTTCTTTTAAGTTGTTGTCAGGTAAACCTTTGCGAATAATCTCTTTGATATTTCCAGATATTAGTGTTAAAGGGGTTCTTATTTCATGCGAAATATCTGTAAAGAACTTCATCTTAAGATTTGATATTTCTCGTTCAATGTTAACCTTCTGTCTTAATCGTAGAATTGTAAAAAGGATATAAGCCGATATGATAATGATACCAATAATAATGGAGAGATAAATTAATATAGCCCATCTTGTCTGCCAGAATGGAGGTTTTATAATAATATGTATTTCACGTAAATTATTTACCCACACACCATCACTATTAGTTGAACGTACTTGAAGTATATATTTACCCGGTGGCAGACTGTTATATATCGCATTATGTCTATTACCTATCATATTCCATCTTTTATCAAGTCCAATTAACTGATATGAATAACTGATATTGTCAGGATCTCTGTAATCGAGAGCAGAGAACTCTACATTAATACTGTTTTTATTATAAGGTAGTACAATAGATTGAGTGTAATTGATATTCTTTGTCAATATAGCACCTTTGGCTGAAGATGGTTGCTGTTCAGTCTGCCCAATATAAAATCGTGTAAAGATAATATGCGGTATATATGAACTTACTTTTACTTTCAACGGATCAAAATACATGACCGATCGATTGCGTAAAGGATATAGTAATCTTCCATTATGTAGACGTACAGCTTGTCCTTCATTAATGAATATATTCTTTTCAAAAAATCTTGAAGAGAAAGTTTCTATTCTTTCTGATTTAGGATAAAATTTGATTAGTCCATCCTCACTTGCAAACCATAAATTGTTATTAAGATCTTCCTGTACTGAATAAATGATGTCACTTCTTAATCCATTGGACATTGTAAAAGGCTTGAATTTTAAATGGTCTGTATTTTTCCAGTCAACACGGCAAAATCCTCCCCCATAGGTACAAATATACATACCGCCTTTATGAGTAAAAAATACTTCCAAAACATCATTGTAGCTTAATGATGTCGGATCATTTGGATCTCGAACAAAACTTAGAAATTTTATGTGCTTTGGATCTTGAAAATTTTCATTGAAACAAATTAGTCCATGAGTAGTCCCTACCCAAATATGATCTTTATTATCCGAGGTAATATAACGTGTTCGGTTAAATGCCATCGGATAGGTTTTAAGTTCGTTTCCTGCATGAATAAAGCGATGTTTGTGATCATTAAGAGAAATATAGGATACACCTCCACCAAAAGTTGCTATCCATAGCCGGTTATGCCGATCCAAATAAATAGAAAAAATGTCATTACACGGAAGACTGTAAGGCTTTCCATCTGAAAAGAAATGAGAAATATTATAATTTAATACGCCTTTAGGTGTTAGTTTCAGCAGACCTTTGTATTTAGTTCCGATCCATATAATCCCTTTCCTGTCTTCTGTAAAACAATAGGCATGGGCTATGTTGTCATTGCTTTCCTTACTGATTCTGCCATTATGGGTGAGATTGCCTAAGAATCTAAAAGTGTGGTCAAATACACTAATAACACCATTCTTCGCGCCAATCCAGATTCTTCCTTCATGATCTTGGAATATACCTCTTACATCACGACCACTTTCTGTATTGCTCTTAATATCAAATGTGTGAAATTGCTGTTGATTTGATGTCGCTTTTTGCAGACCTGTGTATTTACCACAGAACCATAAATTATCTTGTTTGTCTACAAACATATCAACAACATCATTTTCAGCAGTCCATTCCTTTTGCTTATCTTCATCAAAAAATGGAACTAGACGATTCTTGCTTCTATCAAACCAAGCCAGACCATTTCCTGAAGGAGAAATCCAGGTATTGCCTTTTCTGTCTTCTACGATCTTTACATCGTTTTTCCACATAGAAGGATCTATACTAAATTCACCTTTCATTTGCAATAATGATAGTTCATTATTTGTACTATTATATCTCATTACACCCGGCTTTCCAGTACAAAACCAGATATCATGATGAGTATCACTTTTAAGATTAATAATCTGATTGGAATTCAATTGACTATTGGATGTCGTATAATGTTTTATTATCGTAAATTTGTTTGAAACTACAAAAAGTCCATCACCTTTGGTGGAAATAAGCATATTTCCGTTTGGCAGTCTGACGATAGAGGTTAATGTAGATAATGTGGGTAATTTGCTGATAAAAGTACCTTCTCGATTGATTATGAGAATTCTGCCATCTGTACCACAGAATATATTATATCTTTGTTGTCTAATTAGATCAAAACAGTCAAATCCTTCTCTGACTAACTTCATCTTCTGGTTATATGACCATATACCTTTAGATGTGAGTATCCATAGTTTTCCTGATGGGTCCTGATAAACTCGATGAATAAGTAATTGATTTGGCTTGAAAAGAACCTTTATCTTGACTTTTCTTGTCATGGAATCAAAGGACGCTAAGATAAGTCTGTTATCTGTCGTTTTAATCCAGATACCACCAGAAAGGGAGGGTTGCATATCCTGGGCCACGTAATTCTCGAATGGCAGGTTATCTATTGTGAGTAATATTTTATTAAAAAAAGAAATATTACCATTATATCCTCTCATCCAAATGCAATATTTATCATTACAGATGTTTTCAAGCCTGTTACTTTCCAAACGTATGCCATCTCCAGGGCGGGCTTTATAATCATAAAACTGGAAGCCATCGTATCTGTATAGGCCGTCCCATGTCGCAAACCACATCTGCCCTGATTGATCCTGTATTATTTTCATAACATCCTTTTGCGCAAACCCTTTTTCAGAATTGTATGTAGTAAAATTATACAATATCTGAGCTCTTGATATATATGGTGTTATGAACATAAGAGCTATTAATGTACTAGATGTTATGGCTTTCTGTAGATTACTATAAATGTTCATCGATTAGATGTTTTGGGGTTAAACTTGATAATAAGGATATGAAATGAATTTGGGCCGTTGCTCAAATGAACTGATTAGAATATGGTGGAATTGAAAGAAATAGTCTAGAGGTTTTATTTTGATATAATGGTTACAGAAAGTAATGTGGATACGAACTTACTGTACTACATTTTTATTTTGTTAAAGTAGGGATATTCCAATATTATGTACAAGGTATATAGAATCAAACTAATACAATTTAGTTTACAGTGAGATAGTTTCTTGGTAGGTTGGTAAAATATGTTGTTATCATGCTATAAGCAAAATTAGGACCTGTAATGCTTCATGTGGGTAAAAGAAGAAGTAATCGTGTTTCTTGAGAATTGAGTCCTGTAAGTTGTTCATGCTAACTTGTATCTTGTCTGCACGAGCAAGGAATTACAGTTATGACTTCATTCTTTACCCATAGGAAGCGTTAAGTATTTTTTTGTTTATGAGGACTGTGTTTTTAAGTGTAAATTAGATATTCCTATCTATATTTAAATAGCTTGCTTGGATAATAATTTCTCATCATGTATCTAATGTATGAATGAAACAATGGATATATTTGAATAAAAATTAAATTTTCAGGGCATTTTAATTTATAGGATTCCATGTTGAAGCCATTGAAAAGACTTTCCGGGGAGTGATTTGAGCAGCTTCCTTTTTTGTAAGTTGATGACTCCAAAGAACTCTATGGATGGTACTTGATCCTATGCCATGATTATTATATTCAAAATATCTGGCTGTTTTTTCGTTGGCAGAATCCCCCCAGTTCCACCATCCTTCAGGGCGTATCTGTGAACCAAGATCACAGTTCATAAATAGGGTGTAGGCGTACGGACGCCATGGACGCCCAAGGTATACTTTGGTAGCTTGTGGTGCAGCAATCAACTTACAATGATTGAAGATATATCCATATTCCTGATTTTGTGGAGTTGATGCCGCTGTGATATAACTGTTGATTTTACTATAAATCGTGCATCCTTCAAACCATGCAATACTTGGACCAAATATAAAATCAGTGGTTCCTTCGATATAACAGTCCTTAAAGTAGAGGCGAGTTCCGGCTGTTCCTGTATAGATTGTATCTTGGTTTCCAAGAAAACGGCAGTTGATGAATTGCAAGCAATCGCCTTCAGTATGTAGACTGACAGCCTGTCCCAGTCTTGCTGCATTATTTTCTACAGTAATATTTTTTAAGATGATATGGCTACCTTCGATTTTTAGGGTATATGTGCGAAATGTCCCCATCGGCCTATCTGTTCCTGGCAGTTTGATATTGGCATGATCATCCCATGTGATGATAGTTTGATTGCGGTCTTCACCACAAATCTCAATATTATTTAGCCAAGAGGGAATGATTAGTTTTTCTTTATAAGTGCCTTTCTTGACATAGATGACTTTGTGGTATTCCATAAAGGCACGGCAAACCTCTATAGCATCATCAATATTTCTGAACTCTGCAGTGCCATCACGAGCTACGAATAATGTATCAGGATTGTCATATTTGTTTGTAGCATGAAGAGATACACCTGTTAAAAAAATGAATAAAGTAAGAATTGTTTTTCTCATGATGATAGTTTGTTTTATATGTAATACTCTGTTTTGAACGTGATTGTTTTTAAGAAGTAGTTTGTTTAAAGGAACTTATTCTTATCGGTTCATCTTTATATGTTCTATTTTGAATGAAATCATTATGGTATCAGAGCAGAAGGAGGAGGTGTTTTTGATAGAAAAGGTAGAATAACTTTTCACGATCATTATGAATCATAGTTGGTATCTAATGATCTCTTGATTAGCTGTTGTTACAAACGTCCAGTCACATAATTTGCTGAATTTCCTGAAGGTCCGGTACATTTTTTAAATGATTCATGATGACCTTGACATCATCTCGGTCATGGATGCGGATTTCTATCCTTCCATCGAATATTCCTTGATCGCTATTGATAGTAACCTGATGTATACTCACATTAAGTTGGTCTGAAATCACTTTCGATACATCCAGAAGCATACCTTTACGATCAATACCCTGGATTTCTATGGTAGCATCAAAGAAGAGTTTTTTGTGCATATCCCATTTCGCATCAACGATACGATTACCAAAACTTGATTTAAGTTTGTTGGCAACGGGGCAGGCGCGTTTGTGAATTTCGATATGGTTCATGTTATCAATATAACCCAGAATATCGTCTCCCGGAATGGGATGACAACAAGGTTTAAAAAGGAACTGGTTGATATTGTCCTCATCAATAATGACAGTTTTTTTCTTATCAAAATCACTATTGACGATAAAATGGTTGATGTCTGTGGGAGCCTCTTTGTAATCTTTTTCTTCTTTTTTATTAAGAAAAGGCACAAGCCTGCGCCAACTTCTTCCCTTAGTCTCTTTTGTGTTTCTGCCATGCAGTTCATCTGAATCCTTATCCCCTAAGATAATGGTATGATCACCTAAAGCCTGAAAGAAATCTTCCGGTTTTTGAATATCATGAAAAGCCCGAAGCTTATCAATATTCGATGTGGTCATCTCGAAATTATTCTTTGCCAACCAATCTTGCATGATTTTCTTACCTTGGTACTGGATTTCCCGGTTATAATGCCGTAGGATAGCCATTATCTTGCTTTTTGCTTTAGCGGTACTTGCAAAGTTCATCCATGAAGGTTGTACATGTTGAGCTTTGGAAGTAAGGATCTCCACTTGATCTCCACTTTGTAATTTCTGGCTTAGCGGTACTAATCTATGATTTACCTTCGCGCCAATGCAATGGCTTCCTAAAAAAGTGTGAATTTCAAAAGCAAAGTCAAGTGCAGTACTGCCTGCGGGCATCGTCTTGATTTCCCCTTTAGGAGTAAAGACGAAAATCTCGGAAGCGAATAGGTTAAGCTTAATTGAATCCAGAAAATCCATTGCATCTGGTTGTGGATCATCAAGGATTTCCTTAATGGTTTGGAGCCAATCACTTAATTCGCCTTCGTCCTCTGAATATTCCCCGCCTTCTTTATATTTCCAATGGGCAGCAAATCCTTGTTCTGCTATTTCGTTCATCCGGTCACTACGGATCTGGACTTCTATCCACCGGCCTTGCTTGCTCATCAATGTGACATGCAGAGCCTGATAACCGTTAGCTTTAGGATGGTTGACCCAGTCACGTAGACGATCCGGATGGCTTTTGTAAATTTTGCAGATAGCTACATAGATCTGAAAGCACTCGTTGATTTCCTCTGCTCTGACTTTGGGTGTATAGATGATACGTGCTGCAAGTATATCATAGATTTCATCAAATGTGATATGTTTGTTCTGCATTTTGCACCAGATGGAATATGGACTTTTGATCCGAGCTTTGATGGTATAATTAATCCCCATCTTGTTGAGGGATTCTTTGATAGGTTCTGTGAATTTACTAAACAGAGTCTCTCGCTGTTCTTGAGTAGAGGTGAGTTTTGATTCAATATATTCGTATTCTTCAGGATGCTCAAAGCGGAAACTCAGATCTTCCAGTTCTGTTTTGATTTTGTTTAGTCCAAGTCGGTTAGCTAAAGGAGCATAGATATATAGTGTTTCTCCTGCTATTTTGTAACGTCTATTGGCTGATTGTGATGCCAATGTACGCATATTATGCAATCGGTCGCAGATCTTAATAAGAATGACACGGATATCATCACTCATTGTCAGTAAGAGTTTTTTGAAATTTTCTGCTTGTGCAGAGGCATTATCTCCAAAAATTCCTCCACTGATTTTAGTTAGTCCTTCTACAATCTGAGCAATTTTATCGCCAAATATATTCTGAATATCTTCAATGGTATAATCAGTGTCCTCGACAACATCATGAAGTAGTGCAGAGCAGATGCTCGTGGAACCGAGTCCCATATCTTCGCAGGCAATTTGTGCGACGGCAATAGGATGCATAATATAAGGTTCGCCTGAAAGACGCCTTACTCCCTTATGAGCCTGACGGGAGAAATTAAAGGCCTTTATGATGATATCGACTTTCTTTCTGTGTCGTGAGGCAAGGTATGTGTTAAGTAGATGCTGAAAGGCATCGGTGATGATCTTATTATCAGCCTGTTCTCTTTCGAGATCCTTTACATTCTGGTCGTCCATAGAATCCTCCTGTTCCTGATTATTTTATTTTAAGTTTCTTACCTGGCCGTATAGCGCTGTCCTTAATACCATTCAATTGTCTGAGTTTTTTAGTGGTGGTATGATTGCGCTTGGCTATTTCTGAAAGGGTATCTCCACTTTTGATAGTAATATCCGTTTCTCTCTTTTTCTGATTACGGGTTCTGGATGACCGTGTATTGCTCTTACTTACATTTTTTCTACTTTTCCTGTTTCTTCTATTCTTCTTGTAGAAATTTCTGGATTCTTTTATACTGTCGGAGTTATTCTGCTCTGAGATAGTTTGTCCATTGTCATTTGATGTGTTTGACAAAGTAAAAAGATTTTTCCTTCTGTTATGTCTATGCTGACGTGAATAAAATTTAGAATTGTATCCACTTACTTCCGTTTCATCACGTTTAAGCAGGAATTCGTTGGTTTTATATTTTAAGATAGAATCTTCATGGTCAATAAAATTTCCGATAAAAGAAGCGGGCAAGCGCAATGACATCGGAGCGTTATTTCCATTGATAATATCTTGGCGATACTGGGGATTCAGTTCACGGAGTTGTCCCATATTTAGACCAAGTACATCTGCAATCTGCTGTAAATGCATATCTTGAGTAACAGATATAGTGTCAGTTTTTGCAGGTAGATCTGTGTTCATAGGGCAAATACCATAATCACAATAATTGCTCATGATATAATTCATTGCAATGAAAGCAGGTACACAACTACGTGCGGAAGGAGACAGATGTGGATAGATGCTCCAGAAATCGATAGAACCGCTCGTGCGGTGGATAGCTTTGTTGACTGCGATAGGACTACTATGAAAAGCCGTGATAGCAAAATCCCAGTCATCAAAGATGTTAAACAGGTCTTTTAAATATTGAGCAGCTGCATACGAAGATTTAATCGGATCACGACGCTCATCAACAAGGGTATTGATTACCAATCCATAATGTTTTCCAGTGCTCACGCTCAGTTGCCATAGTCCAGCCTTGCCGTTTTCTGAAGCAAAAGGATCCAAGGCAGATTCTATAAACGGCAGATATTTCAACTCCAAAGGAAGTCCATAAGTTTCCAGGGCCTTTTCAAATATAGGAATATAAAAATTAGAAGCACCGAGCATGTAGCTAACGCGATCGCTCATCGGCCCGGAGTATTGATTGATAAAATCTCTTACCACATCATTGTAAGGCATCTCGATGAGAGTCGGTAGTTTCTTCAAGCGTTCGATATAGTCTTCTTTTGTGAAGGAAGAACTGATGTTCTTGCTATTGCAGGGTGTTTTTTTGAGATAATTTTTTGTAAAGTATAAGTGGAGTAGACTATCAATCCTGATAGTCATTCCGGCTGGCAAGGTAATATGTTCATTTATACCATGAGGGTCAATTGCCGTAATAACTTTATCGTCTGATACCTTGTTCTGAGCCTGTATTGTGTAATTTCCGATTAGCATCAGAAAGGCAAGTAATATGTTTAATTTCTTCATTCCTATTCCTTGATTTTTAAAATGGGTGCAGAGCCAATTATTTTCAAGAGGAGTTTTTGTATCCTCAGGTTTGCTTGTAATTTGTTTCAGACCGTGCCTGATTGGAATCTGTTCGAGTTGCTAAAAATTGGAAATATATTTCTGACTTTAGATGTTTTTAAAATTCTTCTTTTTAAGAGAAATGCTGTCAGAAAGATAAATAGCAATTTACTCCGATAGCATTATTGTTTAATGGACTATAACCATATATTTGATTACCCTTAATAATAGCAGGTTGGATGTGTATACTTAGATCTCTGGAGATATCAAAATCAGATAAGGATGCGTCGACATAAGCATCAATTATAGATAGGACATATACTCCTATAAATGAAAATACGCTCAGATCACGCCAGCGTCGAAAACGGTCCTTACGGCTCTTAAAGAGTAGTTGGTAACGTTGTAAATTTGAAGCATCGACTTTTGTTCCCAAATGCAGAAATTGATTATAACTTTGAGTAGAAGGATCATTGTCCATGATGTCTACGTATGCTTGTGCATAGTCGTGATACATCTGATTATTCCAAGACATTGCATAAATACAGCCTAAGAATCCCCCATAGAAAATTGGCAGTTTCCAATATTTGCGATTATAGATCTGACCTGCTCCGGGAAGGACGATAGAAAGCCATAATGCTCTTTTTGTATCTGGTCGCCATGTTGTCCAGTCACGCTTAATTTTCTTACTTGCTGGGATAGAGTCAGAAATGATTGAGTGCGCTTTTTCAGAATTAACATTTACTTTCGGCTCAGTCTTTTGATCTATCTTGAGAGTTTTTATCGTGTCTTTCTCTATTTCAGAGTCAGATACATTAGTCCTCCCAAAAGCAGTTACAGTCGTTATACATAGCAATAGAGCTGTCAGACTATAGCGATGTGAAAACTTGATATTCACTTTTCAGGTTGCTCTTTCAGTTTATCGAAAACATTCATAATGCGTTCTAAATCTTCTTCATTGGAAAATGGAATACTGATCCTCCCTTTTCCTTTTGGAGAGCAGGTCATCTGGACCTTCGCATCGAAGAACTCAGATAAACGTTGTTTTAGGATGTTAAATTCTTCAGGCATTTTAGCCTTGGCAGCGATTTTATTTTTGCCACTTTCAATATCCACACCCTGTTTTAACTGTTGGACAAGGTCTTCAACTTTACGTACTGAATACCCATTTTTTTGAATCTCTTTAAAAAGTTTGATTTGTAGAGATGGGCTGTCTAAGGCTAATAAAGCTCGAGCATGTCCCATGTCAATTTCTTTTTTCTGTAGAGCCATTTGTACTTGTGCAGGTAGTTTTAGTAGTCGCAGATAGTTAGCAATCGCTGCCCGGCTTTTACCGACTCTTTCGGATACTTTCTCCTGTGTCATATCAGATTTTTCAAGCAGATGCTCATAGGCTAAAGCAATTTCGACAGGGTTTAAATCTTCTCGCTGGATGTTCTCGACTAACGCCATTTCCATGATATTTTCATCATCAATGGTGCGAATATAAGCAGGTATAGCTCTTAATCCTGCTATCTGGGAAGCTCTCCAGCGACGTTCACCAGCGATTATCTGGAATTTATTGGTGGCGACTTGTCGTAGTGTAATAGGCTGGATGATACCTATTTGACGGATGCTTTGAGCTAAATCCTTTAAAGCATTAAGATCAAATTCCCGTCGTGGCTGATTGGGATTCGGCTCAATCTCATCAATAGCGATCTCGTTGATAGTGCTACTTCCTGATGTGCTGATATTTTCTGTGGAAATCAGAGCATCAAGTCCTCGCCCTAAAGCATTAGTTTTATAGGAGTGATTATTGTATTTTTTATGAACGGCCATATCGGTTGGAAATTATTGATGTGGATAAGAAAATCAACTGTTTTTTTCGATGATTTCTTTTGCAAGGGCCAAATGGTTCTTTGCTCCTGTGGAATCGGCATCATAGAGAATAACTGGTAGCCCATGACTTGGACTTTCACTCAGTTTGACATTTCTTTGGATAACGGTTTTGAAAACCAGTTCCTGAAAATGACGTTTGACTTCGTCATATATTTGATTGGCTAAACGAAGGCGACTGTCATACATCGTTAACAGAAAACCTTCAATTTCCAGTTTCGGATTCAGTTTGCTTTTGATGATTTTAATCGTGTTCAGCAATTTACTGATTCCTTCAAGGGCAAAATACTCGCACTGTACAGGAATAATGACGGAATCAGCAGCTGTCAGGGCATTCACTGTAATTAATCCCAGTGAAGGTGAACAGTCAATAAGAATAAAATCGTAGTCGTTACGAATGGGTTCAAGAAGTTTCTTGATAACTTTTTCGCGGTTATCTAAATTTAGCATCTCAATTTCAGCACCCACAAGGTCAATATGGCTGGGTATAATATCAAGTCCATCAATATCTGTCGTGTAGATAGCATCACGTACGTCCGCGTGATCCATAATGCATTCGTAAATTGAGCAATCCACTTCTTTTATGTCTACGCCAAGACCACTTGAAGCATTTGCCTGTGGATCAGCATCAACAACAAGTACTTTTTTTTCCAAAGTAGCAAGAGATGCAGCCAGATTAATCGTCGTAGTAGTTTTTCCTACGCCGCCTTTCTGATTAGCTAAAGCAATGATTTTTCCCATTTCCTTTGTTCATTTACATCTTGTTATAGTTGCAAAGTTAACGATTTTATATGAGAATCTATTAACTTAAACGTTTTTTTATTACTTTTGTATCGAAATTAATAATTGAAAATAATATGGAGAATAAAAAGCCATTTATACTTATTTCCAATGATGATGGTTACCATTCTGGTGGTATACATTATCTAGTAGAAATGCTTAAAAACAAAGCTGATCTTTTGATTTGTGCACCGGAATCTGCGAGATCTGGATTTTCATGTGCCTTTTCAACCGAGTTGCCTTTAAGATTAAAGCGTCGTCAGACATTTGGCAGCGTTAATGCTTGGTCGTGTAATGGTACACCGGTGGATTGCGTGAAACTTGCCCTTGATCAATTTTGTAAAAATCGCAAACCTGATTTGATCCTGGGAGGAATCAATCATGGGGATAACTCTTCTGTCAATAGTCATTACTCAGGTACTATGGGAGTGGTAATGGAAGGATGTATGAAATTTATTCCTTCTATAGCTTTCTCGAGTTGTAATTATAATACTGATGCGGATCTGTCCTATTTGAAGAAATATATTCTTCCTATTACTGAGAGTGTGCTTAAAGAAGGGCTTCCTAAGGGTATATGCCTGAATGTTAATTTTCCTGCAATGCCACCTTTTAAAGGCGTGAAAGTTTGTAGGATGGCATACGGAAGTTGGCAGAATGAAGTCGTAAAAGAACATCATCCCCGTGGGTATGACTATTATTGGATGGTAGGCAACTATGCTGATGAAGAGGCTACTGCTGAAGATACTGATAAATGGGCACTTCGGCATGGCTATGTGGCTATAACACCGACAACAGTGGATGTTACTGCATATAGTCTGATAGATACCATAAAAGGCTGGAACTTATAAATAGATTTCCATCATAAAAGGTGTATGAGATATTATATTGTTGTAGGCGAAGCGAGTGGCGACCTTCATGCTTCACGTTTAATGGAGGCTCTGAAGAAGGTAGATTATGATGCAGATTTCAGGTATTTCGGTGGTGATAACATGAAAGCTGAGGGGGGAACCTGTGTAAAGCATTACAAGGAATTAGCTTACATGGGTTTTGTTCCTGTACTTCTTCATTTGAGAACCATTCTAAAGAATATGTCTTTTTGTAAAAAGGACATTGTTGAATGGAAACCGAATGTGGTTATTCTGGTGGATTATCCAGGGTTTAATCTCAATATTGCAAAATATGTGCATGCCAAGACAGGGATTCCTGTATATTATTATATCTCTCCGAAAATCTGGGCGTGGAAAGAATGGCGTATCAAGAATATTAAGCGTGATGTGAAGGAGATGTTTTCTATTCTTCCCTTTGAAGTCTCTTTTTATGAAAAGAAACATCATTATCCAATCCATTATGTGGGAAATCCAACAGCCCAGGAAGTGGCAGAATTCAGAAATGGTTATGACCAGAGTTATGAATCTTTTTGTCAAGAACATCAGTTGGATGTCTATAGGCCTATTATTGCCTTGTTAGCAGGGAGTCGGAAGCAGGAGATTAAAGATAATCTTCCTGTTATGATTGAGGCTGCATCAAGATTTGAGGATTATCAGATGGTTCTTGCAGGTGCTCCTTCTATATCAGATTCTTATTATCAGAAATGGATAAAAGGAACTGATGTAAGACTGGTAAAAAATAGTACTTATCCTTTGTTGATGCATGCAACAGTCGCTCTTGTTACAAGTGGGACGGCTACTTTGGAAACAGCTCTTTTTGATGTTCCTCAAGTGGTGTGTTATGAAACACCACTACCTAAGTTGGTTCGTTTTGCATTTAGGCATGTTATACATGTAAAATTTATCTCTTTAGTTAATTTGATAGCTGACCGAAAAGTAGTACCGGAAATGTTGGCTGATCAATTTACTGTGGACGGTATTGCTTCAGAGCTTCGAAAAATTCTTCCAGGTCATCCGGAACGAGATAAAATGTTGGCTGGCTATCTGGAAATGCATCATCGTCTTGGAAATCAGATAGCGCCGGAACAAGCAGCAGGTATCATGTATGATTTGTTGCAAGCTTATAAGTTGGGGGCAGGTTTGTCCCATCATGTATCGGATAAATTTCCAGATCGAGATGAAAAAATTCCGATGGACCAGGAATATACGGATTCATCTTATGAAAAGAATGTAGATTCTTCTACTCCGATGAAGGATTATTCGTCAACTGATAGGGACTCTTATCCTGAGGAATAATGTCTTCCTTGTTTTCTGATTTTTTATTCGAAATATCTTCGCTGATGGATAATTCTGATAATATTGAGAATTTTTTATCAGAATATTTCCAAAGTATATAGATAGACAATAACAGCCGGAATAGCCAGTATAGCAGAATCAAAACGATCCAGAATTCCACCATGACCGGGAAGAATATTCCCACTGTCTTTTATTCCTAAGGTACGTTTGAGGAGACTTTCCACAAGATCACCCCATGTTCCGAAGATAACTACTACTAAACCTAAACCAAGCCAGCCTAAGATGGAAAGTTGTGGAGATGTAACTCCTAAGTGTTGTGAGTAATAGCCTATGATGCCAGCAATAATTACCGTAATAATTCCGCCTCCAATACTTCCCTCCCATGTTTTTCCAGGGCTGATACGAGGAAATAGCTTGTGTTTGCCAAAAAGAGAACCACAGATATAAGCGCAACTATCATTTAACCAGATAAAGATAAAGACACTTAAAGGTAGAAGTGTATTGAAATGAACTAAATCTCCGACGGGATCTTTTTCGAATGCCAGAATGTTGATCAGAGAAATGGGGAACGCTATGTATATCTGCCCTAACATTGTGTAAGCCCAATCGTTGAGTGCATCTTCATTCTTGAGGTAAAGTTCACTGATGATCAGATACAGAATAGTGAGAATATAGGGGATAAAGACGACGAAATTACTAATAATTCCGGTTCTGAGTCCTGCAAAAGACAGAAAGAGATAAACGCCCGCAATGGTGGAAATGAATCGATTGACTTGTACTCCCTTTTTGGCATTGACCAGTCCGCTGTATTCCCAGATGGACAGACCTGTTATGAAAGCGAATAGAAAAATCATCGCTATCCAGTTCAAGAGACCTACAACCATTACTGCGACGAAAAGGATACCTGTTATGGATCTAATAATAAGATTTTTTTGTTTTTTAGTCATTTTTCTATAGATTTCTTCTTTATAAAAAGCAATCAGTCGGAAAAATCAGAGCAGTATGCAGGATACTCCTATTTTCCGACTGATTGCTTTCAGATTTGCTTTATGCCGTCTTCTTTTGATTTTTCTTTTTGTTGATTTTCTGAATCTTGAGAATCGCTTTTTGATGTTTTATCCTCAATTTGGGGTTGTTCTGGTTTTTCAGTTGCTTCAGGAGAATCTTCCTCTTCTTTATGAGTGTCTTTTTGAGAGTTTTTCTGATTTTTCTCGTGTTCAACAATAGCAGCTTGCACCTCAGGTATTTTCTTTACGGTATCGTCCACGTGGGGCTGTTGTGCATCTAGAATTTCCTGTGTTCGGCTTTTCCAAGGACGTTTACCGAAGATCTTTTCAACATCATCAGCCATAATGACCTCTTTGTCAATTAGTAATTTAGCTAATTTGTTATGACCTTCTTTATGTTCCATCAGAATCTTTTTAGCACGAGTATACTGTTCATTAATGGTCTTCAGAACCTCATCATCAATAATTTTGGCTGTAGTTTCTGAATAGGGACGTTGAAATTGGTACTCGTTAGTATTGTAGTAGCTGATATTAGGTAGTCGTTCTCCCATTCCAGCGTAAGCAATCATACCGTATGTGGCTTTGGTGGCACGTTCAAGATCGTTGATAGCACCGGTTGAGATATGTCCCGTAAACAATTCTTCAGCAGCACGTCCACCCAAAAGTGAACACAATTCATCAAGCATTTCTTCTTTAGTTGTAATTTGGCGCTCTTCAGGTAGATACCAAGCTGCTCCTAAAGCTTGACCTCGAGGAACAATACTGACTTTTACAAGAGGGTTAGCATAGTGGCAGAACCATGAAATCGTGGCATGACCAGCTTCATGAAGGGCTATTGTGCGTTTCTCATCTGTGGTCATTACTTTTGTCTTTTTCTCCAATCCTCCGACTATACGGTCAACAGCATCGAGAAAATCTTTTTTCCCTACAGATTTTTCATTATGTCGTGCTGCTATCAGAGCAGCCTCATTACAAACGTTGGCAATATCTGCACCAGAGAATCCAGGTGTCTGACGTGCCAGAAGATCTACATCTACTGTACCATTGACCTTTACCGGTCTTAGATGGACTATGAAGATTTCTTTACGTTCTTGCAGATCGGGTAAGTCAACATGAATCTGCCTGTCGAATCGCCCTGGTCGAAGTAAGGCGGGGTCAAGCATATCTGCACGGTTTGTTGCAGCTAATATTATTACACCGCTGTTTGTGCTAAATCCGTCCATTTCGGTCAGAAGGGCATTTAAAGTGTTTTCACGTTCATCATTACCACCCATAGACGGATTCTTGCTTCTGGCGCGGCCAATGGCATCTATTTCATCAATGAAGATAATACAAGGTGCTTTTTCTTTTGCTTGGCGGAATAGATCTCGGACACGGCTGGCTCCCACACCAACAAACATCTCCACGAAGTCTGAACCACTCATAGAGAAGAAGGGTACTCCTGCTTCTCCTGCTACAGCCTTGGCTAATAAAGTTTTACCTGTTCCCGGAGGGCCAATAAGTAAAGCCCCTTTAGGAATCTTACCGCCAAGATTGATATATTTCTTAGGGCTTTTCAGGAATTCAACAATTTCCTCGATTTCCTGTTTAGCCCCTTCCTGTCCTGCAACATCCTTGAAGGTAATACCAATACTGTTTCCTTTCTCATACATCTTGGCTTTCGATTTGCCTACATTGAAGACACCGCCCATACCTCCTGAGTTACCTCCACTCATTCGGCGGCCCATCCACCAGATAAACCAAATGAAGAATAAAATGGGTAACAGATTGATGAAAATATTCATCAGATTATTTCCCTTTTTATTGTTGTAACTAAAATCAGGAAGTTTTCCGGTTTTTTGTTCGGCAGTCAGATATTTTTCCAATTCATCTACCGAGCCGAACTGTACAGATACGTATGGATTAGGACCAACCTGTTTAGCGCTCATCTGAAAAACGTTACGGATATCCTTTGGGTTCACAAACATTTTCAGCGTATTATCATTCTTGTTGATAACTACGCTTTTCGCATAACCTTTTTGTATGTACTCTTTGAATTTTGTATAAGTGGCTTCCTGATCAGAACTGCCTCCTAAGGCATCTCCACCTCCAAACATGAAGACGCCAATGATAGTGAGGAGAACCAATATGTAGATCCAATTCATATTGAATTTTGGCATCTTTGGTTGGTTATCGCCATTATTGTTTTTTGGATTATTTCCACCTTGTTCCATCTTTATAACTTCCTTTTTAATGATTTAAACATTTATTGGCATCAAATTACTGCTGTTTGTATATCTTCTTCATTTGGAATCTTTGTGAGAGGGGCGTCATCCCATAAATCTTCAAGGTCGTAGAATTTACGGGCCTCAGGTTGGAATATATGGACCATTACATCAACAAAATCTAATGCTACCCATTCATCATTTCCTAAACCGACGACATTAATAGGTTTTTCTTTAAACGTTTTGAAGGTCATATCACTGACAGAATTCGTAATAGCTTCAACTTGAGTATTAGAATTCCCTTGACAAATAATAAAATAATTTGCTATTGCCCCTTCGATATGGGTGAGGTCTACTATTACGATATCAGTACCTCTCCTATCTTGAATACCGGATATAATAGACTCTACCAATTGTTTCGTTTCTTCCATTCAGTTTTAATAAGATGTAATGCAATCTAAATGCTCACAAAGATACACCTAAATCTTGAAAAAACGCTAAGAATACATGTTATTTTGATTTTTTTGGAAAATTCTCACTAAAACATTTGCAAAATCAAAAAAAAAACGTACCTTTGCAAGCGCAAATTAGTAATGGATTTGCCTTATGTATTGGGATATGGTGTAATGGTAACACTACAGATTCTGGTCCTGTCATTCCTGGTTCGAATCCGGGTATCCCAACGAAAAACGTTGTAATTCCTATGAATTATTCTGGTACACTATAGTCGCATTGATTGAAAAGTCAATGTAGGGGTGAGTAGTGAAAAAGCAAATCTGGTCAAACCTTGTTCTTTTGGCTTAGTTAATAAATTGGATTTTTACTAGAAGAGATTTCTCTCTAATGATTGTCTTAAAATCTTATGATTTTGTATAGGCAGATGATGAGTCATTTTTCATGGACTGGCTCAAGAGTTCTCCTCTTAATAAAGGGGGTATAGTATACCATTTATGCGGTTTTACAGATAATTGAATCAGTGTCATAACTCTAAAAAACAACGTTGATATGGAGTGATGGTATTTTGCATAACAGTAGATTCTGGAGAGGTATCGTTCTCGGGTGGTCTTCTTTTAATTTGATGTCACTGTTCAGAAAGCAAAGATATTTTCCGTTTGCGAAATTTGCACCGATCATGTTTCCTCCACCAAAACCAAAATTTAGTTTGTTTTTAATGATTGTGCATTTATTGTTGAAAAGCTTTTTCAGTAGTTGAAAATCCTCTTCTTTACTGCAATTATCTACGATGATAATCTCATAATCTGTTTTGGGGTAATGCTTGAAAATTGAGTTGACACAATTTATAGTCTCGGTAACTGAATTATAGTTTAGTATGATAAATGATACCTCTGTCATCTTGAATTGTCAATATGCTTCTCTATATTTGTTTTCGTCCTTATCCTGGAGCATAGAGAGATAAGAATTATAACGGCTTTCTGCGATATAATGTTCTTCCACAGCTTTCTTTACCGCACATCCTGGTTCATTGGTATGGGTGCAATTGGAAAAACGGCACTGCTTCGAAAATTCGAAAATTTCACGAAAATAACTAGTTAGTTCTGTGGTTTCAATGTCAAATGTCCCGAATCCTTTTATTCCAGGTGTGTCGATGATATAACCGCCTTCTGGCAGTTCTAGCATTTCGCTAAACGTAGTGGTATGTATACCTGTGTTATGGGCTTCGCTGATTTCTGCTGTACGAAGATGGGCTTTGGGTACGAGCCGGTTGATTAATGTTGATTTTCCTACACCACTGTTTCCACTCAATAGGGTAATTTCATTTTTTAGCATTGGTTTCAGCGCCTCTGTTCCTTGACCATTTTTTGCTTGAATTTCTACGCAGGGATAGCCAATATTGTTATAGAGGTTGATCATCATCTTCTCGTAGTGTAATTCGTCCTCGCTCAATAGGTCTTGTTTGTTGAATACAAGAGTGACTGGCACACGATAAGCTTCTGCTCCCGCCAGAAAACGGTCAATGAAAGTAGTGCTGGTAACGGGATAATTGACTGTTATCATCAGAAAAGCCCTGTCAAGGTTGGCTGCAAGTATATTACTTTGTTTCGACAGGTTAGGTGCTTTTCGGATGATATAATTCTTTCGTTCGCCGATAGCAGTAATAAGAGCTGTACCTTCTGGATTTATTGTGATCTCAACATGATCGCCTACAGCTACGGGATTTGTAGAACGTATTCCCTTCAGGCGAAAATTCCCTTTGATTTTACTTTCTACAATATGCCCCTCAATTGTTTTTACTGTATACCAGCTGCCGGTATTTTTGATGACAAGTCCCTTCATTTATAAGGTCATGATCTCTTTTTGTTTGTCTGACAGCAAGTGGTCTACATTCATAATGTATTTGTCGTGTACTTTCTGAAGTTTGTCTTCGGCATCTTTTTCCAAGTCTTCTGAAAGTCCGTCCTTAATGCCTTTTTTGAGTTTCTCTTTGTATTCACTGCGAGCACTGCGGATTTCCACTTTTGTTTTTTCTCCCATCTTGTTGCACTGCTTGACGAGCTCTTTACGGCGCTCCTGAGTAGGTTGTGGAAGATTCAGACGAATGACCTCTCCGTTGTTTTCCGGTGTGATACCTACATCAGAGTCCATGATTCCCTTTTCTACTGCCTTGATTTGCTTGCGATCCCAAGGACGGATCACAATGGTTCGTGCATCAGGAATCGAGACATTGGCAACCTGGTTTAATGGTACCATTTGTCCATAGGACTCTACTCTTATTCCATCCAGAATGGCTGCATTGGCGCGTCCTGCACGGATACGTGCCAATTCTTCTTCTAGAAAACACGTAGCTTTTTTCATACGGTCTTCTGCACTTGTTAGTGTTTGCTTAACATCTATCATAAGATTTTATATTAGATTCGTATCGACAAAATTAGAGATAATATTCCGATTATGCAACAGTTTCGGGGCATTTTTGATAGACCTGATTAATTTTCTGCCTTTTGGCATTTTTATGCTTTCTCTATTGCTATCCGGCATATTTATGGTCACAGGGTATTTATCAGAGCTTCATTTGTTTTTTAGGAAATTTTTCCCCTGATCTGCTAAAACGGAATACCTGCTTTCTGATATTCAGTTTCTATTTGATTGGTCAGGTTAACAAACTGAGTTACGGAGAGCTCTTCTGGTCTTTTTGTCATGATGTCCTGTGAAATGAAGTCCTTATTGATCTGATCCTTGTGGAACATTTGTCGGAGACTTACCCTGAGCATCTTACGGCGCTGGTTGAATACAGTTTTTACCAATCGCTTGAAGAGTTTTTCATTACAACCTAAATCAGTTACTTGATTGCGTGTCATTCGGATAACGGCACTTTTTACTTTGGGAGGTGGATTAAAAACATTTTCATCGACTGTGAAAAGATACTCAACATTGTACCAGGCTTGGATAAGGACAGAGATAATACCATAGGCCTTTTTCCCTGGTTCGGAAGCAATCCTCTGAGCCATTTCTCGCTGGATCATGCCGGTGCAACAGGGGATGAAATCTTTATAATCAAGCATCTTGAAGAAGATCTGGGAGGAGATGTCGTAGGGATAATTACCAGTCAGAACGAACTGGCGACCGTCAAACACCTTAGAAAGATCCATTTTTAAGAAATCTTCTCCGATGATATTTTCCTTCATGACAGAGAAATGCTCGTTCAGATAAGTCACTGATTCTGAATCAATCTCGACTACTTTCAATTCACGGGATTTCTGCAAGAGATATTGGGTGAGCACGCCCATACCCGGCCCAACTTCCAGAATGGGAATTGTAGGGCAGGCATCGACAGTGTCTGCAATACGTTGTGCAATATTCAGATCAGTCAGAAAGTGCTGACCGAGATTTTTCTTGGGTCTTACTTTGTTCATGTTACTCTTTTCTACTTTACAAAAGTAGTAAATCTTGTTGATAAAAAAGGCTTTAGATTAGAAAATCGTGTTTTCAATGTAGAAATATTTCTATTGATAAGTCTTTGAATATAAAAATAGTGCTCATTACCGTTATGTGGCGTATACATCATCTCATATTACCGCTATGTGGTAAAACCATTTCCAAAGTACTGGAAAGCATATTTCCAAAGTACTGGAAGCATATTTCCAAAGTACTGGAAAGCATATTTCCAAAGTACTGGAAAGCATATTTCCAAAGTACTGGAAAGCATTTAAAATTGATGTATACAGGAATTAGTAGTTGACAGCTTTTGTTGTTAAATTACCATTTAGTTGACAAGATTATTTGTTAACCTCAAATTAGGTTGTCAGCAATTTCTGTAAAGTGCTTTCTTGGTTGACAGCTGTCTTCCAAGTGCAAAAGTAATAATTAAAAGTTGTCTATCAAAATTTACGTCTCCTTTTTAGATGATTATTAATAAATACTATGCCAAACACTTAGAACGATCCGTAGTCATGCAGCCGTTTGGATTAGCCTTTCCATTTTCTTTAAGGATGTTCTCATCTCAAGACTCTGATGTGGTCGTACTTTGTTGACCCTGAATTAGGTTGTCAACTTGATGTTTTCCATAATCATGATGTACAAAGAAAAAGGCGGAACAAATTTTGTTGTCTCGCCTTATTATCGTTTCAAATGAATTTTTAACTTCTAAACAAGATTACTTGTTGCTCAAGTTAATCTTGTCGTTTACCTTGATAGCCTGTGCAATCATGATTGCTACTACGGCTGCTGAAATTAATGTTACCATAATCTTTTTACCTCTAAATTAAACAATCTTTTTACTTTTCTTTCTCTCTCTTATGATCTACTCACTTAGTAAATCCTGTTATCCTTTTCTAAATCTCTCTGTTTTTCTTTTACGAATGCAAAGATACAAACATTTGATTGTGTGCGATAACAATATCATGATAAAATCATTTAAATTGCTTTTTTGTTGATGTTAATCAATTTATTTCTGAATAAAGGGCTTGTTTTCAGCCTGTTTGCCCAATTATCGTCTCGAAAAAGAATTTCTTTTCATTTTTTTATCTATATTTGCAAAGTATGAAGAAAAAGGTCTTGAACCAGATACTGAAGGTTGTACTGTCGTTGTTTCTCGGCGGTGCTATTCTTTATTGGATGTATCGGGACTTTAACTTCAGACAAGTAGAGTATGTGATGTTTCACGGGATGAATTGGACATGGATGTTATTGTCTCTTCCCTTTGGTGTTTTTGCCCAGGCTTTTCGTGGCTGGCGTTGGCGTCAGACCTTGGAACCGGTAGGGGAGAGACCCCGGACATCAATAACCGTTAACTCCATATTCGTTTCGTATGCTTCAAGTCTGGTGGTTCCTAGAATCGGGGAATTTGCACGGTGTGGAATTCTCCGCCGCTGGGATGGTGTTTCTTTTCCTAAGGCGATAGGAACGGTCGTGACAGAGAGAGCCATTGACTCCTTGTTGATCCTATTCATTACATTTCTTACCATTCTTTATCAGATTCCTGTTTTTCACACTTTCTTTCGGGAAACAGGTACGAGCATGGGGGCTTTTTTCTGCCAGTTTACTTTTACTGGTTATATCGTTACTGGAATATGCGGAATAACTGTGATTATCTTGTTATATTTCCTGTTGAAAAAATTGTCTATATATAAGAAGGTGAAAGATGCTTTCAGAGGTATCTGGCAAGGGGTTATATCTTTGAAAAAAGTAAGAAATGTGCCCCTGTTCATCTTCTTTACACTCGCTATTTGGATTAGTTATTTCCTGCATTATTACCTTACCTTCTTTTGTTTCCGGGCTACTTCACATCTGAGTCTTTCGTGTGCTCTTGTGACCTTTATTGTAGGTAGTATTGCTGTGATTGTTCCTACACCAAATGGAGCAGGTCCATGGCATTTCGCGGTGAAAACGATGCTGATATTGTATGGGGTGGGTGCTACTGATGCACTTAACTTTGTGCTTATTGTACATAGTATCCAGACTTTGCTAGTCGTGTTGATAGGAATTTACGGTTGGTTGGCCTTATCCTTTACCACTAAGAAAAAGACAGTCTTGAAAAAAAATTAGGATTTGGTTGTGTAGACTTATAGTTGCAGCCTGATTCCAGAGTGTTTTTTAGGAAGAGTGAGATGGGTGATCATAAAAAACTATTTCTTAGGGGCAGTTGACGGTAGTTTTCTTTCTTGACAGAGAATTTGTAATAAGTAATTCAACTTAAATTAAGATACAATGGAAGAAATCAAAAACTTAAAGCCAGAAGCAATCTGGCATAATTTTTATGCCTTGACGCAAGTTCCACGTCCTTCCGGACATCTGGAGAAAGTACAACAGTTCTTGCTTGACTTTGCCAAACAGGTAGGAGTAGAAGCTTTTAAAGATCCTGCCGGTAATATTGTCATGCGCAAGCCTGCTACTCCAGGAATGGAAAACCATAAAACAGTCTTGTTGCAGGGGCACATGGATATGGTTCCACAGAAAATTCCTGAGAGTGCTCATCATTTTGAGACAGATCCAATAGATGCTTATATCGATGGTGACTGGGTGAAGGCCAAGGGTACTACGCTTGGTTCTGATGATGGCATGGGTGTAGCTACAGCTATGGCTGTGATGGAGAGTAAAGATCTGAAGCATGGTCCTATCGAGGTGTTGATTACCCGTGATGAGGAAACCGGAATGTATGGCGCCAATGATCTGCCTGAAGGGGAACTCCATTCGGATATTCTCTTGAATCTTGATTCAGAACTCTGGGGGAAGTTTACAGTTGGGTCAGCTGGAGGAATAGACGTAACAGCTGAACTTGACTATAAGGAGGACACTAATCATCTTGACGGAGCAGTGAAATTAACTTTGAAAGGCTTACGTGGTGGTCATTCCGGCCTGGAAATCAATGAGGGCCGTGCAAATGCAAATAAAGAGATGGTTCGTCTCGTGCGTCTGGCTATTGCAAAGGACGGTGCCCATCTGGTGTCCTGGCATGGTGGTAGCATGCGTAATGCTATTCCTTTTCAGGCTGTGGTTACTCTGGCTCTGCCAAAGGAAAACATCGGTAAACTCAAGCAGACTGTTGAGCAGCAAAGGCAGATAGTAGAGGAGGAATTTAAGGGCATTGAGAGTGGTATACAATTCTTCGTTGAAGAGATTGCTGTACCTGAAACTTGTGTACCTGGGGAGATTCAGGATAATTTGGTAGATGCCATTTATGCCTGTCATAATGGCGTGCTCCGTATGGTTCCGGCTTTTCCGAATGTTGTCGAGACGTCAAGCAATTTGGCTATAATAGATATTGAAGATCATAAGGCTTTGTTCAAGATTCTAGTCCGTTCTTCCCGCGAGGATATGAAGGCATATATGGTAGAGCAACTTGAAAGTTGTTTCAGCATGGCGGGCATGAAAACTACTACAAGTGGCGATTACAGTGGTTGGGATCCTGTTCCTGGGAGTCCAATTGTGGAACTTGTCAGGAAAGTCTATCACGAACAGAATGGGAAAGATCCGGTTATCCAGGCTGACCATGCTGGTCTGGAATGCTCTGTGATTCTGAGTAAATACCCAGGTTTGGATATTGTTTCCTTCGGTCCTACAATATTGTCTCCGCATACTACTAATGAACGTTGTCTGATACCTTCCATTATTCCGTACTGGAACTTGGTCAAGGAAGTATTAGCTGAGATACCTGAAAAATAGAAACCAACAGGCAGTTGATTTGCTCTCGTATAGGTATCTATATGGGTATACCCATTATCAAGTGGCAGGCGGAAACTAATTTTAAAATTAATTTCCGCCTTTTGTCCTGTTTCTGGATTATTTTGTTTACTTTTGCAAAACTATTAAAAATCAGAAGTTTAAATGGACGATTATCACGCGGAAAATAGGAACAGTCAAGTGTGAGAATGACGCAGAATGCTAATTCCCATACTGTGATTTTTTATGGAGATTAGCACGATGAGAACATTTTGGAATATCGATAAAAACCTTAAGGCAATCGACACATGGAAGCCGGATTGCTGGATTCAAGTTACCTGCCCAAGTGAAGAAGACCAGCAGTTGTTGGAAGATGAATACCATATCCCTGATTATTTTCTTTCGGATATCAGTGATACTGATGAGCGGGCTCGTTATGATTATGATGACGGTTGGATGTTGATTATCCTCCGTATTCCTTATGTGAAGGAGATTCGTTCACGCACACCTTATACAACTGTACCTTTAGGTATTATTCATAAAGGAAATGTTACCATTACAGTGTGCTACTATGAGACGAATATGATGATTGATTTTATCAGCTATCAACAAAAGAGGGGAGTCGGTTTTACCGATTATGTTGATTTGATCTTCCGGCTATTTCTTTCTTCTTCTGTGTGGTATCTTAAGCGTCTGAAGCAGATCAGCTCCCTTATCGAGAAATCTAAACATAATCTGGATCGGGAGGTGAACAATGAGAACTTGATTGGTTTGAGCAGATTGCAGGATTCCTTGACCTATTTTATTACTTCTATCAGAGGTAATGAAAGTCTGTTGCAGAAATTAAAGTTCAAATTACAAGTGGATGAACTGGATACCGATTTGATTGAGGATGTCAATATAGAGATGATGCAAGCCAGGGAGACTTCAAGTATCTACTCTAATATCCTCGAATCAACAATGGATACTTATTCAAGTATCATTAATAACAATATGAACACTACTATGCGTACACTTACATCAGTGAGTATCATTATGATGTTTCCTACACTTATAGCATCTCTTTTGGGGATGAACTTAATCAATGGTTTAGAACGTAATCCTTATGGTTTTCTTATTGCTTTGTTCCTTTCTATTATCGTTTCGGGCTTATCATGGTGGATTTTACGTTATAAACGTTTGCTTTAGTCGAAATACATTAGAAAAATCAGTTTTCTTTAGGTTTTTACGAAAAATTTATATAAGTTTGCATAGTGTAAGCCTTGTACTAGTTGCATGAGCTTGAATTTATAGTCACGTATTAGAACGTGTGCTTGCATTGAAAAACCATATCATAAACTAACAGTAAATGATGGACTCTCAAGAGAATACCCCATTAATAGACGGGGGTAAAGTAGAAGAAGAGAATCAGACAGAGCAATCTGTCGTATCCGGTGAATCTGCTCCTGCAGAAATTACAACGACAGATGAACAGTCAGATCATGAGTCTGAAAAGATTCAAAAGGAAGTTACTGCCTCTCAAGATGAGGCAGAACAACCTTCTGAAACGACTTTGGATTCTGCTCAACAAACCAAAATTGAGTCAAAAACTAGTGACACTAACAAAACTTCAAGTTCGGAGGAAGTGGGTGTTTCTGATTCAGAATCTCAAACTTCTGAGGTAAAAACTCAAACTCAGGAGGAAGGTAAGGATTCGCTCATGAAAGAAGAAACTGAGAATGATGACCTTGCAATGTCTGTCTATAAGAATAGACAAGATGTGCTTGCCAGAGTGACAGAAATTGCCAGAGGAGATGAAAATCCGGAAAAGACAGAGGTGGATCATTTAAAGACTTCCTTCTATAAATTGTTGAATGCTGACCGTGAAGCTAAGATGAAAGCTTATATTGATGGCGGCGGAGATCCTGATCATTATTCTGCATTGCCTGATGATACAGAAGAAGCCTTTAAGGCAGAAATGCAGGTCATCAAAGAAAAGCGTGCCCAGATCTTTCAAAAACAGGAAATCGAAAAAGAGGAAAACCTGAAAAAGAAAGAAGAGATCATCGAGAAAATTAAGGCTATGGCTACATCTCCAGAAGCTGCAAATAAATCTTATCAGGATTTCAGAGCCCTTCAGCAAGAGTGGAAGGACATTAAAGCTGTTCCTCCTGAGAAGGCCAATGAACTTTGGCGAAACTACCAGTTGTATGTGGAACAGTTTTATGATCTGCTCAATCTGAATCGGGAAGCTCGTGAATATGATTTTAAGAAAAACTTGGAACTAAAAACCAAGCTTTGTGAAGAGGCTGAGAAACTGGCTGAAATACCGGATGTGATTAGTGCTTTTCATCAGCTTCAGGAGTTGCATCAGGAATATCGGGAAACGGGTCCTGTGTCGAAGGATCTTCGTGAAAAGGTTTGGGGACGCTTTAAGGCCGCTTCTACAGTTATCAATAAGAGGCATCAAGAACATTTTGAACAGATTCGTACTCAGGAAAAAGAGAATCTGGAGAAAAAGACTGCTCTTTGTGAGAAGGTCGAAGCTATTGCTGAAGAGGAAAATAAAGGGGCAGGTGACTGGGAAAAGCATACGAAGGAGATTATTGCTATTCAGTCTGAGTGGAGGAAAATTGGTTTTGCTCCACAGAAGATGAATGTGAAGATTTTCCAGCGTTTTCGTGTTGCTTGCGATAGATTCTTCGATCGAAAAGCGGAGTTCTTCAAAAATCTGAAATCCGTATTTGCTGAAAACATAGAAAAAAAGAAAGTTCTGGTAGAAAAAGCTCAGAATCTGACAGATAGTACAGACTGGCATTCTACTACGGATAAACTTATCACCCTGCAGAAAGAATGGAAGACCATTGGGATGGTTCCGAAGAAGGAAGGGGATAAGCTCTGGGATGATTTTCTTTCGGCCTGCAATCATTTTTTTGAGGCTCGTAATGCTGCTAATGCAGGTACTCATAAGGAAGAACACGATAACCTCGATAAGAAGAATGAAATTATCGGTAAGTTGCAAGACTTATTGAAGAATCCGGGTGACAGTGTTCAGGATCAGGTTCAGAAATTGGTTAGTGAATATAATAATATTGGTCATGTGCCTTATAAAGATAAGGATAAAATCTATAAATCTTATCATGATGTTCTTGACCAAATCTATACGAATCTACATGTGTCTGTGACTCGTCACCGTTTGGAAAACTTCAGAAGTAATCTCAGAAATGTAGCAGAGCGGGGTGAAGGTGCTCTTGATAATGAGCGTGGCCGTCTGATGCATCGTTATGAGTCTCTGAAACAGGAGATTAATACTTATGAAAATAATCTTGGTTTCCTGAATGCAGCCAGTAAGAAGGGGAATAGTCTAATAGAAGAAATGATCCGTAAGGTTCAGCGTCAGAAAGATAATCTGGAACTGGTGAGGCAACAAATTAAGGCTATTGACCAGAGAAACAGGGAAGCAGCTGAAGGCAAGCCTGCCAGAAAACCTGCTCCTGTCACGCCCCAAAATATAAAAGACCAGCCTGCTGATACTTCTTCTGATGGAAGTAAGGATACAGCTCAGTCTGATCCTCAGGGGGCAGAAGTTGATCAATAGTTTATCATAGAGAATAGACTTAAAATCCAGTAATGGATTATAATTATAAAAAGGTTTTCCGTCATCTTCTGGTGCGTGAAATCCTTTTTATTGTTTATAGGTATGATGCAGCCAGTATCCCATAATTCTTTTCTGGAACTCTGAGGGTTGATTCATTATAATTTTATGTATTTTAACATTACTCTTCCTGTTCAAACCATAAAAATTACTATCTTTGTTCACTATGGATATAGAGGAGATTAAAGACAAGCGTATAGCCGTGCTTCTTTCTGGAGGAGTAGATAGTAGTGTAGTCGTGTATGAATTTGCCCGGTTAGGTTTGCATCCTGACTGTTTTTATATTATGATCGGTCCTGAGGAAAAGGAATCTTGGGACTGTAGCAGTGAGGAAGATATGGAAATGGCTACAGCTGTGGCTCAAAAGTATGACTGTAAGCTGCAAATCGTCGACTGTCATAAGGAATATTGGGGACAGGTGACGAAATATACGATGGAGAAGGTGAAAGCAGGCCTGACTCCCAATCCGGATGTTATGTGTAACCGACTTATCAAATTTGGTGCTTTCGATGAAAAGATGGGACGTAATTATGATCTTATTGCTACAGGGCATTATGCGCAGACAGAAATGATTAATGGCAAGAAATGGCTTACGACCAGTCCTGACCCAGTGAAGGACCAAACGGATTTCCTCGCGCAGATATACAATTGGCAATTGAAGAAAGCTATTTTTCCAATTGGTCATTATGAGAAGAATGAAGTGCGTGAGATTGCTGAGCGTGAACATTTAGCTACAGCCAGACGCAGAGATTCTGAAGGCATCTGCTTTTTGGGAAATATTGATTATAATGAATATGTACGGCGTTATCTTGGTGAGCGAAAAGGTGATGTTATTGAATTAGAAACAGGGAAGAAAATAGGTGAGCATAAGGGCGTGTGGTTTCATACTATCGGCCAGCGTAAGGGACTCGGACTGGGGGGAGGCCCTTGGTTTGTCGTTAAAAAAGATACGAAGAATAATATCCTTTATGTGAGTCACGGCTATGATCCCCAGACAGTTTATAAAAAGGAGTTTAAAGTACATGATTTCCATTTCCTGACCGAGCCTGTAACTGATCGGCAAGTTACTTTGAAAATTCGCCATACACCAGATTTTAATTCTGCTACGGTAGAGAGTTTAGATCAAGGAGATTATCTCTTTCATCTTGACCGTCCTATTCATGGTGTGGCTCCAGGGCAGTTCTGTGTAGTTTATGATGAAAACCATCATCGTTGCTTTGGCAGTGGGGAAATTACCTTATAAATAAAAATAAAAAGATTATGATTTTAACAACAACTCCGACCATTGAAGGACATCCTATTCAACAGTATAAGGGTGTGGTAACGGGTGAGACGATAATTGGTGCTAACGCAATAAAGGATATGTTGGCAAGTTTCCATGACTTTTTCGGAGGCAGAAGCAAAAGCTATGAGCGTGTCTTACAGGAAGCTAAGGATGCTTCTATCAAGGAAATGTCTGAACGTGCAGCCCAGTTGGGTGCTAATGCTGTCGTAGGAATAGATTTGGATTATGAGACAGTAGGCCAGTCAAATTCCATGCTGATGGTAACTTGCAGTGGTACTGCTGTAGTCTTATAGTCTATAAACAAGTGAATATTAGAAAATTGTGGCTCTTTTTACCTAGACAAATATCAATTTGTGAAATGACGGAGTAAGGAGAGTTTAGAATTCCATACTTTTAAAATCCTCCACAAGAATATCCCAATCATCACAAACTTGGGTCATTTTTTCATAGATAAGATTAGCACCCTCTTTATTCAGAGTAAGGTCGGGGAGAGGACCACTATTTACTGCTACTGTAAAAATGTTTGCCGCGACACCCGATCGTACTCCGAGAGGTGCATTCTCGATGACTACGCCTTGCCATGGTAGGCAGTTGCCACATTTTTTTAATCCCATCAGATAAGGATCTGGATTAGGTTTGCCGCGGGTAACATCATAAGCAGTAACGATATGTGCTTCATCGAAGAATTCTCCGAAATCGCAAAGTAGTCTTTGTATAAGGGGGCGTTGTCCACTTCCTGTCACTATTCCAATTGTGACTCCAGATATCTTAATCTTTCGCATCAGATCGATGACGCCAGGGAATATCCTTGCTGAAGGCAACTTATGAAAATAATCGGTTTTTACATCGTATATCTTTTGAGCCTCTTTCTGTGTCAGATTCTTGTTTAATTGCCTTTTTGCAAAATCACGAATCGTATCAATACCTCGAGCTCCTTCTGTAGCGTATGCATCTCTAGGGGTCATGCGGATACCAAATTGTCTCATGCAATTGGTCCATGCAATGGCATGATTTGGCATAGAGTCATAGAGTACTCCATCCATATCAAACAAAACGCAGTGGATACCTTTCTCGGTTTCTTTAGTCGTGACATTCATTCCAGATGCTTTAAGGTGGTTTCTGTATTTGCTTAAAGCTTCTTGGATGTTTTCTTTATTCATGTTATAAATAGAATGAAATCAATCTTTCCTTTGCATCTGTCCACATGTTAAAAATGGGTACATATACTATGAAAGTTTCATCTTTAGATTCTGTTGGGATGATTTTAATATTTTCCGGGAAACAAATTCTGACTTACAGAGTTAGTCTCCCGGAGTAAAAATTATTTTTCTTTGTTCAGACGTTCCCGGATAGCTGTGCTTTCAGCTTCATATCCAGGTTTGTTCAACAGAGCAAACATGTTCTTCTTGTAAGCTTCTACACCAGGTTGATTGAACGGGTTGACGCCTTCCAACAGACCACTGATGCCACAGGCTTTCTCGAAGAAATAGATGAGTTGACCGATGTAGTATTCGTTCAGTTCCGGAACACTGATGCGGATATTAGGGACGTTGCCATCTACATGAGCCAGACGTGTACCTAGTTCTGCCATCTTGTTTACTTCATCGACACGCTTTCCTTCAAGGAAGTTCAAGCCATCGAGATTATTCTCATCATGAGGGAACAACAGTTTGTGGTTAGGTGTTTCGATAGAGATAACGGTTTCGAATATAGACCGTTCTCCCTGTTGTATCCATTGTCCCATTGAATGGAGGTCAGTCGTGAAGTCACAGGCAGCTGGGAATAAGCCTTTGTTATCCTTGCCTTCACTTTCACCATAGAGTTGTTTCCACCATTCTCCGATATAGTGAAGTTTTGGCTGGAAGTTTTCAATGATCTCAATTTTTTTGCCGGCTTGCGTATATAGAGCCTGCCGAGTGGCAGCGTACTGTGCAGATGGATTGTCTTCGAAAGAAGCATCAGAACCTGTAATTTCTTCCATATCACGTGCGCCTTCAATGATTTTTTTGATGTCATAGCCGGCACAGGCAATGGGTAGTAATCCGACAGGAGTGAGGACGGAAAAGCGGCCGCCAACATTATCTGGAATAATGAAACTCTTAAAGCCTTCTTTGTCGGCGCATACACGGGCAGCGCCCTTGTGGGCATCCGTAATAGCAACAATGACCTTCTGAGCTTCTTTTTTCCCACGTTGTTCTTCACACTGTTTCCTCAGCAGACGGAATGTCAGCGCTGTCTCGGTTGTCGTACCTGATTTGGAGATGTTGATGACACCGAATTTTTTGTCCTTTAGATAAGTTGTCAACTCAGAGAGGTAGTCTTCCCCAATATTGTTTCCTGCAAAAAGGATATTCGGGTTTTTCTGATCGTCATTTACAAGCCAGCTGAAAGAATTGCCTAATGCTTCAATGACGGCACGTGCACCTAGATAACTGCCACCGATACCTGCGACGATAATAGCTTCGCAGTTAGCACGAAGAATGCTTGCCTCGTCCTCAATTTCTTTGAGGAATGCCGGAGTGATGGAAGATGGAAGATGTAACCATCCTAAAAAGTCATTTCCGGCACATGTGCCGTTTTCAAGTGCTTCTTGAGCAGTTCTTACTTTTGACTCATACGATCTTACTGCATCATTCTTCAGAAACGATGCAGCTTTTGTAATGTCTAAGCTGATATTTTTCATTAAAATTGTATTTTAATTAGTGGACTGAATCCACCGAAAATTATGAATTTTTATCGGAACACATCTGCCAGGAGCTTGATCTCCGTACTGGGATCAATACGGTTATACAGAATATCATAGACAGCATCAAGGATAAGCATCTTCACATGTGTATGACGGTTGATTTCTTTCATACACTTTGTCCCATAATAGCCTTCAGCTATCATTTCCATTTCTATCTGAGCACCTTTCACCGAGTAACCTTTCCCGATCATCATACCGAAGGTACGGTTACGAGAGAATTTGGAGTACCCTGTCACCAGCAGGTCGCCAAGGTATACACTGTCATAGATACAACGGTCACAAGGGTAAGTAGCAGTCAGAAAGCGGTTCATCTCCTGTATGGCATTTGACATTAGAACAGCCTGGAAGTTATCACCGTATTGGAGCCCATTGCAGATTCCTGCAGCGATGGCATAGATGTTCTTCAGGACAGAACTGTATTCTATTCCAATGATGTCGGTAGAGACTTTAGTACGGAGATAGTCTGAATTTAATACCTGTGTTAAAGCTCTTGCTTTTTCCAGATCGTGGGAAGCTATAGTTAAGTAGGTGAGACGATTGAGTGCGACTTCTTCTGCATGTGATGGCCCTCCGATGCAGGCCAGATCATGATAAGGTACATGGTATACTTGACGAAAGTATTCTGAACAGACCAGATTTTCATCCGGGATGATCCCCTTAATTGCTGTAACGATGAATTTACCCGTTAATGGAGATTTCAGATTCTTGAGCAGCCCTTTCAGATAGGTTGATGGTGTGACGAAAATAAGGGTATCATAGTGGTTTACAATTTCGGTAATGTCATTGGAAAAGTCTATCTCTCCGACATCGAACTGAGCATTTGACAAGTAGGCAGGATTATGTCCAATCCGCCTGAAATCCTCAATGCGGTCAGCTCTGCGGACATACCAGCCAATATGGTGAGTATGACTCACAATCATTTTAGCAATAGCTGTCGCCCACGAACCATCACCGATTATCGCTATCTTACCTACATTAAACATAGTCCTTCACACGGTTATTCTTACGAAACTTTTAAATTCTCGTATAATTTTTGATCAGTTGTGCGGATGAATATATTAAACCATTAACTAATAATTTGTCGATTTATGCAAAAAGTGGTTAGGCTTTTTCTACTTTAGTAGCCTCAATCGCAGCATTAATCCACTTCTCAATTTCATCGACGGAAGGTTTTTCGTAGCCCAGTTTATATTTTTTGTTGACCTCTCCAATCTTCTGTTGGAGCCCTTGAGCTTTTTCATCACGGATATCAGAGATCAAGTTAAAACCACATTTGCGAAGTACATACATCCAGTTTTCTGGGACTCCTACGGTAGCCCATTCTGTAACGCTGCTTTGTGGAATTTTAGGCTCTGGTTTCATCTGCGGGAAAAGCATAACCTCCTGAATATATTCTTTGCCTGTCATCAGCATGACCAGTCGGTCAATGCCAATGCCGATACCACTGGTAGGAGGCATGCCGTATTGTAGAGCACGAAGGAAGTCCTGGTCAATAATCATAGCTTCATCATCTCCTTTATCAGCTAGTTGCATCTGTTCTTTAAAACGTTCTTCCTGATCAATCGGGTCATTTAATTCTGAATAAGCGTTTGCTAATTCCTTTCCATTGACCATCAGTTCGAAGCGCTCCGTCAGTCCTGGCTTGGAGCGGTGCATCTTTGTCAGTGGAGACATCTCTACGGGATAGTCAATAACGAAAGTAGGTTGGATAAAAGTTCCTTCACAGAATTGACCGAACATCTCATCTATGAGTTTGCCTTTTCCCATAGTTTCATCTACTTCCATGTTGAGCTTTTTGCAAATCTCACGGATTTCGTCCTCATTCTTGTCGTTTATATCATAACCCGTTTTTTCTTTAATAGCATCAAGAATAGGAATACGGCGATAAGGAGCTTTGAAACTTACAAGATGATTCCCAATCTGGACTTCCGGTTTGCCATTAACAGCGATGCAAATGGTCTCCAGTAGTTTTTCAGTGAACTTCATCATCCAGTTGTAGTCTTTATACTGGACATAGAGTTCCAGACAAGTAAATTCAGGATTATGATAACGGTCCATACCTTCATTGCGGAAATTCTTGCCGATTTCATATACCCCTTCAAAACCGCCGACGATGAGTCTCTTCAGATAAAGTTCCGTAGCAATACGCATATACATATCTATATCCAGCGCATTGTAGTGGGTAATGAATGGTCGGGCGCTTGCTCCTCCTGGAATGCTTTGAAGAATTGGAGTTTCCACTTCAGTATACCCGGATTTGTCAAAGAAGTCACGCATGGTACGCAGTACGATTGCCCGTTGCATGAAAGTTTTCTTGACACCATCATTGACAATGAGGTCAACATAACGTTGGCGATAACGCAGTTCAGGGTCGTCAAATTTATCGTAGGCGACTCCATCTTTATATTTAACGATAGGTAGCGGTTTCAAACTCTTACTGAGTAGGGTTAACTCCTGGGCGTGTACGGTAACTTCACCGGTCTGAGTCTTGAATACGAACCCTCTTACACCGATGAAATCACCAATGTCCAGAAGTTTCTTGAAGACTTTGTTATACATATCCTTGTTCTCATCCGGACAAATATCATCCCGAGTGACGTATACTTGAATTCTGCCTTTGGAATCCTGTATCTCCATAAAGCTGGCTTTACCCATAATCCGTCTGCTCATCATACGACCGGCAAGGACTACTTCACGCTTCTCTTCCTTATATTCAGATTTGATATCTGTGCTAAAAGCGTTAGTGGGATATTCTGCAGCTGGATAAGGATTGATTCCCATTTTCCGAAGTTCCAGTAAACTTTGTCTGCGACCGATTTCTTGTTCGCTAAGCTCTAATACGTTCATTTCTTCTACTTTCTATCTGTTACTTTGATTGCAAAATTAATAAATTATTCCGAAAGCATCATGTGTTTTATGATTTTTATTCGTCTCTCTGGAATATCTTTATACCACACTTTATATTCGTAAGTACCAGCTTTCGTTTCTTCTTCATTCTTCCTTTTTAACATAAGAATACCAAAATCTAATCTCTTCATAAATTTATATGCTTGTTTTTTAGTAAATTTGCCAAACAAAAAATATCAGACTTATGGACATCGAAAAAGAAAGAGAAATTCTGGAGAGGGAAGACGGACTTTCAAAAACTTTAGGTATGGAATTTTTCTCTACGCCCGAACCGGATACATTAATCGGAAAAATGAAAGTTGATGACCGTAATAAACAACCCTTTGGTTTTCTGAGTGGTGGTGCTTCGCTGGCATTGGCAGAGAACTTGGCAGGTGTAGGCAGTATGGCAGTTTGCCCTGGAAAAATATGTGTGGGTATCAATGTAAGTGGTAACCATCTGAAATCCGTTCTTTATGGAGATACTGTCACTGCTTACGGCTACTTGCAGCATAAGGGGCGTACATTGCATGAGTGGCATATTGATATTCGCAATGAGGAGGGTGATTTGATTTCCACAGTACAGGTAACAAACTATGTACTGACACCCCGTCGTCCAAAATCTGAGATAAAGGAAGATACGGTAGAGAATTCTACAAGCCATGAATAATTATGCAATTTATCGTTTGCCAGGTAAGGATCAGTGTGTTTGCATGTCTTCCCAATCGCAACCGGTTGCTTTAAATTCTGTGGTGGATTTGAACGGACGTGAAGGGTTCGTCATCGCTCCGTTTGCTCCTTCTGATGAGAATCCTGTACTTCTTCTTGTTCCTGACCATACTGAAATTCTTAAGATCCGAATGGAGAAAGACGGTATCTCTGAGAATGGAGATACCGTAAGTTCCAGTAAGGTTTGTGATGCGTCTAAGGAAAGAGATACTTATCAGGAGGTTTTTACTGTGTTTCATGATCGACTGGAAGCAGATGAGTTTCAGAAGATTGTCCTTGCTCGACGATCGAGGCGTTATACGAAGATGGCTCCGGTTCCCGAAGATCTTTTTCAGAAAGCCTGTTTGCTCTATCCTCATTTGTTTGTCGCGCTCGTTTCAACTGAGCAGAGTGGAACATGGCTGATGGCTACTCCCGAAATTCTATTGAACGGAGATGGAAAAGTCTGGCGGACCATGGCTTTGGCCGGCACGATGAAGACTGAATCAGAAGTTGTGCCAGATCAAATCAACCATGAGTTAGTTGAAAATGTGGATGCTCTGTTGAAGTATAAGGATAGTTCTTTGCGTAATATCCTTTGGACGAAAAAGAATGTTCATGAGCAATATCTCGTTGCTGACTATATTGAGAAATGTATTCGACATTTTTCCAATCGTCTTGAGAGAACTCAGCCGTATACGATACGTGCCGCTGATCTGTTGCATCTGAAAAGTGATTTTAGATTTACCCTCCAGGGTCAGGATCATTTGGGAGATTTGCTGGATGCCTTGTATCCTACACCGGCTGTATGTGGCCTTCCGAAGGAAAAGGCGCGTCGGTTTATCCTTAACAATGAATGTTTTCCACGTCGTTACTACAGTGGATTTCAGGGACCGCTTTCTTTTCAGGGGGAGACTCATCTTTATGTCGCCTTGCGTTGCATGCAGATTACGGACCAATACTGCGATCTATATGCTGGAGGTGGTTTGTTGAAGGACAGTCATTGTGAAGATGAGTGGTTAGAGACGGAAGCAAAGTTGGGCACAATGGAACGATTATTGTGATTGTTTTCAAAATATAATGAAAAAAGTAATGTATAGTAGTAAAGAGAACGTCAATATATTAACAGATTTGCTGATCAGGTATGGAGTTCATTATGCCGTGGTCAGTCCTGGAAGCAGGAATTCACCTATTGTACACAACCTTGAGATTTGTCCTTCTGTTACTTGCTATCCTTGTACAGATGAACGGTCAGCTGGTTTTTATGCATTGGGGATGTGCCAGTATACCAATGGACCTGTTGCCGTCTGTGTTACTTCTGGCACTGCTCTTTTAAATCTCTCTCCTTCGGTGGCCGAGGCTTATTATCAACACCAGCGTTTGATTGTCCTTTCTGCTGATCGTCCGGACCAATGGATTAATCAGTTGGATGGACAAACGATCCTTCAGAAAGGGGCGCTGAGTAACTTTGTATTGAAAACAGTTTCGTTACCGGAACCTCAGAACGAGGAAACTCATTGGTATTGTAATCGGTTGGTCAATGAGGCATTATTGGCATCTTTCCATCATGGGGGAGGACCGGTACATATTAATGTGCCGATTACAGAACCTCTGTATGAATATACTATCAGCCAACTTCCTGATGAGCGTCTGATTCGGTCTTTCTCGGGAAGGGTATCTACAGAAGGACGGGATTTTGTTATTCATCAGTTCATGAAATCCAGGTGTCCGATGATTGTTATCGGTCAGGATGCTCCATTTTCTTATAAAGGGTTAGAAAAGAGTTTGCAGATTATTTCCTGTTATGGTGTTTTACTCGATGAGCGACTCAGCATACCGGACTATAATATTGTTCATTTCGATGAAGTCCTTTCTAAAAATATAGATGAACGGTACCAACCGGATTTTCTGGTCTTCATGGGATATACCTTGGTCAGCAAACGATTAAAAGTTTTTCTGAGAAAGAATCCTGATCTGGAGACCTGGAGGGTGTCCACGGATAATACGGTATATGATACATTCAAGTCGTTGAAGGGAATAGTTCAGACTGATTCTGCTGATTTTCTGGAACATCTTGCTTCGGAAATTGAAAAGACAAAAAAGAAGTGCTTGCCTTTTCACAAAATTTGGAGAACGGCATTGGATATTGCGGAAAAACGTGCTACTGATTATGAACCAGAATATTCTGAGATGGCGGTCGTAAAATATTTTGAAGAACAGGTGGAAGATGTAGATTATGACTATCAGGTACAATATGGCAACAGTAGCGCTGTCCGACTTGCTAATATCTTTGCTTGGCATCATGTCTGGTGTAATCGGGGCGTGAATGGTATTGACGGTTCGTTGTCAACTGCTGCCGGGATGTCTGTTGTCTGTAAAGAAAGGGTCTTTTGTATCCTTGGCGATTTGAGTTTTTTCTATGATGCGAACGCACTTTGGAATCAGAATCTAAGGGGTAACTTTCGTGTTATCTTGATGAATAATGGTGGTGGTGCTATCTTCAATCAGTTTGAGGGATTGCATGACAGTCCTGCACGTGAAAGATTGGTCAGATCAGATCACCATACGACAGCTCAAGGTCTTTGTACACAGAATGACATTGGTTATTTTCAAGCTCATTCGATGGAAGAGATGCAAATGGGAATTATTCAACTCCTTACGAGAAAGACCGATCGCCCGATACTTTTGGAAGTCTTTACAGATTCGGAAACAGATACGAAAGTTTATGAAGATTATTTCAAAAGGCAGTCTTTTGAAGGCCAATAAGAATGTGGAGAAGAAAATCTTGCCTATTGATAAATAGGAAAGTTGATCAATGACTTAAAAAAAAATGATATGGAAGAAAAGGAAAAAAGAGAATGGAAGACCATTCCAGGTTTTAATTTCAAGGATATTCTTTTTGAAGAATATAATCATATCGCAAAGATTACGATTAACCGTCCTCGTTATCGTAATGCTTTTACTCCACTGACAGTCTGGGAAATGAGCCAGGCTTTCAGTTATTGTCGCAATACATTGGATATTCGTGTCGTAATATTGACCGGTGCCGGAGACAAGGCCTTCTGCTCTGGTGGTGATATGCATGTCAAAGGACGTGGTGGATATGTAGGGAATGATGGCGTTCCTCGTTTGAATGTGCTTGACGTTCAGATGCAAATCCGCTATCTTCCTAAACCTGTGATTGCTATGGTAAACGGCTATGCTATTGGTGGCGGTCATATCCTGCATGTCGTTTGTGATCTGACCATTGCCAGTGAAAACGCCATTTTCGGACAGACGGGACCGAAGGTAGGGTCTTTTGATGCTGGGTTCGGTGCTTCTTATTTGGCCAGAATTGTGGGTCAGAAGAAGGCTCGTGAGATCTGGTTCTTATGCCGGCAATATTCTGCTAAGGAAGCTGAACAGATGGGACTTGTAAATAAGGTGGTACCATTTGATCAACTTGAGGATGAGACTGTTTCCTGGGCTGAAACGATGATGGAGCGTTCTCCATTAGCCCTGCGCATGATGAAGGCTGGATTTAATGCTGAACTTGATGGTCAGGCTGGCATCCAGCAACTTGCCGGTGATGCTACTATGCTGTATTATACACTGGATGAGGCTCAGGAAGGTGGCCGTGCATTTCTGGAGAAGAGAAAACCTGATTTTGATAAGTTCCCTCAGTTTCCGTGAACTGGGAATACAATTTGATTTTATTTGTATTTTATGACATATCATATTCAAATTTCGGAGCGAACATTCCATTTTAAGCAGCCAGCAGGGACATCTCGCGGTGTTTATAAGGTACGCAAAAGTTATTTCCTGACGCTCACTTCCGATGATTGTCCAGGAGTGAAGGGCGTGGGAGAATGTGCCACATTGCCAGACTTGTCTTGTGATGCCATTCCGCAATATGAACGTATTTTACAACACATCTGCATGATGGTGGAGCAGTTGGGTACGATTCCATTCGAGATGTTACGTCCCTATCCGTCTATCCTTTTTGGTCTAGAGACAGCCTTTGCACAATTTCAGGCAGGTGGATCTACCGCCCTTTTCGATACGCCCTTTGCCCGTGGTGAAGAGGGCATTCCCATCAATGGTCTGGTATGGATGGGAACTTTTGAGGAGATGCTCAGACGGCTTGAGGAGAAGTTGAATCAGGGCTTCCACTGCGTAAAACTGAAGATTGGAGCTATTGACTTTGACCATGAACTGGAGTTGGTCAAGCATATCCGGGAACGTTTTTCGAAGTCAGAGGTGGAATTGCGTGTAGATGCCAATGGCGGCTTTACTCCTGTGAATGCCTTGCAGCGTATGGAACAACTTGCCGAATATGACATCCATTCGATAGAACAACCTATCAAGCAGCATCAGTGGAAAGAAATGGCACGTCTGTGCAAAGAATCACCCCTTCCTATTGCTCTTGATGAAGAGTTGATAGGGGTGAACTTGAAAGGTATGAAGGAAGAGCTTCTGGATACCGTCCGTCCTGCTTATCTGGTTTTGAAACCTAGTCTTCATGGTGGAATGGCGGGTTGTAAAGAGTGGATAGATCTGGCTCAACGACGTTGCATTGGGAGTTGGATTACTTCAGCGTTGGAAAGTAATGTCGGGCTGAATGCGGTTTCTCATTTTGCTGCGCACATATATGGTCCTCACATTACTTTCCCGCAAGGTCTTGGTACGGGCTTGCTCTTTACCGATAATATTCCGATGCCTCTGAAGATGGAAGGTGATCAACTCTGGTATAAAGGAAAATAGTATATGGTATTGAGTTTTTGAAATGAGATTATAGAATAGAAGGGCATAAATGACTGTTGAGGAATTTTTAGTTGATTGGAATAATACTTGTCCGCGACTTCTGGTGCATACTAGTGGTTCAACAGGAAAACCGAAACCGATGTGGGTGTCGAAAAGGAAAATGTTGAATAGTGCCCGTATTACTTGTGATTTTCTAGGCCTTCGGTCTGGTGATACGGCTCTGCTCTGTATGAAACTCGATTATATTGCTGGAAAGATGGTCGTGGTGAGAAGCATAGAAAGAAATTTGAAACTGATGAGTGTTTCTCCATGTGGACATCCTCTTGCAGCTCTGTTAAGAGGTGATTATACGGTCTGGCAAAGCTCTTCTGTTCCACGTGAAGAATCTTTTGTCTTTCTGAGAAATCCATCCTTGTCTTTTGGGGAAAAACCGTCTTTTCTGAAGTCATCTCTCCAAAAAGTGTCCATTCATTCATCGCAAAGTCTTTCTTTTTCTGTCCCGGTCTTTGCTGCTATGGTACCTTTACAGGTTTATGATTCCCTCCAAGTTCCAGAAGAAGCAGCAATCCTTCGTCAAGTTAAACATCTTATTATCGGAGGAGGAAGTATTGATGATGCGTTAGAGAAACAGTTGGCAGATTTCCCTAATGCGGTATGGAGTACATACGGCATGACGGAAACATTGTCGCATATTGCTCTCCGTCGGTTAAATGGACCCGAGGCAAGTGAATGGTATACGCCCTTTGAGAGTGTTAAAATCAGTAGAAATGCTGATGGATGTCTTATCATTGACGCACCATTGGTACATGAAGGGGAATTAGTCACTAATGATCGCGTGGAATTTCGTTCGATATATTTGAATGAAAAGGACAAACGCATGCAATTCCGAATCCTTGGCAGGAAGGATAATGTCATTGATAGTGGTGGAATAAAAATTCAAATAGAGGAGGTAGAGAAGATGTTGAAGTCTGTTCTTGATTTTCCTTATCTTATCACGAAACGGCCTGATGAAAAATTTGGCGAAATTGTAGTCCTTTTGACGGAACAGTCTGACTTATATGATGTGAAGACTTGTTGTGAACATATCCTACCTCGCTACTGGCAACCTCAGTTATACCTTCATGTGGATCATATTCCTCTTACTGGAACAGGTAAACCTGCGCGAGCGACGGCCGAAAGAATAGCTTTGGTGGGACTTGATAATAATCAACTTAATTATTTAATCTGAAGTCAGATATTCTGTCTGCCCTTATCCTTCTCTGAAAAAATCCAGAACTTCTTTGATTTCTTGTTCGCTGATAATCTGGTTGATATGGATATCGCCGATATCTCCCAAGAGGGTCACATTAATGTCATCGCCTTGATTCTTCTTATCATGATGCATCAGTTGGATTAATTCTGAATAATCATCACAAGTGATAGGGAGAGAACCATAGTAATCTCTGATGAAACTGACGGTCTGATGCATTTTATCAGTAGGGAAGTGCATCCTCAGGCAACTTAGGTAGAGTTCGCAGATTAACCCGTAGGCTACGGCATAGCCGTGGAGAACGGGTTTGCGCTTTAGACTCCAGGCCTCAAAGGCATGGCCGAAGGTATGTCCGAAATTAAGTGCTTTACGAATTCCTTGTTCATACGGATCGTTTTTGACGATACGCTCTTTGACCTTTACAGAGTCAGCCAGCATAGATTGCAGCTTTATCAAGTCTGGATGCGTCAGGTCAAACTTCAGAAGTTCGGCCCACATATTTTCATCGGAAATTAATCCATGCTTTAGCATCTCTCCATAACCACTGCGGATATTTGATTCATCAAGTGTTTTCAGAAAACACGTATCCAAAATGACAAATTTGGAATCATTGAATATTCCGATTTCATTTTTGAATCCGTTAAAATTGATACCCGTTTTACCACCTACGGAGGCATCCACCATAGCCAGCAACGTAGTTGGAATGTTGATAAAGTTTAATCCTCTCTTAAAAGTCGAGGCTGCGAATCCGCCCAAGTCTGTGACCATGCCTCCACCGAGGTTGATGAGAAGTGAATGCCGGGTAGCTCCTTTGTCTCCTAATGTTTTCCATACTTTTATAAGAGTAGTCAGGTTCTTGTGGGTATCAGATACACCGATAGTGATGGTCTGAGCATGTTTCAGACTAAGGAGTGGCTTGATCAGAGGCCAGCATTTTTCTTTTGTCGTTTCATCTGTCAGTACAAATATCTTGTCGTGCTCGCATTCCGAAATAACAGTTGCAAGTTCGATTTTAAAATGCTGTGATAGTATGATTCTCTGTTCCATAATAGGATTAACGTATAGTTTTCTAATGGCAAATATAAATAATTTTAGCGAAAAATCAATAAAAAAATGATTATTTTTTAAGATTGGAATTAAACGAGTTGAGTAAATCAACGTCTAATGAAAGTAACCATAAAAGAGTAATTATTAAAATTATTGATTGATGAGAAAATTATTTCTCCTGCTGTTTCTGATCAGCCTATCGGCCACTTCTTTTGCACAGAACCGGTTGATTTCCGGCTTGATTGAGGACCGAAGTTCCAAGAATCCCGTGGAACAAGTAACGGTCCAATTATTGAAAATGGACAGTACGTATGTCGGTGGTGCCCTTTCTAATGAGAAGGGACTCTTTCATTTGAATGCACCACAGAATGGTAAGTATCTGTTAAAGATTTCCTGTATTGGGTATCGTCCAAGTATTAAGAGGATTGTTATTCAAGATGGCAAAGACCTTGCTATGGGAAAGATCTTTCTCGGTGTTGATGCAATCATGTTGAAGGAAGCGACTATTATTGGGCATGCTGCACAGGTGGTAGTTAAGGCGGATACCTTTGTCTATAATTCTGCTGCTTATCGTACACCGGAAGGTTCGGTAGTTGAAGAACTTGTTAAAAAACTTCCTGGTGCGCAGATCAGTGATGATGGAACAATTACGATTAATGGAAAAACCGTAAAGAAAATTCTCGTTGACGGAAAAGAATTTATGACAGGTGATACCAAAACGGCACTGAAAAATCTTCCTACTTCCATAGTGGATAAAATCAAGGCTTACGATGAAAAGAGTGACTTGGCCAGGGTTACGGGTATTGATGACGGAAATGAACAGACTGTGCTGGACTTCGGATTAAAGAAAGGAATGCATCAGGGAACGTTTTCCAATATAGATCTTTCTTATGGTACACATGATCGTTATGCGGGAAGAATCATGGGAGCTTACTTCAACTCGAAGAGCAGATTTATGCTTTTTTCCAATGCTAATAATGTAAATGACATGGGATTCCCGGGTGGTGGACGTGGCTTCTTCGGAGGCGGACAGCAGGGATTGAATTCTATGAAAATGGTGGGTGGTAATTATAATTACGAGATAAAAAATAAAATTGCTATTGATGCCAGTTTACGTTGGAATCATTCTGATGGCAATGCCAAAACGAATACTTCCAGTGAGAATTTTGTCAGCAGAACCGGGGCTTTTTCTAATTCTCTTAGCCAGAATTATACTCGTTCAAATAGTTGGGACGGTCGGGCTAGACTGGAATGGAACCCTGATACAATGACGGATATTATGTTCCGACCTTCTTTTACCTATTCTACAAATGACAGCCGGTCATCTTCCTTTTCAGCTTCCTATAATAAAGATCCTTATCAATATGTGACGGATCCGCTTTCTGCGGAAGATATCAAAAAACTGGCTAAGGATAGTTTGATGGTAAACACACAGGACAATAATGGCATATCCTATAGTGATTCCAAAAATCTATCGGGTATGTTACAATATAATCGGAAGTTAAATAGCAAGGGCCGCAATTTTACGTTGCGGGTTGACGGAAGTATTGGTAAGAATGACTCCAAGAGTCTGACTAATAATGCAGTACATCTTTATATGATGAAGACTGCTCTTGGTCTGGATTCAACTTACCAGACCAATCGATATAACCTGATGCCGACAAAGAACCGGAGCTATAGTTTGCAAGGTACATATAGTGAGCCGATTGCCAAGGCGGCTTTCTTACAATTCAGTTATCAGTTTACCTATAATTATTCTCGTAGTGATCGTTCTACCTATGATTTCAGTCATTTGGAAAAGGATCTCTTTTCCGATATACAACCTGTTTATCGTGGCTGGAACAGTTATCTTGATCTATTGCCGAATGCGCTGGATACTTATTTGGATAAGGACTTGAGCCGTTATTCCGTATATCAGAACTATATCCATAATTTTCAGTTGATGCTTCGATTGATTCATAGTAAATACCAATTAAATGCGGGCATGATGATGCAACCACAGAAGACGAAGTATAAGCAGAATTATATGGGTGTGAATGTGGATACGACCCGCACGGTAACTAATATTTCTCCGACACTGGACTTCCGTTACAAGTTCTCTCCAATCAGTTATTTGCGGATTAACTACCGGGGAACTTCTACACAACCTTCTATGTCTCAACTCCTTGATATTACTGATGACAGTGATCCGTTGAATATCTCGAAAGGTAATCCTGGCCTGAAACCTTCATTTACAAATACACTTCGACTTTTCTACAATAATTATGCCCAGAAGCACCAACGGGCGTTAATGACTTTCTTAAATTATTCGACAACGAGCAACAGTATTAGTAATAAAGTAACGTATGATGAGACTACGGGTGGCCGTACGACCAAGCCGGAAAATATTAATGGTAATTGGAGTACGATGGGTGCTTTTATGTTCAATACAGCTGTTGATACAGCAGGATATTTCAGCGTAAATACATTTACTAACCTCAACTATAATCATTATGTGAGTTATTTAAGCTTGGATAAGAATAGTGATTCTCAGAAAAATGCTACGCGCACATTTACTATAGGCGAACGTTTAGGAGGAGATTTCCGTAACAGTTGGTTGGAGATTGGTCCTGATGGCTCTCTTAATTATACTCATGCTCGTAATCAACTTCAGAAGCAAAGTAATATGGATACCTGGCAATTTGCTTATGGAGCATCTGTCAATATAACTTTACCATGGGGGATGAATATTTCTTCAGATATTCATGAAAATAGTCGAAGAGGGTATAGTGATGCTTCTATGAATACGAATGAACTGATATGGAATGCTCAGATTGGTCAGAGTTTCCTGACGGGAAAGCCATTGACCGTAACTTTGCAGTTCTATGATATTCTGCATAATGAGAGTAATCTCAGCCGTACGATCAATGCGATAATGAGAAGCGATACACAATATAATAGCATTAACAGTTATGCCATGCTGCATGTTATCTATCATCTGAATGCCTTTGGAAATAAGGATGCACGCCAGCAGATGCATGGGATGGATCATCTGGACTTTAATAATTCTCGTTTTAGAGGTACACCTCCTCCTAATGGTGGCGGTCATCACCATGGTCCGGGCGGTGGCTTCGGAGGGATGATGTGATTATGAAATGATAATCAAAAGGCTGTCCGGAAAAATCTGGACAGCCTTTTGATACTGTATGGAGTGAGGATACTGATTAATGCTTTTCGGATTTTATAACCTTTTCAATGACTTTCGGAAAATATTTCATCTCCAATACATGTTCCTTTGCCGCAATATCATCCGGCGTATCTTCTGGACTTAATGACGTCTTGTATTGGGCGATGATCTGCCCCTTGTCGTATTGACCGTTTACCCAATGAACGGTCATGCCCGTTTCTTTTTCTCCTGCTGCTTTGACAGCTTCATGAACATGATATCCCCACATCCCCTTACCGCCAAACTTAGGAAGGAGGGCAGGATGGATATTGATGATCTTATGCGGATAAGCCTTAATCAGAAATTCTGGTATTAGTAGCAAAAAACCAGCTAATACGATGAAGTCAATATCATATCTCTTCATAAGGGCGAGGAGTAAATCTTTTTGCATAAATTCGGCTTTAGGCAGGACTTCTGTTGAGATACCTGCCTTTTCAGCGCGAATTAAGGCATAGGCATCTGTTCTATTGGACAGGACTAGAGAAATATTGGCTTCTGAAGAATGAGCAAAATAGTGAATGATATTTTCACAGTTCGTTCCGTTTCCGGAAACGAAAATAGCTATGTGGGTCATGATCTTATTTGTTACTTATCAGACAACTTTCATTTTTTCAGAATGAAGGCAACTTATTGCATCAGAATTTGTTATGTTTCTTTTTCTCATAGTCATTTTTTTCATTTTGATCCGATTCGTCATTGTCAAAGCCAAATAAAGTTGGTTCAATAAAGGAATCCATATTCCGGCGGTCTTTTTTTGTAGGACGGCCTGTTCCACGAGCACGATCAACGAAGCCGCTGATATGGCTCATCTTTAATAGCTCGTACTGCTTAGGATTAGTGACATTTTTATATATACCTGGAAGCATTTTCGCTCCAACCCTTTGTTCAATGCAGTCGAGTACTTGAAAAGAATAAGTAATCGGTGGCTTCTTTACATCGATGATCTCTCCTTTTTTGATTAAATGTGATGGCTTGACTGGTGTCCCTTTAATTGTGACACGACCTTTCTTGCAATTATCTGCAGCCAAGGAACGAGTTTTGAATATCCGTGCTGCCCAAAGCCATTTGTCAACCCTTGCTGTTTCTGCCATGTTCTTTTCCTAACCGGTTGTAAGCGTTCATCGTTTCGTCCAGTCCTTTTAGGACGAAACTTTTGATGATCTCTATGGCTATAAGGAAACTTGGTTCCAGAACTTTTATGTCTTCTTCGTTATAATGTCCCAGCACCCAGTCTGCCTGTCCGCCTCGATGGAAATCATTGCCGATGCCCATGCGGAGTCTGGCATAATCCTGTCCGATGAGTTGTTGTATATGCCCCAGACCATTATGCCCACCGTTACTGCTATTGCCTTTCAGTCTGAATTCTCCCAATGGAAGATTCAAGTCATCACAGATAACAAGAAGTCTCTTCTGATCAATATTCTCTTTATTTAGCCAATAACGTACAGCATTACCGCTGAGGTTCATAAATGTTGTGGGCTTAAGCAGAAAGACTTTCTTCCCTTTGAGAGTTGTTTCTGCGATAAAACCATAACGTTTATCCTCAAAACAAATATTGGACGCCTTAGCAAAAGCGTCCAATATCATAAATCCTGTATTGTGCCGAGTCCCGTCATATTCCTTTCCGGGATTCCCCAAGCCACAAATCAAGTATTTGTCCATGTGTTGATTTTTAACCTTACGGTCAAAAGGCCGATAGGAAGAAAGTCCAGTGCTGTTAATTCTTGTTCATAGCAGCACTTTCATTTCAATCATTTTTTAGCTGGCTCTTTAGCTTTTGCATCTTTTGCATCGGTAGTAGCGGTTTCACTACTTGCAGCTGCATCGGTAGTAGCGGCTTCTTCACCCGTAGTAGCGGCAGTTGTGTCTTCCGTCGCATTCTGGCGCGTCATCTTTACAGAACATACTACAACGTTCTTTCCCGTAGCAAGTTCGATATTGTCATAATGGAGTTGTCCTACCTTAATGCTCTTACCCAACTCCAATTTAGTTACATCAACGATTATATGCTCTGGAATATTTTGATAGAGAGCTGTTACATTGATCTTACGGATAGACATGTTTATGCGGCCACCATCACGGACACCTGGAGCAAGTCCTTTGAGTTCAATAGGAATACCAACAGTAATAGGTTTCTTGTCGTTTACTTCGAGGAAGTCTACATGTAATAATGCGTCTGAAACCGGATGAAATTGAAGTTCTTTCAAAATTGCAGTATGCTGCTTACCATCAATATTGATGTTTACTACATAGATATGTGGCGTATATATGATTTTTCTCAACTCGCTCATTGGAGAAGCAAAAGCCATGGCGGTTGGTAGACCGTTCTCTTTAGCTTCACCATAGATATTGCAAGGTACAAGTCCTTGTTTACGAAGTTCTTTAGAAGCTTTCTTCCCAAGGTCTGTACGCTTCTGACCTGAAATAGTAATTTCTTTCATTTAAGTGTTACTCTAAATTAATATTGGATTTTAATTCGCCATCACACTGAGATTGGGGTTAATGGGCAGGATTGATGCCATGTCGATCCCTTCTCAATCTTGAAAAGCGCTGCAAAGTTACTCGTTTTCTCTGAGTTATGCAACTTTTCCTTAAAATTTCTTGCTGTTCTCTTGCATATTACGTTATAATTTCCTACTTTTGCACTGTTAGCTTGATTGCTAAAACAAAGAATCAAATTTAGACGAGATGATTAACAGAGAGTTAATACGTATCAAGATAGTTCAGTTAACCTACGCATACTATCAAAACGGAGATCGCAATATTGATAATGCCGAGAAAGAGTTGCTCTTTAGCCTTTCTAAGGCGTATGATTTATATAATATTTTACTAGCTCTTATTGTTTCTGTGACAAAAGAAGCACGTAGTCAGGAAGAAATGCTTGCCACGCGTGCAGCTCGTGAAGGAAAGGAACCTCCATCCCAAAAGTTTGCTTATAATAAGTTCGCTGTACAATTGGAAGAAAACAAAATGCTTTCGGAATTTGTAGCTAACCAGAAAACAAAATGGGAAGATGATATTGAGTTTGTGCGTAAATTACTCTCACAGATACAGCAGAGTGAACTTTATAAGGAATATCTGGCTGATTCATCTGATGATTATGAGACAGAACGGGAATTCTGGCGTAAACTTTATAAACAAAATATCCAGGAGAATGTGGACTTGGATCATCTGTTAGAGGACAAAAGTCTTTATTGGAATGACGATAAAGAGATTGTAGATACGTTTGTTCTCAAGACGATCAAACGATTTGATCCTGAAAAAGGTTCGAAACAGGAGCTGCTTCCCGAGTATAGAGATGAAGAAGATCGTGATTTTGCGCGGAAGTTGTTTCGTGCGACGATTCTTAATGCGGATGCATACCAGCATTATATGAGTGAGGCGAGTCGCAATTGGGATTTCTCCAGACTGGCTTATATGGATGTGGTCATTATGCAGATAGCTATAGCAGAAATGATGACATTCCCGAATATTCCGGTAAGCGTTACTATCAATGAATATGTTAATCTTGCCAAGTTGTACAGTACTTATCAAAGTGGGCGGTATGTAAATGGTATGCTTGATACTATTGCTCGTCATTTAAATGAAACGGGTAAAATGGCTAAACCGATGGGTGAACTTCATCCACGTACGCAAACGAATGAGAAGAAACAGACAACGAGGGAATGTTCAGCTCGCCGTCCGCGTATTCAGGATGAAAACCAATTGCTTAGTGCTAGGCGCCAGGAAGAAGATACGACACATCCTACTTCTCATGAAGAAGATGAAAATAGTGCTGAGGAGCTTGGAGGTGAAGATAATCAAGATGTATCAGTACAGGCTCCTTCTTTACTTACCGAAAAAACAGGAGATCAAAGTGAATTAAACGAGAAAGAGTAGTTTCTCAATCTGAGAGGATTACCTTTTGGTTTTAAAAAAGAGTAATTAATCAAGAAATTATTTATTTAAATTAGAAAGATGATGACATCATTAGTATTAGCTCAGCAGGGTGCTGCAGGAGGGGGAATGGGATTCTTGATCATGATGATTGCGATTTTCGTGATCATGTGGCTGTTTATGATTCGCCCTCAACAGAAGAAACAGAAGGATATTCGTAAGTTTCAGAATGCGCTGGCAGAAGGATCTGAGGTCGTGACCGGTGGAGGGATTTATGGTAAGGTAAAGCATATTGATGCAGCCCGTAATACTATCGATCTCGAAATTGCTCATGGCGTGGTAATTACAGTTGATAAAAATTATGTATTTGCTAACCCGGCTTCTGCATCGCAGAACCAGGCCAAGTAAAGAATGCGTAATGTATCGCACATATTTCAGTGGGTCAGGAACTTCTTGCTGAGTTTGCCTAAGCGCATTATCAGCAAGGAATTTCTGGTTTTTTTGTTCTTTTTGGCCCTGAGCGCTATTTTTTGGTTGCTTATGACGCTGAATGGAACCTATGAGGAGGAGTATCCTGTTGAACTTCGTCTTGTAGGAATACCGCGTAATGCTGTCATTACAGGGCCGCTTCAAGATACAGTTTATGTCACTATTCGGGATAAGGGTTTTCAATTACTGGCTTATTCAACAACGAAAAAAATACAACCGATATCCGTTACTTTTTCCGATTATGCGGAAAAGGATATGGGACATGGCAATGTACCTATTGGTGATGTAAAGGCATTTATTTATACACAACTTTTTAAATCGTCCAGGATCACACAGCTTAAGCCTGGTACTCTGGACTTTTATTTTAATTTCGGACTTTCTAAGGTGGTATCTGTCCGAATGGCAGGTAGTGTGGTTCCGGGAGAGAGCTATTATCTGTCAAAGGTGGAATTCTGGCCGGAAAAGGTGACGATTTATGCAAATCGTAGTTTGTTAAGTCGAATCAACTCCGTGAGCACAGAAAATTTGTATATTACCAACTTTTCTGATACGGTTTACCGCATGGTATCCTTGAAAAGTATAAGAGGTGTGAAGATCGTACCTGACAAAGTCAAGATTGGCTTGTTTCCTGATATCCTGACAGAGGAAAGCGTAGATGTACCTGTCACGGCTGTTAATATGCCTGCAGGAAAAGTACTTCGAACCTTCCCGAGTAAAGTCAAGGTGAGATTTGTTATCGGAGCAAGCATGTTCCGTACTATCCATCCTAATCAGTTTTCTGTTGTGGCGGATTATAAGGAAATTATTGCTGATTCGACGAAAAACTGTAAGTTGCATTTGAAGATGTTTCCTCATGGAATTATGAAACCGCATTTGGATATGAATCAGGTGGATTATCTTATTGAAGAGAATGAATGAGATTCGAATAGAAGGGAACGTTGATGAAAATTGCAATAACGGGTGGAATTGGCTGTGGAAAGTCTTTTCTTTCTAAGATTCTTGGAAGAAAAGGTGTTCAGGTATATGATTGTGATGCTGCTGCCAAGCGGTTAATGACTGACAATGTCGCATTACAAAAGGCTATTTGCCAATTGGTCGGCCCTGATACATACAAGAAGGGAATCCTCCAAAAAAATGTACTCGCTAAGTATCTTCTGAACAACAAAGAGCATAGGCAGGCTCTGGATAATCTCATCCACCCTGAAGTAGCTTCAGATTTTCTTTGTAGTGGTAATGATTGGCTGGAAAGTGCTATATTTTTTGATAGTGGTTTTGACCATCGGGTAGACATGGATGCAGTGGTTTGTGTTTCTGCTCCTGTCGAGGTTCGCATTCAGAGAGTTATGGATCGGGATAGAATTAGCCGTGAAAAAGCCTTGCAGTGGATTCAAAGTCAGTTGCCTCAAGAGGAAGTTGAGCGGCGAAGTGATTTGGTTATCCTCAATGATGGAAAGGTTGATCTGGAAAATGAAGTAGAACATTTACTTCAGATTCTAAGTCGTTGGCCTGAAAAATAATTGATTTCTAATATATTAGATCTTGAACTTCATGTGCAAAATTTCGGAATAGACCTTTTTAAAATTCGATTCATCAATAATAAAATAAATCTTTAATAATAAGTTGAAATAATGGAAACAATACTTTCAATTGCAGGGAAATCAGGATTGTATAAACTGGTATCACGTGGCAAAAGTAATTTAATTGTAGAAGCTCTCGATGACACTCACCGGCGCTTACCCGCTTTCGCTACTGATCGTGTAACCAGTTTGAGCGATATTGCAATGTATACGGATGCTGATGATGTACCTTTGTGGCAAGTCCTGGAGAATGTAGGTAAACAAGAAAACCTTCAGCCACTGTCCTTCAATTATCGGAAGGTGAGTGCTGCTGAGCGTTGTGAATATTTCTCTAAGGTTTTGCCTAACTGGGATCAGAACCGGGTACATGATAGTGATATTAAGAAACTTTTTCAGTGGTATGATATTCTCGTGAAGAACGGTGTTACTGATTTTAAAGAGGTATTGATTCCTACAAATGGAACTAATATTGCTGATCGTGAAAAGGGAACTGAAGATCAATTGGATAAAAAACAGAAATAGGATTCTTATCCGTTGGTTTTTTATAGAATAGATTCCTTAAGGGATAGAACTGAAAAACGGACGACTCATTTCATAATGAATCGTCCGTTTATTAATTTATAGAGGAGTTGTTAAATTCTCTGTGAGTCTTGTGTTATAATTAATTATTCCTTATAAATTTCTTTTAGTTTGTTGCTGAGATCATCACCGCGAAGGTCATAAGCAATGATTTTTCCTTTAGGATTCAGCAGAATGTTTGAAGGAATAGAGTTGATGCCATAAATCTTCGTAGCAGCATTTTGCCACCCTTTCAAATCACTCATCTGGGGCCAAGTCATTCCTAATCTTTTTACAGCTGATTTCCATGCTCCAGCGTTGGCATCAAATGATACCCCTACAATTTGAAAGTTTTTTGCATGGTATTTCTTGTAGTTATTTACTACATTTGGCATTTCTGCACGGCAAGGGCCGCACCATGAAGCCCAGAAATCTACAAGGACATATTTGCCTTTTCCGACCCATTGGGAGAGTTGTACGGTTTTGCCTTCCATGTTCTGCATGGTCAGATTGGTATAGGTTATGCCAGGTTGCCGTTTAGAAAGAGAAAACAATTGGGCTTTTACTCTCTCCATCATCGGAGAACCATAATATCCAGTAGACTGATCACAAAGTTCCTGAAGTTGTTGGTATGAATAACCATAGATATCATTGGTCCCCAGAATGTAGGCCGGAGTCACATCATTCTTGTTCTTTTCGGAATAGTCAAGGACCGCATCATGGATATTCTGCTCTAATTGATCAACTTGTTCAACGATGGCTTTTATCTTCGTCTGACTTTCCTCTGATTTGTCTTTTTGGATATTCTGATATTCCTTGAAAAGTTCGTTTTCTTTTGTGCCATAACTGTTGAGCTTTTTCTGGATATCAGCAAATTGCAAATTGAGCGGAGATCCGGAAATACTGAAAGTGCTTGTGATGTTTACTGGAGTACGATCATTGACAATTGCTATGGATCCTCCATTTTTGAAAGCGACTGTAATAAATGTATTAAGCGGTTTGTTTCCACTTACTTGATATTTATCGTCTTTTATGGGATAAACGTCTGGTTTTCCGCTTCTGTTAAACAAAATATAAACAGAGTCATTGCCTGCAGGTGCATCACCGGTGATGACATAATTTACATCTTGGGCGCTTACATTTGCAGCGAGCAATGCGAAAAGGAATAGTGATAAAATTTTCTTTCTCATTTTTTATAATATTAATTAGATGATTCTTTGAAAAAAGATAATACTAAATTAGAAATGTCTTTCCTCTGCAAATATAATGAATAATTCTGAATTCTATTGGATTGCGGGGAAAAATTACTACCTTTGCGGGCAGCTTTGCTGTCAACGGTGTTTCTGAAACCTTGTTGACTGCTATAATGCTGCTTAAGAGTGCTTGTAAAACCTCGTTAAAAACAAGAAAATGAAAAATAAGAGTCGGGTCTCTCAACAGGGACCGGAGAAAGTGACGGTAATGTTTATGCTTTTCAGTATCGTCTTTTGTGTTTGTCTGATTTCGGCTAACATCCTTGAAACAAAGCAAATCGTGTTGAATATTGGCCCATGGAGTTTGAGCCTCACTGGTGGGTTGATCGTGTTCCCAATCAGTTATATTATCAATGACTGTACTTGTGAGGTATGGGGATACCGTAAGGCCCGTCTGATGATTTGGATAGGATTTGCTATGGATTTCTTCTTTGTAGCATTCGGCGCAATCTGTGATGCAATTCCTGGGGCTCCTTATTGGACTAATGATGCTGGTTTTCATGCTATCTTCGGCTTGGCTCCTCGTATTACATTTGCTTCTTTTTTGGCCTTTATTATAGGTAGTTTTGCGAATGCATACGTGATGAGCAAGATGAAGATTCATGATCAAGGCAGACATTTTTCTGCTCGTGCTGTGCTAAGTACAGTTGCCGGGGAAAGTCTGGATTCACTTATTTTCTTCCCCTTGGCTCTCGGTGGGGTGATACCGACAGCGGTACTTCCACAAGTGATGATCCTGCAGGTTTTTCTGAAGACAATGTATGAAGTGGTTTGCCTTCCGGTTACAATTCGTGTGGTAAAGACATTGAAGCGCCATGAACAGATAGATACTTATGATGAGGGAATCAACTACAGTGTCTGGAAGATCTGGCAAGTGTGATATAATGTAAACTTGAGAATAAATGATGAACTATGGGAGAAATAAATCATAAAGTTGCTGCCTGTGCTGATGGTAGCAGAAAGGCGGAGGGACTGAAAGCCCTTGGCTCAAAGACAAAGTATAAGATGGACTATGCTCCGGAAGTGTTGGAATCATTTATGAATAAGCATCCTGATAATGACTATTGGGTTCAGTTCAATTGTCCGGAATTTACTTCTTTATGTCCGATTACAGGGCAGCCTGACTTTGCTGAAATCTGTATTTCATATATTCCAGCTCAGCGAATGGTTGAAAGTAAGAGTTTGAAACTCTATCTGTTCAGTTTTCGTAATCACGGAGCCTTTCATGAGGATTGTGTAAATATAATCATGAAAGATTTGATCAAACTGATGGATCCGAAGTATATTGAGGTGACCGGTTATTTCCTGCCTCGTGGGGGAATCAGTATTTATCCTTATGCTAATTATGGTCGTAAAGGCACTAAGTTTGAGAAATTGGCTGAGTACCGTTTTATGAATCATAATATGATGAGAACATCTTCGCAGAAATAATTTCTTTGTCATTTAGTGCACAACATCCTTTATTTGTGCATAAACGAGTGATAAATTTAAAAAAAAATAGGTATTAATGGGATATTTGGAAAAAAATATCTAATTTTGCTACAATTTTGCGAGGCGGAAGCCCGTAATCCTATTTATTAAGAAATCAGGAATATTGAATCATTGAAATATGGCAAAGAAAATTCAATTCAGTCTCGTCTATCGAGATATGTGGCAAAGCTCAGGTAAGTTTCAGCCACGCAAGGACCAGTTGGAGCGCATTGCCCCTGTCTTCGTTGATATGGGCTGTTTTGCTCGTGTAGAAACTAACGGTGGAGCTTTTGAGCAGGTTAATCTTCTTGCGGGAGATGATCCAAATCCTGCAGTACGTGCTTTTTGTAAGCCTCTCAATGAAGCAGGAATTAAGACACACATGCTTGATCGCGGTCTCAATGCACTTCGTATGTATCCTGTTCCTGACGATGTGCGCAGAATGATGTACAAAGTAAAGAAGGCTCAAGGTGTAGATATTACACGTATATTTGACGGTCTTAATGATATCCGTAATATTGCTCCTTCCATCAAATGGGCTAAAGAAGCTGGTATGACGGCACAAGGTACGTTGTGTATCACCACTTCTCCTGTGCATACATTGGAGTATTACAGTAAGATTGCCGATGAAGAGATAGCTGCCGGTGCTCAGGAAATCTGTTTGAAAGATATGGCAGGAATCGGTCAGCCTTGTTTTCTTGGCCAATTGACTAAGATCATTAAGACGAAACATCCTGATATTCTTATTGAGTATCACGGACATTCTGGCCCTGGACTGAGTATGGCTTCTATTATAGAAGTTTGTAAAAATGGTGCGGATATTATAGATACGGCTATAGAACCATTGTCCTGGGGTAAGGTACATCCTGATATCATCTCTGTTCAGAGTATGTTGAAACATTATGGTTTTGACGTCCCAGATATCAATATGCAAGCTTATATGAAGGCTCGTGCTCTTACACAAGAGTTTATCGATGACTGGCTGGGATATTTTATTAACCCACAGAATAAGTTGATGTCCTCTCTGTTGTTAGGTTGCGGCCTGCCAGGTGGCATGATGGGAAGTATGATGGCTGATCTTGGTGGTATCCGACAGACTATTAACCATTTGAGAGCAAAGAAAGGTGAATCTGAATATTCTGTAGATGACCTGATGGTGAAGCTTTTTAATGAAGTTGCTTATGTCTGGCCTCGTGTCGGTTATCCACCATTGGTAACTCCTTTCAGCCAGTATACGAAGAATATTGCATTGATGAACCTCCTGACTATGGAGCAGGGGAAGGGGCGTTTTGTAATGATGGATGATAATATGTGGGGTATGATTCTTGGTAAGAGTGGCCGTGTTCCTGGAAAAATCGCTCCGGAACTTGTCGAACTGGCTAAGAAGCAGGGCCGTCAGTTTACTGATGTAGATCCTCACACACTTTTGAAAGATGCTCTTCCTGACTTCCGTAAGGAAATGGACAAGAATGGTTGGGATTATGGTCAGGATGATGAGGAACTCTTTGAACTTGCCATGCATCCTGAACAGTATCGTAATTATAAAAGTGGACAGGCTAAAAAGAATTTCCTGGCTGACTTGCAAAAAGCTAAGGAAGCTCGAATGGGTGCTAAAGTGAGTGTGGAGGAGGCTGTAGCATTTAAACATGCAAAAGCTGATCCTATTGTAGCTCCTGTTCGCGGACAGGTTTTCTGGGAGTTTCAGGGGGATAGTGAAGCTGCTCCTGCAGTAGAGCCTTACATAGGTAAGGAGTATGAAAAAGGAGATGTGTTCTGCTATCTTCAGACGCCATGGGGTGAATTTCAGATGATTCCGGCTGACTTAGGGGGGCAACTTGTTGAGATTGGCGCTCATCAGGGTTCCAAGGTTAGGAAAGGGGATGTACTTGGATATATCCAGCGTCCGGAAGCCTGAATCTGGTTCTTTGACAGGAATAGTGTTGGATTATCAGAAAATTATTGATAAATATTATTCGGAGAATAACAAACTCCGTTATATCCTTATCACGCACAGCACGTTTGTTATGAGACGTGCTGTGCATATTTGTGATGCACATCCGGAATGGGGGATGGATCGCCAGTTTCTCGTTGAGGCTGCAATGCTTCATGACATTGGCATCTGCAGGTGTTATGCGCCTGGTATTTGCTGTTTTGGCACAGAGCCATATATTTGTCATGGTTATATTGGTGCACAGATGTTGCGTAAGGAAGGGTTCCCTCGTCATGCTCGTGTCTGTGAGCGACATACTGGTACGGGACTGACTAAAGAAGAGATTATCCGGCAGAATCTGCCATTACCGCATCAGAACTTTCTGCCTGAGACGATCGAAGAACAAGTCATCTGCTATGCAGATAAGTTCTATTCCAAAACTCATCCTGAACGCGAAAAGACTATAGAACAGGCTGAGCATAGCCTGGCGAAGTTTGGTAAAAAAGGGCTGGAGCAGTTTCACTTATGGGAAAAGCAGTTTGAGTGAGCTTCTATGATGAATTATTTTGCTTTGGAATCCAAACTTTTTTATAGGGGAAGTTAAGATTAGAGGAAAAGGTTAAATCTGGTTAGAAGAGGAAAAAAAATAGAATGCTATTTCACGACAGACAACTTTTTAGTATCTTTGCACTCTGTCAATGAAAAGAAAGTCAGTTATAGTTCTGCTGTTGTGCGCTTTCATTTATATGATGGCGGTGCCCAATATGCCTTTTTTTAAAAGGAAGAAGAAATTAGTGGTTGCTGATTCTGTCGTTTTGCGGGATTCCGTGAAGCGTGATTCCTTAGGTCGTATCGTAGTCGATACGACGAAAATGGATTCTATGCAACTTGTTATCTACCATCATAATAAGTTGGTAGATGATTCCATTCGTTTGGATTCCATCAATCGGAAAAAAGCTGGAGGGATAGATGCTCCGATCAACTATCAGGCAGATGATTCCATTGTTTATGATGCAGATAAGAAGATCGCATATCTTTATGGAAATTCTGCTGTGAAATATGAAAGGTATAATCTGGCATCCGATAAAATTCGGATGAATATGGATAATAATTTGATACAGGCTCGGGGTACGAAGGATTCTACTGTTGAAGGTGGTGTCAAAGGAAAACCTATTTTTAAAACTGGACAGGATGAATACCAGACAGATACGATTGCCTTTAATTATAAGTCGAAAAAGGCTTTGATAGATCAGGTTTATACACATCAGGATGAAGGTTATTTATCCGGAAAACTTTCTAAGCGTGATTCATCGGGTATTATCTATTTGCAGCATGGCCGCTATACTACTTGCGACAAGTCTGATCCGGATTTCTATATATCTCTTTCCCGTGCCAGGGTACGCCCCAATAAGGATGTCGTTTTTGGACCAGCTTATCTCGTCGTAGCTGATGTGCCGTTGCCTTTTGCTATCCCTTATGGTTTCTTCCCGTTTACAAAGCATTATTCGTCAGGATTTATCATGCCAAGTTATGGTGATGAAAATGCCCGAGGTTTCTATCTTCGTAATGGTGGGTATTATTTTGCCGTCAATGACAATTGGGACCTGAAACTTCTTGGAGAAATTTATACGGAAGGCTCATGGGGACTGAGTGCCGCTACCAACTATCGTAAACGTTATCGCTATAGTGGCAGTGTTTTCTTTAGCTATCAGGATACCAAGACTGGTGATAAGGGTATGCCGGACTATACCAAGCAAGAAAGTTTTAAAATTCAGTGGAGCCATCGGCAAGATGCTAAGGCTAATCCTTTCAGTTCTCTTTCCGCGAGCGTTAACTTTGCAACTTCCAGTTATGAGAAGAATAACTTGACTAGTTTATATAATCCACAAAGTTATACCCAGAGTACGCGAACTTCTTCTATCAGTTGGAGTACAGGTTTTTCGAGTATAGGACTGTCTCTGAGCGCCACGGCCAACTTGTCACAGAATATGCGTGATTCTTCCTTAGCCATGACCTTGCCGGATTTGAATATCAGTCTGGCCCGTTTCTATCCTTTTCGGCGTAAGCACATGGTAGGTAAGGAACGCTGGTATGAGAAGATCGCTATGAGTTATACCGGTCAAATCAGTAATTCGATTAGTACTACAGAAAACAAGTTCTTGCATTCTAACCTCATAAAGGACTGGAAAAACGGCTGGGAGCATTCAATCCCGATTAGTGCTAGTTTTACATTATTCAATGCTATCAACATTAACCCGAGTTTCAATTTCACCGACCGGATGTATACAAACAAGATCATGCGTTCGTGGGATGAGGCTCACCAGACAGAGGTTTGCGATACCACATACGGATTTCACAATATTTATAATTGGAACTTCAGTGTAGGAGCGAGTACGAAGGTATATGGTTTCTGGGTTCCGAACAGGAAAATTTTCGGTGATAAGATTCAGGCCATTCGTCATGTCTTTACTCCGACAGTTTCCTTCAGTTATTCTCCTGACTTTGGATCACGTCATTATGGGTATTGGGATTCTTATCTGAAAACTGATGCTGATGGTAATGTCTCGCTTGTACCGTATTCTCCTTATAGCAATGGACTTTATGGCGTGCCTGGGAAAGGGCGTTCAGAGAGTGTTACCTGGGATGTTGATAATAATCTCGAGATGAAAGTGAAGAGTGAAAAGGATTCTACTGGATTTAAGAAGATCAGCCTGATCGATGAACTGGGAGCAACGATGTCTTATAATGCGGCAGCTGACTATCATCGTTGGAGTGACCTGTCTGTACGTATGCGGTTGAAATGGTGGAAAAACTATACCTTTAATTTCAATGGTGTTTTTTCTACGTATGCCTATGAGTTGGATCAGAACGGACAACCTTATGTCAGTAATCATACCGAGTTTGGCAAAGGCCGTTTTCCACGCTTTCAGGGGATGTCTCAGAATATATCCTATACGCTGACACCTGATAAAATTAAAAAATTCTTCCATCATGGAGATGATGAAGGAAAGAGTACAAACAAGAATAAAAAGAGTAGTTCTCAAGATGATGACGAGGGTACAGATACAAATATAGAGAGCAACATAGACCCGGATATGGAGAAAGGTAAGCATGGTGCTCAGAAGAGTGGTAAGGCAGAAACGGATGAGGATGGTTATATGAAGTTCTCAATGCCTTGGTCTCTTACTTTTGGCTATGGTGTCTCGATGCGTGAGAATACGAGCGGCAAATTTAATTATAAGCACATGCGTTATCCATATAAGTATACGCAGACACTTAATTTCAGCGGAAACCTTCGTATCAGTGCTGGATGGAATATTAACTTCTCATCCGGTTATGATTTTGAATATCATAGGATCAGTATGACTACAGCTTCTTTGCAAAGAGACTTACATTGTTTTAATATGAGTTGTGATGTGGTTCTGGCTCCTTATACGAGCTATAACTTTACTTTCCGCTGCAATGCTTCTACCTTGGCCGATGCCCTGAAGTATGAAAAGCGCAGTGGATATTCTAATGCTGTTCAGTGGTACTGATTTCAAACATTGAGGCATTTCAATGGGAGGAAAGACAATGAATAAATATGATTTTGACCGTGTCATCGATCGTTCAGATAGTGGCGATGTGATGCATGAGGCGTTGCAGTCTCGTTGGGGACGGAGAGATTTGCTGCCTATGTGGGTAGCTGACATGGACTTTGCTGTTTGTCCTGCTATCATTACAGCTATGCGCAAGCGTCTGGAACATCCTATCTTCGGCTATACGGTATTACCAGCTGATTATAAACCTGCCATACAGGATTGGATTTTTGTTCATCATCAGTGGAAAGTCGAAAAAGAATGGATTAATTTTATTCCTGGTATTGTGAAGGGTTTGGGCATGGTCTTGAATGTTTTTACCAAACCTGGTGACCATGTGATTATTCAGCCACCTGTATATCATCCTTTTCGGCTTGTTCCACAGGGGAATGACCGTAAAGTTGTGTTCAATAGTTTGAAGAGAAATCCTGATGGTTCTTACAGTATGGATTTTGATAATCTGGAAAGGGTTTATGACGAGCACTGTAAACTGTTTGTGCTTTGTAATCCCCATAATCCTGCTGGTATTTGCTGGGATCGAGACACTTTGATGCGTTTGGCTGATTTCTGCTACGATCATCATCTTCTCGTGGTAAGTGATGAAATACATTGTGATATGGCCCTTTTCGGGAATAGGCATATTCCTTTTGCCAGTGTAAGCGAGAAAGCCGCCGCTAACAGTATCACCTTTCAGGCTCCTACGAAAACTTTTAATATTGCTGGTATTATCACCTCGCATTCTATTATTCCTAATCCGGATATTCGAGAGAAGCTTTATCACTGGGTAAATGTAAATGAGTTGGCAGAACCACATATCTTTGCCCCAATAGCTACAATAGCTGCTTTCCGTTATGGTGAGGAATGGCGGAAACAGATGCTGGCTTATGTGGAAGATAATATCCGTTTTGTGGAAAAGTATTGTGCTGAACATATTCCTGGAGTACGCCCGCTGCGTCCTCAAGCCAGTTTCTTGGTGTGGCTCAATTGCCGTTCGCTGGGTCTCACCCATGATCAGTTATTGGATCTCTTTATTGACAAGGCCCATTTGGCATTGAATGACGGAGAGATGTTTGGGCCAGGTGGTGAAGGATTTATGCGTTTGAATGTAGGAAGTCCGAGAAGTATTATTGAAAGAGGGTTGAGACAATTGTCCCGTGCTGTTGCTGATATTTCAGTTGAGGGAGAGGATAGAGGTTGATGAACAGATGCTACTCCTTGGGGGAATGTCAATTGTCACCTATCAATTTCCTTAAAGAAGCTTCTTCACCAACAACCCATAGAATATCACCTTTCAGAAAGGTTCTTTCCGGAGTGATGATTTTTAAGGTTTCTCGTCCTTCGTCCAGTCCTATTACCATGCAGTTGTATAGATCGCGAATGCCACTTTCCTTAAGGTTTTTCCCTATTAGTGGACAGTTGTCAGTAACAATAAACTGTCGGAGTTTCATCTCTCTCTTTTCAATATCCGGGTCTTCTGGTACTTTTTCATTTTTTAAAGCCTGATTCATGTGAGTCAGTTGTTTATCATTTCCAATGACTTCCAATCGATCACCTGGATAGATCGTGTTTTCTCCATTAGGAATATTGATGCGCTGATGCCCTCTGAGTATACTGCTTACCTGAATACCAAAGCGTTTCCGGAGTTGTAATTCCTGTAATGATTTACCGGTCCATTTTGAATCTTCGAGTATTTCAAATACACTGATATGGATATCTCTGTCCAATAAGTGACCTTCATAGAGTGGTCTCCTCTTTCCTTGTACTTGTGCTCTGATCTCCCGGCTGTTAAGGTTCTGCACAAATAACCTCTCTAATCTGATGCTTTCTTTCTTAAGTTTTTTGGAGGCCATCATCAGCATGATGATGGCTAAAGCAATCGTAATGAGCAGAGCATTACTGAATCTTGTCAGATAATTACAAATATAAAACACAAATCCGGAGGCTATGACAAACCTCACCAGTATCGTAAAAAAGATGGGGAGACGATTGATCCGTTTTTCCGTCCATAGCGTTTTCACTTCTTCACTATGGTTTTTCTTGGTAACCATGGCTCGAAGTGCTGGAGAGATGATAAGTACGGTAAGTGTTCCACATATTATATTTCCTGCCAGATATCCGAAAAGATGTCTGAGAATCGGTAGGATAAAGGTAAACATCAGAAATATTCCAGCTGTAGAGAGAATGCTGCAGATAACAGTAATTTTCAGCAAAGCTCTGAAGAGATGTTTCCAATTGTTTTTTTCTGTCTTTGAGGTGGAATGTGCGCTGAGCGTGATATGGTTCAGTCTCCTGATCCATCTCTTGGGCAGGTGCCGCTCCAGATATAGATAACAAGGATTGGAGGACCTTATCATGTATGGAGTAAGGAAGGTCGTAATGATACTTACTGCGACGACAACAGGGTAGAGAAAGTTGCTGATTACGTGCAGAGACAGTCCTAAAGATGCGATAATGAAGGCGAATTCACCAATCTGAGTCATGGAAAAACTACATTTCATGGCCGTTTTCAGGGGTTGTCCACTCAGCATAAATCCAACTGTTCCGAAGATCGCTTCACCTCCTATCACGGTGATGACCAGAATCAGAATCTGGATGGCATATTCTGCTATGATTTTGGGGTCGACAAGCATGCCCACAGAAACGAAGAATACAGCTCCGAAAAGGTTTTTGACAGGAGCTACGAGTCTGATGATTTTCTCTGCTTCTATGGTTTCTGCAAGGATGCTGCCCATGACGAAGGCACCGAATGCTGAACTGAATCCAACTTTTGAAGAGATCACAGCCATAAGAAAGCATAAACCTAATGATACGATGATTAGGGTTTCATCATTCATGAGCTGGCGTGTACGGCGAAGAAAGAGTGGAATGACAAAGAGACCTACAACGAACCATAGGATTAGAAAGAATGCAATCTGCAGGATACTTTTCAGCAGTTGACCGCCATCAGGATTATGTCCTCTGGCGATGGTAGATAGCATGACCATCATGACAATGGCCAGAATATCTTCCAGAATAAGCACACTCATTACTAGTCCTGCCGAATTCTGCTGCATTAATCCCAAATCATCAAAGGCTTTATAGATGATCGTCGTAGAAGCCATAGCCAGCATGCCTCCTAGGAATATACAATCCATTTTTGCCCATCCGAAGGTATGTCCTACGAGAATACCCAGTGTCATCATACAAAAAATAATGGTACAGGCTGCTATTATCGGGGCCATTCCCATCTTAAGAATCTTTTTGAAGGAAAAGTCCAGCCCTAAAGAAAAGAGCAAGAATATTACACCAATGTCTGCCCAAGTCTGTATGGATGATTTATCCATTATTGATATGGTGTAGGGCATGTGTGGAGAAACCAGAAAACCGGCAACCAGATACCCTAGGACTAATGGCTGTTTGAGTTTTTTGAACAGTAGGGTTACGATGCTTGCTATGATAAGAATAAGCGCAAGATCCGTGATGAGATTTGGAATTTCTGCCATGAGTAATCGGATTTAGTGATTCCCCGGAGATAAATTATGGGAAAACTGACACGTCTGAGACATCTGGTGAATAAATTTTTGTCTGCTGTCTGTAAGTTAACGCAATAGTGTTGGGCAGAGGTATTGATTATATCGGTTTCTTCCAGAGACCAGAGAATTAATTTAAAATAATTATTTGATATTGTAAATAATTAGAATCTTAGATTATTCAGAAACGGATTTGAAAATTATAATCTTAATAGAAATCAGTTGCCAGTGAAGAGGATCACCAGCAGCTGATTTCTTGAAGAATTTATTCATTGTATTTTGCGGCAATTTCGCAAATTCTAATGATTGTCTGAACAGCCTTCTCCATGACCTGAATGCTGACAAATTCATGGTTGCCGTGCATTTCTACGCTTCCGGCAAAAATATTTGGACATGGTAACCCTTGAAAACTGAGCTGGGCTCCGTCTGTTCCGCCCCGGACGGCTTCTACTTTTGGAGGAATACCAACTTGTTGCATGGCACGCAAGACGATTTCAATCACATGCATATTGGTGTTGATTTTCTCTTTCATGTTATAGTACTGGTCTTTCATATCTACCGTGCAAGTGTCTTTTCCGTATTTCTTATTCAATCTTCTGGCACAGTCCATGATGAAATTCTTGCGCTCCTTGAATTTCAGTTTATCGTGGTCGCGGATCAGATAACTGAGTGAAGCTTCTTCTGTCCGGCTTTTCATGCTCAGCAGATGATAGAATCCCTGATAACCTTCTGTCGTTTCAGGAATCTCTTCCTCAGGAATCATGTTGTTGAATTCACAGGCCAATCGATTAGCATTGACCATTTTGCCTTTGGCGTAACCTGTATGTACACTTACTCCTTGGATGTGGACTTTTGCAGCAGCTGCATTGAAGTTTTCATATTCTAAGTCGCCCAGATCACCGCCATCCATGGTATAAGCCCAGTCACAACCAAACTTCTTGACATTAAAATGGTGTGCACCCATCCCTATCTCCTCATCGGGGTTGAAGGCGATGCGGATATCACCGTGCTTGATTTCCTGATGGTCGCGCAGGTAACACATGGCCTGGACGATTTCTGCTACACCGGCTTTGTCATCAGCTCCCAGAAGAGTAGTGCCATCAGTGACAATGAGATCTTCTCCTTTATGTGCCAAAAGCTCAGGAAATTTTTTCGGGGAGGTGATGATGCCTGGTGAGAGCTCGATGTCATCACCTTGATAGTTCTTGACTATATGAGCTTTAATGTTTTTTCCACAGGCATCAGTACTGGTGTCATAATGAGAGATGAATCCGATGGTCGGAGTCTTTATCTTCGTGTTTCCTTTTAGGGTGGCATAGATATAACCCATATCATCCATTTCCACGTCACTGAGGCCTTCATCCTCAAGTTCTTTGGTCAGATACTTGGCGAACTCCAGTTGTTTCGCCGTACTCGGGACACTGTCTGAGTCTTCGCTCGACTGAGTGTCATACTTCGTGTAATTAATAAATCGTTCAGTGAGTTCCATTATTTCTTAATTGGTCTTTTAAAATCACTATTTGCAAAGATAATCATTTTTTTGGATATTGCAAGACTTTCAAAATGAAATGAACCCTATTCAAGTTGATGCTCTTCTATAAGAAAATGAATGGCATTCAATATCGTCTGAACTGGAGTCTCAGAAGTGAGTTCCTGATGGAGAGGTGTTTTTGGGTAAGTTGCTCAATGAAGAAGTGTTCATCAAAGGAATTTATGCCATATCTGCGATAGGGTTCTATTGACGGATTCTTGGAATTTACAGATGCGGAGTCCGAAACTGGCCGATAGAGCCGGAGTGTATCTCCGTATTTTTCAGTCATCAGAGTCAGACCACCCGTCTGAAAGATTTTTCCTTCTATTGCCCAGAATAGTTTCTCCTGTGATACGTCTTTCCCCGGTCCTTTAGAAATTGAATCGATATTGGTCAGAAGCCAGTAACCGTCAATCTTTCGATTATCGGTGGGACTGATGTCCCCACAGGCTGATAACAGGAAGGCTGTCAGGAGGAGTGTTCCTGATGTTATCTTTAAAAGCATCTTGTACTTGTTCATTTCTTAAAGTTTGAAAATTCCACTTTTTGATATAGTCAAACGGAATCCTGTATTGTTTCCTAAAAGTCTTCCATGGTCAAGGCCAAATGCTCCCTTAAGGATCCAATTGTTTCTGAATAGATAACTTGCTTCGACTGTCATACTGAAATTCCTTTGTATCGGGACGTATGGATTGTCGTATGTGCCCCAGCCTTTCTGAGTGGTAGCCAAGACCCTATAGTTCAACTGGGTGGTCAGACTGCCTGAAAATCCCAGATGCCAGGCAATGAATCGGGTATCCTTGAAATCAATGTGCTGATCAGTATTGTATATAGGAGAACGATAAAGGGGATTTCCCATGGCTTGTCCCCAATGCTGCCAACCAGGGTAGAAGTAATGATTATAGTAGTCATCCCTCCCCGCAACGTGTGCTGCCAGTCCGGGCTCACTGTCGTGGTAGACGGCTCCACTCTGGTCGGTTGTGTGGATGTATTCTATTACAATATCATTTAACCATGTGTTCCTTTTCAGATTGATTTCACCTCCAAACAGTCCGTCTCGAGGGGTGTAGAAGATATAATGTGAATATTTGTGTGTACGGTAATCCTTTTTTGTGTCACCATAACCGTCAAAGTCGAGAAAAAATAGTTGTGAATGATCATCGAAGAAATGGTCAATATAAAATGCTGCTTTCCAGGAGGGTTCGTCCAGATTAATACGGCACATCAAGGAGCCAACTCCATTTCCTTCTACGTTAGCGTATGGTCCTTCTCCCACATCACCTTCTCCACCTGGGATAAAAGCTTGCCAATAGTCTTTTACTCCTGATCCGCGCTTGATGGTTTTGCCGTGATTATAGGTGATCCCTCCAAACTGGCAAGCCATTTCCATCCCCGCTTCAACAGTGAGATGTCCTTCTGGGTTGCCAAACCTGAAAAATCCTGATTTGGTGTGGAGTAGCATGTTCTTTGCCCATTTGGATTCAGGATCAGCAAACTCCTTCTGCCAGTGATTGTCTGTCATCCATCCGAATGACAGATGACCCTTGAAGCCAAGCCACTTGAAAATCTTGATATAGTCAGGTAATTCCAACCGAATTTGTGGGACAGGCCTGGCGTTGATACCTAATGTCTGAGAGCCACTTGAGAGGTATTCGTTTTTCTGTTCTTCAGGAAATTCTTTTGATCCGATTGTCAATACTCCATGTAGCCACCGTCCTTCTATATATGCTTGTTGGACGATAAAATCAGAAGTGTAATGGTCTGGTAATACCAGATCAAGTCCGCCTCCCCAATCCAATTTTCCTTTTGTGGTTTCTTGATTTTCTGGTTCTATGTTTCTGGCTTCTTCATTCGGATAACCTTTCAGAGACTTGAATATACCAGCACGCAGATAACCGTTATGCTTTTCCAGGGAAGATAATCCATATCTGTTTGCATTCAGCCATAAAGGAGTTTTGCCACTGGAAAGACCACCATCTGCTTCGACCTTATAATCTATTTGTTGGGCTTGAGCCAGGGAAGGCATCAAGCAAATTGCTAAACCCAAAAGGGCTTTTATTCTTATACGCTTTTCTTTCAACTTTTCTCTTTTGTGAGTCATTAAAATTCTGGATATGGGGCGATATATTATGATGTGGTTTTCTCTAAATATCCATTATCGAAAATAAAACTTATTTGCAAATATACAAAACTTTTTAGATAATTGGGTGTAACCTTGATTAAATCCAGCTGATTTGAGAGATCTGTATTTAGACGATGACGCGTACTTAACATAGAGGAAACTCGTATTTTCTTTGTCAAGAGTGGATACTTATGGTACTATAGACAAGATAATTCTTAAATAAGCTCAATATGCTTGTAAAATTCAACAAAATAATTTAAATTTGCAAGAACTAGTTGGTTAAATAAGAAAAAATCCATGATGAAAAAGATTCTGAAAGAATCCAGCGGGCTTATAAAATGGACTGTTTTGGTGGGGGATATTGTCCTCTTTTATATTATTACTGCAATCTATCTATTTCTTGTATTTCCTGATATTTCATGGAGTCTTATGGACCGACAGTTGTTTTATGCGTCTGCCCTTGTAGGGCTGTTGATTGCACAATATGTCTATCCTTCTATCATTCATCGTAGAATCGTTACCCCCGGAAAAATCCTTCGCCGTGTAACGGAATTAGTCGTAACAGTTTTTGTCGTTACCTATTTAATGATTCGTTTGTTCCATTTTGATGGTTATGACGGTGGCATCGTATTGGCCTTTATAAGTGGAACGTACTGGTTGTTCTTACTTGCGCTGAGATATGTTGAACGTGATGTCCTCGGTTATCTGCGTAAAAAAGGCAGAAATACGCGTTCTGTCATCTTCGTTGGTATTGATCCCGCCTTGGATATTGTTTTCAGCAGATTGATAGGAGATCCTTCTACGGGTTATCGGTTCGGTGGATATTATGCACCTGAAGATAATAAAAAGTATTTGAATCTGAATAAACTTTCTTATTTGGGTACTTATGAGACTTTAAACAAGAAGTTGGACTGTGAGTCGGAATCAGTTGTTGCTGAAGAGATTTATTGCAGTCTGCCTCGTTCTTGTTATGATGAGATCATACATATCGCACAATATTGTGATGATCATTTCATTCGTTTTTTCTATGTTCCGATGTTGGCAGAAGGCTTTGACTTGAATCTCAGACCGGAAATGTTGGGTGATGAAATGCTGGTATTCTCCACTTATAATATGCCTTTATCGTTGCCTGGAAATCGTTTTCTCAAGCGTACTTTTGATGTTGTCTTTTCTTTAATCTCGTTGATTCTTACTTTTCCTTTTTATCCTGTAATAGCTCTGATTATTAAACTGTCGAGTCCGGGTCCGGTATTTTTCAAGCAGCGGCGTACAGGAATTAATGGAAAAGAATTTACTATCTTGAAGTTTCGTTCAATGTGTATCAATTCGGAAGCAGATCAACTCCAAGCTACTAAATATGATCCGCGTAAGTTTGTCTTCGGCGATTTTATGAGAAAGACGAATATAGATGAGTTACCTCAGTTTCTTAATGTTTTGAAGGGTGATATGAGTGTGGTCGGCCCTCGTCCGCACATGTTAAAACATACCAAACTCTATTCGAGTCTGATAAAAAAATACATGGTTCGTCATTTTGTCAAACCTGGTATTACTGGTTGGGCTCAGGTTGCTGGATTACGTGGTGAAACGAAAAATCTGGAGGCAATGAAGAAGCGTGTCAAATATGATATCTGGTATATGGAACATTGGAGCATAGAACTTGATTTCCATATCATCTTCCGGACGATTAAATCAGTATTCGTTCATGATAAACATGCTTACTGATTCTTTATATTTATAGAAATAATTGCTGTTTTTAGGTTTACTGGGTTGTATATCTCGTTCAAATTGTTTAATTTTGTAGAGAGTCTTGTAGGAACGACTGGATAGCAGAAGTATTCTGAGGGTTCTGGCAAGCAACTGAACTTAGAATGGGAATAGTAAAAATAGATTCTGCATATTATTAAGATGGAAGAGAAATATTCTTTACGGGTAAAACCTTTGCTGCAATTCAACCAGGCGGTTAAAAGCGTTTTTCATCAGTACGCTACGTTTAAAGGACGTGCCAGACGTTCGGAGTTCTGGTGGTTTGAACTGTTTAATTTTATCGTTTGTTTTATTGCTTCGTCTTTGGACGCTGTGATCATTAACTTCGTCTATAGAAAATTCGGATTTCTGTATAAAGGTTCTATCGGAATATTGACCTTGATAGTCTTCATCGTACTATTATTGCCTGGCTTGGCAGTGCTCTGGCGTCGTCTTCATGATACGGGAAGAAGTGGATGGTATAATCTTATTGTTCTTGTTCCGTTCATTCTGAGTACTGTCTTGTCCTATTTCTCTACTATTGGAAGTATCTTCTTTGGAGTTTTAGGACTTGTTTGTGGAGCTATACTTTTGTTCTTTTGTTGCTTGGATTCTCAACCGGGAGAAAATAAATACGGCTCGTCTCCTAAATATGTCCATTCAGAAATAATTTCTTGAATATTAAAAAATAAATTTACTATGGAAGAAAGTAATCAACTTAATGTCGTGCCAATATTATCCTTTGGTCAGGCTATCAAAAACGTTTTTAGTAAATATGTGACGTTTACAGGACGTGCTCGGCGTTCTGAATTTTGGTGGTTCCAGTTATTTAATTTTATCTTGGTTTTTGTGGCATCACTATTTGATGATTTGCTGGGCTTAGGTATTTCGGATACAGGAGAAGGCGTGATTTCTATTATTGTTACTTTGGGCTTGCTCCTGCCGAGCTTGTCTGTTTTATGGCGTCGTCTTCATGATGTAAACAGAAGTGGCTGGAATTATTTATGGGTAATCGCTCCAGCAGTTCTTTGTGTCATCTTTGCTTTAGTTCAACTTCTTGTGCTTACGATTCTTATGGCCATCGTTCTTGTCGTGGCTGCCATCTTACTCCTTGTCTGGTGCTGTATGGACTCCAAACAGGAAGAGAATCAGTATGGCCCGTCTCCAAAATATCAGAAGGTATCAGATGATACTGAAGAAGATGAGGCTATACCCGTGTGATATAGGATGATAAATTGGTCGAATTAAACTCTTATATGATTATGCCAAGACTTTCTTTGGGGCAGGCCTTGAAGAAAGTTTTTGGCCATTATGCTGTATTCCAGGGACGTGCCAGACGTTCTGAGTATTGGTGGTATACTTTATTTGTAAGTGCCATATCGAGTCTTGCTTTAGGGATAGATGACTTGTCAGGGATGGATTTCGGTCATTTCTTTTATGGACCGGTTTCCGTTTTGGTAACTTTCTTTTTACTGTTACCATGCCTGTCTGTGAGTATACGCCGTCTTCATGATATCGGTAAAAGTGGATGGGATATTCTGCTGATTGTCATTCCTTTTATCGGACCTGTGTTGCTGTTGGATTTTTTTTGTTCAGATTCAAAATCTGGTGAGAATCAGTATGGTCCTTCGTTGAAATATATAAAAATATAAAAGGTGACCTGTTTTCTCTTGATTTAGTTGACATATCTTTATTTTGTGATAGTCAACTGATGATTTCTCAGCTTGTGTTTTCCTTATTTGCTTGTTTGATAAGTTTTATCTTATCATAAGTAATGAATCGTTGAAAACCCGGTATATATCATCCTCATTTATTATGATTTAGTCGTTAAATAGCTACTATTTGTTATTTAATGATAAGATTTCTTTTAACTTTGCGTGACGTGAATCAATATATAATTTAAAGTAAAAGAGATGAAAAAAAACAAATGGATGGTGATGGGCATGGCCGTTATGCTGCTATTTATGGTTGCATGTAGTAAAGATGATGGTCCTTCTTATACTAAGGCGGAGTTGACGAACAACGCATTAAAGACTATTTTAACTCAAAAGGGATTTCATTTTGATGATCAGGGATGTCTTCTGCTGGATACTAAGGCGGATACGACAACAGAACTCGATCTTTCAGGTACGAAAATTGATACCACAGCTTTGACAGATCTTTCTATTTTGCCTCATCTGGTATCGGTTGATCTTTCTCATAATGGGTATGGCCCGAAATTTAATTTCTCTCTGTTGCCTGAGCAAATCAGAAGTGTCAACTTGTCTGGTAATGATATTTATGAATATCCTGGCCTGGTGAATATTCAGGCTGCTGAGAACGGTGATGAAACGGTGACCGTTCTACGCCATTTTACCAGATTACTTCTGCCTCATAGTGCACAATACAACTGTGTGGAAATCCCTACTTATTTTGCTCAGGTAAAGGGCTTGGATATGGAGATGCAGAATGTGGACGGTACACTGAAACCTTATACTACGCTGAGGGATGTCCCGGATGAAGCAACAAGAGCCTATCTGAAAGAGGTCTTTCCTTCTGTTTTTACGGGAGATCAGATTGATATCAGTAAACGATTAGTGAAATTGGCAGAAGCGAATGCGAATATTAGTTTATCAAAGAATCTTATTCCATCAACAAGTTCCACCAACGAGATCAAATCTGTGGAAGGCGTGGAATATATCATCATGAATCCTGGATACAAGGGTGGCACTATATGGATTGATGCCCATGATCAATGTGTATTGCCTTATATTGCAACAAATCTGTTTATGAACCAGTTTATCATTTCTAAAGTCAGCACAAATTGGTTAAACTTGTCGGCTTCTAATCGGTTATGTTACTTCAGTACTACTTGTAATGATTCCATAGAGAGTGTTGATTTAAGCCATTGTACTTTAATGGGGACAAGGGACATATCGAAAGAATGCGACATTGGTGATCCAAGCCAGATAACCCTGGTTCGTTGTCCCAAACTGACGTCTCTCTCTATACCCAAAACTGCTGATCTTCTGGGTGGAATAGATTTGGAACATTTGCCGTTATTGAAAGATTTAAATCTTTCGACAATGAGTTGTGTCGTAGGGTTTTTTCTACAGGATATTAAAAACTGCAAATTGACTTTTTATGAAATGAAAATGCCTTCAGGCGGGATATGGACTCCCTGGTTTAGTGTAGATGAGCAAACTTATAATCGGCCTTCGGTCAAAGCCTTTCTTGATAAGTATCATTCCCAATTTCAATGTATCCCTGGACCAGCTGACCCTATTTCAGGTGGTGAATTTTATGATTGGGCAGCTAACTATAAATGATAATCTTTTAAAATTTAAGTTGTATGAAAAAAGTAACTTTTCTTTTTATGATGATTATGGCGTTTGCCGGTGTAACAAATGTAAATGCCAAATGTGAAACCAGTCAGTATCTTGCAACTTCTGCAACGGATGAATATGATGGAACCTATTCGGGTGCAGCCGTTCCTACCCGAATGAATGGTGTTCCGATTAGTAGTGGTAAGGAATATAACTGTGCTTTTGAAATCAGTAATGGTATTCTTGAAGGTGATTTCACAGTAGGTCCTCATGATGTCTATATGGTTTCTTCTACAGTTATCACAGGTGTAGGAACCTATCCTGTAACAGGATATATTATGCTTTTAGGAGTTAAAATGGCCTATACGGGTATTGTGACAGTAACTGATCTGGATGGTAATTCGGTTCTTCTTTAATTTAGTTGAGGAAAGAGAATTATTTGTAATATAATACCAGGAGATGGCATTATACTTAATTAACTGATTATCAAAGTTTTATAACGATAAACATTAGGATATCTGACAAATATTTTGTAACTTTATATCGCTAAACACAAATAACAAAATAGTGCCAGCATATCCTAACAACGTCAAAGATACAATAAAAAGTCGTAACAACAAGACATTTCATGCATCAAAAGATGTTTTTTCTTATTTTATTAAGCATATTCTGAATATGCCTGAATTTAAAATAGAAAACATTCAATATGGAAAGTCAGTGATTTCCATTTATGTATCCTCAAGGGTAAAAACAGCAGTATGTCCGTATTGCGGGCATAGAAGCGGCAAGGTCCACAGTTTTTACGAGAGGACTTTGGAAGACTTGCCGTTCATGGGCAAGGAAACAAGGATAATATTCAAGGCAAGAAAGATGTTCTGCACAAACGAGTTCTGTTTCCGCAAGACCTTTGCCGAGCAGCCTGGAGAGGAAGTGTTCAGATACCGTAGAAGGACACGAAGGTGCGAGATGGCAGTAACACGGCAAGGGCTGTCATCATCATCGGAGAATGCGTCCAGGCTGCTGTCCATGTCGGGAGTCCGCCTGAGTCAGTCAACCGTACTTCGTGATCTCCATCGCCTGCATGTTTCTCCATACAGAGACATCAGACGAATTGGCGTGGATGACTGGGCCCAGCGGAAGGGCATGACCTATGGAAGCATCATTATAGACCTGGCCGGCCGGAATCCCATAGATTTACTCGGAGACCGTGAGGAGGAAAGCTTCCGTGACTGGATAAGCGTCCATCCGTCGGTAAGCCTTGTCAGCCGTGACCGCTCTACGGATTACAGTAGTGCGATAGCTTCTACCGGACGCCCTATAACAGAAGTAGCAGACAAGTTCCATCTGGTTAAGAATATTATGGAACGGATAACCAGGCTGGTCGGCCTGCACTATGCAGATTACAGGAAGGCTGTCCTGGAAAACAAGGATGAAGTAAAGGAGCCTGACACCGAAACAGCCGATACTGTATCCGTGAAGGAAGAAAAGACAGTTTGCATTCATCCGGTCAGTAATAAACCTGATATGAGACAGGTAATGTTTGATGAAGTCAAGCAGTTGCAGTCAAAAGGATTTAAACCGGCGACTATAGCAAGGAAACTGGGCATAGCCAGAATGACCTCAACAAAATTCTGCCGTCTGGATTCATTACCTCCCAGAAGCAGTAAACTGAGAAAACAATACTACAAATATAATACATTCGTTGAACGACAGTATGCAGATGGCAAATCACTGCGTGCAATCTTCAAGGACATATACGCTATGGGATTCAATGGCTCCCTTACCCCCTTTTATGATCATTACCGTTATCTTGAAGATGTTTATAAGGATTCCAGATCCCAAAACAAGAAAGTACCGGAGAAAAAGAAACGGCCGGTAGACAAACGGCCGGCATTAATGTCAATCAAGGCAATAGGAATAATCATAGGAAAGAAAATCCGAAAACGGACTAATGCAGAGGATGACAAGCTCATTTCGATATTATCCGGCTTCACTTGGTTCCATGAAATGTATGAGGCAACGGATTCCTTTTACGGGATCATTACCGGACATGATGCTACCCGGCTGTTAAAATGGATGAAACTCTATTGGAAAACCGGCATTGGTACACTCAAGACTTTCCTTATCGGCATAAAAAGGGATTATAAAGCTGTCGTAAACACGATTAAATACAATGTTACGAATGGGATTACGGAAGGATTTGTAAATAAATTAAAGGTGGTAAAAAGATCCATGTACGGACGAGCCAGTATTGAACTCCTAAGAAATAAGCTGGTTCTCGAACATATCTTCTTCAACTAAATTAAAGAAGAACCGGTAATTCTCTGTCATTTACTTGCAATGCTCATTTAAATGTGGCAACGGGCTTAGAATCTGATTTTTCTTTTATGGGTACAAAATAAGTTATAATTCTATTTGGAATAAAAAATGAAATATCGTTTATTTTCCGTTGCGTCACTGATGATGCTGGTCTGTCTGACTTTCTTTTCTTGTTCAGAAGATGAGAAAATCATTCAGACGCCAGTGTCTGAGGAGAATCTGAACGCAGCCAAGAAGGTCTTGAATGACAGTATCGTACTGAATGCGAAAGGCATGATGGGTACTGTAAATAAAACACTTCTCCCCACAGGGTGTCCTTTGATGTATTACTTTTCTTGGAAGGGTGATTCACTGAATATCCAGATCAGAAAGTTTTCAGTCGGCAGTATGCCTGTTACAATTTATTTTGGTATCAATTGCGCTTTTATGAAGTTGAATACATGGGAAAAAGATGAGTATAAAGGGAAAGGCTGGATCAAGTTTGAAGGAATAGGTGGTGTTACTCACTATACAGGGAATGATCAGGATACCTCTCATAAGTATACGGATGGAGGTGGAGGAGGAGGCACCGTCACCGGCTATTTTAATGCAGAAACTAATGAGATCGAATTTGAGACGGAATTCAATGTGATGAATTTCTCGGCCGATGTCTATCAGCAAAAGATTGATAAGAGTCGGATGGCTGATTATAAGCAGGACTTTGCCCAATATGAGGCTAAACTTGCAGCTTATAAAAAAGAACATGGGCTGTGAAATCGAATAGGATGAAAAAAATTTTTCTTCTGATCTTTGTTATGTTGCTGTTTTTGTGGGCTACTGTTCCTGTCTCGGCCCAGACTGAACAGAACCATTGTGACTCTGCAAAAACGGTAACGTTGATGAAGGATATGCAAAAGAAAACTTATCAGTTGCAAGGGGTGACAGTAACTGGTTCAGCTGCCTTGCGCCCCATTAAGGTATCGCCTGTAACTACACAGGTTCTTGATGGTAAAGGCTTGGTAGATGCCGGATATGGCAATCTGCAACAGGCACTGTTGATGGAAACTCCTGGATTGAATATTCAGAAGGTAGGGTTCGGAAATGAACTTAACATGGATGGGCTTGATGCCCGTCATGTGCTTTTTCTCGTAGATGGTGAACGTATGACAGGAGACATGGCCGGTAATCTTGATTATGAGCGTTTTAACCTTCATGCTATAGATCACATAGAAATTATCAAGGGGGGGAGCAGCACGCTTTATGGTTCGATGTCCTCAGGCGCGGTGATTAACATGATCACGAAGAAAACCAGTAAACCGGTGTCCCTGGAGGCTGGGGTGCGCTGGGGACAGATGAATGAGCGTAATTACAGGGATCCGAAGAAGAAGGATTTTCTTTATATGTTTGAGAAAGATGTTGATAGACCTAATCTGCAGACCTGGCTTTCTGCCGGATTGCATCAGGGGAAAGTGACTTCTCAGACTGATGTCTGTTACAGTTCATCGGATGCTTTTAACCTCTATCAGAAAAAGAATGATACGAAAACTTATACGGCTGAGGCTAATGGATTCCTGGATCATGATGTGATGGTGACGAGTTTGTTGCCACGACCGCCGATGGGCGTGGAGGGGGATGAGCATGTCTCGATGTCTCAGAAACTCTATTATGAACCTTTCAAAGGGTTGGAGCTGCAAGCTGATGGTACTGGCTTTTTTATGAATACATACGATATGATCCAGGATCTTGTGTTCACACAGTCGAAAGATTTTTCGTGGGGGACTCAGGGCAAGTATGCTTTGAAAAACTGGTTCAGTGTTACGGCTGGTCTGCATGCTGACTATTATTATCGTTACAAGCGACATGAACGGAGGGATGAGCGCAAGAAGGTATATAACTCGCGGATCATGGAACCTTTCTTTGTCTTGGAAAGCCATTATCTCAGTGGCCATGATTTCCAGATGGGGATGGACTGTTTCAGTGACCGACTCACGAGTGACCGTTTTGTGAATCGCAGAATGACTTCTCGTTCTCTGAAGGAAACTGAGTGTTATCTCCAGGATGAATGGATTCCTTCTGACAAATGGATGCTTTCATTGGGCGTGCGTACTGATTTCAGTCATCAGTTCGGTTTTATGTGGATGCCGAAGATCGCTGCGAAATATAATGTCAATGATCATGTAGCCTTGCGGGCCGACTATTCGATGGGTTACCGGTCACCAAGTATCAAGGAACTGTTCTTCAACTGGGATCACTTGGGTATGTTTATGATCAAGGGTAATGAATATCTGAAACCTGAGAAGAATCATTATTTTTCTTTGGGGGCTGAATATACTCACGGTGACTTCTTTTTCAATGGTACTGCCTATGCAAATCTCTTCCGTCATAAGATAGAGGGGGTATGGCGCATTTATGATATGCAGTACAACTTTGAGTATACGAATCTGGACAACCAGACTTTGGCGGGACTTGATGGGTTGATGAAATGGAAGTTTCTCCGACATTGGATATTGAATGCTTCCTGTTCGTATGTTTATGTCAGTAAAGAGAATGGATTACAGTTTAACACAACTTCTCCTTACGCTGCTACGGCAGGACTTGGCTATAGCTATGACAATCGTAGGAATTACGGTTTGAAGGTGAATCTGAATACTTCCCTGATGGGAGAGAAAACTTATGATGTACAGGATCGCCTGACAATCAATGGTATTAGCCATAAGGCTTATTTCCGTTGTAAACTCCCTGCGTATATTCTTTGTAATCTGAATATCTTGCAGGATTTCGGGGCATATCTTAAAGTTTCTGCCGGTGTGAATAACCTTTTCAATTATAAGCCGAGGACATTGGGTTCGGGTTTGACGGCCTTTAGTATACCGGCTACGGCAGGAGCTAGGATTTATGTGCAGATGGAAGTCAAATTGGATGCGTTGTTCCATAAATGAGAATTGAAAATGAAACGAATAATATATCTGACAGGTTTAGTGCTGGTGTTTCTTTCATCGTGTACGGAATATGATGCGGATGATTTTGAAGGGAATGTGTTGCCTCGTGTCACCGGCTATACAACTGGTGTAAGCAATGACTGGCTTTATTTCAACCTTCGTACAGGGGAGGTATTTAACAGGACTGCTCCTAATCAGGATATGAAGGAGGGTGAGCAGTTTTCACGTACAAATTGGGATCTGGCCTTCTGTAGTTATCATCTTCGTACCAACAGCGGGACAAGTGGCCCGGGAAAGGGTGGCGCTGCTGATCTGGGATATGGTAACTATGATGGTTGGACTTCAAAATCACAAGTGATGTCGAAAGATTTTACTCCTGACGATTCGACTATTTCTGTGACTTATTCGCAGGCTGACTGGTATCATTATTTATTGATACATAAATTAAACTTTGATGAGAACCCTTGGTTTGACCCTAACAATGGTATCAGGCAACTGCCGTCATCTGGCAATCCTGTACTTGAGAAGGCTATTGCTTTGAGTGGCCCGCCTATGGTATATACACCGAGTCAGCATACTTATGTGATCCGTTCGGCTGACGGGGAACATTATTATAAACTGATGATCGTGAGTTGGTATAATACCAATTCGGAAATTGATGATGATGGGGGACAGATCAGCTATTATCTGGACGAATTGAGGTGATAGATTAATGGAAATAAAGCATTAGTCTGGTTGGAGATTTACACTTCTCATTGACTAAATCTTTGGAGTATTCCTTGTATATCTCAAGAAAATTTGCGAATTTTGCAGATAAATTGTGCATGTGTTGACTCGTACTTAGATATTTTAAGACTATAAGTTGCTAAAATAAATGATTTGTGAAACTTTTTAAACATTAATATTTTATCTTTTTAATTTCACCAACGGGCATGAAAAATATACCAATTATGGTTGGTTAATCCTCATTATAAGCAGAAATTCAATTTGCAGCCAATAAAATTAAGTCCTTTCCTTTCAAATAGAAGATATTTGCGAGATTACTTTTCTACTTCTTGTTTCTACCTTCTGGGCGCAGATTAAAAACTCGATAGAAACGATTAAGGAAAGTTTAAAACTGTTCTTCTGTATCTTTACAGATCATGCAAATAGAGTGTTTTTTTTCTTAAATAGTTGATATTAGCAGTAGGAAAATGTCTTTTTTGATTATTTTCTTTGAAAATATCCTTAAAAGAAGTATCTTTGCATTCTTGATTTTTGTAAGAAGTGAGTCTGACCAGGGCAGATAAAATCAGTCTATACATCTTTATTTGATTCAAATGATAATATCCGAAAGAAATAGTATAGAACAGATAGTTCTCCTTTTTTTATGATAACTATTTTTTGGGATTTATAAAAACAGGATTTTAATGTTACCAGCTAATATGAAAAGCATACCTAATTCTCATAGAATAGAGGAGATCGATTTCTTAAAGTGTGTATTTATCCTGTTGATGATTGCATTCCATTTATCTTATATTGAGCATTTATATCCTTATGCCAAGAATATTGTGTTTACTTTCCACATGCCGGCATTCCTTTTCATTTCTGGCTATTTGTTCAATATCAATAAAAAATCGAATGTCTTTTTGAGATCCATTAAATGGATTTTTATTCCTTATGCCATTATGGAATGTGGGTATGTTGTCATGGCTTCTTACCTTCCCATACAGGATCATATTGATCATATCAGTTTTCTGATAGTGCTCAACAAGGTTTTCCTCCATCCATTGGGACCTTATTGGTATTTGCATACGTTGATGTTATGTGGCCTGTTATATTATGGCATATTCAAGATCCTACATCTGAAGAAAATATCCAGTTTGATAGTCTTTGGACTTTGTCTTTATTTTTGTTCCTATTATCTCCATATTGTCTCCTTTTATTCTGCATGTTATTTCTTTGCAGGAGTAGTGGTCCGGCAGAGTGGGTTGACCTTTCTTCAGGTTGTCCGGCCATCAGCCTTATCGATATTGCCTGTAGTTCTTATAGCAGCCTATCCTCAGAATCTCAGTAGGTCTACCATTGCAGGTGCAATCATGGTCTATCTGGTCATGAGCGTTTGTCTTTTCGGTTTTAAATACATGAAAGGAAGAATGAGGGAAGGGGCTTTGTTTATAGGTAGAAACACGCTCATCCTTTTCCTGTTTTCTCCTATTTTTACTTTATTGGCAAAGCAGTTCCTTCCATTTCTGGCTTTTGACCATTCCGGTATGCTCTTTCTGTTGCTGTCACTGGCGTTTACGCTTGCCGGTTGTTTCCTGGTAGCTTATGGAATGGATTGGTTGAATGTCTCACGCTTTTTCTTCGGAAAGGCCAGAGTGGTGCTTGGAAAAAATCGGGGATAAAAGGAATATTGATGAAATGCTTCATTATCATGAAAGTTAAGGGTGTAAGTTAATCAGTTTGAATGACCTGGTATGACAATAGAAAAGGACTTAAAGTATTTTGAAAATCGGGAAGATTGGAGAAGGTGGCTGACGGACAACTTTGAAACCAAAAAAGGGATCTGGTTTGTGTTTCCTTGTAAGTCGTCAGGTAAAAAGGGTATCACATACAATGATGCTGTTGAAGAAGCTCTTTGTTTCGAGTGGATTGATAGTACGGTAAAGTCGCTGGACAAAGAATATAAAATTCAACATTTTACGCCTCGGAATCCTAAAAGTACATACTCGCAAGCCAACAAGGAAAGACTTAAATGGTTGTTGGAACATAAAATGATACATCCTAAATTTGAGGATAAAATACGAAAGGTCTTGTCTGATCCTTTTATTTTCCCTGGTGATATCATGGACAGGTTAAAGGAAAATAAAAGAGTATGGGAAAACTATCAGCGTTATTCGGATGCTTATAAACGTATCCGAATTGCATACATTGAAGCTGCAAGAGGAAGAAGTGAAGAATTTGAAAAGCGGTTAAACAACTTTATCTGTAAGACGAGAGAGGATAAGATGATTGCTGGATTTGGTGGAATCAAAAAATACTATTAAAGCTAAATCTTGAATTATGCAAGAGGGGGGATCTCATGGTGGCTTACCTTTAATCAAGTTTGATGCGGCTTATTTACTTGTGTTATCCGTAAAATATGCGGCTTATTTTGTGGTTTTAGCCGCATAAGTTTGTTTCTCACAATTTTATTATTTAATTTTGCGATTATAATTAGATAGGATATGTTTATTTACGAAAGAGATAATTGGACAGATTTTCGTTGGGATACCAACCAACTGATAGATCTCATGGCGCAAGTGAACCGCGAAACTGGTTTTCTCGCGGGAAGATTGAGTGCTATCGGATTAGATGCACAACTATCAACAACCGCCGAAACTATTGCTAATGACATCGTAGCTTCATCGGCTATTGAAGGTATTATTCTTGATTCGTCCGAAGTTCGTTCTTCTGTAGCTCGAAAATTGGGTATCAAGGTTGCCGATGAAAAAGCTCCAACGCATTATATAGATGGCATCGTAGAAATGATGCTCGATGCCACAACTAATTATCTCGACCCGCTATCTGAAAAAAGGCTTTTCTCCTGGCATGGTGCATTATTCCCAACAGGACGAAGTGGACTTTCGGAAATTCATGTTGGAGCATATCGCACAGAACCAATGCAAGTCGTGTCCGGCATGTTTGGCCGTGAGAAAGTGCATTATCGTGCCCCTGCAGCTGAAAAAGTGCCTGCAGAAATGAAGACTTTTATCGATTGGTTCAACGATAAAGATGTCAAGTCATCATATATTAAGTCTGCCGTTGCACATTTTTGGTTTGTGAGCATTCACCCTTTTGATGATGGAAATGGCCGAATAGCGCGAGCCATCTCTGATATGATTCTTGCTCAGACCGAAAGTAATGGCCAGCGTTTCTATAGTGTTTCTTCTGAGATAAACAATGAGAAATCGGCATACTACGATGTACTTGAGCGTACCCAGCATGGCGATGGAGATTTGACCGAATGGCTGACATGGTATCTTAAATGTATCAACAATGCCGTAATGGAGTCGTATACCATGTTAAGCGGTGTTCTTCGTAAGTCAATCTTCTGGCGCACACATTCACAAGTTCCTATTTCGGAGCGCGAGAAAAATGTACTTAACATATATCTTGATGGATATGATGCAAAGCTTACGATTAAGAATTATGCTAAGCTGTGCAAGATATCAACTGATACTGCCGCCCGTGATATTCACGATCTAGAGGGTAAAGGTATGCTTCACATGGCTCAAGGCAGAGTGAGGGATGCTTCATATTCTCTGGTTTATTCACATGACGTGTTGCAATTGCAATCTGAGAATCTGAATACTGCCGAGCATGACCGCAAACATTACATATCTGCCACACTTTCAGCCGACAGAATAATTGAAGAGCGAATTTCTGATATCGATTGGCTGAGATTTTCTCAGAAAGAAATCACCTTGCAGGATTTGGCCGACAAATATTTTGCATTCCTAAAAATGGTTTAATAAATCCATCATACGACCCGATATAAGGAGAGAAAACAACAAAAAGAATAATAAATCTTGGGCTAAAGAAGAATTATGGATAAATAACTATATAAGTTACTTGAAAAGTATTCTACTGAATACCCTTATAAGAATCGGTTCGTTTTATTCCTCTTCTGTGTATATATAAATGGCTTTGATTGTTCTTCTGCAATTCGTTTTTATGTACCGAATAATCTTCAAACTCTCCATCTTTGTAATAATACACTTCAATTTCTTTCAGATAAATGGTCAATCTGTTGAGTGATAACTTTGAACTTGTCAGAAATTCTGACGCTTTTAGTTGGAGTTCATTAACTTTTTCTTAAATATTTACAATCACGACTGGATGCGTTAAATACGTTAAAATGAGCTGATATCCATATATCTGTCTGATATAATTTTTAGAAATAATTTTAAAAGGTAAGAATATGGATATTAAAAAAATGATTAATCAAGATTCGCTGTACATTATCTCATCTGCGGATTTAAAAGAGTTTGCATTAGAATTGATTGAAGAAGTCAAAGCACAGGAAAAAGTTGATGATAAAATGTATACTGTAGACGAGTTTGCTGCAAAACATAGTGTTGATAAATCAACACTATGGCGGTGGCGCAAATCAGGATTTTTAAAATCAACTAAAATAGGTGGGCGTGTATATTACAAAGAAGCTGACTTATTAACAGACTAAGTACTCGCTATAATCTATTGTGACCGTTTGTGACCTATTTCCTTAAAACAATGAAGCTAACTACTTGATTTACAGGTAGCTAGCTTTGTTGTATGGTGACCTCGGTGGGATTCAAACCCACGACCTTCAGAACCGGAATCTGACGCTCTATTCAGCTAAGCTACGAGGCCTTAAAATTTACTTTTAAATCATTTTGCCGTTTTCCACGGCACGTGACTGCAAAGTTACTAAATAAGTTTGATTATGCAAAGTTTTTTCTTTTTAAATCGTAGGATGTAAGAAAGAATATCTAATATATTTATATGCAAATAGTAATTAAAATCAAAATAATGCTTTCTTTTTGATAAATGTTTTTAAAATTCTATTTCATGTTAATAATAAATATGTATCTTTGTGAAGAGAATTGAAATATACGATAAATTATAGAATAAATGAGTAGATTGATTAAACCAGTGGGGTATAAAGCCTTCCTGAACATGCAACAGACTGAACTGGGAATTAAGTTGATTAAAGATTTCTTCCAGCAGGATTTGTCTGCAGAATTGAGATTACGACGTGTGACAGCGCCTTTGTTTGTCCTTAAAGGATTAGGTATCAATGATGATTTGAACGGTGTGGAGCGTCCCGTTTCTTTTCCTGTTAAAGACCTTGATGATCGAGTTGCAGAAGTCGTGCATTCGTTGGCGAAATGGAAGCGTCTGGCCTTGGCAGAATATCATATTCCTGTAGGATATGGCGTTTATACGGATATGAATGCCATCCGTCCTGACGAGGAACTTGATAATCTGCATTCTCTCTATGTGGACCAATGGGATTGGGAAGCTGTGATTACTCGCAAGGATCGTACGATTGCTTTTCTGGAAAATGTTGTCCGTAAAATTTATGATACAATCCTTCGAACAGAATATCTGACTTGTGAAAATTATCCACAGATTCAACCTTTCTTGCCGAAGCAGATCCATTTTGTTCATAGTCAGGACCTTCTTGACCGGTATCCGGATAAAACACCTAAAGAGCGTGAGGATGCGATCTGCAAGGAATACGGGGCCGTGTTCCTTGAAGGTATTGGCGGAAAACTTTCTGATGGTAAAAAGCACGATGGCCGTGCTCCTGATTATGATGATTGGAGTACAATAGCTGAAAACGGTAAAATGGGATTGAATGGAGATATCCTGGTTTGGTATCCTATCCTGAATCGTAGCTTCGAACTGAGTTCTATGGGTATTCGGGTGGACAAGGAGTCTCTTCTCCGTCAGTTGAAGATTGAAGGCAAGGAGAGCCGGGAGAAACTTTATTTCCATCAGCGGTTGCTGAATGGAACGCTTCCCTTAAGTATCGGGGGTGGTATCGGTCAGAGTCGCCTCTGTATGCTCTTGCTTCATAAAGCGCATGTCGGGGAGATTCAGGCAAGTATATGGCCTGAAGAAATGCGTGAGGAATGTGAAAAATATGGTATGAAATTAATTTGAATGATCATGCCTGAAGTCAGTGAGTTTCATCAAGACGCTCTCAGATACCTGCTATGAGACAGGCGATGAGAGAATGGTAAAATGATTTTTTGTACTGAACAGGCGTTTTGACTATAATAGAAATAAAAGTTCCGCAATAGAATGGCTTCTATGCGGAACTTTTATCATTATAGGGATAATGGAAATTGTAAACGTCAATTTAAATCCAGGTCAAGCAGATTGCGAAGCTTTTCTATGCCGGGATTCTTCTTTCTCATCTCATCAAAGAGTTCACGCTTGGTTAAAATTTTTCCCACTTCCTCTTTTTTAGCCAATCGGATATCCAATGTGAGTTTTTTGTTATGTAAGTCTTTTCTCAGAGTAGTTTTGATCCGATTCTGTATCTTCTTGACATCTTCGAGGAAAATCTCATTATCTATGACCAGTTCGATATGGGGATAACTGGTGATTCTTGGACTGATATGTTTCAATCGTTGAGCTAATCCAACCATCTTCCGGGGCATACGGTTACACATCATTAACCATTCGGTCTGTAATTGTTCCTGGCTGAATTCTTTTTCTTCGTCTGGCCCTGAAGGCGCAGATTCTTCTTTCTCTGTTTTCTTGTCGGTAGCAGAATTATTGGGATGGAGGATGGAGTGGAAGGACATTCCGATGTTTCCCGCTTTAAATTGAGCACGGACGGGTTGGTCTGAAGACTTTTCTTCAGAAGACTGTTGAGCGGAGATATTTGATTCCGTTTGGTCAGAAGGATGTATGTCCACCTGTTCAGGAGTTGATTGCTCCTTCTCGGAGGGAGTGTTTGTCACCGAGTTAGTGGAAGGTTGTGTCTGATTCGATGTTGAGACGGGTTGCTGGTCTTCGTGGATGGACGGAATCTTATGGTTTTGTTCCGGGGGCTGCGGAGTACTTGATGCAGTCTGGTTATTCTGTCTAATGGTCTCAGAACTTGCTGCGGATGAAGACGGATGAGTCTTGAATAAGGATTTCAACGGATGTGATTGATGCTCTGTGGTGATCTGGTTTTCATCCGGTTGCATTAACTGGGCTATTTCAATCAGAGTCAGTTCTACGAGTAATCGTTTATTATTGCTTTGACGATATTGGACATCGCATGCGTTCATTATTTTTAAGGCACCATAGAGAAATTGTGCTGTACAGCGTTTCGCCTGGTCTCGATAACGACTTTTCTGTTCATTACTTGAGTCCAGAAGGGCAATAGTGCTTTCATCTTTTGCCATCATGATGTTTCTCACGTGTTCGGCGAGGCCGTCGATAAAATCTCCACCATTGAAACCTTTAGCCAGTACTTCATTAAGTAGCAACATCATGTCGCATACCTGATCCTGAAGGGCCAGATCGATTACTTTGAAGTAATAATCTTCATCGAGAACATTCAGATCTTCAATGACTTTCTGATAGGTGATATTTCCCTGACAGAAACTTGCTGCCTGGTCGAAAATGGATAAAGCGTCACGCATTCCTCCGTCAGCCTTTTCAGCAATGAGTGCCAATGCCTGTTCCTCATAGGTAATTCCTTCATCATCAGCAACCATCTTTAATTGCCTGACCATATCAAGTACAGTCATCCTGTCGAAATCATAAACTTGGCAACGGCTGATGATGGTAGGCAGGATCTTGTGCTTTTCCGTAGTGGCCAAGATGAAGATGACATGAGCTGGCGGCTCTTCAAGAGTCTTTAGAAAAGCATTGAAAGCTGCTTGTGAAAGCATGTGGACCTCATCGATGATAAACACCTTATATTTGCCTATCTGAGGTGGAACGCGGGTCTGCTCCATGAGTTTCTTGATATCCTCTACAGAGTTGTTGCTTGCGGCATCAAGTTCGAAAATGTTATAAGAGCGTCTTTCATTGAAAGCCTTACAACTCTCACATTGGTTGCAGGCTTCACCGTTCTTATCCAGATGTTCACAGTTGATCGTTTTTGCAAAGATTCTGGCACAGGTCGTCTTTCCTACACCGCGTGGACCGCAGAAGAGGTATGCATGGGCAAGTTTTTTGCTTTTAATGGCATTCTTTAAAGTTGTGGTAAGGGTGTTTTGTCCGATTACCTGATCGAATGTCATAGGACGGTATTTCCGTGCGGAAACAATATAATCTGCCATTGTATCTCGTTTTTTCTTTGATAGTCTTGATTGCAAAGATACTATAAAAATGTGAGGATAAATAGAAAACCCAGAGTTATTTTTATGCTATAAAAAGAATTGGTAATTGTACTTTGTGTTGCCTTTAAAGGAGTTGTTCTGATACTTTGAATGCAGATTGGGGTTTAAATTCAAAATTCCTTTGTTTTCGTTTTCATTCTCAATTTAATTTCTTACTTTTGCAAAGATAAAAATAGGATATGGCAAATCGTCTGAGTGAGCTGTTGAATTTCCTCTCTCATTACAAGTATTTGATTACAATTGTAGTGGGTTTACTCATTGTCGGAGTTTTCGATGAGAACAGTTTCCGCATGCGGGTTAAATATGAATTGCAGATCAATGAACTGAAAGACCAAATCAGAAGATATGAGACCTTGAATCGCGAGGATACACGCAAACTTCAGGAGTTGAGGCGAGATCCTCGGTCTATTGAGAAGATTGCCCGTGAGGATTATTTTATGAAAGCAAACAATGAGGATATATTTGTGCTGAGTACTGATGAGGCTGCCAATCAAAATAATGATAACGATCAAGAAGATGGAACGACAAGGTAAGGTTAGGGATATTGTTTTCCTTAGTGGAGGTATATTGATGGTCATCGGGGCAGGCTGTTTCGCTTTTGGCTTTATTCATCCTTCATTATTGAAGATCATGTGTTGGATCTATTTAGGAGGATCCCTTATGTTTGCTATTTCGCAAATTATGCAGGGTTATGAGGATTGTGGCTTGACCGTTCGCCGGTTGAAGAAATTACAATGCTTTAGTGATATCTGCTTTATCTTGGCTGGTTTCTCCATGGTTGATACTGCCTATCGGTTTCTGGAACCTTTTTTCTCCAATTATGAAACATATATTCAGTTTGTCTATAACAAATGGGTGGCGATCTTGTTGATAGCTGCACTGATTGAGCTTTATACTACTCATCGCATCAGTCATGAACTTGCCAAGAAAAATCCTCCGCAGGAACATTCTTCTCATTATTGATTGATAGAAATAATATTTGGATAAGTATAAAAAACTGATGATTCTAAAACCGTCTAATAGTTTGTTGACAGCGTAGTGCGAAAAAAATATAAAAGATATATGGAATCAATTAAATTGGATAAAAATATTTCCATAGATTGAATATAGGTTGTACCTTTGTTAAAAGAAAAAGAATCGCCACTTATGAATAAAATGATTTGTGCATTGGCCACGTTGCTGGCATTCACTTCTTGTGCTAACAGTTATCATATTATAGGTACAAGCAATGTCACGACACTTGACGGGCGTATGCTCTATCTTAAAGTCTTGAAAAATAATGACTTTAAGAAGTTGGATTCCTGTGATGTCGTACACGGTCAGTTCCAGTTTACAGGCACTGTGGATACTACGCGTATGGCAAGTATCTTTATGGATAGTGAAAGCGTCTTGCCACTTGTTCTTGAGTGCGGTGATATAAGTGTGAAGATTGACAATACGCAGCAACTTGTCAGTGGGACTCCACTTAATGATAAACTCTTTAAATTCTTTACCCGTTATAATCAGTTGAAGAATGAGGAAGCAGAACTTGTGCATCGTCATGATGAAGGCATTATGAATGGTCGCAATATGAATGTGGTTAATGCTCGTTTAAATGCTGACGCCGAACGTATTTCTGCCGAAGAGGATCGGTTCATTACGAATTTTGTCTGCAATAATTTTGATAATATTCTTGGTCCGGGCATCTTCTTTATGGTAACTGCTGGCAATGAATACCCGATGCTTACTCCTTGGATAGAGGATGTGATGAGCAGGGCTACGGAAAATTTCAAGAATGATCCTTATGTGAAGGATTATTATGAAAAAGCCCAGGAAAACGAGCAGATTATGAATGGTATGAAACAGCCTGGTTCTACCCATGCTTCTTTCAATGGCCCACATGATTCAAATAACCCAAATGCTGCTCCTGCACCGACTCCGGCTGCTTTGGCTCAGCCCGTTTCTGAATGAAAGATGGTTTTGGAAAGGTTTTATTATATAAGTACCAGGCGTAGGCTGTCTTGCTGGCGTGTAAGGAATAGATAGACTTTATATTTTAGGTTTTGTCATTTGTTCCGATAAGTACGAATATTGGTGATGAACATAGAATCTGATCCGGAAGTCACCGGATGAGAATCCAAAGTCATTTAATTACATAATTGATGGTTAATGAGTATATGTATCAAAGGTGGTACGATTGTTAATGAAGGACATTCTTTTGAGGGTGACCTTATAATAAAAAATGGTCGTATTGCTGAGATTATTCAGAGGAATCAAGCTTCCCGTAGTATCTGCGATCAGGTAATCGATGCTACGGGGTGTTTCGTTTTGCCCGGTGTGATCGATGAACATGTACATTTCCGGGAGCCTGGTATGACTCAGAAGGCTGATATTGGGAGTGAAAGCAGAGCCGCCGCCTATGGTGGCGTAACTACATTCTTTGAGATGCCGAACACCTATCCTCCTACTATTACACTTGAGAATCTGGCTGATAAATTCGCAAGGGCTTCGCAGGAAAGCCATGTCAATTATAGTTTCTTTTTTGGTGCAACGAATAGTAATGCCTGTCTTTTTCATCAACTTGATCGTAGCCGTATTCCCGGTATAAAACTCTTTATGGGTGCAAGTACGGGAAATATGCTGGTGGATCGCTTGGAATCCTTGAGGTCTGTTTTTGGTACTGCGGCTTCTCTCGGTCTCCTTGTGATGGCACATTGTGAGGATATGGGCGTGATTTCAGAGAATATGAATCGGGAAAAGACTGTTTATGGAGAAGATCCGCCAGTTTTCCTGCATCCAGTTATCCGCAGTGCAGAGGCCTGTTATAAAAGCAGTCGTCTGGCTGTGTCTCTTGCCAAAGAGACTGGTGCGAGACTTCATATAGCTCATATTTCTACCGGACGTGAATTGGAATTTGCTGTTCCGATGCCGACAGATTCGGCAATACTTCCACAGATTACCCTGGAAGCATGTGTACCTCATCTTTTCTTTTCTGCTGAGGACTATGCGGAGAAGGGGGCTCTTATCAAATGTAATCCTGCTATAAAAGGGAAAGCGGAACGTGCAGAATTACGAAGAGCACTATCTGATGGACGAATTTTCTGTATCGGTACAGATCATGCCCCGCATCAGTTGGAAGACAAGCAGGGAGGATGTGTAAAAGCTGCTTCCGGAATGCCAATGGTACAGTTTTCGTTAGTGACCATGTTGGCACTGGTTGATGAGGGCGTTCTTACTATTGAGAAAATGGTGGAACTGATGTGCCATCATCCTGCTGTTCTCTTTGGTGTGAAAGACCGTGGTTTCTTGCGTAAGGATTATAAGGCGGATATTGTCATTGTGAAGCCTCATCAGCGTTGGAGGGTAACCAAAGATTGCATTCAGAGTAAATGTAAATGGAGTCCTGTAGAGGGACATGAATATAGTTGGAAGATAGCAGCAACCATCTGCAATGGCCATGTCATCTATCATTCGGGTCATTTCGATCCGGACTATCGTGGTGAAGAAATTATCTTCGAACATTGATGGGATAGTAAATATGAAGATGGAATATGTGCTGGTCTCCCGATTGAAGAAAAACTGAAACAGACACCTCAGATGCGAAAGATCATTACTTATGAAGTCAGTGAAATAGAACCTTATATCAATTGGCTCTATTTCTATCATGCTTGGAATCTGGATGGGAAACCGTTAGAGGAGAAGGAACATCTTCATTCTGAGGCTGAGAATTTGTTGGACTCTTGGGAGGGGCGCGTTCGTGCTCGTGCTGTTTTTGGCTTGTATGAGGCTAATAGTGACGGGGATGACCTTTTGCTGGATGGAGTTCGTATTCCGATGCTTCGTCAGCAAAAGGCGGAAAAACCGGGAGAACCGAATCTCTGTATGGCTGATTTTGTCCGTCCGCTTTCTTCTGGAATCAAGGACAAGGCTGGTGCTTTTGCAACTACTGTGGATACTGTGGGAGTAGAAAATCCCCAAAATGATCCTTATCAAAGGATGCTTTTACAGACCTTGTCTGATCGTCTTGCAGAGGGGACAGCGGAGAGAATGCATGAAGAGGTAAGACGCCATTACTGGGGGTATGCACCGGACGAGCACCTTACGATACAGGAAACACATCAGGAAAAATATCAGGGTATAAGACCGGCTGTAGGTTATCCTTCTTTGCCGGATACAAGTGTGAACTTCATTCTAAGCGACTTGCTGGATATGAAGGAGATTGGTATCCGACTTACTGAGAATGGAATGATGATCCCTCATGCTTCTGTGAGTGGTTTCTTGTTTTCAAATCCGCAGAGCCGTTACTTTGATTTAGGGAAAATAGGAGAGGATCAGTTGTGTGATTATGCCCGTCGGCGTGGACTACCAGTAGAACTGATGAGGCATTTTCTTCAATCAAGTTTGCTTAGAAAATAGTTTTAAATAAAAAGGTGAATAGGTTTAAAATAATAATAGGATGAGTCCTGAAAATGAAGGATCATTCTTTAAAGTTTTGGAAAAAGAGCTTGATCTTATGAGTTAGATGTATCCGTAAAGTTGGAATTTATAGGGACAAGCCTCGAAGAATAGGAAGAAAGCGTGTGATAGCAAGAATATTTGTATGGATCATCCTGTTGATAGCATTGCCAGATGTATATCTCTACGTTCACTATGTCCGCCATCGTATCAGACCATTACGATGGTGGGTAATCCTGTTATGGTGTACAACTTCTGTTGGAATGATTGCCTATACAGTGGGTCTTTCCTGTGTGAAGAGTTTCATACCGGATAATTTCGCTTGGATTGAGGCCTATTTGTTCCTGGCCGTCATCTTGATAAATCCAAAGTTCGTTTTTTCAATTTGTTCCTTAGCAGGCTCTGCATGGTGTCATTTCAGGCATACAAGTATCAACAGAGGTAACCGTGTCGGTATAATCCTGGCAGGACTATTAATGCTGGTATCGGTATATGGATTGGCTATTGGCCCGAGAAAGTTGCATGTAGTACATGTGAATCTTTGTTTTGAGGATCTGCCGTCTGAATTTGAAGGTTATAAGATCGTACAGTTCAGTGATGCTCATGTGGGGACTTTCAACCATTTTAGGGATAGGATATTGATGCGTGACGTGGATAGTATTATTGCCCAGAAGGCGGATGTGATCTGCTTTACAGGTGATCTGGTGGATGTTCGTGCTTCTGAAATCTATCCGTGCAAATCAACTCTTGCACGATTGGTACGTGAATCCAAAGCACCGGTGTATAGTATATTGGGTAATCATGATTATAGTGCTTATCTGGATGCTTCACCGGCAAAGAAAAAGGCAAATGAGAAAGAATTACAGGATTTGGAACGTCAGTTGGGCTGGAAACTGTTGATGAATCAGCATGCTGTCATTCATCGAGGGAATGACTCTATTGTGATAGGGGGGGAAGAAAATGAAGGTTCAAGAAAGTTTCCTAAGAAATCAGATCTTTCGAAGACTCTGAAAGGGGTTGGATCACATGCGTTCCTTATCATGCTTCAGCATGATCCGACAGCCTGGGATGACAGTATTTGTCCTTATTCACATGCCCAGTTAACCCTTTGTGGTCACACTCATGGGGGACAGATAAATGTTCTGGGCTTGCGTCCTACGAGATTGATCTATCGGGAAGATAAGGGGCTTTATAAGAAAAGGGGCCGTTACCTGTATGTATCTTCTGGTGTAGGTGCTCTTATCCCGTTTCGACTTGGTGCAACTCCGGATATTGTGGTGATTACGCTGAAAAAGAAGTCAGGACAATGTAAAACTTTGTAAGAGAAGAGAATATTGGTTGTGTAGGAAATAAAATATAAAAATTAAATCGTATATAATGGAAATCTTGTCATCATAATGCTATGAGAGTAGTGTGATAGAGTGTTATCAGAATTCCTTCTGAATTTTATGGATTTATAATAGAAACCAAAATAACTAGTCTTAACAAACTATGAAATTGATAGTGACTTTTTTCTACCGTCTTTACCAGTTGGTGATTTTTTTGCCCATATTCCTCGTATTAACTATCATTTGTGCTTTGATGGCTATTATTGGCTGTCTGGTTGGTAATGAGCACTTTTGGAGCTACTATTCAGGAAAGATCTGGTCGATATGGACGGTTTGTTTGCTTTTTCTCCCCGTAAAGATAGAAGGGAGAGAAAATCTGGATAAGAACCAGAGTTATGTGTTTGTTGCCAACCATCAGGGGATATTTGATATATTCCTGATTTATGGTTTCCTCAATAGAAATTTCAAATGGATGATGAAAAGGGAACTGGAACGTATCCCTTTTGTGGGTCCGGCCTGCAAATCCTGTCATCATATCTTTGTTGATAAGCGTACACCGACTGGTATCCGACGTACGATTGAAGAGGCCCGAAATACTTTGAAGAAGGGCATGTCATTAGTTGTATTCCCTGAAGGTGCCCGGACCTGGACAGGACACATGGGCGCCTTTCGCCGTGGACCTTTTCTGCTTGCGGATGAATTGCAATTGCCTGTCTGTCCTTTGACGATTAATGGCAGTTTTGAGATAAAACCACGAATGAAAGACTTCTGGTGGGTTTACTGGCATCCTCTGAAATTGACAATTCATAAGCCGATTCCTCCTCATGGAAAGGGTCGTGAGAATGAAAAATATCAGATGACGGAAAGCTATAAGGCAATCATGTCGTCTTTGGAACCCGATTATCAGGGATTTGTGGAAAATACGGACCAATAAGAAAGAGATTTACAAATAAATTTTCTAAATTTGCAATTCAAAGGGGCATCAGGCTATTGAAGAGATCTTTAGCCATGATGTAAATGATTGGTACCTAAAAATAAAGTGTATGGATGATTCTGTTGTCATAATTCCTACTTATAACGAGAAGGAAAATGTGGAGAAAATTATTCGGACCGTCATGGGATTAGAGAAACATTTTCACATTCTCATCATTGATGATGGCAGTCCTGATGGTACAGGTGATATTGTCCGCAGATTGATGGCAGAGGAGTTTGCCGACAGTTTGTTTATGATTGAACGAAAAGGCAAACAGGGATTGGGTACAGCTTATATCATGGGCTTCAAATGGGCTCTGGCACATCAGTATGATTATATCTTTGAAATGGATGCTGACTTTAGCCATAACCCTGCAGACTTGCCGCGATTGTATGCTGCTACTCATGATGAAGGGTATGATGTGGCTGTCGGGTCCCGTTATGTGAGTGGCGTCAATGTAGTCAACTGGCCCATTGGCCGGGTGTTGATGAGTTATTTCGCATCTGATTATGTTCGTTTTATTACGGGTATAAATATTCATGATACCACTGCCGGATTTGTATGTTATAGGCGGAGGGTGCTGGAAACGATCCAACTCGATCAGATTCATTTCAAAGGTTATGCCTTTCAGATAGAGATGAAATATACTGCATATAAAATTGGTTTTAAGATAAAGGAAGTACCGGTCATATTCGTCAATCGCCGTGAGGGGACGAGCAAGATGAGCGGTGGTATTTTCAGCGAAGCTTTCTTTGGCGTGATTCGTCTTCGCCTTGACGGCTGGCTCCGTAAATATCCAAAACTTCCTGAATAGGCATGACAATTGAGGAATTAAGTCTTTTGTATGGCAGATTGCCTCAGGCTGCTGCCCTTGTTAAATCTCTGGAGAGAAGATCGAAGAAATCGGTTTTTCTCCAGGGATTAGTTGCTTCTGCCACTCCGATGCTTTTTGCATCGATTTATGGCCATCTTCATCGTACTCTTGTTTTTATTCTTGATGATGACGATGAGGCAGGATATTTCTATCATGATCTTACTCAGGTTCTTGGAGAGGATAGGGTACTTTTCTTTCCAAGTAGTTATAAGCGTGCCGTAAAATATGGCCAGCGTGACTCTGCTAATGAGATCCTGCGTACTCAAGTTCTGGCTCGGCTGACGGGGAATGATTCTGCATTCAACTCTGATCGGAATATGGAGGCAGAGTTGAAAAAAACGGAAGAGACGTTTGTTGTTACTTATCCGATGGCTTTGGCAGAACTGGTTATCTCTCGCGCAAAACTTGACCGGCAGGTCGTCAGATTGAAGGTAGGAGATCATGTTGAAGTATCAGATCTGATGAAGCAACTTCGGGAATTGGGGTTCACGGAACAGGATTATGTCTATGAACCGGGCCAGTTTGCCTTACGCGGCAGTATTCTGGATGTTTATTCCTTTAGTTGTGAGAATCCTTATCGTATTGACTTCTTTGGAGATGAGATTGATACCATTCGTACATTTGAAGTACAGGACCAATTAAGTAAGGATAAGAAAATTGAGATCGAGATTGTTCCAGAACTGGCACAGTTGAAAAGTGATAAAATTCCTTTTCTGCAATTTCTGCCGGAGGATTCTGTTCTTCTGTCTAAGGATTTTACTTATATTCGTGATACGATAGGTCAAATCTATAATGATGGTTTCTCTAACCAAGCTTTGACAGAACGGATGGAAGGAGTGACGGAACAGGAACAGAAACAGATCATGCTGCAGATGAAGAAAGAAAATATACTCTGTATGCCATCCCAGTTTGTCTCTGATTCTGAAAAATTCCAGTGTGTGGAATTTGGACCTTTGTCAAATCAGCAGAATGCGGTCATTTCCTTTCATATTGAACCTCAACCTCTTTATCATAAGAATTTCCAACTCCTTTCCCAGAGTTTGGAAGATTACCTTTTGAAAGGATATAAACTATATATCTTGGCGGATAGTGAGAAGCAGAACCAGCGTCTGAAGGAGATTTTTGCGGGGGAAGAATTAGCTAAGTATCATGTGCAGTTTACCCCTGTAGACCATACTTTGCATGAAGGATTTGTGGATAACGATATGAAAATCTGTCTCTTTACAGATCATCAGATCTTTGACCGTTTCCATAAATACAGCCTTCGCTCTGACGGTGCCCGGCTTGGGAAGATGGCACTGACGATGAAGGAACTGCAGGAAATGGATATTGGGGACTATATCGTCCATGTAGATTTCGGAATCGGTAAATTCGGTGGTCTGGTCAGAGTACCGTTGCCTCCTGATCCCCGGCATCCTGAAAAGAACGGCCGGCAAGGTTATCAGGAGATGATCCGTATCATCTATCGCAATAATGATAAGGTGGATGTATCCATTCATAGTTTGTATAAGATCTCCAAATACCGCAGTAATGATACAGACCAGCCACCACAGTTGTCTACCCTTGGTACGGGTGCATGGAATCGCTTAAAGGAGAAGGCGAAGAAGAAAATCAAGGACATCGCCCGTGATCTGATCCGGCTCTATGCTGAGCGTCGCAGGGAGAAGGGGTTTGCTTACAGTCCGGATAATTATATGCAGCATGAACTGGAGGCCAGTTTTATGTATGAGGATACTCCTGATCAGTATAAGGCTACTCAGGATGTAAAGCAGGATATGGAATCTTCCCGTCCTATGGACCGTCTTGTCTGTGGTGATGTGGGCTTCGGAAAAACGGAAGTTGCCGTCCGGGCATCCTTTAAGGCTGCCTGTGATTCAAAGCAGGTAGCTGTTTTGGTTCCGACAACGATATTGGCTTATCAGCATTATCAGACCTTTACACAGCGTCTGAAGGATATGCCGGTACGTGTGGATTACCTTTCACGTGCCCGTACGGCAAAGCAGACGACTGAGATTCTGGCTGACCTGGCATCTGGAAGGATTGATATTCTCATTGGTACACAGAAATTGCTTGGAAAGTCGGTGAAATGGCATGACCTCGGACTTCTTGTCATTGATGAAGAGCAGAAGTTTGGCGTATCTACGAAGGAGAAATTAAGGAAATTAAAAGTGAATGTAGACACACTTACCATGTCTGCAACGCCTATTCCACGTACATTGCAGTTTTCTCTTATGGGAGCACGTGACATGAGTATTATCCGTACTCCACCGCCTAACAGGTATCCGATCCATACAGAAGTGAGTACATTTGGACATGAGGTTATTGCTGATGCCATCAATTTTGAGATGAGCCGTAACGGACAGGTGTTTTTTGTCAGTAACCGTATATCTAATCTCCCTGAACTGGCAAACATGATTCATAAGTATGTGCCCGACTGCCGTATTGCTATTGGTCACGGACAGATGCGTCCGGAAGAACTGGAAAAGATTTTGATGGGTTTCTGTCAATACGATTATGATGTACTTTTGTCTACGACGATTGTAGAGAATGGTATTGATATTCCGAATGCAAATACGATTATCATCAATGACGCACATCGTTTCGGGCTTGCAGACCTGCATCAGATGAGAGGACGGGTAGGGCGCTCTAACAAGAAAGCGTTTTGCTATCTGTTGGCTCCGCCAAAGAGTAGTCTGACTACTGAGGCGCGCCGTAGGTTGGAAGCACTGGAGAGTTTCTCTGAACTCGGTAGTGGCTTCAATCTGGCTATGCAGGATCTGGATATCCGTGGAGCCGGTAATCTGCTGGGTGCTGAGCAAAGTGGATTTATGGAAGATCTCGGATATGAAACTTATCAGAAGATTCTATCGCAGGCTGTCACTGAATTGAAGAATGAGGAATTCCAGGATCTCTATTCTGAAGAGATGCAACAAGGACAAGTCATAACAGGGGATGATTTCGTTGATGATTGTGCTGTTGAAAGTGACCTGGAGATGTATTTCCCTGATAATTATGTGCCTGGAAGTAGTGAGAGGATGTTGCTCTATCGTGAACTTGACCAGATTGAGGATGACAATGCCTTTGAGGATTACCGGAAACGGCTTATTGATCGTTTCGGTCCTGTACCCCAGGAGGGTGAGGAATTGATGCGGGTAGTCCAACTCCGGAAGTTGGGCAAGCATCTGGGGTGTGAGAAGATTATTCTAAAGCAGGGGAATATGCAACTCCAGTTTGTCAGCAATGACAAGAGTCCGTTCTATCAAAGTCAGACCTTTGCGAAAGTGATCAGCTATGCTGCCAAAGCTGTACGGCGGACCAGACTTTATGAGCGCAATACCCATCGGCTGATGACGGTTAAGAACGTTCCTTCCGTAGAGGATGCTTGTCATTTACTTGAAGAAATCAGTAAATAAGTCCATACCCTATTCGTGGTATTTTTGTGAGGGATATGAGTAATAAAAAATAAGTCCGATCTTTTTAGCAAAAAGACCGGACTTGTAAGTTGTATAAATAAATTATATTTTTCAGTATTACTCTTTCAGCAGTTTCTCGATCTCTGCAGCGACGTGCTCGATTTTCTCTGTGGGTTCAAAACGGGTGACTACATACCCTTTCTTGTTGATCAGGAATTTCGTGAAATTCCACTTAATATCTGGTTTGCTTTTATAATCAGGATCTTCCTTTGAAAGCATCTTGTCCAGAACAGGATAGATAGGATGAGTCTCATCCCAGCCTGCAAAGCCCTTTTTCTCCTTAAGAAATTTGTAAAGTGGCTCGGCCTCATCTCCGTTAACCTTTATCTTCTTGAATTGAGGGAATTTCGTGTCATAGTTAAGTTTGCAGAATTGATGAATGCTCTCATCTGTACCGGGAGCTTGCTGAGCAAACTGGTTACAAGGGAAGTCAAGTATCTCAAAACCTTGAGAATGATACTTTTCATACAATTTCTCCAAGTCTGCATAAGTTGGAGTAAAACCACACTTCGTTGCAGTGTTAACAATCAGAAGTACTTCATTCGCGTACTCCTTCAATGATACAGAATTACCTTTTCTGTCTTTGACCGTGAACTCGTAAATTGTTTTCATTTTCTTAGTTTATCTAATTGATAAAATTGGTTAAGAATTGATTTATATTCATCTGTAACGCAAAGATAATTAATTATCCTGTGAAAACAAATCAATTTTTGAAATTTATTTTATTTTTTAGGGATATTTTAAACACAAGTCTTCTTCTCTTTGACTTTGTAAGAAGTCTTCTTGATTATAGGATTTGGAATTTATCCTGTTTTTATCTATATGGTCATTGAGAATCAATAATACTGATTCTTTAGGGAAATCCCCCCAATAAAATAGGAATATAAGTTACCTTGTTTATTTTTTTCTCTTTATCTTTGTTATATATATACGAAATAATAAAAATTGAATAATATGAGAAAATTGACGATGATTTTAATGGTATTTGTCGTAGGGGCAATACCATTCTTATTTACAAGTTGTGATAATAGTGACGATAATGATTACTATAATCCGTGGGATGCTGGTTTCAGTTGGAATAATCCCTGGTGGTATAGCTACAATGATGGTAATTATTACTGGAATGATTATTATAATAGTGGGCGTGAGGATCAAGGTGATGATATCCTGGCTGAAGCTCAGGTGTTGAACGGTGAATGGAGGGGAGTTATGCAGTATGTCACTGCTAAATCGCAAACGACCACAAAGTTCAACTGTGATATGACTTTTACTCAGTTTAATCAGAATTCCATAAATGGGACGGGTATTGAAGTGGATGCTTCTGGAGACGAGTCTCAGACTTTACATTTTAGATGGTACATTGATGAAAGGAACGGTGATATCTATATCAAATATGATAGTGGGTCTACTTTCGTCATGGATGCACAGTCCAGCCATAGAGGTTTCAGCCTGAAGGAGGGCGAATATTTTGATGGTTATATGATTGGTTCAAATACAAATGATATGGCTTATATTCAACTGGATCGGGTTACTGTGAATACCGCTGATGATGTCACTCGTGCTACAGCCAGTCAGCATCGCTTCTTCGGTTCAACGAATTTGATCAAACCGAAAATGAATGCACCTTCTAAACTCATTAAGAGATAGGATGGGGCATAGAATGAAAGAAGAAGCCGTGTAAGGAAATCCCCTACACGGCTTCTTCTTTATATCGTACGTTTTTTTCTGGAGTATCAGAATCCTAATGAGAACCCCCATGCTCTCTTTACATTATTGAGATTCAGATCTTCAACTTCTTTTTCTGTTTTATCAGGAAGATTACAGAAGAAATCGAGTCCGGTTTTTTCCTGTAGGGTTTGAATATTCACAATATAAGGTTTCAGATCCTGACTTGTCGTTGTATTATTGGCATTTTCAAACCAGAAGCCGATAGCTTTGTAACCGTCTTTGTTCTTCATCAGCACTGCACTGAAGAAGTGCTTGGGTACGACAAGATTGTTATTTCCTAAGGTGTAGTCTCCGTCACTGATCGTGCCTCCCTTGCAGACAAACAGAGTATCTGACGTGGATGAATTGGCAGAGATCCAATCACGGAGTTGGTTTTCCATCACTTCCCAGATTCCGGCATTGAATGCATGGAGTTGTGCAGACATGTTAGACAGGAAAAAGGTCTGATAGTTTGCAGTTGAAGAATAGATGCGATCTTCGGAAGGGCAGAGATGACCGTGATCATAACCTGAGTGATAGTAAGGATCTGAAGCCCAGCGATATTTCTGCAGCAGGTCCGGGTCCTGTGGATACTGGTCTTCCCAATTTTCCGGTTTATATCGCTTGGTATAGGCCTGACGGTTTCGGGCATACATTTCATAGCAGGTAAACAGATTAGCTTTCTTTTTCTTGTCCCAGGCTAATGAGTAGTTGACATCTTTTTTGTTACTTCCCGGTTCCGGAGCATAATGGACGACGACGGTATCATTACTTGCCGCATAGACTCTGGGAAATTCAAGGCGTGTGATTTCTGAAGCCATGCCGGAAGTTACAACATTTTTATTCGTGTTTTCTGAAAGCCCCTGATTCTCATTGTCGCCATTGTTACTGCTACATGCTGTAAAAGTAAAAATGAAGAGAGTAAGGGAAGATAGATAAGTGATTCTAAATGGATTCATATAGTGAAAGATTGATAATGGAAAGGCTTTATAAAAGAAAAAGTGTAGACTGACGTATATGCAACTACGTCAGACTACACTTTGTATTTCCTGTGTATAGGATTGAATATATAGATTATTTCTTCAACTTGCCGTAACGGTTCATGAAGCGGTCTACGCGACCAGCACTATCAACCAACTTGTTCTTACCTGTAAAGAATGGGTGAGAAGTACTTGAAATTTCAACCTTAACCACTGGGTAAGTCTCTCCTTCAAATTCTACTGTTTCTGCTGTCTTGCATGTAGAACGTGTAAGGAACATATCGCCGTTAGACATATCCTTGAATACGACGGGGCGATAGTCTTTTGGATGAATACCTTTTTTCATTTTAATCTAAATATTTAATTATCAATAATTTCTTCTCGATTTAACAGGGAACAAAGGTACTAATAATTTTGTTCTTTGCCAAATATTTGATGAAGTTTTTTATTTTGCGTAAGTGATGGTGATCGACTTGATACGAAGTTGGACTCCACCACCTGCGGCAGTATAATCATTTACAATAGTGATGGTAGAAGCACTCAGACTGCTGAATTCTACTTGTGTATCGCTCACTTTATTGATGGTAATCTTGGTTTCACCATTCAAAGCATAAGCTTGATCATTGCCATTATATTTCTTGGTGTCTGGGTCATTGGCAGTAATGGTTATCTTTGCAATCTTCTTACCAGTTGTCGTGATAGTCAGCGTGTTCTTTGCATACATTCTGACAGCTGCATAACTTCCTGCATAATAGACTGGAGCAGTTGTACCTTCACCTTTGTCAAAGGCCAGTGTCGTTCCATCGGAAAGAGTTGCCGTTCCTGCTGCCCCTTTATCCGTAAAGCCCATGTCTGTGGCTGCCTCTGTAATACTTTCGCCTTCTTCCGAGCTGCCACCAGTTGAACTTCCGTTCAGAGTAACCAACTGGCTTCCTGTTGTGACCTCTGGTGTACCGCTAAAGGATGTCAGGACACCCAGAAGGACTACTTTGTCACCAACTTTGATTTGGCTTTCAGAAGTAAATTTAGCTCCTGCAAGGTAATAGCCGCGGTAAACTTCCAGTTGGCCGGTTGCCGTACCGTCATCGGAGACATAATAGGTGGCGTTACCATATTTGGTACTAGTGTCAACACTACTGATCTTGGAGATAGTACCGGAAAGGTATACTTTGTCTTTTGTATAAGTTCCGGCAGTAATGATGCTCTGTGCCTTAGCAATATTGTAAGGTGAAGTTTCTGTTCCATCTCCTGAAGGCTCAGTCGGATTCACTGAACCACTGGTCTTTCCGTTTATGGAATAGATAGAGTTGCCGGTAGTAAACTCATTGGTACCATTGTAGTTGGTGAGTTTTCCGCTAACGACAAGGGTATCTCCTTCCTTGATTTGATCCTGAGCCGTGAATTTGTCACCGTTAAGATAGTAACCACGGTAGACTTCCAGTTTGTCACTCATTTTCTTATCATCTGAGATGTTATAAGTAGCACTGCCGTATGAGAGTTCTATATTCGGAGTGCCGACAATAACACCTTTAGCATAGACAGTTTTGTCCAAACCTACTCCGGTAGTGATATAATTCAGAGCAGCAGCTATGTTAAAAGGATCATCCTGAGTACCCGTTCCACTTGGATTAGGTGGTGTTACATGGGTCGTATCATTGCCGGCGGTCGGCAGGTTATAAGGAGCAGGAACATCCTCGCAACCAGTAAAAGTCATGGCTGTCATGGCCAGAACAAACAATGAATAGATTAACTTTTTCATGTTTATATTAATTTGTTGTTTTCGTATCGTGAAATCGTGTTATTTGGCTGGAGTTATATCATTTGTAGAACGAAGCAGAATCTGCCATGTGTTCTTGAAACGAGTGAAAATTCCGGTGATATCTACTTTTCCAGTCGGCATGATTGCATTGGCAAAATCAGCGTAAGTACTTGTACGCAGGACCAGGTTTTGACTGCTATACCCCTGGAAAGGCCTGTTGGCACAGTTGGATGTGAGTTGTACGCTGCCGTCTTTAGGTGCATAGACTGCTTTTCCATCTGCATCAGCCAGGGTTACATTGCGGATGGTCATCAATTTACCACAGTTATTCTTCAGGCTGTCCTGATCTGTTACTTTGCTTCCGTCGAAGACTTCTGTCAGTTTGCTCGCTTTTGAAGGATCGACAGTATTGATCAACTTCACATGGCTTTCCCATGTGTAGCGGTCCATACGGCCGATAGATTTTGATCCGTTGGAGGTGTTCACATAGATGCCGCCAACTTCGCATTGCTCACCGTACCCACCGATATAAAGACCTTTAAGATTAACGAGTATCTCTTGCCCTACAGGCAGATAACCGTGAAGGCCACTGGCGTTGATGCTGACCAGCAGTGCTCCCGTAGAATCCTGAAGGGAGATCTCCTGATAGATATTACCTTGCTCATCATTGCCGGTAACGATACCTTTGATCTGAATATCCTCATTCATCTGAGTATAGTTGCTCTGACTGATTACCGAACTGTATTTGTCCTTCAGTTTCTTGATCGTGGTTACCTGAGTTTCCTGGATGGCATTATTACCATAAGGCAGATTGCTCTGATCCAGTTGGGGAGCAGCATAGTCTGAACCCATGCATGAAGTGATGAGACCTGTGATGCACAGGATTAGAGCATATTTAATAGTTTGGATTACTTTCATGACATTTTACTTTAGAATCTATAGGATATTTGAAACATTCCGTTCGTTCCATAGACATAGAATTTCTTCGGGTTCTTGGAGAATTTGTAGACACGTTGTTTACTCAGCGTACCTGTACTTTGATCAACCGTATAGTCACTTCGGCTTTGTTCATAACCACCACTCACGATGTGCTGGTTATTGAGAATATTCGTTATACTCAGATTGAAGTTCAGTTGTCCGTGCTTTAAGTACAGACTTTTACCGATACTGCCATCAACCATCCAGCCACCATGACCTTTGGACTGGCCCGGTACGATCAGGTTACCTTGATTATCCACGCTTCCCATGGTGGTCAGTGTACCCTGATAACGGAAGCTGGGAGAATAACTTAAGTAAATTCGGTCGTAATAATTGGCTGCCACATCAACGAACCAGCCTCCTGAATGGAAGTTGATCCCTGCACTGGCTGCCGTAAGCGGCGTTCCACTTTCACGCATATTCTTGTTCATCACGATGTCATGAGTGATCACGGCAGAGTTGGAATTCATATAGTTGACGCTGGCATTGTTCACATTGCGGGCATCACTCATTGTTCCCAAAGTCTTTATGTCCAGGAAGGAAGTGAGTTTGAAGTCCATACCGGCTTCTACACCATAATATTTCTTCTTGATACCGGTCATGCTCACATAAGTGAAAGCATTGGCGTCATCAAAATAGAAGTTCTGCCATTCTGTGACATGGTCCAGATAACTGAAATAGGCGTTTACGTTAGCATGCAGCCATGCATTCTGGTACTGGTAGTCAAATTCACTGCTGAACACATGCTCATCATGAAGGTTCAGTACAAAGTCATTGTTCATTTCGGGAGAGATGAATGCCGTATTAGCTGTAGGAGGGCACCATTCATAACCGACTCCGATCTTGAACACATGGCCACGGCCTGCATCCAGAGAGAGACTTCCCTTAGCACCGCCTTCGCCGAACTTAGCGCGGCCGCTCTTGCCATAGGAGTTTTCCGGAAACATACCGTTCTGCATGAAACCCTTACGACGCATTTGCGTCTGACCGATCTTTGCAGCAAGCATGACATGAAAACGGTCAATGGTGTTGCTGTAGTTGCCCCATAAAAGTCCCTTTTGCACGAGGAGGCTATAATCATAACCGAATTTGTCACCTTCTTTTATGATTTTGCCTTTACTATCAGCTCCTTCAGTCCTGAGATCATACTGGACTCTTGGGTCTGTGACGGGATAAGAACCTACAGCATAAGTGTTGATATTATGAAATTCGCTTGCACCCAGCAGATCGTCCATTGTCTGATAGTGGCGTCCACTGTTTTCTGCGAGTGTTAATCCTGTGTGAATGGTTCCTCCCTGATGGAGTTTTGCAGTCAGTGTCGGATTTATATTTAAGGTAAGTGCATTATTATGTTTTGCCTGAATGTAATAGATCGCGTCAATACCTGTAGCAGCAGCCTGCCGGTTTGCAAAATAGAGTTGGTCCCAGTTGATCTGCCGGTTAGCCTTGCCGGCCTTCCAGTACTGATAAGAGCTCTGCCACTCATCATAAGAAGTCTCATCGTTGCTCTGGGTAATACCGGATTGGTCGTTCCATACGTCATAGTAACTGCTTGGAAGGTTTTTCCAGTAGTCAGGCTGTGGATTTTCACTATTATTATATTCGAGTTTCGTACTCTTGTAGATACTGTATCTGCCGAAGACGGATGTAGTCAACTTTAGATCATTATTGATGTTCCAGTCCCAGGTCAGGATACCGGAGGGTGCAAAATCATGTACTACGCGGGAGTTGCGCTTGTGACCATTCTGGTATCCCCAGTAAGGATTATAGTAATAGTCATTGGCCAGCCAGTAGGCTTCGTCAGTGGAAGCACCTTGAGTAGAACGCTCTGTAGGATTCCCCCAGGTAGTGAAAGAAAGACTGTTTCCGGAATTCCATTTCTTTTCCACACCCAGAAAATAGGAGAGAGCATTGTAGAAAGTCCCTTCTACGTAACCGTGATTAGCCCATCGATAGGTCAATCCGGCCGAGAAAGCCCAGCCTTTTGAGTTAAAACCGGAAGAGTAGGTGTACATTCCCCGTAAAGTGTAGTTGCTGTTCGTGGCGCCTATAGAGGCATAGTTACCGGATCCTTGATTACCTGCGCGGAAGTCGTAATTATTGCTTCCTGCCATACTCGGCATGGAGAAATTGTTACTTTCGAAAGGCAGGGCAAAATCCGTGGAACGAGTGAAACGGTTGAGTCCCCCTACATTGGAGAAGCGAAATTGGCCGGATTCCATATCATTCATCGGAGCGCCGTTGACGTAGATGTCATTGTACTTCTGTGAGTAAGCACGATAACGGAAACGTACTGGCGAAAAAAGATAACCCACTTCTGAAGCATATTCGTTGTTGTTGGAGCTGAGGATGGTTACATTTTGTGACATATCATCATCTTCCCCTAACTGTGCTTCAGTGAGGGTGAAAGCATTTTCATCTATCGGCGTTGCTGTGTTTTGGTCCGTTTTTGAATTTTGGGCCATAAGCATAGAACTGTAGAAAAAGAATGCGATTACTGCAATTTTTACGTGATTGTGCATGAAATGTAGTTTAATAAAAATTATATCTTATTTGCAAAGTAACGAAATAAATGTTGAATAATAAAGTTTTTTTCATTAATATTTCATGAATTTTCGATTAAATTTTCATGAAATATGTTTGTAATTCGGGAGAAATTACGATATTTGCAATGCAATAATTAAGGTAATTATTATTCATAAAGTAATATTTTGCCAAAAAGCAGGGGGTAATGATAATGGTCTTACATTATGATTTGTTCATCAGGTAATTATCATCTGAAAAAATATAAATAGAAGAAAATATGAAAAAGCAACTATTGTTTCTTGTAGTCCTGTTACAGATCAGTCTGACTATTTCGGCTCAGAAAAAGTATGCCTGTTATGCAGTAGGATTCTATAATCAGGAAAATCTTTTCGATACTTGTCATGATGCGGGTAAGAATGATTATGAATTCCTTCCAAACGGAAGTGCTCACTGGGACAAACTCCGGTATACGCATAAAATTCATAACATGGCGCGTGCATTGGCAGATATCGGTACAGACATACTGCCGAATGTAGGTTGTGCCATGATCGGTATGGCCGAGGTTGAAAATGACAATGTCCTCAACGATTTGATTGCCCAACCTCCTTTGAAAGCTCGTGGATATCGCTATATCCATATAGAAGGGCCTGACCGCCGTGGCATAGATTGTGCTTTGCTTTATAATCCGGCTCTTTACTCGATAAAAAATGTCAAATTGATCCAATATCATCAGGAACTGGCTAAGGACAGTGCGTTCAAGACCCGTGGCTTCCTGACTATCAGTGGTGTCTTGGCTGATGAACATGTTTCTGTTATCGTCTGTCATTGGCCGAGCCGTTTCTCCGGTAGTTTTTATCGTGAAAGTGCAGGACGCCAGGTGAAGGTCATCAAGGATTCTCTGCTGAGAGATGATCCGCACTGTAAGGTAATCGTAATGGGGGATATGAATGATGATCCAACGAATGCCAGCATGTATAAATACTTGGGTGCAAAGGGTGAAATAGATCAGGTGGGTCCGGATGAAATGTACAATCCTTGGTATAATATATTAGCAAAAGATGGAAAGGGTACTCTGAGTTATAAGGGATCGTGGGATCTCTTCGATCAGATCGTGATGGCACCTAATCTGCTTAATATGAAAGGACAACACGATTATTCTACTTTGAAATTCTGGAAAAATGAAATAGCTATACGTGATTATCTCGTCCAGCAGTCTGGACCTTATAAAGGGACGCCAAAGCGTACGACAGCCGGTGGTGTTTGGCTGGACGGCTATAGTGACCATTTCCCGGTCGTAGCTTATTTCCTGAAAGAGAAGAGTAACTGATACAGGACCTGATGAATCCTATAAAATCTCAAGGAGGAGTGATGAACTGTACAGGGGAGATAGATAATAAGGAGGACGGAACGGAAGAACCGGAAATAGAGTCGCATCCTTTTGAGCCCTGGCTGCCAGATGGTGCACGCCTGTTGATGCTGGGTACTTTTCCACCTGCGCCTAAGCGCTGGTGTATGCCTTGGTATTATCCTAATTATCAAAACGATATGTGGCGTATTTTCGGTATTCTCTTTTTCAAGGATAAGGAACATTTCATTGTTCCTGACGAGAAGCGTTTTGATCTTCCGGCGATAAAGGATTTTCTTAGGCAGCATCATATTGCCATCTTTGATACCGCTTTGCGGATATGCCGGATGAAAGGTACGGCTTCTGACAAGGATCTCAAGATCGTAGAACCGACGGATTTGGATGGCTTGCTCCGCTCCTTACCTCAATGTCGCGGCGTACTGACAGCGGGGCAGTTGGCCACGAAGGTGTTTACAGATCACTATGGCATTAATGCCAGACACTTGAAGATGGGGAGCTATATGGAATTTCCTTTTGAAAAAAGAATACTTCGACTTTATCGGATGCCGAGTAGCAGTCGCGCTTATCCGATGGCGGTAGAGAAAAAGGCGGTTTACTATAAGAGGCTGTTTGATGATCTGCTTTAGGAGAAATAGAAATTAATATAAATGGAATAGATAATGTCTGATAAAATTACAATAATAGGAATCGCCGGTGGTACTGGTAGTGGAAAAACTACTGTGGTGAATAGAATCGTAGCGGCCTTGCCTCCTAATTATGTGGCAGTGGTACCACAGGATTCTTATTACAATGATACCACGGGTATGACGGATGAGGAGCGTCATGCTATCAACTTTGATCATCCGGATGCCTTTGATTGGAAACTACTTATCAAACAGATCAACGAGTTGCGTCATGACCATCCAATAGAGCAACCTACTTATTCTTATCTGCAATGTAACCGACTTACTGAAACCATTCATGTAGAGCCGAAACGAGTGATCATTATTGAGGGCATCATGACCTTGCTGAACAAGAAGCTCCGCGAAATGATGGATTTGAAGATTTACGTGGATTGTGATTCTGATGAACGGCTTATCCGGAATATCCAGCGGGATACAATTGATCGGGGACGTACGGTGTCAATGGTGGTTGATCGCTATCTGAAAGTATTGAAACCGATGCATGAACAATTCATAGAACCTACAAAGCGTTATGCAGATCTGATCATCCCTGAGGGAGGGGAGAATATAAAGGGTATTAGTATTCTGTGCAAATATATCGAAGGTTTGATCCTGGAAGAAAAGTCAGGAAAGGAATAATACTTCTTTTACCTGACTCATCTATCGGATCAGTGTTCGATTATTCTTTCTTATCTTTTGTCTTACTGTCGCCTTTTCAGCCTGTTCTGAACTGTCCGTTTGGGGATGATAGTGCTGGGCGGCTTGTGTGAATGCTTTCTTGCAACGTGCTGCCTTAAAGGAATTGATACCTTCTACAACTCCGTAGAGGATCATACACCATCCGATAACGATCAGTGGAGCGGCGGCTATCACTGATGGTTTGATCAGTGCAATTAAACCTACCAGAAGAATGATGGAAGGAAAAATCCAGAAAGCTACTCCTATTTTAGCAAACTTCTTAACTGTAGCAAGGTTAAGAAACTGATTGAGTGCTCCAAGAATCAGAATCAGTGCAAAGACAATGGTCAGAGCATTGACAAAGTTGCTTGGAATTAAAGTCAGGATGAAACCTAATACAATGCTTCCTAATCCTACTATCGGAAAGGTGGGCTTCTGACCGGTCAGTTGTTCGCCATTGGGGCCATAGACAATAGCGTCTGATGGGTGCTTTTTAGTACTAAAATAGGTGGCAATGGAGATAATTCCCGATATCAGGAAAAGTACTCCGATAATAATGGTCATCCATGTAACCGTCTGATTACGGAATCTGACCAATAAAATGCCTACGATAATGGCTATGATAGCTCTGAAAAAATGACTTTGTAATACTTTCATAAATCTATTTCTTTTGATTGAGCAAATCAAATGATCTTGATTTGACTTAAGATATACATTGTTTGTATTCTAATTCTTGCAAATTTACTAAAAACTTTGTTCTTCGTTCTCCATTTCTCGCTTTTTTATTACTTTTGCACGTAAATTTAAGCTAAATGACAACATTGTATTTGGTCCGTCATGGTGAAACGGTGGCGAATGCTGCTCAGATCTTGCAGGGACAGCGACAAGGACAGTTAAATGAAAATGGAATAAAACAGGCTGAAGAGACACGTGATAAACTGCTCAAGGAACCTATAGACGTGTTTGTTTCAAGTGATTTGAAACGTGCGATAGATACTTGCAAAATTATTGCAGAGCCTCATGGTGTAACAGATATTGTCACTACTCCATTATTGCGTGAACGCGATTGGGGGAGTTTTACGGATAAGTTTATTCCGGATCTGAAAAATAAGAAATGGCCTGATGATATAGAATCTTTGGATAGAATGAAATCCCGTGCCCGGAATTTCCTGACCTGGTTGAAAGTGACCTATCCGGATCAAACAGTTTTAGCGGTTGGGCATGGAATCATCAATAAGGCTATCCATAGTGTCTACTATAAAAGACCGATGAATGAAATTCCTAAAATGGGGAATGCTGAAGTCAGAGTTTTTGAACTTTGAAAATTTCCTGTTTGGTTTGATCGACAATAATTCTCGGAATTTGTTATAGATTCTTTCTTATAAAAGTAACAGCGGGGCAACCTCCCGGTCATCTCGCTGCTCAATCTTTATAATTCTCTAATTTGTCCTGAAAACTAACATTATTCTATTATTTTGCTATTTTACTTGATTTCTTGTTTAGTGATGTCCGCCGAAGTTGCCTTCATTATGTCCACCTCCGGAACTACCGTGTGAACTTTCTCCCGAACTTCTTGTATTCCCCCGTGAACTTCCGAAGTTGCTGTTTCCGAAAGATGAACGGTTGGGAGATGTATTTGTGCGCGAACGGGAGGAATCGAAGGTAGAATTGTTGTCGGAATTAGACCTTGGTGAGAACGTCTGGTTCGGTACAGAAGTACTTTGCGGAAAAGAACGGCCACTGCCGAATATGCTGTTATTGTTGTTGCGCTTGACGGTTGTGCGTGTACTGCTCTGTTTGCCGAATATCCCATTGTGATTGGAGCGGTTGTTTTGATCCTGATCCATGGAGCCGAATGAACGATTGTCCTGAAATCCGGCATTTCTCGTATTCATGTTGCCAAAAACACGTCCTTGCCCGAAGTCTCCCCGGTTGAAAGCATCTCTCATGCCAACTTCATTTCTGTTGTAGTTCCGTCTTTCGAAGTCTTGTCCACGATACCAACTCCTGCCGCCGTTACTTCTCCAACTGTGTCCGCCTTGGTAATTGACGATGAATGTCGGTGCTCCGAAATAATAGTAGTTACGTTGTGGATAGCGGGCGTAGATTCTGAAGTGCCAGTAATCACCGTCCCAGTAAAGTGGACGATAGAAGTAGAGGTCGTTGAGGTAATTATTGTATTGCCAGCTTAACAGAATATAACTCAAATCCATATTCCGCTGTCTCCAGTAAGATCCATAGACATCATCGTAATTATCAATATTTATCAGATAGTCCAGATTAATCTCATAAGCTGCCTGGTACTGCTCATCAGTCAGATTCAACTCATAAGCCATCTTATCTGTAAGGAAGAGAGCCTGGTCTCTGGCTTGTTCGTAACTCATTGCACTTACTGTACCTGTAAAGGTGAAAAGTGCTATAAGGGCTATAATTAATTTTTTCATAATAGTATGCTTTTAATATTCCTCTTTCCTACTGCAAAGGTATATTAAAATAGAGACTTTAAACAAGGTTTTTCCCTAAATTAGTGGGGAAAATCCCTATTATGCAGAAATAGAATGGAAAGATCAAATGATATTTTATGGTAGTCTGTAGTGACCGCACAGGTCAGAATAAAGGAGGAAGAGAGTTTGGGTATGGAGAAAATAGGAGAAAAATGTAGAAATAAACTGAAAATATTTTGCTAATTCAGTTTTTGGCCTTATATTTGCACCGCTATACTATCGCCGGGGGTGTTTTGGATTTGACGGCAAGTCGGGATGGTATGTAAGCATGCGGAGCCTCGTTGGCTAGCTCCTGAATCTGAGTGAACAAAAATTTAATTGGCGAAAACAATTACGCTCTCGCTGCCTAATCGAAGTATAGTAGATTTTGGCTCAATCCCGTCACTAGGTGATGGGACGAGACATCGCTCAAGAGATGTTGTTCCGAATCTTCTTGATCAAGCGGTGCAGGTAAATCGGAAATAGTTTTGTCAGGCCTCGCTGGCGGAATGAAACTTTTGAGGATAAGGCTGTAGTTGGTGGTCCAGGTCTTGCTGCAGCACGAAAATCAAGGCAGGAATAAGCATGTAGAAAGCGTATGGTTTCCTTGTTCGGACGCGGGTTCGAATCCCGCCACCTCCACAAGTTGAGAAACAACGGAGAAAATATTCTAATAAGGAATTTTTTCTCCGTTTTGCGTTTAGCGGTATCTGATCTGTTCTCCTTTTTATTTACCGAGTAATTTTATATATTCCGGTGTAATAGGGGATAACGCATATTTGTACCTCGTCATATCTTCTTTACCATACTCCCCGATTCTGTCATACACTATAAATTTTTGAGAAGTCAACTTTATGATATCCCAATAAGAATTTCCTCCCCAAAAGATGACATTAAAGTTTTTGTCGTAAAATGTCCATCTTCCATTTTGTTTGGAGATATTATATTCTGTTCCATTGAAAGTTACTATAGTGCATACATAGGTGCCATTTCTTGAGAAATCATATAAACATGTGTTTGTGTTTCCGTTCTCTAATTTTACAGATTCCCCCATCCAGGTCGTATCACAGATTAAAGAGACCCTTTTATTGTCGGAATAATTGTTGTCGTCTAATTGACTACAACTACAAATAAGTAGCAGTATACATGTGATTTTTAAGATTAATTTCATCTCTTTTCTTTTATATACTTGCAAATATACAAAATTTTATCATACAAGAATAATATACTACACCGTGAGACTGCCTGTATGATCATTCGAAAATATAAGAATGGCAACTGGTATGCGGACTATGTCTGTTTGCGCTTTAAGGCATTAAAGGCCTCTGACGTTTGATCCTGAACGATATATTCATTGTTGTGCTCTATGGTGCATAGCGCTCTGCGATATGCACCATAGAGCGTACCGCTATGCACCATCCAGCAGAGCTGTATGCACCATCCAGGTGATTAATGACTATGATCCTGACAAAACGCCTGTATGGAAGGCTGACCAAAATGGTGCATTATGGGGTAGCGAAATGGTGCATTATGGTATACCGAAATGGTGCATTATGGTATACCAAAATGGTGCATTATGGTCACAATGGACTATTATCGTGAAGATCAAGTGTTTATGATTGTGACTTAATTCAGTAGTTCTTTTTCAACTCAATCAAAGGAAATGATATCCTTACAATGGAACACATCAACTTATTATTATAATATAATCAGTAACAATTGCCTTATTGTAATGTTATAAATTATAAAAAGGAAGTAGATTTTTGAATGGTAATTTGGATGAATCAAATGTAGTTCGCACTTTTGCGAATAACACTAATGGAAAAGATGGAAAACGATAGGAAATATACAACAAAACAAGTACAACTGGCATGCTTTACCAAAGTTTTAGGACATCCTGCCAGAATCTTTATCCTGCAATTTCTGGCAAAGCGGGATACTTATGAGAATCCAAAGTATATCAAGCCAATCAGTACTTTCTAAAATTGTGGAATTCTACAAAAAAAGTAAGTAAATTGACTTTGAGTCAACAATGGTAGCCGTCGTTATTACATTCAAGTGGCCTATGCTGTTCCTGGTAAGGATAAGATGAAACAAGAGATAAGATCATTGCTCTCAGTGAAAGATGCCTTCAAGAAGATACTGGTAGTTAAGGAGAATATACTGCCTTGGCATACGGATGATGGCATTGCTGTTATCGGTCTGATGGATTTCCTTCTCAATCCTGACAGTCTGGAACTATAATCCATACACTTATTTCAACATCATAATAGTTATGAACAATTTGAAAAACAAACCACGAAACTCCATCGACAAGGCCTTTGTCCTTGTATGTATCTCTGCCATCATTTCTGGTATCATCGTGTGCTGGCGTCATTGTCCGTTATATCTCCATTTCAACTAAGAATGCAGATCAAAAATGTATATCATGTTAAAATTTATATCCTAAACTAATAAAGATACCCCAATTAAAGTGTTTCTTAGGGAGGTTGTCACCTAAACGAACATTCTCAATACGAATATTACGCTTATAAGAGTAAAAATCTATATTAGATGCAAAATACCCCATGCTAAGAACCACGTCTTCATTTTCCATAGAACCCCCTATACGGTAATGCCAATACAGCCAGTTCCCTCCATGACCGTAAAATGTCTGCGTATCATAATATCCACTTCCGTTCCAATAATTGACCCCTACATTTCTGTCAGTCAAAAATGCTATTGATAATCCCGGCTCTGTAAATATATTTATCCTCATTTCGTCTATATGGAATAAGGTGGGGGTATTAATATGCACAAAAGGATTGAAGACCAGACCTGTGGCTTGTTTACTATTATCGGATAAGATCCATTGGCTGATAGATGCTCCAGGGACATTATCACCACTGGCACTAATCTCATCAGAATATTGATGATAGATGTTTATTCCAGCACCTATACCGATATAAGGGAAAATGCGTCTCATGTAGGAAAACTCCAACTCCCAGGCGCTATTTGAATCAAGAGCACCTGAGAGAGTGCATTGATTACTTTTAAGTTTTCTCCTCTTGAGCCATTAAAGTCATGGGGAAAATCCATAAAATGATAAATACTATATTTTTCATCAGAACAAAAATCTCTTTCCTTAACACTATATTCTATAATATGAGAGTTTGACGAATTTCCGTCAGAATAAAATTAGTCAATGATCTGATCATCGATTACTTTGATATAACCTTTTCTTATTTGAATGCCTTGAGGAGAAAGTAGACAGCCTCCTATGGTTGTACCTTCTTGATGTTATCCGGCTTCGTTTAGAAGAAGCATGGTGTTTATATATCTGAGTAGGCGGGTCACATACGCTACATGGCTCATAGCCTTCAGATTTAGCTTCAGATAGGGAGATTGCAATGCAACTACGACTTAGATAGCGGCAGCCTTCAGTATGGTATTTTGATCCTGTCCGTGTGATATAAACTGTCTGGGCAGCAGCAAACAGACTTATAAAGCAAAGGACAAAGACGAATAAAGATCTCTTCATATATATTCAAGCTTTTGCATTATCTCGTTACAAGATTTCACGATGAATTCAACTAATTCATCTTCATAATATCTACTTACTGCAAAGATAGCTATTAGTATAGTAAATCCCAACTTTTTTGAGTACTTTTGATGTTTATCAGATAAAAAAATCATATAAATGTATGTGCTTCCAATTATTATACAAGCTTTTCATACACTTGATGTTAAAAGATTTGTCGATCGTAGGAACGAATCAATACGAAGTCAGAGTATTTCAGTTAATTTAGGCTGCTTATCCTCAAGGATAGTCAGCTTGGATAGTCTTTCAGTTTAGAATAAGCTATAAAAATGCCAAAAGTGATAAAAAGTAGTAAAAAGTAGCACATTACGAAACTTTTTGTTATCTTTGCCAGAGTAGCAAATAGATACATCAATAGCATAATCATAAGGGATAATCACATAATATGGCAAGAATCCAATCCATGACACAAGATGATATTTTAAAGTTGAAAGCAGTAGCTTTATATGTCATTGATAAATGTAAAGGAATAGATTATTTTCATTTATTCAAAATCATTTATTTCGCAGATAGAGAACATTATGCGGTTTATGGTCGTAGAATCATACAAGATACATTTTGTGCTTTGAAAAATGGTCCTGTCCCTTCAAATTTGTATGATGCTGTTAAGGGGGTAATAGGAAAAGAAGATATAGGAGATTCTCCATTACGGATTATTTCAAATGCGATAGAATCTAATGATCCGGATTATGATTATATCATTACTGCAAAAGAAAAGCCTGATATGGATGAACTATCCAAATCAGATATAGAAATGCTGGATAAATCGATAGGAGAGAATCTTAATCTACCCTTTAATATTCTATCAGAAAAATCTCACGATATTGCCTGGCAGACAGCAAATGCCAAACATCCCACATCTGAAATAGATCCTATATTAATGGCCCGGGCTGCTGGAGCATCGGATGCCACTATGGATTTTATTCGTCAAAATGAAGAACTTGATCAAGTCCTAAAATCATGATATGGCATCTTTAGGAGATCTTCTATCTCAATCTTCCAAGCAAAGTCTTTTCTATACCATTCAGCCTGGAGAAATTTTTCGTATGAAACTCACTACGGAAGAGGGGATTATTCCTAAAGAAAAAGATGATGATTCTCGAAATAAATATTTTATAGTTATTGGCAAGACAGAGGATAAGAAGGTCATTGGTTTTGTAGTCATTAATTCCTGCATTAACCAAAACTTATCTATTCAATTAAAACAACTACATTATCCATTAAGAGTCGCAAAATATTCCTTTTTAGATCATGATAGTTATGTATGTTGTGGAGAATTAAAAGAAATAACGATCAACCACTTCTCTGAACGCACTTGTCAATCATGTGGAACCATTGACAAAGAAGATTTGGAATATATAACAGAGGCGGTAATTTCTTCCCCTATTGAAACTAAAAAACATTTACGGAAATTTGGACTCATATAAAAAATACTATAGTATAGGCAGATGTTCAACCTTTCTTAGCATTATAAAAAATAAGGTACTTTTCCAAATTGGATTTAAGATAAGTGATATCATGATGTCCTGCAAATACATGATTCTGCACATTTGCACCACGATCTTTCAAAATTTGATATAATTTATTACAACCTTCATAAAAATGTCCTTCATCTTTATTTCCGGCGTCAAGATACCATTCCTGCATTAGATTGAGCTTACATTCTTTAGCAATATCTATCGGATTGTTTGTCCTCCAAAAAGAGATATTACCAAAATAAGGAAGATCTTCCTGATCAAGTTGCAATTCTAAAGCAGGCATGTGTCCTCCTATCCGTGAGAATAATTCCGGATATTTTAATCCATAATTAAGTGCTGCATATCCACCGGCAGAAGCACCACCCACATATCGACCGGAAGCATCGTGTATGGTATTATATTTACTGTCAATATATGGAATGACTTCTTTAATGAAATAATTCTCATACTGCCCCACATTTATAACTTGTCCACCGGATTTTACTTCATTTGTAAGAACTGACGAATTCAGTCCACGGCTGTTCTCCATCCTTGGGCATACTATAATCAAAGGGCTTATAATTTCTGAAGAAATTAATTTATCTGTTACACTTTTAATATCTAAGAAATGGATTATATTTTCATTGCCACTTCTCCCATGTAAGAAATATAATACAGGAAAACGCAGTGTGCTGCTCTTATATTCTGATGGAAGATAGATATTGATACCCATCTCTTTCTTTAATTTCTCACTAAAGAAAAATATTTGTTCTATTTTTGAATCGTATTCCATTGATGTAATATCTTTTATCTTGATTTCAATTCTAAAAAAGATTGCCCTTGTTGCAGGTGTGTTTTGTATATTTATATTCATAGAAAGAACAGATAAAACACATAAACTCGTGGGCAAAGGTACTAAAATACTTTTTAGAATCCGAAAAATACTTCTTAAAAGGTAATAATACAGAGAGCCTTTCTGTATATATGGACAACGACATTTTATGCTTATTTTAAACGAGTAAGTGTTTGAATGTTTTTTCTTCTTTCTACATGATCTAAAAGATATTTTCATCTATTTTTAATTATTTATTTTTGAAAAGCAATCAAAGCTTTAAAATTATACCAAGAATGGATCTTTTAACTTACAAATTTCTCAACTTTTTTTCTTTGAAAGATTATCAGGCTATTGGATAAGGTTTCTGTGATTTGTTCTAAAAGGAGATATGCAACGCATTTTGTATCCATTTTTTACAGGAAGCCACTAAGTTGCTACGACTTATCTAAAAAATCGCTATCTTTGTATTTAGAATTTAAAAGATAAGTCTAGAAGCATAAGGTCGTCTTCAAGTTCTGGAATCTTTAACTGATAAAAAATTATGATTGGTAATAATGTCAAGATGTTGCTGAGCCTGTTGGTTGAATGCTGGAACGCATCTGTCAAGAATGACGGTGAAATACGTTAAAAATCAAGATATTATAATTAGTCGAACTGACATTAGTCTATAGAGAAAGACAATGAGTATAGAAGAAAAATGTAAGAATGGAAAAAGAAAAAATTGTTTATAGAGATCTCATTACAAGTGATATTGAAGCTATTTGTAAATTTCCTCAAAATGCACAAGAGTTGTTCTTTATGTGCCCTAAGGCTGATTATCCACTGACCAAAGAACAATTAGAATATATTCTAAAAGATCGTTTTGATCCAACTGTGTTTCTGTCTGGTAATGAGATAATAGGTTTTGCAAATTTCTACGAAGTAAAGAGAACAGAATATTGTTCAATAGGAAATGTTATCGTAAATCCTGATTTTCGTAGTCGTGGAGTTGGTACATCATTAATAGAGATTATGGAAAATATAGGAAGGCAGAAATATAATATACAAGAGACACATCTATCATGCTTTAATGTTAACACCTTAGGCCTTTTATTGTATAATAAATTGGGATATCTTCCTTATGGAATAGAAAAACGTACAAATAAAAGAAACGAAATTTCAGCCTTGATCAAACTAAAAAAGAGAGTGATATAATATGAGGATTATGTGTCAATCGGTAGCGAATATAATATGAACGGCATTGCTCCGGAAAAGGCAGAATTCTTCATCTCCCATTATCAAGTAAACGGATATACTCCGGAATATGTAAGTCTGCGAATATCTACTGGAAAGCCTTCTGAAATCCTGTAGAAGTTATAGACTTCTATATTAAATCTTGAATTATGCGAGACGGGGATTGTTGAAGGCTTACTTTCTATAAGATCTAAATTCAAACATATCAAGATATAACGATCAGAATTATTCAATTTACGGTATACCCCAATCCTTTTATTCAAAGTTCATTCCAAGACTAGCAAACGCTTTCCATATATTACTGTACGATCCCCCGTCAGAATTATCCATGGCTCTTTTAAAAGCGGATTCCAACCTGCCGTCAGCAGACATGTCACGAACCCATTTCTCATTTTTTAGGAAAGATTCGTTCTTATCAAAATTTGTAATATATTTCTTAAGCTGAACAATTACATCCTTAGAGGTTCTAAAGGTACGAGTTGTATTTACATAATGTATCAAGAACCAAAATTCAATAGAAGGGAGACTGTCACATAAGACGACATTCTTATTTTCAGCATATTTGCTTTTCAATCTTACTAATCTTGCTTTTTCTTTGTCATCCCATGTTGTGACATCAGCATCGAACACAACAACAGCAAATCCTTCATCATTTAAGACTTGCTGGATTTTCTTCTCTAAAGCATGTACATCCTCCTGACCGAAGAACCGGGGACATACTTTCATCTTTAAACCAAAGATGCGCTGTAAATGGGTAAAATACCATTGTTCGGTTATTCCAGCACCGATAATAGTGGGCCGGACCCTATTAAACTTTTTCGTTGCTACTCTTCTTGCCATAACTATATTTGGATATTAGGCAGTGCACCAAAAACACCGTTACGATAAGACTTTTGAAAAGAGCGGATCTTGTTTATCCCCTTGAAATCTGTAAGAGAATAGAGATCAGAATGACCATCCTCCCCTTTTTCTGTAAACCATATAGAATCTTTTCTTAAAAGATCATTCACCGTATTCAACAATGGATCATAATGAGTCGTAACCAAAAGCTGACTTCTGCCTGGACTTTTGAGAAATCGCTCCAGGATAAACTCAATTAAACTCGGATGAAGTGACGACTCTATCTCATCTATCGGGAGAAACTTATCAACTCTTACAGCTTCATGTATGGCTGCCTCTATTCCAAAAGTACGCCTGGTACCTTCGCTCTGCAAGGTGTTTGGAAGAGTGTATTTTTCTACCCCACGTTCATTGTGAACTGTATGTACAAAGTTCGTATCGATAGTATTTATAGTAACATTAGTCTTCAGATCTTCTTTGGCCTCCTGTGGAATATCTGAATCATTTAGCAATGCTTTCTTTATATTCGCAGGCATAGGCTCGCTCTTCTGTTCTACATTTACATCAGTGATATTAAAGTCCGCACGATTCACAAAATCCAATATATATTCTTTTAACTCAGAATCTTTCAACATCTGACTACCTGCATAACCAAACATGTTAGTACGAGGACCAATAATTGGCATTGTCTGTTTACGCATCCAGTCACGAGCCTTATCTATTTCCGGCAGTGAACAGTTTACCATATTACGTGCCGCAAAGAAAGACATATTCGGAAGGCATTTCAAGGTTATCTCGCTAGTTACAATTGAGTCAACCTTAATAACAGACTGATTAAATTTCAAAACAGACTGCCCTTCTACATAGTTTCTGCAAAATAACAATGTTGGCTGAACCGATTTATTATAAAAGGAAAGCTTCTCTTCTATAACATATTCTCTATTTAATGAGACCTTATACCAATACCTCACATCATCAACATAAAACTTTAAACTGAATTCTGTAGGTTCTGATGGAGTATTGGCATCCAATAGGAACGGAATCGTCTCTGTAGCATCATCCATACTGGCTTTACGCTTAAACCAGAAATAACGTAGGAAATCAAAAGCCAATAGCAAATTAGATTTTCCGCTGGCATTAGCACCATATACAAGGGCTAGTCTAAGAAGTTTCATTCCATCGGCCATCTCCACTACCTGATTGCCTCCGACTTTACTACCTTTAGTCGCTTCAAAATTCAGACATACTTCATCCTTGAAAGAACGAAAATTCCTTATCTTAAATTCTTGTATCATAATACTGCACTTAAAACTATAATTCTTTTGATATTTACCATTGCAAAAATAACACTTTTAGTATAATAAGCAAATAAAAAAGAGCGTATTTTTTATTTTATTTTTAAAATTAGGCAATTTGTAGCTGATTTTGAAAATAAAGCAAGACGATATCAGGTACTTTAACTCAAAAACCAAGATCAACCTTAAACATAATTATAGTAAACAGTAACTATTCAGCCTAAAGGAATTTTTCGCATGAAACTCACTACGGAAGAGGGGATTGAAACAGACTACTCTCAATAAATATACCTATGTTGATGAGGCTAACGGCAAGCGTTATCTAAGAAGGTATGATGCGCTCCGTCTCTGTGTGGGCTATCATAGGGGACCGTGAGAGAGCAATTGTAGGAGTGAAAGATATCTTATATCATAAGGGTGTTGTGGAATATCATCTTGGCCGTATTTTTGAATATATAGGCTTAGGTAAATAGATTTCTTGAACTTCAGTTGATGCCTTTGGGTACTTTACAATGGACTCGATATCTATGAGAAATTTGGCAGATTCTCATTAGACGAGCAAAACAGCATTAGTGGAATATTATATTTACGGATATTTGTTATTGTAACCTTATTATTACATTTTTAAATATTTAATTGCTTAAGCTAACACACAAGAAGGCACACAAGGGGAATAACTGCTTCGCATTTTCTTTGTTATAAAATCACATAATACAACATGCAACTAATCAATGATATGTTATAAATAAATGTTAAACTTGTCGATTATGTATACACTGTATGATATATTTGTGTATATTTGCATTATATAAAAAAGGAGAATGTATGATACAGATATTGAGTGCTGAAAATTACAGTGCTAATTTGAAGGCCACAGTTCAGAAGACTGGTAAGCTTGGATTTACCGAGGCAACGCAGAAAAGTCTCGGATTATCTGATGGTAAGTACATTAAATTTGCGCAAGATAGTGACAAAGGAGAAATGTATATTGCCATTACTGATCATGAAAACAAGGATAGTTTTAAAGTTTGTAAAGCTGGTGCCTATTATTATTTAGGAACTAAATTGCTTTTTGATGCACTAGGATATGATTATCTCAAGAAGACGATAATGTTCGATTTAAAAAGAGATAAATCTCTTGATGAAAAACTTCAAGGAGATGTTTACAAGATGATAAAAAGAGAAATTCCAAGAAAACTAAAAAAGGAGGAAGATATGTAAATGGCGAACTGCTAAGTACGCAAAAAGCCCCACTTTTGCAGAGTGGGACTTTGGGAATGATTGCGATAACAATCACCTGCGTCTAAGTATATGACTTAGAATTTGCATCAAGTATTGCAAAAGTAATTTATATTTCTTTAGCAAGCAAGTTTCATAGTCATATTTATTAATTTTTATAATTTTTAAAAGTTTGGTTGATTATGAAAAAGAATCAGCATGTAGTCCCTGTAGGTAAACAATGGGGCATAAAGGGAGAAGGTAATTCACGATATACAAGGATTACTAAGACCCAGAAAGAATCAATTGACGCTGCAAGAGAAATCTCTATAAGTCAGCAGTCAGAGTTATTAATTCATAATAGAAAGGGTCGTATTCGAGAGCGCAATAGCTACGGCAATGACCCATTTCCTCCAAAAGGCTAAAGAATATGGAAATAATAAAAAGAAGAATATTTAATCTCAGCAATTATATGTTGGGAATCGGAGATGGTGAAGTGTTTTATATCGGTAAAAAGATAGACAGCCTTTCTCCTGAGAGAATAAGAAGGTCAGGTTTTTTATATCCAGTAATCATAGGCGAACAGGTTTTACCATCAGCTGTAGGTCCTATATCAAGGTATAATGCCTATGGCAAGAGTTTGATACATAAGGATCTTCCAATGGAAACAGCCTATCGAGATGCTTACATTACAGATTGGCATGGATACTACCACTTTGTAGATATACCATATAAAAGACATCCGAGGACTTCTGTCAATGCCCCTGCAGAAGAGCTACTTATGATTGATCATAATAGATCCTCTTATATTGTGTCTCATCAATTGGTCAATAGTGATGAGTGCAAAGATAGAGACGTTCTTATTATCAACTTGTTCCTTGAATTGTATGGTAGCTGCGAAATTCTCAAGAAAGATCTCACGCCAATTCTCTCTACGCTCAATGTGAGGCGAGTAAACTGGGAGATATTGCCAGTAGGTGAATATCCGTTTGAGCGCACAAAGTCGATTGTAATCAAGACTCGCAAGCCCAATAATCGCAAATTATATGAAGCAAGGCTGAAGGAGCTTTACAAGTATTCACCTGATTATATTGCCAATGGAAAAGGTGGTTTTACTGGTTATGTAGTATTTGCTTTTACTGAAAAAAATCTCTTCGTACTTGAGAATTTCAAATATGGCAATGCGACTTATGTCTTCGAAAACACCTGGGAGCAGTTCTCGCAATTGACAAAAGCCGAAGTTATCCAGAATCAACAGGCTTACGAACGTATCGTTCATGATTTGCAATGGCCTTCGAAAATAAGGCATATCCTTACTTGAGCTTGTAATGATTGCTCAAAGTGAGATAGCAAATAAAATATGCTTGGACAGGTTATTCTTTATCCGTTTAATGAAAGAGTTCAGTATTTCGCCGAACTCTTTCATTTTAATCGTGACAATAGTATGGTATCGGTACCAATTACTCCAAACGGTATCAGGTTATTTTTCTATTAAGTTTAACAGCTTATCTGAAAAGACATCCTTAAGAATCTGCATCATTAGAAACTTATGTTTGTTCTTGTCCATATTCTTCTTATTATTTGAATAGTTCTTTTACTCTTTTTTCCATTGCTTTTTTGCAATAAACTGGTAAGATAGCAAAGACTTTCTTTTTGTCCAAAGCGGCTAGGTTGTCAAAGTAGAAATTGGGATACAGATAAATCATATCGAGAAATGCCCTTTCGGGTGTTGCCATCCAGATACCGTCATCGTTTTCTATCCCAAGTTGGTTGGTCATTACTTCACCTTTTATCCTTCGAAAGTTATAAGTGGTGCCGTCAACTTCTATCTCCCTTGAGAGATAGCTGACCACCGTTACAGCACTGTCATACTGAAAGATGATACCGCTTTTCTGCAACACGTACTGTAGGGAAATGTAACAGGGGGTATAGATGGAACAAGCCATCTCCAATTTATTGTATTTCTCCTTGGTATATATTCCCTTTCGCGGGTTCTTCAGCAATTTGGTCTTGACATAATAGTTCATCCGCTCGATCAACTTCTGACGATCTGTCTCATGAACGAGTTGTGCTATCAGTGTGGGTGTAAATACAGTCTGAGGAGCTTTTAGAATCTCATAAATAGTGTTGTTCCGTGAACTCATAGTTCAACTGTTTTGAATCTTTAGTTCACAAAACTACGTATATTTTCTTCAACTTCCAAATATTTTAGTTGTTATTTTGTGTTAGCGTATAGATACACTCAGGACTTTCCTCGTATTGCAGATGGTATGTAATTCAAGTACTCTTTTGCGTACTTCAAAGCCTGCTCCTTGGTCTTTTTTTGAAGGTGGACTTCATTGCAAAGAAAGTCTATGATCATTCTTTCTTTTATAGGGTATTTGCTTTTTCTATAGTATTCATCACATAGTACTGCTCTTAATTTACAGTTCAAATATTCCTCATTCACTTTTTTACCAAGATGAATGCGTCTTGAAAACAAAACATCGTTATGAGTTTCATTGGGACATACCGTTATACGAAGGTCTTCCAGTTCGCAAAAGGAAAGGTGACTAGCTTTTTTTATGGATTCCAGTACTTTATGTGGGCCTGTCACCAACTGACCATTTATTACGATACTTCGTAGAAGATATGAATAATAGATGTTGTCATCATTGCTAACTACGAAATCTATTCCGGCATAGTTCCCTCCCTTGTAAGAATCGGTTCGTTTTATTCCTCTTCTATGTATATATAAATGGTTTTGGTTGTTCTTCTGCAATTCGTTTTTATGTACCGAATTATCTTCAAACTCTCCATCTTTGTAATAATACACTTCAATCTCTTTCGGATAGATGGTCAAACTGTTGAGTGATAACTTTGAACTTTTCAGGAACTCTGACGCTTTTAGTTGGAGTTCATTAACTTTTTCTTGAATGTTTGATTTCATAGTTCTATTTAAGGTTTATGGATTTATTTTTATTAACCGATGATGAAGGAAAGTTTTCCTTAGCCATCTGGCTTCTTCTTAATTGTGCAAATAACAAGTGGTATCTCTTGCTGATAATCGGCCAAATAAATATTAAAAATAATTATTCAGTGGACACTATTTCTGAATATTTTCATCTTTTTTCTTCACCAATACAACAGGATTTGGAAGAAGTGGGGGATGAGAACAGGCTGAAAATTCTTTGAAGAATGTGTTGTCCCCTGAGCCATTTCATGTTATCGAACTTACGCTCTTTGAAGTTGTATCAAAAACTACTGCCTAGTCCCAAGTCAAAATAGGACCAAGTCAAAATGGGACCAAGTCAAGTGGGACTAAGTCAATACTTTCCGAAGCAAATAGCTTATAGAACTGTAACGGAGATTCGTTTTCCAAGTCCTTTGAAGATTCGGAAAAGTGTTGAGAGTTGGACGTCAGCATGCCCCTTCTCCAACCTAGAGATGTAGCTTTTTTTCGTACCGATACGTTCAGCGAGTTCTTCCTGGGTCAGTCCTGCCTTTTTCCGTTCCTCCTTCAAGCACTCAGCCAAACAGAAAGTCTGTGCTTCGTCCTCAAAAAGGTCACGTTCGGGTGATCCAATCTTACCATATTCAACGTTGAGAAGTTCATCAAATGTAGTGCTATTATGAATAGCAGCCTTTTTCTTTTCATCCATTATGAGTTGTCCTCCTTATTCTTAAAATATTCCTTCTTCAATTTTTCCGCCATCCGAATTTCTTTCAGTGGTGTTTTATGAGTCTTCTTCTGAAATCCCTGAAACAGTACAACCACAGCCCCTTTATCCAGACAGCACAATATCCGATAAATATTGCTCCCATATTCCGTCCTGATTTCATAAATGCCGTCAGAACCATCTAACATTCTAAAGAACTTCCTAGGGATCATCCTCTGTGTTTCCACCATGAAAAGAGAATAGTTAATTTTCTTGCGAACAAGATCCGTCTGTAAGATATAAAATTCTTTGAAGTAATCTTTGTAAAACCTGATGGTTCGAAGTTTCCTCATTCTTTATGTTCTTTATGGCAAAGTTAACTATTTCGTGAACAACACGCAAACTTTTATCACTTTTTATTTTGTTAAAGTTTATCAATGGATTTTTCTGAAAGGTTCAGAAAACGGTCTATAACACGCTCAATTAAGACCACATCAAAGTCGTTGGTCACATCATTTGAATCTAATCGATCCTCTTGCCAATTAAAAAGTAATTTAGGTTAATTAATTGCTTGAGACTTTTAATAAACTTTTTCAAATGGTAAAGACACCGATGTGTTTTCCTTAGTAATAACACGAATGGGATTAATAAATTAAGGACTGTAACGTGAAAGGTATACTGACTGGACTTGTATGGGACTTTTTAAAAAAGATGTTTCTGGAATAGACCTTTTTCAATGAAATTAAAGAAGA
>CAVYLQ010000008.1:0-284590 GCA_963769405.1 uncultured Prevotellaceae bacterium | reverse complement strand
AAAATATCCCAGAATTTGGCGTAGATCAGAGAGCTAATATTTTTTCAATCATCAAATAAATCTACTGACGACTCAAAGAAGAGATTGAGAAAGGTTGGTCACAACACATACCCTCAACGCTGATACCGACAACAGTCGTCCGCGAAGAATTCTGACATTCCAGTGTGACACATCCATTATCGTCAGTCGTGACAAATGGATTCCAATATAATGTCCGACGTTGTTCTGACTCGTTGACAGAATTTTCCCCCAGAATGGACATAAAATTGTTGTGGTTGATTATATCCTTGCAGATAAGTAGAACGAATGCCATGTGCCATTTCTGAGGCATATTCAGCATCCCAATTGGGAGCCATTGTTATGGAACAGATTACACGAGGGCCTGCAGGCAAGCACTACAATGGGTCCTCAATAAATTTTATAAATATTTTCTTTCCTCCTATAAATTATTATGTTATTTATAAAAGCTTATCTAATTGCCAATATGGAAGATCTTCTATATAACACAAAAATATCACTTTGAATATATTCTATTCAACATTATTTATTTTAGAATCACTTCAATCACTATTAAAAAAGGACCTAATATTGAGATACAATACTCGTTCACCATAACATACTTCTATAAAGAGCACGGACTTTCACAAGCCCGTGCCTTTTCTTCTAATTCATATGTACCTATCAATTAAAACTTTATACTAAAAATTAATTTAATGTTGTGTCTTCAAGTTTTAACTGTTCTCGGACAATCTGCCAAACAGCATTTGGAGAATTTCGATAACGATAATAGATATAAAAACATTTCTCTCCTGTTTTATAGACATTCTGAAAAGCGTATGACCCGGAAGGATCATTCGGATCTTTTGAAGGTGTGAGCGTTTCCACTTCAAGCGTTCCATTTTTGTCCCAAGGAGAGACTGTTACCGTACTATCTGGGTTAACTTTGATAACCGCCGACTTATCAGATATAATATCTTTAGTATCTGTAGCACTAAACACTTCACTGCCTACATACAACCTTATTTCATTATATGTTATAGGCTGGACTAACTTTGAAAGTGAATAACTGGAATTTCCAATATAACCTTCGGCCGTATAATATGTAGCTGTTTTTTGAGATGCAAAGGCATTCTTCTTGTAGATTCTGTACAAGACAGAATCCTTATCTTCATTTATCGGATAAGGTGAAGCATCCTTTATTCGCAGAGGTATAAAATAAATAGAATCAGGCGATAAAGACTCCAATACAGAAGTTTTTATCCTTATCGGTAATTTACCTATCTGATTACAAAAATCACCTCCAGCCGGTATTGAAACTATGGCTTGATCAAAAGAATAAGTACCAAGTGACAATTCATGTGCATATTTGTCTGTAGCATCCGCATAAGAATCTATATTATACTTCGGTAATATGCTAGAGTCACGTTTCACGCTCAAAGTAACACTTTTATCAATTGGATTGGTTCCGCTAACTCCAAAAGTCAGGTCCTTTACTGATGTTGCCGAATCTGTCAGATTGTATTCAGCCTGAAAGATCTGGTCATCATTGCTAACAATATAAATCAACTTCGTGTATCTTTCGTCATTGAAATATTGATCTCCATTAGAGCAAGAGCAGAACGCCAAAATAACAGCCGTCAGACTGATACCTAATCCATTATATATAAAGTTGTTCATTATGTTCATAATATTTAAATCAATAATTACTTTTCCCACCCTGGATTTTGATCCAACTTACTCACTCTTCTCACCTCTGCTTTCGGCAAAGGCAAAAACAATAATTTTTTATCAATAATTCGATTCCTTGCATTTTGAGAGGTTACAGGACCTGGAGTCTGATAATAATGATATTCTCCTGTATCAGTCATGTGCATACCATAAATACCAGTTTTTTCAGACGATTCATAATCGCCCCATCTCCGAACATCATAATAACGACGCCCTTCTGCGGCAAATTCAATCATATACTCACGTTTGATAATCTCATCCAGTGTATTTTCATCTGCCATATCAGATGTGGAAAGACCTGGCAGTCCCACTCTGTACCGAATCTGATCGAAATATTTAGAAATCTCACTCGTATTACGTGAAACAGTGTATGATTCAGCCGTACTACCACCTCCATTTTTTGAAGGTAACTCAATATTATATGTGGCTTTCAAATGATTAAGGGCTTCCGCATATCCCAATAACGTTTCCGCATAGCGGATAATCGGAAAATATTTTTGTAGAACGGTAGCTCCATTCCCCTTTAGAGCATCAGACGGATGAACCCATTTGGTCAGCACATAGCCAGTTACAGGATAATCCAGAGGATTATGCACTGAAGATTCATATCCCGCATAAAGATTCGTAAAATCGGCAGTATGGTCATGATCATACCAGACAGTATACGGACCATACTTTGATTCCGTATTGGAAGATACAGCCCAGTACCTTCCTGAAAAACCTATAGTGGCGTAAAATCTGTTTTCACGATTATTATACATGCCATATACACCTGCTGGCAAAGTATACCCGGAAAATTTTTGAACTGATTTGGTGAAATTATTATCAGTTATCGAACCATGTCCCACATTATAGGGATACTCTTTACTGGCTTCGTCTTTATCGCGCCCGTCTTCCATATAGTAGGCATCCACCAATTTCTGAGTTACACAAAGTCCGTTCCATCCCCCCATAACATCTATTGTCGGAAAGACAGCCTGTGTACAGTATGAAGTCAGTTCTCCAGAAGCAGTGCCCCAGATGATTTCCGGGTTCTTACTTCCTATAGTCTCTCCATTGAACATTTCACTATAAGAACGATAGCAATCAATGCCCCCTGCACCATTAGGGAAATCAGCTGTCGGAACATTTGAAGGCAGGGGACGAGGAGGCTGCATAGGATCAATAGGAACCGTATGTAATTTATATATCCCCATATCGATAACACGTTTGCAAGCTGCAGCTGCTACCGCCCATTTTTTCTCATCATAGGTCTGACTAATGTAATTCACTCCATCCGTAGAACGTTTCCATGAACCGAACGCTTCATGAGCAGCTTCACCACCATTGAAAAGCGGACTTGCCTGCTGGAGGCGTAAACGTGCAATCAATGCAAAAGCAGCTCCTCGTGTAGGACGTCCCCATAAGTTTGAAGCAACTTTCTCCGGAAGATACTTTGCAGCTTCTTCCAATTCATTACAACAATAATCCACACACTCATCATAAGTAGAACGAGGACGATCATATACCTGTGACAATTCATTGGTCGGCAGTACATCATCACCTAACAGGACGCATGGACCATACTGCTCAATCAGATAATAATAGGCATATCCCCTTATCATGTGGGTATAACCCGTAATCAATTCATCCTGCTGAACCGTCAGATGAGCTTCATCTTTTCTGGAAAGAATATAGTTACACTTCCGGATAATCTTATACATCGTAGGCCAAATATTTAGAGCAGTTCCTGAAATATTATCAGCATTAATTACTCCTGTCACCAATTGCAAACCAGGAAATTCTCTCACTGCAAAATTAGTAAACATTTCATCCGTTGCAAGTGGCCCCGGGATTGGCGCATCTCGGTACTGCCGTCCTTCATCCGGAAAATTGTCCGTAATGCCCCACATATATTCAGATAAATACTGATAATTACTGAAAATACTGTCAAATTTCATCGTATCATCAAATTCCGAATTTACATTCAAAAAGTTACACGAAATGAACATCGTGGATACTAATATACCCAACACAATAAATGGCAGGGCATACCCTCTACATATAGTCTTGGTTTTCATCTTCCTAAATTTATAAAGTCGTTAGAAATTAACCGTCAATTGAAAGCTTACGCGCCCTGGAATTGGATAACTTAATCCATTGGATGTAGCTTGGTCAGGATCAAACATTTTTTCCGGTGACCATGTGATCAGGTTGGTTCCGACAAGAGCCAAATCAATATAAGAAATTCCGGATTTTTCCAAAAATGGAGGATCTAACCTGTAATAGACACTCACTTCCTGAAGCTTGAGATACCTGCGGTTTGCTTTCCAGAAGGTTGACAACTGATCATTATTGGCATTTACTCCATAGCTCAGCCGCGGAAATTCAGCGTTGGCATTTTCCCTTAGACTTTGAGGAATGGAAGCATCCGGATAATCTGCCGGTATCCAACGATGGGCCGGATTAGCAGCTAGTTTCAAGATGTTACCTACTTGTCCTCCATAGAAGGGCATCCAACCTAAATCTGAGCCAGAACCTATTTTATAAAAATAAGTATTACCTTGTCCCTTGAACAAGATATTTACAGTAATCTTCTTCCAATGAAACTCTCCACCAAAGCCATACATCAAACGCGGATAATTAGAATAACTCAAAGGAACCTGATCATCACTGTTGATTACACCGTCTCCATTAACATCCTTATATTTTATATCTCCGGGAAGATAGGAACCAAATGTTTGTGTAGGGCTATTCTCAATATCAGTCTTATCTTTAAATAAACCTAAGGCTATATATCCTTTCTGATATCCATAAGGTCTCCCTACAACCGAATTATATTCATATTTCGTATCTGCCTCTTCAAAATATTTCACTTTATTAGTTGCATAAGTATAATTAGCACGTATTGTAAAATACGTATCTTTATTGAGATCCTGGGTAAATGTTATATTTCCATCAGATCCCCAACTTACCATACTTCCCACATTTCCGTATGGCATATTCCAAAGTCCAACAAAATCAGGAACTTGTGTACGCTGCTGGAAAATTCCATCACGCTTGTCCCGATAGAGATCAACGGTAAAATCGAATTTCTTAAAAAGTTTACCCTCAAACCCAACATCTAATTTTTTAGCTTTCTCCCATCTCAAATTATCTGCTCCTATTAATGATTCCCAGATAGTCCCTGTACCATTCCACTTTGTGATTTTATTATCATTTTCGCCTATACTTGTCAAATAAGGAAATCTCTTTGATGTAATACGGTCATTTCCAACTAATCCATAAGAGGCTCTGATTTTAAAATAGTTTAACCACGGAAACTTCTTTTTCGTCCACTCATAACTCGTAGGGACCCAACCACCCGAGATAGAAGGGAAAAAACCAAACTGTCTGCCTGGTTGAAAATTTTCTGATCCAGTATAACCGAAATTAAAATCAAGCAAATAGATGTCACCATAATCATATCCTACCTGCCCAGACAGTCCTTCGTATCGGATTGGAATAGCATTCATCCCACTTGATCCTCCTTGTGAAGCAGTTTTATCATCACTCATTTCAAAATGGGCCAAAGCTTTCAAATTATGTTTTTCTCCGAATAAGCGATTCCAGATAAGAGTTGACTGCAAGTAATATCTCCGATACTGATCCTGTGAACTGGAATAAGCCACCGTCTGACGCGTGGACTGTCTGGTCCCTGACAAATCCCCTTTTGCGTCCCGAATATCATAGAACCATGTTTCTGGGTAAATCGAACGCGTTTCATTAAACCAGTTCTGAGAAGTATAAGCCACCTGTGCATTAAGTTTTAATCCGGAAGTAATAAATCCTAAATCCTGATCCAAACTCAATGTCTGGATAAACTGTGTATATTCTTTCTTCGTCATTCCCGTATAATTCAATGCTACATACGGAGATAACACTGATTCGAATCCTGAAGACGTTTTCGGATATGCACCGTTAGAATAGATTACAGGAACTAATAATGGGGATAATTGTGTTGCAGCTGCCCACAAAGCATTCGTATCAGATTGTCCCGGCAAATCATTAAAAGTCTTGTTCATAGTAGTTCCAACATACAGATTAGAGGTTTTCGTCAGTTTAAGATTTATATTACTTCTCAAACCAAACGTATTATAAGAAACTCCATCATAATATTTACTACTCTTATCCTGCTTGTATGCCGATGTTTCATTAGAATAATTCAGACTGATAAAGTAATTAGCCAAGCTTCCACCACCTTCAACTGAAGTATAATAGGTTTTCTCCCATGAGTCATTATTGAGAAGTACCTTTCTCCAGTTTACATTAGGATATAAATCGGGATCAAGACCATAGCGGATAATGTCTAGTTCCTTCTGCCCGTATTTTATTTTTTCACCTCGATTCCAAAGCGCTTCATTAGTAAGTTTAGCATAATCGTACGAACCACAATAATCGGGCATATCCTTCATCCAAGACAAAGAAGCATTTGCCCTTGCCGTAAATTTCATTTTCTCTGATCTTCCACGCTTGGTGGTAACCAATACCACTCCATTAGCTCCCCTGATACCATACATTGCCGTTGCTGATGCATCCTTTAATACAGAAAAACTCTCAACATCTGCAGGATCAACATCATTCAAGTTTCCCTCGAGCCCGTCAATTAACACTAACGCTCCGGAATTATAACCGAATGTGCCTATACCCCTAACCCAGAATTCAGATATATTCTTTCCAGGTTCACCACTACCAAGAGTAGAAATTACACCAGCAACCCTTCCACCTAACATATTTGAAATACTGGTTGCAGGAGTTTGCAAGGTTGAAACATCTACTGAAGTTACAGCACCAGTTGATGTAATCTTTCGGTTTTTCGTTCCGTATGCCTCCACTACGACTTCATCGACCTGCTTGACATTCGGCTTTAAAGAAACCTTTTTATTATTTTCTTCTTTCAATACCAGCCATTCGTATGGAGTATATCCCAAATATGTAAATTCCACTTTATCACCCCTATTTACAGAAAGCTTAAAATGTCCATTTAAATCTGTAATTGTTCCTTTTCCTGGGCTATCTTTAATATATACAGTTACACCTATTATCGGTTCTCCCTTCTCATCATTCACAATACCTGACACATTAAACTTCTGAGCATAGGACGAAACCTTGAAGGTCAGACAAAAGATAATCAAGAAAATCTTATAAAGATAATTTTTCATAGTTATTAATTAAGTAAGTTCAAGATAAAAGTATAAATCTATAGAAATTGCAATTTTAATATAACCTTATTTCCATAATCAGATATATATAAACTTCCATCAGGTGCCAGACATAAACCGAAAGGTTGATTCATCAAGGACTTTTTGGGACTACCCGTAGAGTACCCGGACTTCTCGGGATTACCGGCTATTGTCGTGACCATCTTAGTGTCCATATCAAACTTTCGAATACAATGATTACCAGAATCAGCTATATACATAATCTTGTCACCGGTCTCCTCATCTTTAGTGATTACAATCTGCCTCGGCCTATTTAACTTAGCAATAGAAATATGCCCATCTTGATAGCCCGCACTATTTTCCTGACCACAAACCAATGTTTCAAAATTGGGATCAGACGGATCTTTTGTAAGATCAATACAAGCTATAATGTTTTTCTGCAATAAAGAACAATATATTTTTGTTTTATCATACGGATCTGCCAAGATATAGTTATCTACATTAAAATAACGAACTCTTGTTGAAATGATATCATAGACCCTATTATCGGGTTTAAACCTGTAAAAACCTCCGGCATAGGTTAAACTGTACAACCAACCGTCCCCCGGACCAGTATAATTGTAAAGCCAGGAAAAAAAATCATCAGGCATGGTTCCAGAAGGTAAAGGACGATAGCCTACCGCTCTGTAATATTCATTAGGGGTATTCAATTTTTTCAATCCTACATTAAAACTATTAGAAGGGTCAACAATATAAACCCAACCATGATTTTGACCGCAGTAATAGACAGTTCCTGTACTCTTTTCTACATAAGGAGCCATGGTACTCCCAGCACTACCGCCTGAATAGGCCTGTCCATTTCCTATCAATTTAGTAAATCCTTGCTCTTCGTCAAGATAAACCATAGCACTATTTTGTGCTCCCTCACAATTAATGTACAATCCTCCTAGGGAATCACATGTCAGAAATTCCAAGTTGGCGAAGGTTGTTCCTGTCAGAGTACCTGTTGTTGTCGTGTCAGAAGTTGATCCCAACTGTCCTGCAATATAAGCTAGCTGATAATTTTTTCTATACGAAAAGTCACCTTTACAATAGCTAGTATCCTTAGAATCTTTCCCCATTACAAGTTTGATTTTACAATCGTTACCAGGCAGTCTGGGAACAAAAGCCAAGGCATGTATTCCATCCGAACTAATAACCTTTGCCAATTTATGGTTAAAAAAAATTTTAATTTGAGAAGTGTCATTTCCAAGATTTTTTCCGGTAAAAATAACTTCATCACCATAGCCTCCAGAATCTGGCTCCATAGAAAGAATAGAAGATGGCTTAGAGTGATCATAAGTTGTATTATCCTCTGACGAACTATTATCGCTGCAACCTGAATAAAGTACCAGAAACAGCGGCAATATGAATAAAAAAAACTTTTTTTTCATGGTATATAAATTTATTGAGCCCGTTTTAAAAGTCGGACTCATTTATTTTTGTTAAGAATACATAGATGTATGAAAAGAAGTTATTATATTAATTTATGGAATATTACCAACAGCTACCATACCTTGATAAAAAGGTTGAACTTGCTTATCCACTATTGAGATTACAATCTATACTTACTATAGGACTCTTTAAATTATGGCCTATAACATTGTCGTCTCTTACACAGTCACATAACAAAAAGCCACACTGAATAATAAACAAAAACTGTTTTCTCATAATATAATGTTTTGATGGTATAGGTATAAAGGGTCGTGTACATAGATTCTATGCGTATAAAAAAATTGTGTGATTTTCATGATTCATTCCGAAAACAGCACCTCTTTTTTTTACTATCACAAGCCTAGATGGCCATCTATTTTTGCATCTTAATAATTTTGCAATTCGATGACCCTCTCCAGATTCTACTAATATTTTCCCTTTTTCCATAGATTATTATGTTTTTTACCCGTTAGCAAAATTAACTTAGTGAGTTCCCAATAGATTTCCTTGCAATTAGGATTAATCGTGGTTTTCAGTCCTTTTGGTTAGGCCTACATGAAAACCTCCGGTCCAATATCGGCCAGTTCGAATAAATCATATTGTACGGTTTTACTGATATAGACACGGCCCTGATATTTATCGCTTACATCCTCTTGGAATCTAATATCATGGGTACCTGACTTTGTTAAGCCGCAGGAATGAATTACTCCGCATAACCTACATGCCGCGTGAAACCTTGAAGTGAATTACTTCTCAAGTAACAGCTTGAAAATCCTGACTAAACGTAAACTCCCCCTATTTCACAAAAAAGAAAACAAGATCTAAGAATATAAATATAATAGAATATTTCATTATATTAGTACATGAACATTCCAAACACATCTATTTTTTGTTCATGCAACTGTTCTGTTCTTCTGTATGATTATTAAGTTAAAAAATGCAAAATATGAAGGACTTTTCAAATATATCAATTAACTTTGCAATATAAAATTACGTGTTACTTGAGAAGTAACAATATTTTTATCCTTACAACTTTATCTGTATTGTTGGGTATATCTGTACACTCTACGATTTACCAGTGCGAGTTCATTATCGTCAAAGGCAGAGAGATAAATCTGGGTCGTCTTGATTGACTTATGGCCGAGCAACTCACTGATCATCTCTACAGGTGCTCCCGTATTTTTTGCTGCCGTGGCCCAGGAATGACGCAAGGTATAGGATGAAACGTCTTCCTTAATTCCCAGTTTTTTGCCCAATTTCTTGAGATGGGCATTGTAGCGGCGAAGAGCGGTCTGATATTCCATATAGCCTTTACTGCTCCGAAAACTATGGGAACAACTAAACAGGTACAACAAGCCCGAATCTTTCCGGCCATCTGTCCTCCCAGTATTCTTCCGCAGCCAAGACAGAGTCTGGAGAGCAGGTTTGAGGAGGCGGACTCTTACCGTGGTGCCCGTCTTCATCCGGTGATATTCGAGCGTTCCACCAGAAATGTCAGACTTACGGATATGGGCAAGGTCCACGAAGGGTATTCCGCACAACTCATAAGAGAGACGGGCGGTATACTGCGTCCGCCGTAAGGTCTCCGTACCCGGGTCTTTGAACAGTAAGGTCCGAAGGTCCACTCTTGGCAATGCTTTCTTATGCCTGATGTCCACACCAGTGTATACATCGTGAAAGAGGCCACGGACATACGGGGCATAGCCATGATCTATACCCTTGTTGTAGAGACTCCTGAGCATACGGAGGTAAGTGGATATCGTATTCGGAGACTTCCCACGGTCCATGAGCCACTGCTCATAGGATTTGAGATTATCACGATTGATATCCGAGAAGGACACCAAGGGGGAACTGAGGAAGAGCGTATAGGAATGAAGGGCATTCTTATACAGGCGGGCCGTAGCATAACGGCCATTCTGCTCTGAGCGGGTGATGCACAGAGTAGTGAATGACGAGAATGTTATAATAGATTCCATAGAATAAAACTTAAATAAATTAATAGGATGCAAATTTACCGTTTTATCCTGACATTCTCTCCGGTGACAGCCTCAGGGAATGCCTAATTAGGAATATTAAGCAACTCACCTGTTCTCATTATATAGGTATTCAAGTTATGATGAATGGAAACGCAAGACTTTTCTTTTCTCCAATTTTCATCTTGTACTGCTAAGTCGAGGGCTATATTAGCCTAAATCTAGCCCGAAAGCATTGAGATATCAACTTTTTAAGAGAGACCCATATGTATAGAATTAATTTGAGAAAACACTATTCACACAGAAAAATTAATTCTCTATCCGTTTATTATTTCATTTTTATTTTTGTCACAAAGAAGCCTATCACAAACTATTCACCCGTTGGCGGAATTAAATTCATTAAATAATGATGTATAAAAAGTTGCGCATATCGCTGATTTTTAGTAAATTAGTAGTGTCAAAACTGTTAATTTCAAATCATCGTATGCACAACCTATATACAAAGTTCGTCAAAATCCTTGGGATATGCAAACAATTTTCGAATAATCTCGTAAATGAACAAGGTAACATACCCCGTCGTGGTCCTGTTCCCAAATTCTCAGATTTGGAGATTGTGGCACTATCGCTCGCAGCGGAAGCTGAAAGCATAGACAGCGAGAAATGGCTCTTCGAGTACAAACTACAGGAATACAAAGCCAGGATACCCAATCTTATTTCCCGCAGACAATTCAATGACCGCAGGAAGAAGACAGCCGGACTGTGTGAAGAAATCCGTAAGAGACTCGCCAACAGGATGGATGGTGGAGAAGACTTCTTTATTGTGGATTCCAAGCCAATAGAGGTTTGCAGGGTAGCCAGGGGGAAACGCTGCAGGATGGGACGGACCGGGGATTTTGCCCGGGCTCCGGACTTCGGATTCTGTGCCTCGCAGAACACATACTATTTTGGCTACAAACTCCATGCTATCTGTGGGTTAAACGGTGTAATCCATTCTTATGACCTGTCCAAAGCGAGCGTGCATGACCTCAATTATATGAAGGACGTCAAGCAGACTTATCACGACTGCAGTATTTATGGCGACAAAGGATATATCGGAGCAGATGTACAGCTCGACCTTTTCGAGACGGCACACATCAGACTTGAATGTCCTTATCGTCTTAACCAGAAAGACTGGAGCCCCACATTCATCCCATTTGCCAAAGCCCGGAAAAGGATTGAGACACTGTTCTCACAACTGACTGATCAATTCTTGGTCATCAGAAACTATGCGAAGATAACAAACGGCTTGTTTGCCAGAATAATCGGCAAAATCAGTGCGCTAACCGTTTCTCAATATATGAATTACATTAATGGCAAGCCCATCGGTAGAATTAAGTACGCACTAAATTAATTCCGCCAACGGGTACTATTCATCTTTTATCAGATCTTAATTCTACAAGAAAAGAAGAAGTTCTTTGGTATTGTTTTTGATTAGAAGTAAGCTCTTCATGTCATTTATCTTACTCTATACCGGACATATCTACAATATATAGTATCCAATTATTTATGTACCAATTTTATCTTTAAAAATCAGGAAAAACACTGCGATAGTTTGCCCAGCAGCCTGAGGCGCGAAGCCTCCAAAGAACGGTGAATTTCTTGTCCTAATGCGTTAGTCTCTACAAACAAAGTAACTTATTTCTATGAAAATTAAAGAAATTCTTTAAAATGGAAGAAAGTTCATAATATCAGTTATCTACTCTATGCCAATAGGCATATTCGGTATAACTTAAGATGCAAAAAGGAAAAGCCGTTATTTGAGAACGACTCTTCCTTCTCTTACTATTTATTTCTTAGGTGTAAGTCTGTACATTAGCACGTCATGTCCGGAAACAATCACCTTCTTTATCTTTTTCGAAGTTCCCTCATTCTTCTTGGACCACAGATTCCGAATGGAATAAGTCATTTGATTGAAATTAGTAGCACGTTTGCTCAAGTCATCCGTAAAATTAAATTTCTGCCAGTTGATCACATACTTCGCAGGTTCCGTACCTCTGTTCAGGATGCAGAAAGCCCAGTCACCGCCTTCCAATGGCTTGAACCAGAATTCCAGATTATTCTCTTTAGAATATTTCAGTCCTTCAATGCCCAGTTTATCCTGATCTACAGCAATCACATCCTTATTCATTATAATTCCTGCGGTTTCCTTACTCATGTGACGGATATCATTACCCAGAATAAGAGGTGCTGCAAGCATACACCACATGGAGAAATGTGCACGGTCTTCATTGACGGGCATTCCATTACCGACTTCCAGCATATCAGGATCATTCCAATGACCAGGCCCTGCATATTTTCTCAAACCTTCCTGTTGGTCAAGGATGCTTAACACACTCTTGAAATTATTCTCAATATCACCCGTGGTTCTCCAGGACTGAGCAAATTTGCCTGCCCAAAGCCAGGGTTTGTTCGTGCCCCATTCACACAGACTGAAATACATAGGCCTACCCGTTTGCTTGATGGCGTCTGCCATAAGCCTGTAAGCTCCCTTACCATTGACATTTTCTGTATTGCACCAGTCTTCCTTAATGTAGTCTATACCCCATCTGGAATATTGCAGTGCATCCTGATATTCATGTCCGAGACTGGCTGGGTAATTGGCACAGGTCTTGCTTCCTGCACAAGTATAGATACCTAATTTCAGCCCTTTTGAATGGGCATAGTCAGAAAGGGCCTTAATGCCAGAACTGAACCGCTTGGAATCTGCCTGTATAAACCCGTCATTATCCCGTGGACCATGCCAGGCATCATCAATATTGACATACTGGTATCCGACATCTTTCAATCCTGTAGAAACCATGGCATCAATAATCTCATGAATCAATTGCTGGTTGATCTGGCAATTGAATTTGTTCCAACTGTTCCATCCCATTGCAGGGGTTGCACCTAACTTTTCTTGGGTTTGTCCCATCGCTGTCATTGTAAGGCAGCACAAAAAACTAACCAAAACAAAAATCTTTTTCATTCTTTTAGTATTAATCAAATTGTTATTACAAGTTAAAACAATAAGTATCTTTCCCCTTTTGACATGAGATAATTTTTCCATTCCTCTCTAATTGCACTTTCGAGTGGTTACCCAAGCGTACCACCCTAAGGTCAAAATCACTGTTACAAATATGAATATGGCGCAATGCCATTCCATTCCATTCTTCAGGGAGTCTCGGAGAGACAGTAAATGAATGTAATCCAACAGGACGGATACCAAACATACCTTCGGTAATGACACGTGCATAGAGAGCACTCTCTGCAGAAAGTTGTCGTTGGCCACCTTCTGGCCATGCTTCAATAGCATAAGGAACATGGTCGCCTAAAAGACGCTTATGGGAATAAAACGATAGAAATTTGATTGCTCGGCTGGTTTCACCTGCCATAAATACCCCCCTCAAGGCATAAAGAGTTGATCTATCCCAAAACGTATGATCACCTTCCTGAGTCAACAATCCATTTTCTGTCCATAGGCGAGTAGAAAATAATGCATCTATCGTTCCTTTTGCTCTTTTATAGATCCCCATAGCAAGCGGAACACAAATCCAAGATCGAAGTACCTTATTCCCCTTATAATATCGATAGGTATCATAACCTTCTATATCTGCATGGAAATAATTATCAATATTTTTTTCCATTAGCTTAGCCCTATGAGAATACATTTTCCCCAATTCTTTTTCGTTCAAATTCTGTGCTAAATAAGAGGATGATACTAATGCATCATAATATAAGCAAGAAGTACATAAGTTAGCATTACCAGAAGGGAAACGATGTTCCAGTTCATCTGCATCAGATGTGACGACTCCATCGACATTTAATTTACGATGACAATATTCCAGACACCACTTGATAAGAGGCCATAATTGCTTTGCCGTATTTTCTTTTCCAGATTCCAATGCACAACGGGAAGCACCATAGGCAATCATAGCGGCATCTTCCCCGATCACCCGCGCCATTCCAATAGTCATCTCCCTCCGCAATGATAGAACTGGGAATAGGTTTCCAGTCTAGATTCATATACCTAGCAAAAAGACGATAGGTTGTCATAATGGACTGTATGGCATACACATACCCTGTAAAAGGGAAAAAGGGATCAGCATATTCCGCCTGATCATTTGCCCAAACAGCTGCATAATAAGCTTCTCCTCCCGGACTATGCATAGGACCAGCTTTTGTTTGGAAAATGCTTTCACAGGAGCGTATTTTTGAAAAAGCGAACATTCTATTGATAATAGAATCCGGAGTTTCAAGTATTAAATTCGTCATTAATTGATGAATAAATGAACGACGCAGCTCTATTTCCTTTTCCACATCCCATACAGGAGAAGATTCACTTTCTTTGACAGCAGATAGCAATGCCGAAAAAGACACGGAATCTCCTGGCAACAATTGGTAAACACCGAAACCACGAATTTGCTGCTCTATGCGATAAGCCCCATAAACGCCTCTCTTTTCAGCTGTTAATAATACAGGATGTAGATTATCTACCTCCAAATTACAAGGATTCTTGCCATCATTCCTTAACGTGAATTTTTCTACCAATACAGGTTTCTCTAAAGAAGGAGAATAAACTCTTCGGACATGAATTTGACCAAAGTTACTTTCAACAGTCATCATACCATCAAGCGTTACCGATTGCGTTTTTTCATTGCTCAAGCTACATTGATTAATCGTTACCGCATCCAACGCATTCCAAGAAAGATGGCGTTGCAAGCTGCCATTCGTGTTATTTGGAACAGTTCTAAGGAGAGGCCATACCATTCCAAAATTACAAGTAAAACATCCATTTTGCCCAATTGCATACCTCAGGACAACAGACACCCTTTTCCCTGACATTTCAATATGATCACCATGTGCCCTTCCATCATATTTCCATGTAATACCATCACTATTATTTAAATGCCAATAGTCTTTCTCAGCTCTTGCTGATGCCATATAAAAAAACATCAAAATCATAAAGAGTACTCTACATCTTTTAGAAACCATTTGTCCCATTAATCAATTATTATATGATTAAAATTGTGCCAAAGTATAGGATTCCCAAATATTCTTTGACACAATCTAATGCTATTTAAATTAGAATTTTATTTTGAGGTCCAACCTTCATTTTGTGTTAAGTTACCTTTGCTGAGATCCATTTCTACTTGTGGAATTGGCCACCAAAAATCTTTTTTAGTATATGGTTGACGTATAGCTGGTATTTTGACAACCTTTTTAGGTGTATCACTTGAAAAATCTCGATATTCTATACCTTCAACAGGTTTATTCATAACATCTAACAATGTTCCCCAACGTCGGATATCAAAGAAACGTCTATTTTCATCAGCAAATTCAACTCGTTCTTCATTTCTTATTAGATTAAGCAGACTTCCTCCATAACGTTTAGCCACCATCTCATCAATATTATTCGTATTTCCTGCACGGTCGCGAATAACTTTCACAAGTTGTTTAGCTTCATCAATACTGCCACCTGTTTCTACAAGGGCCTCAGCTCTAAGCAAATAGGCTTCTGCATATCTAAAAATAATATAGGAATTCCATGTTGACCATGTTTCCGGTTCTTGAAAATATTTTTTCCAAGCGAAACCTGTTGGAGTTTTATTCCATTCTCCACCTCCACCTTCTCCTTTAACATCTCCAACGCTTACTGGTTTATCTTGAAGACTTCCATAATCTTTTTTTGGATCGAAATAATACTCTCCATTCTTCTTCACAACATTATTTGGAATAGTATTATAATATTCCCGAAGTTCCATACCCGGAGCATAAATTGTTTCGTAGAATCTAGATCTCTTTACATACGGACGATTCGGAATGGTATCACCCACGTATTCAAACGCATCAACTAGAGACTTACAAGGTGTAGTAACACTATATCCATCTATAGACTGATTATACCCAGCCTCCCCCATCCGTTTTCATTGTCAGTAGAATATCTTTTAACAAGGATAACCTCATCTAATTTTTCACAACCTGTTGTAAACAGTTTACTAAAATCCGCAAGTTTAGGTGCATGAGAAAGAAGTTCTTTTGTTTCTTCTAAAGTAATATTAAAATACTTTTTATCATTTAGATATCCAGCTGCCTAAGCCGCAGCACGCGCACGAAGCAAACGAGCGGCATCCTTGCCAATCTTGGATTTATCAGAAGGATGATCTGGAAGTCCAGGGATAGCTTCACCTAACTCCTTAAGGATAAATCAAATACCTTTAGGCTCAACTTGTTTCAATTGACGACGCATCTTCAACAGTTTGTGGGTTTTTCGTATTAAAAAATTATATGACCAAAGACCCCAGCAAGATTTAAGTAAAAATAATCACGAAGTGTTTCGGCTTCTCCAAGAACTTTCAAACGTATGGATCTTTTTCGCAACCTGGCCATTTATATTTATCTATATTATTTACAATATTGGCCATCACCACAGATACATAGTCTGCATCCCAAATCTGCTGAGGAAAAGAAAATGACGAATTTCCGTTACCCTCGACCAATATCATATCCACGATTCCAACTATGGGTAGTTAATCCATTATCAGTTACAGCATCCCATCCACAAATCATAGTCTCCATAATTTAGACGATTGTAAACTGAATTAAGAGCATTCTCATAATCATTATCGGAACTAAAATAAAATCTGCTGTAATAATACCAGCAGGAGCTATATCAATATTATTGCTACAACTTAGCATTGTTATTAATATTGACAAAGCAAATATTCCATATAAAAATTTTGTTATGTGTTTATTCATCATACTCAGCTTTAAAAAATTAAAAAACAATATTAACACCACAAGTTATGATTTTTAATTGAGGAAAATTAGAAATACGTCCACTAAAACCTTCCGGATCAAGTCCTTTAAACAAGCTTGTCCATGTTATAAGGTTAGAACCAGATACATACAGACGGAGTTTTTTGAATACCAATTTTTTGAGTAAGATCGTGCGAAAATATGTAGACCAATCTGAAGATTCTTTAAACGAAGATAGTTTGTCTTCTTTAAAAAGAATGTATTATAAGTAGATTCATTAGATATTCGCAGCTTCTAATCGAGGCAACTTTGCATGTGCATTTTGATTTTCTTATCTCCAACGATACCTTGAAGACTTCACTTGTAAACACTTCATAACTAGGACCTTCTATAAATTCTCCATACATTATTGCATTAGCTCCAGTAGAACCTTGGAAAAGAACACTAAGATCAAAACCTTTATATTCTCCTGTAAGATTAAGCCCAAATATATCTGGGAATGTTAGGGTTACAGACAACCCTGTCGTTAGGTCAATCGTATGATCTTTATTTACATCAACAAGTTTTACATCGCCTGCATGAATCTCTGACATTCCACGTGGATCTTCTTTATATGCAGCTTTATATTCCTTCAATTCTTCATCATTAGCGATAAGTCCATCTGCTTTATATATATAAAAAGCATTCAAGGGATGTCCTACAGATTGTATTGTCCAACCGTCAATATTTCCATTATCACTTCCCCGGTCTCTCCATTCATTTTTGTTATAAGAAAGATTAAAAGTAGCATTAAATTTAAAATCACCAAAAGTATTTCTATAACCTAATACACTTTCAAGACCGGAATTACGAACCTTACCAGCATTCTGTTCAGGTGCATTAAGACCTATATAATGTGGAATGCCTAGTGTCAGAAGGATATTTTTCGTATCTTTAATATACCAATCCAAAGATCCATAAATCGTATTATTCAAAAATCCGAAATCCAATCCTATATCAGTTTGTTCTACCGTTTCCCATGTGATATTAGGATTTGCCATTTGACTCTGATAGACACCAGATACCAAATTCCCATCCATCACAACATTTTCTACTACATATTTTGGTAGATATTGGTATGCTGCAATATGCTCATTACCAGTTTGTCCCCATGAAGCTCTGAGCTTAAGATTGTCAATCCAATTTAAGGATTTCATAAAAGGTTCCTCAGATATCCGCCAAGCAGCCGAAAAAGAAGGGAATGTACCCCACTTATGCCCTTTTGCAAAGCGTGAAGATCCATCTGAGCGAATATTAGCTTCAAAGAGATAACGTTCCAAATAATTATAATTGAAACGACCAAAGAAAGAATTAATACCCCACTTTGTTGGATATCCTTCCGCATACTGACTTCCGGCTGAACCAAGGGAGACATCAGGAAGATCATCTGATATTAAATTCTTACGTTGAGCCATTGAATAATAATTCCTATAGGAAATTTGCTCCGCTCCAAAAAGAAAACCAAAAGAATGTTCATTGATTTTCTTTTTATAATTGGCAAGAAAGCGATAAGTCATCTCATAGGAATTATTCCTTTCATCTTTTACAGAATTAATATCATTACGTTGAGTTACCAATGTGATTCCATCTTCGGCGTAATATTTATGATTCTTATAATGTGTTTTTTCACGATCTGATTGACCATTTAATGAAACAACACCGGTAAAAACAAGATCTTTTATAGGTTCAAAATCAAGCTTGATTTGCCCATATAAAGCATCAAGGGTATATTCATCCTTTCCAACAACATTATAATCTAGGTATGAAACTGGATTTATATCCTGGCTATCTAACCTATATTCTCCATTAGAATATTTCAACGGAGTAGTTGGATTCATACTCCATGCTCGATATTGGGCATCACCGAGACCTTCTGGAGAAGAACTGTCAAAGTGACGAAAAGTAAAATCTGCAGCCATCCTAAGAAACTTTCCAATTTTTAAATCATTGTTCATTCGCCAACTATACCGTTTGAAATCAGTATTACTAGTAAGTCCGGGTTGGTCAAGATAATCAAGTGAAACCAGATATTTAGCAATATTAGAACCACCATTCATTGATATTGTGTGTTGAGTAACATATTTACTTTTAAATATCTGATCTGGCCAATTTGTATAAGAATAATCTTTACTAGTTCCATTTTCTATTTCTTCAATATCTTTATTAGTGTACTTAGCCACTCCTCCTGAATTAATAAGCGCTTCATTCACTAAATCACAATATTCACCAGCAGATACAGCCTTAGTTTTAACGGCACGGTCCTGTGTTCCAATATATCCATTATATGTAATACTCACCCTACCAGCTTTTCCTCGTTTAGTTGTAATTAATATGACTCCATTAGCAGCACGGGAGCCATAAATAGCAGCTGACGCAGCATCTTTTAGAATAGATATATTGTCAATCTCTGAAACTGGTACTTGGCTCATTGGCATTTCTATGCCATCCACAAGTACTAGAGGTTTTGAATATCCTGTTGTACTTACACCTCGGAGATATATCTCTGGATCATCATTTCCTGGAGCTCCACCACGATCCATTACTGTAATACCGGGACTAATGCCTTCTAAGGCCTTAGATGTGTTAGTAACGGTCATCTTACCTAAATCACTTCCTTCTACTTTCGTAACAGCACCAGTTGCAGTTAGTTTGCGTTGAGTTCCATAACCAACTACAATAACTTCATCCAGTGCCTCTTGATTATCTCTTAAGGTAATAGAAAGTGTTTGACCAGCTCTTGCTTTAACAGTCTGAGTCTTATAACCTACATAAGTTACACTTACAAAACCATCTTTAAAGCCATTAATGATAAATTCACCATTAAGATCTGTAACAGCGCCGATATTCTGCCCAACAGTTTTGATCGTTGCACCAATAACAGGTTCCCCCTTTGCATCAACAACCTTTCCTTTTAAGACATTAGCCTGTTGTACAGAATAAGTCGCATTTGTCCCGGCATGGATAATCAGTGGTAAATCTGCCATATAAGCAGATGCCAAAACTGTAGTAAACAACATACTCCTCAACGATAATTGAATTACTTTGTGCTTCATGTAATAAATATTTATAAATTAAGATTAGATTTTAACTCCATTTTTTTAAAGTTGGATACATCTTGATTGGTTTAAATTAATTACGACCAATCCCTTATCAATGTCGACTCTTGAATTATTTTTGTATCTTTACATCATAAATAGAACTATTAAGATATTTAAGAAGGCACATTCCAATCTATAACATGAGACCACTTAAAGACACGTCCTTTACAAAAAGGATGAACATGCCTTAAATAAAAAGATATACAACTTCCAGAGCATAGTATAATCAGCAATAAAAGGTTACTAAGGTATTATGGATAATACACCCGCATTTCTGTTTTTCAATAATATAAGAACTCCGAAGAAGAAGGAAATAAAGTCCGAATCAATCAGCAAGATTTCATTTTCTGCAAACAACAAAATCATTCAGAGGAAAAAACATTTTTCATGATAACTATTTTGTGTGGTATTAAATTAATTTTTCAGGTAAAGAGTTACGGTCATAGGTTTTTCAACATTTCTACTATTTTCATACAATTTTCCTGATATATTCTGTTAAGTGGAGTTTCTCTTTTGTCGTTTAAAACCGAGTTCATCATCGTTCCTACACAATCCAATAGTTGGACTCATTCGGCAATCCTCTCCAAATTCTACAAATATTTTCCCTTTTTCCATAGATTATTATGTTATTTTTGTTATATTTGTAACCGGTAAACTATTTATACAACTGCAAATATAGATAATATTCTATTAATAAGCAAATTATTTATTAGAATATATTCTATTTAACATTACTTAAGGAAAACGCACTATGGTGCTGGAGCGTATTAAACAATATCTGGATTATAAGAATATATCCATCTCTGCTTTCGAGAAAAGTATCGGTATGTCCAATGCTTCGTTCAGAAAGTCGCTGAATAACAAGGGTGCTATTGGTAGTGACAAATTAGAAAATATCCTAAGGACATATTCTGATCTTTCTCCTGATTGGTTGTTTTCTGGTAAGGGGAATATGATCGTAAACGGGAGTTATCAACTTAACTCTGGAAAGGATTCTTCTGATAATAAGGATGAATTTACGGCTGAACCTCTTCCTCTTGACGGATACTATAAGAAGAGCATACCTTTAATCCCTCTGAATGAAAAGGGCGGTGTGCTTTCGGAGGAGATGGAACCTGAATCCAAGTGTGAGCGGTATATTATACCTGCTTTTGATGGTGCTAATTTTCTCTTTACGGTTAGGGGTACTTCTATGCTTCCTGCATTCAGGCCGGGTGATATTGTGGCTTGCAAGAGTATTCCGTTGAAAAATCTTTTCTTTCAGTGGAATAATATTTATGTGATGGATACCACTCAGGGGGTTCTTGTCAAGCGTGTCAAACCGGGTAAAGATAAGGAGCATATCCTTATTGTGTCTGACGATAAGGATTACAATCCTTTTGAATTGTCTTGTTCGGATATCACTTCCATTGCCATGGTTGTAGGAGTTATCAGGTCTATGGTATAAAACAGGATAATAGCATCGCTATCAATAAGAGACAATACTTAACATGTATATCTGCCAGAAAAGACTCATAGCACAGGTCAACCTTGATATGCTAAAGATAATTATGATTCAGAAATAACAACCAGGCATATAAAAAGAATTATGATTGTCATCACTTCAGCCTTTTCCAAGATTGAACCATGATTATATTATCGTTTTATTTGTCATCCACAAATATAGCGATACTTTTTATTTATTTGTTTTTTATCAACACAAATACGAAAAAAGTACCGCTATTTAAATAATATTTATCTACTTAATCTTTACAAAACTCACGCTATATTAAAATGTTTGATATTATCAATATCCTGGATTCTGTATGGCTTCTTTCTGTTTTGTGGTGAGTGCTGATCCGTCTTCATTGGTAATACCGTCAAGGTAAGATTGAGGAATCGGACGGTAATAATTCTTGCTTGGATCAAAGGACCCCTGACCAAGTGTTGAAGCGCAGTTAAAAGCTTTCCATCGAGCTTCAAGTGCTTTCGTTCTGGCAAGATCTTCCCAACGCTGGCTTTCACCAATTAATTCACGAGTACGTTCATCAAGGATAAAACACATCACCTTATCATAATCAGAGGCACAATTGAGAGCTTCGTAGACAGGTTCATCAACAACTGAATTAATAATGTCTGTTACAGAATTTAAATGCATTCTTGTTTTTGTTGATGCTGTCGTTGGAGCGATATTATTAGATTCATAATAAGTATTGGAATCACAATAGATAGCTGCAGTAGTACCTACTCGCCCTGCGGTTCCACCAGAGCAATAGGAATTATTTTTGTAAGCTTGGCCCCCATCGACATGTTTCTCACGGTCTTCCCCTTCTGCATAGCCGGCACGGTCTCGAACCATATTTAAATAGGTGATAGCATTGCTGTAATCCTTTTGACGGGCATAAGCCTCAGCTACCATCAGCACATCATCGGCTGAACGGGCAATAATAGCATCACGAGTACCAAACTGAGAGTTATAGGAATTACGATATCCATCACGGAATTTACTCAATGCTACTGACCGATTGATAGCAGGCATTAAGTTGTAATAATTTCCAGTCGTATTATCTTTAGAAATATTCCAACTGAATTTCTCTCCTTTGTAATAACGGATAAAAGTATGCTGTGGCACAAGTTTTCCATTTTCCAATACAGCATCTTCAGATTTTTTTCCTGTCATATCTGTAAAGCGGGTATCTCCTGGTTCGTTAACAATATATTTTATGGCAATATCACCTGATTTGAATCGTTTTCCACCAATGACAGCTCCAGTAGGAGCATAGTGATCTGTGACAGAAGCAGGATCCCATGTTGGAGCACCACTAATCTGATTACAATTGTAGGTAGTAATAAAACTTTTCCAAAATCTGGAATCATTGACATGATCGAAGACTTGCATAGAATATTCAGTAGCACTTACATAGCTGAATTCACGGTCACCTGAAATATCTCGCAGGCATCCACCTAAATTTTGATATACAGAAGGATAATACAAATGCATCTGGTTGCCATAACGTCCCCATGTATCAGCATCATCAGAGAATTGAGCTGCCAGTATTACCTCTGATACTTTTTCATTATCTCCATTAGCTTTTTTATAATCCCAAAGGCTTACAAAGTCTGGACACAGAGGATGGGCTGCAATGACTTCCTTACCATAAGTTATGACATCTTTTAAATCTGTGTCTTTATATTTGCTATTCCAAGAATCATAGAGTTCAGAAGCACGAAATAGATGCGCTTTAGCCAGGAAATGCTCAGCAGCACTCTTGGTAATACGGCCAGTTGCTTCTGGCATTGAAGATAACAGACTGTCTGCCTTTTCAAAATCGGAAATAATCTGAGCATAACATTCTTCTTCCGTATTTCGTGTAAAGTATGTTTCTACGTTAATAGAAGGCTTTAATTTAAGTGGAACACCACCAAATTGTTTAACAAGTTCGAAGTATGCATAGCCACGAAGAAAGTAAGCTTCTCCAAGACGTGTATTATAGGTTTTTGCCGTATGAGAATAATATTGAGGAATATTCTGTATAAGAACATTACATGGTTCAACAAGTCCATACATATTGTCCCACATAGGCTGGTTAGCACCATTTTCTCCAGCATTTAAGCTCGTGCTGTAAGCATTCCATCCAGTCATATTATTGGCGCCACTTGTAAACTCGTCAATTCCCATATTATAACATTCAATACCCCAGATATAATTGTATTTAAATTTAAGTTTCTGGTATGCGCCTGTGACCAATTCGTCAATTCCGTCTTGAGTCTTATAATTATCTGTACTTTTTTGGTTGATGAGATTTTCATCAAGGAAATCTTTGCTGCACGAAGTCATTCCACTGACGAGAATTGCAGCAAAGGACAAAACAAATATATATTTTATTTTCATGACATTATATTTTAGAATCCGATATTAATACCTATAACCCAACTCTTGATAGTCGTACTGGAACCATAAGAAATTGCGTTGTTGTCATAACTCAGTAAGTCGGTGTCCAACCATTTGCATTTTTTATAAATAGTGAATGGATTTTGAGCCTGAACATAGATTTTCAAAGTGTTTAATCCTGTAGATTTCAATTGGTTGGCATTGAAGGTATATCCCAGGGAGATATTACGCATCTTGATATAAGATCCATCTTGATAACCCATACTGGAAGAATAAGCATCTGCAGCTCCGATGCCATTACTACCAGGTGCATAATATTCTGCATTTTCATTAGTACCGGCTACGAAATAATTCAACTGTCGCATAGCATACATGCCTCCGAGAGTTTCTGAACCCTTGTTGACTGTGAATTTCCACCGACTATAAATAAAGAAATTTAATTCCAAATTTTTATAGGTGAAGGTATTGTTCCAGCCTGCTGACCAGCGAGGACGTATTTTGCCAACAATCTGTCGATCATTAGCATCAATTTTACCATCATCGTTGGTGTCCTTAATTTTGATTTGACCTGGTTTTCGTCCATATTTTGAGGCTTCATCAGCTTCTGAAGTTTTCCATATACCATCATAAACATAATCATAATAAACATTTATCTCTTTTCCGACAAACCATTTATTACCTACGTCTTCCGTCTTGTTGTTAGCCAGATGGGTGATTTTATTTCTATCAAGAGACCATGTAAGACTGGAAGTCCAATTGAAATCTTCTGTTTTAATAGGCATACCTGTTATCTGCCAGTCAACACCCCATCCGGAGGTAGCACCGACATTTGCGTACGTCGAGGTGTAACCTGTGAGGGAAGGTATGGATTGCAACATCAGTAAATCCTTAGTTGAATTGGTATAGAAATCTATACTACCTCCAAAACGGCCTCTTAAGAAATCATAGTCGAGTCCAAAGTTCCATTGATAGGTGCGTTCCCAACCCAGATCAGGATTAGCCATTTTTGCAGGATCTTTGGCAGAAGGGTCTGAAGGTACAGAACCGGCAGAAGAAGAACTGGATCCCCAGTTGTAATATGAGGTCTGTACAGCCCCCTTGGTGCCATAAGGAGGTATGGCATAGTTACCGGAAACACCCCATCCAACGCGCAGTTTCATATTATCTATCCATTTCACATTCTTCATAAATTGTTCTTGGTTGATGCGCCAGCCTAAAGAGAAAGATGGGAAACTTGCCCATTTATGATTTTCAGACAGGCGTGAACTGCCATCCCAGCGTATGCTGGCTGTAAGCAGATATTTATCCTGATAGTTGTAGTTACCACGAATCATATATGAAGAAAGCTGCTCTTCTCTTAACCCCGTAGAATAATCTAAAGGGTCTGCATTTGAAAATGTATTATACCAAAGTTCTCCAGCCGTAGCTACATTAGCTTTGATATTGCCATATTCATAATGTGATTTCTCTGCACTTTGCAGGAAAGTGAAACCAATATGATGATCTTTAGCTATTGTCTTGTTGTAATAGACCAGATTATCCAGTGTCCAGGCTACATTCTGAGAAGGGTTATACTGTGCAACATTATTACCCGATCCATTGATCCCCTTGGCTGCATAGGCAATCCCCAGCCTATAATATTGCAGTTCCGGACCAAATTGTATGCGATAAGAAAGGCCTTCCAGGGGTGCCCATATTTTTCCGAAATCCAATTGTGCAAAGGCACTCCCGTTAATACGGAAATTGCGACGCTTATTTGTAGTATATTTTAATTCATCAATAGGGTTTTCCAAAGTACCGTTATAGGCGAATGGTGTGGTAACCAGATTGCCATTACTGTCATAAGGCACAGTCCAAGGAATCATAGAATTCATAGCACTATAATATCCTCCCGATCCTGTAACACTTTTGGCAAAATTATAGCCATAATTTTGGTCACCGTAGGAAGCATTCATCGTCATACCCATCGTAAAGTATGGAATAGGATGAATTTCAACAGAAGTATTGAAGCTGAAACGAGAATAGGACTGACCTTTCTCTACACCTTTCTGATTTAAATAGCCAAAAGAAGCATAAGCCTTCATTTTGTCGGTACCGCCTGATACGTTCAGTGTGTTTTCTGTAGTAATACCAGTTTGCTTGGCCTTGCTAGCCCAATCATAAGATCCTACCAGTTCTGGGTGATAGACACCATCTACCCATGCTTGGTTAATATTATACCAACCTACAGAGGCTCCGAAAAATTTCTTATCCAAGTCATAGTTTGCAGCGAAAGGTTGAGTAGTATCTCCATAGTTCTTTGCGTTATAGTAGGCTTGACGGGCATAGTCAATCCATTGACTGGCTGTCATCATTTTAGTTACATCATGGAGAGAAGAAACTGTAACTGCACCAGAGTAGTTAATAGATACTTTTCCAGCTTTGCCTTTCTTTGTTGTAACAATGACAACGCCATTGGCACCTCGGGCACCATATATAGCTGTGGCAGAAGCATCTTTTAAAATTTCAATACTTTCGATATCCTGAGGGTTGATACCATCAATTCCATTATTTTGCATGATCATTCCGTCAACAACATAAAGTGGATCAGAAGAAGCACTAATAGAGCGCTGCCCACGGATGGTAATGGAGCCTACGGTACCCGGTCGCTGAGAGTTGGTAATGTCAACTCCAGCAGATTTCCCCTGCATACCTTCGAAAGCATTGTTGACTGGCATTGCTGTCAGGTCTTTACTGTCAATATGTGCCAGCGCACCAGTAACATCACTTTTCTTCTGGACACCATATCCAACAACTACAAGTTCATCAAGTACATGAGAATCCGCATCCATTTTTACTTTTATTTCGCTCCGTCCATTCACAGAGACATCCTGAGTCTTCATACCGACATAAGAGATAATCAAGACCGAGTTTGATGGTACATTCTGCAAGATATAATTACCATTCAAGTCGGTCACAGTACCATTAGCCGTGCCTCGGATAATTACACTTGCACCAATAACAGGTTCTCCGTTAGCATCAATGATCGTTCCTGTAACCTTATTCTGAGCATATATAAAAGATGCGCAGAAAAGGAATATTGTCATAAGCAATAGTTTGATCAGGAATTCAGGTAATACTTTCCCTTTAGTTTTTTCCATGTTTTAGAAATTTTAAATAGTTTTTATTAAGGTTAATATGTGTTCATTTATTTCCAAGGAATCTGACGGATATTACATATAATAAGGTGCATACAATGCTACATCACTTAAAGATTAATTCCACCAACGGGTATCACGGATATTATTTATGCTATTAGATAAAAAAAATACCATAATCAAATTTTATAAAGATAGAAAAAAAATATTTAGCCTTCTTGTCTTTATCAAAAATTGCAGTCTATTTATCAAATTTCAAAGTTACTAGTAACTTTCTCATGCATATTGACACAACTGATTACACGGAAAAATCACTCATATTCCGTACAAATGTAACAATTATCATATATCCTCTATTTGGAACATATATTTGTTATTTTATCATATATTTTGGAACAAAAACAATCAATTTTATCCTATATTTTAAAACAAATATTATCAATTATATCCTCTATTTTGAAACAATTGATTATCTTTGCAACATAAATCTTAAGTTATATCGATTATGTTTGAACGACAAATAATGATGCACCTACGCAGGTGGAAAGAAAAAAGCAATCGTAAGCCATTGGTATTGCGTGGAGCACGTCAGGTGGGTAAGACTACCGTTATTAATGCATTCGGAAAGGAATTCGATAATTATCTTTATTTCAACCTTGATATGGATAGCGACAGAGCTCTTTTCGAACGTAATATTCCACTTGACGATCTTATTGATTCTCTCTTTGCCCGTCTTGGAAGGAGAAAGAAGAAAGGTTCTACATTGCTCTTCATTGATGAGATTCAGAATTCTCCCCAGACGATATCTCTGCTTCGTTATTTCAAGGAGAAACGTCCTGATATTCATGTGGTTTCGGCAGGCTCTCTTCTTGAAAATGTTGTTGATGTCAAAGTGTCATTTCCTGTGGGGCGAGTTGATTACATGGCTCTGCGTCCATGTTCGTTCTATGAATTTCTCACAGCTTTGGGTAAGGAAAATCTTCGATATTTCATTGATCATCCTGAGCAGAGTGCAGCAGTGCACGATGAACTTATGTCACTCTTCAATCAATATACCATTGTAGGCGGAATGCCGGAAGCAGTACAGGAATATGCCAACACACGGGATGTGCTGGCTCTTGACGATATCTATGAGAGTTTGATGCAAGGATATCAAGACGATGTAGAGAAATATGTTAAAAATGGTAAGTTGGCGGAAGTAGTGCGCTTCCTAATAAGTACTTCATGGACAAAAGCTGGTCAGATCGTTACACTAGGCGGTTTTGCCAATTCCGACTATAAGGCCCGCGAGGTGGGAGAATCTTTCAGATTGCTTCAGAAGGCCATGCTTCTTGAGCTTGTTTATCCTACAACATCAGTAACAGTTCCGGCATTGAGTGAAGAGAAACGCCAGCCTAAAGTGATTATGCTCGATACTGGTCTTACCAATTATCAAGCCGGAGTACGCAAAGAGCTTATTGGCGCCAATGATATTCTTGATGTATGGCGTGGCCATCTGGCTGAACAGGTGGTAGCTCAGGAACTTCTCACACTGAACGATAAAGTGAGCCAGCGTCGCCAGTTCTGGGTGAGGGGAAATGCTTCTGCAGAAGTAGATTTTGTGCTGACATTTGATTCACATCTTTTCCCGATAGAGGTTAAGAGTGGACGCAATTCACATCTCCGGTCTATACATTCGTTCATAGACCTGTCGCCAGTTGATATAGGTATCAGGGTTTGGTCTGGTCCATATTCAGTGGATGATGTTCAAACGTCATTCGGTAAGAAACCATTCCGACTTGTGAATATTCCATTCTATATGATTGGCAATATTGAGAAAATAATAGCAACACTTTAATTTCATACCTGCTTTTGATGGTGCTAATTTTCTCTTTACGGTTAGGGGTACTTCTATGCTTCCTGCTCGTTGGAATTATCAGGTCTATGATATGATGATCAGAAATTGGAATAAACCTTATATTCTTATATCAAAACATAAAATTTTTACAAGACTATAAATCTCTGTAATCTATCATTTATTAAATATAGCGGTACTTCTTGGTTATTTGTATTGATAAAAGCAAATACACAAAAAAGTACCGCTATTCAAATAATATCTAGATATTTAATCTTTTCGGAACTCACGCCAAATAAAGAAGACGTCTCTTATAAAAAGATTAAAGTAATGCCGTTTGTTATAAAATGGCCTATTTAAGTTTCAAGTCAAACGGAACCCAATATCCACCAGCCATAATTTTTGAACGAATATCTCCTTCTCGTCCCGTTCCTTGATATTTCGGACAAACTCTATCTGCAACAATAGAAGGATCCTTATAACGCATTGCCATGCGATTCATCACTGGGTATATCTTCCCCTCACAAGCAAATTCCAACATGGTTTCATTCAAAATAGCCATATCATTATATTTGATAGTTAAATCTTCTCCTAATTCATCTGTATCTGTTTTCATAGGACGTGCTGCCAAATTCAAACATCCCCGAATCCCCATACTTGAATATTTTCGTGTACCCCATGCGGCACTTGATGTCCAATTCTGGGTAAAACCTTTCCATTCAGGATCTGTTGGTGAAAAATCAGCCGTTTTCACTCCGCTATTCAAAACTGCATTCATTGCCTTAAATCTTTTTAAATGATTCAAGGCCTCAGCAAGCATAATATGATACTGAGTCGCCCTATATATATAAATGTGAACATCATCCTGATAAGCATTAGCGCGACACGAACTACCCACTGGACGATACTTGGCAATATAATAGCTGCCATTATTCATACCGAAGAGACATCCAGCACGTGTTGTCTTGCCACTCGCCCCGGGATTAAAATTATTATCAGAAAACCGATTCATCCCTATTTGAGAAGGTCTCAACCAATATTTGTTAGGATATTCATTAGAAAAATGCTTTAATAATGCATTCGTTTGATTTTTTGAATAATCATAAATAATAGCTGCTATAGTTTCTGCTGCATAAGGTTGTTCATAATCCCAATAACTTTTATAATGACCTGGAGTTGTTGCGGTTGGCAACCAATAAGGAGAATTACCGGAATAACTTTCATCATCAATATATGTATTTAAGGATGCAAGCAATAAGTCTGCAGCTTTTTGATAATAAACTGTAGCATCCTGCTTTTGTGCATCTAGAAAAGCTCCCTTCCAAAGGCATAATTCTGCATATAAACCATTAAAAGGAGGCACCATATAATTCCATTTACGATATTGACTTTTGGCAATGCTTGTCACATTATCAGGATCAAGCCAGGCTATCCAGTCAATATTTCTATCTAATGTTATGCCATCAATTCCATTATCCATAACACTTAAACATTTATCGATAAGTTGTGGCATATTCATCACTTTGAAATTAGTTGAATCCGCAATACTTGTAATCTTCGTTATTGGATCGTCAAACCAGACAGCCTTACCATATATTTCCCCTAATGTCTTATATATCCAGACTTTAAGACGTACCGTGGAAGCTACAAGATTATCATAGACAGTTTCATCAACACCTGGTTTTTTCTTATATGCTTTCATTTTGGCAAGATAATCATTACAAGCCATAATCACTTCATAATATCCAGCTGGATCTGCATAAGAATTATTCTGAAGATCTGTATCATAATCATATAAAGCAATCAATTGCTTATTTGAATTATCTGTGGGTTCAAGCAGTTCGCCACGGGTATCTGTAAGTAATATTTCTTTATCCCCTATTGCCTGGACCTTGGTCATAATTCCAAGAAATCCTGTATACATCTCGGTATTCGATGAAATATAATCCTCTCCATTTAACTCGTCGTCAGTATTTGGATCAAAGAAATCTGTACAAGACGTAAAAATATCAGAAACAAGGATAGCAAATGCCAATACTGATATTGAATATATTATTTTTTTCATGTCCATGTATTTTTATTATAAAATATCTTATATTCAAAACTTTAATTTAATACCAAATTCTATTGATTTGGGAGCATTCATCTTCCCATCGTCAACACCTTGCAACACACTGCTATATGAATAAGAAAACTCAGGATCAAGTCCCAGATAATCAGTCAGACAAAATAGATTTCTTCCAGTTAAAAAGATTGAACCTCCTTGGATAAAATTCAACAAAGGTTTCTTCCATGTATAAGTTAAAGTTATATCACGTAATTTTAAGTAAGATGCATTCTCTATCCAACGATCTGAAAAATCGTTGTTGCCTATTTTATCCCCATAAGATACTTTAGGTATATCAGTTATCTGTCCTTCCATTGACCAACGCCGGTTTAAAGCAGTACTTTGATTTGAGAAATCTAATCCTGATTCTGTAATCCTTCTTACAGCATTATATGCATCATTTCCACAGGAATAAACAAAAGTCATATCAAGTGCATAATTCTTATATTCAAAACGGGTAAAGAGATTCCCGAAAATATTCGGAATAGCCGATCCTAACACTACTTTATCTTTATCATTGATTATACCATCGTTATTTTGATCTACATAGTGAATATCACCTGCAGTGTATTTAACACCATTAGAATTAGTCAAATTAGCAGAATTAGCCTCTGCTGTAGTTGAAAAAACGCCCTTTGTCTTATATCCATAAAAAGAATAAGGAGATTCCCCCACACGTGTAATGATCTCTGCATCATCACTCAATGTAGTAATATATTCATTTTCATCGGCTAACTTTTTAACCTTATTATTGAGCGTAGTCAGATTACCTCCAATAGTCCAACGAAATCTTTCATTATAAACTGGAGAGAACGAGACCGACAATTCTAAACCTTTAGAACTCAATTCACCTCCATTGTTGTAACATGCACTCGTACCCAAAATAGAAGAGCGGGAATAATTCATAAGCACATCTTTTGCCTGAACGTTATAATAGCCAAGATTTATTTGAAGTCTATTGCATAACATGGACGCTTCAAACCCTAAATTCAGAGTATAATCCTTTTCAGCCTTCAACTTTGTATTCGGAACGTTTGCACGGACAATTCCGGCTATAGTCTGATAAGGCCAACTAGTATAATAATATTTACCATATTTTGAGGAATAACGACTATTCCCTGTAATTCCATAATTTGTATAAAGATTTAGTTTGTTTATCCATTCGATATCTTTCAACCTCTTGAAATGCTTAGCCATTAATACTACATCTACAGCAGGATACAATGTCATACAAGCGGCATCTTTACCAATTGAAGATGCACCATCAAAAGATGCAACAGCTCCCAACTTAATCAGATGATTATAGGTATAATCTGCATTTGCAAAAAAGTTCATCCAGTTCCATTTATTATTATATCCGGAAAAATATTTTCCTAAAGCCTGCGCATCTCCCAATGTTTGATAAAAATCATTATTGGAATTACGCCCGAAAGCTGCATCATATTCATACGAATCAATTACGGCTTGCCAACCTCCCATAACACGGAATTGGTTTTGTTCATCAAGATTAAGTTGATAACTGGCATTAAGTCCATAAAACATATTAAAGGTATGATTTGTTCCAACACGTATTGTGTTATTAGCTACTCCATATTGATCAAAGAGAGGAGAAATAGCATTATTATTAATTCCTGGAATAAAAGTTTGCTCCTGATTATAGTTGTAATACATTCCAACAATACCATTAAAAGACAAATTGGGTTCCGGCTTATACATAAACTGTATTTTAGCATTTATATCATATTGTCGATTTTTACCAGAGAGTGTATTGACAATCGCAACAGGATTACTAACCATAAAATTCTGATTTTCAATAGCTCCATACCAATAACTGGAATAGGTATCAATCAAATTACCATATATATCACTCTTGTAAGGACTAAGTAATGGAGACCTGCGACAAGCAGCGAGCAAAGGATTAGTTTCCATACTCAATCCTTGTTCCTGATATTGTCCCTTCATATACGCTGTATTTATAGCAGTACGAATTTCAAATTTCTTATTGACAAGAATACTAGCATTAATCTGTGCATTATATCTGTTACTTTCTGTGCTTCTCAAGGTACCTCCATCATTCATATAACCTAGTGATATATTATATTTGGCTATATTATCACCACCTTCTATCCTGAAAAGATAATCCTTCATAAAGTTATGATGATAAATGGCATCCTGCCAATTCGTATTATATTTATACAAATAGGCATGATTTGCATTTGGATCAGACAAAAAAGAAAAATCATTAAAGAAACTTTCCATATTTCTATAGTAGGTTAGTCCGATATCTGACAAATAACTTTTATATTGATTAGAATTCATTAAAGGAATACGACGATCATTCCAATTACTTCCAAAAATAGTAGAAAAGGAGATACGAGTATTCATATCTGTTGCTGAAGCCTGATCCGTCTCTATCATAATCACGCCATTGCTCCCCATACTGCCGTATATTGCTGCCTGGGCGCCTTTAAGTACCGTAATATTGCGTATATCCTGAATGTTAAAAGCCTGGAAAATCGACCTTGAATATCCGCTGATAATTTGTGAAAGACTCTGGTCAGGCATATAGGGGATCCCATTGATAACTATCAATGGAGAATTTTCTGCCTGCAAGGATTTTATACCTCGTAATTGCAAATAAGCACCTTCCCCAGTCATCCCACTTTTATTGATGACATTAAGTCCTGTAATTTCGCCTTTTATTGCATTATCTATAGATATCGATCCACGAGAAAAATCTTTTTTATTGATATTTTCAACACCTGCTATAGAAGGATCACTATTGATAAGATGATAAGGTAGAATGGCTGTTTCATTATACCTGGTCTTATCCTTTTCTATCATATATATTTTTATTTTCTTTTCAGTATTCTTATCTATATATACTGTTTTACTAAAAAATCCTTCATGCCAGATATTCATAACATCCCCTGCCTTTATGCTATCTACTGTAAAGCTTCCATCACTGGCTGATCTGACAGATTTACCATGCTGATAAGAAATCACAGCATCAACGACTGGTGCATGAGTTGATGACATAATATATCCAGTAATTCTTTTCTGTGCAGATACATAATTAATGGAAATCATAAACGCTCCGATGCACAGTAAAATTTCTTTTCTTTTATTTTTCATTTCTCTTTTATTATTTGAAAAAGTGTAAAAGATTATCCATAATGTCTTATGTCGACAATATTTCTTTATATTTTACATAATGGTTTCTAATTCTTTCTAATAATTATTATGGGTAGGCCTAAGACACCAATGATTTAGTGTTAATTTTTTCTGTCCATTCCAATCCGCGCACTTTATTCTAAGAACAACTTGTACAGGAGAACCGTCTCCTTTCGTATCTGGTATTGCTACCTCATCTATAATTGGTCCACCATCTGTATCATAATTGCTGGCTTTCCTATTATAGTTGGATATAAGAGATACATCATATCCCTCTGGATAACAATTTGACAAAGTAGAACCTCGATCATAATGGTATGTTGTTGATGACCCCAAAGCTATAAGAGGAGATTTTGCGATAACTTGTCCATCCACTAATACGGAAACTGTAATATCCAAATTCTGATTTTGAACAAATCCCATAGCCAGCCGATATGTCCCCGGTGGAATAAGATAAGGAACGACATTTGTCGTATTATCGGCATTTGTATGTAATTTGATAAGCGTAAAATCCAATTGAAATCCTTCTTTATTATCTTGTTCTCCTGGTTCATATATCAAGACTCGATCTTCATGCAAGGGCCATACTCCAGCAAGAGGTGTCCATGCAGAAACAGCCGTTTTTATTTGGCTGAAAGCCAGATTGCTAGTTTTAAAATAATTTGCCTTTTGTTCATCAGTACAATTTTCATAATAATAAAACCAATCTTTAAGACGATATATCAACAGATTATTTGGGAAATGTAATTTCTTCACTTTATATACCATTCCATTAGAAAGAGCAATAGGATTCTCAACATCTACTTTCTGAATATTTGTACGCCATTGAGTACCAAAGATACTATTCAGATCATTATCTTTCGTGGTTTGTATCTGATTGGAAGAATATTTTTTATTGTAAAATGCAGCCTCAAGAATCCACTTCTTCATCTTATCCTGATCACATGTCATATTCCACAAATTTAATCTATTCTTTGCATCGCTCAAGGCATTATTAATGACATCATTAGAAAAAAGCAGCATTGTTGCAGTAAGCGACTCGGAGTTCATGTCAAATCCTTTAGAATCAAAAAGGGCATTTTTATATATAAATACAGAATCATATACCGTATTCCCTTGTTCATTGACACCAATTACCTTACTACTCGATTTATCAAATATTTTACTCCCGGAACTTATTACCATATTTTTAAATATCGAATAATTCTCATCAAGGTTGTTGATATAATCATATAAAGATATTGGAGTATTGATCATATCAGAAATAACATAAATATACCCGTTATTTGTTTTTATTACCTCTTTGACAGCAGCATTATTAAACATGATATGGTTTATAATCTGTCCAGATTGTCCAAGAGAATCAATATCGACATTTACATATTTCCCATGCCACATCATCAAACGTTCACCATTAGATAGATTTGCAGGAGACATTTCTATGTCAGAGATATGTGACTTTGCAATAAAATCCATATTTTTCGCATCAGGCATTTTAAAATGTTTATTTGATACTATAAGGATTGTACTCCGCTGACCTTTTGCATCTAATTGTTTATAAATACTATCCGAAAGAAAAAGATTATTCATATCAGAAAGATCTGAACGAGTCTTTATATAATCCTCAGAACTCATATTTACTATCTTCAATTCGTTATTCTGTATATCTGTATTATACTTGCTATAATGCTCATCATTATCTAAAGAAGAGCAGGCCACTGCAAATGAAACAGCAATTAACAGAATCAACACTTTTCTTATTTTCTTCATAATTAACAAGTTATCTTATTTTACCATTATCTTTTTTAGTCCTTTATAGGTATGAATGTTATATAATCCATCTGCAAACTAAAATGACTATTTGTACTTGCTGCCGGATCTAACACTACAAATTTAAAGACATGTGATACCGTCTTGCTAAATTCAATTTCATTAAAGATCGTTGATGTATATACCCCCGGAGAGACACTCTTCACTTTTGTATACGGTGCTGCGTATGTCGTCATATTATCCATATTATCAAACGAAATTTTCAGTAATCCTCCATTACCGTCAGTCTGTTGCCTCATAAAATTATGATCCGTAAGATAAACAATCGTCAACTCGACCTTATATTTTCCTTTTATAATAGTAGGAGTTTTCATTTCTACACTTCCCATATATCCTACATTAAATACCACACGGTCATAATTGTTAGCTTTTGATAAGTTTGATTTGCATGTTACATAATCTATATCTCCATAAGAATGATTATCTGTACCAGATCCTCCCATCTCATAGTTAAAGCAAGATGCCGATGCTATTTGACAACTGTATTCGGATGCTGTAGGTGCAGAAGGTTGATAATATTCCGAAGATACCAGATTCTTTATATCAGCGTAATCAGCCAAATCCCAGACTATACGTGCTTGAGAAGGTTCACACACTGGTAACCAACTGTCAAGTTCTTGCACATAACCATTTTTAGCTAATAAATCTGAGTTCTCGTTAAGAAATTCAGCTTTGCTACCTGCTGAATTAATAATATATTTATCGCTCATATCATGTGCCAGACTATCATAAGTAATGGAGAAAACTTGATTTTTTGCAGAAGTGTTCCATATTTTAATACTGTCAGATTCTGTCATTCTACAGAAAGCCTTAATCGTATAAGCATTACTCAAAATATGATATGAGACATATTCTCTTAACAAAGAATCTTCACTTAATCCTTTTGTATCACGTTCTTTTAATTTTTTCTTTAGATCACCCAAACTATTGATGTCATTTTTTGCAAACACATCATCCGTAACATTCAGAAATGTAAAGTATTTCTTAATAATAACTTGTTCCCGCTGCTTATTAATCGTTGTGTCGGAAATTGTACTTAGCTGTTTCTTCCACCCAGCTTCATCTATAGCCTGCCTCATGATCCTACTGTTCTTGGCTTTCGCTAAGCGATCATAAATCGTTTCTACAAGTGGAGTCATTGCCTTAGATAATACATAAATTTTTCCGTTATATGCACTCAGGCCCATCTGCACAATATGTCCTTGATTATTAAGCCAGGCCTCACCTGTTTTCAGCGTATCTATAGTAATACTCAACTTATCAGAACTAAGATTCTTGACATAACTCTTCAAAACAAATTCATCAGGCAATATGGAATCCTCCACCGTATGATAAAGTACAAATGCCTTAGCATAATCTTTGCTCAATTGTCTCAGACTATCAACACCACATCTCTGGTAAAAATCTCTCATAGCTTCATTTGTAGGAGCAAAAGCCGTAAAACTCACTCCGGATGTAGACTGATTAAGCGCATTAAACATATCAGAATAATTTAATAATTTGACATATTCGGAAAAATCAGGTTTACTTGCTAGATAGGTCGAAATCGGAAGATTTGAATCATTAGTATAACTCGAACTTTTAAGGGAATCAGTATTAATATTGAATACATCAGCATCACATCCATATAACATATATACCCCAATAGATGCCAAAAGAATTTGCTTTAATAAAGTCAACTTTTTCATATCCTTTTCTCCTTATTTCGTTGTTGAATAATATGGGTTTTGTATAAGCGACTGGTTATGATCTATATCGTTTTGAGGTAATGGCATATACCATGCATTACGGTCCTGCAATACAGATTCTATCCATTCCTGATTAGTAGTCTGATTACCTTCTACTACCATAGAAATAAATCGTTTTTCATATTTATAATTCTGTATTTTCCCAAACCAAAGTAAATCATACCATCGTTTCCCCTCTCCCATAAATTCCATCTCTTTTTGATTAAGAATTTCTTCAAGAATTGTCTGTTCATCTAATTGACTGACTTTTAATTGGGCATCATCAGAACTCGTATCAATATCCTTAAAGTTTCCTAGTCCTGCACGTTTTCTCAATTTATTGATTAATTCTACAGCCTGGAGATATTTTCCTTTCATCGTCAGAGCTTGAGCTTTCATCATCATAATCTCAGCTACTCTATATATAATAAAATCTGCATCTTGATGAGTACGTGCACCTCCTGTGATATCCTGCACATCAGTACCATAATATTTCCAGAGATAATATTGATCAGATGTACTCCATCCTGTCGCTGTACCATTATCAGGCACGTATGTAGCAAGAAGCATACGCCCCATCCTTGCATCATCAGGAAATCCTTTATCCTTCAGTTCTTGTGTTTCGGCCATCATCTTAAGACATGCCTGCTGTGTAGGGCGCAGACGAGATGAGTTATTTTGCCCAAATAAAGAAGAAAAATTATTGGTCTCCTGACCTGTAGAATAATTCCAGTTTAATTCAAGAATAGATTCATTGCTATTACCCGGATAAAACATAGTAAACCAGTCAGCAGTATTTGTCATGAACACGGGTCTGAAGGCATCTGTCGCATGAAGAATCAAATCACAATATTTTATGCATTCATCATAATCCTCATTCCAAAGGCACACATCAGCCATCACTGCATAAAGAGCCCATTTGGTAGCACGTCCCTTCGTTTGCCAGTCTTCACTATAAGTTGTTTTTGCAGCTCCGGTTGCAAGTGCAGTTGTCACATCTTTTTTTATTTGATTGACAATTTGTACATCAGAAGCTTTCGGCTGATTAAAGTTCTGCCTATCATCAACATAAGCATCAGTTATCAAGGGTACTTCTTTATAATTCTTCAATAAGATCAAATAACAATAGGAACGAATGAAATAAGCTTCGCAAAGATTTGATTTCATCATTGATTCGTAATACGTATTATCAATGCTTCTTACCCCTGGCGCATATTTTATTACAGAATTAGCCATCCCTATTGCCTTATATATAGTAGAATAATCACACAAGGCATCATTAGGGGTTATATTAAAATCCTGCAGTTTTGTGTCAGCTGCATTATTGGAATAAATTGCACCTCCTCTCAGCTCACCCCAATTGATAAAAAAAGGGACACTTTCCCTAAGGTAATAATAGCCAGAAGCAAGCACAGACTCTACATCCTCTTTCGATTTCCAATAATCATCCGTTACCTGTTCATTATTTGGAAGTATGTCTAGCCAGTCATTGCATGATGATACCGTCATAACAAGACATGAAATCAATATAACATATAAAAATTTCTTCTTCATGATATTAAAAATTAACAGTAATACCAAATACATAACGCTTAGTAACAGGGGTTGTAGCCGTATCCTTAACCAATCTGGTGGCAGAAGGAAATGATACTTCCGGATCTTGTCCTGTATAGTTTGTCCAGGTAAACAGATCATAGCCCGTGACAAAGATATTAGCTCTGGTTATTCCCCATCTCAATTTTTGAAGCCATAATTTGGGTATATTCCAACTGATAGAAAGTGTCTTGAGACGTAAGAACGAGGCATCTTCTACAAACCGATCTGATCCCAGGTAATTATATCCCATACCATAAAGTGCACGTGGCATGTCCGTAGCATCACCTTCATGTTTCCATCGATGTAAAACAGCAGTACTCTGATTCTTTGTACTGTACATACTCTCAAGATTCATTCGCCCTGCATTTATCACTTTTTGCCCATACCTTCCATAAAAGAAAGTTGTCAGAACCAGATCTTTCCATCTGACCTGAAGACCACCGCCACCAATTAATTTCGGATTGGCATTTCCAAGATAGACAATATCGTTTTCATTGATAACACCATCATGATTCACATCTTCGTATCTAGCATCTCCAGGATAAGTCAATGCAGTTCCATTTCTCATAACAATAGGATTTCCATTATAGTCATTCATTACATTACCCTTTTGATCACGTGCATAAGTGTCTTTCGTATTTTGATATACTCCTTTATACCGATATCCATAAAAAGCTCCTACAGGTGCGCCTTCAACAATACGTAACGCATATTCTCCGTTCCCAAAAGTATAATTATCACATTTCCAGGTATTTGGCAATTCCTCAACTTTATTAATGTCCCTACTCACGTTAAGATTATTAAGAGTAATGGTCCAATCTTTATTTCTGAAAATTTGATAATTGAAGCGTAACTCAAAGCCTTTATTTGACAAAACACCTGAATTTAACCATTTAATGGTAGAATACCCTGTTGTAGATGGCAAACTGGTATTCCCAAGCAAAAGATCACTTGTCCGTTTATTATAATAATCAAATGAAACATTCAACTTATTAAACAAGAACAAATCTACACCAAAGTCAAGCTCTCTCGTACTTTGCCATTTCAATTTATTCAACTGCATACGTACAGGATAAATCGCAGACATATCTACATATCTTCCCAATGACTGATATGCTCCATAGTAATAAGCAGCTCCATCAGGAGCCTTCCCTGCCCAGCCAACTCCCAAACGCACTTTCGCTTCATTAAGCCATTTTTTCACCTTATCACTTAGAAAATGTTCTTTATCAATATTCCATGCAAATCCAAAAGCAGGGAAAGTCCCAAATCTGTTGTCTTTGCCCATTGCTGAACTGCCACTATGATTTACAGTAGCTTTCAAGACATACCGGTTATCATAAGTATACACGGCTTGTCCGATTACTTCTATAGATCTTCGCTCTGAATCCCCAGAATTCGAACCGGCCACGACACTCCCGACAATAGGATCTGCAAGATGTATGGATGCATTTCCATAAGTAGTATTAGAAGAACTGAAGCTTTGGCTTTGGTAAGTACGGAAAACGGCGGTACCTATCAGATTATGTTTCCCCCATGAATTATTATAAATAAATTTCCCTTCACTTTGCAACGTAAAAGCATCAGATGTAGCGTCCGTTGAACGATTTGCATTTGAACTGGTCCAAAGAACACCAGTAGCAGACTGTGGTAAGAATTGTTTGTTCTTTGTTGTTCTCATATTCATCGAGATCCATCCTTGAAAAGATAGACGAAAAGGGAAATCGTAATTTAATGTTACAGTCATTTTCTCTTCCCGGGAAGTTGTCTTATTAAACCCGTCATTAACTAAAGCCACTGGATTATAATTACTACTATAACCACCTTGGAAATCACTCTCCGGCGTAAAATAAACTCCCGTAGACTGTTTGGTTTCATTGTTTATATAATAAGGACTCAAATTCGGCATCTTCTGCATCGCCATAGAACGAGCATTAGACAGCACATTAGCTTGTTTATTTGTATCTGTAAACGAAAAATCCGTATTAACCCTTAACCTGTCCGAAAAATTATAAGTTACTTTCATTTGAGAGAACAAACGATTCAACCCCGTTCCGACAGTTGTACCAGATTCATTATAATATCCCAAAGATAAACGATATGTAGCTTTCTCACCACCCCCAGTCATATCAAAATTGTTATCTGTAATATAAGCGTTCTGTCTAATGGCAGAAAGCCAGTCGGTATTAGCATTATACTCATCATAATATTTATACTTTGGATTATAATTGATTTCATTGCTATTAAATAACATATTCATCTCATTCGAAGCATTTTTTACTCCTTTGGCATTAGCAGCATTCCATAATTCATCTTGCATCAACAATGCAAATTGGTCACCATCCAATAAAGGAATTGTCTCTGGTTCCTGCTTTGCTGTAAGTTTACTGGAGAAAGAGAATCTTGTCTTCCCCATTGACCCGCGCTTCGTATTAATAAGCAAGACCCCATTTGCACCACGGGTTCCATAAATGGCTGTAGCCGAAGCATCCTTCAGAACATCAATACTCTCAATATCTGCAGGTGGAATATTCAGTAAAGCTCCAAAGTCTTCTGCATTTGCTGTAGAAAAATTGAAGTCATCAGAGATATTTGTATCATAAGGAACCCCGTCAACTACAATCAGAGGGTCTGATGATCCAGTCAACGTATTCGTTCCACGAATACGAATAGAACTCCGTGCTCCAGGATCCCCTCCTAATGAAATATCCAGTCCAGCAATCTGACCTTGCAAAGCCTCGTCTAGAGAACTTACGGGAGACTGTTCTACAATATTCGATACTTTGAGACTTTGTACTGCAGATGTCTGTTCCAATCTGGAAATTCCCATACCGTCAGCCCTTCTACCTATAACTGTAACTTCACTCACCGTATGAGAATTGTCTTCAAGAACAATGTCAAAATGAGACTGTCCTTTATATCTTAGAGTTTGTGTCTTGGTACCTATATACGAAAACCGTATCTTCATATTCATGGCATTATCTGGGACCTGTAAATTAAAATCTCCGTTGACATCTGTAGTTGTACCTTTTACATAACGATTCTGGGAATTCACGAACACGACATTAGCTCCGATAACAGGCTCTTTAACGTTACCCTCCTGCTCCACCACAGTACCAGTTATCACATTTTGTTGTGCTATGGATTTTAATGTATATCCACAGATTACAAATACTAATAGTACCACCTTCAATAATATATTATAATCTTCTACTTTTTTCATAGCTTGCTTATTTATCATTTTAATATGCCATCAATAAGATGAAAACATCCGTCATTAAACGCAAATGGCAAATAAAAATATCTTGAATTCACAGAAACATTATTGTTGTTCTTCGCATCAACAAAATTCACACTCAATTGGCTGCCATTATCTTGAATCCTTATCTGATAACTACCTGCCGTATGAAAGATTCCATGACAATCTGATCCCGGATAAGGATACGTAGTAATGGTACTCACTGCTGATGTTATAAAATAAGAGCATAAATAAGCAGCTAACTGACGTTTGTTTGAAGAAGAAAAACTTCCTGATAACATCCCGTTTGAAACTTTCATTCTTGAACATCCGGGAATATCTTTTAAATTCTGCTTTATTGCTTCATTTGTCGGAATAAAGACAATAAATCTGGTATCCGTAGTAGGCAGTATTTTATCACTAATTGTTTTTGACTTTCCATCTCCAAGTCCTGACTTCTGAAGTAACTGGGCAAAAAGGTAATAAGGATAATTTTTATCATTACAGACTGCTAATTTATGAGCTAGCCCATCCCCATCCGCAGTATGAAAAACAGCTGTAGCATCATAAGAATATACTCGTCCATTATCCCAGGCTTTACTATTATTCAATATCTCATGTAAATTAACAAATGGTGTTCCTTTATACTCAGGCTCCAATTGTTGATTGAAAAGAGCATTTGTTGTTATCTTTCCATTATGCATATACCAATAGTTGAATGATTTATTAGTCTGAACAACTTGTGTTCCTTCCATCTTTAATCCCGATATATTCGATGCCGTATGCATATTCACAATATTCTGCATAGCACTTGAAGAAAGATCTGTATAATCACCTACTACATCGCTGTATTGTTGCAAAACTTTACCAGAAGTTGTAGAATACAGTCTCATAGATGGGTCACTGTAATAGAACTGTTGATTACTAGGGATAAGAGCCACAAAATGAGATTTATTTGATGCTAATGACAAGATCAAATTACTACCAGACAATGCATATAAATAATCAATATAAGTACTGTCTTTAAAAGCAGGCCCTAAAACAGACGAAAATATTTCCGGTACATCTATATGATCCATACCATATAGAGTCCCATTTTCACAGATTACACGATCTGTCACTTGATTAGGATCTATATTAACAGGAGTCCCATAATATGTCAACACTTTCCCATTTTTTATTTCTTCTGGAAAAACTATCATATCATCTTTCGTGAAAAATTGATAGATAAAATACCGTAAGATTAAGGGATCCAAATTATTCAACGAATTATATCCACAACCAGAAGTCCAATAGGTTTTAAAAAAATTATCAATGGCTGTATTTGAAGGTACAAAAACATTATATCCTTTTGTTTCCAGTACATCCATTTGCTTATAGTCCAAAGTAGGCCATTCAACTGCAATTTGCGGTAATGCTCCATGTTCATGAATATAAGCTTGATAACCTAAATTTGTATTTGTAGCATCATCTGCCAAAGAATAAGTTGAAAAAGTATCATATAAATTCAGGAAATCTGAATATTTATGATTATTTTTCAATTCATCATAAATTGTATTTAGTGGCTCCAGCACTTGATCAATATGATATATATACCCATTATCTGTAATCACATTTCCATTATCGCTTACCTGAGCATTACTGACATTAAATGAACCCGAAGTATTATTGATGCCGTTCCATTTTGAATGAGGATAAAAATACTGATAATTATACACTGGATCAATACCCTTTGTTTTAAAAAGTTGATCAGAAAAAACAGGAAGATATCGTTCATAATGATAGATGTGAATTAGCGTATCACTTGATGCATTCGGCGTAAGTTTTACGCGAGATTGTTCTACTGGATCAGAACTATGGGTACGATATTTGTAATAATAGCCAGCATGCAGTTTCTTTTCTTCATCAGTAGCTCCATCTCCTTCAGAAGGTCTGAAGTTAACTAGCTTATTCCAATCATAAGAATAATATATCAGATGATAAGCTATTAGTTTTTTCAAATACAAAGGATCTTTTCCGTGCATCCCTTCAATGGAACTATATCCCTTTTGAGCAAGAAAAACTTTAAAAGCATCATCATTTGGCGCCATCACTGTAAGGACACTATTCCCATCAACAATCGATTTATATCCTGAAAGGTCTATACCTTTTAGAAATATCGAATAATTACCTTCTTTCTGCAATACTTCGTAAGCATTTCCCTTTAACCAGCTAGGTCTTCTGTAATGATCATCATTTGATATATCATCAGTACATGATATCAAACAAATTCCAATTAACAATCCACCCAAAACAAGACATAATTGTTTTTTGATTTTCATTTTAACAGATTATTTTAATTTAAGTAGCGTTATTAACATCTTTATTGACAATAGACAAAAACATGAAGAATGAAGATTAAAATCCACATTCATAATGTAGTCCGTAAAAGTAGATAGATTAGTTTCATCACTCTTATAAAAGAGTGTATATAGAATCGATTCAGGCGGGACGCAACCCGACATTCATATTTTATAAAGCAACATAGAGTTCAGTTCTATCACATCAGAGAAATATCAATGAAATCATCTAAAGGTTCTGATAAAAGATAGTTTCTAAGATATTGTACATTTCATGGTGCCTATCAGGTCTGGTATTCAGCTGACGGCTAAAAGAAAAGTTTTACCATTACTTGCTTTTCAATATTCCTCCCCTTAATATTGCTATTTTCCTGATACGCTGCGATAATGCTGTTTCTCTCTTGTCGTTCAAGGCCAGACTCACCGTTTTCTCTGTGCATCCTAATAATTTTGCAATTCGACGACCTTCTCCAAATTCTACTAATATTTTCCCTTTTTCCATAGATTATTATGTTATATTTGTAACTGGTAAACTATTTATACAGTTGCAAATATAGATAATATTCTATTAACAAGCAAATTATTTATTAGAATATATTCTATTTAACATCATTTAAGGAAATGCACAATGGTACTGGAGCGTATCAAACAATATCTGGATGATAAGAATATATCCATCTCTGCTTTCGAGAAAAATATCGGCATGTCCAATGCTTCGTTCAGAAAGTCGCTGAACAGGAAGAGGGCTATTGGCAGTGATAATATAGAAAATATCCTAAGAGTATTATTCTATTAAATGCACAAAAATAAACTGTATAATCTTCGTTTTATTAAAAAATAATGTATATTTTCAAAAACATATTTTGAAACATCATTTTAAAAAACATGAAGTTTATAGACAGAATTGAAGAGCATCCACTCGTTTCTACAGATTGTTCGATTATGCTGCCAGAAAATGTGATAGACTGTCTGCCTTAATAATTGGCAACTATCAAATACATAGTGTTATTCTGAATGTACATTTATCTGATCCGCCCAAAATTGTATTGACTATATCTACTGTAAAATCCTTAGCAGGAAACAATTCATGTAATATAAACAGAATGCTTTGTTTTGAACATTCGCAATGTATCTTTGATTTTGCAAATCCCATATTGTACATAAAACAAAAGCATCTGGGATACCCCATTTCATAGATATGACCTTTTTCTATAACCCTCTGAAACGAATATTCCGAATCTTCTTGTTTCGAAAAGAACAGATCCAGATCTCCCCCACACTTCTCTTGTCTTGCTCGCAGAAAAGGTAAGACCGTATTAGAAACACAGTTGACTGCACACTTTTTAAACAGTAATCCTTGCTGATCTTTCGGAAGCAAAGCTATCTGACTTTCAATGTCACTAAAATAATTTCTTGCTTGATTCAAATTTTCTTCATTCATAGTTATACTGTCTATAATATTCTACATTTTTTATTACTCACAAAAAACGCCATCACTTCTTTTATAAAGAATAGCAAATCACAGATTCTGAATGACATAGAATCTGATGATAGCATCTTTACTTCTCTGAAGTTTCTGTAATGCCGGATAGGATTTCTGGGAACACCCTATATTAACCAGTATTTTCAAAGCACGAATCTTGCGAAGAGGAAGAATCCAACGGATCTTCTTCAAGATATACGATTCCAAATCATAGACAGCAGCTATCTGCCTGATTTTATTCTGATCTTTATACGTAAAATAGCGACTTAGATCATTTAATATTCCAATGAAAACCTTTTTATCTACTTTACCTAGTTTTTCTTTGACGTCACGGAAATGATTAGTATCTCCTTGATATAAAAAAGGGAAAATGACCTCTTCATATTTTCGATGAAGGATCTTCCTGCGATTTTCACCGCGCTTTCTCCGCCATCCCAGCAACAACGTTACACAAGGTACCGCCACGGCAAGTAAGACAAAGAATGTTATTGCGATCTGTATCAGATGCAGTAACAGGACATTGAAAGAGTTATAAATAGGTGTCAGCATGGTATCAAAATAAATAATTGATTCCTATCGTAATTCCAGGAATATTACGATTCAGTCCATTCGTATACTGCTCATTTCTGAAAGATACTGTAGTCTTCAATAAGAAAGAAGAACACAGTTTTTGTTGCCATAGCAGATAACATCCCCATGTCTTGTTACCTAACAGATATTCACTGTCTAGATGGGGCTGTACCTCTGCTGAATGACCATCAAAAGCACCCAGATGGATGAAATTCTGTGAATTTCTGAAATATCTTCTGATACCCAAGTTCACTGATCCATAACAGTTTGAATGCATATAGGTTAAATAAGGCTTCACCGTAATCCAGTAATTTCCTATATATTTTTCCAAGCCTAACGTATAACTGAAAATCGGTTTCGTCCAATAGTACATTTTACTTCCCCACGTCAAATTCCATCCATGAGTGAGAGAAAACGTACCTTCCACTGCCGCCAGATGCTTTGAAAAAACAGTTGACCCAGAATAAGCATACAAGACATACAAAGAAAGTTTCCGGGAAACAACGAAATAAGTTTCCAATTGCCCCTGCACATCAACCTTTTTAAAGTAGTTGTCCCCCACAGAAACTTTCTGAGCCACATTAAGCCGTGGTACAAACGTTATATGGTGCACGCTATCCATATTCACCCTTACCGTTCCTTCAAGGGATGTGATATTCCAGTTCAACCGGGACGGCTTGGTATAGAATTCCGTCATATTACTAATACCTACAGACTGAAATTCAACTGTTTTTTCCTGGCAAAAAGCCATAGTAAAATCAGCCAATAGAAAAAGGACAAGAAAAAAATATTTCATAAGCTTTCTTTCTTTAATACCTGATTCAAAAATGTATCCGTATCCTGTGGCACGACGAAACAATCCGCAGCACCCAGATTCTTTGCCTGCTGCAGACTCACTCGATCATAAAAACCACTCACAATATAAATCTTTGTCTTTACCGGAACTTCTCCCTGTGCTTCCTTCACCATCTCATGACAATACTTCCGGTATTTATCCAAAATTTCCAATCCATTATAATAACTCACATGAATGCCTATAATCGCAATGTCCCAGTTCTGGCTGAACAGCAGATGAACTATATCCATACCACCAGCCACCACTTTTACATCCTGTCCTTGCATCCTCAGACAATATCCTATATAATCAGCATATACTTGATTACGTAAACCAATTAGAATTTTCGCCATAATTTCACTTTTTTTAATTCACTAATCTTCACAGGCACTGATGAATAGACTGATACCAGAAGCCAAAGCCCATCCTCTTGATCTTTTCATTACTGACTCTGGATCCACGTAACAACATCTCTGACATTTCCCCGAACTTGATTCTGATGATCCAGGAAGGAACGTTCGGCAGAATATCCATCTTGCCAAACGAATGTAGCATCTTCTTCGAGAAATCATTCATGGTAATATGCTCACTGGTCACAGCATTGAAGACACCATTCATCTTTTTATTTTCCAGAACATAATTATAGATCCTCACCAGGTCACCGATACAGATCCATGGAAGATACTGTCTACCGTTCCCTAGAGCGACAGTGATTCCAAGTTTTGCCAGAGGTTTTAATCTTCGGTACATTCCCCCACTTCTACCGATTACAACACCCTTACGCAGGATTACTACCCGATGAGCTACCTTCTCAAATTTCCGGGCGGTATCTTCCCACAATTTGCAAACAAGTGCCGGGAAATCTGTACCATTCTTATCCTCTTCCGTAAAAATCTGTTCAGTTGTCACTGCTCCATAGTATCCGACAGCAGAGGATGATATCAACACATCTATTCCATGACCTGATTCCTTCACATATTTCAGGAGAAGATTCAAAGGCTTTAGCCTACTGTCTATAATCTCTTGCTTTCTGACTGTGGTCCAACGCTTTTCTCCGATATTGGTACCCGTCATATTAATGATTGCATTCACTTTATCAAAGGCATACGGATCAATAAACCCCTTCTCTACATCCCATTGGTAATAGTGCACATTTTCTGTATCAGGTATCTTCCTTCTGGTCAGAACGTTTACCTCATATTTCTTTCCTACAAGAAAAGAACTTAAGGCCTTTCCTATAAATCCGGTACCACCGGCAATTAATATTTTCATGTATGAGAGAATTAAGATTAGATTCTACACGACAAAAATAATAAACGTTTTTAATAATTACAAGCTTTTATCCTCATTTTATAACAAATTATCACAAAAAAGACAAATAAAAGAAACGAACATTACATAAACGAGGATAGTAATTCTATCTGACAGTCTCTCTTAGAAACAGAACGGATAACTACCGGTTCCGTTCCTTGAATTTCAGTTCTGCTTCGAGCATAGACAACTTTGGCATCTCATATCCGGCTTTACGGGCTTCCTCTATTGGACGGGTATAGAGATAATAGATCTCCATCGGACGATGAAAATCATAATCAAGTTTCATACTGGGAAGATAAGGAGGCATGGCCTGGGTATAGGCAATCAACTGATCTGCATACTCATGACCGATATTGACTCCACAGGCTGTGGCACCGTCAATAACCTCTAGCATCAGATCGTGGATGAGTTGCATGGTATCAGGATCAGAGAGCAGAGCATCTGTGCTGGTATCCAAGGCCACTGTCATCCCATTAAAGGACATATTCCAGACTGCCTTACGCCACCGCGCCTCATGGTATTCCACTTCAGCAACTTTAATACCGGCAACTTTCATCTCCGAAATCATATTATCCATAACGGTCCGGTCCTTACAACTGTAATTGCCGATATTGATAGAGCCCTCGGCCTGATGGTCCACGATGCCGGGTTTTGTTTTTGCTGCACAGATAAATGCCAGACCTGCCGCCAGCCAGACATCAGGAAACATCCGCTGGACATCTGCTTCCACTCCGATACCGTTCTGGATCAGCACCACTAAGGTGGTAGACTTCAGAAGTGGAGGCAGCAACGTCTTCAACAATACTTCATTTACGGACTTTAAGGCCACCAGTACCACATCACACTGTGGCATATCTTCAACTTGCCGACAGGCGTGTACAGGAAAGAGATGAAAATCACCATCACAGGAATTCACCTGAAGTCCATTCTTGCAGACTACATCATAGTCACGATGAAAAAGAAAATACACCTCTTCACCAGCCTTTGCCAGTTTTGCACCATAATAGCCACCGATGGCACCAGTTCCAATTATTCCGTATCTCATTATATTTTAATTTAAAATCTATATCATATCATTTCAACTTCAAATCTTGTCCAATGCTTTCAGTGTATTCTTCTTCTGAGCCTTGAATGTGGATGGAGTCATCCCTGTAACACTCTTGAACTGACTGGAGAGGTACGCCACACTGGAGTAATTCATCTCATTGGCTATCTGGGTCAAACTCAACTGGTCATACTTGATCAGTTCCTTGACCCGTTCAACCCGTTGCTCAATGTAATAACGTTCAATCGTCTTACCGACCACCTCGCTGAAGAGTTTGCTCAGTGCTGAATAGTCACTATGCAACTTCTCTGAGAGATAATCAGAAAGATTCACGGTAGAACGGTCGTTGTTATAATGTACCAGTTTGATAATGGCATTTTTGATCTGGCCGATCGTCTGCTGACGCTTGTCGTCCAGAAGTTCAAAGCCCAGATCTTCCAATGCCCTGCGAAGACGGTCTGTCTGCTTGTCAGACAATACATCAGATAGATGCACCTCTCCCAGTTCCACACTCATCGGATGAAGATTCTGATTATTCAGAGTCTGTGTCACCGCCATGATACAACGGTCACATACCATATTTTTTATATAAAGTACTGTATCCATATCTTTCTCTTTTTATGGTTTCACTTACCAGAAAACAGGAGCTCAGTCAACTTCAAGTATATCCGACCACCTCGTGGTATATTCAGGACTTTTCCGGTTCCGCCGGATTGCATCAGCGAACTTCCCCGCCTTGCCTTTGCCATCCTTTTCAGGATATTGTCTTGCAGCCAAAACGACAGTTTCACTCCCATTGATCCGGTTAATCTGATCGATCACGGCATCAAGACGACATTCTCTCTTATACCGATCCGGTCGATAGTCCAGAAAATCAGTCTGGACTCCACTGTCCGGACAGACATCCGTCAACAGTACTCCGGCACGCTTATAGGGATATCCTTGCAGAAAAGCACTCTGAAGACATTGCAAAGCTGTGCTCACAATGATTCTCGTACTGGCGGAAGGTGTCAGCAGGGTACGTATCCGGAACATCCCATTAGGATGATTGGCGCCTCGATAAGGATCTGTATCTATAAAAACACCAATCCCCGAAGCGACTTGATGCTGCTGGCGCAACCGTTCAGCACACCTTGCTGCATCATTGGCTACATGCGTTCTGATATTTTCAAATTGATAGATGGGATGAGGAAAGGAACGGGAGACACAGATACTCTTTTTCCTCGTCCTCTCCAGATTCATATCATCAACAGGGATACAATCCTGCCCATTCAGTTCTTTCCATGTCCTTTGCCCGATCACATTGAAACGGGCACGAACCCAGGATTCCGACTGAACAGCAAAATCACCGGCTGTCTTGATGTGTGATGACTGAAGAGCCTCTGCCCAACGACGACCGATTCCCCACACTTTCTCTATCGGGAAAATACTTAAGGCCTTCAACCGCTGCTCCTCTGTATGGATCATGCAACAATGATGGTATCCCGGATAGACCTTGGCAAAACGACCTGCAACCTTAGCCAGCGTCTTTGTATTGCCGATACCTATACTCACAGGAATTCCCAGTCCGCGCCAGATACACTCATACAATTGCTCACCCCAGATTTTCAAATCAGATTCCTCCATTTCGGGAAAGATACAAAATCCTTCGTCAATGGAATAACGATGAAACTCCGGTACATCACGACTCACGATATTCATCAAGCGGCGAGTCATGTCGGCATAAAGTTCATAGTTCGAAGAAAAGGCATAAATCTGCTTCCCCGGAAAAAGTTCGGATAGTTTAAAATAAGGAGTCCCTCTTTCGATACCCATCGCCTTGGCTTCATTGCTTTGCGCGATGACACAACCATCATTATTGGATAATACGACAACCGCCTTCCCATTCAAGTCGGGACGGAAAGCACGCTCACACGAGACATACGCATTATCCACATCTACAAGGGCATAATACATCAAAACTCCTTTCCTTATTTTCGCCAGTTTTTAATCGTATACTGAACAACTCCCCATATCGTAAAGTCATCAGCAGCAGTAATGCGGAATACGGGATATTTTGGATTAGCCGGTTTCAGTTCGATATATCCTTCTTTATAATGGGTATTATCAAAGAACTTCACCGTATATTTATGATCATAGAATGCTACGACAACATCACCGTTCTGTGGTTCCAGAGAGCGGTCTATTACCAATATATCCCCATCATTAATCCCAGCCTGGATCATAGAGTCTCCCCGTACTCGACCATAAAAGGTTGTGTCCGGATGACGAATCATATCCCTGTTGAAGTCAAGTGAGTCCACCTCGTATGATTCGGCCGGCGAAGGAAAACCTGCCTTGATGCCGGGTGCATACTTCAAAGTAAGGTGTCTGTCAAACACACTTCTCATGAATATGACTCCATTCTGATTATTCTGATCCATTGGCTTTTTCATTATTATCCTCCTAAAAAATTTCTGGGAAGAAGTGTTCTTTTTCTTCAGACCAGAAGCCTTCTGTCTCCACAAATTTAGTCTTTTCCCGGCAATTAACCAAATTTCTTTCTTGAATTCTTTACAGAAAACAGATGTATCGTCTTTCCTCTGAAGGAATCTGATCTGCAATAAAACCAAACTGAAAAATCAGAAGAGAAGACAATCTGTGTTTATAAAAAAAGAATCTTTTACCTATACTCTTAAAATCAGATGATGATAAATAAGGAAAATCAGCATATACACAGGAACTACTTAAAAAGAACAACTAATATTTAAGGAACATTTGCCGTAAAAATTTGGATTTCGATAGAAAAAAACATAACTTTGCGGTTTGAAAGTCTCCCCGACACCGGAACGGACAGTTTTTCAGATCTGTCCGCTCAGTTGAAATAAAGGATAAGACAAGATCATACAATGCCAAAAATAGATTTAAATGACCAGAAATGGCTGGATCTGGTTTTTACAAGCCGGAATAAGAAATACGGGGCTTATAAACTTCGGAAGGGAACTCCAAGAAGAAATCTGATAGCTCTGCTCATCATTATCGGCACTGCTATTGCCATTATGCTTTGTACGTGCATTTTCATATTTATAGAAAACCATTCCATGAACCTGAAAGACATCAGGGGCGTGGAATTCAATAACATGAAAGCACTTCCGCCTTTAGCACAAGGTAATCAGTTATCCCGGCGTCAATCCGGATATGCATCGCACAAAGTAGTCAAAGAAGGTGAAAAGATGCTGAAAATGTTCGGACAGGAACAAGAGCAAACAGTCATTCCTCCTGATGCTGCCACAGCAGACAATAACGGCTCACCAGCGGGAACCGGTAATGTAGGAGAAAGTACAGGAGGTGCAGACTCCAGTGTGACGGCTAGCGGAAAGGGCGGGGACAAAGCTCATGATAATGAATTGCAGGCTTTGACTCAAACGACTCCTGATAACCAGGCTCTCAACTTCCGTATTGTGGAACAGTTGCCGGAATTTCCTGGTGGCTGGGTAGAATTGATGAAATGGCTCAACAAGAATATTCAGTACCCTCCTACAGCAATGAAAAACAAGATTGAAGGGGAGGTCATCGTCTCTTTTATCATCAATCCGAATGGTACCATCAGCAATATCAGAATCACGAAATCTGCTCATCCTTTACTGAATGCTGAAGCTTTAAGGGTGGTTCATAAAATGCCGAAATGGAAACCGGGAATCCATAATGACAAACCGTGCCGGACCATGTTCTCTATCCCGATCGTCTTTCATTTGTAAGACCTTCATATCTTAACCGGAAAGGAAAGAATCTGTCTTTCAATCAAAAAAATAATCCATCAATCATCAGAGTAGCCGTTATCCGGAAAATCTCTCTGATGACCGTTATCTTATTTAAGTTCTTTGAACGTATAAACCATTATCGGAATAGTCAGCAGAAAAGCCAGGACATCACTCCAACTCTGACACATCTCTACGCCTAAAATACCAAAGAATCGGGGAAGAATAAGTATTAATGGGATGAAAAACAATCCCTGACGTGCAGCTGAGAGAATATTAGCACGCCAAGCCTTCCGGCATACCTGAGTCATCATATTGCTTGCCATGGAAAAAGCATCTAACGGGAATGTAAACAATTGCCAGATCAATGCCATCTGACCAACACGAACTACATCTGGATCATTCCGGAATATCATTATGATTTGAGTACTGAAACAAATACCGACCACAGTGCAAATCACTAAAAAAATCGTTCCAATCTTTACAGTATACCAAAAGGCCTTCTTCAACCGGTCATATAGGCGAGCACCATAGCAGAAACCGCATAAAGGTTGAAAACCTTGCCCAAGACCAATCACAGCAGACATGACAAACATGGTGATACGGTTGACGATAGACATACCCGCAATGGCAGCATCTCCATAGACACCAACACTGACATTCAGCGCTATCATGGCTACACTGCCAAGTCCCTGACGAGAAAGCGACGGACTTCCGCCGTAAAAAATCTCCTTGAAGAAACTCCAGGAAGGAGAAAAATTCTTGAAAGAGATTCCTATATTCCTTGTACTGAAGGTCATCCGGATCAAGATGAAGAAAGACACAACCTGCCCTGTAATCGTAGACAGAGCTGCTCCTTCTACCCCCATGTGCAATACGAAGATAAATATCGGATCAAGAATCACATTCAATAATGATCCTATCACGATTCCAATCATGGACAGAGAGGCATTGCCTTGGAACCGCATCTGATTGTTAAGAGTCAGTGAAGCGGTAAAAAAAGGTGCTCCAAGAAGGATAATACCCATAAACTTTTCCGTATAGGGAAGGATCGTAGGAGTAGAGCCTAACCATACTGACAACGGCCTGAGTAGTATTTCCCCCACTATCAGTAAAAGACACCCGAACATAAAGGAAAAGAAAAAACCTGTTGAGGCCATCTTTGCTGCATTCCGGTGCCGCTTCGCACCTAGTTCCCTGGATATATACGTTCCAGAACCCTGGCCAAAAAAGAAACCGAAAGCTTGGATAATGAACATGACGGAAAAGACAATTCCTACCGCTGCAGTAGACTGAGTATTGAGATGACCTACAAAAAAGGTATCTGCAATATTGTAAAAACTTGTAACCAGCATCGATATAATAGTCGGTACCGCCATCCTCCGGATAACCTTGGGAACAGGTGCGGAAGTAAGAAAGTCGTAATTATCCTTTTTTACCATTTGAGACAGCAAAGGTACAATAAAGAATTATGAAAAACAAAAGAAAACTTGCTTCTTTCATTCTTATTCCTTAATTTTGCCTATGGCAAATCGTCCGCAGATCAAGTAAAAACATAAGGGTATAAAAAATCAACAAAAGAACAGGTATGAAAGAAAAAATCGGTATTAAGCAAAAATTCAATTTCCTGAAGAGTACATTTCTCTTCTTGCTTCTTTTTATCACTATCACTGCACCGGCACAGGTACACCTGTTCCTGATTTCCGACACCCATGTGATGGCGCCCAACTTACTTATAAAAGATGGTAAAGCCTGGCAGAACTATATGGAAGGAAGCCGGAAAATGGTGGATAAAAGTGCAGAAATCTTTGATGCACTCATCGATACAGTATTGAGGGAAAGACCCAGCGCTGTACTGATCCCCGGTGACTTGACAAAAGACGGATCAAAACTGAGCCACGAATATGTAGTCAACAAACTGGACACGCTCTTGAAGGCTGGAATTCCCACATTCGTCGTCCCGGGTAACCATGATTTAGGGACTTCCAATGCTGTCTATTATGAAGGAGATAGTACAAAGAGGGCCGAAACGGTGTTTGCTGCGGAGTTTGCTGATCTCTACCACAATTTCGGCTATGATTCACTATCCGTCAGAGATCCCTATTCTTTAAGTTATATGCGTACTTTGTGCAAGGGCGTCAAACTCCTGGGGATCGATTCAAACACAGGTCAGATCAGTACAAGCACACTCAACTGGCTTTGTGATCAGGTAACTCAAGCCAGGAAAGATGGTTACCGGGTAATCGCCATGATGCATCATCCGCTCATGGAACATATCACCGATATCAGCCATTTCCTGCCTTCGGTAGTCATCAGAAATGATACAACCGTCAGGGCACAACTGCTAAAAAGCGGTGTGCACATTATCCTTACCGGACATTTCCATACCAGTGACATCGGAAAGGATTATAATACCAATAAGACGGACAGTATTTATGACATCAATACAGGCTCCACCATCACTTACCCTTGTCATTTCAGGGAACTGACCATCAGCGATGACCTCAGTCATATTGATGTACGGACAAGAAGCCTCACCCGCATCGGGAGTTGTGCGGACTTGAAGGATTATTCCAGAAAACGTATTACCGACTACATTACCAACCATATCAAAGCGGTTGCCAAATCCCGGATGAGCATTCCCCCTTCACTCATCCCTTCTTCTATTATCAAAGCGGTTGCGGATGCTTATATCGTACACAGCGACGGCAACGAAAATCTGCGGGATAACAGGGCTTTGTTTCGTAGTCTGAAGATTCCAATGCTGTTCAGTTCTTCCCTTAGGACAGTCATAAACAGTATGCTGGATAATATCACGATGTACGGGACAGACCATGCTAATGTGACAAATGATCTGCAACTCTCTATCCCATTAAGATAATTCATAAGGCCACCTATAGTCTGAACCTCCTCCAGACCCAACGGGGAAGACGACGCCAGACAGCAGTAATAATATGCCAGCGCCAGTCGATGACTATCACATGCTGGTTCCGATGGATAGCCCGGAGGATGGATTTTGCAACAAATCTCAGAGAAAGTTGCATCGGAAAAGCATTAGAATTTTTCAACAGAGGAGTCCTCACGAAACCAGGACGAATATCTGTAAAATGAATATTCAGTTTCCGCTGATGGGCTTGTTGCTCCAAAGCCTGAATATAATTCTGCTGAAAAGCCTTCGTGGCACTATAGGCAGGTGCAGGACCTAAACCTTTCGTTCCTGCGATACTTGTGATACAGGCTATATGCCCGTGCCCTTGCTCTGCAAAATAGCGATATGCCTCGCCGACCATCTGCGTCCACCCTAGTGCATTCGTCTTCACTGTATTGAGTTCTATACTGGCATCCTTCAGTTTGGGATTTAAATTTCCTATTCCAGAAGCATGGAAGTACAAATCCATTCCCCCAATTGTATGAATGAGGTGACGCAACTCTTTCGGAGCATCTGCTAAGGTCACATCAATTACGTCAACAAACACACGGTCCGGAGCAATAGTCAGAAACTCTTCCAGCCTGTCTTTCCGCCGGGCAGCAATTCCTACTGTCCAACCTTTCTCCAGCAAAAACAAAGTGACCTCTTGGCCTATACCACTACTGGCTCCTATAATTACTGCTTTTTTTCCCATAAGTCAATGCTTTAGGAAGATTCTTCATTTACTATTATTTCTTATTTCTGACAGAATCTGGAGAATACGCTCGGCACTCCTACCGTCCCAGCGGTCAGGAATACCGGAATTCTTCCAGTTGCCATTCACCATATCTTCAACAGCTTTGGTCAAACGCTCCGGATCTTCTCCTACCAGTACATTCGTACCTACCGTGATGGTCTCGATATGCTCAGTATAACTGTTCAGCGTAATACAAGGCACTTGATTGAAAGTAGCCTCTTCGGCCACATTCCCGGAATCTGTTATAATCCCTTTGGCATGCATCGTGAGATAGCCAAATTCGAGGTATCCGAGCGGTTTTACAAAATGAACCGTATGAAGATCGAGACCGTGATGACGCCCTGATGATACGATGGCATCTTTTGCTTGGTCGTGCAAGGCAGCTATGATGGGAATGTCACCACTTGCTGCCAGCATTCTTGACAGCATCTGATAAAGATTTTCCGTATTTGTGATAAGGGCTTTCCGATTGAGTGTAAAGACAAGATATTCCCCATCTCTGATACCTGATTCCTCCAGACAAGACGGACGGATCATCCGGTTACGGTTATAACGGATATTATCCATAAGAATATTTCCCACCATATAGACCTTGGAGAGCTCTGCTCCTTCCTTGCTTGCTATGGAATTATTGCTGACACCGGCGGTAAAGAGAATATCACTGAGTCCGTCTATGACCAGACGGTTGACCTCCTTGGGCATGGAAATATCAAAACTTCTGGTGCCTGCGGCAATATGGGCCAGAATGATTCCACGCTTCTTAGTCACAATGGCCACGGCCATCGCACTGGCCAGGTCATCCACGACGATGACGACATCGGCCGGATAGGTCTGGAGATACTCTTCAAACTTTGACATTACCTTGCCCGTAAGTTCATTCAGATTTTCTTCGACTATACCTAAATAAGCATCAGGTCTGGGTATCTGCAGATCTTCAAAGAGAGATCGCTCAAGTGTAGGATCATCTTCTGCACCGGTATAAACCAACCGGTAGTTTATCGATACGGAATCCGGACTGTTCTTCTTGTTTTTCAAAGCCCGGATAATGGGAGCCTCCTTAATAAAATTGGGACGTGCTCCCGCTACAACACAAATATTCATTATTCTTATTTCATTTCATTTTATTCCACGCAATCATCACAAAGAATGCTATTGGACTCTGAACAGTTCACGAATACCGCCGAGACTGCCCATCAGACTGGTTGCCTCATACGGCAGGAATACCGTCTTAGCCTTGTCTCCACTACCCACTTCACCGAGCATGTCAATATATTTCCGGGCCAGCAGGTAATTAGCAGGATTGATACTCTTACCCACAGCATCGCTTATCTTCTGGATGGCGACAGCCTCAGCCTCAGCCGTACGGATACGAGCTGTAGCAGCACCTTCTGCATTCAAAATAGCCTGTTGCTTAGCAGCCTCAGCCTTGTTGATGATGGCGGCCTTGTCTCCTTCCGACTGTAGTATCTGAGCTTGCTTATCTCCTTCACTGGTCAGGATGGTAGCACGCTTGTTACGCTCGGCCTGCATCTGCTTCTCCATAGCCTGCAGGACGCTCTCCGGCGGAATGATGTCCTGCAACTCCACGCGGTTCACTTTGATTCCCCACTTATTGGTGGCATCATCCAGGACCCCACGCAACTTGGTATTGATTACATCCCTGGAAGTCAGTGTCTGATCCAGTTCCATCTCACCTATAATATTACGCAGCGTCGTCTGGGTCAATTTCTCAATAGCATTGGGAAGATTATTGATTTCATAAGCAGCTTTGAACGGATCTACAATCTGAAAATAGAGCAAGGCATTGATCTGCATCTGGATGTTATCCTTCGTAATGACATTCTGACGGTCAAAGTCATAGACTTGTTCCCGAAGGTCTATCTTATGGGAATAAATATACCGCCTATTGTTCATAGAATAGATCATCTTAGACTTGTCAACAAAGGGAATGATCAGATTGATACCTGGTTTTAATGTGGCATAATATTTCCCCAGACGCTCAATGATGCGCGTTTCACTCTGAGGAATAATCACAATGGCTGATTTGACAAAAACCAATGCCAAAAAAACAATGACAACTAAAACAACTGTTCCTACCATATTCGTAATGTTTTTAATGATCTGAATAAGTTAAATATTAAATTGGCGCAACCTGACAACTAATTGTTCTTGTTGCATTTTTTCACTTTGACAATAATGGAATCGCGGGAAATGATTTTTGCTTTATCTCCCTTCTGAAAGGTCTCTCCGGAATCAGATATGGCCTTCCACTGATCACCATCTACCTGAACATAACCGCTCTCTTGAGAGGTAATCGGTTCGATCACCGTCCCGATACGGCCTATCAGCGCATCAGCATTACTTGAACGTTCATGTTCCTTACTGTGAAAACGCCGTAACAGACGGGGACGGATCAACCAGATGCTAAGCATGGAGAAGATTGCCCATATCAGTACTTGGGCCCAGAAAGGAAGACCGGCCGCAGAGGCAGCAATACCCAAAACACCGCCAATAGCAAAACAAGTTATAAAGAAATCTCCGGAACTTAACTCCAATATCAGGCATGCACAGGTTACAATAACCCAAAACAGCCATAAATTCTGTCCGATATATCCTATCATAGTTATCTATATAAAAAAATCATTAATCTGTGGTAAAGATACGATAAAAAAACGAACATGCAAAGAAAAGGGCGGAAATTTCCGCCCTTTTCTTTGCATGAATTCATTCGCTGATTATTCTTTAGTCTCAACTCCAAACGGGACACTTGAACGAATTATCATGGTCTACTTCTCTGCAAATCTTGCAAAATACTTCCCTCAACTGATATAAAATAATCAGTAATAACTTCTATCTTATTTTCTTCTATTCGACTTGGAAGAAGGTACTGAATAGGATTTCTGAGGGGTCGTCTTGTAGGATTGATAATACTTCAGAGCCTCGGGCATCTCTGCCTGCAAAGCGGCAATACGCTTGGCATCATTCGGATGATCACTCATAAAATCACTGGTATTTGAATTACTGCCAGCTGTAGACATCCGTTTCCAGAAAGTAATGGCTGACTCAGGATTGTATCCTGCCATTGCTGCAAAAATCAGTCCGATATGATCAGCTTCCAACTCATCTTCACGACTATATTTCAGATTAACGAAACTGAAGCATTGTCCGGCTACTTGTCCGGCCACTTGCCCGATGTCATTGCTTCCGGTAACGGCTCCGATAATGTTGGCACCGATATTCGTACCCAACTCCTGGTTCTGCTGCTTGGTCATCTGTTCGGCACTGTGTTTGGCCACAGCATGGGCTATCTCATGTCCCAGAACAATCGCCAGACTGGTCTCATCACGAGTATAGGGCAACAGTCCTTCATAAACTACTATTTTTCCTCCGGGCATACAGAAAGCATTAGCCTCCTTGTTCTGGACGAGGTTGAATTCCCAGTGGAAATTCTTTACATCATTCTGGTAGCCATGTGCATTCAGATAAGAATCTACGGCATTAGCCAATCGCCTTCCTACTCGGTCTACCATGGCTGTGTTCGCAGCATTTGTAGACCTTACGGCTGTAGACATATACTTGGTATACTCTTGGTTGGATAAAGCAAGAACTTGCTCATCTGGAACACTAATCTTGTGCTTGCGGCCTGTGATAGGAATGGTCTCAGATGTTCCACAGGCTGTTAGCAGGATTACCAGAATGCCGGTAAGGGTCAAAAACTTTAATTTCTTCATTGTTTCTCATAAATTTACTTGAGTACAAAAATAGGATTTATTCCCTACAACTCCAAAGAATTTTTTGATTTTCTAATAGGAAAATCGTTCCGGAGAAACAGCATCTTCAAGCAAATGGAAATAAAAGAAAAGGGAAACTCTTGTTTTTATTCGAAAAACACACATAAAAAAAACGCTGCCCTCACATGAGATCAGCGCCTTCTTAATATTTTTAAAAACAACTTTTTTTACTTTTCGATACCGCGATTGTTCAATGTAACGTTGAGCAGTTGCAGATATTTATGATATTGTCCATCAGAAAGGATAGAGTGCATATATTTCAAATCCTTATTAATAGCCTTGTTTACCATAACCTTGCGGTCGGTTTCAGGAGCCATTGCTGCGTTCATCATTTCTGCAGAGAAATTATGATGTACGTCTTCTACAGCCTCTTCCTGATCGAAGTCCAGATCCAGAGCTTTAGCTACACTGTTCATGTTGAAGTTCATACTGTAAACTGCAGCAGTTGCAGTTGCCTCTTTTTCATCATTTGCTGCGAATGTGGCTGTGGTTATGCTGAGCAGTGCAACAGCCAATAAAATCATCTTTTTCATCTTTTTACCTTTTTGTGAGCCTTCTGAAAAACAGCTCTTGTTTAAATATTACCCTAAAACTTATTATCCTTATGTCTCTCTTAAAGACAATGCAAAGATATATCTGTTTTCGCACACAACAAACAAATTACCATCTTTTTATTCTTTTCCATCACCTTTCTTGACTTAAATCAAATAATTAGCTTTTCTTTTCATTTTTAATCACTTTGTCATATTCTTTTCCTGTCTGGTTACACCCTGAATTTATATGGGCTTATTTTACCACTATTAACCAATAATGCTCCGTTAAATCAAGATTTAACGAAGCATTTTCGAAGGGGACACATACATCAATCATAAAGGATAATCTTTATGATCTCAACATTCAGATACTACATCAAATAAAAATAGTTATTTAAAAATCTTCTGTGCAAAAAGATATAAGTCCTCGCGCCATACAGGCCAGGTATGACCGCCTGATTTAGAATCAAAATATTCAAACTTGACACCGGCCTTATTCAGGCGCTGCATCATGATCTGACAATTTTCATAAGCGATGTCTTCTTTGCCTCCTATGGTTATAAAGAAATTCTTAAGATTAGAGTTCATCAGCGATGAGTTCTGATCCATATAGGAATAGTTAGCATCACGTTCTTTGTCAGCAATCATAAACGGTGTTTTCTGTGCAAACCAACCAGAACTGAATACCCCTAAATTGTGAAATTTGTCTGTATTAGGAACTCCTACGTATAAGGTATACATGCCTCCCATTGATAAACCGGCAAGAGCTCTGCTATCGGCAGAAGCATCAACTCTAAAGTTCTTCTCAACAAATGGGATGACATTGTCAAGTATTTCAGATCTTACCTTTTCGAATCCTCCTACATTTGCATCAAAACTTACAAGCATCATTGGTTTGGCTTTACCTTCTGCTATAAGGTTATCAAGTATGATATCAGAACGACCTTGCTGTACCCATCCACGGGCATCCTCACCACCACCATGTATGATATAGATTACAGGATATTTCTTATCCATATTTTCATCATATCCTGCTGGAGTATAGATATACATCACCCTCCAACTCTTTGTCACATTAGAATAGTACCTTACTGTACGTACCTGTCCATGAGCTACATCTTGTACCTGAAAACGTGTGTCTTCTTTATTATAAGGAACTTCTATACAACTCATCATACGGCCACATCCGAAAAACGACTCACTTGAAGGATCAGCTACAGAGAGTCCATCTACTATAAGACTGTAATAGTGTATACCAGGACTTTGAGGGGTCGTGGTAACTGTCCAAACGCCATCAGCGCTCTTGATCATGTCAAACCTCCGCCCCAAATCAACTTGTATCTTGTGCGCTTCGGGGGCCTTAATACTAAACTCAATTCTGTTGTCGGGCATAATCTTTGGATACCCCAATTTATTAACATTAGTTTCTGCTGGTGTCTGTGAAAAGGCAGCTGCGGAAAACAGAATACATAAATTAAATAATAAATACTTTTTCATGTTTTTTGATTATTAATTGTTTGTAACGATGCATTTTTAATTCATTCTGTAAGTTATTCTGCAAAGTTAGTAAAAAGACAGACAACCTACTTCTTATAATGTTTCATTTACTTTTCTGTATATCTCAGAAATGGCAAATAATCAAGATTTTAAAATATTTTCCTGTGCACCTATAATTTATAAACCATTATTTGACCTTGACGGAAACTATTCAAGAAATATTTCGTACCTTTGCATACATAACAAATAAGAAAAAATCAAATGAGCAAATCCAACAAGTACATCAACTTGTCCTATCAACTGTATGATGCCACAGAAGGTAAATCAGAGTTAATCGAGCAGACTTCTGACAGCAAACCGTTCAATTTTATCAGTGGTCTGGGTATCGCACTCCAGGCTTTTGAAGACAATGTCACTCCACTGGAAAAGGGAGCCAATTTCGAATTTGATATTCCTCATGATCAGGCTTACGGCGAATACGATGCCTCTCTCGTCATTGACATGGATAAATCTATCTTTGCCGTAGACGGGAAGTTTGATGATGAGCATATCAAAAAGGGTGCTGTAGTACCTCTTCAGAATGCTGACGGCGATCGTTTCCTCGGACATGTCCTCGAAATCAGTGACGCACAAGTGAAAATGGATCTCAATCATCCCCTGGCCGGTAAGGACTTGAAATTCAAGGGCCAAATACTTGAAACACGCGATGCTACGGATCAGGAATTGTCTGCCTATGAGAATATGATCCATGGTCATCAGGATGGATGCGGATGCAACTGTGAGGACTGTGAACATGGTAGTGAACATCACAAGGATGGTTGCGACGGCAGTTGTGGTGATGATCACGAGTGCTGCGGAGGCTGCTGCTGACCCACAGCATTCATCCTTCGGTTATTGAGGGGATACCACATATTCTAACCTTTAATCAAGATAAGTCTTATGAGGAATACCTTTGGAAATCTATTCAGGTTGACGAGTTTCGGGGAAAGCCACGGAACCGCTGTTGGAGGAGTGATAGACGGTTATCCGGCTGGTATAGACATAGACCTGGACTTTATCCAGCATGAACTTGATCGGCGTAAACCAGGACAAAGTCGACTGACTACAGCAAGAAAAGAAGCTGATGAGGTGGAATTCTTAAGTGGTATCTTCGAAGGAAAATCCACAGGTACACCTATAGGCTTTGAAGTTCGCAATACGAACCAGCGCTCACAGGATTACAACAATATGTGTAATCTGTTCCGTCCTTCACACGCTGATTATACCTATTATACGAAATATGGTATCCGGGACTACCGCGGAGGCGGACGTTCCTCTGCACGTATCACCATCGCACGATGCGTGGGTGGTGCACTGGCCAAACTGGCTTTGAATCAGTTGGGGATCAGTATTCATGCTTATACCTCACAGGTCGGTGATATTGCCCTGGACAAAGATTATCATCAATATGACCTGTCTACAACGGATGATAATATCGTGCGTTGTCCGGACCAGCAGAAAGCGAAAGAAATGGCCGAACTCATTGCCCAGGTGAAATCGGATAATGATACAGTAGGGGGAATTATTTCTTGTGTTATCCAGGGCTGCCCGGCAGGTCTGGGAGAACCGGAATTCGGCAAACTCCATGCTGAGTTGGGTGCTGCTATGCTCAGTATTAATGCCGTCAAGGGTTTTGAATATGGAGAAGGATTTGCAGGAGTCACAGGCCATGGAAGCACACAGAATGATCCATTTATTAATAAGGATGGTAAGATAACCACTCTTACTAATCACAGTGGCGGTATACAAGGAGGTATCAGCAACGGACAGGATATTTACTTCCGGGTGGCCTTCAAACCAGTCGCTACCATTCTCATGCCCCAGCATACCGTTGACCTTCAGGGTAATCCTACTGTCATGACAGCACGTGGACGGCATGATTCATGCGTCCTTCCTCGGGCCGTTCCTATCGTCGAAGACATGGCAGCTATGGTCATCCTTGACAATTATCTGCTCAATAAAACCGTAAAATTATAAGATTATCGATTATAGGGTCACTTAATCAAGTGCTCCTATAATCTCATGAATATCTTTCACACCATGCTGGTCCAGCCAGTCGTTGATTCCATTCTTGATTTTCATGGTCACGGCAGGATCCAGAAAATTGGCTGTACCCACTTGTATAGCCGTAGCACCACACATCATAAATTCTATCGCATCCCGGGCACTGCTGATTCCACCTAACCCGATCACCGGAATCTTGACAGCGCGAGCTGCATCATAAACCATCCTTAAAGCTATCGGTTTTACGGCGGGACCGCTCAGCCCTCCTGTACGGATACTCAGAACAGGTTTTCTCTTTTCTATATCCACAGCCATTCCCAACAACGTATTGATCAGGGATACAGCATCAGCACCTTCAGCCTCACAGGCACGGGCTATATCTGCAATATTCGTTACATTAGGAGAGAGTTTTACGATCAGCGTCTTGTGATAGCACTCTCTGACAGCCTTCACCACACTTGCAGCCCCTTCACAGGTCACGCCGAAGGCCATACCTCCACCTTTGATGTTCGGGCAACTGATATTGAGTTCGATAGCAGGAATCTGGTCGAGGGTATCCATCCTGGCTGCACAGGCCGCATAGTTCTCAGGAGAGTTGCCACTCACATTGACAATCATATTTGTGTCAATATCCTTAATTTGGGGATAGATGTGCTTACAGAAATAGTCAGCACCTTTATTCTGAAGTCCTACACAGTTGAGCATTCCTTCAGGAGTCTCAGCCATACGGGGATAATCATTTCCTTCACGGGGATCCAGCGTTGTGCCCTTGACGATGATGCCTCCCAATTCGCTGAGAGGTACAAAGTCAGCATACTCGAGACCATATCCGAAAGTTCCGGATGCAGTCATCACCGGATTCTTCAGTTCCAGTCGATTGATCTTTACACTTAATGAAGCCATAATAACTTTCTTGTATTTAATACCGGGCCTTCCTGGCACACTCGTATATTCCCATCAATGGTTTTCTCTACACAACAGAGACAGGCTCCTATTCCACAAGCCATACTGTTCTCCAGACTGGCTTCACACTCGATACCGGCCTGTTCGGCATAACGGGCCACACTCACCATCATGGGTTTGGGACCACAGGTAGCTATCCGGTCAAACCGCTCCTCTTCAAGGATTGAATGCTGGGTAACAAAACCTTTTTCGCCCGCTGATCCGTCTTCTGTGGTAATACAGACTCTGCCATACTGTTTGAACAGATCTGCCTCCAGCAAGTCTTTCTTGCTCTTTGCACCAAGGAGAAATAGGGGTTCTCCACCTGCTTTCCTGATCTCTGCTCCGAGATATAGCAATGGGGCAACTCCTACACCACCACCGACTAGCAGTATCTTCTCTCCTGATGACTCAGGAAGGGTATAACCATGACCCAGCGGAAGAATACAATTAAGATGATCACCTGCCTGAAGCCTCGTCAAGTGACGAGTCCCTTCACCAACTGCTGCAATCAGCAACCAGAGTTGGTTTTTCTGGCGATCTACAAAATTAATTGATATAGGACGACGTAAAAACGTAGAAGGAGAATCTTCTACACGTACCTCTACAAACTGCCCCGGGTACATCTCTGGAAGTGGCTCGGATGCCGTCAACTTAACCAGTGCATGAATATCACTGAGAGTTTCCTTGGAAACGACCTCAAGGTCCAACAGGTATCTTTTCATTTTCATTTATCTCAGACTCCTGCAAAGGTACAAAAAATAGGTGTAAAAACACAGGATTTGAAAGAATAACATGATCACGCCTGATGACGTGGAGGAATATAGAAAGACTACCTGCAATCTGCACAACTTTTCACCACCTTATTAAATAAAGGTGAGCATTTTTATCATGGATTATGGAAGATTCCTCGTCGAAAGCATCCCTTAGGGAAGATTCCCACCCTTATTTTTGAGGGACAAAAGCTTCCCAGGACATGTCATCATAAAAGACACGGATCTCCCTGATTTTACGTTGAGGTTTGTCAACAAACTTTACCCCATTGATAACCCGGCTATGAGGCCTGTCATCAACCTTAAATTCTTCTGGAATTTTAGAATGGTCCGAATAAGAAGCCGGAGCATTTTCATCAAAGTCCAAACTCGGTTCCTGGACGTCTGAAACGGAATTCCCTTCTCCTTCCTCTTGCTCATTTTCATGTTCCGTATTCAACTGCATCGGACCATCACCAAACATTAGCCAACTAAGGTTAATATCTGGAAAACGATGCTTGATCGCTTCTACATGTTTCAAGGTCGGATTAGTACGACCTGTAAAAATACTGCTCAGGGATGCAGAGGAGATTCCTAGAGTCTGAGCGAACACTTGCTGAGTCATGTGCTGGCTCTCCATCAATTGACGGATTCTATCTTTCATTTCTGCCATATTCAGTAGCCTTATACCCTCAAAAAGGGATTTTTTATTGATTTTACAAAGGTAAAACAAAAAATCGAATCATACAACAAATGTAGAGCTAAATTTAGTTTTCGAATTTTACATTTACAGTTTAATATTCAATAATATAAAAGCAACAAACCTGAATATTTACATTTACATTTACAAATCAATATAGATAGGTTTCTTTTACTACAAACGATTGGTAGAGCCTTAAATTATAATTAACTGACTGCTATATGGGTTTATTCACAATTACAAATGTATAACGGAGTACTTCTGTATAAAATTAAGCATCTACATGTCTGTTTAAACTCTACAAATTGAAAATATAATCATAAAATACTGATTATTAAGCATATATATATCATTTAAGCGCTATGCATAAATATTTGTTTACATTCACAAACTGATATTTATTGGTTTTGATTTACAAATTACATTTAGCTTATTCGATTTACATTTGACATATCAAGGAATCGAAACGTGAAAACATATTTACATGTTGTAAATATGTAAATCAATAATCAACATACATAAATACTAATAAATGTGAATACTAAATTTTAGCCTACTACTTGAGTCCATTTTATTTATAAATCGCGCCATTCGGGCAGATGCTTGAATCATTTAAAATATACGATTCTCAGAGCTTATTTTTTGGCTTAACTTGCTGAAAATCGGATACTTCAGTCGAAAAAAAGCATCATATACAAGTTGCAAACTAGACAAAAAAGCCCTCTTTTTATCCTTTTCAGGTACAGAAAAAGCCCGCTTTTCGATTTTTTTATCGAAAAGCGGGCTTCAAATGCCTCAGAACACCTATTAAAAAATTGTTAAATCAATGCAGAATAAAAAATATCAACTCTCTCAGCAACTCTCCCCCATCCGTATTTGGATTCCCTATTCCCTTACTCTTCGCATCAGTATCCCTGATTTTTTCCAAGATCATAATCACCTTTTGAAGACTGTAATATCTCAGTCCGGTCATGTAGTCTCCTGCAGCCCATCCACCTCTGAGTCCCAATTTTGCAGCCACATCATTCTGGTTATTTCTGTTAGGCATATACTCCACAATCAGCAGATTCTGAAAGTAGGAAAAGAGTTGGGGAAGCAAACGGTAGATGGGATAAGATTTCGGATTTTTGTTAAAATAAGTGACAATCTCATTGACCTTAAAAATTTCCTTTTTTGCAAGTGCTTTCTGGAGTTCAAAAATATTAAAATCCTTACTCACTCCCACTTCCTTCTCCACAATGTCAGCCGTAATCCTTTTTTCATCTTTCGGCAAGGAAATCAAAAGTTTGTCCAGTTCAGAAGTCAACCTGCTCAGATCAGAACCGACATGGTCACCAACCATCTGAGAAGCCTTGGGTTCTATCGTTGCGCCCTTCAACTTCAGATAAGTATCAATAAAACCAGGCAAGTCCCGGTCATACAATTTTTTTCCTTCAAAAATGACAGCTCCGGCTTTACGTGCAACAGAATAGATTTTCTTCCTTAAATCCAGTTTCCCGTTTTTGTGGCAGAAAACCAGGATCGTCGATTTCTGTGGTTTTTCAAAATACTTCTGAAGAGGATCCAGATTCTTCAAGGTCTGTGATTCTTTCACGATGATTACCTGATGTTCAGACATCATCGGATAACGGAGAGCCAGATCTACAACCTGCGCTGATGTAACATCCGGTCCGTAAACGATCGTCTGGTTAAAATCACGCTCTTCAGGCTGAAGTACATTCTGGGCCAGATAATCTGAAATCTTATCTATATAATAAGACTCCTGACCACCCAATATATATATAGGTGCAAATTTGCGGGTTTTCAAATCCCGCATTACTGTCCCGTAGGTGATACTTAAATTCTTTTCTGCCATAGTTTCTTGATGAGAACTTCTGAGAAATGGCAACATCCGCTTCTCCGGAATTCTTTTTTTTATTATCTTTGCAAATGACTCATGCAAAGGTAATGCAAATCAGATGAAATTCAAAATGAATTCATGGTTTTGTCTTCATTATAAGGACAACGACCAGCTTTCGCACTACCCGTATGATTCTTGGATTTTCCGCCAGAGCCAGAACTAATCAAACGAGAAAAAGAAATGACACCATTAAATTTACCTGATTTTCAAGTCAAACTCTCAGGGACACGAGAAAAACCAGTCATTTTTGATCTGCTCCGACGGAAGTTTGTTGCCCTTACCCCTGAAGAATGGGTTCGTCAGCATTTTATTCATTTTCTCATCGAACACCGCGGCTATCCAGCTTCATTAATGCAAAATGAAATCCAACTGAAAGTGGGCAATAAGGTCCTTCGTGCTGACAGCGTACTCTACGGAAGCAACCTCCAGCCGCGGATGATCATCGAATACAAAGCTCCTGCCATCCCTATCACGCAGAAAGTCTTCGATCAGATTTCAACTTATAACCTGCTCCTCCATGTCGATTATCTCATCGTTTCAAACGGCATGAACCACTATGTCTGTAAGATGGATTATTCCCGGCAAAGTTATTTGTTTATTAAGGATGTTCCCTGTTATAAAGAACTTTAACTGACAGTCTGTATCTTTTCTTTTTAGTTTTAAAAGAAAAACAACATGATCTTCAATGCTCAATGATTATCCATGAACTTTATCAGACAATCATTGAAATACACAATTTTTTTAAAAGTCATTTTCCAAAAACAGTAACCTTCTGAGTGGTAATAAATATAAAATTAATTCAAATATCCAACTTTAAAAGCGACTAAATGGAGAAAACTTTTTCTCTATATTTTCATATCTTTGCAAGTATGAAAAAGTGGGCAGAGCAAGGTAACCGACTGGCACACTTATCAATTAACCTTTAAACTAAAACCAATATGACTGAAAATCAGAATTTGACTAAAGAAAAAATGAATCATGTTTTATTAAGTGACTATGCCTGGATTCATGAAGTAGGAAAAGACGGAAAACTGTCGTGGGACAGTTCCATGGCCGATCTTTGCATCTGGGTACATCAGCTTTTCCTACTATTTTCCATTACCGACAAACATGGAAATGCACGGAAATACAAAAGTTTGGTACAGGAAATCTGTACCCTCACCAACAGGATTGCACCTCATAATGCCAATTCGTACATAAACAATTCCCAAAGAGAAGATTCTGCATGGAGCAAAACTTTCATAACCCGTTACAAGGAGATATTTCTAAGCGGTGAACAGCACCCGATCAGTCATTTCCTTTCCAGGAAAAAAGACAGATAGTACTTTACCGGTACCATCCCTATTCGTGATGGCACCGGTATCCATTTCATTACTATATTTTTCTGCATGAAATGGGATATTTTATCATTCTCTGTAAGCAGAACCTTCATCCTTTACCGTCTTTAATCAAACTTCTATTTTTTATCATCTCCTATAGGATGAAGAAAATTTATCTTCATCCTATCAAGAACTAAAGACATAATGGTTTCCGAATCAAATACAAAGTAAGAGCAAGAAGATATTTATCTATTCTATATTTCCTATTTTATGACATCAATCAAATATAGATTTATTAAGATTTATATCCTTCTGTATGAAATAATCAGTTCTATTGCTTTTCAATTTTCAAATCTTTCTCTTTTTAGAGATTCAACAGGAATCTCATCGGATACCGGACTTTCCTTGAAAGGATATGTCCATAAGCCAGTATATCTATGGATATTCTGATCAAACCGTCCAAAGACATAAAAACAGTTCATTCTAACCTCCAACAACAATCAAGTATTCCATCACCATTTTAACAGAATCCTCATAAAAGAGCCTTTTCAGAACAATCAAAACAAATTTTTAATATTTGCTAAAGTATGGAAACATATTCTAATTCCTATGAGACAAATAAGTATTGGAATATCCACAAATATTGCGACATTTGTCAATAGTTCTAATTCATGAAAATCATTTCAATTAACAAACGACTAATATCTATTTACTTTATTATTATGAACCTATGATTTTAAGAAAAACAACATTGATTGCAGGAATATGTGCACTCATGAGTACCACGTATTCTCCTAACGTAATGGCCGCAAAAACTTTCGGTTTTCCTCCGGCTATACAACAAAGTAGAAAAGTTACAGGCGAGATCCACGATGCCTCAGGGGCACTGATCGGAGCTACTGTCAAGGAAAAAGGCACCACCAATGGTGTCGTCACAGACTTGGAGGGTAACTTTACCATCAATATCAAACCCGGTGCAACCCTTATCATATCCTATGTAGGGTACAAAACGAAGGAAATCACAGTCGGTAGCCAGAGTCATCTCAGCATCGAACTGAAAGAAGAAGGCCATAACCTGAATGACGTTGTCGTCATCGGCTACGGTACCCAGCGCCGCGAAGCAGTCACAGGATCTGTCGCCAATGTGCGCGGTGATGTACTTAACGAAGTAGCTGCACCGGACGCTGCAAGAGCATTACAGGGCCGTGTAGCTGGTGTACTGATGACACAGACCTCTTCACAACCTGGAGCAGAAATGCAAATCCGTATCCGTGGGCAGAGATCCCTCAACGCCAGTAACGACCCTCTGATCGTTCTCAATGGTATTCCTTTCATGGGTAAGCTCAGCGATATTAACCCTGCCGACATCAAAAGCATGGATATTCTGAAAGATGCCTCCGCTACTGCCATTTACGGTAGCCGTGGTGCCAACGGCGTTATTATTATCACATCCGGCAATGGTAAGATGGAAGCTCCTGCCACTGTAAGCTATGATGCTTATGTCGGATTCAAAAAGGTTTTCCACAAATATCCGATGATGAACGGGAAAGAGTTTTCCCAACTTCGCAAGGATGCCGGAATGTATAAGAATACCGTTGATGAGTCTGATGATGTGGATACCGACTGGCAGGATCTCTTCTTCAAGACAGGTATCACCACCAACCATGACGTCAGTGTTGCCGGTGGCAACAGGGGTGGCAGCTATTCTTTCGGAGGCGGTTACTACCATGACGGAGGAGTTGTACCTACTCAGGGCTTTACCCGTATCTCTCTCCACGGCAATCTAGACCAAATAGTCGGCAAATGGTTCCGCTTCGGACTGACTACCAACAACAGTTACCGCCAGACTACCGGTACGCAGCTCAGCATTTATAATGCACTAAGTATGAGTCCTCTGGCTAGTCCATACGATGACAAAGGCAATCTGAAACGCACCATCAACATGCCTAACGACAACATGTATGTACAAACTAAGGATGTCGTTGAGAATCTCAAGGATGTATGGCTCGATGAGAATAAGGGGTTCGGCTCTTACAATACCGTCTATGCTGAAGTGAAATGTCCATGGGTTGACGGACTGAAGTATCGTGTCAATGTCGGCCTCAACTATCGTTCCAACAAGGAAGGGACCTTCACTGGAACTGGTGTCAACAGTACTACTGCAACAACTCCGAACACAGCTTCCGTACAACAGGATGTTACCAGAAACTGGGCTGTAGAGAACATCATCACTTATGACAAAACTTTCGCAGAAAAACATCAAATCAATATTACAGGGCTCTACTCTGCTGAACAAACTCGCTTTGAACGTACCTACATGAGTTCCAAATCCATCCCTGCAGAATATTTCCAGTATTATAATATTGGTGCTGCCGACGGAGAGATCTCTGTCGACCCGAATAATCAAGACTACTGGCAAAGCGGACTGGAGTCTTGGATGGGGCGTATCATGTACAGTTATGACAACCGGTACATGATCTCAGCAGCTCTCCGTGCTGATGCATCTTCACGCCTTGCTAAAGGTCACCAGTGGCATACCTATCCTGCCATCAGCGCAGGCTGGAACATTCAACGTGAAAACTTTATGAAGAAGTTTACATGGATCGACAATCTGAAACTCCGTGTAGGATATGGTGAGACCTCCAATCAGAGTATCAGTCCATATTCCACTCTGGGTGCTCTGAGTATCCGTCCATACAACTTCGGAGCTCTGAGCAACGGATATGCACGTGGATATTATGTATCTACACTGCCTAATGAAAATCTGGGATGGGAATACTCTTCTACATGGAACTTCGGTCTCGACTATTCCTTCCTGGGTGGCCGTATCAACGGTACATTCGAATACTACATCCAGAACACCAAGGATCTGTTGCTCGGCGTTGCTCTGCCTGCAACCACTGGTGTAAGCAGTTATACTGCCAATATCGGTAAAACCAGAAATATCGGTTTCGAATTCTCTCTCAACGGAATTATCCTTGACAATCATAACGGATGGAACTGGAGCGCCGGAGTAAACTTCTACCAGAACCGCAACAAACTGGTTGCACTGGCATCAGGAGCTAATGAAGACGTTGGCAACCGCTGGTTTGTGGGCCATCCTATTGATGTCATCTATGACTACAAGAAAATCGGCCTGTGGCAGAAGAATGATCCTTATCTCGACATCCTTGAACCGGGCGGCAATGTTGGTATGATCAAGGTACAATATACCGGCACTTATGATGCCAACGGAAAACCAACTCGTAAGATCGATGCTGACGACAGAAAGATCACCAGCATGGAACCGGACCTGATCGGTGGTTTCAACACCACAGTAGGATACAAGAACTTTGACCTGACTGTAATAGGTACTTTCCAGATTGGCGGTAAACTCATCAGTGCCATTCACTCAGCCAACGGCTACCTGAATATGCTCAGTGGACGTAGAAATAATATCAAGGTTGACTACTATACGGATAACAACACCGGAGCCAAATACCCGAAACCAGGTGGCGCCATGTCAAGTGACAACCCTAAATACGGTTCTACTCTGGGCTATTTCAACGCTGGATATATGAAGATCCGTACCATTACCCTGGGCTACAACTTCGATAAACTGAAAGTAGTGAAAAACTTCGGTATCAATCGCCTGCGTGCATACATCTCTGTGGAGAATCCTTTCGTATTCTTCTCTCCTTATAAGAATGAGTGTGGCCTCGACCCGGAGACCAATACGCTGAGTAATAATAGCGGCACAATGGCCGTAACCATGGAGGGCTACACAGGTGCCCACACTCTGCCGGTAGTAGGCTATAATACTCCTGCCACCCGTACATTCCTCTTTGGTCTCAACATAACATTCTAACTAAATCCAAGCATACAATGAAAAAGATATTTTATAAAATAAGAACATTAAGTGCAGCCGCACTTGCACTGATCATGCTGGGAGGTTGCTCCGATGTGCTCAATGAGCAGCCGAGAAGCAAATATGACCCCAATTTTTTAAAGACTCAAAGTGGCATCGAAGGTGCCCTGACAGCACTCTATGCTCATCTGCGCGATACTTACGGACAGGGGTATTATTATAACAACTGTGAGACAGGAACCGATGAATATACTTTCGCACAGTCTGCCGACGAAAACTTCAAAGATGCGGACCTTTCCGGCAACGGTACACTTGATGCCACATCAAGCCGTGCCGATGTACTCTGGGGAAATGCATTCGGTTATATCAATACATCCAGCGATGTCATAGAGAATGCCACAGCTGCAGGGTTCAGCGAAAGTTTGATTTCTGAAGCCCGCTTCTTCCGTGCCTTCGATTACTTCCGTCTGGTTCAAACCTTCGGAGGGGTGCCACTTGATCTGGGAGCAGGAATACTGAAATTCAATTCCAATCCTTCACGTACCTCTGTCCGCAACACGGTTCCTGAAGTATATACCAAGGCCATCTTCCCAGACCTGAACACTGCAATAACCAACTTGCCCGACAATCCTCGTGTCACCGGCGGTGTTACCAAGAATGCAGCCCGCCTGGTACTGGCTCAGGCTTACCTCACCTATGCATGGTGGCTGGAAAACCCGAACAGCATCCCTACTTATCCGGAATGTAACCGTACTGATCCTGACGGGCACGATGCCAAATGGTACTTCCAGAAAGCTTATGATCTGGCTTTGGATGGTATTGCTCATCCCGGACCTTTTGCTCTTCAACCCACTTTCTACGATGTCAACTTAGCACAAAACGACCGTAACAGTGAGTGGATACTCTGGGCTGATCATACCGAAAGCAGTGAATACTACAATGGCAGTTCTCTTACTTACGGCAGCGGTGGTGCACCGGACAACTTTGCATCCTGGATGGTAAGTTGGAATTATCCTAACATGCTGGCAAAGGCTACAGACGGCAAATCCTTCAACCCGGTACGTCGTGAAGCCTCTCAGGCTCTGGGTCGTCCCTGGACTCGTATGGCTCCCGTACAGGAAGCATTTACCAAAACCTTTGCCGACAAGACTCTGGATTCACGCTATGATGGAACCTTCACTACCGTATACCGGGCCAACTGGAATAAGGACACGCAATATGCAGGTGCAACAGCTACCAACGCCAACGGAATGTCTATTGTTCCTGGCGATGCTGTACTGAGTTTCGTCAACAGTGACAACGGTATCACCTATCCTTCCGGTGCTGGTGAAGATGGTATCGGAGGAGGTACGCTTCCTAACCGTGCTGACTATGTCGTAGGTCCATCGGGTATCAGCCGTTACATGTATCCTATGCTTTGGAAGATCGGTCCATACCGTACTGACAACGGAGCAGGACTTGGACAGCCGAATGCAAGTAGTACCCGCCCATTCGTTATTCTGAAATTCTCGGAATTCTACTTTGTAGCTGCTGAGGCAGCTGTGAAACTCAACATGAATACGGAGGCTCGCAACCTGATCAATGTGATCCGTGCAAGAGCTGGTAAATGGCGTTTCAGCAATACTGACAACACGACAAAGATTGAAGATCACAGTGCAGAGATGGTTGCAGCTACACCAAGCACTATCACCATTAATTTCCTGCTTGATGAAATGAGCCGTGAATATTTCGGAGAAGGCCACCGCTGGTTTGACCTCGTCCGCACACAGACATGGGCAGATCGTGCAGGCAGTTACACCATAGCAGGCAATGCTGCAGGTGATCATACTCCTGTAACCTACAAACGTACCATTACAAAAGAAGATTATCTGCGTCCAATACCACAGTCTCAACTCGATGCCATGCAGATGGCTCCTGATGAATTAAAGAAATTCCAGAACCCTGGATATTAAAAATCATAGATTCTAATAACAATGAAAAGGGGCTGCACCAAATGATGCAACCCCTTTCTTAGTTATAAGCCAGAATTTATACGATCATTCTGAAAAACGATAATGACTATTCTTCTACACTGAAATCATCCTTGCCGACACCACACTCAGGGCAAACCCAGTCTTCAGGAAGATCTTCGAATGCTGTTCCAGGAGCTATACCGTTGTCAGGATCACCTACAGCAGGATCATAGACCCATCCACACACATTACAAATGTACTTTTTCATAATCATTCTTATTAGTGATTGGTACTTGATTACTTGAAATATCTCTTGTAGAGGCCGATAAAGCCGGCAGCATGACGAGCCTCGTCCTTTGCCATCTCATGAATGGTGTCGTGAAGCGTATCATTACCCTCAGCCTTAGCTTTCTTAGCCATGGCAAACTTCTCTGCACAAGCTCCCTTCTCTGCAGTAATGCGAGCAACAAGATTGCTCTTTGTATCGCTCAATACCTCGCCGAGCAACTCTGCATAACGTGATGCATGGTTGGCTTCTTCATAAGCATAATGCTCAAAAGCACGAGCCACTTCCGGATAACCTTCACGGTCAGCCTGACGTGACATAGCCAGATACATCCCCACCTCACTACATTCACCTGCAAAAGTATCCTTGCAGTGTTTGATCAATTCTTCAGATACGCCTTCTTTGTATGCAGCACCCAGATAATGCACTGTGGCAAACTTGAAGTCCTCATCCGTATTCTCATCCAGTTCCTTAAACTTGCTCTTAGGAGCTTTGCAAATCGGACACTGATCAGGAGCTTCTTCACCTTCATAGATGTAACCACAAACTGTGCAAATAAATTTCTTTTTCATAATAATTTGTATTTTTAACGTCTTTGTATAATGTTTCAATTATTGATACTACAAAGGTATGATAAAAATTTGTTCCTTGCAAATAAATCTGTAATTATTTCAATTATATTTTGTAATTATTTTAAATCAAGCCATTTATTATATCTCCATTCCCATCAACGAAACGCCTATTGTAGCAGGGAATTTCCTTGTTTTATTGGTACCCAGATTACGTACATAACCCTTATGGATATAAGCAGGGAAATGAATCTCACCCGTTCCGTTAGTTGACACCACAGCCAGTCCGACATAATATTTACGCTTCTTCAGCAACCTCACATCCTCCTTCAGTTTGGCAACATAATCCATATTCTTGTTCTTGTCATTGAACTTGATATATAGAGGTTCATGCAAGACAGGTACAAACTTCCCGTCAGTTACATCATAGATGATGATACGGATAGTACAAGTTGTATACGTGCATTTCACCATTTTAAATTCAAGATCCCGTACTTGGTAATCATGCTTCTTCGACAGGATAGGTCCAGTTTCAAAAACAGTATTTTTGATATTCCTAAAAGACACATCTCCCGGCATTTTCATCCCCTTCGAGGCGATTCTCTTCTCATGGCCTTTCAGACCAGACACCGTTACGGCAGACAACTCCTCCACCTTTTCAGTAAGATGCACAGTAAGCTTACCTTTCTCATATAAGGAATAAGGAACCTTGACACCATGGTAACTAATATGAGAGAATATCATATCCGAAGTATGACCATGCGGAATTGTCAAATCAAAATTGCCATTCAAGTCGGAGAAGAAGAAAAGGCTGTCCACCTTAATACTGGCATACTCCACAGGAGTACCCTCTTGGCTGAGCACCTTACCCGTTACATGAATTTGCGACGATGCTTGTAAGGAAATGAATACGAACGCACAAATCCCCAGAAGATATCTTTTCATAATCAAATTGTTTTAGTGTCGAGGGTATCACTTGCATGATACGGTAAGGCAGGCCTTTCCCGACAACGAGAATATAGTTTTCAAATTGCAGTACAAAAATAGGAAAAAGTCAAGCACTCAGCAAACGCGATTAACAGAAAGATACCTATCCATTCTATAAAAACCTGATTATTATGATTTATACCATTTTAATAACAAGTATAAAGACTTTCATCACAAGAATATCTGTACCCGACAACAACATTGGGATAATCATATAAATAAAAAACATCCCTGCTCTTATCGATTCAGAGCAGGGATGTTATACTTAAGGAACTTCCGACAAAGAAGCCCCGGAAAAATGTCCGTTTGAATACTCAAGTAACTATATTTTATCCCCTCCTTATTTATCCGGACTGAATTCCACATTTGCAACGATTCTCACCTCATTGCTGACCATTGCCTCCGGGAATTTTGGACCAAGATTATAATCCGAACGCTTTACCACTCCTGTCACCTGAAAACCGGCAGTAATATGCTTGTTCATCGGATTGATTACTTTTCCGAAGAATATCGCATTCAGTTTGATCGGTTTGGTTATACCATGGAAAGTTAGGTTACCAAAGATATAGCCCTTTTTAGAACTCAACTTTACCAGTTTGGTACTTTTAAAAGTCAGCGTAGGATATTTCTCCGCATCAAAGAAATCAGCAGACCTCAAATGATTGTCACGAGGCGTGACATCCGTATTGATACTTGCCACCTTAGCCGTCAAAGTGATTTTTGCATCACTATAGTCAGGTTTTGATGTAATAACCTTTGCACTGAAATCAGAGAACCGACCATCGATTTCAGAGATCATAAGATGTTTAACGACAAATCCTAGTCTTGAATGTTGAGGATCATTTGTCCATATCGTCTGGGCACTTGCTGTTAATGCTGAAAGCATGATTACAGCTAGAATAATGTATTTTTTCATTGTCATATTATTATTAGAACCTTTAATGTTCATTGTTTTTATTCTATTCACTCACTGTTATACTGCAAATATAATAAAAGAAAAGACAAATCCTGTAATCATTTCAGAAAAGAATAAATTCTATCATAATATTTGATTGAAAAGTCCATAATTTTAGCTCTCACCAACAGGAATACACCTCCCTATCCCAATTCGAATATAAATAGTTTTCCAAGAGAAGACTCTGCATGGAGCAAGACTTTCATAACCTATTACAAAGAGATCTTTCTAAACGGCAAACAACATCCCATCAGTCATTTCCTTGACTATTCTTATAGCAGTCCTGTTGTTAACCGAGAAAATCCTATTAATCATTGCATTTTCGAATCAACAAAAGTACTATTGCTGCTATACCAGCGATTGCACCAAAGAAATAGGTAGCCTGATAATTATAAATCCCAGCAACCCATCCGGCAATCGGAATAGTAAGGGCAAGAGACAAGTCTAAGAATGCTGCATAAGCGCCTAAAGCTGTACCCCGAATCTGAGGTGAGACTTTTTTGATTACCATTACCCCTAAAGCAGGATAAATCAAAGAGAAACCAACACCGGTGAAAACACAACCGATGAATACTATAATCTGAGAAGAAGCGAAGGCAATGAACAACTGACCAATGATCTCAACAATCAAAGAGATAGTCGTTATGATAAATCCACCATGTTTATCCGGTAACGAAGATAAGAACAGCCGTGGCAATATATAACTTACACCAAACACGATGTAAGCTAGCGAAGCATTTGCCCAATTCTTTTCCATAAAAAGTAAAACCAGAAATGAAGATATGCACCCGGAAGCAACTGATGCTAATCCCAGCTCTATACCTTGTATGGACACCTTCCGAACAACTTTATAAAATGGAATTTTTGAATTATTTTTGCTGCCGAATACCAGAGGAAGCTTCCTCGTTGACAACCAACTAAATAGCGGTAAGATAGCCATTACGATATATACTGAACTGATACCTGAATATTTGGTCAGCCAAATGCTTAATGGCGCTCCTAGTGCAAGACCTCCATAGATTGCTAAACCATTCCATGTCATTACTTTTCCTGAATTTTCATTACCTGATAACCCTATACCCCAAACAAGAGTACCCGTTATCAACAAACTTTCAGAGACACCGTGTATGAGCCTTCCAAATAGCAATAACACTAATGACCACAGGGGGTGCTGAACCAGTGAGATTGCAAGCAAATAGATAATACCAACGATAACATTCAAGAATACTCCTTTATCTTGACTCTTCTTAGGTCCTTTTGTATCTGTAATTCTTCCAGAATAAGCTCTTGTAAAAAGAGTTGCGACAGACTCCAGCCCAATAACAAGGCCAACAACAAAACTGCTATAGCCAAGTTTATTCAAAACAAACGCAGGTAATGACCCCAATGCCATCCCTATAGTTGTATAAACAACAAATACAGGGGAAATAACAGGAAGTATAGTTTGATAAAAGCTATTTCCCGATTTTAAATCTAAATTCATAATTAATTTTTTTATAGTACAAGTTCATTTGTTTCCTATTGAATTCTACCTTTTACAGCCAACGCAGTATTATCCACTGAAATAGCAGTGCACTGACCAGATTCACATCTTTTATAAATAAGTAATCTTCGCATTCAAAGATTCTCATATTGATGGTGCAAAGTTATCGTGTAATATGGTCTGAATCAGACACTATATTTGCAATATTTTATCGTATATTTGCACCATAAATAATTTGCAATATTTTATCGTATATTTGTACTATAAATTAAAAGCATGAAAAAAAGAATCATAACACGGGAGATCAGTTTCGAAGGCAACTCTGCTTTGAAATATTTGGAAGAAGAAGCTGTCTCGGATGATATTGACTACTATAACCAGCAGCACAAACATGATAATTATTTGATTATTTTTGTGATAAAAGGAAAAGTAAAAGGCTTTGTCGGCAGTAGTCTAAAAGAATATCGCAGTGGTGATATTGTTGTTATAGGCAGGAATGTACCTCATTATTTTATTCTGAATGAAGAAACAAATGCAGAGGGCAAAGAGATAAATGAAATTGAAATTCTATATTTTCAGCAACATTTATTTCCAGCAAGAATGACTGACATTGCTGAACTCCACTTTATTCAGTCTTTACTAAGAAGAAGTCAACAGGGAATATTACTTCAAGATAAAACCATGTTTGTGAAAATACGGAAAATGCTTTACAGAATAGATGATGTAGAGGGCATTCAGAAATTGATAGAACTGTATCAGATACTTGATACCTTAGGCCAGGCTACAGATTATGCTATCATTTCAGATGAAGTATATAATTCGGAGAATACGGTAACCACCAATCTAAGCACATTACAACGCATCTATAAATATCTGTATACAAATTTTCACCAAGAGATAACTCTGACAGAATTGTCAAAACATGCCCATCAGAATCCGACAGCTCTATGCCGGACTTTCAAACGTGAGACGGGAAAGACCATATTCCAGTTTCTAAATAAGATACGAATCGAAAATGCTTGTAAACTATTGATAGATACGGACATGAGCATTTCTCAAATAGCCTATAATTCAGGCTTTAACAATCTTCCGTATTTCAACAGGCAATTCAAGTTATGGACCCATCAAACACCAAGTACTTACAAGGAATCCATCAAATAGGATTTTATCTTAAAGCAAAAGCAATACACTCATAAAACAGATGTTTCTCTGTTACATAACCATTCCTTAAAGCACTTAATAAAGATACTACGGTAAAATATAAATTCATTTCAAACCTTATTCTACGGATATTCAAGCATCCTTCTTTTAAAAAAATCCTAACAACAAAAGCTTAACTTAATGATGTGATTTCATTTTATTGCCAAACTCTTTGGAGACATAGTTTTCCAAACTCATACAACTGTTTTGAGAGAACATCTGAGTATATCTTATGAGTTCTGACCACTGCTTGGGAGAAAGCCCCTTTATCAGTTGTTTGCGTGTAATACCGAGTTGGATAAGTCCAAACGCAAAACCGGCATTGAAATTATCGCCTGCACCGATGGTACTGACTGTCTTTATCTTCTTTACAGGATATTCTTCTCTCACCGTACCGGTATGTACGATGACCGGGGTTATTCCGCCCGTACTGATAAAATACCGGCAACAAGGCTCTACATATTTTACATAAGCACTATCGGCATCGCTACACTGGAAAACGGTTCTCATATCTCCACGACTACCCCTTACGACATCGGCAGCCTTCATATTCTCGACAATATGAGGCCGAATGGTTTCCATCATTGACGAGTGAGGCGACCGGATATTCACATCATAATAGATGATCGCACCTCTCTCATGGGCATAATCCAAAAACTTTTTCATTTGATTCTGGATATCGGGATTGACGGAATAGAAAGAACCGAAGATCACTATGTCGTCCGGATTGATCACCGGAAGAATAAAGTCTTCACGCTGGCGGGGTCTGGTCATATAAAAGGAATAATGGGCATTATTGTTTTCATCGAGGAAAGCCAGTGATGTCATCGTGTTCATCCCTTCATATTGCCGGACACAACTTCCATTGACCCCATTATCATGGAGAAATGAACGGATAATGTCTCCCGTATGGTCTTTTCCTGTCTCACCAACAAAATAAACATTTACTCCGGACCGGCCTAATGACACGGCACTGTTCAGCGCCGACCCTCCGGGATTGGCACTGATCGGTTTCTCATTACGGAACAGAATATCCAGTACTGTCTCCCCGATACATACTACCTTCCTTGGCGATTCGGCCACAGAACTTAATGAAACAAAACATGCCACCACAAACAGTGACATTCTAAGAATACCTTTTCGCATACTCTAATTATCTTACATGAAATCTAAATACGAACCTTCAAAATCTCAGATCCTTGAAAGCCCTATATGGTATTAACTCTGAAAGATAGTTTTTATCTTTGTATTCTGAAAGAAATCGAAGGGCTTATTAAGAAAATTTTAAGAGTTTTAACGGTTCTGCATTTAGGAATGACTTGGCAAGAAATAACATGCAGCCAAAGTTCATCACATTTAGCGTTACACCTATCTCAGACAACATACATCAACTCTATATGAATCATTACATTAAAGGCCCTTAACCGAAAGGTTGAGGAGGGATTCTCAAGAAACAGTATATATCAAAGTATAAAACGATTACATTATTATGGATACAAATCAAAAAAAGAAATCATTATTTTTGTGTCAAATACTAACTCATAATAGTAATCAAGTTGATATGGAACAGAAATTTATCAGAGAAACTGTCCAAGTACCCAAAAGCTATCTGGTTTGTTTTTTATCAGATTGTCCCATGGCCAAAGAATGTATCCGGTATTTTGCAGGCCTTTACATTGACAAAAATACACATTGCGGATTTGCGATATACCCGTCTGCCTTGAAAGACGACAAGTGTGAGTACTTCAGGGAGAACCGGATAATACATTGTAAATGGGGATTTCATACCCTCTTCATGGATGTCAAGCAAAGAAATTATGCCGAACTTCATTATGTTATTAAAAAGTATTTGGGTGGAGATAGTGCCTATTACAGATATAACCATGGTGAAAGGCTATTGACACCGGAACAACAGGATTGGATTATCAGTCTTTTCAAGCAGTATGGCTACACTGATAACCTAGAATTTGACGGCGACAAAGATGTCTATGACTGGTAATATCCAACATAGTCTTTTCTTATTTGGCTATATAAAAGAAATTTATTAACTTTGAACTGCCGATGGCTATTACAGAATTACCAAGGCTATGGAAATATACTATCCAAAGCTATGGAAACATGCTATTCAAGGCTATGGAAATGTACTATTCAAAGCTATGGAAACATACTATCCAAGGCTATGGAAATGTACTATTCAAGGCTATGGAAACATACTATCCAAAGCTGTGGTAATCAAAAAGATAAAATCGGGGACAAATAACATATAAACGTTCATGAAAATACTACATACAAGTGATTGGCATCTGGGGCATAACCTGTATAATTATGATCGCACTGAAGAACAGACAGCGATGATCAAACAGATGACAGACATTGTAAGACAGGAAAGGCCTGATGTCTTCCTGCTCAGCGGAGATGTCTACCATACGCCACAACCTTCTGCTGCCGTACAGACACTGTTTTCAGAAGCTATGGTAAAACTCCATGATGCGTATCCGGAAATGGTAATTATTGTTACTGCAGGCAATCATGACAGTGGCAGCAAACATGACATCTTCAGAACGCCATGGCATGCCTTGAAGGTTTATACGGTCGGAAACATTGATAAGGAACATCCTGAGACACATATCATCGAGATCCCCGGGAAAGGTTATGTCATTGCCATACCCTACGGCTACGAGCGGAACATTCCGGAAGGTTTCTTCCAGGAGTTGATTGACCGGGTGACGGCAATGAACAGTGATAACCTTCCGATCATCATGATGGCTCACACGACAGTGAAAGGGTGTGATTTCACAGGACATGACAATGCAACAGAATTTTCTGTCGGCGGCATTGACAGTTTTGATATAGACAAATTAGGAAAGGGGTATGATTATCTGGCACTGGGACATATTCATCATGCTCAGTTTGTGCACGGTGGCAATCACCGTATCCGGTATAGTGGCACCCCTCTGGCCATCAGTTTCGATGAAGCCTTTGATCATACAGTAAGTATCGTCGAGATCCCAAAGCACGGTGATACCCCTGACGTAAAGACCATCCCCATAGACAATCCGTACCCCCTGACGACTCTTCCGACAAAAGGCTTTGCCACATGGGAAGAGGTCAAAACACTCCTTAAGGATTTTCCGGATGACATCCCTGCCTACATCCGGCTGAATGTAGAAGTGGATGATGTGTTGCCAGCGGAAGCCAACGCCGAAGCCAACGAACTCGTTAAGGGCAAGAAATGCCGGTTCTGTCATATCAATGTACAGCGGAAACAACAGCAGTCAGCAACAGCAAAAGCATTCACCGTACAAGAATTTCAGGACGAAGATCCTCTGGATATCGCTCACAGATATGCGGATGATATGGGAATACCGTTTGATGAAGAGATGGAATCGCTGTTCAAGGAAACGATAGACCTCATTCATCAAGAAGACCGTGAAATCTAAAATCACTGAAAGAAAATATGAAACTCCAGAAACTTACCATACATAATATTGCATCTATCGAAGATGCGATGATCGACTTTGAATCCTCTCCCCTGTCAGACAGTGAGGTCTTTCTCATCACAGGAAAGACCGGTGCCGGCAAATCTACCATTCTGGACTCCATCTGTCTGGCGCTTTTTGCCGAAACGCCAAGGATGGAGAATACGCTTATGCAGGGCGATACACAGGATGCCGAAAAAACCGTTAAGATCAATGACCCGAGACAGTTGATGCGCCGGAATACTGGAGAGGCTTTTACCCGACTGACCTTCACCGGGAGCAATGGCATTCACTATGAAGCAGAATGGTCGGTAGCCCGTGCCAGAAAGAAACCGGACGGGAATCTGCAAAAGAAAGCATGGATACTTACCAATCTCGACAAACAACAGATATTGTCAAAAGATCATGAGATAGAGGCTGAGATACAACGGGCCATAGGTCTGGACTTCAACCAGTTCTGCCGGACTACCATGCTGGCACAGGGTGAATTTACTCGTTTTCTGAACAGTAAGGATGAAGAGAAAGCCGCTATCCTTGAGAAGATTACCGGCGTAGACATCTATTCCAAAATAGGTAAAAAGGTCTATGACATTACCACAGAGAAAAAGGAGGCCTGGGATAAAGCGGTGCAAAAGGTAGGAAATATTCATCTGCTGACAGATGAAGAACTGAAAGAACTTCAGGATAAATTGAAAGGGCTCTCTGACCGGATGGAACAGAATAAAGGGGCGAAAAAGACGGCTGAGAAGAAAAGAGACTGGATCATAGAAGAATCCTCCTTGACTCAGAAATTAAAGGAAGTCCAAGAAGAATATCAGAATTATCACACTGTTATTGAAAGCGATGACTTCAAGCAGAAGGATTTGTTAGTCAGACAGTGGAATGATACGATAGAAGCTCGTGGATGGATGAGACAGATTGCATCTGCTGATGCCCAGAAGAGTCAGCAGCAGAAACTACTGGCTTCCTACTCTGACGATTTCATTCTTTTTCTAAAAGGTAAAAATGGCTTAGAACAGAAATCCTACAAGAAAAAGCAGGAACTGCAACAGATCAAGGAGAGTCTGAAAGCGGACGAAGAGAAAGTGCCGGTTTATGACCAAGCCCAGACGATTATCGGAAAATTGAAAACGGTTATTGAAGGGACTAAGAAAATCACGGATCTCCAAAAAGAGATTGAGATTGAAAACGGACGGTTAAAGGGAGAACTCAAGAGGACGAAGGATGAGACGGAGAAGCAATGTAATGCTGCAAAGACCGATCTGGAGTCACAGGAGCGTATACTCAAGCAACAGGAAAGTCGTCTGGAAGCAACTCAGTTGCCGGCACTCCGGAAGCAAAAAGAAAAAATAGCCTCATCTGTGAATCAGTTGAAGACGGCTCAGGAACGTATTGAGAACCTTCACCAAGAACAGGGCAGAGTGGAAAAGGCCAGAAAGGCTCTTGAGGAGATTAAAAAGGGTATTCTGGACTCCCATAAGAAAGTTGAAGCACTGGAGCCACAAATTCATGATGCCGGGAAAAACTACGACGATCGCAAGAAGAGCCTTGAGCAACAAAAAGACACAGTCTATAAATGGGCACAAGGTATTCGCAGCAAACTCCAAGAAGGGGACATCTGTCCGGTATGCGGTCAGAAAATCATATCAGAAATTCCTCACGAGGATGCACTGAAAAATCTGTATGCCATAGCAGAAAAGGAATATCAGAACGCGGAAGAGCATCTCCGACAACTGAAAGAGCAACGGGATACACTGAATGCGTCTATCACCTCACAAACGACATTATATTCGACTGAAAACAAGAAACTGGAGACCGACACGACTTTACTGACTTATCAGGAAAGAGCTGCCGAAGCCTGTAAACTTTGTGGCCTAGAGAGCATGGATGAAAACAGCCTTGCTATCCTTGCCCAACAACAGGAGAAGTCAAGTTCTTCTCTGGACGGAATTGAAGAGAAGATTCAATCGGCTGAAAAGATAGAGAAAGAAATCTCGGAAAAACGGAAAGACATTGACGGCCTTCGAAAGAAATGTGATGAAGCAAAAGAGAAGCCTCCAAAAGGCTGATCAAACTATTGCAAATTGCGAAAATCAGATAAAGACGTACCAGCAACTCATCAGTTCCAAAACAAAAGAAATGGCAGAAGCTCACCAGCAGGTCGCCAGCCTGATGAAAGGCCACTGGAATAATGACTGGGAAACCATGCCTTCGGAATTCTGTACAGAACTGAAAGACGCAGAGACAGCATACAAGGGCAAAACGACTCTATCGCAATCTCTTTCACAGGAATTGAATGCCTTATCTACTAATATCGATAATATCAATGATTCCCGGAATATTGTTCTCCAGTTGATGCCAGAATGGAAAGACTTGTCAACCGAGGAAGCCGTTGAAAACGCTCACCTCCTCCGTGACATCAACGAACTGCAGACTAATGTCAAGTCGGCATTAAACTTAAAGCGAGAAGCCGAAAAGACAACATACGATACCCAGTTGAAACTCGATGCCTACTATCACCAGCATAAGGGGTTTGATGCTGACAAACTCAAAGAACTGGAAACGAGAACACAATCTGATATTCAAGCTATCCAGGAGGAACAGACCAGACAGAAGAACGAATCTCTCACAAAGAAAACACTTCTGAAGAATCAACAGCAACTTTACGAAGCGCATCAGACCCAGAAACCGGAACTTGCAGATGATGAAACGGCAGATTCACTGAATGCTTTGATCAGTGAACTGGACCATAATATAACCAGCCTGGGTGAACAGAAAGGAGCCGCCAACCAACGGATAGCCGAGGATCAAATGAACAGGAAGAGTGTCGGGAAATTGAATGAAGAAGCTGATGCCCAAAAAGCCGTCTATCTGAAATGGTCACGAATGAACCAGTTGATTGGCGATGCAAAAGGCAACAAGTTTAGCAAAATCGCACAAAGCTATATCCTCGGCAGTTTGATACATTCAGCCAACAACTACATGAAGACACTCAGTGACCGCTATATACTGAAGTCCACACCAGGCACCTTTGTCATATCACTTGAGGATGCCTATCAAGGTTATGTGAGTCGTCCTGCCAGTACGATTTCCGGTGGTGAGAGTTTTCTGGTATCCCTGTCGTTGGCACTTGCACTGAGCGACATCGGTCAGGAATTATCTGTTGATACACTCTTTATCGATGAAGGTTTCGGAACACTGAGTGGCGAGCCACTACAGAAAGCCATTGACACCCTACGGTCACTGCATAACAAAGCCGGGAAGCATGTAGGTATTATCAGCCATGTAGAGGAACTCCGTGAACGTATTCCTGTTCAGATCCAAGTCAACCAGGAAGGTAACCATTCCAGCAGCACCATCAAGATCATTCCGGAAGAATAAATAAAACTTCAAACTTAACTTACCGGTTATGGCACAACCTGTAGTCAACACTTGTAATACTATCCGAACAAAGGTAAACATTGATAAATAGGCTGTCAAAGTCTAAAAAACAAAGCCATGGAATAGCCTGTTTATTTTTAAATAAAGCTTAGTTTTATTTCCTTTTTTACTGAACTTTTAATATATTTGTCATTATAAAAATGCGACTTATTAAAATTATGGAAAACAATAATTCTTCTTTATATTTAAAAGATATTGCAGACCAACTATGGCATGGTTATGCAAGCATAATAGTTGGTGCCGGTTTCAGTAAAAATGCATCAGACAAATTTTTATCATGGAATTGCTTAGCAAAAGTTATTTATCAAAATCTTTACCATGAAGAACCAAAAGAAAATGATAATCTTAAACTATTTCAAGGAATAGAAGCTGATCCTAATAAGGGAAAAGATATTCTATATAAGGAATTAAACAAAGTAATACCAAATACAACTTCTCCATCTGAATTACACACAAAATTATTAAATTTACCTTGGAAAGATATTTTTACGACTAATTATGATACCCTTTTAGAAAGAACAGATACTGAAAGACCATATACAACCATTCGAAAAGAAAAAGATCTTCAACCTTCTTCATCCCCAAGAATAATTAAACTACATGGAAGTTTGCCTAAAGGTCCTTTTATTATTACTGAACAAGATTATTTAAGCTACAAGGATGAATATCCCTTATTTGTAAATACAATACATCAAGCATTTATTGAAGGTACAATCTGTTTAGTTGGCTTTTCTGGGGATGACCCAAATTTTAAGCAGTGTAATTACTGGATAAATTACAATGATCCATCTAAACACAAAATTTATTTCATAAGTGCAGGTCGAATTTCTCGATCTGAAAGAAACATATTACATAGCTATAATATTCTGCCTATTGACTACTTTTGTAAAGAAAAAACAAGTCCAAAAGAAGCAATTAATCATTTTATTGAATATTTAGAAAATTCAAGGCCCGAACAAGCAACATCAAAAAAGGAATACATTAAGATTAAGCCCAATAACTCTCAAAATAAATGGGGTGAGAATTTAAATATAAATCAAAATCCAGTCTATAAAGACATCCTTACTAATTGGGAAACCGATAGAAAATCTTATCCTGGATGGTTAATATTGCCTGCCGCTAAGCGGGAAGTCGTTTTTAAGGGAATGAGTAATATCTCTCTTACAGATAAACGTTTCTCTGAATTATCAACACCGGATGATCTTTTCTTTTTATATGAATTTAATTGGCGAACCGAAAAATGCCTGCATCCTATATTAAATGATTGGGTACCAATATATGAGACCGTGCTCCAAAAGTATGATCCTTATAAGAAGACCATAGTAACATCCGATACTACAACTAAGGAAACTAATCCATCATTAGATTGGGATAAGATACAGAAAACATGGATTGCTCTTCAATTAAGTTTATTACGTTTATATCGTGAAGAGGGCTGGACTGAAAAATGGGACAATCTCTTTAATATACTAAAAGAAAAAGAAGATTCTTTTACTGAAGAAAACAAAGCCAGATTGAATAATGAGTTATGCCTCCATTATCTATTTATCTTTGACTTCGAGAATTTAGTCAAAACAATAAAAGATTGGAAAGTGGATAGTTCTTTCCCCTACTGGGCAGCAAAAAGGGCTACCTTATTGGCTGAATTTTGTTCAACAGAAGACGCAGTACCTATTCTTAAGCAATGTTTGATAGAAGTAAGGCGCAGGTTGAATTTGATTCCAATAAGCAATGATTACTCATTGGTATCATTAGAATCTTACCTAATGTTCCTTTACAGAAACATCCTACCATCAGACAAATTGTCGCATAAAGACTTTGATTTTAAATCATTCCCCAACTATGTATCACGATGGAACAAATTAAAGCAATACCAATGTGATCCATGGGGAGAAATAGAGAATTTCAAGTCACAGTTATTTGCGATTCCCTTAAAGCTACCTGATAGAAAAGAAATACATGCCACATTTGATATCGGCCAAAGGCAAACTACGTATTCTTTTGGGGGAGATTGCAAAAGCCCGAGATTATCGTGGGAATACATCAGATTCATTGAAGAAACAGGGATCCCATATCATTTGCCATTTATTCAAATGCTGGATAAAAAAACCTTGGGCAAAGCTATATATTTTGTTTCAAAGTCCTCACCGTTAGTAGCTATAATAGCAATGGTCAGATCAGGGAATAAAGAAAACATTGAATACGTATATGACAGAAAAACGCTGCCCATAATGGATTCTAATACCATAAACAAACAGGCATCAGAATATATTAAATTGTTAAGGTCAAGTTGCTTGGAGGACCATCAGAATCAGGAAAATATATTTTCTACACTTTCACTGATATTACCTGAGATTCTATCAAGGTTTTGTACTAAGATCTCTTATGATTTAAGAAAGAAGCTGATTGATATATTAAAAGATATTTACAAATCAAGGAAATTAAATCCATTTGCAGGGTACGATACGTTAATGAAAAGACTGGTTAATTCTTTTACTGAGGAAGAACAATACAAATTAATCCCTGAATGGTTAGAATTCCCGATAATTGATCCTGATAGAAAAGAATTTGATCCTTTTAACTATATAAGTTACGGTAGACTCATTAAACACGGGGATAAAATATTTATAAAAGAAGAAGTCATTGATGATTTACTTTCAGCATTAAAAATTGATGACTCTAAAAGATCAATTGCTATTTATAAATTAGCCATACTGATTCAATATCATCTATTGAACGATTCACAAATGGATCGTTTCGGTAAAAATCTATGGATAGATACTGGTAAAGATGGATTTCCGAAGCAAAATGTATTCCCTAACTTCACATTTATAGACTTACCTCATCCTGAAAATATTTCACCAGTCGATTTACTAAAAAAACACATTAAAGCAACTCCTCTTGGTGTAGGAGGGAGTAACAGTACTACAGACACGCATCATATAAAGATATCAATATCCTATGGCGATATCATCATCCTTCGCAATATTGTGGGCACAGATTATTATCGGGATAAATATCAATGGACCCGAGAGGAAATCAATATTCTTACAAGTAATATTATCAATTGGTGGAATACAAATAAAGATTATCTAACAGACACAAGAGATTTTATGGGAACTTCGATGGCTCAAGAATACAAACAGAGGTTAGATATTATAAATCAAATCATCACTGGTGTGATAGCTCATAACTTTTCTAAAATTAATACTAAAAATGTTACTAATCTAAAGATTATGATTGATGAGCTTCCGAATTATGGAATTAGTAATCTGAATATCAAATCTGCCTTAGATAATCATTATTCTATAGCCTTTTCAGATCTGGAGAAAGAAATTTTATCAGCATTGTCTTCAAGTTCTGAAGAAGCCATATCAGATGCGATCAGTGGAATTCTGACATTAGCCAGAAAAGGTAATGATGTGACAAGAATCATCAGTACCGTATCGGATAATTTCAGATGTTGTAAAAGAGAGGGCCTTTGTTATTGTATAAATTGTTTGAAAGAAATATTATGGAAAGACTACCGCCAATACATCTCAAAAGAGTTTATCCAAAACATAGAATTAGGACTAGCTTACTTGAAGGAATATACAACAATCAATGAATCTGACGATGATCTTATTGTGGATGATAAACTCCTGTATAGACAGCACATTGCCTCCCTGTTGCCACGACTTGTCGAATACTATGAGCCGAAACATCAAGACCTTCCCCCTATTGTCTCCGAGTGGGTGAAAATTGTCTCAAACCAGAATGAATTCTCAGATATTCGCAACGCCTATATCAACGCAAAAGAAGATGAATGAATAAATAAATAATTTATAAGCCTATGATCATCTATTTCAGTCCCGAATATTCAGGATTCTGCTATATGAATCTTCTGAAAGAAAAAAACAAAGTCTCCTATAATACCACTATTGTAAACATCACGGGACTTTTAAATTTATTGGAACTCCATGCGGGTTTGCACTGGAAATCTGAATCCGGCAGTACACGTATTATTTTGTATTATCAGGCCATGCGTAAATATATGCAGTCACATCCTAATAATATTTTAAGTAAATCATTTGAGAATGATGGACTGGATACTGCTGCGGAATGTCTCTCATGGCGGGATAAACTGGCTTTTGCCGGATGGAATACTGACACTATAAGTTCTAAGGGAAGGATCGAGGTTCTACAAGGCATTGAAAACGATTTTAATACTCCGGGTGACGCAGAAAGAATCTTCCGGATGATCCGTTCAGTTCAGGAAAATTGCTCGCTTCCTCCTGACATGACCGTTATCATTCCCTGCCAGGAAGACTTACTGATGCCTATCATTCAACAACTCCTGAATGCTTTGAAAGCGCGTGGGGTCAGGATTGAACTGCTACACCATGCAACCCCAACAACTAATGATCTTTCTACAGTAAGAACCTTACTTCAAGGAGGGGAAATCAAGAACAACAACCTTAAAGGTGATGGCAGTTTCAAAATATTCAAATTCCAGACCAAGCAAGATGCACTGCTAAGGATGTCCCTAAGAAATATGGATCAATACGACCTTTGGATCAATATGGATAACAAAGCTTTTGATAATATGCTCCATCTACAAGGTCAACCTCTTTGTGGGTCAATAATTAACAACTCATTTCCCCTACTTTCCCAATTATATATCATTGGACTTGGACTATTTCAAAAACCGCTCAATCTTAATAATCTCTTAGATTGGCTGCAAGTTCCCATGAGTCCAATTTCTGCCAACACCCGCAGGGATCTGGTAGAGACGATCGTCCGGTCCGGCGGTTATTTTAACGATGAATGCAAAAGCCTCAGGAAGGAAATCATAAAAAAAGAACATGGTATTGAAAAGATACTGAATCAGTATCTTCCCTCCATGGAAACTCCTGAAAATGTCTTGGAATATAACGAAAAAGCAGATGTCAAGGAACTCTATGACTTCACTGATCATCTTGGCAATTGGATCAGACAGCATATCACAATCCTTCAAAGCAAGGGTATGAATACGGAAGCGGAACAACTCAGCATCGTTGATCAACAAACAGATGCTATAAAACTGCTCCTGAAAGAATATCAGAAAGAGAATAGCAAAATCGATTATAATAAAGTTCATGGATGGATGGGCAGCCTCTATAAGCCAACTTCTTTCGTTCAGTATGAGTCTCAAACGGGATGCAGGAATATGATTGATAATCCGGGTAAGATCATCAGTCAAAGTCACAAAACGATATGGTATGGATTCAATGGGAGTGACCCACAACCTTCTACTTATGGATTCTTGTCTCCAAGAGAAAAGGAAGAAATGAACCAACTCTATTTCTGGGATGAAAGCAAAGAGAGGAAGTACAGGCAAAACATAAAACTGATGCCTTTTGAGATGACCACAGAAGAATTGGTACTTGTTGTATGTGAAAATGATGGAATGCAAGAATTACCAAAAAATCCTTTCCTGATCCAGTTGGAAAGCACCTTCGAAAAGAAACTCTATCAACCTGCCATTACGATAACACCGCCCATTCCTAAAGATTTGATTTGGAATGATATAACAGTTAATAACCAACTGGAAGACAAGTCTACCATTAAAATACGAAATGGTAAGGAACTCAAATGGCCTGAACGAGAAAGTGCGACTTCTCTAGAAAACTTGATACAAAATCCACTGGATTATACACTTGAAAATCTTGTTCATATTGACGGAACCAGTGTGGCTAATATGCAGGATGTATATCGAACTGAAGGGAATGTGGCACATGCTGTCATCGCAGAACTCTTCAATAAGCATGAGGACATAGCAGATAGTGGAACCTATCCTTATATTAAGGATAACATAAATCTTCATTTCAACGACGTATTCAATGATCAACTGGTGGCCTGCGGTGCACTGTTGCTACAAAGTGAAAACCGTGTAAAAGCTAAAATATTAAAAGAAGAACTTCGTAGATGTGTCCAACACCTACTTGAAATCATCCATCTGAATCGATTACACGTCGCAGCCTGTGAAAAAGAGATTGAAAATGATCAGATGGGATTTACAAAAGGAATTAATATAAGAGGATTCTTAGATATGCTTCTTGCTGATGATTATGACGGTCTATATATCTTTGATTTTAAGTGGACCACATCAGACAGATATACTAAGATGTTACAGGAAAATCGTTCACTGCAATTGGCTATCTATGAAGAATTGACAAAGAAAGAAATTGGCAATAATGTAGTTGCCGTAGGATACTTTCTCATGCCACGTGGTATATTATTTTCAACACATCCGTTTGAGACTTGCGAATATTTTGAACAACAAGAAATAAAAGAAAATACGGAAACTACCGTGATTAACGAAATCAGAAACTCATACATTTATCGCAGAACACAAATCGTCAATGGTAATATAGAAATAGGTGAAGGCCAGTCGGCAGAAACTCTGCCATATTGTATAGACCAGCAAGAAAAACATCTTTTTCCATTGTCAACTGATTCTGAAGGTAATAAATATGGTAACCTTTTCAGTAATTATGGACTCTTTAAACAATAAAAAGGAATGAAAAACATCAATTATATCAGTGCGGGAGCTGGTTCTGGAAAAACCTACACGCTGACACATCGGCTTGCTGATTATATCATTGCAGGTAATGTAAAACCAGAACAAGTCATTCTGACTACTTTTACAGAAAAAGCTGCGGAAGAATTTCGAGAAAAAGCCAAAGCTGCCCTTAATGAAAAAGGAAGATACGAAGATGCAGACCGCCTTGACCTTGCAAATATAGGTACAGTTCATAGTATTGCGAATAAAATGATCAACAAATATTGGTATATACTGGGACTTAGTCCTAAAATGAATGTCATGGATGAAAATGATGTAAACTTTTTTATTAGCCAATCTCTTGCTGATCTTCCTAATGATACAGAAATCAAGTTTCTAAACAATTTCTGTAGGACATATAACATAGTCAAGAAAAAGGACTATGGATATGGAACAACCCTTGATTACAACTATTGGGAGAAATATCTCCAGCAAATTGTTGAAAAAGCCATCATCTTTAACATTCCTGATTTTCAGGAAAGTCAGAATTACTCAACACGTCAAGTTCAGGAACTGTACCAGGATAATGACATCATCAAGGATCATGTTAAACTCATATCTATTATATTTAAACTTGCAAAAAAATGGAAAGAAAGATATAGAATTTATAAACGAGACCAACATACACTTGACTTCAATGATATGGAACAATATTTTCTAAAATTGCTCAATAATCAGGAAGTCAGCAAAGATATAAATAGTTCTTACAAATATCTTTTCGTTGATGAATTTCAGGATTCCTCTCCCGTACAAGTCAAGATTTTTGACCGACTTTCTGATTTAATGGAAAAGAGTTATTTTGTCGGTGATTCCAAACAGGCCATTTATGGTTTCCGGGGTACGGATGCCGCCCTAACACAGGCGGTAACAGATAAAATAAAGGAAGAAAAAGAAGGGTGTAAGATGGAAGAGCCACTGGATACTTGCTGGCGTTCGCAACCTGACATCATCAGAACTTTAAACAAGGTATTCATTAAAATTTTTAATGCCCATACCAAAGAAGAAATAACTCGCATCAAATTAAAACCTTGTGAAGAGAAACTTAATAAAGAAAATAAAGACTGTCTGACTTATTTGGAGTGTGGACACCAAGGCAGCAAAAAAGCTGATAATATTTCACGCCTTGCAATGGACATAGCCTATCTTGTTGCAAACGGTGAAAAGCCTGAGGACATAGCTGTTTTAGCACGTAGCAATAATGAATTGGATGAACTGGCTGCAGAACTGAAGACTTATCAATTACCTGTATATAGAGGTTCTGAAATTATCAACGAAAGTAAAGAAAAGGGATTGCTTTTTTCAATGTTGCGCCTGCTTGTTAACCGTAATGACTTATTGGCCAAAGCTCAAATCGAATATATCACACAACCAGAAGCAAATATCGGAAATATCATAGACAGAAAAATTGACTATGATAATAAGGATAAATGCCAAGGAGAAAGCCATTTTTTGGAAGGTAACCCCATAGTCAAAACACTTTTAAAACGTTATGATGAACTCCATAGTTTATCTGTTGCAGCACTGGTTGAAACATTAATCATAGAATTTGATCTAAAAAATAAATCAAGAAGATGGGACCGTACTTGCGCTGGACTTAATATCTTTGATACATTGATCAGCCTGGCATCAACTTATGAAGACCATTGCCGACAAATGGCCCTTCCTTCTACCATTGATGGCTACATGAATTATATAGGCCAGAGTTCCTCCTCTCTTCCTGAAGATGCAAATGGGATCCAATTATATACCTATCATGGATCAAAAGGTCTGGAGTGGAAAAATGTCATTGTAATGTCCTTACAGAATGACCCAATTGATCAAAAGGATATGATTAAAAAGGAATTTTATGGCATATCCGCATTTCACGAAAAGAAACCAGATCTTTCAAATTTATACCCTCCTATGATAATCAGTGTGCTTCCGTGGATATTTGGTAATGACAAGAGCATTAAGGATGGAACAATAAAAACTGCCGTGCTAAAATCCAAGAGATACAATTCAACCGTTGAAGATATTAAAGACGAAAGCAAAAGGTTACTTTATGTCGCTCTAACAAGAGCTAAAGATCATCTATATCTGACCGCTTTCAAATACAGAGGTATAAAAGATTCTCTATGTCGTTTCTCCAAAGTCGGCATTGACGTAAATACTGAATCTGTAAACACTGAACAAATCGATTGTTTAAATACGGGTGTACCTTTCAAAATCATAGAAAACAACATTAATGATTTTGAAGAACAACATCCATCAGAACTCACTTATCAGGGATTTCAAGCCTATAGAAATTCGGTTCGGTTGACAGCTCCATTATGTAAGAATGATTGTCGCGATCAAACTCCAAGTATCATTGATGCTCAAGCTGGACAGATAGAGGTAATGCCTGAAAGAATTCAACAAATCAAACACCAAATTAAAGAAGAAGACGTAGCCCAAGCCGGCAGTTGCATTCATCAGATATTCTGCTCCCTAGATAGGCAAAGCAAAAATACACAAGATTTTGTTTCTCAGGTCATTTCAGAATGGGGATTAAATACTGAATTATCGGACATAAAAAGTATTATTGCCTCTTGGAATTCACTTTCTGAATGGCTAGAAAAACATTATGGTAATGCATGCAATGTATACCATGAATTGCCATTTAAATATTTGGATGATCAAAATCATATTATCACGGGAGATATGGATTTGGTTTGGGAAACGAACAATGGTGTCATACTCGCAGATTATAAGACCTTCCCTGGGCAAGACAAATATATAACAAATCCTCAAAATGAACACTATGCAGGTAACTATAAAGGACAATTCGATTGTTATACATATGCATTAAAAGCTCATGGAGAAAAAGTACTGGATCGGTATGTTTTCTATCCTGTCAATGGAATGATTATCAAAATTCTATAGTTTCCCAGTTTAAGGCTAATACATATCATAGTCTTTCTGGAATAATATTTATAAAGAATCATTAATCAAAGATATCTAAAATTTTCTATAAATATTCCAACGTTAGGAGGATTTCATTTCTTGAAGCCCTTGTTGGCACTCTCTTTGGAAACGAGAGATTCCTTCAGACTCATAATTTGTTGAATCTTTTGCTCCCGCGAGTAAGGATGCAATGACATGCGCCGAACCTCCCGCTGAGCAGCCATGCTGTTCTTCCGGTGAAAATCGTTTATATATAAGTTGCCTACTGATAAACTATTCTGCATAAAGATCAAGTTTTACCAGACCTTCGGGCGTGAAGCCTCCTTTGATGATAGCATCCATGGATGTCCAAAAATCTGAGTTGTTCATATATCGAGTATTCTTATCGTGTAAATATAGCCTTTTTTCTTGTAAGTTCCAAATCTATATCTTAAAGTTCAACTACAACAAGATAAACCATGTGTGTCTATGGAACACTTCTTCGGTGACATATCCGATGCTTTCACTTACTTCGGAGAAACCACCCGTAACGCCAAGAGTGACAATATGAAACAGTGGATCAGGAAGCATAACAGATTCAAGTCAACCAGGAAGGTAACCATTCCAGCAGCACCATCAAGATCATTCCGGAAGAATAAATAAAACTTCAAACTTATATCCTATTTCTTATACCCATTAGCTGAATTAAATTTCAACAAGAAACATGTCTAAAAAGTTGCACATATCGCTCACTTTTAACAACTTAGAATATTCAATCATCTTTAAGCTATATAATTATTGTATGTGCAACCTGTGTATGTACAGCTCGTCAAATTTATCAAGATATGCAAACAACTCTCAGAAAATATTGTAAATGAGAGAGGAAATACCCGTCTTCCAGGATATTTTTCAGACCTTGAAGTACTACAGTATATCAATTACGTCAATCAAAGACCAATTGGGAGAATTAAATATGCGCTAAATTAATTCCGCCAACGGGTCTTTATACATTCACCTTATTAACAATACCTACTTTTTCTGCTATTTCAGTATAAATATCCTGAGATGGCGTCTCGAGTGAAACTACAAGTGCATACTTAACAGACTGGTTCAAATAGCTTTTCCTATATTTGTACCACCCACCCGAAGGATAAACTGCAATAAAGTTACACGATGCCATCTGGATAGCAGACATTGTAACAGAATCAGATATTATAGATCCTTGATTTCGATTCTTGATTCCAATTCGCCAACGCCTTGCATCATTAGATTGTTTTTCTCCATCACCTAATCTACTTACACGTTTGATAAAAGCATCTCGTGACTCTGTAGGATTATTTAAATCGAAATAAAGATGTATTGACGGGTATGTATACTTATTAAAACGCTCACGACAGCCTGGAGAAGGCTCTACATAAAAAGACAAAGTTATCTTTAATTTAACATCAACTTCACCTAAGCTATATAATACGTCCTTTGGCCAAGGAAGTTCATAGAGATTCATCTTACTAAACTTCAAGTCACCAGAACTCTTATCAAAAGGGGAAATTGTATCCTCAGCAATAAATGTGACATAACTATCAGATGAAACTATCGCCTTTTTCTCGTCAGGTACTCCATACCCACAACTATGAAGAATCTTTTTCACGTCTAGTTTTCCATCCTCTATAAATGTACTCTCCATTTCATTTGTCCATTCTGCAGAATGAACCATTAAAGCCCTAACCGTTAAGGCAGAAATATCCGGATTAAAATATTTAATTTTACCTGCAAGTTGAGCGGCTAATGCAGAAGCAGCACTAGTAGCATTAAATCTCATAAAATAACTATTCCGAGATATGACACCGGAAATTCTATTCTTATCTCTTGGAGCCGTTGTAGCAAGAGATAAATCTTCAGCTTCATCTATAGAATGTCCGTTCTCAATCCCATTTCCACCCTCCATTACAATCTCAGGTTTAATAATAGACACATCCCACGTATAAGAGGTACTGGTAAATGGAGAAAGCTGTCCCTTTTGAGCTATAACACGAGGCTCAATATACTTTAAATCCTTTATAGCTACCTTTTCCGTATAAGCACCTACTGTTAGTGCATTCCAAGATTGAGCAGGATCATGAACTTCACTGTTTAGTAAATAGTCAGGATATTGACCTCCTAATGTATTAATTGTATTTCCTGCTGCCAGGATCATCAATGTACCGCATTCACCATTATTGTATAGCGTTTCATCTATTGCTGCCGATGTAGCCGATGCCATGCCTTTACAAGTATCTACGTCATCATTGGTTACAGCCGAGCAAAGTATCTCTGCATTATCATTACGAGCTGTTATCATTGCATCCTCATAAATCACAGCATACATCTCCTTTTCATTTTCAGGTTCATCATCATCCGGGAGTATTTTAACAGATGAAAGATCAGAAAAGACCGGTTCTCTATTTGGCTTTACAATAGCTTCAGCCAAATCCCCAAACAAAGCTAGACCAGCCATGCCCGTTCCATGCCAATAATTATCAAAAAGACTTTGACCTATAACCGTATGCAGTCTTTCATCAGGAAGATAATTTGAAAACATTGGATGTTTATTATCAACACCCGAATCTATAATACCTACCCGCGAAAGCTTATTTGGCGCACACTGAGTATCCTCGCTAAGTAACTGAACAAACTCAATTTCATCTTGGCGCGATTTAGGATTAGTTAATATACTAGGATCAATATATTCTCGAATTTCAGAAACATAATCTATTGCATCAATCATAGATTCCAATCTCTGACGATTCGCCTTAATAAGATAAATGACAACATGAGAAAACTTAACAGGCTTAGCCGAATACCAAATACCTAAATCTTTAAGGATAACAAACAAATTGAATTCATCATAACTGTCGCTGCTAAGCCAAAGCTCATAATATTTCTCTTGATTTCCTACTCGGGCAAAATCAGCTGGCCTCGAGAAAAAAGATTCAAGAGTTGATGCCTTAATATCATCTATAGCATTAACAAGGCGTTCATTAGACCGTTTTTCGCCTTCAGAAGGATTTTCTTTGTATTCTTGAAGTTTATTTTCTATCCACTTATTATGTTGTGGAATAAACAAAGTAGCCTCAACTTGATTATTTTTCAAATTATCAAGACTACGCACATTCATCAATCTGACATTAAGAGCTCCATCGAGTGACTTATAATTATTAGCATCCTCATACATCTTTACGTCAATATAAGAACCACCCATCGGCTTTACTCTTTCAGGAAGTAAGTTCTTACGTCTCTCTATGATATCAGCGGCATTAGCTAATTGATTATTAAGATGCTGAAAATGACTTAGTGCATCACGCGATATTTTATTTTTAGATCTTCCTCGTGGTGAAGAAAATGGAAGTTTCTCCACTCTATCTTTTAAAATAATATGATTATGATTTGCCATTAATTACTAAATGATATACTTAAGATTTTCTGATCGCTGTTCTATTGCATTTAGAATCATATCCTCGGTCAATTGTTTTCCATCCAAAATGCTTTCCTTAAAAGCATCACGACAAATCATGGTTATTTCGGCTTGTGAGCGACCGAAAAGTTTGTCTGCAAGGCGTTCATACGATAAATTATCACATTTTAGTTGGCTAAATATGTTTTGAATTAGCTCGACTATCATTTTTTTTGAGGGTAAACTATATTCTATTAAATCATCAAAACGGCGGAACAAAGCCTGATCAAGAACACTTGCATTATTAGTTGCAGCAATAACAAGACTTTCACTATCCTTACGCTCCATCATCTGCAGAAAACTGTTAAGAACTCGTCGCATCTCTCCGACTTCATTCTCTGTACCACGCTGCATACCCAAAGCATCAAATTCATCAAAAAGATAGACACCGCGTACTCGAGACATTAAATCAAAAACTTTACTCAACTTTAAACTTGTCTCGCCCATATACTTTGTAATAATCTTTTCCATCCTCACAATGAACAAAGGCAAATTTAATTCATTCGCAATTACAGAAGCTGTCATAGTCTTACCTGTTCCGGATGGTCCAGATAACAAAATTCTGCTTCTATTACAAAGATTATTCTCGGCGAGCAGTTGGCGATTAATATACTCGCGCAGTATACGATTAATTTTATCTTTTATCTCCTCAGAACATACAAGATCACACATTTTGCATGACTCTCTTGACTGTGCCACAAGATCTGTAACATCATTATTTAATGGAATAAAAGAATGCGATACTATATGATCTTCATACTTCTTAAGAAGATCCGTTATCGAACGACTAAGTACAAGATGACTACTCTTAGCTTCAGAAGTAGCTATTTGCATAGCCAATTCACGAAAACGTTTATCATTGCCTTCAAGATGGCTCTTAATAAGCGAAAGTATCTGATTTGAGTTTGCCATGACGAACTTGCTTTTCTATTATAAATGAGTATATTACTCATGCAAAGATAATCAAAATATAGAAATAAACCATTTAGATATATAAAAATATAAGATTAATTTTCTAACTTTGCACTATCCTCAAAAGGATAATCAAATGATATCCGGAAGAACACGAATATTGATGACTACGGCAATCGTAGCGGATCTTTCTCTATCCTTGCTATGTCAGGGATAAACAACTATTCTTCGTATCATACTCCTCTCTAACTTTCTTCGGCAACTTGGAGAACACAAGATTATATGCCCTCTGAATCCAGTCCTTAACTTGCTTGTCATCAACCTGCTCAAGACAGATATCACTCCAGTGCTTCTTATTCCAGTGAAAAGCAGGCCGGACACCATCATAGTGTTCGCGTAGCACTTCTGCAAAATCAGGCTCCAACTTGACTGTAATTTTGGGTTCTTCGGCATTTAGCCCTATAGCCATAAATATCTTCCCTCCTACCCTGAATGTCAGCACATCCGGTCCGAAAGGCATATCTTCCGTTACCCAAGGCAACTTTAATGCGTTTTCTCTTGCATCTTCAATATTCATCGCTTATCTAATATTACAATCTTACTCATTTACTATCATACCCTTGTTAATATTCTTTTATTGCTATCACTGTCCCAAACTTCATGAACGCATAAACGCATTCCACATGTTTGAAACCAGCAGTTTTCAACATCGTCAAAGTCGATGATACACTGTTTTCACGATCCAGTTTCTTACGTTTCAACCATTTTGCTTTCGCTTCCGGAACGATGCCACTATGATCAATGTAATTCATCCACCATTCATTATATGCCTTGTCAATGATACTGGAATCTGAACAAAACTGGTCAAGGTTAATAAACACGCCACCAGGAGGTAACGATTCGTATATAGATTGATACAACTTTTGTTTCTCATCATCTTCCAGATGATGAATTGATAGAGCTGAACAGATGATATCACTCCCCTTCTTAATGCCGTTAAAATAGTCTTCAACCCGGAAGTCAAAATTGACTAATCCGGAAAATCTCTGTTTAGCTACCTCCAGCATGTCTGTTGACAGATCCACCAGTGTGAAATGAGCATCCGGATAAAGCAAATACAGTTCTTTGGTAAGTAAACCTGTTCCTGCACCTAAGTCTGTGATATTCACAGCATCTCTTTTGATGTCCTTCAATAGACTTACTGACCTGACATAATAGTCATCAAAACAAGGAATAAAACACTTTCTGTCCTCATCATATTGTCTGGCTATCGAGTCAAACTGGTCTCTTATATCTTTCGTATTCATATCTCTCCTTTGATCCATTATCTGATTATTACTTATTCAGATACTCTTCGTCCTTTACCAGAATTTTCTCGATCTTGCCTACATACATCGTATGGAAGTCGCTTTTGGGATAGTTCTTGTCTATTGTCTCATAACTGATGAATCCGCTCTTCTGCAACGGTGAAGCATATACTTTCTTGCAGATGAATACCATTTTGGCTTCTGCAAAGTAAATAGAATTATCAGCAAAAATTTTGGTGAGCCCGGCCTTGGCGATCTTATCCTCATCTCGACCTGATACACTACCCAGATAAGCCATCTGCTTTTTGAATGATTTATCCATCACACAAAGAGTAAAATATTTCTCTTTATCTACAAAAGTCTTGGTGTAGCGCGAAGGACGCAAATAAATAATGGCTGTCGGATCATTATTTCCCCAAAGGCATCCCAGATGTCCCCAACTAATGGTCATCGTATTACAACCGTCCTGCTCATTACCGGCAGATACTAACATCCATTCTTTACCCAGTAGGTTGAACGGATTGAATTTCATGTCCTTGTAATTAACTTCTTTCATGACTGTATTTTTTTTTATTGTTCAGAAATCATCTGTTAGTAATACTTTTCCCTGAGCCTTTTCGACAGTCTGATCAAGACATGACGGTAGGATTCTACTCTCATATTATTTTGTTTGCGAAAAACCTTCTTTTCTCAGAATCTCTATCAGACGCTGGCGACAATCTCCCTGTATAATAATTTCCCCATCCTTTACAGAACCTCCCACACCACACTTTTGCTTCAATTGTTTGCAGAGAGCACTCATATCCTCTTCTGAACCGACGAAGCCTTTCACGAGAGTCACTGTTTTGCCACCACGTCCTGCGCGTTCCATATTCAGTCGTAATTTCTGCTGATTCTTGGATAATATATGCGATTCTTCCTTAACAATCTTCTGAATAGTCAAAACCAGGATTCGTTGAATAAACTACGCCAACACGCTTCTTTCGGTCAACGTCCTTCTTTTCGGACGATTCCTTCTTATCGCTTGCTTCTCCAAGAGCAGCCAAAGTACTTTTCCAATCTGTTCCTGCCATTTTCTTATTCATTTTCATTCTAATCTACCTTTAATGCTTTTTAGAAAAAAATTGTTATTACGACCCCTTGGAAGAGTTAAGTATGCACTAAATTAATTCCGCCAACGGATAATGCTACAAAAATAACTAAAATCCATGAGAACAGCAAGTGACAAACTGAAAATCAAAATATTCATAAGTTTTTCTTGCCGTTATCGGTACAAATCGTTATATTTGCATACATTAGAAAGTTTATTTACCAACAATATGGAATATATATCTGCGAAACAATTTGCCGAAAAATACAGTATTTCCAGGCGTACAGCACGAAACTACTGTGCAGAAGGAAAGATACAAGGGGCTTATTTGGTTGGAAAGACCTGGAATATTCCTGCGGAAGCCGTTTTGCCTAAACGAAAAAATGCAAGGCAGAGAGGGAAGACCACATTACTATCCATTCTCCGTGAGCAGAAGAAGATGCAACTGAAAGGTGGTATCTATCACAAGACGCAAATTGACCTCACCTATAACTCCAACCATATTGAGGGTAGCCGTTTGAGCCACGAGCAAACGAGATATATCTTTGAGACCAATACCATCGGTATGACGGACGAGACTGTGAATGTGGATGATATTGTTGAAACGGTCAATCACTTCCATTGCATTGACACTATTATCGATGATGCAGAAGACAAGTTGTCAGAAAAAATGATCAAGGGACTTCATAAGACTCTGAAAACAGGAACCTCTGATAGTCGTAAGGATTGGTTTGCTGTCGGTGAATACAAGCGTATACCGAATGAAGCAGGTGGTATGGATACCTGCCTGCCAGAGAATGTCCATGAGGAAATGAAGAAGTTACTGGAAGAATATAATGCCAAGAAAAGAAAGACGCTGCAGGACATCATCGACTTTCACGTGCGCTTTGAGCGAATCCATCCTTTCCAAGATGGCAATGGACGTGTAGGCCGGCTTATTATGTTCAAGGAATGTTTGGCAAACGGTATAGTGCCGTTCATCATCACAGATGAATTCAAACTGTTCTATTATCGCGGTCTGAAGGAATGGGGACATATCAACGGCTATCTGACTGACACCTGCCTCTCAGTCCAAGACCAATACAAGAAGATTATGGATTATTTCAGAATTGCTTATAAGTAATCTGAGAATTGTGCTACCCAATAGGTTATTCCACAGTTACGTATTAAAGGTTGAATAGTTAAATATTTGTATTTCCTGCCGAATGATGTACTAGTTTAAAGAATAATGCTTATTCTTACAACCTAAAAAGGTTGTTCTTAACAAAACAACCCTATTAGGTTTAATTAAAGAAAATAATCAAAATCAGTTGAAGCCATGAAAGGGGTTATTACAGCAGACATCGTAAATTCAAGCCAGGATCAGTGCAGAAAAGCGGAATGCTTTACTTGATACACTGAAGAAAGTAGAGTCAGACCTGCAAAAATTCTGTGAGACACATATTGAGGTGTACAGAAGTGACAGTTTCCAGGTATTGGTAAATGAAGCTGGAAAAGTGGTCTTATGTGCCGTACTGATCCGGGCCATGCTAAAGAGAATGTCATGGGATGCCCGGATGTCAATAGGCATCGGAGATGTATCTTACCAATTACTTAAATTCAAAGCACCAGTCGAAAGGCAATATCTTCTTTTTAAATGAAATACTATTTAGATATATTCACGTGCTCCATTCGCAACCAAGATTTGATCTCCTTATTTTCAATGGTTCGGATTACCATATCATTTGGGCCAGCATTAATAGCACATAGAAAGCTTTTATAATCATCTTCATTTTTGTCTTTAGCTTCTGCTATAAAAGATAGAACAAGCATAATGCAATTAACTTTTTTAGCCTTGATTGCAGAACACATAGTTCCTCTTGTTGCTGTAAAAAGTTGATAGCCAATTGGTGATTCATCAATAGAAGTGTTATTCCTTATACAAAAATCCCATAAAGCCTCTGCCCTTGTAGCTGTAGATTTTTCTTTTTGTTTCTTATTTACAGATGATATATTTTCCCCAAATGGTTCTGACACTTTTGCTTCAATACCAATAACACAATCCTCACCTACCATCAGTAAATCATGAACTCGTGGGCCACCACTTTTCATACCTTGTCCTAATCCTATTGTTGCTTCTGGTTCACACACAAAGTCTTGTTGTTGTAACCCACAGGACTTTAATACTAATTGTATTGTTCTTATAAATTCATCCGTATGTTTAATTGCATAATAAGCCATTTTATAGGCACTATGTCCTTCTTTCCATTGCTTATTATGCTTAGGACCACCATTTTTTTCCCAAGACTCTAACGAATTAATCGTTTCATTGTCTTTTTTAAATGTTATTTTCATAATTACTAGTATTATATAAAATCTATTGTGAATTGTTGAATGAATTTTTCTGTAAGCATCATCAGGGCCATGCAGCCTATATGCAACAATACGAACTGCCAGCCAGCATGACCACTTTTCTATAAGAAAAAATAGAGCATGATGGAATCTGTATCATTAAATAAAAGGGTCTATTCCACCTTTGTACAAATTAGGACTGCCATTCAACAGTTGAAAGAGTGGAACGAGAATGTTTATGCCCCAGATAATTATTATGATTCACCCGAAGGTATGGAGAATTTTGCTGCAAGTTGCATGCTGATTGAAACTATAGGAGAAGGTATAAAGAAGATCAATAGAATTACTCAATCAGAATTATTGGTTAAACATCCGGAAATTCTTCGGGAAAATGTAATTGAAATACGTAATCATAATAGAGTAAACTAACGGACAGGTTCTTCACGCAACCAGTCAAGGACGTAGAGTTGCAGGATGCCGTTGTGTGATACCACGGGGTCATTATCAAGCGTAAGCAGATACTTGGGATAGTGGTCACTGATATCATTCAAGGGTGTCAGTTCCCGATTTAAGGTATGTTCGTCTCTTACGCTCAAGGCTACCTGATAATAAGCCTTCTGTGCTCCATCTACAGAGATAAAGTCTATTTCCGCGTCACCGACTTTACCCACATAGACCTCTCTGTACCGCCGTCTAAGTTCCAGATATACTACATTTTCCAGGATATGCCCCAGATCTCCAGTCTTCGTGCCGATGATAATACTACGCAGTCCCGGGTCAGCAAGATAATATTTATGTCCGGTCTTAAGATGAGCCATTCCCTTGACATCATAGCGGGTGACATCATAGAATATATAGCTCAGCGTCAGCGCCGATATAAAATTCTCCACCGTATGTGATGATATTTTTCTGCCGGCCGATGTCATGGTATCGCTGATTCGTTTAACAGCCGTTACATTGCCAATGTTATCCGTCAGAAACCTTACCACGCTCTGAAGCATGGAAACATCGCTGAATTTCCAACGAGTCACGACATCCTTCAACACGATAGTATTGTAAAGCCCCTCCAGATAATCTTTTATTTGCTGGCGGTCATGACTGATACGAAGCGTATAGGGAAAGCCTCCGATATCAATATACTGGCGGTAAGCACTCTCCGGCGATGTGGTTTCCGGAAGGGTCGACAGGTATTCAGAAAAGGAAAGAGGATATACTTTGATCTCTATATATCGTCCGGTAAGCAGGGTTGCAATCTCTCCCGACAGCAGATAGGCATTGGATCCCGTGACATAGATGTCTACATTGCTTCTGAGCAGCAGACTATCAATGACACGCTGAAAATCTTTTACCATCTGTATCTCATCGAAAAAGAGATAATACATAGAACGATCCTTCATCCGACTCTTGAGGTAAGTATATAGACGATGATAGTCGGTGAGTTCTTCATTATCCAGATCTTCAAAGTTGAGAGAGATGATATGGTCCGGCAATATATGGTCCTCACTTTGCAATTGCTGACCGAACATTTCCAACAAGGTAGACTTACCGCTACGCCGGATACCTGTTATAACCTTGACAACAGGTTGATTCTTCCATTTCAGAAGTTGTGAGAGATAGGTTTTGCGTATAATCATGATCAAGAAAAATGAAATCTATTGCAAATATAGATATAATTTTCAAGAAAAATGAAATCTATTGCATTTTCAACATATTTTTCTTTAATTATGAAAATCATTTCATTTTCAAATTTGGATCCTTTGGTACAAGCAATAAATGATTTCACTGACTAATATAGGTTGGTAAAATAAGGAAACTGGCTTGTTGGTTCCATACGATTATACCTTTTCGGGACAAATATAAGTAAAATAGTTGGAATAAACAAAGAAAAGAACCGAAAGGGTATATTTAAGGGGGATATTTGGCATTTTGCACCCGATATGGTATTTTCCATTACGTATTAGAGGTTGAATAGTTATATATTCGTATTTCTTGCCGAAACACATAGCAGCTTAAAGAATAATGCCTATTATTACGACCCATTGTAAGAGTTAAGTATGCACTATATTAATTCCGCCAACGGATAATCCTACAAAAATAACTAAAATCCATGAAACCAGCAAGTGACAACCTGAAAATCAAAATCCGTCATAAGTTTTTCTTGCCGTTATCGGTACAAATCGTTATATTTTCATACATTAGAAAGTTCATTTACCAACAATCCTGTCTTTCATCTCTTCCAATACCTGTTTTGCCCTGTTCCGGGAAAGTCCACTTTGTACAGCTACTTTAAGAATGTCTTGATTTTCAGGTTCAATGCTATCCGCAAAAGAAGTAGTATGATAACCGTTCATACCCTCACTTGGCAGAAGATCATAAGCTGGTGCAAAGTGCCATTCACCCCCACGATGAATGAACGTGAAATTCTTGGCATGGTCATCTTTATTACCAATAAGATAATTGAAAACCATCACCCGATACAATTTCCACACCTCAATTTCACTATGAGTAAGTTGATTGCACAGAGCCAAAAGATGAACATAGTCAATACATGGAGTACGATAATCCACTTGGAGAAGTCCCGCAGCAGTTACAGTATGATACCGTTCACCTTCCCCAGAACGATCAAAGCGCTCCACCCCGAAATACCGGTTTTCAAACAGGCGGGTCTCAGGCATCTCTACCCCACATTCCTTAGCTAAGAGAGAATACCGGTATTCTTCCCTTCCGATATTTGCAGGATCATATCTGGCCGGAAACTTGACCAGCCATTCCTTACCGTCAACTTTTACGAATATTTTAGGACGGGCACCACCAGGTGATCCACCCCTTTTCCACAACTCATCAATGGAATCTCCGGTATAGTCATCTGATTTCAGAATATGCTTCACCTCCTCTGCCATTTTCAAGAAATCAGCCTTCTTCTCAGTCGGCGCCATACTGAAGTCAGGGCGGAACTCCAACGCTCCACGCCCAGAAGAGCCTACATACGCAAGACGATCAAGGAGAGACAAAGAACGAGGTGAAATACCTTTAGTCTGCAAATATCTGTCAAGAATAAGTAATCCCCAACCATCTGGCAAAGCATCATCAAAGACTCCGAAATCTCCGTCAAAAGGCATAGCCGGAGCTATCTTCACTCCAGGTTCCAAAGGCAATTCAAATGGAGATATGGAAAAACCATTTGCTAACCAGGACCCGGCATATTCAAATGCGAGGAGACCATCCGGAGTCAAAGCCGTAGTACCGACTTGTTTTCCCTGCATCCATACATCAACTCTCTCGATCTTATTCATTCCTCATTCCCCTCTTTTTAGGTTTTGAACTTTGCCGGATAACATCATCTATACTGGTGTATTTCCTTTGCGAGAAAAGTTGGTCAAAACCTGAATCCTGGCCAATAACCAGAGCTATTCTGATCAAACTCTCCAAAGAGATAAGACCTGTTCTCTCAAACCTCCGATAGCTGCTCAAGTTCACTCCGGAACGCCGGCACATTCCCTCTTGTGTAAGGTTCATCTCAAGCCGTCTTGACTTAACCCGACTTGCCAAAGTCTTGGCTATTTCGGCAGGAGTCCGATTATTAACAGATAATATTTTATCAATTATTGCCATTTTATCCCATTAACCGCTCATATTTTATCAATTACAAATATAAGCAAAAAAGGAGTATACTCCAAATATTTTAAGGAAAAAGATAGATAGAACGAAGTTCATTTACCCCTTACAAAAACAAGAAAGATGGAAAAAAGAAGGACTATCCTAGACTCTTTGCAGTCATATATAAAATTTCAGAAAAGTCACATGACATAAATCATGAACTTTTCTGAAATTAAAGATCATATCTTGTACAGTCAGGCCAAAGGCTACTTTAGTCGAAATCCGGCCTGAGTACAGAAAACCATTCTAAATGTTATCTCAAAACAACTATTACCTAATTCTATTTAATACCCAGGATTCTGATATTCACTACCATTCTTGATATTCGATGTAAAAGTAGTAGATATCGGGCGGAGCGCAAATTCAGGTTTGAAATACTGTGCCAAGTCAGGATGAGTCTCCTGAAGATAATTCGAATTCTTCAGCATACCCGTTCTCTTCAGATCATAGAACCGGCAATATTCCCCACAAAGTTCGCGGCCTCTCTCATCAAGAATATCCCGAACAGTCGGAGTACCTGCGAGAAGTTCAGTTCCCGCACGTCTACGAACCTTATTAACAAAAGTCAGAGCTTCCGGTGCATTATTCTTATAGAGGTCGATTTCTGCAGCAATAAGATACACCTCACTCATACGCATGATAAAAGTAGCATCCAAGTTTCCATTACGTTTCTTGCTATAATTAGCCACATAATAATTGCTGCTATTATGTTTATTCAATGATGGATAGAAATAGCGGAACAGATTCTCATTCCCACTATTATTTGTCATAATGACATTCTTGTTTGCATCATTATAGACATCATTATAACTCACCAACAGATAATTACATGTTGACTTCCCGGAAATATCCTTGTCATAATTAGGATCCTGCGGCACGACAAACTTAATCGCCAGATCCCCCTTCTTGATAGCCTGACCTGATAAGGTATTTGATTTCTTATAGTTGGTCAATGTACTGTTATCCCATGTAAAGTTCTTATTGGCATTCCACTCTGTCGAGAACCATTCATGATAACGAGGGTCAAGTTTGCCATCAGTCTGAACAAACAAATTGATCAGATGTTGTGTCGGCATGAAGTCACCCTCAATGGATCCTCCCCAGGTAAGGCGAGTATCCTCATTGTCTTCACGAGCACCAAACTTACTCAAGCAACAAAGAAATTTCTCATCATTTCGATTCAATTTATAATTTCCATTACTTGATCCATGTCCGTCATCGCCGGCATACCAGCGATGCTTCCAAAGTGCCTCTTTGTTATTATAGTTGTTGGACTCTTTGAATACGTCAGACAAACTGGGATACATATAAGCGCCATAAGTACCACCACCCGCTTCACAATCATCAATCAGTTTTTTGGCAGCCTGGTAGCCCTCATCAAGATAATCAGAAGTTCCATATTCATAAGTCTGGAGACAAACCTTAGCAAGCATTCCCAAAGCAGCCTTTTTGGTAGGAGTAGTTGTTGTAGCATCATTCCCCTTATTCAACCACTTCACTGCATATTCCAGATCAGGGATGATCACTTCCTTATAGATAGTCAGAGGTTCCGTTCTGGCCGGAGAAAAATCCATGCTTGAGGCAGGTTCTGTAATCTTAGTCACTGCACCGAATTGTTCAACAGCATTGAAATAATAAACCGCACGCAGGAATTTTGCCTCTGCTACTTTCTCATTGCGCAAGGAATCACTTGTATAAGGAGCTTTGGGAGCCATAGATATAGCCAGATTACAACTCCCAATACCATCATAAATAGAATTCCAGATACCATTGATATAAGTAGTATTGGGTGAAGCACCGGCAAAATACCAGAAATATTGAGTAGAAGAGCTGTTCTGGTTAGCCCTGTATGTCCACAGATCCGTATCACCCTCAGTCAATTCCATAAATCCGTCTGTACCATACAGGTAACGTTCCATACCAAAATAGCACTGATTAACCAGCGTCTCATAAGAAGAAACTGAATTCTCAGCCATATTATCCATGGTGAACCCACCAGGATTATTCTCATCCAAAGAACAAGATTGTAGAGATAAGATAAAGATCATCAATGCCAAAGACATCATGGATCTATTGAAATATTTTTTCATAATCATATTATTAAAGGGTGATATTTACACCAAATACAAATTGTTTATAAGTAGGGAAAGAGTCCGAGCCTCCCATTTCAGGATCCGTGCCTTTCAACTGTTTATCCTTGACAAAGATAAACGGATTATAGCAAGTGAAATAGAAACGGCATTTATCCATAAAAACATGTTTACTGATTGACTGCGGCAAGGTATACCCAAAAGTAATGTTCTTAATTTTGATGAATGATCCATCATGAACACGCAAAGCAGACATAACGGTCTGTTCCTCACCACTACCCGGTACAGGATAATAGCCACCCTGATTATTTTCCGTCCAGTAATTGACACCAGACAACTGGTTCGTACCGATACTTGCATCGGCGGTATAATACCCTAAGAGAGAACTATAGATAGTCTGTCCGTAACGCAACATGGCAAACACAGTAAGGTCAAATCCTTTATATGTGAGCGAGTTGTTCAATCCGATAACCCAGTCAGGATTAGTATGTCCGAGTACTTTCCTATCATTGATACTATATTTATGAACACCATTATCACTGTTGCCTTCACTATCCGTTACAGGAACAGTATTGATCTTCACCCATCCAGGTTTTACGCCATAAGCAGCCAGATCCGCTGCAGAAGTTGATGAACTCCAGATGCCAGCATATCCATAATCATAAATAGAATGAATCGGCTTCCCTACAAAAAGATTTTCACTGATCAGGTCACCATCAGGCAAACTTTCTATTTTCTCTTTTTCCCATGTACCTGTAAGGGTCGTTCCCCATGTGAAATCCTTTGTATTAATATTATGGCTGTTAATCGTAAATTCGACACCATGATTACTGGTCTTGGCTATATTCTGCCAACTTGGCAATGGTGATCCCCAACCGGTAGAGCCACTGGTAACCGGCATTGTCCTCTTATACAGAAGACCCCTGGTTGTGGTATGAAAGGCATCAACAGATCCATCAATAAAACCGTCAAACAGTCCAAAATCAATACCAAGATTCCAATTGTATGATTTTTCCCATCCAAGGCTCTGACTGCCATAAGTACCGGAATACTGAGTAAACGGAACGTATGTGCCTCCAACACTCACACCCCATTGAGGATATTTGTAAGCATTGGTCTGTGTCGAATAAGCTCCGACGCCACCCGAATTACCGGTGACACCCCATCCAATGCGCAACTTCAGATTATCAAGCCAAGACTGGCATTTCTTCATGAAATTCTCATCACTGATACGCCAGGCAACAGCTGCTGCAGGGAAAGAATCCCACTTATTGCCTTCGGTAAAGAACGAAACCCCATCCCAGCGATTAGAGAAAGTAAACAGATATTTCCCCCTATAGTCATAGTTGAAACGTACGGCATAAGACATCTTCTGAGTCTGAGTATAAGAAGACTCGATTCGGTCATTCGTTGCAGCTATAAGACGCCAGTATTGCCATATATCCAGATCTTGTCCACTTCCATTGGTGAGTAAGTTCTCTTCCGAATTCTTTTGCCAGGAAGTAACTCCCGTGAAAGAAAGATTATGATCATTCCACAATCTGGTCTTATAAGAGATGATATTTTCCCAGGTATAGTTGTAATTATCTCCTTCCGTAATTCCGGAACTAGGTGAGCCTGCATACGACGGACGTTTTGCAGTACATTCTGCACCCCAGTATTCACCCAGGCGATAATGATTGAGAGCAACATTAAGTTGGGTTCTCAGGGTAAGATCCTTGATAGGAGTAAGTTCTATATAACCAGTAGCATTCACATACGTTGTACGCGTGTTATTGGCATATTGGTTTTTGATCAGGTCTCCCAACGGCGTATATTGATTGAGTATATACTCAAAATTAAGATTTCCGTCTTTATCATAGACATCGCCTAAAGGAAAAGCATTGATAGCACTTGAGAAAGTATTATTGTTGCCCCGGTTTCTGATACTGTAAGTCAGATTAGAGGTCACGCCCATCTTAGCCCAGGAAGAAAGACACTGATCAAGATTGAGTCTTAAGGCATACTTCTTCATGTTATCATTGTCCAGCAACCCTTCGTCATTCGAATAAATAACAGAAGTATAAATATTTGTCTTATCAGTACCTTTAGTAACAGAGAGTGCATATTTCTGTGTTGTAGCCGTATTGCCAGATGCTTTGTCCACCCAGTCTATCCACTTTCCGCTATTATAAGCATCCACATATTCCTGTGTTCCGCCCATAAGTGCCGTGATATTATCCGGATAAGATCCGTTTTTATATTTATAAGCCTCACGATAATAATCGGTCCATTCATCACCCGTCATACCGTGTTTGAAAGAGGCTTTTCCACTAAAGCCATAATAGGCGTCAAAGTTAACCCTCGTCTTACCAGCCTTACCACGTTTGGTCGTAATGATAATCACACCATTCGCACCGGCAGAACCATAAATGGCCGTAGCCGAAGCATCTTTCATCACGTCTACGCTTTCTATATCACCAGGGTTGACTTCATCATAACTTCCAGGAAGTCCATCAACAATAAACAGAGGCGTATTATCCCCATAGATAGACCGACTTCCACGTAGAAGAGCTGTAACCCCTGAACCGATCTCTCCACTCGATTTAGTGACATCAAGTCCAGCAATCTTACCCTGAAGAGATTCCATGACATTACTGGTCGGATTAACAACAATATCTTTATTCTTAATGGTAGTTACAGATCCTGTCAGGTCCTTCTTTTTCACAGTACCATATCCTATAGCAACGACTTCGTTTAATCCAAGGACATCAGGTTTCATCTTGAATACCGGTGCACCTGCACTCACTGTAATAGGCTTATATCCCGTATAAGACAACTGAATCTTTGTGCCTGCAGGGATATCCATACTGAAATTGCCATTAAGATCAGTAACTGCACCTATTTTACCTGAAAGTGTTTTCACGGTAACCCCAATAAGAGGATCCCCATTTTCATCAACAACCTTCCCAGTTACCTGATGTTGTTGCATCATAGACAGATTAGATGTCACTTTATTGGCAAGAGCTGTCGCAGGCTGCAATATGCCGCATGACGTTATTGCCAGAAAAGAAAACACTAACTTTTTGTAATTTTCCATTTATTAACAAGTTTTTAGTTATGATTTGAAGAGAATATGAAGACTTCCATCTTTCGTTTACTTTTTTTCGCATATATGAGACGATTTTAAACAAAATTTGTAATCAGTCAAAAAATTCATTAAAGAAAAAACCATACCTTTTAACTGAAATTGCAACAGTATGTGCTTTACCAAACCAATAAGTTTGGAACATAAGAAAGTAGTTGAATTTTTATAGAAAGGCAAATACCATTATTAGAAAATAATCTTCACATTATGAGAATATATTCTAATTCTCATTATTACTATAAAAAGTCTGAATCATGATTTCCGGTCTCGACATATCCGGAAATAAATATAAAGTCGAGAAACTCCCCCTTATCGTAACAGATCAGATAGAACTTAAAAACCAAGAACCCTAAACTGGTACATTTAGGTAAATGTAAATCTTATAAATCAAGAATACCCTTAGCCTATATCATTCGCTGATAGGCTAAGCGCTCATCACCAGATGCAAGATAAATAACACCACAGTAACTGAATCCGTATTCCAGAATGACATGCTGCATGATTTTATTGTCACGATGCGTATCTATTCTGATATTGTCATATTTAGCAAAACAAGAATCCATGATAAAATCAAATATGCCATGGACATTGGGAAGGCTGCCAATACGGTGAATCGTATGGTATGGATGGATGTCATCAAGCCACTGGCCATCATAAATGATATGATATGTCGGTTCCGGTGATGGCAGACAAGCGAAGTAGGAAACAATAACGCCCTTATCCTCAATGATATATGCTCCATTCCTCTGAATATCAGAGGCTATGACCGTCTCTGAAGGATAACCACCCTCCCACTGTTGCATATTACCGCTATGCCTCATGATGAGTTTAGCAGAATCCATAACCCGCATGATAACCGGTATATCATCATAAGTAGCAGGACGGATCACCCTGTTTTCCATTGCCATCATTTTAGTTTATTATATTAAGACCAACCAACTCAGTCTGTCAACCTCAGTTTTAGAAGTCCAATATTTTTGCAAAAATAAGCAGATCGTGTCAAAAGGCCAAACCTTTTGACATAATATCACAGATTCATCAACTTCAAAAAAGTAAGTTTTGAGAATACCGTACAATTTTACTACCTTTGCAGTCTCCAAGCAATAACAACATCAAGATTATGCCCAGTACATTGATCCCTACTCTACTCTTGCAGATATTAGTCATCGGCTATACCCCCGGACCGGCCAATATCTATACTCTTGCCATGGTCTTACGCCATGGTAAGAAAACAACTTTGATTATATGGCTTGGATTACTGACAGGATTCTCGATAGCCGTATGCGTTATGGCGATATTGACTCATCTGATAGGTATTGCCTTCGGTCAATATGTAACTTACTTAAAGTATTTCGGCGCAGCCTATATCCTATATCTAGCCTATAAAATATGGAAAGACAGTGATCATCCCCATGAAAACGGACAAGACTGTACCTTTATCAGTGGAATGATCGTACAACTGACCAATGCTAAGATGTTACTGTTTGACCTGACCGCATTCAGTACTTTCGTATTACCCTATTCAAGCCGACTGACCGACTTGCTGGAAGTTGCAGCCTGGCTGCTGATTGCCGGTCCCGGAGCGAATCTCGCCTGGCTATTGGCCGGGAGTTATCTCCGCAGATTCTTTATCAATTACAAACATCGCATAGACCACATTTGTGCCATTGCCCTCTTTCTCTGTGCCATCTATATTATCTTGTAAAACAAGACTATAACTACGATTTATAACGCATGATTACTTTGCGTCAAAAAGTAAGAAGACCATTTACACCTTAAAATATATCTTGTCGTCCGCCTCACACGTTTTCTTGAGTATCTTTTACAGTGTCCTGTTGATATTGTCAGAAAACATAAGCACATGAATACTTTTCTAAAAGAAGAAATAGAGCATGATGGAATCTGTATCATTGAACAAGAAGATATACCCAGGACATTTACAACTTCTCTAATATGGCAAGACGCTTACTTATCAGTTCCTTGTATTTTTCTTTCTGTTGCTCCGTAATGAATGATGCATCAATACAAGTGAACCATTTGTCTTTAAGGGTCGCGAAACGATACAAAAGTCTCTTAGCTACCTGTTCTGACACTCCCGTTACCTCCATAGCCTCCATAAAGTCCATTGCAAGCAATTTCTTTTGAAAGCCGTTGAGCGAAAGAGCCAGTTCATCTGTGTCTTCAGGCATGACTATAGCAGTTGACACTTGATCATAAGTGGGTGTCAGGACATACTTTCCATTCTTGGGACTATATAAGGAAAAGTTCTTCAAGTGCATATCAGCATTACCCACAATCCAAGAAAACACGACCTGCTCCCAATAGTTGACAATATCCAGTTTGGCAGCACTCGAATACTGCTCTATCAAGCGTGTAATCATTTCATAACTACCCTGGTATTTCTGTTCAGTCAGTTTTCCAGACAATTGGCACATATCTTCCATTGGCAATTTCTTACCCTCTCCAGTACGGTCAATTCTGCGAGTAATATAGTTCAACTCTCCGTCTGGAAATCGGATAAGGGCATGAGGTACGGTTGGAATCCTCGCAATATCAGCAAGATGCATGGTAAGGTCTTCTATCTCCGGGAGGCAAACGAACTTTTCGGTCTGGGGTTTCAAGATATACCTGCCCATCACTCCGACGATAGTCAGTCGCTGAGCATTCCCATTTTCATCATGCTCCAAGTCCATTGACAATTTGGCCTGAACACCTGTCACTGCAGTCCGATTCTCAACCACTACCTGAGCCAATTTGTTGATATCTTTCCGAGAATAAGGGAGTACGGGAGCTGTTGTACCAAAGAATTTCTTAGCACATTGTGGATGATAATCCACTTCTCCAGCACGCAAAGGCTGATAACAGCATAAACATCTTTCCATTATTCCATATCTTTGACAGGTTCCACACTAATATTTCCAATGCAATCACGGCAGCATGTAAGCAACAGCGCCATACGGTCACGACGATTGATTTTCCAATTACGCTCTGCAATATTAAGCATCCAACCTTCGGGGATCAATCCATCAAAGAAAGAAAACAACACATTATTATGGTACGGCTCTTCGCGCAAAGGCAAAGTAAGGCTTACCGGCAAAGCATCCTTCCTTGACAAATAATCCGGATCATAAGCGAATGTATATCCTGTTTCATCCTCTGTGAGGATTCCTGCCATAACACCACTAACTAAGACTTTACCCTGTCTCATTTGTCAGGCCTCCTTTCCAAAGGTACAGCACCTAATTGTAAATTGAACATTTCGAGCACCTGGTTCACCTTGTCCATACGGACAGTAGGCTTGCCCTGCTCCAGTTCACGGAGGAAACGGAGACCGACGCCAGACTTGAAGGCAAGGTCTTGCTGAGTAAGGTTATACTCCTTGCGGAGTGCCTTGATTTGTTTGGATAGGCTTGTTGATTCCATACGATTATACCTTTTCGGGACAAATATAAGTAAAATAGTTGGAATAAACAAAGAAAAGAACCGAAAGGGTATATTTAAGGGTTCTATTTAGCATTTTGTACCTGATATGGTATAGAGGGAATGCTAACACCAGTTAATAATGTTTTATCACAGGGATGAACTGAACGTATTGTCACGAAACAGGAAACAAGTTTTATTTTATTCGCATAAATTGCGAATATCAGAAGAAATGGTTATCTTTGCGATAAGTATATCAAAGACAAATAAAATGAAGACAAGGGAAGAATACATATCACTGATTAAAGACCATACTGATGAGATAAAACATCAATTTGGACTGAAATCACTTTTCTTGTTTGGTTCCGTCTCACGAAATGAACAAACAGAAGAAAGTGACGTGGACGTATGCGTGGATATGGAACCGAAGATGTATCTTGTCGTCCGTCTCAAACGTTTTCTTGAACATCTTTTACAGTGTCCGGTTGATGTTATCAGGATGCATAAGCACATGAACACTTTTCTAAAAGAAGAAATAGAGCATGATGGAATCTGTATCATTAAATAAAAGGGTCTATTCCACTTTTGTACAAATTAGGACTGCTATCCAACAGTTGAAAGACTAAAAAAAATTGCACGTACAGCTGCAATACTTTGAGAAAGGATATCTGCAGAAGTATAAGGCCTCTAGCAAAAAATCGGATATCTATCATCGACCATAGATAAATACTTTCTTACTGCTTTAACCAGCTTATTTTAATTACCAGAACTATTTGCTGAAAATGCTATCTTTAGACGGTTGTAGAGCATTTTCCTTTTCCGTACCTTTGCATTAGTTATAAAACCAAAATACGGAAAGACATGGTGAAATCATCTAAAGAAAAGGCTATGGAGGCCATCATGGAAATTGTCAGGAAGAACAATGACGACATGAAAACCGGTATCAGTTGGAGAAATGAAATATTTTCCGGCTGCATACATCGAATCTTCATTGACAACAACGGCAGTCTGGAATTCGAAGGTCCTCTTTATAAAAGAAGGCATATCGGACACACTATCATGAATGACCTCATTGATGACTGCGCACGCATCGAGCCTTATGAAATCCCTTTGGAGCAACTGAGAGAGTTCCCAATTTATCTCCAGAACTAGTTTGAAACTGACAATTTTCAGTCACAGTTCATTAGTCCGGAAATCCTAGAAATTACGGAAGACATCTGCCCGCCAAGTGTCTTCCGATTTTATTTGTGTAGATTGTATCTGCATACAGTATCACGACTTCATTATTGTTCTTTCTCAGAAATAATCCAGTTAATATCTACACCATTTTCTTTCAAATATTCAACAATATTTTTAGATATTATACCTACTAAATCGCAACACGCAGGCAATTTTTTAAAGATCTTACTGTCATTAGCATGACGAGTTTCATCTGTAACCACCTCAATGTCATTAAAAAGCGTAATTTGCTGCTTAGCAAAAAGCATCAATCTAAAATCAGCAGTATTCATAAACTGTTCTTTCAGAACAGCATATTTCTGATTTCTTATTATTTCATCTTCAGAGAGTTTTCTATATGCAGGTTGGATACAAAACTGATGATCAATGATGTTATTTGCCCTCCGGCTAACTGCCATATTAAAGGTAGAAATGCTCGTATTATCTGATAAAAAAGGCAAGCTACTGATAATAGTTCCCTTCATTTGGCCTCTACATTCGTTATAAACGGCATCTATAACTAAAAGTTCCTTTGCATGATACCGTCTCACAAAGAAATCGACAAGTATATTATCTTTATCAAAGGGCAAGTAATATTCCACAAGTCTGCGTAAAGAGCACGTATCTATCAATGCTACCATAAATATTTCCCTTCCGCTTCAGCTGGGGTTATTTTAAGCTGGCTGCAAAAAGTAGGTTCATTGATAACGCCCTTAAAAAACGCATACTGCATACTTTCCATGAAAAGCTTAGATATAATAGGTTTAGCTGTTCTTGCAAAGTTTTTCTTCTTTTCCCCTTCACTAACAGCCACAGACTCTTTACGTTTTTTCTCTGCATCCACTGCCTCCAGATGTTCATTGTAAATATTCTCATAATCTGGCAGAGATACCTTATTAGCATAAAGACAATGTGTATAAAGAGCAATGGTACTTATATGAGTGCAGTCCGCTATCGTACGAATTATAGCCCGGCCATAGTCATTGGAAGAATCCAAATACCCTTCGCTATCAATTTTTTGTATCGCATCACCAACTATAAATCTAAAGGCGAACTCATTACACCACTTTTCCACCAAAGAATCAGATTTTGAAAATATTTTTTTACTATCAATATCAACAGTATTAAGGTTTTCTTCATGCAGGAGAAAATGTCCTAATTCATGAGCCAAAGTAAAAATTTCCCGTTTATACCATTGCTGATGCTTTAAAATAATCATATTAGGCATCACACATATTCCGTCAACGTTAGCCTTCTCTTTTTTATTCCAGTTCTCCACGAATTCAAAAACATAGACACCATGCTCCGAACACTTATTAATGAATTCCTTAAGAAACTCTCTCTGATTCTTTTTCCTCCTGGCAGGATAAAAATCTCTTCGGGCTTCATTTGCGACAATTTGAGGATCATCCTCTAGAGAATAACTCTTCTGATAAACATTGATTCTATTATCTGACAATGAAGCGTATGCATCTAATTGGGTCTTTAGTTTCTCAAACTGGAAAACGATACGACGTGTTTCAATATTCGGTTCAGATTCGAATGATTTCTTACGGAAAAATATACTCTGATTTTGTTCCGTTGATAAAGGAGTGAAATCATAGAAGAATGTCATTCCACATTTGAAGTATGCTTCTATCTTTTCCAAGATAGGCAACTCTACCTCTGGTGAAAATATATCATTATGGGGGCAAAGCCTTTTTCTACCTTCGTTAAGTACAGACAATAAATCTTCTTCTGACAAATTGTAGTATGTCAGAAGATACTTAATTCTGTTTATATTTATCTCTACTTTCACAAAGCGATTTATACTAATGAAAATATTGAATATTTGTTTATAAGTTACAACATTGGGGAACCAAGACCAAAAGAAACAACTTTAACTGATTCGGTTTCAACAATATATGCCTTTCAAGATTACAAAGATAATCGATTTTACTGATAAAAGCAAAAATTTTATTACTGAATTGCGCTATCATGATAATTTTCTATCAGAAATCGTTTTCTTTAGACTTTTTTATTTGCAAATCAATTATTTTTATAATCCAAAAGATTTTTTGGTTATATTTAAAGTATTCTCGCCTACAGTATAGATATAATCTGCTACTGGTACAAAATAAGAAGATTTAAATCATTCTATTTATTTTTAATGTATAAGAAGTTGATAATCACGCATTTACAATCACAAAACAAATTAAGCAGAATAGATTCTGCTTAATTATAGCAGAAGTCTACTTGTATTTAACACGGTTATTAAGATTCCAGGTTCACCTTGTCCATACGGACAGTAGGCTTGCCCTGCTCCAGTTCCCGAAGGAAACGGAGACCGACGCCAGACTTGAAGGCGAGGTCTTGCTGAGTAAGGTTATACTCCTTGCGGAGTGCCTTGATTTGCTTGGATAGGCTTGTTGGTTCCATACGATTATACCTTTTCAGGACAAAAATAAGTAAAATAGTTGGAATAAACAAAGAAAAGAACCGAAAGGGTATATTTAAGTGGGACTTATTAGCATTTTGTGCCCGATATAGTATAAAGAAGAATGTGAGAATCTGTTAATATTGATTCACTTTGATTCAAGAAGAAAGAAGATAAACTAAACTTGCAAGTACAATTTATTAATATTTTTCGAAAGATGTTGTGTAGCAAACAACTTTTTATCATTGTCGTTCTTTTTTTTCAAAGAAAAACCTTAAATTTACAATCTTAAAAATGGAAATGTTCGAAATAAATAACAGGCGATATTTAGGAAATAAGTACAAATTATTACCATTTATTTGTCAAATCGTTGATAAAGAGTGCAAAGACGTTAACTCCGTCTTTGATGTTTTTTCTGGAACTGGGTCTGTGGCCTATGCTTTCAGAGATAAACAATTATTTGTCAATGACATGATGTATAGCAACTATTTATCTGCTATTACTTGGTTTTCACCGGAGATAGTTGATATTAAGAAGCTAGAACACTATATCAACTTTTATAATGAATACAATGCATCCAATGAAGACAACTATATGTCTCAGAACTTTGCTGATACATATTTCAGTAAGCTCGTCTGCCAAAAAATAGGATTCATTAGAGAGAATATAGAGAACGAGTGGAAAAATGGCAATGTCAATTTTCGGGAGAGGGCAGCAATAATAACTTCTTTGGTGTACTCTATGGATAGAATCGCTAATACATATGGACATTACGATTCTTTTATAAGAAATGCCAAGTTTATCGAGTTAAGAAATGGTTTCGTTTTGCGGGAACCGGATCTGAATTATCAACTCAATAACAATAATCAATGCTATAATGAAGATTCCAATGTGCTTGCACCAAATATCGAATGTGACCTTGCATACTTAGACCCTCCATATAATTCCCGTAATTATTGTGATGCATATCATTTGATAGAAAATGTGTCACTTTGGAAAAAGCCTAAAGTAGAAGGTGTAGCCAGAAAAATGGATCGTTCAGATATGAAAAGCGAATACTGCAAATCAACTGCCAACTTAGCCTTGGAAGATTTAGTAGCTAAACTTCATTGTAAGTACATACTAATGTCTTACAACAATAATGGCAAAAAATTACAAATGCGCAGTAATGCAAAAATCTCTGACGATGAAATTCTCAGAATATTAGGTAATAAAGGAGAAGTAAGAGTATTTACGAAGGACTATAAACCTTTTTCTGCTGGTCGAGGTAGTAACGAGAACAACCAAGAAAGACTATTTCTATGCATCGTACGCAGATAAAAAATTACATATCATCACCATTAAACTATATAGGAGGCAAGGCTAGAATCTTAGACCAGCTTCTACCTCTATTTCCACAGAATATTGAAACCTTTGTTGATTTATTCTGTGGCGGTTGCAATGTTGGTATAAATGTAAAGGCAAATAGAACTATCTACAATGATAGCTCTATACCATTAATAGGCTTGTTAAGGGCTTTTAGACGGATGAAAACACAAACTATAGTAAACAGAATTAATGGTATCATAGACGAATTCGATTTTAGCAGGACTAGAGATCACAACTTTGCCTTTTATGGTGGAGGTGCAAATCTTGGAGTGTCTGTTTACAATCGAGAGAAATATCTTAGGCTAAGAGATACTTTCAATCATTATCCAAAGAAGAATAACCAATATTATATTCTGCTTTATACGTTGATACTTTTTGGTTTCAATAATCAGCTAAGATTTAATGCAGAGGGTGAATTTAATCTACCTGTTGGTAAACGAGACTTCAATACAGTCATAGAAGCGAAACTAGTAAAATTCTTAAATGCCATTAGAGATCAAAACTGTGAATTCTTAAACTTGGACTTTAGAAAATTTGATTATTCACTTCTCACAGAAGAATCTTTTGTTTACTGTGACCCACCTTATCTTATTACAAGGGCAACTTATAACGAAAAGGAAGGATGGACAGACAAGGATGAGCAAGATTTATATGAAATACTTGATAGACTTTCAGAAAATAATGTTAAATTTGCATTATCCAACGTGCTCTGTCATGAAGGGAAAGAAAACCTATTTTTAAAAGATTGGGTAAATAGAAACAACTACACTATTCATAATCTATTTATGGACTACCACTATAGCAATTATCAGAAGAAGTCTAAAAAAGCAGATTCTGAAGAGGTGCTCATAACAAATTACTAGATAATGTTATTCTTCTTCAACAATGAAGCTATGAATGATTACGAAAAAATACCTTATTCTTCATTCTGTTGGAAATTCGGTACCACATCTTTCCGAACCAAGGAATTCAACAGAATGACCGAATGGCAACTAAGACTCCTTAACGAGTTTTGGCAAAAGCCTGAATATAGCTGGCAAGGGTGGGAAACTGCAGCTCCCGGTCAAAATGGCATTTATGAAATTAAAACTAAATACTATGACTGGTTGGTGGAAAACAAATTCATGGAAGGTGGTGAAAATTTTAACGGTAAATTCAAAACAGCGAGAAACAAAACTAGTGGGCTGTATGACATGGGGTTTATAGATAATGAACACCGGTTAACCGAAGTTGGCAAAACACTGTTAGGAATTTACGAATCAGGAGATTTCAACAATAAAAACAAATTAGGTATTTCAGAAGATTCCGAAATATATCTTAAGCAGTTACTCAAAGTAAGTAACAAATATGGGAAGACATATGTAAGACCTTTTATTATAGCACTGTATCTTCTTGACCGCTTAGACTTTCTTTCAAATGAAGAATTTAGATATTTAATGCCATTATGCATGGATTCATCTTCCACTGCTAAAGTCATACAGTGTATTACCAATCTCCGTAATAATGTAGGCTCTGTAGACAAGTATATATTAGACGTCATACTGGATAAGGACAATTACAAAAAGGGGTTGGAAAGATTTGTTAATAACGATTTTTCCGAAAATTTACTATTGTCTGTTAGCATGAACAGAAAGAGTGCTAAATATGATAAAGCCTATGTACCTCTATTTTATAACGCTTATACTGTTTATATGGAAGGAGACGACTCCAAAATTGTTGACCTTCTAAATTGCTTAAGTAAATTTCAATCATCTATAAGTATTAAGTGGAAGCACTTGTTTTTTAAGGTTCATCAGAAGGCAAAGATAAAGAAAAATCCACGACTTTATCTTCGCACAATCCCTCAAGAAGCAATGACCTCAGAAAAAGAATTTAAGAAGTTCTTCTATATTACAATGCATCTTTTCAAAGCCAAGGCAACCCTTGAAGACTATCTAGACTTGAATAGACGATATCTTAATCTAAGCAACTGTTTCCTTTTTGAGGACAATCAAGTCAAATTAGATATAGTCCCTAAGCATTTCTTCCATAGTGCTATGTCTGAATTGTATAAGCAAGCTTTCTCTAAAAGCAAGCTGCTATATAAAAATTGTTCAATGACCAGCATATGTCCTTCTTTGACCTTTAAAGAAAAAGATGTTATTGAAGGTATCAATAAACAGATAGGAACCCAGATTGCAACCATAAAAGAAGCATACAATAAAGTTAATCAAATAAGGTATGACAGATTTAGTAAACTTGTTGACAGCAAATTCACAGACAATAAACTTATCACACTATTAGATGATTTCAAAAATCGTGCAGACGATCAAATAACACAACTCGTCACAGACAATGCAGATGTGCCTACTATTTTTGAATATATAATAGGTATCATTTGGTGGAAAGTAAGTAACAAAGAGGGGAAGGTGCTTGATTATATGAAACTTTCTTTAGATGCGAATTTACTTCCTATAACTCACGCTGCAGGTGGAGAAGCAGACCTTGTATGGGAATATGAAAAGACCAGCTTGTACCCGAAACATTCGCTTCTACTTGAAGCTACCCTTGTAGACAGTACGAATCAAAGAAGAATGGAGATGGAACCAGTTTCTAGGCATTTAGGCAATCATCTAATAAATACCCATAATTTAAATAGTTATGCGGTTTTCGCGTCTAATTATCTTCAACCCAATGTTATTAATGACTTCCGTGGAAGGAAAAGCATGTATTATGGAAAAAACAAGGATAGCAGTATTTATGGGATGAAGATTATACCCATCCAAGCCGATGATTTAAAGCTTATAATTAGCTATCACTTAAAATATAATGTTCTCTATGCTCATTTCCAGAAAGCATACGATGCAGAAGAAAAGTTTGGACCTGATTGGTATGACAAATATGTCAAGTTAGAGAATTCAAATCTCTGTCTAAATAAACGAAAACTTCATAACATAGAGGATGACAAGGATATACTCAATTATATTATAAGTTATCGTGCTATAAATCAGACAGCTATGCCCGGAAAGGTGCAGGCAGAAGTACAAAAGAAGTTTGGTGAAAGATATAATGGAATGACCAATAAAGATTGGTATGAAGTTGTCAATAGATATATGAGTGTTGTGCCATCTTTTAATATAGGTTCTGATAATTCTGAAGAACAAGTAGCAGAACACAAACCAAATGACAACTAAAAAAACTTAGCCTATAACAAGATATTACTTAAGAAGTCAAAAACAGAGATCATTATAAGCTCTCAGAAGTCGTTTAAAAACGACATACTTAATAGAGAAAGGTACGTCAAGATACATACCAAAGTCGTTAACATGTACAACAAGACAAGGTGTGCCATTACTGCCATTTTATTTTGTTATATTATGACCAACAAACTAAGTCTGTCAACCTCAATTTTAAACATTTGGATGAGGAGTCTTCTCTGCAACAAAGTTATAATAATATTGAATCTATCTCCTATTTTTATCATTAATTAGTGAACTGTCTGTCCCCAATTTATTAAATACCAGCATAGGTTCTATCAACAACGCATTTGAATACCAATTTTTCCGGAGAAAGGCCCTCTTGTCATAGCACCTTACTTTTTCTCTTTTGAACCCTACATTCTCAGAGAAATTATCTAAATTTGCTACTAAATAACAAGGAATTCATGGAATTAGACACGGGAATATACGAACAAATCATTAACCGACTCTTCAAAGATAAACTGGAGATAGAGGACTTAAAACATTATTATATCGGTAAAAAGCCAATAAATAGAGAAAATGTTGCCGTTTATTTGTCTCAATATCTCTATACTTTATTAAAACAAGTAATGGCTCAGTTGCCTGACAATGACCAAGGAGTAGAACGAGGTATTGACCTTACTAATCAAATCATTAAAAAGCTTGTACAAGACTTCAATTTAGATTCAGACAATCTGATTGAAAAACAAAAAGAAATACTCACTGCTGTTGTTGACAAAACTCGTTGTGAATATCCTGACGTAGCAGCTTATATCAATAGTATCACACCAAGTACATCACTCACCCATAGTACATTATTCACAGGTAGAGAAATGAATCTATGCTCCGAATTGCGGAAAGAAATTCTATCCTCTGATCAAATCTATATGCTCGTTTCATTTATCAAAACGAGTGGTGTAAACCTTCTTTACGACCAACTTAAGAAGGCGACTGATAGTGGGAAACAACTCCGGGTAATTACTACAACCTATACGAAAGCTACTGATTTTAAAGCCGTAAAACGCATTGCAAGTCTGAATAACACAAAGGTGAAGGTATCTTACAATAGTGACACAGACCACCTGCATGCTAAATCTTATATATTCCTTCGCAAAACGGGTTTTCACACTGCATATATAGGAAGTTCTAATCTTTCTGAGCCTGCTTTAAGAGAAGGTTTAGAGTGGAATATTAAAGTTACACAGTCAGAATTACCAGAAATCATTCAAAAGATGCGTAATTCCTTTGAGGGTTATTGGAATAATGATCTTTTTGAAGAATTTACCCCAGGAAAAGATGATGAACAGTTAAGAAATGCTCTGGATAAAAACTATGAAACTCCAATAGACTACTCTGTCCTCGATCTTATTAAAGCACATGACTACCAGGAGAATATTCTGGAGAAGTTGCGTATTGAAAGGGAAGTACATCATCACTATCGCAATCTGATTGTAGCAGCAACAGGAACAGGTAAGACGGTAATAGCAGCCTTTGACTTCAAACGATTCCGTGAGCAACATCCTACTGCTCATTTTTTGTTTGTAGCTCATCGGGAAGAGATATTAAAACAGAGTATCAAGACTTTCCGTCAAATATTAGAAGATTATAATTTTGGCGATCTATGGTATGGAAATCATGAACCCACTTCCTATTCACAGGTATTTGCCAGTAAAGATATTCTCAATAATCGATTGGAAAGCCTAAACTTGCCTAATGATTACTATGATTATATTATCATTGATGAGGTTCACCATATAGCTGCCAGCTCTTATCGGAAAATCATCAACAATTTTAAGCCTAAGATTCTCCTTGGATTGACAGCTACCCCAGAACGTATGGATGGAGAAGATATCACCCAAGATTTCGATGGGCATATTGCAGCAGAAATTAGACTTGATACGGCACTCAATAATCGCTTGCTGTGTCCATTTCATTATTATGGTATTACGGATAGTATAGATCTAAAAGAAGTACATTGGGATCATGGACATTATGATATTGCTGAATTAAGTAAAATCTATAGGCAAAATGACTCACGAACAAGTCTTATTTTCAATGCTTTGCAAAAATATCTTCCAAACCTCAATACAGTCAAAGCTCTTTGCTTTTGTGTGGATATAGAACATGCGAAATATATGGCTGCGAAATTCACTTTAGCAGGTTTGAAAGCCGACCTACTCACCAGTGAAAACGAAATGGAGAGAAACCGACTCTGTAAAGCATTAAGAGATGGAAAAATCAATTATCTCTTTGTGGTAGATATGTTTAACGAAGGAGTTGATATTCCAGATGTTGATACAATCCTCTTCCTTCGCCCCACTGAGAGTTTGACGATATTCCTACAACAACTGGGTCGTGGACTTCGTAAAGCAAAAGGCAAACCGTATGTTAATATTCTTGATTTCGTAGGTCAATGTAGGGACGAATTTGACTATACTGATCGATTTCGGGCCATCATTGGTCGTACATCTATGAGCATCAAGGAAGAATTAGAAAGAGGTTTTCCTCATACGCCTTTTGGTTGTCAAATTCAATTGGAACCTAAAGCTCGTGAATATATTCTCAATAATATCAACCATGCCATCAAATCTTTTGGACTGAAAAGTTTGGTTAACTTGGTAAAAACATGGTCTACTAAATTTTCTCTGCCTTTAACGATAAGTAATTTTATAGGTATATATCATGTTCCTTTAGAAAAACTTTATAACCGCCATTCTTTCCATGAAATCTGTTATCAAGCGGGCATTACGGATCATCAACTCCCTCACGAAAACGAATTACATTCAGCCGTTCGCAATAAGTGGCTATCAACAGACAGTTATACGTATTTTACATTTATCGAGGATCTTTGTAGAAAAGGATTTAAAATACAAGTGAACCAACTCTCTGCCATTGAACAGACACAACTTCTGATGTTGTATTATGACCTGTATCAAAAAGCGGGTTATTTTAATCATCTTCAAGATATGGTAGATGAACTTGCCCTTGACAATGGTTTTATGTCTGAGACCATAGAACTCATGGAGATTTTCAAAAATCAATGTCAGACATTAGAGGAAACAGATAACTCTAATCTCCCCAACTTTGCTTTGAAATTGCATGGTGTCTATACACGTGATCAAATAAATGTTGCAATCGGTACTTCTACTCTTGATAAAAAATCATCGTGCCGTGAAGGTGTGGAACGAAATCGGAATAGCAAACTTGAGGCGATGTATGTAGATATTATCAAAGATCGTGAGATAGGTGATTCAACTAATTATGACGATCATGCACTGAGTTCTGATCTTTTTCAGTGGGACACCCAAAATCAAATTTCTCCGAACTCCCCTACTGGACAAAACTATATTCATTCTACCCAAACCATGCTTCTCTTCGTCAGAGAACAAAAGAAGTTTGCTGATGACAAAAGTCGTACAATGGGTTATATCTACCTTGGAAAGGTCCACTACAAAGATTATGAATATAAGGACGTAAGTTATGGCAAACAGATGCAGATCAAATGGGAACTCGAAAGCCCAATGCCTGCTTCTGTTTATGATTTTTCCAAATATAAGAGTGCTATTTAATCATGAAAACAGTCAATGTTGTTGCTGCCATTATCGAACAGGATGGTAAATATTTTGCCACGCAACGTGGCTATGGGGAGTTTAAAGACTGGTGGGAGTTCCCAGGTGGGAAGATTGAAACTGGTGAGACTCCTAAAGAGGCTCTACGGAGAGAGATAAAAGAAGAACTGAATACAATGATCTCTGTTGACCAACTCATTAAGACCGTTGATTGTGAATACCCTGCCTTCCACCTGCACATGCAATGTTTCCTCTGCCATATCTTAAAAGGTCATTTGCAACTATTGGAGGCTGAAAATGCCAAATGGCTGGATAGCGAGAGTCTGTGTTCTGTCAAGTGGCTCCCTGCTGATAAAGAGGTAGCGGAAATCCTAATCAGGAAATAATACGTCTATTCTGAGGGGCAGATACATCCGCTCGCAACTCCTCTCTCTTTCGTCAATACCAATGGCGATAAACAGCAATAATAGCCTTAAAGTCTAGTCCCATCTTCTCTGTAAAAAGGATAGTAACATTAGAAATATTGTACCCACAGAAATACGCTATCTTAAAAAAGTGGCAATATTGCCAAAAATATAATTTTTAATAAATTTCCTTCATCTATCATCCCATATTACTTTTTTAATATTATCTTTGCAATAAAATAATAACTACGATATATTATATGGAAAGAAGAAGAATAAGTATTTCGTTTGTTGGCGTTTTTGAAAAACCACAAAACACTATCAATCTAGATAATAAATTCTGCCGAGATCTATTCGGTCTTCCGTATGAAACAATAAATGGATTAGGACCAGAAGGATATATCATACGTTTAAATAACAAACCTTTTCCTTTAGTCCTTCTAAATTCCAACAAAATAATATTCAAAGCTGCAGAAGAAGACAAACTAGACGAATACATATCTAAATTTGTTGATAAGATAATTAATGCCAACTTTACAGCTTATGGCATAAATTATGAGTATGAATGGACAGGCCTGAAAGGATTTTCTCAAGAGTGGATTTGGAATCATTTCTTCAGAAAAGATCTAAAAACTCCATCCCCATATCACATCAGTTCTTCCATCAAATTTAGTTTAGGGCTAAATGAGAATGAACTTGCCAATATAGAAATTCAACCAAGGTTTGATAATCCAAATGCAATCTTTGCATCAATAAACCATCATCATCAAGTTACGCTATCAGGGTTCCCTTCGAAACAGGAACTACATGATCTTATTGCTAATTCAGAAAATCAATTGAAGCAAAAAATATTTAACACTTTAATAGAAAACAAGGATGCCTAATAACTATAACAGAAAAGCCTTTACAAGTATGTTAACAGCTACAATAGCGTTAACTATATTACCATCTAGTAATATGGGAGCTGTAACTCTACAACAAAATACAACAAATAATCCTCTCTGCAGAAGAAATATTTCTGATAGTACAGAAGAAATGAAAGAACGAAATCCTATCATAAATCTTTCGTTTAAAGATTCTCCTAAAAAAAGAAGTTTTAAAAACTTATATGCCAAAATTGGAAAATCAGAAACCTTCAAATCATCATATTATAATAAAAGCATCGGAGATATCATAGCAGTGGAGGATTGATAATGCAATGGCTTGAAGAGGCTAATAGTAAGATAACACAGGGAACTATCGTCTATGGAGTTGACTGGGATATGGGCAAATACAATCCTTTGAGTATCGTAATTACCAATTCTTGTGACTTAGAACACGATAAATGTGGATTTATTAATGTTTTAGCTTTGGAGCCAGCTGTGGATATTATTGCAGGAACCAAAGAATTCTTAAGTTATACAAAAGATGCTAAAGATTTTACAATAAGCAGCAAAGCATGGAAAAGTCTATCACATTACTTAGATGATATTATCTATAACAAAAATATCATAAGATATTATTTCTTTGACACAGATCCAATAATTGATGCGGGGCTTTTAGTTGCTGATTTTCAACGTATACAATCTATTCCATTTGAAAAAAACAACAAATTAGAGATCATTGCAAAATTAAAATCACCGTTCATAGAACAGCTAATGATTCACTATATATCTTATACAGGACGTATTCCATCTGACAGAGTTGATGACACATCCAGAAACAAATATATAGATTTATTATCTGGCAATTACCATAAAAAAGACTCTTTATTGTAATTATATCACTAAAACAAGCATATTTTATCAGCTCGCAACTCCTCTCTCTTTCGTCAATACCAATGGCGATAAACAGCAATAATAGCCTTAAAGTCTAATCCTATCTTCTCTGTAAAAAGGATAGTAATCCTAGAATTCGCAAGGTATGATTCCTGATTTTCGATTATAAACGACTTTCTCCTGCTTTTACAGACTCAGCACACTCGCGCTGCCAATTGGTCATTATAAGCAACAATAAGCCACATCCTCGACACAAGAGCCCCCGCTGAAGTATACGCACATGAGCGAGCGTACTATCTCGCTATATTAATAGCCGAATGTTTTACAACGAAACCCCAATGTCTTGTCAATAATTGAGACCATATTGCGGTTAAAATGGTCGATAATTGAAAATATTCCTCCCAAAGGAGTGATTTTATCAGATTTAATAAGTATTTTTGTCATACCATTTTATAGTTTTTGCTTTGTTTGTTTGCAACACTAAATTAGGTGAATGTCTTGACATGGCAAAATCCCAGGCAACTAAATGTTGCCTAGGAGCTTATAAAAAATATTAATCTATCCGCTTGCGGATATTAGGAATACAATAAAATATGGATACAAATGAAAAATTAAACATTTTGTGGACAACGAACAACAAAGATACTTTTTTCAACATGTTGTCTATGTATGCTATAACATCTATGAAACGTAGTTGGTGGAAGCAAGTGAATCTTATTCTTTGGGGCGCATCTGTGAAATTAGTAGCTGAGGATACACAAGTTCAGACTGAAATATTAGAAATGATACATTCAAACATTTCCGTTGAAGCTTGTAAGAATTGTTGTGAAAACTTTGGCGTAACACCTATTATAGAAAAATTGGGAATCGATATTAAGTACATGGGGGAGCCCTTTACTGAATATTTAAAAAATGGAGAAAAAGTTCTCTCTATTTAATCTAAGAAATTTGTAACCGTCCCTAAAATCGGGCAGAAAATAATCAGACAAAAACATATTAAAAGGTCTGTATTGGAGGTTGAATAGTTAAATATTTGCATTTCCTGCCGAATGATGTACCAGTTTAAAGAATAATGCCTATTTTTACAACCTAAAAAGGTTGTTCCTTAACAAACAACCATATTAGGTTTAGTTAAAGAAAACAATCAAAATCAGTTGAAGCCTATGAAAGGTGTTATTACAGCAGACATCGTGCATTCAAGCCAGATCAGTGCAGAAAAGCGGAATGCTTTACTTGATACACTGAAGAAAGTAGAGAAAGACTTGCAAAAATTCTGTGAGATACATATTGAGGTATACAGAGGAGACAGTTTCCAGGTCTTGGTAAATGAAGCTGGAAAAGTTGTCTTATGCGCCGTACTGATTCGAGCCATGCTAAAAAGAATGTCATGGGATGCCCGGATGTCGATAGGTATCGGAGATGTATCTTACTTGAATGAGCATGTCACACAGTCAGATGGTGAGGCCTTTTGGCTCTCAGGACGCAATTTTGATGACATCGGCAAAAGCAGACTACGGATTACAACCCCGGAAAAAGAAATCAATGAAGAATTAATACTCACATCCGCTTTTGCAGATGATATCATCTCAAACTGGTCAGCCAAACAGGCTGAATGTATATATCAGACTCTAGCCGGAGGACTGAATCGCAAGGAACTGGCAGAACAAACCGGCACCACCGTCCAGAACATAGGAAAGACCTTAAGGGCAGCTAAAGAATCATTGATATATGCCTTTATCAAAAGATGTGAATACCTGATAATCAATTATATCAAGAAATGATCGAGTTAATAACAAGACTACTACTAGCCCACATTGTCGGCGACTTCTTCCTGCAGCCAGACGGTATATGCAAAGCCAAGAAAGAGCGGACTGTCAAAGGATTCCTGACTTGCGGAGGACATTCATTAATACAGGCCGTATTAGCCTATATAGCTGTAGCCGACTGGAGATGCTGGTGGATTCCGCTAGTCGTTTTTCTGTCACACTGGCTCATTGATGCATGCAAGAACCGTTTCGGATCAGATTCATTAACCAGCTTCTCGGTAGATCAGTTGCTGCACATAGCTGTTATCGGAATCATCGCATACAGTTATAAGAGCAGTCCCGGTCTGCCGGAAATATCAGAACCTATGCTGCTGTATCTATTGAGTTATTTAATCATACTGATGCCAATCTCAATATTCATCAGAGAATTTACGAAGCAATGGGCACCTACGGATCATACGACAAGTCTGCCCAATGCCGGAAAGTATATAGGTTATCTGGAACGTGTAATGATTCTGACATTTATTTATGCCGGACATGTTGAGGGAATAGGATTTCTGCTTGCAGCCAAATCCATTTTCCGTTTCGGTGATCTTAACAAGCCAAAGGAAGTCTGCACTACAGAATACGTACTTCTGGGAACTTTCTCCAGTTTTACGATCAGCATTTTAATCGGGTTCGGTGTCATACTGCTACTGAAAAGGATATAATTACTTTTAAAAGTCTAATTATCTGCTGCCCGATTTTTAAGGAAAGCTACAATTAAAGGCTAACCCATCTTCTCCGTAAAAAGGACAATAATCATATAAATATTGTGCCACTAAAGATATGCTATCTTAAAAAAGTGGCAATATTGCCAAAAATTCGACATAGAAAGATAAAAGACGACATCATGCCCTATCATGACGAGAATGGTATAACCACAATAGGTCTTTTTGATTTCTTACTGAAAAGGGACAGTTTGGATCTGTAGAATGAATAGAGTAAGGAGAATTAAGTGCAACTCAACCAGTAAAAAGAAATATCCTTCGCAATCTTTTGATCAAAAAATTTGGAAATATGTTTTAAAAACATTATGTTTGCAAAACATAATCCTGTAAGGTTATGGAATTTATTTGTCATAGACAGAAACATACCATCACGTTGGTGGGGAAATATTACGAAAGACAAACAGTATAGAACATTTTTTTATTTTGCCCTGTATTCCAGCGGAGTCATGCCTTCATGCTTCTTGAAGAATTTCCCGTAACTGGTGGAATCCGGAAAATGGAAGTGATCGGCCAGTTCCACGACATTCATGTTCGTCGTTTTCAGCAACGACTTACTTTCGAAAAGGATCAACCGAAATATCCAGTCCTGTACACTGTATCCTGTTTTTTCCTTGACAATGCGTGACAGATATTTTGGTGTGATACATATTTTTTCTGCATAAAAGTCTGTCTTCCGCTTTGTCTGGTAATATTTGTAAAGGAGATCAAAGAATTTTCTGACGTAAGGGTTTCCTTCAGGTTCTTTGGGATCGACCACATATTTGTCGTAAATGTCCGAAAAGTCACAGATGGCTACCATCAGACTGTATTGAATGACCTCTTTCTGGTATGCATTCCCGTTATCTTCATAACGGAATTTCAAATTCTGGTAAATATCGTAAACGCGCTTATATTCAGAATCCTTCAGTTGAATGTGCGGATTTTTTTTGATATCATAGAAAAAGGAGCGCAGGTCAAGTTCTTTTGTATAGTTCAAGGAAAAGGAAATATAATCAGCCAGAAAATCTTCACTGTAATCACCTTCTTCACAAAGAAACATGCTCTCTGTTGCCAGGACGACACATGATCCTTTGGTCAGGTGATAAGTCTTGAAATTCAGGCGTACATCAGCCTCACCTCTTACGCAGAGGGCAACGATGATAGAATTGACAATGACCGGATGGCCTACAATATTCAGTTGATCGTCATCGGTATTAGAAACGACAAAGTTATTTCGGGTATATTCATCATCAGGACCTTTTTCCTGATGGAATACATCTAAGAAAAGAAAGTCTTTCTTTGTCTTTTTTGAATGTGATTTATCACCATTAAGCATGTTATTTTTGTTTAATTCTACTTTTTGACTATGATTGGCGCAAAGTTACCCTTTTAGGTTTTTATATGAAGCATTATTTTTGCCAAAAATTTAAAATGAAGTCTTAATAAAATTGAAAGGGAAATACAATGGGTAATTATGACAAGGTGAAAATGGTAATCCTCTTGGTCAGTATCCTGATAACGGGATGTTCTTCCAAGAAAGGAAAAAGTTTACAAAATGCCGCCGGTGAAAGTCAAGGTAGAAAGGGTTTCAGAGGCAAATTATCATAAAGGCAACGATTATCTGGCTACAGTAGAGCCTGATCTGGAGGCAGGATTGAGTTTCCAAGTCTCCGGAAATGTAGAGGCCGTCACCGTTGATGAAGGTGAATTCGTAAGGAAAGGACAACTCTTGGCCCGCCTCTCTCCGGGAAGGGCGGGCGATGCCTATATGGCTGCCCGGGCTCAGTATGACCGAGCCAACGACGCCTATAAGAGGATGAAACAGTTGTATAAGGACAAGAGTCTTCCTTCAATGAAATGGGTGGAATCACAGTCAGACTACGCCTCGGCATTAGCTCAGTTAAGGGTAGCTGGCAAAGATCTGCATGATGGTTCTCTCTATGCTCCTTTTGACGGAGTCATCAGCAAGAAACTGATTGAGATAGGAATGAATGTTTCGCCGGGAGTTCCCGTGCTCAGTCTGATTAAAATAGATAAAGTAAACGCCTGCATTTCTATTCCTGAGAAAGATATTTCAGGGGTAAAGATCGGTACGCCGGTCACGATCAGTTTTCCCGTTTTGAATCGTTCTTTCACCGGCCGTGTATCTCTGAAAAATCTTTCCGCCGATCCACTGTCACAAACCTATACAGTAAAAGTAAAACTCTCTAACCCACATCACGAAATACTTCCTGGGATGGTGGGCCGTGCAATAGTGAAAGATAAAGGAGGACGGGGATTCCTTGTCCTGCCGGAACAAGCCGTACAACTCTCATCTGATAACACCAGATATGTATGGGTGGTAAATTCCTACGGGCGCGTGAGCAGGAAGAATATCGCCGTCTCTTCGGAAACACCCGACGGTGTACGGGTCGGTGGAGAGGTGCACCTTGGTGAACGTGTAGTGATAGAGGGATTTCAGAAACTGAGTGAAGGAATGTCCGTAATAGCATATTAAAAAAAACAGACTATGAAACATCTTGCAAATAACAGGCTCGTTAACTGGGCGATGCACAATTATAAGATAGTCTTCTTAATGGCTGTTCTCTGTATCACGGCCGGTATTTACAGTCTGGTGAATATGCCTAAACAGGAATATCCGACGGTGACAGTGCGTGAAGGATTGATCGTCGGCCTTTATCCCGGAGCATCACCGAAGCAGGTAGAAGAGAAACTGACGAAACCTTTAGAGAATTATCTCTTCAGATATAAGGAAATCAACCGCAGGAAAACTTACTCTTATTCCAAGGATGGCGTAGTGTATGTGTATGTGGAACTGGAGGAAAGCGTGAAAGATATGGATCAGGCCTGGTCCAAGATACGACATGGACTGATCGACTTCAAACAGACTCTTTCTCCTGATATCCAGGCTATTGTCGTGGATGATAATTTCGGAGATACGTCAGCCCTGTTGCTCACACTCGATTCTAAGACGAAAAGCTATCGCCAACTTGGCAAATACATGGAACAGCTTGAAGACCGTCTCCGCACGGTGGAGTCTGTTTCCCGTGTGGAATCGTTTGGCGAATTGAAGGAACAGATTACCGTGAATCTGGACAAGCGCAAAATGGCATCCTATAATATCCCTGTAGATGCCCTTTCACTTGACATCTTTACCGGAGGACTGGTGAATGATGCCGGTGCGATAAAGAGTTCCAGTGAAGTGATCCCCATACACCTGAAAAACTCCGTGAATACAATCCCTGATTTGCTGGAAAAAATCGTCTATACCGGTCCTGATGGTAATTCGGTGAGACTGAAGGATATCGCTACAGTAAAGAAAGACTATCCGCACACAGAGGGTTACATTGAGTATAACGGTACACGTTCCTTGCTGCTTTCCATTGAAATGCGGGATAAGAATGACATTGTGCATTTTGGCCATCAGGTAAAAAAAGAGATAGAAGCCTTTAAAAAAGAACTGCCTCCTGATGTGCACCTGCATACGGTGACCGACCAGCCGGAAGTGGTGAGCCAGTCGGTCACTTCGTTTCTGATCGAGATGCTCATTGCCATCTGCTCTGTCATCATCGTGACGATTCTCCTGCTGCCGTTCAGAGTCGCAGGAGTGGCGGCTACATCCATCCCGATTACGATTTTCATCTCACTCACGATTCTGTATATTTCGGGTTTCGAACTGAATATTGTGAATTTTGCTGCCCTGATGGTCGTGCTGGGACTGATTGTCGATGACTGTATTGTCATCGTTGACGCTTACCTGGATTATCTCGATGAAGGCTATAGCCGTTGGAATGCTTCCATCATGAGTGCAAAGGAATATTTCAAGTCTCTGGTCACAGCCACTCTGGCCATCAGCATTACCTTTTTCCCATTCCTGTTTACTTTCAACGGAGGACTGGGTGACTTTATACTCTCTTTCCCCTGGACGGTAAGCATTACCTTGTTTGTATCATTAGGGGTAGCCGTGATACTGATTCCTATTATCCAGTATTTCCTGATCCACAAGGGACTGCATGTGAAAGGAAAGAAGAAGCGCAAAACTTTCCTTGATCTTGTGCAGACCTTTTATAATCGCGCACTGCCCTGTTTCTTTAAGCATTCCGGATGGGTGTTCGGCGCAGTAGCCCTGTCGTTCGTCCTGGCTGTAGTCATGGTAAACCATTCGCAGATGAGGATGATGCCACTGGCGGAAAGGAATATGTTTGCCGTGGAAATCTATCTGCCGGACGGAGCCTCTCTGAACCGTACGCGCCATGTGGCCGACAGTTTGCGAATAATTCTTGAGAAGGATAAGCGGGTTACGTCCGTCACCTCTTTCATCGGAACAAGCTCTCCTCGCTTTCATACATTGTATGCTCCCAAGATTCCGTCCGATTCGTATGCACAGTTTATTGTAGATACCAAATCAAATGAGGCCACGAATGAGATTGTGAAAGAAGATGCAGATAAATACAGCAACTATTTTCCGGATGCCTATGTCTATTTCAAGCAGATGGATAATGAAAGCACTGAAGTGCCTGTTGAGATTCGACTTTCAGGGGCTGACGACAGTACGCTGAAAGAATATGCCCGGCGTATCGAGCATGATTTGCGTCAGATAGACGGTCTCACCTGGATCAGGGATGATTATGGCAATGCTCGCCCTTCTATGGAAGTAGACCGTAATTCGGTCGAAGCCAGCCGGGCGGGCGTATCAGACGGTATGATAGCCCAGGAACTGGAAAACGAATACGGTGGTATTACTGTAGGCAATATATGGGAGTCTGATTATAATATTCCTGTAAAACTGAAAGGACTTGTGCCCGATACAGCCGTTACGCCTCTGTACAATACCTATGTGCCGTCAATGACCGGTCATGCTCTTCCTCTGCGCCAGGTGGCGGATATTCATCCGGACTGGCATGGCAGTCAGATTGCACGGCGTGATGGTGTGCCGACGCTGACAGTCCAGGCTTCTTTGAAACAGGGACGCAATGTCAACGATTTGTTCCCGGCTGTAGAGAGAGTTGTTGATAAAGTGAATGCACAATTGCATTCGCCGAATATTCAAATTCACTATGGCGGTATGAAAGAGTCTGATGCAGAGACGATTCCGCAGATCGTCGTCGGACTGACCATCTCACTGTTCATTATCTTTGCCATATTGCTGTTCCATTACAAGAAGATCAGTCTGGCGCTGCTTACGCTGGCTTCCACGACACTCTGTTTCTTTGGCGCGGCACTTGGCATCTATTCTTCAGGACTCGAATTTGGTATAACTTCCGTACTTGGTGTGGTTTGCCTTTTCGGTATTATCGTGCGGAACAGTGTCATCCTTTTTGATTATGCGGAAATGTTGAGAAAAGAGCGTAGGATGACGGTAAAGGAGGCAGCCATAGAAGCGGCTAAGCGCCGGATGAGACCCATTGTGCTCACTTCCCTTGCAGCTTCTACCGGAGTGATTCCGATGCTGCTCGGGCACAGTCCCCTATGGGCGCCGATGGCTGCAGTGATTTGTATTGGTGTACTGGTTTCGATGTTCTTTATCCTGTCGGTCCTGCCGGTGAGTTACTGGTTGGTTTACCGGAATCATGATAAAGTGCTTCGTTTCCGTTCCGTTCGTAAGGTCATCGCTATTCTCTTATTACTTCTAGTCATGGTCCCTGTATCGGCACAACAGAAATTCACACTGGGAGATATGGAAAAGATGGCAACAACAGGCAATCTCAGTCTCAAGTCTGCCGATGTCGTGGTGGAACAGTCACGGGCGCGCGAGAAGGAAGCCTTTACGCATTATTTCCCGAACATCAAGTCCGGGGTTACCACGTTTTATTCCCCTCAGGGACTACTGGGAAAAGATATTCCGAAACTGTTCGGACTGTCTTCGCTTAAAACCGGGGTGATGGGCGATGTGACTGCGATACAGCCCATCTATTCCGGCGGGCAGATTACGAATTCTAACAAACTGGCAAAGATCGGGACAAACTCGGATTTGCTGCAACGTGACGAAACGCTGCGCAACCTGCATCTGCAAATCAGGGAGAACTTCTGGTCACTGTATATTCTCCAAGAAAAACTGAAGACGCTGAATGCTCTTGACAGTATGACCTCACGGCTTTATACGGAGGTGCAGCATACCGTGAAAGCAGGAGTTACGATGGCCAATGACCTCTTAAGGGTCAAACTGCGTCGTGATGAGATTACAAGTCAGCGCCTTCAGTTGAATGACGGAATCAGGACCTACAAATCCCTGCTAAACCAGTTGATGGGAAGGAAGGACGATGATTTTGATATTATCCTGCCTCCCGCATCAGAATTAAGTCCTGCAGATGAATATGTAGACCATGAACTGGCGGTGCAGAATACCAATTCCTATAGACTTCTGGAGAATAATGTCGAAGCGGCTAAATTCAAAGAAAAGATAGAACTGGGAAAGCTTCTGCCATCCGTGGGGATTGGAATCAACTATGGTTACCAGAATCTCCTGCCGGGAAATCATTTTTCGATGACCGTCTTCGCCACCGTATCTATTCCACTGTCCGACTGGTGGGGAGGCAGTCATGCCCTTTCACGAAGAAAACAGGCTGTGACCCTGGCGGAATATCAGAAAGAAGATACTTCACGGAAAATGGTCATTCAGATGAACACCTTGAAAAACGAACTGAATGAATGTTATCAGCAATGGAAACTCAGTCAGTCTTCAATAGCTTCCGCTTCTGAGAACTTGCGGTTGAATACGAACTATTATTCTAACGGGATGACAAAGATGAGTGACTTGATGGAATCACAGGTGTTATATCAACAGGCTATGGACAAGAAGGCGGAATCGTATGCCAGATACATGATGAAAAGTGCAGAGTACCAGAACGTAACGGGGCGTTGAAAAAGAATGCCTTTTCAGTGCAAAGGAGGTCAATGAGAAATATGAATCAAGAGAGCCACTGACGATTGTCCGATTTTTTATGGATCCATCTTTGGATAATGATAAATGCCTCCGAAAGTTGCGTAGTTGACTTTCGGAGGGAATTTATCTTTAATGGTTTCCACTAAAACTCTTTTCCTGAAAAACAGTCTATATCTATTTTGAACACTTTCAAAATAATTACTACCAATAAAATAGATCAATATTCTTTTCTGACCTTATCAAGAGAAATACATTTAATACCCATGTTTTTCATATCGAAGATATTGGAAGCGGCCACTTCAGGAGTTTTTGCTGAGCAAGCATCAGTACATATCACTGTCTCATAATCATAACTCATCGCATCATTAGCTGTACCACGTACACAATTAGGATATTGAGTTCCGGCAAGTATAACAGTCTTTACACCCATCCGCCGAAGAACAAGATCCAACTGCGTACCAAAGAAACCACTATTTCTGGTTTTAGGAATAATCAGATCATTCTTTTCCGGTTTGAGGCCATCGACAATATCCCCACCCCATGTGCCAGGTACACAATATCCATTCCCTTTCGTAAACAAGGGTATACGCGGGGCATCTACATCCACTCCGGAACGATGGTGCTCACGAACAAGATAAACGATTTTCCAGTTCTTTTCCCTACCATATTTAATCAGATCCTGGATAGTCGGAATAGTAGCCTTGGCACCGGCCACGCAAAGGACTCCTTTAGGATCTACAAAATCATTCTGCATATCAATGACAAGAATGGCAACATCATGCTTTTCCACATCTGCCGTTGGATACTTTGACTGGGCTAATGCGAATGCCACACTCATTAAACACATCATCATTAAAACAACTTTCTTCATAAACTTTTCTTTTAATTAATAACAAACATAACGAAATAATTACGGTACAAAGTTACACAAAAAGTTATATACAAAGAAATATTATATACATTAATTCATTATTAAATAATAAATAACAACTATTTGTTATATAAATAAGCGAAATAAAGCGCAATAAGCAAATAGGTACATCGACAGGAATACATATCTGATCAGCCTCTAAAAGAGAGCAAAAAGAAAGGATGAACCATTCATTTGATTCATCCTCTCCTTTTGATTTTATTTTCCAGGAAGAATACCTTTAGATCTTCTTGCCGATATAAAAGACATATCCATAATATGGACTATATCTCTCATACATCTTTACCTCATGCCTCTGACTGGCTATCAGTTCCTCAGCCATTTTGTTTCCTTTGTATTTATTCAGAAACGCATTCTGAATCAGTTTTTGAGGTGCATAGTAATGATCGGTCCAGCAATTCTCCGGTAATGCAAATGTTGCAACAGGAATATATCCTGCCTCCTGCATCACTTCGACCTTATGAGCTACCGTATCGATCTCAGGATAAGCATCATTCCAGAAATCCTCGATTTCCTTAGGGCGTTCATTCGTGAACCACGTAGCTTCACTGACTGCTATATAGCCGCCCTTGCGGAGAAACTTCTTCCATTCGTTCATACCGCGCTTGAAACCGATATTGTAAATGGCCCCTTCGCACCATATCAAATCCAGTTCACCTTCACGAAAATTCAGGGAGCCCATATCCCCCACTTCTGCATGGATACGGTCACTCAAGCCAGCCTCAGCAGCATTTGCCTTCAGTTGGTCAATGAACACAGGAAACAGATCGACAGCGGTGACAGAAGCCCGAGTATTCCGGGTTAAGGTCATCGTCGGGCTTCCTGTCCCACAACCGATATCGGCTATCCGGCGGACTTCATCAATCGGTTCGATAAACTGTAAGGCCCTGAGAGTAGCTTCTTCGCTGCCAGGTCCCTGGCGTTTGACACTTGAAAAATAATCACATATCAGATTGAAATCAAATTCATGAATTGACTTACTTTCTTCGTTATTCATTGTTGTATTGTATTGATATTGTAAATAAGATATACTTGCAAACATCATCATGCTTGCAAAACAAAAGGGATAACACTCAGCACTTTTTGCTAAGAGTTATTTACTTTACAATATCCAGACTTGATTTCTTCATCCGCTACAAAAATAATATAATATTTTGAATAACAAGAGAAATAATTAAAAATTATATACTCTAAATTTATTTCACGCATTCAAAAGTAACGAAACAAATCAAGAAGAATCGCTATCAACGATATTTTCCATTCAAATGAACCAAACGAATCGTTATAGATATTATTTTAAGGCTTTCCATGGAAGACCTATAGAACTATTTCTATGAAAAGGCTATTTGAAGTAATCAAATAAAAACAAGGGAATAGAATTCAAAATGGAGACTTTACAAGGAGAAGTTGAGACATATTTTTTTATTTGTCCCTCAAAGATATTAGATTGGGATATTTCTGCTTTAGATGTCGGCATACTGTTGCTATTGGAACAAATGTAATTGGCCTTGCACACATTTTGTTCCTTTAGATATTGCCAGTTCCGACTCAGTTGCTTTAATTTTTGCTCAGAAGGTTTTTTATTGCTGTCGATTTGAATGAAGTCAAGACTTTTATAAGCGGAGAATCCTAGCTGCAATAGATTTGAAATACTTACAGTCTTTACGAAGTACATAATAACTATAATATTTGGGATCAGGCAGTTCCTTAGTATATCTGATGGATTCAATCATGGGATAATTGATATAGAGCTTCCCATTTTCCGTTTCATCGTCAAACATATCCAGCATTTCACGAACCTGTTGGTTTAACTTTTTAAGAGGAAGATTTATATTATGAAAATCGTAATCGAAGAAAAGATATATTTCTGAAAAGTCAGAAGACCGATCTATGTTTTTGAACGGATTATCTTCCTTTCCTGAAAATTTCTCCATAAGCAAAGATACGATATCACCGTCTCCCCCATATTCGCACAATTCTTTATAAAGTTCGTAGATATTATTTCCGAAGGAACAAATGATAGATTCATTTTCTTCCGGGAAAAAGAGACTTTGTATGACATTGCATAAATAAGGTTCCCGTTTTTTCCCTTCTAATACAAAAAGTATCATACGGCAAATGTCCCTCCTCTGAACATTTTCTCTATATTATGTCCAAAGCGAAGTTCCTTTTCCGTACATTCATTGAGTGGTTTTATCTTATTGTCTGTCAATATAAAATTGCAGTCCGGACGAAGTAAGTCATTCGTCATCAGATAAGTATTATGAGAAGAGACAAAAGCTTGACAGTTCAAGGCAAAGAGCTGTTTACAAACTTCAAAGGATAGTCTAAAATGGTAAAATGCATCAAACTCATCTATAAAAACAAATGAAGCCCTGTGCATTTCTTTTATCCAGTAATAAAGAAGCATCAGAGACTGTGTTCCGGTAGAAGCTATCTGATCAAAAGGTATTTTTGACTTTTCATAATCACAATACAAGATTTTGTCATGCTCTGACGGTACAGCAAAAGAGAAGTGCTGATTGCTGACTTTGGTGATAAAACCACTGAAATCATCGGTCAAATGATGATCAATAATGTATTCGTCCAGATTGACCACCTTGTTTTCCAGTCCAATGAACTCACGAGTATCCAGACATTTGAACCAGAGCATGGAGTTGACAAACTGCTGGAGCAGGATAAGATAGTGGTTCTCTGGCAGAGGGTAAGAAGTAAGCAAGAAATTAACAATAGACACATGGTTGGCATTGTTTGCTAAATTGGCTGATATTGTAGGATCCATTGGATAAGCAGTCTTGTCAATGGAAAAATCGCCGTCAGAGCGATGGAATATTTCCTTATTGTTGACAGACAGTTTTTCAGAAACCAGCATTCCCTTTACGTTCTTAGAATAAGTATAAACAATGTCATATCCACCAAGGCAAAAAGAATATTCAAAAAGAACAGGAGCAAATGGATTTCCGGCAAATACAAAATTATTATAATAATCAGGCTTTGTCCAATTTTGAGAAAGATGGTTCACTATATCAAACAGGGCCAATGCCAAGTTTGATTTCCCGGATCCATTCGGTCCGTAGACGATACCATTCTTTATGATTCCATCCTTAATGGCATTGGTATTGAATGTATAGTTACTGGTATGAGACAAATCCCATTCTATGCGTTTGGCAAAGCCTCTATAATTGGTAACAGCAAATTTTGTAAGCATATTCATATCAGTGCCTCCTTTTTATAAATTATAGGCAAAGGTAAATAATATATCCAACACTCCGTAATTTTTTTACGGATATTTAAGAAAACAACCAATATTATCCCTTCACCTAATTAATTTCAGGGAGCAGATGTAACAAAATGATTCTACTCTTGGAAATATATCGCTATTTATATTTGGTATATGGGCGAAATATGACGACATAATATACAGACCAAAAAGAAAAGCCATTCTCGCTCCTGTTCAGGAACAAAGAGATGGCTTTCTAATACAAAGGTTACAATATGTTATTTTAGAAAATATTCTATTTCATTCAGATTCGTATTCCTGATTCCCCAACTTCTTGACCTGTTCTTAATCTTATAGGAAGAAACAAGGTATACAGGAATCACATTCATTTCTTCTCACAGTTAATATTCACATTAAGCGATTGCTCTATCATATCTATGATATCAGTCAATTTTTCAGTCTGGAAATCACCCGTCAGGCGAATATCTTCATTATTACAAGAAAGAGAAACATGATAATAATCTGACAAGTCAGTCAGAACATCATGAAGGGGGGTATTATAGAAATGGAACTGATGAGTGGCCCATGTCACACTATTCGGAGAAACAACATCAGTCAATTCAGGATTGGGACTGTTTTTCTTCAGAACCGCTGCCGTACCTTTTCTCACCACCACTCCCCTTCTGGCATTCCTGCTGGAAGCAAAATAAATAGATCCCTGCTCCACATATACAGTTGTCTTGTCAACACCTTCATCTATGAGCAGTTTCGTTCCGATATCATTGATGAGATAGTCACTGTCCCTGATCGTAAATGGATCACTGGCATCATGCTTGATCTCCAGAAAGACCTTTCCGGTGACTTCAACTTTTCTGCAATCATTTCCGATATAAGACAGGGAAGAGTGCGGCGCCAATATCACTTTCGTACCATCCTGAAGAGTATAAGTTGCTTCAACCGATTGGGCTACCAGCACAGTCTCCTTCTTCTGAAAATAGTACAGCGTACCAATACCGACAAGCAACAGGAAGGATGCCGCCATAGCTATCCACTGCCATCGACGGGGTCCAGACTGCAATCCTATACGATGCTTGAGCCTCTTGAAGGCTCTGTCTGTATTCAGACTATCCTCCCGATAATATTTCAGGATATATTGTAAATCTTTATCGTTCATCATGTTATCTCCTCCTATTCTTTCTCAGCCCAATTAGTACGGGCAGTATTCCATCCTCCAGCAACCCCCAGACCACCAAAAACATTGGATATGGTCGGACGAATCTGAGACAATCCATTCCGTGCCATCTCATTGTTTTTGATTTCATTCAAAGATTGAAGAAAGTGATAATATTCCGGTGTCAGACGAATCAGTTCTATCTGATAGGTCTTAGCAAAATCATAGCCATCACTACTGCTGACATTCAGATGCATAGTATAAGTTTTTCCTTTGATGGAAGCATTGTCAAAGATACAGAAATTCTGATAGAAATCATTGGAAAACCCAAAAGCATCATCAATATCAGACATCGGCATCAGCAGATCCTCACTCTTGGTATCTATTTTAGGATAAGAATAGGTAGAATCCGTAAAGACTACTTTTAAAGAATCCCAGTCTCTTGCATTCTTCTTCCGTTCATAATCTTGATAATCACAAAAGAATTGCCGGGATTCTCCATGATCAAAATATCCTATAGCACTGCCTGCATAATGTTTCATCCTTACCCGTACCGCATAGTAACAGTGTCTGCCCATATTGTTCGTAAACGTAGCTACGAGTTGGTCATAGTCTTCGGTATTTCCATAGTCACTGTCATAGAGCGACACTTTTCTAACTTCTATAGGGCTCACGGCCACTGTGTCAGGAATAACAGTGGAAGCACTGACAGAGGGCAATCCATCACTGGAGACCTGCAAAGATACTTTATCACCCACTTTCTGTTTGCCTATAACTCGATAATATCCCTTACCCAAAGACTCCACATTCTTTGGCAGACCATTCACACTATAAACGACAGCCGCATGATCAAGATAAGCTATTTTGACCGAGTCAACATAATTTCTGACAGGAACGCTCTGGCTCACCTCTATATAGGTAGTATCCGATACCGTAGGAAAACAGTATACGACCATCTTACTTTTATTGCTGAATGTTTCGATACCGATATGATCCTTACAGGAAACCAGGGCCAGCATGAACAATATAAGATAGAACAGTTTTTTCATTGTCAGAATTTTATGGTATAACTGAAAGATGGAATAATAGGCAGATAAGCATGGTTCCTGGTATAGAACTGTCCCTTACTATTCTGCTTAACCTCGACATACATGGAATTGAGGTGACAGTAGACATTGTAAAAACTCAGGTTCCAGATACGTTCATGACCATGCTTCGTGGTATGATGGAAATCGAATCCAAGGTCCAGCCTGTGATAGGCAGGCAACGTGAAATTGTTCGGACGCTCATAGACAAACTCGCTTTCCTGATCGTCAGAAGGCCTGCCATCAGGAACACCCGGTGTATTGATCCACTGTGAAGGCACCGTGATATGATTACCCGAATGATAACTCCAGTCCGCAAAAGCAGCAATCTTAGAAGTAATCTTCCAACGGGCAGAAAGGTTCACCTTATGCCGGTTATCAAATTTATCATAATACCAGTCCGGATAGAAATCAGCATATTTTCTCTGATTCCAGGATAACGTATAAGATCCCTGCAACTGCAGGTTATCCGATTTATAACACGCATCCAGTTCGAGCCCATAGTATCTGCCCTTTCCATCCATAACCATCCTGTCCCATCTCTCCGCAGGAGGCTCAAGTCCAGACCAACTGGCATACTGCAGGAGATGACGACTCTGCTTATAATAGCCTTCAAGCGAAAACAACCAATACCGGTTAGGTACATAATACATTCCAACCGTAGTCTGCCAGGAATGCATCGGTTTGAGACGTTCTGTCGTAGGTATCCAATAGTCTGTAGGCAATTCCAGAAAGGAGTTGGAGATCTTATGGATAAACTGTGTCATGGATGTAAGAGAAGCCTTGAAAGACAGATTGCCAGCAGGTTGATACTTGATGGCGAAACGAGGATCGACATCGGCAAACGTCTTATTGCCGACATTGAACAGAGAAGCGTTCAATCCTCCATTCAGGCTCCAATGAGTGTTCAAACTCATTTCATCTTCAGCATAAAAATTATATTCCTGGGCAATATGACGGTTCCTGCTGAAAGTCTTTGCCGTATCCACATCATCGCCATTACCGGAATAACTTACCTGACTTCTCGTCTGAGGACGGAAGACATGCCAAGTGAAGTCATGACCGAAACGAATATGATGATGAGGGGAAGGACGGTAATCGAACGCCATACGATAGCCATAATCATTGATCGTAGACTTATAACCATGTTTGTAATAACTCACACTTGTCTGTGTCTGATCATTGAAGAACCGGTCATCTTCCTGAGAGTCAAACTTGGCCATATTATTAGTATATACGGCCGAAAAATTAGCAAAAAGTTTAGGAGAAAACTGATGCTCCAGAAGGATAACCATATTCAAGTTGCCCCAGTGAAAATTATTCTTTGCAATATCCTTATCACTAGATCCAGCATCATAATCGTCCATATATTTATCTTCGGAATCCAGTTTATCCATTCCGGAATAGACACTCATCGAAAGACGAGTACGGTCATTGAAGATATTTGTTACTTTGGCATTCAGGTCGTGAAAGAAATAATTGAGACTTACATCATCGTCGTCAGCCGCATTAGAACGATTGTATATCATGAAGAACGGACGTGAAAGCAAGTCTACCCAACTGCGTCTCAGACCTATATTAAAGGATGTTTTTCCTTTCCGGATCGGACCTTCCAGATGAAAACCTCCATCCAACAGTCCCAAACGGTAATTTCCATGGAAATGATAAAAATCACCATCATTGGTCCTGACATCGACTACAGAAGATAACCTTCCACCATATCGTGCAGGAAAACCACCTTTGTAGAAATCGATATTCTTAATCATGTCCACATTGAAAGCTGAGAAGAGTCCCATGGCATGATTCACCTGATAGAGAGAAGAGCCATCGATCAGAAACAGATTCTCATCATTATTTCCACCATGCACATAAAGTCCGCTCGCCAGTTCCACACCATCTGCCACCCCACTGGTCCGTTGCAGAGTCTTCACCACATCAGGACTGCTAAGCAGTGAGTACTCCGTCTTGATATCATGCTGACTAAAAGAATGCTTTCCGGTCTGCGTGCTCATCAAAGGCGAATTTAAATCGCCTGTGACGACAACTTCCTTGATTTTAGCATTTTCATGTAGAATAAATTTAAAGTGTCGGTCTGATTTCAGATCGACACTTTCTTCTTGATCATCAAAGCCGATGTAACTGCATTTTATCTGACGATTCCCTTCCGGAAGGGTAATAGAAAAAAAACCGGAAGAATTAGTCATTGTAGCCAGTCCTGTAGATATATCCAGAACCGTAGCATTGATAAGCGTCTCTCCATTTTCATCCTCTACATATCCACTCAAAGTATAACTCTTTCTCTCTTTTTTTTGCTTGACGGGATGACGTTCAGGCAGGACTTTCTCAGGAGAGGCCTTGAGTTTGAGCAGCACATAATTCCCCTTGACATCATATCCGATGTCCGTCCCCTTAAACATTGATTCCAAAGCCTGGTGGATAGAAGCCCCTTTAACCGACGGTCCCCGATAAGGAACGTCAAGTTTCAATGAAGAATCATAGACGAAGTTGATCTTCCTTGTCCGGTGAAGCCATTCCATCTGTTGTCTGATTGTCTTTGGCTTTGCGTAAAGTGCCAAAGGCAAACATAGAAGCAACAGGAATAAAGTGGACTTTCTTAGTTTCATTATTATTTTGATTAATTTCTACATCTATGACGCAGAAACATCCCTAATCCCCTATCGGCACACTAAGATTTTTTGTTCAATACAACAACATCATCACGAAGTAGATTTCCTTACGGTTGCCACGAAGTTCTTTCAAGGCCTTGCTGACCTGATGCTCAACCGTCCTTTCAGATATTCCAAGACTTTCTGCAATTTCCTTATATTTCATACCATCCCGCTTGCACATCAGAAATATCTGCCTGCATCTCTCCGGCAGTCGGTCTATGGCAATCCATAGCCTTGCTTCTCTCTCAGACCGGTCCTGTGCTTCTTCATCCGTAATAAAACCTTCAATATCTTCAGGTTCAATATCAACGATCACGCATTTAGATTTCCGCAACTTGTCAATACAAGCATTACGGACTGCTGTATAGAGAAATGATTTCGGATTATCAGGCTGATACTCCCATAACTTGACGAAACAATCTTCCACGACATCCTCTGCTCCATCTATATTACCATATAAATAGTGCATCGCATAAAGACATAGAGGTCGGTAGAGAAGCTTAAATGCTGCTTCTATATTCATTGTTGTATTTACTTCAGAATGCAAAGTTAATAAAAACTATTCTAATTATAAAATTGCAGTCCGAAAAAGACACTATACAACAAGCTTTTCCATTGACATATCAAATTATATCGGGGTTATCAAATATTGTTCGTAAAAACACGAACTAAAGTTTGGAGATTTAGAATATTGTTCGTAGCTTTGCGAACAATATACATTAATAGACATAATAATATGAAGAAAATTGAAATTTTTGATCCAGCTATGTGCTGCTCCACAGGAGTATGCGGCCCGAGTGTTGACAAAGACTTGTTGCGTATGGCAACACTGATTGACATCCTGAAAAATATGGGCATCGAAGTAAAAAGACACAATCTGAGTTCCGAGCCACAGGCATTTATCCAGAATACGGTTATCAAAGAACTCCTCCAGACGAAAGGAACTGACATCTTGCCGGCAACACTCGTTGACGGTCAAATTGCAGTAACGGGGAAATATCCGTCAACGGTTCAGATGAGCGAATGGACAGGCAAAGACTTGAATATCGTTCCAACGCATACTCCCTCAGATGACAATAACCATGATGGTGGTTGCTGCTGTGGTGGTTGCTGCTAAATCATTTTAATATTCACATTCCCTGCATTCAGGGCACATTGCATTCTTAAACAAACAATGATGATGAAATCCTATACATTAAAGAATATTTCTCAGCAGAAATACCTGTTTTTTACAGGTAAAGGCGGTGTAGGCAAGACCAGCATCGCCTGTGCTACAGCCGTCTCGTTAGCTGATGACGGAGAGAACGTACTGCTGATCAGCACCGATCCCGCTTCCAACCTTCAGGATGTTTTCGAACAGGATATTTCACAACATGGTACAAAAATAAAAGATGTACCTGGACTGACTGTTGTCAACCTCGATCCTGTCAAAGCAGCAGAAGAATATAAAGAACGTGTAGTTGCACCTTACCGCGGACAATTGCCAGAATCAGCCATCAAGAATATGGAAGAACAACTCTCCGGAAGTTGTACCGTGGAAATTGCTGCTTTCAATCAATTCTCAGACTTTCTCACCGATGAGGACGAAGCCCGGCATTATGATCATATTATCTTCGACACAGCCCCTACCGGACACACCCTGCGCATGCTCCAGTTGCCGTCAGCATGGAGTGCGTTCATCAAGACCAGTAAGCATGGAGCCTCATGCCTTGGGCAACTGTCAGGGCTCGAAGAAAGGAAAAATGTATATAAACAAGCCGTAATGAATCTTGCCGACGGAAGCAGGACTCGACTCGTTCTGGTGAGCCGTCCGGAAGAAGCGCCTCTGAAAGAAGCTGCACGCTCTTCACACGAACTCCGTCAACTCGGTATCTGTAATCAGTTACTGGTTATCAACGGACTGATATTGCACAAGGACAGCGACGATGCACTGGCTTCTTCTATCTATGCACTACAACAGAAAGCACTGGCAAAGATACCAGAGGAACTCAAGGAGTATGATATTGTCCAGGTTCCTTTGCGTTCATACAATCTCTCCAATATCAGGAATGTACGTAAACTCCTGACATCAGATGAAATAACGAAAGTTTCTGTACCGACAACGAAGTTAAAAGGATATAACCATCTGGATGCACTTATTGACGATATCTTTGCAAGAAAGAAACGTGTGATATTCACTATGGGCAAGGGTGGAGTCGGCAAGACAACCATCGCAACAGAAATAGCACTGGGACTTAAAAAGCAGGGAGCAAGTGTGCATCTTACGACTACTGACCCTGCCAACCATATTAATTATCAGTTAGCTATCGATGCAGGTATCAGCGTGAGCAAAATCGACGAACAGGCAGAACTGGAAAAATACAAGAATGAGGTAAGACGTAAAGCTCGTGAAGCAGGCGTCACTGATTTCCAATATATCGAAGAAGACTTACGGTCACCCTGCACACAGGAGATTGCCGTATTCCGTGCTTTTGCTGATATAGTGGAGAGAGCTGACGAGCAGATCGTAGTCATAGACACGGCTCCCACCGGCCATGCACTGTTATTGCTTGATTCTACACAAAGTTACGATAAGCAGATTGCAAGCAGTGAGGGTGATACGCCTGAATCTGTAAAACACCTTTTACCGAGATTACGGGATGAGACACAAACAGAAGTAGTCATTGTCACGCTGCCAGAGGCAACACCCGTTTTCGAGGCTCAAAGGCTGCAAGAAGACCTCCAGAGAGCCGGTATCAAAGACAAATGGTGGGTGGTCAACCAATGCCTGATTTTGAACACCTCTGACGATGCCTTCTTTAAAGCAAAAGCATCTGAAGAGATGAAATGGATAGAGAAAGTAAACAAACTTTCTCAGGGGAATGAGGTTCTCATCGAATGGAAAGGAAAATAAGCAATGGAAGAAAAAAGGGAAATAGGATTTTTCGATAAATACCTGAGTATCTGGGTAATCGTCTGCATTGGCATTGGACTTCTCATAGGCAAGTTCTTGCCCATGATACCCGAAACATTGAGCAAATGGGAATATGCTCATGTAAGTATCCCCGTTGCTATCCTGATCTGGGTGATGATCTACCCGATGATGATGAAAGTGGATTTTCAGAGTGTGAAAGATGTGGCAAAACATCCTAAAGGTGTTATGATAACCTGCATCGTCAACTGGCTTATCAAACCTTTTACGATGTTCGGATTAGCTTACTTCTTCTTGATGGTCGTATTTCGCCCATGGATTCCGGCAGAACTCGGGCAACAGTATTTAGCCGGAGCTGTACTGCTGGGTGCTGCGCCTTGTACGGCTATGGTATTCATCTGGAGTTATCTTTCCGGAGGCAATGCTGCTTATACCCTGGTACAGGTTGCGGTAAATGACTTGATCATATTAATCGCATTTGTACCTATCGTAACCTTACTACTCGGCGTGGGAGGAGTAAAGGTTCCTTATAACACGCTACTGATCAGTGTGGCTCTATTTGTCGTTTTGCCGTTGGCTGCCGGCATCCTGACCCGATTGATTGTATCCAGGAAAAAAAGCAAGGAGTACTTTGAAAATGTCTTTGTACATAAATTTGACAGATATACTACTGCCGGATTACTTCTTACACTGATTATCCTGTTCTCTTTCCAAGGCAACACGATCTTAAGGAATCCCATCCATATCATCCTGATCGCTGTACCATTGATTATCCAGACTTATCTGATTTTCGGCATTGCATACGGATGGAGCTACGCATCAAAACTGCCATATCCTGTAGCTGCTCCTGCAGGAATGATTGGAGCAAGCAACTTTTTTGAGCTGTCAGTAGCTGTTGCCATCAGTCTCTTCGGACTACAAAGCGGAGCTGCACTGGCCACTACCGTAGGAGTATTGACAGAAGTTCCGATTATGCTTTCATTGGTCAAGATCGCAAAATCAACGAAAAGGTACTTCAACTAAAGGAATCGAAAATCTTCTCTCCTGGACTAATGATGAAAAAGGAGTCAGAAGACGCCTAAATCATATAGAAAACTTGAAAAATCAACGTATCCTATAACAGACAAGTTGAAATTAGAATATTTTAATGATTCATTATGACATCGAAAACTTTAATGCAAATAATTATTTTTACTATTTTTTTTATTACATTTGCATTCAAGTTAAGTAAAATAAAATAATGAAACAAAAAATTCTTTTCCTACTTGTATGTTTAGGGATATTTACTTTCAGCTCTTGCATCAAAGACGAGGCTCTTAATGATGAAGCAGATATTACCGCATGCAAAATTACAGACAACTCACTGATTCGTGACCCTGTAATAACCAATGACAAAGTTACCCTCTATGTCAAAGACTCAGTGGATGTAACCAAGCAAAGCCCGGAATTCTCACTTACTGATGGTGCCTCGATTTCACCGGCAAATGGAAGCATCCACGATTTTTCCACCCCACAACAATATACAGTTACTTCACAGGACGGAAAATGGCATAAGCCATATACGGTGGAATATGTCTTCTCAAACCCTGCCACAGAATACCATTTCGAAGACATAAAATATTATACTGGTATTGACTATGAAACTAATCAGCCAAAACAGTTCTACCAGATCTTTTCCGATACGGATGCTGACGGTTCAACTATCGAATGGGGAAGTGGAAATGGAGGATTCATGATAACAAATTCAAAGTTGCCTCCCACTGACTATCCGACCTGCCAGGATGATAACGGGTTTATCGGAAAATGTGCAAAACTTACTACTCGCAGTACAGGTACTCTCGGTGCAATGTTCAAGGCACCTATTGCTGCCGGAAATCTTTTCCTGGGTACATTTCAAGTTGACCTTTCCATTATGGCCAAGTCTACTCACTTCGGTATACCTTTCCACCATATCCCAACAGAACTTGTCGGATATTATAAATATAAGGCTGGAGATACTTTTACGGATGCCAACAGCAATGTAATCAAAGACAAAAAAGATAATTTTGATTTGTATGCCGTACTTTATGAAGTAACTGATGATGTACAATATCTTGATGGTACAAATTCACTGACAAGTAATAACATCGTTTCCATAGCCCGGATAACAGACAAGAAAGAAACTGACCAATGGACGCGTTTTGCTATACCTTTTGTTATGAAGCCAGGAAAGACCATTGATGAGACCAAACTCAAAAAGGGTCAATACAATATTGCAATCATCATGTCATCAAGTATTGACGGTGCCAACTTTAACGGAGCTGTAGGCAGTACACTCTACGTGGACGAGATGCAACTATTCTATAAATCTGAAAGCAAATAATGAAAAAGATATTATTATTGGTACTAGGTATCATCGTACCTGTCGTTGCTTTAAAAGCTCAAGACAACACGAATCAGACATTGCAAAATGCCGAGAAAAATGGTTGGGAATATAGTGTCCAATGTGGAATTAATCTTGGCGGAGCATCTCCTATTCCCCTACCTAAAGAAATCCGGTCTATAAAGGAATATAATCCCCGGTTAAACGGACTGATAGAAGGTGACGTCACACACTGGCTTGGGGAGAAGAAAATTTGGGGAATATCTGCTGGTATACGCTTCGAGGAGAAAAGTATGCATACCGGTGCCAATGTTAAAAGCTACAGTACCGAAATCATCGACAACGACAATAAAGTTAGCGGATACTGGACAGGATATGTAAATACGAAATACAGCAGCATCTTCCTGACCATACCGATCATGGCTAATTATAAACTTAACAAAGAGTGGAGATTACGTGCAGGTATCTTCGAATCCTATAAACTTGACGGGGATTTTTCAGGATATGTTGCAGATGGCTATCTTCGGCAAGGATCTCCTATCGGTCAGAAACTTATATTCAAAGATGGCAAACGCGGAACTTATGATTTCTCCAGTGACCTTCGGCATTTCCATACCGGAATGCAAGTCGGAGCATCTTGGTTTGCCTTCAGTCATTTCAGTATTAATGCTGACCTGACATGGGGTTTGAATGATATCTTCAAGAAGAGTTTTAAGACTGTAACCTTTAACATGTATCCCATATACCTCAATTTGGGATTCGGATATAAATTCTAAAATTAAAAAGTGGGATATATCTTTTTCCGATATATCCCACTTTTTGATAAAGTATGTTTATGTAAAGATGCAATATTATCGTTTCAGATAATACTGCCGTTCATTTTCCGGAAATTTTTCTATTGCATACCGAAGCATCGTCCGTGGCATCTCGCAAGAATGTACATCCAGAAAATCCATAAGTCTGGGTTTATCTCTTTTTCCAGCCTCACGCAGCATCCATCCTATAGCCTTATGCATCAGATCATGAGGATGATGCAATAATTTTTCACTCAGGGCATAGATATCCATGAAATCATTGCGCTTGATAAAGACGATTGTCGATACTACAGCGATTCGCTGATCCCAAAGAAAAGGACTGTCAGCCAGTTGATATAATATATTCCGGTCATGATCTACCAGATATTCCCCTACAATAGTCGGAGCTGTAAGATCTACCAGATCCCAGTTATTGATCTTATGGGTATGTTGAAGGTAGAAATGATAGTAATCCTGACGCAAGGAGTCAGCTTCATTTTCAGAATATTCTTTCAACCATGAGCGCTTATAGGAACGCTTTACCTGTTCAACCATGATCAGTAGTGCACACATACGCCGTTCATGCCAAGGGGACATCAGCAATTGATCTATTTCATCAAGGCTCAGATCCAGATGTTGCATCGCCACATTACGGATATGAGGAACCGTAATGCCTAAAAACTTATCACCTTCACCATATTGTCCCTTTCCAGTCTTAAAAAATCTGGGAAGCATTTCACGTTTCTCTGCATCAATGAATTTATCCAATTCGGATGAGATCGTCTCTATCTTTTGCATCTTTTCTATTTTTCTGCTAATGTTTTGTCTAACCATTTCATAATATAAGCATCATGCGAGAACCCCTCAATATGCCCATCATAAGGAAATACTTTATACTGTTTTGAAGTGGTGAGCAGATTATATACTGTAAAACCGCCGTGAACAGGACAGTCATCATCAAACAGAGCGGCTGTATAGAGGACCGGACACTTAATTTTCGAAGCAAAGGAACGTGTATCAATAAGATCCTGAATATTCATCACATCAATAAAAGAACAGGGGTTACCATAATAGGAAAGATCATTCTTTAATTCAGTCTCGCATGTCGTACGAATTCTGATCTGATGACGGATATCACAGGGGAACGGATCGAAATAAGCACAAGCAGATATCCTGTCCCCACATAATGCGGCTGTAGCCAATGCCAGTCCCCCACCTTGACTGCCACCTTTAACACCGATACGTGCAGCATCTATTTCAGGACGACTGTCAAGAAATTCAACAGCACGTACACAATCCATATAGATACCACGATAAGCGACACTGTCACTATTGAATAATTTATATCCCCATATACCAGGAACGCCAAAACCAGGATTAAACTGATCCCGGCTAATTCCATGTCCACGAACACACAGTGCCAGTTCAGCCCTATCAGTATCATCATTCAGCATACCATCTATATTCTCGAATCCCCATCCGTAACCAGGAACCTGCAGCACGGCAGCATGCTTGCCGGGACTACGTGGCACAAAATAATAACCGCGAATAGTAATTCCTCCAAGAGACTGCATCTCTGCAATATACACATCTCTCTTACTCTTCTTACATAAGGAATCAACCTTATGTATTCTGAAATCAGGAGCTACACGAGACAAATCCGTCAAGGCTTGTGACCAGTACTGGTTAAAATCAGTTGCAACCCGATTGCTGCAAGTCACACGCTCTGGTTTTACAGCCATCCATAGTGCATTTCCTGAATATCCCTTACCATGCATTACTGCTGTTATCTGATAGAAACCAGGGACATTGCATATCCGGTTAAGGTCTATCCGTACCATAGAATCTCTGGGTGATACCCTGAAGACGCTATCCAGAAATGATTTGTGGAAATCATTCTCAATCCGTAACCTGATAGAGGCGGGGGTACTACTGTTATAATGTAAAGTAATGATCCTATCGTCACCACGACAGACATGATCTGCTGCCGGAAGCGAAATACGTACAAAATCTTTGTTCTTCGTAGCAACAGGAATTAAGGTGAGTAAAATATGGCTCAAACCACCTGTATAACCCAACTCAGAACAATAGATCAATATTTTATTTCTACCACGCTTCAATATCCCTTTGGGCAAGGTAAAATGACTCAATGCTCCTTTGTCACTCCAATTTAAGTTTTTAAGATCAGAAGCTATCGTTCTTCCATTAATCTGAATACGACAGACATTACATTGTAACCTGACAGATAAAACATAGCGCCTGTTAGGTTTTTCAACATTGAATATTGAGGATAAAGAACAGTTGCCATCACCAGAGAAATAACCCTGACGCTCCCATGATAATAGCGTACATACTGAGGAATGCTGCCTGGCGCCACGGGTAGCCACAGATCGGTTACTGTCAAAATCAATATTCCAATCTAACGGCAATAAATTCTGCCCTGACAGGTTCATAACAACAAATAAAATAAAAAGAATTGTTATGCTACGATGATTAATTTGATGGTTCATATATCCGTATTTCTATGGTTTAGCACTTTTACACAAACTAAAAGATTATATTGCTATAAGCATTCTATTTCCATTACACCAACTTTATCCCTATCCAACCTCTGGCAATTTGGACAGGACATACTGCAAAGATACGATTTTATGATGAAATACAACTCCTGCAAGAACCAATATTGAGAACATTATATTTTATATTGAAAAAAATTACTAAGGGGCAAACTCGTCATAGTGCCATAAGAATCGAGTCAGTTTCTCATTTGGTAATATCATCAAGATGCTCCTTAGCCCATCCGATAAGAGCAATAACGATAGGTATAAGAAACTGGAAAAATTTGTCTTAAAAAGGAAAACTCATTTTACAAAAAGTTGTTAATTTATGTTGAGAAGACACAGATATGCCGTCTTTCAACATATTTTATGTATCTTTGCTCATTAACAGATACTCAAAGGTAAAAATAGCATGATGAAGAAATCCATTTTATTATTCGTTTTCTGTCTACTATCTGTGATATCACAAGCTCAGGCAGAACATTTAAAATTCGCGGGAATACCCATTACAGGTACCATTGAACAATTTCAGCAGCAACTGCTTACGAAAGGATTCAAGCAGAACACAATTAACAAATTTGAGATAGATGAACTTGACGGTACACTGGCTCCGGAGGGCAAGCGGATATATCAAGGTAAATTTGTGAATCAAAAGGCCAAGATCAAAGTATTTTTCGATACAAAGACAAAACAGGTTTTCAAAGTTCAGGTTTATTTCACAAAACTCGATAAAAATTCAGCACAGATCAAACTTGAATATTTTAAGGGTCTGCTGTCCAACAAATATGGTGCAGCAAACATGAAAGAACATAACCAGAGCAAAGAATTTCCAGGGTTTTTATTGACGGCCAATGGAGGGCAGATATACGGTTATGTTTCTAAAAGCAGCATCTTCTACGGCACCTATATTCAGTATACCGATTCTATCAATGAAGAAAATCATAGGCATCAGATGCTGAATGATCTTTAATCCACATACCTTTGAAAAAGCAGGAATACAAATCCATCAAAACTTTTTTCTTCAAAGACAGAATAATACATAGAGACAGGAACAAAGAACATATTGGTGCCAGATTCAAGATGAGATAACCTTATACCGCATACAGTGGAAATCCATACCACTTGAGGTGTAAAATTTCGATGAATTTCAGATTAAATCTTTTATTCTCCTAAAATTCCGGAAGATGAGATAAAAAGACAAACCAGAAGAAAATAGTTTTACAGGATCATGGACTTCTTGCAGAAATTACGTATCTTTGGTTTCTCATTTAGTAAACATTAAAAGATGAATCAATATGAAGAAATCGGTATTGTTAGTTGTATTTTCTTTACTATCCATCTTTGCACAAGCACAGACAGGACATTTGAAATTTGATGGTATTCCACTGACAGGGACTATGGAGCAATATCAAGGGCAATTGATTCTAAAAGGGTATCAACTGGATAAATTCAACAGTAAATATTCAGCAGAAGACGGTACGAGAATCTTCAGAGGAAAATTTCTAAATCAGAAAGCCAGAATTGCTGTGTATTTCGATCCGGAAACTCAGATTGTCTTTGCTGCTCAAGCCTACTATACGCATTTGAATAAAAACAAGGCACTGAATAAACTGAACGAGTTAAAAAAACTCCTGATAAGCAAATATGGCAACAATGCTATCATAGAGCAAGATCAAAATAAAGACATACCCGGTTTCATATTAAATATGAGAGAAGGCCAAGTCTATGGTTACGTAAAGAAAAACAAAAGCGTTTACCATAATTATAGCACTCATATCCAGTATACCGATGCCATCAATTCTGCAAATCATAAGAAACAATTCCTGAATGACTTATAAATATAAAGGGTAAATCTCAATTATTAAAATTTGACACACGAGGTGACGGCATCCTGTCTGATCCTGTCACCTCTTATATATATATACTGTTTACCAGTTGGCGGAATTATGTCACAGTCATAATCACTTGATTTTCTCAATCATAATCCATAGTGACCAAAATGGTGCATTTCGCTATACCAAAATAGTGCATTTCGGTACCCCAAAATGGTGCATTTCACCATACCAAAATGGTGCATTTCGGTCACCCTCAGATTGTGATTTGACTATGACTGGATTTGGTTTACACTTTTAATACTCTGTTACTGATTTTACTATACAACTTCTTAAAAGTGCGACTGATTCACTTGACACCTTTTAGTTTCTCTTCCTGATTCTGTATACAGTAAGAAAATAATTGACATTTCAGTGTGGGATCATCTTTAACATTTCAAAGTTAATACTTTTCTTCCATACAGCCAAATAAAAAACATGAAAAACACCACGGAGGTTTGCCCTGCGGCTGGAGGCGTAAAGCCTCCAAAGAGCGTTCAGGGAGTACTCTCATATTTTAACCTCATCTGGACAGGTGTCAGCATGCCATTACTCATATGCGGCCTCTTATTATTGTAGAAGTCCACAATATCCGATATGATCCTCCGGGCTTCGGCCATATTCTTCGGTCTTTTCATTCTGTAAAGCCATTCCTGCTTGATGATGCCGTTCACTCGTTCTGCCACGGCATTGTCCGTCGGCTTGTAGTCCTCGGTCATACTGATGGATGCATGCACACTGTTAAGTTTTTCGACATAGGCATTACAACAGTATTGGGAACCGCGGTCCGAGTGGTGGGTCAACAGGCTCAGATCGGCATCGCCGGCCTGTTCTATGGCCTGACTGAGTGCTGCTATAGTATTGACAGCCACCAGGGAGTCCGAGAGAACCCATCCGATGATCTCATGGGTGAAGGCATCGGTTATCAAATGCAGATAGCACACTCCCTCATCTGTGTCAATATAGGTAATGTCTGCCACCCAGAGCTGATTGGGCTTGCTTACCTTCATGTCCTTTATGAGGTTCTTGTATTTGTGGTAATTATGGTTAGAGTCAGTCGTATGACGGCAACGCTCCGGCTTGAGCATCAGGCGATGGTCTTTCATCAACTTATAAAAACGGTCTCTGCCCATCATCTTCTCCGGATATACGTCCTTCAGCATTATAAACAACTTGTATGCGCCTATGCCCGGCGCATGTCCCCGGATTTCCCTGACCATCCGCACTATGGACGTATCCTGAAGCTCCCGACGCTTCATCTTTTCCCTGCTGACGGAATAATAGCCTACACGGGTCTTGCCAAACAGTCCGCTCAGAGACCCGATTGATTCCTTCGGGTGACTGGCGTGCAGGCTGTTCACTGCTTGGCGCCATCTTTTTTTAACAGATCAATTCCAAATTCTTCCTTGCCCATTCTCAACAGTTCTATCAGGCCCTCATTACGAAGTTCGGAATACGTAAGAGCCTTGCGCAGATTGACTATCTCACTTTCCAACTCTTCTTCTCTTGTCTTATTGGCCTTTGACGCTGCTGATTCTTCCTTCTTTGAACGCATTGACTTTATCTTGTTGATGACTTCTTCTGACAAAGATAGGCTTTTTGTGTCAAGTGGAAATTCTTTCTCCCATAAATGTAATGTTTGGGGGCAGATTATGCCATATTTCTTCGCAGTAAAGTTATATGACAAATTGTTCTCATACATGTCTCGCAAAACTGACAATTTGAATCTGGACTCATAACGACGGAATTCTTTCTTCTTCATTTTTATTACACTATTTAATTGTTAAAACAGTGTAAACCTTTTCTGTACTAAGTCATTTCGGTCACCGTCAGATTGTGATTCTTTACTTACTCCTAGTCCCTGACTTGATGCCGTTATATATGGCGTACGGATGTTGGATTGGACAAGTTAAGCATTACACACTTAAGAAAATATCTTATCAACATAGGATTTGACAGGTTGTAGTGTTCCACCATATCCCGGAACAACATCATATTGAAGTAATTGGTTCCAGCCATAGTCAAAATGAGGTTACCGGACTGTGGTAATGAACTAAATTAATTCCGCCAACGGGTACTGTTTCTTCAATTTACAAACTCACGAATTTAAGTTACTTCCTTAAGTAAAAATTCGAATTTCATTTATTTGCTCATCTTCCGATTATTTTCCTTATATTTGCAAAATAAAGGCCAAAACTAATCAAATAAATGAAAAATGTCCGTCTTATTTCCGTTTTAATTCCCCTTCTGTTTATAGATTTAAATATTGATGGTGCCATCAATTCCAAGACCTATACATCTTTAGACGGTTTAATCGGCAATACGGTTATGGATATGATCCAGGATGACCAAGGCTATATCTGGATGGGAACGACTTGCGGTCTATCCCGTTTTGATGGGTATTCTTTTGTAAATTTTAATACTTTCACAAATCTTCAAGGACAAAAGACTGCATCTATTATCGGCCTGCTATACATAGACCATCCCAATCAATTGCTTTGGATCTCATCCGGCTCATACGATAATGGATGCTATGATCTCCACAGATCACGATTTGTAACTTATAACAGACCTGTCAAGTTCATCCCACTGGAAAAACGCTTCCTTTCCACCCATGGGATGTGGTTTTATGATTCCAAGACTTGTGCAAGACAAGTGATTTACAATGGAAAAGCACTTTCTGTCATTGACTATACAACAGAAAAGCACACCCTGCCAAGCAATCACGTCAGTAAGATCATAGAGGACGCTGATTCCAATGTCTGGCTTTGTACGAATCACGGCGTAACCGTCGTTGACAAAAATAATAAAGTTCATATCCTGAATAAAAAAGACTGTATCCTTGATGTTCAAGTCTACCATAATCTGGTACTTCTCTTAACTAAGAATGATGATGTACTGATTTACGGAAAAGCTTGCAGACTTCTATCCAGAACTCATCTTCCATCCGTCATCGGAGCCGTCAGCAAAGTAACAAACACCATCATCTGGCGAGGGCAATGGCTGATCTTTACCCCTCAATTCACTTACGCTTTTGATATTCATAAGAAAACCTTTTCCAAGCCAGCAATGTGCCAGATACCGGAAGGTACGACCATGGACCATGACAAAGGATACTACTTTGTATCTGACAAATTAGGGAATCTGTGGATTTTCATGCCTGACGGTCAACTCAAGAAGTTTGATATCAAACCCAAATTTTCTATTTTCTCAAGTACGAAACGCTATTATAGGGCCTGTATTGGCCCCAACAACGTGATCTACATATCTACCAGTGAAGGACTATACACTTACTCTTCCAAAGAGAAAACCCTCAGGCATTATCTTGCAAAAGATGATGATGCTATTATCCCCTCTGACTTTCTTTCCCGTATCATTGCAGACCGAAGCGGTGACATCTGGATAGCCGCAGACAATGCAGGAATCATACGACTTTCTTCACCTTCTGATCTGGATTTTCAGTATATCTACCCTACTGCTTACCATCTTTTTGACCAGAGCAACATGATCCAGACCCTATCTTCCGAAGGAAAGCAGGATATTATCTTCTCTACACGAGACCATACACTTTATCATTACAATCTCCTCACCAATCAAGTTACAGGAAAGCAGATTTTCCCCAACCCAGTCTATTCATATTACAAGGATCGGGAAGGAAATACCTGGATAGGAACCAGAGGAAGCGGGCTTTTCATAAACGGAAAGGAACATACCCGGGAAGACAAGGTAAATCCTATTCCCTGTGATGACATCTTCGATATCCTCTCTGATCCTCAAGGACGTATCTGGATTGCAACCGGAGGAGGTGGACTGTTACAGGTAAGATATGAAAAGGGGAAACCCCTGAAAATCCGTCAATTCCTGAATCAGAATATCAACGAAAGCCGCATACAGGATTTAAGTTGTGATTCCAAAGGACGATTGTGGATAGGAACCTATGACGGGTTATTCTGTCTTGACACTTATAAAAAGAATTTGTCTGAAAAGAGTTTTTTACATTTCAATCTCTCCAATCATCAATTACCGACCAATGAAATCTGTTGCGTCAACATTGCAAAAGACGGCTCACTCTGGATCGGCACAGGAGGAGTTGGGGTCATCCACTGTCAACTCATAGGTAACAAACTGACTTATAAACAGATAAACACCAAGAAAGGGCTATCCAACAATTACATCCATTCTATTGCATCAGATCAAAACGGTGGAGTCTGGATCGGAACAGAAGGAGGACTTTCATATATCAAAATGAATGGGCAGAAACCAGGAAGAGTAAAGACCTATCAACTCAGTCAGGATTTCCGCGGAAACATATTCTCAGACAACAGTGCACTCCTCCTTCCTGACGGACTGCTGCTTTTCGGAACGAATCATGGTCTGGCTGTTATCCAGCCCAAAATGGGAAAAACGGTGCAATCGAGTTCATTCCCAGTACGTATCACTGACTTACTGATCAATGGAACCTCTATATTCATCAACGACAGTGACACGAATGAGATGCGTCAACTCAGAGAAGCTCTCAGCCAGCAAAAGACGATTTATCTCTCTCATCGGCAAAACTCACTGTCAATACACTTCTCTGATTTCAATTTTGCAGAAACAGGAACAACAGGTTACCAATATTATATGGAACCACTGCAGAAATCATGGTGTCCCTATACCAACAAGAATCATACCAACTATGGTAATCTCAGTCCGGGTTCCTATACCTTTCACCTCAGAGCCATAGATGCCAACGGACACCAAAGTAATGAAATCAAATTAAAGATCACGATTTACCATCCCTGGTACAGCAGTTGGTGGGCTTGTCTCATCTACCTGATATTCATCACACTTGCTGTAAGTTACGTTTATCACAACCTCAAAGAACGTGTCCGGCTCCATCAACAACTTACTGTCAATCAGCAAATCTCCGAATTTCGAATTAATTTCTTCACTCACATCGCACATGAATTCCGTACTCCACTTGCCATCATACAAAATGCTGTAGACCGATTGATTGATCCGGACACCAAACAGGTTTCAAAATCAGCAATACAAGCTTCACGGCGAGGGACCAACCGATTACTTCGTCTGGTCAACCAACTGATGGAATTTCGAAAAATCAGTACTGGTAATCAACACTTAAGTGTTGTGAAAGACGACATCATCAGTTTTATCCGTCGCATTTATCAAGATTTCTGGAGTTACTCCAAGCAAAAGGAAATCAACATGAGTTTTACGCCCTTTGCCAAGAAGTATGACCTTTATTTTGACCATGAGATGCTGGAAACAATGATTTATAATCTGTTAAGCAACGCCATGAAGTATACACAAGAAAGGGGTTCGGTAACCTTACATGTTCACCTTTCATCCAATTCAGGAACATTACTGATCAAAGTAACAAATACCGGAAACGGTATTACACCAGAACAGCAAAAGACTCTTTTCCAGCCCTTTATGCACGGTTATGTTTCACAAGGGGGTATGGGTATCGGACTCTATAATGCACATGAGATGGCACGTTTACATCATGGAGAACTCACCTATAAAAGAGACAAAGATACGAATATCTTCACCATCTCCCTCCCAGTAGATAGTAGTGTTTACAATGCCTCCGATTTTAAGACCTCGGCTGCTGTAAATTCAGTAGAGAGAGACGACAAGCAAGATAAGAAACAGTTGGAAACACTCATCAGTGAGGTCCAGCCAAAAGCACTCAACCATCAGAAAATTATTATCATAGAAGATGATCCGGATATGATGCTGCAACTCAAGGAGACCATCGGCAGATATTTTACTGTTTCCGGATATATGAGTGGTAACACAGGATATGCCGGAGTTATGAAAGAGCATCCTAACCTTTTGCTTTGTGATGTGATGCTACCAGACAGAAACGGTTACAGCATCGTCAGACAAATCCGGCAACAGCCCGACACACGCGATATTCCAGTGATTATGCTCACCTCTCTGGATGATGACGAGCATCAGATTAAAGGATACGAAGCCGGAGCCGATGACTATATGGTAAAACCCTGCAACTATCGGCTGCTGATCATACGTATCTGCCAACTCATCAAATGGCATGAAGAAAGGGAAATTGTACCGCAGAAAACCGTTCAGCAGGAAGTACAACCAGCCTCCCAGACAGATACCCCCCAACCTGCACTTATTACCAGCAATGCCGACAAACGTTTTCTCTCCCGTATGGACGCGTATATCGAAGAGCATTTCGATGATACCAATTTCAATGTTGACCAACTCGCTTCTCTGATGTGTATGGGACGGACTACATTCTACGGCAAAGCAAAAGAACTTTTAGGCATTTCTCCAAGACGTTATCTCATCAACCAGCGTCTCAAGAAAGCAGCAGACCTGCTCCAAAACGGCACCTTATCAATTTCAGAAGTCAGTTATAAAACCGGCTTTAGCAGTCCACAGTACTTCAACAGATGTTTCAAAGAACATTTCGGTATCAGTCCAAGCCAATACAGTAAGAAATAAAGTCCTGCATTTAATACCTTAATATTCTGGACAGTACACCAGGCCATACGATATGGTGCATTGAGCTATGCTGGATGGTGCATAGCGTCGCTCTATGGTGCATGCAGATAAGCGATATGCACCATAGAGCTTTTAAATGATTTCTATTGAGAGAAGGATCAAGTTAGATTCCAAAGATCCGCTGATTCCATAATCACAAGCAATGAGAGTTGGTTATAGAAAAGCAAATATCAGTTATAAAAATAAAAGGGTACTAAATGTTATACTCAAAATCAGATTTTTTCCCAGAATTAATCATTATCTTTGTGCCCATGAATGGCATGCAAATTGCTGCTAAAAACAGATAACTTCAAGGTATCAGATATGGCATTAGGAAAATGGATTGGTGGGTTTCTGGGCTTCATTACGGCAGGGCCTTTGGGGGCACTTGCAGGATTCGCACTGGGAGCACTCTTTGACCGAGGAATGGATCAAGTCAATACAGAAACAGACAGCGTAAACTTCCACAGCACGGGATACGGTGATCAATACTATCAAAGGAACTATGAAGGTCAGCGCAACTCCTTCATGTTTTCGCTTCTTGTACTCTCCTCTTATATCATCAAGGCCGATGGAAAGGTTATGCATTCAGAAATGAATTTTGTGCGCAATTTTCTGCATCAGAATTTCGGAGAAGCAGCCGTCCAGCAAGGACAGGATATCTTGTTCAAACTTTTTACGAAACAGGACGAAATAGGTTCCAGTGAATTTAAAGGTATCATCCGGGACTGCTGTATGCAAATCACCCGTAATATGCTTTACGAGCAACGCCTTCAGTTGCTCAACTACCTGGCAATGATCGCTCAGTCTGATGGGGTTGTCTCGTCTGAAGAAATAGAAGCATTGGATTTTGTCGCTATCAACCTTGGCCTGACCGAAGCAGACGTAGAATCCATGCTCAACCTCAGTAACGGAGGGAACAACTTGGATGCAGCCTATAAAGTACTCGGCATTTCTCAGGATGCGACAGATGAGGAAGTAAAGGCAGCTTATAGAAAACTCGCTCTGAAAAATCACCCAGACCGCGTCGCTACTCTGGGTGAAGATGTGAGGAAAGCTGCAGAGAAAAAGTTTCAGGAAATCAATGCTGCAAAAGAAGTCGTATTCAAAGCCCGAGGAATAAGATAAATCGGATAAAGAAATTTGATTATGGATCATTTGCCAGAAAACCCTGCAATATTGGTGTCCAGCATTAATATGCTGTTAAGAGACAAAGAATTTGACTCCCTTGAATCACTATGTTATTGCTATAATAAAGACCCGAAGAAATTGACACAGTATCTTAAAAAAGCCGGGTATACCTACAGTAAGCGCCAGCATCAGTTCAGACCAATCGGATTTGACCAATGCACAGAGCCACAAATCTGATTCTGCTATTGTTTTTCATAATCAGAATCCATGGTTAGTTAATCTGAATCATCACCCCCCTGACTCACAACAGTTTTTCAAGTCTGTCAACAGCATTAGACAGATCCTGAGGAAAGGTAGAATGATCATGGAGAAACTCAGATTTACCCTCACCAATCTTCTCATACAACTCTGCATTCATTGCTTCAGCATACGAACTAATGGTATACTCAATATGATCTTTCACAGGCTCCTTATCAATCAATTGATATAAGTTCCATTTCTGATGAAAGAAACTATAAGCTTCAGCAATACTGTCTTTTGTTATCATACCCATTCACATTAATGATCCGTTAAACAACACCTTATCTTTCCTATCACATATCTCTCACAAGTCAACCGAACAGAACCAGTAGAAGAATGATAATACGAATACAGGAACAGACAAAGTTACAAAAAATCCACATAATCCAATCTATTCTATCAAATATTTTATAAAGTCAGAACACTGAGACCAGTACTCAAAAAAAGAGTCTATGTGTAGTCTTTTGCTTCAAAGAATCCTACCTTCAAGCCATTTCTTTCAAAAATAAGGAACATTTTCATTCAGACACATCATTTTGAGACATCAAAATGATGAAGAAATTGATGAGAAAACAGGAATAAAGAAGTCTACGGTCACTAAAAAACGGTTTTAAGCAAAGACTTTTAAAGAAAAAAGGGGATTCTGATGAAAAAATGAAGTAAATAAGCAAAAAAAACAGAAACTAGTATGCTGGTTTAAATTCTTTTTGTATCTTTGCACCGTGAGCAATCAAGTTTACATTGTATCTGTCTTCTCTTGTTTTAGTTCGTCCTATACGCGACTCTCTCATCGAAACCGGCAACAATCGACTTTCTTGTTTATAAAGTATAAACCGTCACGAAGACATTCACAGATAATTGTGATGCTTTCGATGAATCAACAACAAAAAAGAGGAACTATCAGTTAGAAATATGAATTTACAGAGCGGGTGCCAGATTGAGAAACTGGCGAAATGACCTTTATATCCCATGTCGTTATATTCTCTAACGGCACATTATCACCATAACATTTTTATGTTTAAATAGTCATCACAGACTTAAAATATTTGAATTTTGAGTTTTTCCAGTTCATTCCGTGTCTGGTTAGTACTTAATCAATAAGTGTTTTATTACTGTAAGAAACTATGATAAAGATGATAAGAAGATAAAATGAAAAGATAATAAAACGGAAAGAAAAGACTATAGCCGTAACAGGAACTAATGCCTGTTATACGGATTATATAAAAAAAGAAATATTATTCATTAATTAGAACAGTTTAATTTAATTCAAAACAAAATGAACATTTTTGTATCACGTCTGAACTTCAAGACAACCGATGAAGGTTTAAAAGATTTATTTGCAAACTATGGTGAAGTAACCTCTGCAAAAATCATCAATGATCGTGAAAGTGGTCGTTCACGTGGCTTCGGCTTCGTTGAGATGGCTGATGATGATGAAGCTAAGAAAGCCATTGACGAACTCAATGGTAAAGAATTTGACGGCAGAGAAATCGTTGTTGCTGAAGCTCGTCCAAGACCAGAGCATTCACAGCGCGGCAATGGTGGTTACAGCCACGACAGATATTAATTGATTGACCGGCTCTGTCAACAAAACAAGAGCCAACAACCAAGCGATCCGTAAAGTATTTCCGAGGAAATCATTCCGAAAGAAATAGAGAGTGACATCCGATTCATCCTGCTGTTCAAGCAGATGAAAAGCCTTAAAGAGCGAGATATAATAACAGAGTCCTGAGGACTCCACAAAAATATATATATATCCCAGAATCGAGCGGTAGAAAGAATCAAATTCTTTCTACCGCTTTTTGTTTCATTACTCAAACACTCATCATGATACGATAGGCATCAGAGGAAGAAACAAAAAAACAGGTATATAAATAAAAACGGGTGATTATGAAATTCAATTTCATAGTCACCCGGACTCCACTCAGTTCAAGTATTAATCTACCGGACTGAAAAGTAATTCTGTCAATTATTTCTTTTCCTCAGGATAAAGATACTTATCAACCGTTTCCTTGACCTATTTCCGAGCATATTTCTCAGGATATCCAGGACGCTCGGCAGTCGCCCCTATTCCTTCTGGAGTACGGAGGAACTATCTGTTCTTATCAGGTTTGACGGACATATCGTTATATTTCACCACCAGATAAGTACGAAGAACTTTCCACATCTTCATCATGTTATCAGCAATGCTGCCCTGCGAGAATTTTGATTTGCCGTGCAATTTTTGCAACTTTGTTCTTGGAACCTAAATCAATAAAATGATTAGGCTGGAAATTGCTAACACCAATAGACTTTGCTTTGCCTTCTTCGTAAGCATCTTCCAAAGCACGATAAGCGCCATAATAATCACAACAAAGTTTGGTGATAAATTCAAGATTATGCGATTTTGCTCAACATAAAAATTCCTCATCCTCGGAATACGATTAAAATTGCAGACCGAAAATGAGGTAAAAATAAAGAATAAAAAGCCCTCTGACACAATTTATTTGACATCCCATCTACAAACAAACTACAGTGAACCATTATTATTGCACTCTTCTATAAATTCTTCTCTTTTATAAGCGACAGCCGGGCTATAAGGTAACAAACTGTAGATTCTGCCCCTTGATTCAAATTAATATTATTTTCTTCAAGTCCGTCATAACAACCACCTGTAGCCGGATTATAGATAATTTGATGAAGATGATTATTGCCCATAAACCAGCTGAATGCATCTTTTTGCTTTTGGATATACTTTTTATCATGAAATATATCATAAAACTTATTCAAGGCAATTACCGTACCAGCGACATCAACAGGCTGTTCTCCATATTTTATATTTGTTTCTCCTTTTTTCAGCCAATTATGATTTGAAATGACCTTAATTTTTCCTTCAACAAAAATTTCATCTAACAAGAAATCAAACGATTCTTTTGCTATATCTTTGTATTGTTCATTCTTTGTAACAGTATATGCATATAACAAACTTTCAGGTAATATCGCATTTTCGTATGTCAAACCGTTCTCAAACCATTTCCATGAATCATCTTTTGTAGCTATATATAAACCTGTCAATTTATTAGCTAATGTCTGAATCATATCAGAGACTTCACGTGAAGAATTTTTTGTAAAATAGAGGCATAACCCTTTAATTGTAAAAGCGATACTTCTAGGGAATTGCATCTTTTTGAGAGTGGGGAAAATAAATTTAATAGCTCTCTCTGCTTTTGCAACAGATGCTTTCAATTGATCATTACGAAGAGAGATCAAATATCCAAGAGCCCATATTGCCCGTCCATTACTGTCTTCCAACGAGACATCATTATTTTGTGATATAAAATTTCCGTATTGATCCACATAATTTTTTAAAGATCCATCATTTTGCATGCAAAGTAAAATAAAATTCAAATATAACTCAATATATTTTGCATTTTCGGGATACTCTCCATTCTCATCTGCCATACAAAGAGCTATAAGTGCACGGGCATTATCATCAAGCGTATAGCCAGAACCTAAATCTGGTTGATTTCCTTTCGAGAATTGTACGATTCCTAATTTCTTAGTCATACTCTTAATATGGTCCAAATTGATTTCTGGTAAGGAATAAGTTAAAGGAGTGCTGGAATGTAACAACTTCTCAAAAATCAAAGTATAGGCGATGGCTGTGTTTTCCCAGGCTGTAAAGGCTGTTTTTTGTAAACCAGAGATTCCCATCTGAATACGAAGTTTTTTATTTTTCAACAAACTATTTGTTGATTTAGCTAATTGCAAGGAATCATGAAAATTAAACATGACACCAGTTTTATCACTTAACAGTTCAAATGCATGAGGTATCGGTGTTGCTATGATTGGACAACCGCAACTAAGAGCATACACGAAAGTACCACTTACAGCCTGATTAGGATCAGAAGATGTAAACAAATATATATCTGTCATCTGAAGATATTCCAGTAAAATATTAGTATCCAGATATTTATTTATGAATTTCACATGATTTGTCAGAGAGAGATCTTTCACTTTAGTCTCAAGAAACTCGCGGTAGATCTCTCCAAACTTTTTCACTACCACAGGATGCGTCTCCCCAATAATCAAGAACAGTACCGAAGGATTTTCCTTAATGATAGCAGGCAGAGCATCCAGCGTTGTTTCTATACTTTTTCCAGGACCTAACAACCCGAATGTCGAGAGGATTTTTCTTCCGGAGAATCCATATTTCACTTTTAATTCTTCTTTATCAGTTTGTGAAACCAAATGAGTTCCATGGGGAATAATGCTAATTTTTTCCTTTTCAATTTGATAATCATTTTCCAAAATAGCTAATGACGAATGTGTCATTACGACAACAATCTGGCATGCATCAATAATATTCTTCAGATACTCTCGTGCGTCATCCTTTGGATGAGACAAAACAGTATGGAATACAATAACAACAGGTTTTGTTATCGCTTGGACAAATTTCAAAAATGATTCCGGATTTTCACTATAAAGTCCAAACTCATGCTGAATGCAAATCAAATCAATTTCGTTATCCTGATTTATTTTTTTTGAAATCACCTCAAAATCTTTTCGATTTGAAGTATTCAAAGTATATTTTACAGTATCATCATAAGAATGTTTCTCTGTTTCAGATTCTACAGCACACACTTTGACTGTATAATCCTGCTTAAACTTTTGATTAATGCTGTGTATCAAATCATACGAAAAAGTTGCAATACCACAAACACGAGGTGGATAGGTTGTAATAAATAATATATGTTTCATTTTTTATATTTTAGTAATTCATCTATTAAATCTCTAACAGGAACGGAAGCACATGCGATGCATTTATCTGCCGCCCCGTAATAAACATATAGTCTGTCGTCCCATATTATTGCGCCTGTAGGGAAACAGACATGATTAACGACACCTTGAATCTCATAATCTTTTTGAGGTTTCAACAAAGGATAAGGCAAACGTGCTATTTCAACAGATGGATCATCCTTATTTAGTAATGCCGCACATACAGAATAAACATACCCTTCCGAGGTATCATATACCCCATGATAAATCATAAGCCAACCTTCCTCTACCTCTATCGGTGGACAGCCGGCTCCTATATAGCTTGATTCGTGATTATAATGGTGTTTGAAAAATATATGGCTGTTAAAATTAGAATAATAGTCTTTCCAGAAATTCAGAGTAAGATCCTCCATTTTATCAATGGATATAGACTGAATATCAGGTCTGATACGGTGCAGGAAAAAGAATTTCCCATTCATTTTAGAAGGAAACAAAACCAAATCCTTATCCAACAGATAAAGTTGTTTTCCCGTCTGTGTGGCTGCTTGCCGCTTGTTATATAAACGAAAGTATTTTCCGCTATGTGGATGTTTATCATTCTTCAACCATTCTACAAATTGAGGATAAACAATTGGGGATGTGATTCTTCCTATTCGTGTAAATTGTCTTAGATCTTTAGATGTAGCTAATGCTCCAACCGCATTATCTCCGTCATAAGCCGTATAAGTCATATAGTATGTATCCTCTATCTTAACTATACGAGGATCCTCCATTCCATGACTTTCATAGTCGAATTCAGGGTATAGTATCGGTTTCTTCTGTCTATAAACAACTTTCAAAGGATTGTCTAATCTGCAATAACCTATAGAAGAGATGTTACCCACCTTTACAGCCCGGTAAAACATGTGTATCTCTCCCCCAGCAACTATTACAGCTGGGTTAATCACGCCTTCATTTTCAAAATCCAAATGAGTCGCCTCTAGGATCACGCCTTCTCTTTTTATCGTTATCATGACGTTTTTTTTGTTATATTTCTTGTAAGATTACCTCCAGCCTTACCTTTTTCCATTTGATAGGCACTCTTAACTTTTACTTTCCCTATTTGAGGTTTTTTCCTCATTTCTTTCATTCCTTTATCTTTCATTTTTTCTTATTTTAATTGTTAGTTACTCGATTATTTATTAATATTCAGAATCTTCTAAATCTAATAACCACACTAGTGTCCGAAATATTTGTCCACGGGAATTATAATTAATTTAAAATCAAATAATTACAATGCATATAAGTTTTTCTGATAGAAAATTATGTGATAGCCAAATATTAGTTGACCACTTTCCTTATCCCTTGAACAAATCTCTCTTTACAATATTAGAGAATCAACTCTTCACGCGCAGCCTTATCTATGCTATAATCATTGTACTTATACAAGACTTGTTTGGTTACGCCAGACGCACCTAATTCTTCAAGGATTCTACGTCGTTCGGTAATCCGGCAGCTTCCTCTGCCTGGAGCTTTTGTTTTTTCATGATCCTTGTCTCCCCAAGTTTTTTATACCTCCGTATCCTTTCTTACAAATATAGCAAGAATTTTTTGAATATGATACTAGAATGTCTTATATTTTATGCCCAATGACTGACAACTCATGCACTCAGTGTAGTAATCATACTGCCTTATCAGAGGAAAGTTATCTATCCATATCGTTGCCGAAAGGCTGATCGTACATCACATAGAACTTAAGGAAATGATTTACCTTATACGTAAAACAGATTGGAAATCTCCGAGGTCGTATGCTCTGTTAATTGTCTAAAATGTAGCTGATAATAGAGTAAAAAGGAACTCTTTCCCCTTTCTATGTTTAAGTTCAACTGCGTATCATCCCATGATTTATCAAATCCAAACATTGACTTGATCTACATGGTTATTCCGTCCGTTCACTTAGTAATAATATTGACAACTAACATGTAATTTTCATTAATGCATAATTTTCACACCATCCTTCAGGATCAAGACTTTACTGATGTGTAACCTGCAGGATGTACTTCTTCACTGACGAAGCATTATCGACCGATATGGAAAAATAGCCCCAAAAGTCAGTAATAGCTCCTAAAAGAAATGTAGAATCTGAATTAAGTCAGGCTACATTGACAAATTCGATGGGTTGATGATTGTCGGCATCCTCGATATGTCCAGAAAACTGAACAAGAAATGTTTGTTTAAAAAATTGAATGCCGACAACATGGCAGGAGCAATACTAATTGCTAACGATTATATGTTGCTATAACTAACTGAGAGAAGAGATATAAGCATCCAAACATTTCTACTACTCACACAATTTTCCAGATATTCTAATATGTTCGGATACATTCACACCCTATCTGGATTCTAAAGATCAATCAACTGATCAGACAGAGGTGGACAAAATTTTGTACTCTTACTTCCGTCTTGGTATAAATTAAATACACCCTTATTGTCCATTTCAAATCTTCCGTCTTCAAGATAGACAACAAAGGTGTATTCCTAATTTTAGAGATATAACCTCACGATTTTATCCAATAGGCTATTACTCTATTTATTTCTTTTCCTCAGGATAAAGATACTTATCACCCGTTTCTCTGACATATTTCCGGGCATATTTCTCAGGATATCCAGGACGCTCGACAGTAGCCCCTATTCCTTCAGGAGTACGGAGGAACTGTCCGTTCTTATCTGGTTTGACGGACATATCGTTATATTTCACCACCAGATAAGTACGAAGAGCTTTCCACGTCTTCATCATATTACCGGCTACAGAGACCGTATAATCATTCAGGTAAACTTTAGCAGCCTCGGGATCAGTTTTCAGCAATTCTGCAGCATGAGCTTCCACACCACTTTGGGCAGCAAAATAACTTCTTTCCAAGCTGTCTCGAACCGCCTTCAGAGCCGGAAACATCAAACTGTAACGGGGATACACCATATTCGAAACCATATTACACACCCAATAAGCGTTATTGTCAGAATAAGTGACAGCGTCAGCACCAGACGTATTGAAACAAGCCGGTTGCTTTGTAGAAGAGCAATATACAGGTACGTATGCAATCATATTCGGATCATCATTACCGAACCATAACACCCCGCCAATCTCGCGAGGCAACCAAGAACGCATCTGACTGACAAATGTAAAACCTGTCTGCTGGGTAGAAGTAGGACGTTCATTGAAATAGGTTTTTCCATCTACCTTGAAGAACAGAGGTGTGGGACGATAAGGCATTTCCCAGATACCACCACCCATATCTTTTCCATCAGCAATAGAGAACGGTGTTCCTTCGAAATGGTCACGCATGCAAGCCTCCACATCCTGAACACTCACCTTACGATTTGGAATAATCCAGATCGGCATATCTTCAGCATGTGGATCCCGGCCTTCTGCCCATGGAATCCAACGCTTCATATCCTTGAAATGATTGAAGAAGCTCCAGACACGAGCATCACAGATACGACGACCTTCAAAATTAGGAAAGGCGTATGTATCCTTAAAGGAAAAATCTTTATCAGGTCCTTTATACCAACCCTTCTCACGGGCAAAAGAGATCACATTTTTCGAATGCAAGACTTCTGTCTTCAAATCTGCAAATTTTCCAATACGACTTTGGTTAGCATGACCGGAAATAGCATTATCTGGAATGCGGACAGCACACCAGACCACTTTCTGTTTTTTATCACCGCCACAGCCCTGCATCTCTAGAATCCAAGCCTCTTTAGGATCACAGACCGAAAAGGTTTCACCTTCCGAACAATAACCGTATTTCTCTGCCAGAGAAGTCATCACATGGATTGCTTCACGAGCTGTACGAGAACGCTGGAGGCCGAGATAGATCAAAGAGCCATAGTCTATTCCTCCTGTCTTGTCTACCATCTCCTCACGGCCACCATAGGTAGTCTCTCCTATAGTAACCTGAAACTCATTGATATTGCCGATGACATTATAAGTCTGATGAGCCTCAGGAATTTCCCCGATATAACGGTGTGTATCCCAATCAATAATCTTACGCATATCGCCTTTCTTATGAATGGCAGCAGGATAATGGCACAGATTAATGAACATACCGTAATCATCGGCATTATAAGAACAAATAACTGATCCATCCGTACTGGCACCTTTAGCTACGATAAAATTGGTACAGGCTCCCGATTTCAAAGGGAACAAGAGTCCAATGGACAATACGAATATTGCAAGACTGATTTTTTTCATATCTATCGTTAACAATTAATTTTTCTTCAATACTTAAATTGAGTGGTATACACTCGTTGATTATTTCTCTGATCCCAGGCAATAAACCTAAGTTGGTGCATCTTTCCGGTCTTTCTGACAGAAGTCTCTGCCAGATTACAACGTACCCACGGACTTTGTGGAACCTGGTCAAAAGCTACATAGTCTCCATCGATAAAAGCCTTAAAACCTTTCAGGCCACTCTGCGCATCCACCATGGAAATCGTAATCTGATGACCTGCTGACCAGGCACCCTGACCGACAGGCCCTACCCTCGGAGCTTCTCCATCATAACCGATATCATAAATTGCTCCAAGATCCCGGCAACGGCCTGTAATCCAGCCATTCTTATAGACACCTCCCATATAACGAGCCTTGCCGTAATGGCTGACGATATACAATTTATCAGGATCAGGGACCGACTTATTCAGATGGATGGAAATCTGCCCAAAGTTCAGTAAAGGATAACTCCCTGCCATGAATCGATAGCCATTGGAGTAACTTCCAGGTTGACGGATCATCTGTGGCCGGATAGTCACATTGTCCGCAAGCAGACGATGTTTCAAAATCAGCCGTGTACCGGAAAAGGAATAGAGATTGAAACGATTCCAGTAAAGTACAGGCCCATTCGGTTTCCGGATCGGAGCAATACCCATCTTCTCCCCTACAACAATAAAGTCATAACGCGATGTGTTTCCTGCAAAGTCGGACAAAACATATTCAAGGTGATACGGACGCTGCTGATTGAAATCGATGATGCCACGATTTTTTCCTATCTTAAAGATCGGCAAGGTGACACCGGGCAGAACAAAAGAACGCAGATACCAGACATTGGAACGAATATAATGCTGATAATCACCCCAATAGTTGACTTGCAAGTTATCGTACACAGGAATATTATTCGCATCACTCTGAAAGACCAACTTGCCATCCACAAGCAACTGGGTTTTCCGGACGCCATAGTTATTATAGGTAGCTTCCATATTATCATTGGCCCATATTGCAAAACCAACTTTCCCCCAAGCTGTAAAGTGATTAGACAGATGATGAGAAGTCAATGCAAAAACCTGGTCGCCAAAGCCTCCGTCAAAACATCCTTGACCCGCCATAGGACAAACCATAAAACCGTGTCCCAACGGAGGAACATGATCAGTGACATATTTACCAATGAAAGATAAAGGATCATGCATATTCCATGTTTTCGTACTATGAATCTCCAAATGGAGGTGCGGGGCTTCAGAAGCGCCAGTATTACCACTCCAGGCAATGAAATCACCCTCAGCAACAGGCAATTCATAGGGTTTAAAATTAAATACACCCGTACTCCGCTGTTCAGCATACTGATGCTTGCGGACCATCGCCTTCAGACGGAATGAGAAGGCATTCAGATGACAATAGACACTTGTGTAACCTTCTGGATGCTGAATATAAACAGCATTGCCGTAACCACCTACACCTATTGAGACATGACTGACATAGCCGTCACCGATAGAATAAATAGCCTTACCTACAACCTCCCCTGTTTTCACATCACAACCACCATGGAAGTGATTGGGTCTCGGTTCAGCAAAATTTCCGGCTAGTTCAATTGGATAGTGCACCGGAGAGCCATACGTAATGGCTGCCAATAGAAGACAAAATAAGAAATTCAATTTCGACTAACAAAATTAAAATGTAAGAACACTAACACAGATCAAGCCTAAGCCCTTTCCTGCATATATCATCACTTCAACCGCCTGTTCTCGTAACAAGCATAAAGCAATCCTTTTTCGTTTGTTTTCACTTCAATAATACCACCCAACCATTCTGTAAAAGCCATTTCTTCCCGGAATTCGCCATAATCAACGACCTTTCCTTCAACAACCTCTATATAAAACTGATACGAAGTTCTCCCTTCAATAATTACCTCAGGAGCTGCATAGCGGTGGATATTTTGTTTCATTTTCCTTTAAGCAGAACTATTGTACAGGATGAGCAACGGGCAATCGGCGCCGGTCTGCAGGTGATGTATTTATCGGAGCATGCAAGACCGAATTCGGTTGAGGTCCTCCACTACTATTTACCTGCTGCAATTGAGGTTGTGATTGCGTTTGAGGAGGTGATGGAGAAGCACTATCTATCCGTTGAGGTGCTCCAGAAGGCATGTTCTGGGGCTGACCAGATACACGCTTAACATGCATCCTAACCAATTTTATATTCTGGATGAACATTAATTTCAAGGTTGTTATACTCCCATTCGGATCATCATTATCCGGCATCAGGAAATAACCTTTAACTGACTTAATTCCGATACTATCCTGATCATCTACTTCGAGATTATAATGCTGGGTATTCATGATATGAATAAGTGACGAAGCAATACTGTCATTCTTAAACTGTACCGCAAGAACAACTACACCGTCACGCATACCATCCTGAAAAATAAACTGAGCATTAAAATCAAGTATGATATGATCACCAGCATGAAAAGAACTGTCCGATGGAACAGAAAAAGTGGAATAATTAAAAGGTTCATCAGGAGAAAGGACAAGAGTCGGATCACCTCTCCATATATTGGCGGTATCTCCCTGCTCTCCAGATCCAAAAGCATTGACAGATGAGCCCTGCGCCTGAGCTTCACTCTGCAACCGATCCGTCAGATCCTCATAGATGCCATGAAGGAGTTCGGTATGACGCGTGTAATAGACCAAAGACGAATCAAACAGAGCTTGTGTAACATGATATTTTTTAAATACAGCAGCACGATAAGTACAGGCAACCGCAGGATTGCTACTTTGCTCCCCCATAGCCTGTGCAATATGATAATCATAAAGGATATCTTCCATCTTACCCTTGGAAAGATATTTACCAGGCACTGAGGGTTTGCATCCGGCCAAAGATAGCAGAATTGCAAACACGAACAGATATGGGAAAGTATGAATGTGATTCAACCTCATAATTACTTGATTACTTTTCCCTTCTACTATGCTTTTCACCAGCATCCTTGCTGTCAGGCACTATGTCACCATTTCCTTTCTTGGTTAAAGTGACCATATCCTTTCTACAAAATAGCAGAAGACCAATTACTCCAGCGGTAATACAGGAATCCGCAACATTGAATACAGGAGAGAAGAAAGTAAAAGAATGACCTCCCCAGAACGGGAAACTTTCAGGCCAAGTCCAATGACAGATTGGGAAATAGAACATATCAACCACCCTACCTGTCAAAAAACTGCCATATCCATGTCCGAAAGGTACAAAACTGGAAACATCAAACGGCGAAGAGGCATTGAATATCAAGCCATAAAGCATCGAATCTATGATATTACCTGCTGCACCAGCAAGAATCATGGACAAGAAAACGATATAACGGATACGCGCTCCCCTTTTCAATTCCTGATGAATATACCACCCGATAATGCACACGGCAACAATACGGAATAAAGAAAGAAAGTACTTGTTCAAGAATGTCATTCCCCATGCCATTCCATAGTTTTCAATAAAAACGATCTTACACCAACTGGTAATGTCAATCTGCTCACCAAGGCTCATGTGTGTTTTCACCCAAATCTTAACGATCTGGTCAATCAACAGAACAGCAAAAATAATGAGTACAGAGAGCCATCCCACACTCAGTTTCCACTTCTTCCTATCCGACTTTCTCTGCATTCTATTTCATTTGAAAGCAGCAAAAGATCCCTTACAGAAATCTTTGCGCTCAATAAAAATTTCCTAAACACAAAAGCACTCCATTTTTCGTAGCCATCACTGCCCAAGGTCCACACTCCATGTAGCCCCAGAAAGTCTCCAAGCAGAAGAATCTAATGATTCTTATTCTTCTCTTTAGAGGAAACACTGAGGGTAGCATGAGGAACCACCAGCAGACGAGCTTTTGGAATCAATTTACCCGTAATACGGTCAATGCCATAGGTTTTATTCTGAATGCGGACCAATGCAGCTTCCAGTCCCTTGATAAACTTCTGCTGACGCTGAGCCATATCAATAATTTCTTCCTTACTCTGATTAACGGTTCCATCTTCAACAGCCTTATAAGTAGGAGATGTATCAGCAACGTCATTGCTGTCCGCATTGTCAAGCTGACTCATCATTTCCTTATATTCCTGACGTGCCACCGCAAGTTTTTTGTTGATGACTTGCCGGAATTCTTCCAGATCTTCATCTGAATAACGTACTTTTATTTCAGCCATAACCTAAAATTTTTAAGTTAGTTATCGATTATCTTTTTCAACTTTGATATTCAACTTGAAATCATCAAATTCAGTTTCTGTGCCATCATTATCAGCAATCGTCAATTCATTGGCAAGAACCTGCTTTTTGATCATATTGCCAAAAACCCCAATAGAAACATCTGTTTCAGGATTCGGAGCAACTGTAACTACAATGCGATCCGTAATCTCCAATCCTGTCTCCTTACGAAGATTCTGAATACGGTTGATCAACTCACGAGCCATACCCTCTTTCTTCAGTTTGGGAGTCAAGGTGACCTCAAGAGCAATTGTCAAATTGCCTTCATTGGCCACCAGCCATCCCGGAATATCTTCTGAGATGATTTCTACATCTGCGGAATCAACTGTAACAGGCTGTCCATTGACCTCAAAAGTCAACTGACCTTCTGTTTCCAGCAATGCAATATCTTTCTGGGATAAAGCATCAATATGGGCAGCAATAGGTTTCATTAACTTCCCGAACTTCTTGCCCATCACACGGAAATTACATTTTGCTTTCTTTACCAAGACACCCTGTTCACCGATAAATTCAATTTCCTTGACATTCACTTCGGCCTTGATCAAGTCTGTTACAGCTATAATATATTTCTTCTGTTCGTCATTAACAGCAGGAATCATAATCTTAGCCAATGGCTGACGCACTCTGATATTGACCTTACGGCGCAAAGCCAATACCATGGAAGTAATTTTCTGAGCCACTCCCATACGAGCTTCGAGATCAGCATCAATTACACTCTCGTCTACACGAGGATATTTTTCCAGATGTACACTATCCTTCATGCCTCCCAGATCCCTATAAAGGCGATCCGAGCAGAACGGAGCAAATGGTGCCAGGACTTTAGCAACCGTCATCAAACAAGTATAAAGAGTCTGATATGCACTCAATTTGTCCTCGCTCATCTCCTTGCCCCAGAAACGTTTACGATTCAGGCGTACATACCAATTGCTCAAGTCATCATTTACGAAAGTATCTAGCAGTCGGCCGGCACGCGTAGGATCATAATCATCCAGTTCCGTCTCCATTCCTTTGACCAATGTATTCAAGCAAGAAAGAATCCAACGATCAATTTCAGGACGCTTACTGACATCCAATTGCTTTGCCGTCGGATCAAAATGATCTACATTTGCATATAAGGCAAAGAATGAATAGGTGTTATACAATGTCCCGAAGAATTTCCGTCTCACTTCATCAACTCCCTTAGGGTCAAATTTCAAATTGTCCCAAGGTTCATTGTTCGTCATCATATAAAAACGGACCGCATCAGCACCAAACTGATCAATCATTTCAAATGGATCAGTAACATTGCCGACATGCTTGCTCATCTTATTTCCTTTGGCATCCAACACCAGACCCGAACTGATAACATTTTTGAATGCCACCTGTCCGAAGATCATCGTAGAAATGGCATGCAAAGTAAAGAACCAACCGCGAGTCTGGTCTACGCCCTCATTGATAAAGTCAGCCGGATAAAAGGCCGGAGGAACAGGTGTACCCTGATAGGTACTGTGAACCAACTGAGCGCGATATTCAGTCTCGGAGAGGCCCGTGGCTTTCACGCCATCGGCATTCAGAGGATGTTCAAAAGGATAATGCTGTTGCGCATACGGCATAGAACCAGAATCGAACCAGACATCTATCAGATCACTTTCCCTGTGCATGGGTTTGCCTGCATCATTGACGAGAACGATATAGTCAATATACGGCCGATGAAGATCGATCCGGTCATAATTTTCCTGAGAATAGTCACCAGGAACGAATCCCTTATCCTTCAACGGATTGGACTTCATAAAACCAGCCTTGACCGACTTTTCTATCTCATCATACAGTTCTTCCAACGAACCAATACACTTCTCATTCCGATGGGCATCACGCCAAATAGGCAATGGAGTCCCCCAGAAACGAGAACGTGACAGATTCCAGTCATTGAGATTCTCAAGCCAGTTGCCAAAACGGCCACTACCAGTAGACTCCGGTTGCCAGTGAATCGTCTTATTAAGAGCTACCATCTGCTTTTTCTTTGCGGTATCCTTAATAAACCAACTATCCAGCGGATAGTAGAGAATCGGCTTATCTGTCCGCCAGCAGTGAGGATAACTATGCACACACTTTTCTATCTTGAAGGCAGATCCATCCTGCTTCATCTCCATGCACATAATAACATTCAGGTCTTCTGCTTTCTGAGAAGCTTTAACATCCCAGACACCATTTATAGTGTAAGCCGGATCATACGCATTCTTAACCCAATCACCCTCATGATGACGGTAAGCATCCTCATTTACGCATTTCTCAACGAAACGAGAATCCAATTCCTTCAATTCATAATATTTGCCCTGAAGGTCAACCATCGGGCGAACCTCCTCTTTCTTATTGATCAGATTGATTCCAGGAACACCAGCATCTTTGGACACTTTGGCATCATCAGCACCGAAAGTCGGAGCAATATGCACGATACCGGTACCATCATCAGTAGTAACATAATCACCGAGAATGACGCGAAAAGCCTCACTTGACATCTCTACAAAATGATCCCGTCCGTCTTCACCGATAAAGACCTTCTCTGGATGCTTCTCTCCATACTCATTAACGAATTCAGGAGAATATTCCCCCATTTTCTCACAAGGTTTTATCCAAGGCATCAATTGTTGATAGTGCAATCCCTCGAGATCTGCACCCTTCATACGGCCAATCACTCTCCACGGACAAAGTTTCTTTGCTTTATCGAAAGAAGGCATAGGAGTTTTCATATCCTTCACCTCCTGATCAGTTTTCAAATAAGCAGTGATACGGTTTTCACCCATGATGAGCGTCATCGGTTCACCATTATAGAGATTATAGGTCTGTATAGCGACATAATCAATCTTCGGACCTACACAAAGTGCCACATTGGACGGTAACGTCCACGGTGTCGTAGTCCATGCGATGAAATAGGGTTTACCCCATTGAGTCCATTCCGCTTTCGGATCCTTAATCAGGAACTGAGCCGTTACAGTAGTATCTTTGACATCCCGATAGCAGCCCGGCTGGTTCAACTCGTGAGAACTCAGTCCTGTTCCTGCTGCCGGACTGTACGGCTGGATGGTATAACCTTTATACAGCAAGCCCTTATTGTACAATTGCTTCAAGAGCCACCAGACCGTTTCAATATACTTATTGTCATAAGTGATATAAGGATGTTCCAAATCAATGAAATATCCCATTTTCTTAGTCAGAGAATCCCATTCTTCGGTAAATTTCATGACATTCTCACGGCATTTCCGATTATAATCCTCTACAGAGATATACTTATCACTTTCCTTGTTATCAATATCTTTCTTAGAAATGCCAAGTTCCTTTTCGACACCAATCTCTACAGGCAGTCCATGAGTATCCCATCCAGCCTTTCTATAGACTTGGAATCCCCTCATCGTCTTATAACGATTGACAATATCCTTGATGGAACGCGCCAGAACATGATGTATACCCGGATGACCGTTCGCAGAAGGAGGTCCCTCAAAGAAAATAAACTTAGGACACCCTGCACGTTCATCAATTGAACGATGGAAGATATCATCTTTCTTCCAATCAGCTAACACATCATTATTAATCTCTACAAGATCCAGCCCGTTATGCTCGGCAAATTTCTTAGCCATTATACAAATTCTTGTTTATAACTTAATCTCTTTAAGGTTGCAAAGATAACAAAAAAAAATGTCTTTACACCAATACTCTCACAAATTTTCTATTTCACAACCTTCCCCTTCGAATCGAAAAAACATTTGCTACAAGCTTTCAGCTTCTTCAAGCCAGATACTACTTGAAGCATCAGAAGGCATGCGCCAATCTCCCCGAGGACTCAGGCTGACACTTCCCACCTTCGGTCCATCCGGAAGGCAACTCCTCTTGAATTGCTGGGCAAAGAATCTGCGAAGGAATAACTTCAACCATTTTTTAATGGTTTCTTCATCGTATGTTCCACCTAATTCTGCTCCTGATACAGTTTTACGTTCCGTTGTCTTATCTTTAATTTTCTGTTCGATGAAGGCTTTCTTGGCTAATAAGAAAATTTTTACAGGGTGGAATCCGTAACGAAGAAAATAGTACAGGAAGAAATCATGCAACTCGTATGGTCCTACAAGGTCCTCTGTCTTCTGCTTGATCTCCCCGTTTTCATCTGCAGGAATCAACTCAGGAGAAATAGGAGTATTGATAATATCCAATAAGGCTGTTCTACTCGTCTCGTCAATCGAATTATCTGCAACGTGTTTCAAAAGAAACTGTATTAAAGTTTTCGGAATACCAGCATTGACCCCATACATACTCATGTGATCACCGTTGTAGGTGGCCCACCCCAATGCCAGTTCACTTAAGTCACCTGTTCCGACAACCATGCCCTCAAGTTGATTAGCCAGATCCATCAGAATCTGTGTGCGTTCCCGAGCCTGACAGTTTTCATAAGTTATATCATGTATTTTCTCGTCATGACCAATGTCTCCAAAATGTTGAGTTACCGCATTTGCGATATTTATTTCACGAACAGTAACTCCAAGACTCTTCATAAGGATTACCGCATTATGATGGGTACGGTCAGTTGTGCCAAATCCAGGCATTGTAACGCCAATAATTCCATTGCGGTCCAACTTGAGTTTATCGAAAGTCTTCACACAGACCAACAGTGCTAACGTAGAGTCCAATCCCCCACTAATGCCGACAATTACAGTCTTCACATGAGTATGAACGATTCTCTTAGCCAGACCCATCACCTGGATATTCAATATCTCCTCACAAGAAGCATTTCTATCCTTTTCCTTAGGAATAAAAGGATGTGGGTCTACCGTACGCTCCAGCACGAAATCACGTTCAATATCAGGTGATGCAGTAGCCACGCGATGGATGGACAACCCCGATTCCTGCATGGCATATTTTATATTACGCTGTGCATTAACATAAGTAGAATTGCACCGTCGTTCAATCTGAAGTTTCTCAATGTCAATCTGAGCAATCTCCAATTGGCTGTTAAGGGAGAACCGCTCTGACTCCGCCAACGATTTACCGTTTTCATAAATCAAAGCATTTCCTCCATATACGACATCCTGAGTGCTCTCACCAAAGCCACAAGAGCTGTAGATATAGCCTGTCATGGTACGTGCACTTTGATTGGATAGCAGGCTCTTGAGATAAGCATGCTTACCACTCAACTCATCACTGGCTGAAAGATTGAATATCAATTGAGCACCGGCAAGAGCAAGGCCATTGCTCGGTGGAGTCGGAGCCCATACATCCTCACAGATTTCAACACCAAAGGTAGCTCCACTGGAAGTAGTGAACAACTGAAGATCAGGAGTAATCAATGTTTTATGTCCAGCAAATCGAATTTCCGTTTCTTTTACATCCTGTGCAGAAGCGAACCATCTCTTTTCATAGAATTCACTATACTCCGGGAGATAGGTTTTAGGAACCAGTCCAAGGAGCTTACCTTTCTGAATGATTGCAGCACAGTTTAGCAACAGATCACCAACCACAACCGGAAGCCCAACGATGGCAATGATATCCAATTGTCGTGTGACATTAAGCAACATCATCAATGAATTCTCAGCTGCATCAAGAAGTAACTGTTGATGAAAAAGGTCCTGACAAGAATATCCGGTGATAGAAAGCTCCGGAAAGACGATGATCTCCACTCCTAATCCTTCAGCCTGTACGATAATATTCTCTATCTGTTGAGTATTAAACCGCACATCGCCTACCTTCACAGAAGGGACAGCGCTTGCTACTTTGATAAAACCGTACTCCATAACCTTTAATTTTTATTGACACAAGTATTTTGTTATTAGTTTGATTCAGCATCTTATTTTCAAATGTCAGTATTTACACTTTTCATTTTACTCACATCCGATGCTGATCCCCGTTATTAGTCTTAATATCGATATTCAGAAATTAGATATGATTATCCAAGACGATTCTCTTTTACACAGGTACGATCAATGTATCGTTACCTGAGTAGCACCATATCCATACTCCTGAAAAGACGCATCCTGATAAGTACAATGCTTATATCGGTAATTGAGTTCGTGAATCAGGGCATGACGAAGGACACCTTCACCCTTACCATGGATGAAGACAATCTTCAGTTCTTTCCTGTTCAAGTTCTCGTCCATTATCTTCTTGAAATAATCAAGTTGGTAATGAAGAATATCTACTGCCTGCATTCCCGCTGTCGTCTCGAGCAAAGCCGAAGAATGAAGATCTACAACCAGCAGATTATCCTTCTTCTTCTCACTTTTATTATCCTGAGGAGTCCGAGACATCTTTGATGGCGATTCAGTATGATAGAGTTCACCCTTTAACTTTCTAGAATCCAAATGTAAAGGATGGTTCACAACATCATTTTCTATGATTGGATAGAGAAGAGCCTGCTGATCAAAGAAATCATTTTCCTCAAAAGAATTCTGTTTACAGAATTTTACAGCATCAATATGGAGCTGAGCCTCCACCGGTTCTTTCCACAAGAAAGGTTTGTCTTTCTTATACGCCATGATTTGCAAAGCGATGTGTCCAAGTTGTCCGATCTCCATCACTGTATCTTTTTCAATGAAGAGTTTTGTGTTCGGTTCTACTTCCGATTGCTGCTTGAGCATCCAGGCATTCCCTTCAGCATGAAGGTAAGTATACTGAATGGTATAGTTACTATCATTGATGATATAAGTTTCAAACTCTGTATCAGGCAATGCCTGCACATCCTTGGGTACAAAAGCCAGATAAACAGACAGTCGGTCACCACCCTTTCTTTCTTCAGCAGGTCTCTTGAAGGTAATCACCTTATCTGCAGGATCATCCTCGTGTTCCTCCTCTTCCGTCTGTCCAACTGTCTCTGAATCCAACATAGTTTTAATACTTCTCTGATCATCCTTCAACTCCGTCCTGGCATGAGCTTCTGCTTTTTCTTTTGCATCCATTTTCTCAGAAATCATCTTACTCATACTATAATCATCAGTCGAAACGACAACCACATCATTAACAGGAGTTGGAATCTGAAATCCATCCTCATCCTCAATCAGTACAATGTCATTGCCCTGAAACCCGGCGACCTTACCGCCACCGGTCTCTGAAAGGAATCTTACTTTATCACCTATTTTCATACTATCCTTCATTAAATTATCACTAATGAAATCAGACTCATCTTCATTCTAACGAATATCAATGATTCTTCTTCATTTTAAAACGTATTCTATTTTGTCCGACTATCGAACAAAATCATACTGTCTCGAATACACCTGTAAACAGACAGACTCTATATTTACGGAATCAACAGACAAGCATCACCATAGCTCAGAAACTTAAAGTCATGAGCCAAGGCATACTGGTATACCTTTTTCCAGTCACCATGCAGGAAAGCACTGACCAAAAGAAGCAAAGTGCTCTCAGGCTGATGAAAATTAGTAATCAACAACTTGACAAACTTATATGTGTAACCCGGTGCGATGAAAAGCGCAGTGCTTGAGTGAAGAGCATCCAGGCCATTCCGGTCCAGATAAGCCAGAATATTCCTCACGGATTGTTCCGGAGTGATTCCTTCAGCCAATCCTCCGTCTCTGCCATTATCGTATGGATCCCACTGATTTACGTGCAGATCCTCCTCGCTGGCATCAGGATGAGTTTGTAAATAAGCACCCATATAATAGAGGCTCTCGAGAGTACGCACTGAAGTCGTACCGACAGCAATACACTGGCAATGATATTTCAAAAGACGCTCAAAGGTATGCCGATGAACAACAATATATTCAGAATGCATCTCATGACCTTCTATCTCATCCGTTTTTACAGGTTTAAAAGTACCAGCACCCACATGTAAGGTCACCTCATCACGGACGATGCCCATCTGATCTATGTTTTCCAACACCCGGTCTGTAAAATGAAGACCCGCCGTAGGCGCAGCCACGCTTCCATTAATCTTCGAATAGACCGTCTGATAATCAATCTTATCACTCTCCTCCGTAGAACGATTCAGGTAAGGGGGAATAGGAAGCTCTCCCACCTGCTCAAGGATATCAGCAAAATTCACCTGATCCGCATCCCAATCAAAGTTAATCCAATAATTAGTTCCACCCGTATGATTGGTCATTTTCTTCTGTTCCTCATTCAGTTCATCTCCTCTGAGCATAGTAGCCTTCAAGGTAAACTGATGACCTTTGATTTCAAATTCACGAACCAGAGAACCCTCTTTCCACTTCTTCATATTCCCAACCATACACAGCCAGGAACAATGCCCGGTAGTCTGGAACATCCGTTCATAATCAGAAGGAACGGCCGGTTCCATAAGGAATATCTCTATCAGTGCACCCGTCTCTTTACGGAAGTGCATACGTGCCTGGATAACTCTTGTATTATTGAAAACCATCAAAGCATCTTCAGGAAGATATTTCGTTATATTATAGAAAACGTCCTCACTCACCTTGCCTTGCCGGTAAAGAAGGAGTTTAGCATGATCGCGTTGAGGATTCGGATGTTCTGCTATCTTGTCATCAGATAAATCATAATTGAAATCAGCAATTCTAATGTGTTTAGTATCCATAATCTTATTTAATAATTTGGTATTATCCCTCTGAAAAGAGTATATACCAATGTAAAAGCCAGTACGGTCATTACCACGTCTATATCGCCATAGTCGTAACCCGTCTTCGTGTACTGGGATGAAATATAATTCAGTTTTGGAGAAATTTTATAGTATATTTTATGATAAAGCAGATAGACCAGGAAACCTATCAATGCGCCAAAAGCCCAACCGGCAAGCACATCACCGGGATAGTGTACACCCAGATAAACACGAGTCCATCCATTAATCAATGACCACAAGATCAAGATAGAACTTAATAACCGACTCCTGATCAGGAAACAGAAAAATATGGCTATACCCATCGTATTAGCAGCATGAGCGGAAAAAAAGCTAAAGCCCTCTCCCCGATAACCATTCACCACGTCAATAGAGTATTTCCACATCGGATCATTAGACGGTCGACACCGCGATACAAGAGGTTTAACAATACCCTCATCAATACAATCAATTGACAAGACACATAATGCAGTACATCCGACCACAAGCATAATCTGCGCCATCGTCTCATTGTTTTTCAACACAAGATAGAAAAGCACAACATATAATGGAATCCACGTAAGTCCCGAAGAGAGAGCCATTACCAGACCATCCATAAATTGTGATTGGCTTCCATTAAAGAAGTGGAATATTATTTTGTCTAATTCTAAAAGTTCCAATTTATTTTCTCTATTATGACTTTCAAGATCTCTGATCAGCTATATTTCCTCTTAATAACAAAAGAGAATACCTCTCCGCCATTATTATATCAAATGCCTTCTATCTGATTTGTCCGTAGCCAACCTTCACGTCCATCAGCCAGTTTGATACCCCTCCACTGTTTCATGGTTTTATCCGTGATTTCCACGCGGGTTCCTTCATGAATGACAAAAGCCTCTACACCATTTTTTGCAGGAGTTTTTTTCACGGAAATAGAAGGAGATATAACAATAGCTCCCATACGATGCATTAAATCCGACTTTTGCTGAAAGGCAAAAAGGTTACACAACAGAAAAACGACGACAGATACACACGCACCATAGAAACCCACCTTACGTAATATCAGATTTCTCCCGAAAAGATATACCAGCACGAGTATTAAAGCTAGGAATAATGCCCCAATAGCAATATGAGCCCACCTGTCTACGCTAGTAAAACTGACCAGATCTTTATACCATGACACAAAGAATATCTCACTTTGAGGAGTAATCTTGTCGATTGTTTTACTCCTTGCAAAATCAAGATTAAACCGAATGTCCTTATCTCCCGGTTGAATCAGATGAGCTCTTTCGTAAGCCAGAACAGCCTGGGGAATATTATCACTGCGGTAATAAGCATTCCCCAGATTATAATATAAAGCAGCGCTGACTCCCTTTTTCAGAAGTTGCTGATACTCCTTGATTGCCTGCTGATAGTTGCCTTTGGTATAATCTGCATCCGCATTAGCTTTTGAAAGCGCTGAAGCATTCTGACCGAAGACCAGCAAAAGCAAACAGAGAAAAACGAATTTTAAATTCTTCATCATTTTATCTGTTTACGGAATTCTTGTTCCCTTTTTTCATCACATCCTCGATATTCATAATAGCAGTCATAGCACTATCGAAGGTCCGCTCCATATTCCCTTGTGGGTCTCCAGGCGCATAACGTTCAAATTCACATTCGTCCAAAGCTCCGACAAATTTCTCTATTGTCTCTTTACCGACCTGATGAATAACCAGATTATCCTGAATATTCTCCCGTGTGAGTTGTTCTACAGGCATATTCAATTTATCACTGATATATCCCCACAAAGCCCTAAGCACTTCATCATAAAATTCAGCTTGTCTGCCTTTTATCATCAACAGACTAGCCCGTCTCAGTCTTCTTTTAGCAACCTTATTAGCCTTTTTACCTCGCATCTTGACTATATCTGCCATCTCTGCAGCACGTTTTCTGAAAATAATCAGCAATGCGATAAAAATCACTATAAGAAGGAATAGTATAGTCATATACCCCACACTTCCGAAAAAGAAATGATTTACCTGATGAAAGGCACAACTACCCAACTTTAACGGATGAATATCCTGATCTTTCATATCCGAAAAATCAGTAACCCCGGATTCATTACCATCACCTTTGCTGACATTGATTACAAACGGTTGTGTATGAATCGTCTTATAAGCATTAGACGTGACATCATAATAAGTCATCTTGACTGACGGAATGGTATACTTTCCCTGATTACGAGGTACAGCGAGAAAGTCATAAATCATATTCCCTTCTACTCCATTAGCAGTCAGTTTGGTCTTATCAGTCACTTTTGCATCGTATGTATCAAAACCTTTCGGGAAATTGGCTACAGGCTGCTTAAGCAATTTAAGATTGCCAATTCCTCCGATAACTACACGCAGTGTTATCGGCTCACCGGCCTTCACCTCTTTTTTATTGAGTTGGGCGGTAATATTAAACTTCCCCACACCTCCGGAGAAATCAGAAGGACTGGGCGGTAAAGGAACCACATGAATAGTCATACCCGGAGCTATGATACTTTTCTTCACATCCACGTAATCCGATCCACCATTAAAGAAAGCTTCAAAAGGATCCACATTTCGATTCTCCTCCTCCACAATTCCCTTAAAAGTAATACTTGGTATCTTCAGGTCTCCGGTCATCTGAGGATACATCACATACTCACTCCAAGTGACACAGCGGTATGGTCTACCGTTAATCTTCTCAATATGAAAAGTCTTCTGTTGCGGAAGTTGCACCTCTTGGGTATGAAATCCATTCAAATCGGGCATCTTACCTTCCAACTGTGTCAGATCAACAGTTGTATAAACCTTATAGGTAAGGAGAACAGGTTCCTGTTCATGCACTCTCCTCTTACTTGCAGTGACTCGGATAAAGAGTTCATTACCCGATATACGAGAGCCTTCAGGACGCATACGTGGCGCACTCACCGGACTACCCTGCATATTCGGAGCACCCCCATTGGCCTGAGCTCGTCCAGACACATGAATATGAACTGATCCAGAAGCAATACGTTTTCCATTTACTACGGCATGAGCCCCAGAAATGGTATAATGACCATCCTTTTCAGCATAGAGTGTATAGGTATAGGTGACCGATGACGAACTACTTGTATGCCCATTAACCATTGCAAAACTGGATTGAGATGAGGAATACGGTCCGGCTACGATTTCCAAGCCTTCAGGAACATTACCACCACGGAACTCTGACACATTCTGAGTATTCACTGTATAGGCTATACGGAAATTCTCACCCACCGCTACATGTGAAGGAGCGGTGACTGACATTCTCTGTGCCCGCAGGGGCATATATCCTACAACGAGAAATAAGCTCAGAAACAGATATGTATAGAAATGTTTCATATAATAATTATCCTTGAATTTTGTCCGATTGTCCAACTACAAGAATTTCTCTCATTAGTTTTCTACACTCGGATAGCCATCACTTACCAGTTTTTATCCAATTGTTTTCTCGCAGGCTGCGCCATATTCTTCTGAAGTTTTGCATTAGTTGCCTTTTCCTGCTGGACAGCAGCATTCAGAAGTTGCTCTGCGTTCTGTTTACTCATCTGAGGCTGATTTGGATTCTGCCGGTTCTGATTCTTGTTTTGATCCTGCTTATTTTGGTTTTGTTTGTTTTGGTTCTGCTTGTTCTGGTTTTTGTTTTGATTCTTATTTTGGTTCTGCTTATTTTTACCATTCTTATTATTCTTCTGATTCTTATTTTTAGGTTGATTTTTCAACAATCTCTGACAAAGCGCAAGATTATAACGAGTCTGGTCATCAGAAGGATTATTCCTTAAAGCCTCTTCATAGAAAGGTATAGCCTGACCGTACTGCTTATGACCCTCGAAAATAACACCTGTATTATGATAACTCCATGATCTTCTGATCTTCCCCTTTTCCATTCGGCCAGATTTCATAAACTGCTGTACCGCAAGAGAATCTTTCTGCTGCATCATCAGAGCACAACCAAGATTATATACAGCCTGAGTATTATCTGCATTAGCAGCGATAGCCTTTCGGAACATTGTCTCTGCTGCAATCCATTTACGAGCATGATAAAGTTTGTTGCCCTCTCGGATAAAAGTTCTGTCCGCACGAGGTTTCATATCAGGAACAGCCATTACCAGACAGAAAACTGCCAATAACAGGATTGCTCCCAGAATGATATATTTCGCATACCTTTTCATCATTTCTTCCTAAAGAGTTTTACCTTTTTGAGCAATGGGTTCTTAGCTTCCGAAATACATACCTCAAGAATAAGGAGGAAAAGAACTATTATTCCAACGATCTGAAATTGTTCATTAGAAGCATTATATACGACGGACTCAGCATCTCCATGCTGCAATTTTGAAAGTTCTGCATTAAGTCTGTCTTCCACATTACTTGTATTATCAACATGAATATACGTCCCATCACCAGCCTGAGCTATCTGCTGAGCCATCTGTTCATTCAGAGCCGTCATTACAGTATTTCCACTCCGATCCTTCAGATAAGATCCATTGCCCATAGGAATCGGTGCACCCTTTCCTGAACCCACACCAAGCACGAAGACATTAATACCCGCCTTATGAGCTGCCTTTGCTGCTTCTTCAGCACCACCTTCATGATCTTCTGCATCTGTAATCACTATAATGGCCTTACCGGATTTGTCATCCTCTTGTGAGAAACTATGCATCGCAAGATTGATTGCCTGACCAATGTCCGTTCCCTGAGTTTTAATCAATCCAGGTTCAATATTATTGAGAAACATCTTAGCAGAGATATAATCCGTGGTAATCGGCAACTGAACGTATGCTTCACCGGCAAATACAATCAGTCCTATCTTATCATTGTTAAACTTATCCACAAGATTCTCTATCAACATTTTACTCCGATCCAACCGCGAAGGTTCCACATCCTGAGCCAGCATCGAATTAGATATATCCAAGCAAATAATAGTTTGTATCCCATTACGCTTTTCGTTGGAAATCTTTGCACCCATCTGGGGACGGGCCATCATAACCACTACCAAGGCTACAGCAGCCATCAGAAGCCAGAATTTCACGCTCGGACGATATTTGGAGACATCCGGCATCAATCCCTTCAGAAGGTCTTTCTCGCCGAACTTCCTCAATTTAATGCAACGCTGACGCCACTCGACAAACCGGATGATAACCAGAATCGGAATGACAATCAATGCCCATAGATATATAGGATTCTCAAATCTAAACATTTCTGAATATTTCTAGCATTTTCAACAATCCTATCAGGGTATACGACGAAACCACGTAATCCTGAGGAGAATTTCAAGGAGCAGGAAGAAAAGTGCAGCAAAAGCGAAAGGCTGATAAGCATCATAACGCTTTGCAAAATGCTGAACATTCATCTTCGACTTCTCTAGTTGGTCAATATCATGATAAATTTTTCTCAGTTGAGATGTATTTGTAGCACGATAAAAATTTCCGCCCGTAGCATCTGCGATCGAACGGAGAGTCTGTACATCGACTTCAGCCGGAAGGTTGATATATTGGGTAGTTCCGGCCACCTGCACGGGATAAGGAGCTACGGTATTAGTTCCTACGCCTATAGTATATACACGAATTCCCAAACTTTTGGCTATCTGAGCCGCTGTCATCGGGGAAATATCTCCCATATTATTAGAGCCATCAGTCAGAAGAATCACCACTTTACTTTTAGCTTTCGAACTTTGAAGACGGGATATGGCATTTGCCAGTCCCATACCCAAGGCTGTACCATCATCAATCAATCCTCTGGCCGCAATATCCGTACGCACATTATGAAGAAGAGCCAGCAAACTGGCATGATCAGTGGTCATCGGGCACTGAGTAAAAGCTTCACCGGCAAAAATAGTCAATCCTATATTATCATTCGGACGACTGGCTATAAACTCTTCCGCCACTTCTTTTGCAGCATCGATACGATTCGGCTTCAAGTCTTCTGCAAGCATACTCGTAGAAACATCCATACACATCATGATATTGATGCCTTCTACAGTCTTGTTGTTCCAAGCATTATGAGTCTGTGGGCGAGCCAGAATAATCACAATCAGAATAAAGGTGATACACCGCAGCAACATAGGCAAATGCATCATACGCATACGCATGCTCTTCGGCGCATACTCATAAGCATGAGTATCGCTCATCTTCATCGTAGGTTCGCTTTTCTTCCTATATAGAAAATACCATAATATATAAGGTATCAACAACAGGAGCAGCAGAAAATATCCTTTGTTTGCAAATTCCATATCTACTAAATTAGCTTCACTACCTGTACTATCACATAAATAAGGAGAATAACAGCAATCAACCCCGTTACAGTAAGAGCAATCTTAATATTACGACGGGCATCACGAGTTTTCTGATCCGAAGCACTTAGTGTCGGAGCGACCTTCTCCTCAGCCGGAACTTCATCCGTTTTCGTTTCATCAATGAACTTGATGGCATTAACCAGATTTTTGTCATTCTCATTAATGAACGTTTCATATTTAGCAAATTTCACCAAGTCGGCTGTCTGAAAAAGTTCTGTCAATTCTGCTATCATCTCCTGATCACCGGCTTCACGAAGACGGTCAATGATATCAGAACTGGTCATCTCTTTAGCCCGGAAACCAAACCGATTCTGTATATATTCCCTTAAAGCATCAGTAAGTTGGGTATAGTAAGCCTTCTCACCCTCCATATTATCCACATGCTCATGCTTGATTTTCTGAATCTTATTAAGAGCTTTCTCATGTGCCGGAACCCTCTTGACAATGCGGAAATGAACAATAATAGGTTTATTTTCCTTCAACCGTACATAACAATAGAAGAAAAAGGCACAAAGCATAAGCATCAGCATGCTGCACCAGAAAACAGGACTCCACTCCTTCCAGTCAAAGATATTGTTCTGAACATCTTTCGGAGGATAGAATTTGTCAGGATGAAGGGTATCCACAGGAACCGTCAAGACCTTAAGAGCTAACTGATTACCGTGATAGTTTTTTCCATCCACTTTCACATTCAATGGAGGTATAGGATAAAGTTTCTGATGAAACGATGTCAGTGTATAAGTACGTTCAACCTGTACCATACCATTATCAAGAGCTGTCGTGTCACCATCATTCCAAGAAAGGACCTCTACACCAGGTGTAATCATCTGAGATCTCTTGAACACAGGCATATCAGCTTTCTGTCCCTTTTTCAAGGCAACCGTCAGATGCAAATTGGTCTGCTGACCAATCAATATCTGAATAGAGTCTATCTTCTGCTCTACCTGGACTTGAGACCATCCAGGCAGGACAAACAAAACGGTGACTGCACCTATCAATATCTTTCTGATGAACTGATTCATTCCAACTTCAACTTATTAAAATTCGTCATCATGAACGTTGCTTAAAAAGGAGGAGCAATGACTTCGTAAAATCTTCATTCGTTGCTATACTCGTCCAGTCAACACGACTCTTGGCAAAGATATCTTTCAACCAAGCCTCACGTTCCAACCAATAACGAGTATGAGCCCTGCGAAGATTCTTAGATCCGGTATCAACATACATCTCATGACCCGTCTCAGCATCTTTTACTTTCATCATTCCCACATCAGGCAAACGTTTGGCACGAGGATCATATACCTGAATAGCCACCATATCATGTTTGCGGTTAGCGATTTTCAAGGCATGTCCCAATGCACTCTCCTCCTGCCCTTCTATCCGGACCATCCGTTTACGATCATAAAAATCACTGATTATGAAAGCCGAACACCTCCTCCGCTGAACACGAGTGAGATATTCCACAGCCTCGGCTATATCCGTCTTTTCACTTTGCGGATGAAAATCAAGCAGTTCTCGAATAATCAGAAGAATATGCTTCCGTCCTTTTTTAGGCGGAATATACTTTTCTATCCTATCACTAAAGAAAATAACACCAATCTTATCATTATTCTGGATAGCACTGAAAGCCAGCGTAGCAGCAATTTCAGTCTCCATATCACGCTTCGTCTGATGAGCCGTTCCAAAGTCAAGAGAACCGCTGACATCAATGAGAAGCATAACGGTCAACTCACGCTCCTCTTCAAAGACTTTAATGTAAGGACGATGAAAACGAGCTGTCACATTCCAGTCTATATCGCGGACATCATCACCAAACTGATACTCTCTTACCTCTGAAAAAGACATTCCACGTCCCTTAAAAGCTGAATGGTATTGTCCGGCAAAGATATTCTGACTCAACCCGCGGGTTTTTATCTCAATCTTCCTGACTTTCTTTAAGATCTCTTGCGTATCCATATCTGATTCTCCAAACGACTCATGTCTTACATCTACAGCGAAATCTTTTCACCGATCATCAAGGTACTTCAACCTTATTGATAATTTTACTGACCATCTCTTCCGAAGTGACATTAGCAGCTTCTGCCTCATAACTCAAGCCGATACGATGGCGCATCACATCATGAACTACTGCACGAATATCTTCAGGAATCACATAACCACGATGGTGGATAAATGCGTATGCACGCCCAGCCTTAGCCAATGCAATACTTGCACGCGGACTGCCTCCAAAATTAATCATATCTTTCAGTTCAGGCATTCCATAACGATCCGGATAACGACTGGCAAACACAATTTCCGCAATATACTGTTCGATCTTTTCGTCAATATAGACTTCATTTACGACTTCACGAGCTTTCAGGATTTCCTCTGCGTTCACCACTGGAGAAACCATCGGCATACTATTAGACAGATTTTCACGGATAATCTGCTTTTCTTCATCCATAGAAGGATAGTCAATGATGACTTTCAACATGAAACGGTCTATCTGGGCTTCAGGCAACTGGTAAGTTCCTTCCTGCTCTATTGGATTTTGTGTTGCCATAACCATAAACGGATCTGGTAACTTAAAAGTTTGTTCACCTATCGTCACCTGATGTTCCTGCATGGCTTCAAGCAATGCACTCTGAACTTTAGCAGGAGCACGGTTAATTTCATCAGCCAAAACGAAATTAGCAAATACAGGCCCCCTCTTTACTTTGAAACTTTCATCCTTTTGGGAATAAATCATAGTACCAATGACATCAGCTGGTAGCAGATCAGGCGTAAACTGAATCCTACTATACCGGGCATCAATCAACTGTGCCAGCGTTTTGATTGCCAAAGTCTTAGCCAGTCCGGGAACACCTTCAAGAAGAATATGTCCATCACTCAGCAATCCAATGAGCAAAGAATTAATAAGATGCTTCTGCCCAACAATTACTTTATTCATACCCGTCGTCAAGTCTGTGACGAATCGGCTTTGCTGTTCAATCCGCTCATTCAGTTCACGGATATCTATAGATTCAGCCATAATGATCAGTTTTTTATGTTAATTCCTAAAATACACCGCAAAAATACTGAAATTCATAGAGAGGAGCGAAAACTTGTATGTAAAATATATTAAAAATACTTCTTAAAACCTATAATTTAAGAAACTTTTAAGGCACTACTGGATGAACTAAAGAATTAGGATACCTTATCATCTAATTTCAATATCAACGACAGGCATTTTCATCAGATATTTTCTTATTATGTCAATCATGGCGGACATGTTCACAAAAAATTATGATAACGATTTAATTCTATCCCCTTTTATTACAAAAAAAAAGTTGGAACCAATGTTCCAACTCTATTTTTCTTAATATAAAGAGAAGATTACTCTTCTGTTTTAGAAACAGTTTCTTTTGCAGGAGCAACCTCAACCTCTGCAGGTTTTGCAGCTTCCGTTTTCTTCGCTTCCTTTGCAGCTTCTTCTGCAGCCTTTTTAGCTTCAGCCTCTGCCTTTGCCGTAACCACAGCAGCCTTCTTGTCTGCTATCTTTTTAGCAATAGTCTCATTCACTTTCTTCTCAGCCTCCAAAGCTTTGGACCTTGCATCTGTCTTAGCCTTTACTTCACCGTCACGAGCAGCTTCTACCTTCTGCTCCTTATCGGCTTTCCAAGCATCAAAACGCTTCTGAGCTTCTGCATCATCAAATGCGCCCTTCTTCACTCCACCGTGAAGATGCTTCATCATATAAACACCTTCTCCTTTGAGAATATTACGGACTGTATCCGTAGGCTGTGCCCCTGTCTCAACCCAATAGAGTGCACGATTGAAATTCAAAGTCACACTTGCAGGATTGGTATTAGGATTGAATACGCCAATCTTTTCTGTAAACTTACCGTTTCTTGATGCTCTTGCATCAGCAATGACGATGCTATAAACTGCATAAGCCTTATGGCCGCCACGCTGTAATCTGATTCTTGTTGCCATTTTTTCTTTAAAATTTTAATTAGGTTTGAATCTATGCCATCAACTCGTAATAGCGAGTGCAAATGTACGAATAAAACTTGATTAAATTTTTCCATAAAGGAGAAAACTTAAGTAGTTAATAAATATTAACCTTTCTCTTTCATAGATTCTTTCCCCCTATTCTTCATGAACAAGGACTAATTTCTTCATGCCACGTGGTAGTTCCAATCATACCGGATCCTCATTACGATTGTCCGAAAAGAGGTCGTCTGCAGCCTTTGCTTCATCCTCATCAAACCATGTTGACAACTTAACATGAGCCTTCTTCTTTACATCGTCTGGCACATTACCCCACACCTTATGAAGAACATAGATCAACACAGCGAGGTCATCACTCAGTCCTGCAATTGGAATAGCATCCGGTATCACGTCAAGAGGACTGATCAAATACCCCAAAGCACCAATAATAATAGCTTTGTCCTTGACCGGTACCTTTTTACTTTCCAACGTATAAAACAGGATAAGAGCAGCATATACAAATTTAGCGCCCGAACGCTTTGCTACACGAGATATTTTTTCAATAAAGCCATGCTTTGTGAAAGCATCTTTATATTTCATAAAGTCAGGTAACTGTGACATATTCATGGTTTATAATTTAACACATCATTGATAAACTGGTCTATTGTGGGATCGGACAAATGTCGAAGTCTCATTTGGATAAGCAGGTTTATAATTACTCTAACCAGAAAAGCCAGCAAAACTCCTATTACGAGAAAGACAAAAAACGTCCAGTGCCCAAAAGGATAGCTCTGCTCCGGAATAGCAGAAAGAACAATAATCGGCAATACAATTAGCACCCCCGCCACAGTAAGTTGAGTACGTTCGCTTCCACCACTATCTAAAATAGCCTGTTTGTCAAAAAGATAATCATCCAACATCTTTTTTGTGACCTTATAGTTTTCCATTTGAGGAAACCTGTCATCAGAGCCATAATCTTTGATTCGATTCGTGACCCGATGCTCAAAATCATCCAGATTTTGCTTGTCCAGAGTTTTCAACCACATACGTAATCCGTATTATAAGAAAAAGAAAACAGTGCCCCTGTAAGCCGGGTTCCGTTACATCTTACGATGCTATCTGCCATTTATCTAGGACTCCGGTTACCCGAAGCCTCAAGCATTCTACCCTCCGTAGGAATCCAAAGATTATCGGGCGAGCAACCCTCAAACTACGGTATACATGAATTTGCAGCCCCCGGAAGACACAGCCTGACGATCACCCATCAGCTGGTGGTCTCTTACACCACCTTCTCACCCTTACCCGACAAGACCCAACGAATCAGATTTGTTTCGAGCGGTTATTTTCTTCTGTCAATACCTACTGTCACCAATAGCTTCTATTTTCGGAAGCGGGGCGCCCTGCGCTGCCCGGACTTTCCTCTCGCACCCTAAAGTGCCAGCGGCAGAGTCGGAACACTGTTTTCGATTTTGCAAAGATATAATAAAAGTTGAGAGAGGACAACTTTTAAGATAACTTTTTTTTGCAAGTTACTAAAAATATCTATTTCTTTTACATCCTGCTTTCTGAGTCCTTTTTTCCATTTCTTCATCTTCTCTATCGAGCCCGACTTTCATAAAAAAACGACAGAATCAAAAACGATCATGACTTTTAGAACTTAAGAAATGTAAATCTACGCCTATTCACATTTAAGAGCCGTTAATGTGTTAAATTTAAGTGTTAAAGTGGGATAAAGAAAACCGACATTTTGATACATAATGCTATTTTGCACTTATATTTGCAATCGAAAAATAAGAAGGAAGAAGGAAGATCTATAAAGTCGGCTTAACTAATAATATGGAGATTATTAAAATTAAAACTAATAATAAGTAAGATGAAAATTTCAAGTAAAAATGTCATTGCGGGGTTTTGCCTGATAGCTATTACATTCGGTAGTAGTGCTTTTGTTCAGGCTGATGCTGCCCAGTTAACAGCGGTTTCTGAGCAACCTGTAGATTTAACTTATGCTGCTGCCAAAGCTATTCCTGCAGTCGTTCATATCAAGTTTGTCAAGAATTCCACGACACAAACTGTTGACGTGCAAGGCAATCCTTTCGACTTTTTCGATGATCCGTTCGGGTTCTTTGGTAATCCAAACGGCGGAGACAACAATGGGGAAAAGCATAAAGAGCACGTCAGAACTCCTAAGCAGGAAGCAACAGGTTCAGGAGTAATCATTTCTCCTGACGGATATATTGTAACAAACAACCATGTAGTAAACGGTGCCGATGAACTAACCGTTACCTTAAATGATAACCGGGAATTTTCAGCCCGTATTATCGGCACTGATCCGGTCACAGACTTAGCATTGATCAAGATTAATGCTAAAAATCTCCCCACTCTTCCGATTGGAGACAGTGACAAACTGAAAATCGGTGAATGGGTACTCGCTGTTGGCAATCCTTACAACCTGAGTTCAACTGTCACTGCTGGTATTGTCAGTGCCAAAGCTCGTTCACTAGGAGGCGATGGAGAAGGCCCACAAATTTCAAGTTTTATCCAGACAGATGCAGCAATCAACCCTGGCAATTCCGGTGGAGCACTCGTTAACACCAAAGGAGAATTAGTCGGCATCAATGCTATGCTGTATTCTCAGACTGGTTCTTTCACTGGCTACGGATTCGCTATCCCTACCAATATTATGGTCAAAGTCATAGATGATTTGAAAAAATACGGAAGTGTCCAAAGAGCATGGCTCGGCATAAAGGGCAGTGATGTCATCAACTATATCAATGTACAGAAAGACCAGGGCAAGGATGTAAATCTCGGCACGAATCAAGGTGTATATGTCGACGAAGTAGAGGACAATAGCGCTGGTGCTGCAGCAGGCCTGCAGAAAGGTGATGTGATAACAAGTATCAACGGACAGAAAATCACAAAGATATCTGAACTTCAACAGGCTATCAATGCAAAGAAACCAGGAGATAAGATCAAGATCACCTATTTACGTAACAAACGTTCCATCACAAAAGAGGTAACTTTGAAGAATACTCAAGGCACTACAACCATTATCAAACCTGCTGACCTCGATGTTTTAGGGGGAGAATTCCGACCCATTACAGCAGCACAGAAGAAGCAGATGAGTATCAGTTACGGTATCGAAGTGACCAAGACAGAAGATGGAGCTTTTAAGAAGGCTGGTATCTCTCGTGGATTCATCATCCAGAAAGTAAACGATGTTGAGATGAAAACCATAGAAGATCTACAGAAGGCCGTAAAGAGTGCTTCTACAAGTTCAGATCCAGTGCTCTATATACAAGGTATCTGGCCTACTGGCAAAAAGGCTTACTTTGCAGTTCCTTTGGACAAAGATTAATTAATATTAAAACTTAAGGATAGTAGGTATTCTCATAAAATACCTACTATTTTTTTTGTCTATACAGAAGAAATTCCGTATTTTTGCACAAGCATTATAAGTAATCATGCTCTAAAGATTACAGAATCCGCTATAAACCCAAAATCATTTCCTTCAATTATTCTTCATAAGAATAAAAGGGCAAAAATGAATTTCAATAAAATACCATAACTTGACAAAGAATAAATCATTAAAATTTCATATCCTATACAGGCACTTTAAGATGAGAAAAATAAAGACATTGCTATTAGGCTTAATTGCACTTATCGCTTTCGCTTCAAATACAAACGCGAAAAACGTCATAAAACCAACTTATATCTTTGGATTTTCTGCTTCGTTTAACGACTCAATTGTTTACTTTACGAATATCCAACAAATCGATTCAGCTTGGATAAGTACAAAAACCACCTTCCTTTATGGCAGAGACAACTACTCTTATCAACTGAGAGACTATCTGGCTTCCATCGGTATGTCTAATCGTACCTGTCTGGTAGAATTTGCGCCGACAAAAAAAATTATTGATAAGAAATATCAAGAATTATTGAATAGATATATCCCTAAAAAGAAGAAGAAGGGAGAATTACCAAGATATGCCATCAAACATCTGACAACTTCTGATTTCCAGTTCAAAGCTTTGCAACCAACGGCAAATGAAATAGAAGAAGCGCCTCAAAAACCGAAACTGGAAAACAAGAAGAAAACAAGAGAAAGACACTTTCATCAGGGTCAAAAAGGAGAAGGTGCTCCTTTCCCATCAGGTCAACGAGGTGGTAGAGGGATACCTCAAAATCATGAAGAAGAAAACCAATAGCTTGCCACTTGAGAGGTTCAGAGATAAAAAGTGATACAAATCATTCCTGAAAATCCTCAAGCAAGAAACAAGCCATGAATATAACACATACTTTCAGCATTGCAGAATTGACGTTTAAGACGATCTCCGACAGTCAGGAGAAAGATATTTTGCAGTTTATGCCCTCTTTTTTGCCTTTCCAAGCAGACCAGAATAATAAGAAACCATTATTCCAATTAACAATTACTCAAAACTTAGGGCTCGTTCCCCAAAACTGTTGTGAACGTATCCATTCTTTTGATTTCGACAATGGTAATGTGATTGTAGACTATCTTAACGATGGGGGTTATCAGTATATCATAAAAGACACTTACAACCATTTATATTGCTTACTACAAACTGACAAAGATTTTACAGACTGCAAATGTACTTTAAGCAGCAATAGAGAAATGCAGGAACGCGGTCTCAATGATGCTCTGATGTTTTGTTTTGCCTTTGCAGGAAGTAGACGAAAGACACTCCTGATTCATGCATCACTAATTCGGAATCAAGGATATGGTTATGCTTTCATTGCAAAAAGTGGTACAGGAAAAAGCACTCATGCTGCTCTCTGGTTAAATCATATCAAAGGTTGCGACCTGATAAACGATGATAATCCGGTAATACGCATAATCGAAGGACACCCTTACATTTTCGGAAGTCCATGGAGTGGCAAGACTCCATGCTACAGGAATGTAAAAGCAAAGCTCGGTGCGATTACTCACATCGAAAGAGCCCAAAAGAATGAAATCAAGAAGTTGTCACTTACAGAAGCCTTTGCAGCGCTCCTGTCATCCTGTTCTACCATGAAATGGGACAAATGCATTTACGATCATACCTGTGATACTATAGCAAACATTATTCAAATGACCGGCATTTATAATTTACGTTGCCTGCCGGATCAAGAGGCAGCCTTGGTTGCTTATCAAGCTATCAGAAAGGCATGAAAGCAGAAGTTAGCAATGCTATTCTAATTCCGGAAATCATCAAAATGCTAAATGAAGGTCACACCGTGACCATTAGTATCAAAGGTTTCAGTATGCGGCCATTCCTAGAAAACGGCCGTGATTCAGTTCTTCTTTCTCAACCTGCAAAAATCTGCAAAAGAGATATTGTACTGGCAGAAATACAGCCTGGACACTATGTTCTCCACCGTATTATAAGGATCAATGGTTATGAGGTGGTCCTTCGCGGTGATGGAAATACTGGGACAGAACATTGCACACTTCATGACATCAAGGGATTTGCCAAAGGTTTTTATCGTAAAGGAAGGAAGAAACCGGATAAAACCAATGGATTGAAATGGAAGTTATACTCTCTGATGTGGTGTACTCTGTTGCCTGCCCGAAGATATATCCTCACTGCTTACCATAGAATATGGATTCCTATCTTCGGTCCAATATAATTTATAATCTCCAGCCAAGAAAGAATCCTCATTTCGACTAAAAAAAGAACCATCAAGACAGATTGTAAAAATCCATCCTGTCTCATAGAATCTGATGGGTGATTCAGAAAACCATGTAAAAACTTCATATTTTATATAGAGGAAAGATGTTTGAAGCATCCTCTCAAAATCAACAAAAACAGATTATGCATACAAAAAAAGGATTTGAGCTCCATAATATATGTGGAGAATCTATCATTATCGCTGAAGGAAAAGAAAATATCGACTTCAATAATATTATCGAGATGAATAAGACTTCTGCCTATCTCTGGGAAACTGTCGAAGGAAAGGAATTTTCCTCCGAGAGTCTGGCACAACTCCTTACAGACCATTATGACGTCAATTATACTACAGCCTTCAAGGATGCCAAGGAGGTGACGAGCAAATGGATAAAAGCAGGCATAGCAGAAGAATAAACAAAAGGACAAACAAGCTACCTTCCTAAACTCAAAACCGGTCATGAGAAAGTCTATTATCTCATGACCGGTTTTGAGTTTGTCCCTTTCATAAACAGCGGACCAAACTCTAATATTCCTTTTATTTCAGATGCTCAATAAACCATTCAGAGATTTGCCTCAGAAGATGATTACGAGTATTCCCACCGAAAATGCTATGATTTCGATTCGTATAATAGTTCTCCTTAAAATCCTTATCAGCCTGAATCAAGGCCTCTGCATATTCAAACGTATTCTGAGGATGAACATTATCATCGGCTGTACCATGGCAGATTAAGAGAGCACCGTGCAACTTTCCAGCCCTTTCAATGGGATTAATCGCATAGCCCTTCGGATTCTCTTTAGGTGTCCGCATATAACGTTCCGTATAAATGGTATCATAATATTTCCAATTAGTTGGAGGAGCAACAGCCACTCCAGCCTTGAAAACAGGTCGCCCTTCACTCATACTCATCAAAGTATTGAATCCTCCGAAGCTCCAGCCCCATATACCAATACGGTCTTTGTCAATATAAGGCAGACTTCCCAAATAGAGAGCTGTCTCAACCTGATCTTTTGATTCCAGATCACCTATTTTCAGATAAGTACATTTCTCAAAATCAGCTCCTCTTCCACCTGTTCCTCTTCCATCCACACAAGCTACGATAAAGCCGTGTTGAGCAAGATACATGTCAAAAGCTCCGCCCTGGCCCATGCTGCCTGTCGACCATGAATTCAGGACTTGTTGATCACCCGGACCTGAATACTGAAACATAACAACAGGATATTTTTTTGCAGGATCAAAGTCTGCAGGTTTAACCATCCAACCATCCAGTTTTATACCTTCTGAAGTCACAAAGGAAAATGTATCCTTCTTCACCCAACCATATTCTTTGACTTTTGCCAAGAGAGTTTTGTTATCCTCAAGTACACGAATGACTTTTCCTTTAGAATCCCTTACAGTATAAACGTATGGATGATTATAGTCACTCCAGATATTAATAAAATAATGGAAATCACCAGAAAAACCGGCTGAGTTTATACCTTTCTGATCCGTCAGACAGTGAACCTTACCATTCGGATAAGCCACATAGATCTGACGATCATGAGGATTCAAAGCATCCGCTTGATAAAAGACATTACCAGTTGACTCATCGTAGCCATAAAGAGCAGTGACTTCATACTTTCCCTTTTCAACCTGACGGATTAATCTCCCATTCATATCATAAAGATACAAATGCATGAAGCCATCACGGTCACTTGGCAGCAGGATGGTCCGTTTGCCGATAAGTATAGCTCCCATAGTCTCCTCTTTCACATACTTAGGGACACTCTCTGTCAGAAGATGACGGCAAACTCCTGTAAACGGATTAATCCGATAAAGAAGAAGGGTATCTTGATGCCGATTCATCGTATAAGCAATTATCGCATTCTTATCTGCTGTACACTTGACCCGTGGAATATATCCATCAGAATCAAGCGGTAAGTCCAAATTTTCAGTAACCTTTGTCACCAGATCATAACTCCAAAGTGAGACTTTGGCATTATCTTGTCCAGCTTTGGGATATTTATAAGTATAAGAACCCGGATAATCAGCGAATTCCTTTTTCTCCGGTTCCAACCCCTTGAAAAGTTGAAGCGTATAAGTCTTAACCCTGCTCTCATCATATTTGATCCACGCCAGAGAAGAACCGTCAGCATTCCAAGTCATCGCCGTATTAAAACTGAATTCTTCTTCATTTACCCAATCTGGTATACCATTGATAATATGATTGAATTTTCCATCAGTAGTGATCTGCTCTTCATGATTTCCATCAGTAATGAAGATATTATTGTCTCTCACGAAGGCTATATGTCGATCATCAGGTGACCAAACCGGAACCTGCTGGGAAACTCCTGTAGAGAGTTTTTTCAACTCTCTACTCTTAATATTATAGATAAAGAATTCGGCTTTATAAGAACGCCTGTAAATACGTTGCGTCTTTGTACAAATCAGCAATTTATCTCCATTCGGGCTTATGATATAACTATCAAAATCATCAATCTTCTCACCTTTTGTCTTAGAGACATCAAACAAGACAGTTATCTTCTTTCCAGTTCTAAAGGCATATTTGATGATCTGTTTACCATCCTGACTGATACTCGCATACTGATCAGTGCCCTGAATAGAGTTAATTCCATTAATCTTTTGAGCTGCAAAAGCGCCAGAAGCTATTGATTTCAAATCCAGCTTATTTGCAGCATTCATACTGGATGCCATAAAAACAACAGCTAAAAAAGTCAAAAATTTCCTCATGAAAAACCTATCAATTTTAGAAAGATACTACTCTACTTCCGTAAAAGACTCACTTCATTTTCGAATAATCTTCCATTTTCAGCAAGCCAGAAATCGTCAAATTATGATGCTTTTTCATATAGTGGTTGACAATCCGGACATACGGCGTATCATAGATATTCTTTCCTATTGCTTTGTTAGTAATCCACATCAGTTTAGCCATGTGCATATCACGATCCCAATGGGAACGCTGATCAGAATTTTTCAGAGGATATAGACTAAGAAGATAAAAGTTAATGCAATCTGGTACCACAAATTCACGTGTCATCGTTTTACGCTGGCTGAACGGATAATTCTTTTTATATAAAGGATAATTAATACCAAGATATTTATCCAAAGATACCCCAACAGATTTATCTCCCACTACCACACTTTGTGTAAAGGCCCCAATCTGAGAATAGAAAATCGGTTTGGGAATATTTGGAATCCAATTTTCCAGATTGCTAAAAGCATTTTTCAACTCTTCATTAAGATCATCCATATTGGCATATTCAGTCTCTACATCAGCAATCATAGATTGAAGAGTTGAATCCTGAAAATAAATCAAGAACTTCTGGCGCATATTAGGATCATAAATCTCTCCCAATTGCAACATTTTCTCAATGAGCGTTCTGGTTTCAATAGGATAATCTGTATTCATCTGCTGTAAAGCAGAATAATCTCCTGTAGTAAAATACCGACTTTCCAGACGATCATAACGCTCAATTTCCAATTTGGGTTCAGATAAATCATCATTGAACGGCTTCCACTTTAACTGACAAGCCGAACAAAAAAATATAACTGAAAATATAATATAGAAGCCAATCTTCTTCACCAAATTTCAAATCCTTAATTATAAGACAAAAGTACTAAAAAATATTATTATAGCCAAACAAAAAGCTAAAAAAATTAAAAATTTTAAGAATTCAAGGCTGATTCACATAAAATAAAAATCAAATTATCAATTTAAAAGAATTATTATATATCAGAAAAATCGAAAAGACTCATTGTCTGAAATAAATCTGAAGAAAAGAACACTTCTCAGAGATTGTACATCAACCTGTTTTTCAGAATTACCAAACTGTGATATGAGCTTTCCAATACTATGGAAATGGGCTTTCCAATACTATGGAAATGAGCTTCCAGTACTATGGAAAGGTGCTTTCCATCACTTTGGAAGGGTGCTTTCCAGTACTATGGAAGGGTGCTTTCCATCACTTTGGTAATATCAGATTGACTATGACTAGATAGTCAATAACACTAAATTGTTCAACCAATAGACTATAAAAAGGGATATCACCCGAAAGTAATATCCCTCACCTCACTATTTTAGAATTAACGACTTTATTTTTATAACACCTTTCTCAAATTAAAAGAATATAAATCTTTTACAAATCTCAAGACACACTTATTTCACGACTGTTGATCACAAAAGAAGAATCCGCAGTTTCCTGCGGATACCTTTTAGACAACTTCGATCTTACGAACGTTCCTCTTTTCTTCTGTCTTAGCCAATTTCGGCAACTCAATTTCAAGTACACCTTCATCCACCTTAGCAGAAATATGTTCTTTATCTACATCTTCAGGAAGAGAATAACTCTGTTCATAGTCCCCGTATGAGAACTCACGACGCAGATAGTGTTCTTTCTTATTTTCTTCCTTGTCTTCTTTTTTGGATTCAATTTTGATACTCAGATTACCATCTCTGTCAAGATTAATCAAGCAATGCTCTTTTTTCAAACCAGGAACAGCGATGTCCATGATATAAGCTTTTTCATTCTCCTTGATGTTGACAGCAGGTGCTGTAGTGTTCATCATCGGAACCAAATCCGTATCAAAAAAGTTATCAAAAAAGTTTGACATTAAATCTGAATTATTTCTACGAGCTAGTAACATAATGAATACCTCCGATTATCTTTTAATTGTTATCTATATGTTCGAATTTCTTCCATCCTGCAGAATTTCAAAACTCCTCGAAGCCTTTCGGATCTTTCGAACCTTCAAACTTCACTTAGGGTATTTGCAACATTCATGCCTATGAGAAAACAAAGACAAACTGTCAGTTATATATGACTTTATGGCATTTATAGTATAAAAGAAAGATTAAACGAGGTACTATTTGTCGGTTTATATGTGAGAAAACAATTTCATGAGGCCGTAATATCATGATTCAAAGGAGAAAATAGAGAAGCATCAAAAAAGTGATGTGGAGTCCTTAATCATTTTGCTTTTACCATAATTATAGATAACTTTGCAGACCATCAATAAATCGATAAAATGCAATATGAAGAAATCTGGACTCTTGAAGATACTATCACTACGGCAGTAAATGCAACGGGCAAAGAGATATGGAATTTACAATTTGACCATAAATCAGGAATAATACAACTGGAACTCTGCGAGCATCTCGAAGAGAAAGAACAAGCCTTACTGATTGCCCATCTGACGCAAAATACAGATTATGAAGGTGAGGGAAATCACGGATCAATATTTAATATCTATCTTCAAGATACCTGAACATAGAAAATAGAAATCAAGGTTCAAATACGATATATCAAAATGAAGAATCCTGCCACTCTCGGTATGACAGGATTCCTTATTTCATTATTTGTTTATCAAATATTTAGTTTTCAGCACTTGAATCAGCCGATTTGCGAGTAGTTTTGCGAACAGTCCGTTTACGTTTTGGTTTATCCTCCTTTGCCGGAGTTTCAGATTTAATTCCCGCAAGTTCAGGGTCAATCAGAATGCGGCCGCAATATTCACAAACAATAATTTTCTTGTGCATTTTGATATCCAACTGATGCTGTGGAGGAATCTTATTGAAGCAACCACCGCAAGCATCACGTTGTACTGTTACAATACCTAATCCATTGCGGGCGCCTTTGCGGATACGAAGAAAACTGGTCAGCAGCCGAGGTTCAATTTTTTTCTCCAGTTCAGCTGCTTTAGTTTTCAACTTCTCCTCTTCAACGCGAGTTTCCTCCATGATTTCATCAAGTTCATTCTTTTTGTCATCAAGTTCCTTTTTCTTATCTTCCAGCATTTGCTGTGTTTTCTCTAACTCACTATTCTTCTCCTCAATAGTAACCTGAGCTTCCTTGATTTTTTTATCACAGAGTTGAATTTCCAAAGTTTGGAATTCAATTTCCTTACTCAACGTATCATATTCACGGTTATTGGAAACATCATCAAGCTGCTTCTTATAGCGTTCAACACTCGTTTGAGCATCAGTAATCTCACCTTTTTTCTGAGTAACAGCACTTTGAAACTCATCTATTCCCTTCTGAATATTTTCCAAGCGAGTATTCAAACCGACTATTTCATCTTCCAGGTCCTTTACCTCCAAAGGAAGTTCGCCCCTTAGTTCACGCTTTTCGTCAACTGCTGACAAGGTTGTCTGTAACTGATATAACGTTTTCAACTTCTCTTCAACTGTCAAATCCGTGGGATCTTTCTTTGCCATAATCTTATGATTTAATGATTAGAATTTACTAATTAAGAAAAATATAATATCGGGTTCGTATTGATTTCCGACAAGCAGCATCTTACACCCGGACAATTATCCATAATAATCTGCCGGAATATCTCTTTCGTATACTGCTCACTCTGATAATGTCCGATCACACAAATCTGAATCTGCTGATCGTGCCCGAAAAATTCATGATAATGCATTTCACCAGTAATAAAAGCATCAGCACCAGCGTGAATGGCATCATCAAGTAGAAAACTCCCTGCACCACCACAAAGGGCAACTCTCTGGATTTCCCTCCTCAGGAGTTGGTTACACTGTACGCACTCCACGCCAAAACGTTGGCGAAGCATCAGGATAAGATCATCGGCAGCCATCTGTTCGTGAAATTCACCGATGATGCCTTCGCCACCATAGCGTTTTTCAGCAACCACCCTACCATCCTCCGAAGTATGATGAATTTCGACCATTTGTTGCTTGCCGATGAACCGGATATTCTGCAATCCGAGTTTTTCTGCTATTTTATAGTTGACTCCACCCTGCACTGCATCCATATTGGTATGCATAGATACAACTGTAATATGATGGTCAAGAGCCTTCCAGACTGTACGCTGAACAGCATCCTCACCAGTTATCCGGCACAATTTATGAAAAATCAGAGGATGATGGCTTATGATAAGATTACAGTTCTTTTCTATAGCCTCATCGACAATATCCTCCGTAACGTCCAGACACAATAAAGCCCCTGAGACTTCCACCTCTGTTAATCCAACCTGCAGGCCGGCATTATCATAGTCTTCCTGCATAGGCAGAGGCGCGAATTGTTCAAGGGCATCAATCACCTTCTGTATTTTCACGCTAAACCGCTTTCTTTATCTTTAGCTTACAAAGATACTGATTTTCATTGAGAATATACAGAGTTAAAAGCGTGTTTAACGATTTTTATCTCTCTTGACACTTCACATTACTTTTTTCACACCCCTATCTCACTTTTTCCATGGCATAGAAGGAGGACACAAAACTTTTGATTATCTTTGTAAAACATTCACATTTGGAACAACAGAATGATCAAAAAAATGGAACGATACAAACCTTTTTATCTCCCGGCTGAATGGGCTATTCAAAGCGGTATCCAATTGACCTGGCCACATGAACAGACTGATTGGAAGCCTTATCTCTCCCAAATAACAGATACATTTGTCCAACTGGCATATCATATTGCAACAAAAGAAAAAGTACTGATTGTTACTCCTCATATTGAAGAAGTAAGACAACTGCTGACAGAGAAACTGGGTAGCAAACTATCCGGTAATCTCCTCTTTTATGCCTGTAACACCAATGATACATGGGCCCGTGACCATGCCTTCCTCACTCTGATTACTGAAGACAAGAACGTAAATAAAAAGGAAGGACTTCCAATCATTGAAGAAGACCTTACGTCAGACCATGAACACCTACAAACAAGTCATACACCAGGTATCCTCCTTGACTTTCATTTTAATGGCTGGGGAGAAAAATTCCCGTCAGATCTTGACAATAGAATTAATCATAATCTTTATATTCAAGGAGCATTGAACGGGAAGGTAGAAGATCACGAAGACTTTGTACTGGAAGGAGGCAGCATCGAAAGTGATGGAAAAGGTACGATTTTCACGACCAGCCACTGCCTGATGGCTCCACATCGGAATCAACCACTTACAAAAGAAGAAATTACCATAAAACTCAAATCCGTTCTCCATGCCAGACGCATCATCTGGCTTGACCATGGCCTGCTGGCTGGTGATGATACGGACGGACATATAGACACAATTGTCAGAACTGCTCCACACGACACCTTATTATATATGGGATGTCAGGACAAGCAAGACTCACAATATGAGGATTTCAAGGCTTTGAAACAACAACTCCAGACTTTAAGGACACTGGAAGACCGCCCCTATCAGCTAATAGAACTGCCTATGCCTGATGCCATCTTTGATGAAGGAGAAAGACTTCCTGCGACTTATGCTAATTTCGTCATCACCAATGGTTCTATCCTTTATCCCACATACTCCCAACCAGAAAAGGATCTACAGGCCGGAAAGATACTCGCCAAGGCTTTTCCTGATCGAAAAGCTATAGGTATAGATGCCCAAACGGTCATCCGTCAACATGGATCTTTACATTGCCTGACCATGCAATATCCAAAAGGAATCATCAGAAGTAATATTTAAAGAAAATCAGACCAAAAGTAAAAAACTATGAATAAAAAAGAAATCAAAATTGGAATTCTCCAACAGCATAATATTGCAGACCGTACAAATAATGTCAAACGATTAGCAGAAGGTATTGACGACCTTGCCAAACGCGGTGCCCAACTTATCGTCCTTCAGGAATTACATAACAGTCTTTATTTCTGTCAGACAGAAAATGTAAAGAATTTCGACCTTGCCGAACCGATACCAGGTCCTTCAACAGGTTTGTTCGGAGAACTGGCCAAGCAATTTGGAGTGATTATCGTCACCTCTCTTTTTGAAAGGCGAACAGCCGGAATCTATCATAATACAGCCGTCGTTATCGAAAAAGACGGGACAATAGCCGGAACATATCGGAAAATGCACATTCCAGATGACCCAGCCTACTATGAGAAATTCTATTTCACACCAGGGGATCTGGGGTTTCATCCCATTGACACCTCTTTAGGGCGACTGGGAGTAATGGTCTGCTGGGACCAATGGTATCCGGAAGCAGCTCGTCTCATGGCTCTCGAAGGAGCTGAGATTCTCATCTATCCCACAGCAATCGGTTACGAAAGTTCTGACTCAAAAGAAGAACAACAACGACAACTTGAAGCGTGGACAACCATACAGAGAGGACACGCTATCGCTAATGGAATTCCCGTAGTAGCAGTCAATCGAGTAGGCTTTGAGCCTGACCCAAGCGGACAGACCCAAGGCATTCAATTCTGGGGATCAAGTTTTGTCGCCGGTCCACAGGGAGAACTTTTCTATCAAGCCAGTGACAAAGAAGAAGAAAGCATTGTCTTGAACGTAGACTTTGCCCACAGCGAGCAAGTCCGCCGCTGGTGGCCTTTCCTGCGTGACCGCAGAACAGACCAATACGGGGATCTTACAAAACGATTTATCGAAAAATCAGAAATAGGATACTCTCTCATTTTCCAATAATACTTCCTGCCACCACATTGGCAACCATGGCACGCAATCGGATAACATTACTTTTATCTACAGGATGCACGCCATTGGTAAGCAGGATGATGGCCAGGTCATTATCAGGGTCAACGACGATAGATGTGCCCGTATACCCGGAATGGCAATAGGTATCCTTACTGAGCATATCTCCTTTAGGCGAACAATAGGGAGAGGAGTTATCCCATCCCATTGTCCTGCCAAATGCTTCAAGTCCCTTAGGCACAGTAGTCATCATCTTCACGGTAAGCGGATGCAGGATTCTATGCCCGTTCCAACTTCCCCCATTCAGGAGAGCAGCACAGAGGATAGCCACATCATCTGCTGAAGTAAACACCCCTGCATTACCAGAGATTCCACCGTTCATCACACGAGCCAGCGGATCGTGTACCTGTCCTAGAAGGACACTTCCATCCGGTTGCTTCTCCGTAGGAGCTATTGGAGTAACCCCTTCCGCTTCCCCATTCTTTATCCAACGAGGCTGATCGGTATTCACCCATTTACCCCTACGATTCTGCTTGCAGGGCAAGTAGTCGGTATGGTTCATTCCCAATGGGATAAAAATATTCTGTGCAGCAAAGTCTCGCAAACTCTGATGTGAGATATTCTCAATGACATGCTGCAAAGTGATATAATTCAGACAACTATATTGGAAAACCGTTTCAGGACGGAAATCACGTTTGCAAGTAGATATATATTCCATTAATTTCCCGGGATTGGGTGATCCATATTTTTCCTTCAGTTCCTGAACAGGAGCATAAGGAGGCAATCCGGAAGTATGAGTAAGCAAATCGACAATACGGATAGTAACGCTATCCTTGCCGTTACGCCAACTCTGGAAACCGGGAATATATTCATTCACCGGATCAGAAGGACGCAACAGTCCTCTTTCCATAAGAATCATCACACATACAGCAGTAGACATACTTTTACTGCACGAAGCCATATCAAAAACCGTATTCGTCGTCATCGGCCGCCGAAAAGGATAAACCTGTCGGTTACCATAAGCTTTCAGAAAAGCCATTTCCCCATGACGGACAATCGCCAGGACGGCTCCGGGTACACGACCTTCCTTGATCGCTCCTTCTATCAATGGATCTACATACGACAATTGTTTTGCATCCAGTCCGACCTCACCGGGTGCTACCCTTTGTAAAGACTGTGGCAAAGCATCCACACAAATTACAGCAAATAGTGATAATAGAATAAAACGTAAGTGTACCATATTTCACTCTCCTCTTTTTAAATTGCTTTTTTCACCTTTATCATTCTTTCCCTTTTATAAGAAAACACATACCAATGAATGTAAACAAGGCATTGAAGATAAGAATCTCATAACTGAAATGATAACCATTGAACCACCGTTCCGAGTTCATGTCCAGAATAAGGCAGAGACAAGGAGCAACCAACGCAGCAAAAGGGACAAGTTTATCACGGACAGGTCTCTTGACGATGATACCAAAAGCGAACATACCCAGAATCGGTCCGTATGTATAACTTGCTAGAATGTAGACGGCATCAATGACACTGGTATTATTCAGGATATTGAAGATAATGATAGTAAGCACCATCAACAAGGCCATACCCACATGCACCCTGCCACGAATATGAGAGATCTGTTTCTCGCTCTTGTCCTTGATTCCGAGAATATCAACCGTAAAGGAAGTGGTCAGTGCCGTCAGGGCGGAACCTGCTGCATTATAGGCAGAAGCTACGAAACCGATGATAAAGAGAACGCCGACAATGACAGGAAGATAACCTCCTGTTGCAATCACCGGGAAGAGCTTGTCACCGGTAGCAGTAATACCGTGAGCTGCGGCAAAAATATAAAGCAACACACCGAGTATCAGGAATGTTGCTATCACGACAAACTGTAACAGTATACTGATTATCATATTCTTCTGAGATTCATGATAGTTACGGCAACTCAAATTGCGCTGCATCATATCCTGGTCAAGTCCGTTCATTGCCACCATCGTAAAGATACCGGCTAAAAATTGTTTAAAGAAGTACTCTTTGTCATTGACATCATTAAAAAAGAACACCTTACTGTAAGAACTGTTGGCTACCGACTTCAGCATTCCGCTGAAAGAAAAGTTCATGTCATGAGCTATGAAATAGATACAAAGCCCTACAGAAACAATCAGACAAAGTGTTTTGAGTGAATCTGTCCAGATAACAGACTTCACGCCACCTCGGAAGGTATAGAGCCATACCAGACCTACAGACAGTAGTACATTTACCCAAAAAGGAATACCCAAAGGACCAAAAGCAAGCAGCTGCAAGGTAATACAGACAAGGAACAAGCGGACAGCTGCACCTAACATCTTGGAAACGAAAAAGAACCATGCCCCTGTATGATAGGAAGCCATGCCGAAACGATCACTCAGATATTGATAGATGGATGTGAGATGCATCCGATAAAACAATGGCGTCAACACGAAAGCAATAATCAACTGTCCCACAATGAAACCCATCACGAGTTGTAGATAGCCAAATCCACTGACAGATACCATTCCAGGAACAGATACGAATGTAACACCGGAAATACTGGCACCAATCATTGCAAAAGCTACCATATACCATTTTGACTGACGGTTACCGGTAAAGAAACCTGCATTGTCGGCCTTATGTCCTGCAAAATAGGAAACAGTGAAAAGCACGACAATATAAGCTATAACTGTAATAAGAATAATGGAAGGAGACATATCTTTAGATTAAATATTAAATGTATGAGATGGTTTTCTGTTTCCGATGTTGAACGAAAATAAATGTGAGATATTGATTTTAAAATCAATATTCATCAGCGGATAACGAACAGTCTGACATTCCTCATTTGTCATCATATAACAAGTACTTAGCACGTTGTTTCTTGAATTTTTCCACATCGCTTTTCCAGCATGCCCTGATCTCACCTGGAGTCTTTCCTGCTTCTATCATCTTTCGGACATAGCCCACACCGATAAGTTTCTCGAAGAAAGGGGTAAAGAACTTATCTCCTATCCCAAGTCTGTGGTAAGCATCAATAACATAACTCAGATCAAGTCCCTTTTTCCATATCTCCGAATCGGACTTATGACTCAAGTCTACACCATAGCACTTCTGATTGAGCAAAGGAGGGTTCCTTGCTCCTATCCTACTGCGGGGAGTAAAACTAAAGGCACAACCCTTCATTGCCGGATGCCCATAAACTTGAAAAGGGAGATCTGTGCCGCGTCCCAGACTGACGACAGTTCCCTCAAAATAGCACATTGAAGGATAAAGATAGACCGATTTCATATCCGGCAGATTGGGTGATGGTGCTACAGAAAAGCGATATTTTGTCTGATGGGTATAATTCTTGCACGTGATAACCTTAAGCGGACAGATACGTTTATCTTTCAACCAGCCCTCCCCATTAATCATCTGTGCCAGTTCTCCCAAAGTCATCCCATAGACAACAGGAATAGGAAGAACACCAACGCCCGATCTATACTTCATATCGAGTACCGGGCCATCAACATAGAAGCCATTAGGATTGGCTCGATCAAGAATGAGAACCGGTATCTTCAGTCCAGCACAGACATTCATCAGTTTGTACATACTTATATAATAGGTGTAAAATCGAAGACCTACATCCTGAATATCTACGACCAATATATCAGCATGCCCTTGAAGGTATTCTCCCAAACTGGTACTATCACTGCTATTATACAGAGAACGGATAGGAACACCTGTTGCCTCATCCACACTGTTGCCTACGGTCTCTCCCGCATCAGCATTACCACGGAAGCCATGTTCCGGAGAAAGGATACAAGTCACCTTGAAATGATTTTCGGTCAGAATATCAAGAATGTGTTTATTCTTGACCATACCTGTGCGATTGGAGAAAAGTGCAATCCGCCGGTTTCTAAGCATCGGAAAATAAGCAGAAGTCTGTTCATCTCCGTTTATCACCCTATCCTTTTTTGGACATTGTGCTATACATGCAGTCACTGCTAAAAAAAAGAAAATTAAAACAAGGAACCGATTTTTCATCTCTATTCGATTTAGATCTGATACAAAGGTAGTAAGAATTTATAATATAACAGAAAGTCTTCAATTTTCTTACCCAGTTTTTGCACAAAACAAAACAAACAGATCAATTATCTTATTCTTCATATTTATTATGGTCACCAAAATTAAAAACGTGTACTATATAAAATAATAAAAGATCAAGTCATACGATAAGAGGCTTTGGTCATCTCTGTGCAAAGATACAAATTATAAGGATTCTACGATATCTGAATATAACAAAATAAAAATATTTCATTATAATATATTATATTTAGTTATTATTACGTTACTTTTATAATAGATTAGAACGTATTAACCTCATTTATATAACAACATGAAATCATAACCAATATTGTTATATCAAAATGATATTTATATATTGCATTTTACAATAAAAAGATATAACTTTGTGCTATTAAACTATCACAAAGAAACATAAAAAGCAATTTGCAATACAACAAGAAATAGAAGATGCAAGAATTATTGTTATGAGAAAAAAGAAATTAAGATTAAAGAAACTCAAAAAAACAGCAAACACCTGATTTTATACAGAGAGGCATCACCCATAAATAATTTCCTCCAGACTTACAGCAGAAACAAGTCAGTTTAAATACTGTTTCTGCCAGAAAGTCAATAAATCATTGTATAATCAGAAGCTAACTCCCTGCAATGCCTTCAACAAATATTCAGGTACGAATAGGGTTAGTTGAAAGTAATTAATCTTTTCAGGATAGTATATTAGTACATTTCATATTAAAAATTTAAACTTTATTTGTATGAAGAAATGTTATTCTTTGCCACTTTTGTCCTGTTTATTATTAGGACTTCCAATTGGGATTTCGGCACATCTTCCTCGCCCTTCGGGGATGACAGATGAGGCTTTGCAACAGAACAAAGGGTATGAAAGGCGTATTACCGGCCAAGTGGTCAATCAGTCTGGAGAACCTATAATCGGAGCAAGTATCAGGGTGGAAGATACCCGATTAGGTGTAGTTACCAATGTCGACGGGCAATTTACATTAAATGTACCTATAGGGAGTAAATTGAGCATTTCCTATATGGGTTATGTCGAGAAAAAAATTCAAACCACTGATGCACTAAGTTATAAGATTGTTCTTAAGGAAAGTTCCCGTTCACTAAACGAAGTAGTCGTTACGGCAATGGGAATCAAAAAAGACAGAAAGGCACTGGGATATTCTGTTTCCGATTTAAATTCCAAAGAATTATTGAAAAACAAGTCGACAGATGTCATTAATTCGCTTGACGGAAAGATACCCGGATTGAATATCACCCAGTCAGGAGGTTCTGCAGGAGCAGGAGCAAATATCGTGATCCGTGGCGGCAATTCAGCCAGTGAAACAAGAGACAATCAACCCCTCTTTGTGGTAGATGGTATAATCTATGATAACTCAACTGTAAACAGTGGTAACTCAAGTACGGATGGTGTTACCAAAACTGCCACAACATTCAGCAACCGTATAATGGATATTAACCCCAATGATATTGAAAACATATCGGTATTGAAAGGTGCCGCCGCTGCTGCACTATACGGTTCGAGAGCAGGAAACGGAGTGATCATTATCACTACAAAGAAAGGAAAAGAAGGTACCATACGCGTGAATGTAGATAGCAGATACAGTTATTCATGGGCAAACCGTTTGCCTGAAATACAAAAGACATACGGACGAGGTTATTACAACGCCGCCGGTACGTTCAGTGATTATACCACCCAGTCTTGGGGAAAGCAGATTGATGGGAAGTCGTATGACAATTTAGGGGATTTCTTTCGAGGCGGAAGCATTTTTGATAATAGTGCAAGCGTTTCCGGAGGAAGCAAAAACGGTTCGTTTTATCTTTCCGGCTCAAACTATGATCAGACAGGAATCGTTCCAACAACAAGTTTTAATAAAACGACCTTCCGATTCAATGGAGAACAAAAATACGGAAAGTTCCTGACTGTTGGTGCCGGTGTAGCCTATTCACAAGCTAATACAAAAAAGACCCTGACTTCAGGCGGACTTTCCGGACAAGGCGGAAATGGCGTATTGCAAGCGGTGTATGGATGGTCACCAAGCGATGATATGAAACACTATCTAAACGATGATGGATCGAAATACCGGATGTTCGAAGGATTACAGGATTTGCAAGATGACGAGGAAGATCCATACTGGATTCTGAATAAGAACAAGATGACAGATGAAACATCACGATTTACAGGATCATTACATGCAGATTTGAAAATAGCTCCATGGTGGACACTAACCGCCAGAGCCGGAATTGACAAGTATACAACTAATTCCTATTCTTACGAGGCTCCCGGAGGAGCACTACTTGAAAAGTATCAGAATGGTTTCTTAAGCAAGAGCCGAGGAGATTATCAGTATATCTCAACTAATATCATGTCTAATATGGAGAAAACTCTCGGTGACTTCGATTTCGGCTTATTGTTAGGCACTACTTCTGAAGACACTAAGATACTGAATAATACAGATTGGGGATATAATTTTGTGTCACCCGGCGTAATCAGTTTTAACAATATCGCCACAGCCAATCAGTTCTTGAAAGATCAGACAACCCGGAAACGTCTTGTAGGTGTCTACGGTGAGTTCCGCGCATCCTACAAGAGTCTGGCGTACTTAACGATTACAGGACGTAACGATTGGTCATCAACCTTACCGGTAAAAAACCGTTCTTATTTTTATCCTTCAGTTTCAGGAAGTTTTGTCTTTTCGGAATTAATACCTAAGAACAACATTCTTTCTTTCGGTAAGATACGTGCATCATGGGCCCAAGTAGGTAAAGACGCCGATCCGTACTCCACAAGTTTTTATCTCTGGCCGGTTGCCACAGTCAACGGTGGTGCATTAGCTCTCGGAAACAATTGGACCGGAGGAAGTTATAACCTGAAACCTGAAATTCAGACTTCTTATGAATTAGGTACCGAACTGCATTTCCTCAATGGCCGTTTAGGCTTGGATTATACCTACTATTTCACAAAAACCAGAAACCAACTATGTTCTCCGCGTCTGACACAATCTACAGGTTACATTTTCCTTACTCTTAATGGAGGATCCGTTACCAACAAAGGAATGGAACTGACATTAACGGGGAAACCCATATTAACCCCTGATTTCCAGTGGGAGACCTCATTAAGTTTATCAGGAAACCGTGGCCGTTTAGGCAAATTCATTGACGGCGTAAACATATTTTACGTGACTGATGCACAAGTAGGAGGAGCTAAAGCCGGTTCTATACCCAACGGATATTTTCAAGGTTTAACAGGAAATGAGTTTCTTACCGCAAAAGGCAGTGACGGTGCCCAGCATTACCTTGTAGATGAATCCACAGGACTGTATGAAGACAGTAAAGTTAACACGAATGTCGTTGGCAACCGTGAACCGACAATGATCGGAGGTTTCAACAACAGCTTGACTTATAAGAATTTTAACCTTTCCTTCCTGCTTGACCTGAGATTAGGTGGAGATATTTATAATGGTACAGAATATTATCTCGTTTCCAACGGACTCAGCAAAAAAACTCTGGACCGTAAGTCAGTTACTATAAACGGTATTTCCAGTACGACAGGAAAAGAAGTATCGTACACATACGAAGCCGGAAAGACCTATACGATCAATGGTGCTACTAAATCCGGAGAGTATATGATTCAACAATATTGGCAGAATTATTGCTTGAACCCATATCATTTCATTACAAAGACCAACTGGATCAGATTGCGTTCTGTCTCCTTATCTTATGATTTCAGGAATTTCTTAAAACATCAGCATATCATCAAGGGACTTGTCGCTACAATTACGGGTACCAATCTTTTCCTGATCACGAATTACAAAGGTCTGGATCCCGAAGTCAGTGCTGCCGGTTCTGGAACAGGCGGCTCAGGTTCTTCAGGAATAGACTATTGTGGTGTGCCCTCAACAGCAGGTGTTTCATTCGGTGTTAATATCACATTCTAAAGGGAAATATTATGAAAAGAATTATACATATATTATTGGGGACTTTTATCTTGTTGACCGTAACTTCGTGTAACAATTACCTCAATGTAGATACAGATCCAGACAATCCCACATCAGAAAATGCAGCCATTAAGGATCGTCTTCCATGGATTGAGAATTACTATGCCTACGCATGGGGATGTGCCAGTATGCGTGCTTGTACCGCTGCAGGATTGCTCACCCAAACCTCCTCGACCAACAGTAACGGTTTGCTGGCAGCATGGAATCCCTCTCAAGTATCTTGTACCACTGTCTATCAGAATCTTTACTTAGGTGCCGGAGTCAATATAGATCCGTTGATTGCCAAGGCAAAAAAAGAGAATGCCTACTATTATGAAGGAGCAGGTTATTGTCTTAAAGCAATGAGTTTTATGACAATGCTTGACTTTTATGGTGAATGCCCTATGTCAGAAGCCTTTACAGGAAAGACCAATCCTGCTTATAACGACGGAAAGACTATTTATTATGCCTGTATGGACTGTCTTGACTCAGCTATTGTTTCATTCCAGAAAACCCAGCCTTCATCAGCCACGAAATTGTCTGACGGAGATATCTGGAACGGAGGAGACAAAAGTAAATGGCTGAAATTATGCTATGGGCTAAAGGCTCGCTATATGTTACATCTATCCAAGAAATCTGATCTTTTCAAACCACAGGATATTCTGAAGGCTTTGGCTGATGGCCCACAATCAAATGAGGATAATACTTCTATAAAGAATTATAATGTACAAGGTGACGAAACCAATTTTACGGTAGGTGACCCTTATCAAACCGCTTCAATATGGGATTATGCAGCATACGAATCTTCCCAGCGTGAAACAAAATGGTATATCAACCTGCTGACGAACCATTTTACCGGAGGATCGGGAGTAATCGATCCACGTTTGAGTAAACTGGTTCCTGCCATGATGACAGATGTCAATTTAAGTTCGACAGGTAAAATTCTGAACTACAACTGGGCCAGAGATGCAGGAGTAGATATGATGAATTCAAATGTCCGCCAGAATGGAGGACCTGTCAATGCCACCTTCGCCAGTTCGGAACCCGTGAACCTTACATACAAGATTGACGATGCATCCACTTTGGCTTCCTTTGCTACAACGATGCAGAAAATTCACCCGGTTGTTATATCAGGAAACGAAGTAACGGTTACGTATACTCCGGGATCTGCCTATTGTAACACCACAGATTATCGTCGTGCAGGCGATACTATTTACGTAAACATGCGCAGCAACAGTCTCTCTACAAAAGGGCGGAGTGCTACAGATATGTACTATTATCCGGCATCTGAATATGATTTTGTAGGCGGAACAGGTACGTTCTATACACGTCCCAATTCAGATACCGATTTGCTTACTTATTCAGAGATGTGCTTTATCAAGGCTGAAATATATTTCCGTATGGGTGATAAAGATAAGGCTTTAACTGCATACAAAGAAGGCATTCAGGCAAATTTCAATCGGATGCAAACTCGTTTAGAAGAATGGAAAACAGAGGGATCAGATAATCCTGACGAAATGCCTATGAACGAAAATGATATTGCTTCATATATGAACAGTAAAGCCGTGTGTCAGAACGCTTCCGCCTTAACAATGGCCGATATCATGCGTCAGAAGATGATTTCTATGGGTATTAACCTTGAGATATGGAACGATATGCGTCGTTTTAATTATAGTGCCGGGAACATCGGAAGTTTCGGTGTGATCTATCCCGATTATAAGAGACCTGCCGAATTCACCGCCACCAATAAGCTGACAGGTCAGTCGCCTACTGATCTCACCTATTGGCTTCAGCGTTTTCAACAGAGTTCTATTGAAAGCAGTTATAACCTGACTCAATTGGAAGCATCGAACAAACTGGCTATAAAGGATGCCATCTGGTCTTGTCCTGTCTGGTGGGCTTGCTCTACTGATGATGAATATTACAGTTATATAAAATAATCTGTCTGTAATATCAATCAATAAGAGGATTTGTCAAAAACGAAGAACCCCGAAAGTCTGACAATAGACTTTCGGGGGTTCTTTATTTTACGACAATATTAAGGTCTCATTTTCCTCTATTCCAACGTAAATGAACAAGACTGCAAGTCTTCACTATTCGGTCCGATCATCACATCAAACTTTCCCGACTCTAATACGGACTGCAAATCAGTATTATAATACCTCAGCATATCAGGAGTAATCGTAAAAACAACACGCTTGCTCTCACCAGCTTTCAGGGGAACACGCTGAAAGCCTTTCAATTCCTTGACAGGACGTGCCACACTACCAACCAACTGATGCAGATACATCTGGACGATCTCACATCCGTCACGGTCACCCGTATTAGTCACCTTCACACTCGCCTGTATTGAGCCGTTACGATCCATTTTTCCGGTACTCAAAGTAAGATCACTGTAACTATATGTAGTATAACTCAATCCATAGCCAAATGGATAAAGCATATCATTGCTCACATCCAGATAATCACTACAGAACTTGCGGAACCATTGACCTTTCGGCAACGGACGGCCAGTGTTCTCGTGGCTGTAAGTATAAGGTAACTGTCCTACATTCTGAGGGAAAGATACCGTCAACTTCCCCGACGGATTTACATCACCGAACAGGACATCTCCAATTGCCCTGGCCGCTTCACTGCCGCCAAACCAGACATCCAAGATAGCCGGAACATTTGCTTTCTCCCAGTTTAGTAACAACGGACGGCCATTGAACAGTACCAGCACCACCGGTTTGCCAGTCTTCACCAAAGCCTTCAACAAGTTTTCCTGACATTCCGGTATATCTATCTGTGAACGACTGGCGCACTCGCCACTCATGCTGGCAGCCTCTCCTAACGCCGCAACCACCACATCAGCCTGGTTTGCCACCTTTACAGCTTCATCCGTCATCTCTGCATTACCGCGGTTGTCCCACACAAGAGGACTTCCCATTGTCTCACGATCCTGCTTGGCATGGTCATATTCCAGATTACATCCCTTGGCATACAGGACACGGACCTTGCTCCCGGCAACGTCTTTTAATCCAGTCACTAAAGAACATTCAGAATTAGAATTTACACTCCATGTACCATTCATATTATTTTGGGCTTCTGCCAAAGGACCGACTACGGCCACGGTACCACCCCTGCGCAATGGCAGCAGGTGATTTTCATTCTTTAACAACACAAAACTCTCACTTGCCATTTTCCTGGCCTCAGCAAGATGGCCGGTTGTGCGTTCTTCTTTCTTCGCACGCTTTGCATCACAGAACTTATATGGATTGGCAAATAGTCCTAATTTATATTTTGCCTCCAGAATATATCGGCAAGCATTGTCAATATCTGTTTCGGTTACTTTTCCTTCAGAAAGCGACTTCTTCAATGTCCCGACAAATCCACCGGCACCCATATCCATATCAACGCCGGCAATCAAGGATTTAGCAGAAACCTGTTGTAAATCACCCAGCCCATGGTTTCTGAGTTCTGCAATAGCTGTAGCATCAGTCACGACAAAACCGTTAAAATGCCACTGATTCCGTAAGACGTCAGTAAGTAACCATTTGTTCGCCGTTGAAGGAATCCCGTTAACCGTATTGAAAGAGGTCATCACACTTCCTGCTCCTGCCTCTACCGCGGCCTGATAAGGAGGGAAGTATTCATTATACATCCGATACTTGCTCATATCGACGGTATTATAATCACGACCTGCTTCAACCGCTCCATATAGTGCAAAGTGCTTAATGCAAGCCATTATATCTGAATTGGACGACAAATCTTCCTGATATCCTTGAACCATGGCAGTAGCTATAGCAGAACCTAGATACGGATCTTCCCCAGCACCTTCGGCAATCCGTCCCCAGCGTGCATCATGACAGATATCTACCATCGGACTGAATGTCCAGCAGATACCTTCACAACTTGCTTCTTCTGCGGATATACGTGCAATATTTTTTATACCTTCCATATCCCAACTGCACGACAGGGCGAGTGGAATAGGAAAAGTGGTCTCATATCCGTGGATCACATCCAGACCAAATAGCAAAGGGATACCCAGACGTGTTTTCTTTACAGCCACATTCTGCAGTTCCCTGATTACCTCCAGTCCTCTCAGACTAAGTATGGCACCCACTTGGCCCGTACTTACACTCTTAGCCACATCACTATTCTTCACCTGACCAGGTGTCAGGTTGCCTGCACCAGACAAATTCAACTGACCTATTTTTTCGTCAAGGGTCATCTTTGCCATCAACTGTGAGATAAACCGATTCATCTTCTGAGTCGATTCCTCTTTCCTTTGAGTTGTTATAGCCCTTTCCTCTGCCACAGTTCCGGCTTTCACCACAGACGGCAGCCATAACCCTATTGCCACTAATAATACAAATAATCGTTTCATTTCTATCTGTTCAAAATGTTAACTATTCTATATCAAAACTATTATTCATTCAAAAACAACCTGTTTGCTTTTGGAATTGTATTGCATGGATACCATCGGATCAAGCAAATGATAAATGGGAGACAAGATCAAATCCGTTCCCTGTTTTGTAAAAGAACCATCATTCATCTTCCACAATCTGTCGCCACGTTTCAACTCCATGATTTTCTCTTTATTCCCAGCACCCAACAGCAATGGCCCATAAAATACTCTAAACTGTTTTTTTAACGTATTGTATTGATTAATCGTATTTTCATAATGTACAATCGGTTCAAAAGAGAAAAGTAATCTGTCCCCTTCTTTAAAGGATGCATGGACTTCTACAAAACCATTGTTCATCTTATATCCGCATTCCCTTCCGTTCAATTCTATATGGAGAGGTTTGATCCAACGTGGTAAAGCCAATTTTAAACAAACATTTCTGGCACTCCCCTTTTTTATTTCAAAAGTCACCCCATTACCAAACGGATAAGTAGTAGTTTGGATAACAGATAAAGACTGATGACCCGGCAGATTGATAACAGATTCAGAGGCATGATAAAATGGGACATAAACCGTATGACCGCACGTAAAATAAGAATAACGGGCAGCGCTGGCTAATCCTTCACCTCCACGCATGGTGCAACACCAGGATGCCTCATCTATGACAACACTCAGATTTGACGAATGAGCTGAGAGACCGGGACAATTGTCACAACCAAAACCGCCATTACTACGCTGTGCATGTGCAATGGCATTATAATAAATCAATTCGGCATCATCCCTATATGCAGAGATACCTGTATGTTGCCACAACTGTACTGCCAACATATACGAATCCACAATTGCGCAAGGCTCCGTCCAAGTGTTGTAACGATCAAACCAATTATAATTGCCATAACATTCTGTCATTCCATGCGCCTTATAGAGTTTCCATATTTTCATGACTTTATTGACATACTCTCTATTACCTGTAATATCTGCATAACGGATAAGTCCCCTGCAAGCAGTCAGCGTAGCATGTGTCTGAGCCTTAATCTTAACCACATCCATGGATAAAAAAGTATGAACCATTTCATCTATAACCTTTTTCAGTTCAGGTATTCTGAGCAAGTCATAAGCCTGTATAGCACCATCCATACCAATAAACACACAACCGATATCTGTTGACAGCATCCATTGATGATAGGTCTTTTGGATGTTTCCTGAAGCTCCACCAGATTGTGAATTTCTTAAAGCAGGGTCAATCGGATAATCCTCATAACACTTTCCACCTTTTACAAAAAGATTTACAGCTATTGATCGAATCATCGGAAGTACCCGGTTATCCTTTTTCCATTTATAGTATTCACACAGTCCTCTCAACAACCAACCGTTGCCAGCCAACTGCTGTTCATTCAGCATCCCATTATAGATCGGTCCCATATATCCGAGAGAATTGAGATGCGAAGGCAATCTCCTTATGATTTCATCTAAATAACGAGGTTCACGATGCGTAGCCTGAGCATCCATTACCAATCCTAAGATAGCCCGACCTTCAGTATCTCCTGGCCAACCACCTGATTGTTGTTCCGTAAGAAAGACATGATCAGGTTGATATTTGGATTCTTCAAGACGATCATAATTTTTCCATAAACGGGTACTTAATTCTCCTTGAATTCTGATATTATTAAACGGAATTGAAACAGGTAATTTACCAACAATGCTGAAAGTATTATTCCAGGCATATATAGGAGCCATCGCGAAGAATAAGGCTACTTGAAATATAAATATCTTTTTTTTCATTTAAATTCAAATGACTGTGATTGCAGATCTTCACTGTTTGTTCCAATCATTACATCGTATTTCCCGGGTTCGGCAATATACTGTAACTGATTATCATAATACTTTAGCATATCCGGTGTAATCGTAAATGCCACGCGTGTGCTCTCTCCTGATTTTAAATGGATCCGTTGAAAGCCCTTCAACTCCTTCACAGGACGAGCTACACTGCCTGCCTCCTGATGCAAATACATCTGAACGATTTCATCACCGTCATATTTTCCGGCATTTGTCACCTTGACACTTGCGACGATTGAACCATGCCCGTTCATCTGCATAGAACTCAATTCCGGTTTTCCATAGATATAGGTAGTATAACTCAATCCGTACCCGAAAGGATAAAGCATGTCATTACTTACATCTAGATAATCACTACGAAACTTCTGGAACCATTCACCTTTCGCTAATGGACGACCCGTATTTTCATGCATATAAGAATAAGGCAACTGACCTACATTCTGAGGAAATGACATCGTCAACTTTCCCGATGGATTGACTTTTCCAAACAGGATGTCCCCTACGGCCCTTGCAGCCTCACTTCCGCCAAACCATACATCCAGGATAGCCGGGACATTCCTTTTCTCCCAATTCAGTACCAGCGGACGGCCGTTAAACAATACCAGTACCACAGGTTTACCTGTCTTTACTAATGCCTTCAACAACTTTTCCTGTGACTGGGGGATGCCTATCTGTGAGCGACTGGTACACTCCCCGCTCATATTAGCCGATTCACCCAATGCCGCAATAATAACATCCGATTTGCCGGCAACTTTCAGAGCTTCAGCCAACAAATCTTCACTACTGCGATTATCCCAGATTCCTCCCACTCGTCCAGCATAACTACGATCATCCATCAAGTTGGCTCCTTGAGCAAACAATACAGAGACCGCTTTGCCGGAAACATCCTTCAATCCGTCGACAAGTGAGCATTCAGAATTAGGATTGATACTCCACATGCCATTGATCTGCTTATCATTAGCCAATGGGCCAATCACAGCGATAGTCCCCTTACGAGACAACGGCAATAGTTTGTTTTCATTCTTAAGAAGCACATAACTCTCATCCGCTAACGTTCTGGATAAAGCAAGATGTTCCGGAGTGTAGATATCCTTCTTCGTACGAACAGGATTACAATATTTATAAGGATCAGAGAATAATCCCAATTTATACTTTGCCTCTAACACATTACGGCAAGCATTGTCTATCTGTGCTTCTGTAATCTTGCCTTCCTGCAAAGATTTCTTTAATGTTCCTGAAAAACCAGCAGATACCATGTCCATATCGACACCGGCGTCCAGTGCCTTAATAGACGCCTGTTGCAAGTCACCTGCCACACCATGCTGTTGCAGTTCAGATATAGCAGTATAATCAGTTGTAACAAAACCCTGATAATGCCATTGGTTTCTCAACAAATCAGTGAGCAACCATTTGTTTGCCGTGGAGGGTACACCGTTTATCGTATTGAAAGAAGTCATGATACTTCCCGCACCAGCATCTACAGCAGCCTTATATGGAGGTAAATATTCATTATACATCCGATATCTGCTCATGTCTACTGTATTATAATCCCGACCGGATTCAACCGCTCCATAAAGTGCAAAATGTTTAACGCAGGCTAAGATGTCACTATCAGACGACAATGTCCCCTGAAACCCTTTAACCATAGCTGCGGCAATAAGAGATCCCAGATACGGATCTTCACCTGAACCTTCTGCGACACGTCCCCATCGAGCATCATGAGAAATGTCTACCATCGGTGCAAACGTCCAATTGATGCCATCTGCACTCGCCTCTATAGCTGCGATATGAGCTGACTCTTCTATTTTCTTTATATCCCAGCTACACGACAACCCTAAAGGTATAGGAAAGGTAGTCTGATAACCGTGAACCACATTCTCTGCAAATAATAAAGGGATCCCTAATCGACTCTTTTCAACGGCCGTCTCTTGAACTTCCTTAATCGATTTTTCTCCTCTTAAACCGAGAATGGCCCCAATCTGACCTTTTGTGATATCACCGAGACCCCATAAATTCAATTGCCCGATTTTTTCATCTATTGTCATCTTAGACATTAATGCCGAAAGGTATTGGTCCATGACCTCCTTGGAGTCGGACTTTTCTTTAAGCAGTTTTCGATGACTCTTTTTTTCATTCAGAGATGGAGAATTTATCTCATTACTATTTGCTTGAATATGAAAGGTTCGTGCCTTCATTGATTGGGGCATTAACAAAAACATTCCACCTATTACTATCCAGAATATATACTTCATGATTATTCTATTTATGCCCTGTTAGCGTAATTAATTATATGTACTTGACTTTTCTAATGTGCTTTCCTTGATGATTAATCCCGCCAACGAATATTATTTCTTTGGAATCAATTTATAGAGTACTACATCCTCAGCCGGAATATACACCGTACGTTTTTTACCTGTCTTTCCAACCATCTTACCTGTCCATAGATTTTTAATATGATAAACCTTGGTAGCAAGTCCTGTAGAGAATCCACTCACCTCATCTTTAAAATCCATTGTCTTCCCAATCAACAGTATACTTTTTAGGTTTTCGAGTTCTATTAAACAGGCACATAGCCCATGCACCCCCACATAAAGGTTTGAACCAAACTTCTACTCCATTATCCTGCCGATACCTCAACCCTTGAACACCTAAAGTATCCTGATCTACAGCGATGACATCCTTGTTGGTCAGAATAGCCAAAGTTGCTTTGCTCATCGTACGGAGATCATTGCCTAATATCAGAGGAGCAGCCATCATGCACCAGATGGTAAAGTGAGAACGTCCCTGCGTATCAGTTATACCATTACCCACCTCCAGCATATCAGGATCATTCCAGTGTCCGGGTCCGGCATATTTACGTAATGGTTCATTGGCATCAATAATACTTAGTATGCATCCTGCTCCTTTACTGAAACTGGGTATGATGTCATGAGAGGTACGCCATAAATGGCAAATATCCTTACAGAAGAGCCACGGCTTTCCATATCCGGATTCACTAACACTGAATACCATCGGGCGGCCAGCCGCCCGTATAGCATCCCGCATCAGTGAAAAAGCTTCCTCCTTATTCCTGTTTCCTGCAAAATTCCAATCATATTTCAGATAATCGATGCCCCAACGGGCATACTGCAAAGCGTCCTGGTATTCATGTCCACGGCTACCCGACTTCGAGCCACCACCGGTCTTGCTACCGGCGTCACTGTAAATACCAATTTTCAAACCTTTCGAATGGACATAATCTGCAAGAGCCTTCATGCCATCAGGAAACTTCTCTGGATCACAATTCATAAAACCTTCTGAATCGCGTTCCCCCTGCCAATAGTCATCAATATTCACATATTTATACCCAGCATCACGAAGCCCTGTTATGACCATTGCATCAGCCATGTCCTTAATATCCTGTTCGTTAACTGTATTATGGAAATGGTTCCAACTGTTCCAGCCCATTGGTGGAGTCCTGGCAAGTTCATTGTATTTCTGAGCATGTGCAACACCACAAACAAAAAGAGCAGTTGTAATAAAAAATAATACTTTCTTCATAAGTAATTCTTGTAAGTTATCTCATTCAGGTTTCTTTCTTAAAATGCCACAGGAGCACGTTGCAATATATTCCGGGAATTTGTTCCTACTTCGATCTCATAATTGCATCTGTCCACTTTCCAGTCGCCTTTATGCACGTCATAATAGGAAAAAGCACTGGCAGGAAGAGTGAAATCGACATCAGTTGCCTTCCCGGCACCCACAAACACTTTCTTGAAATATTTCAGTTCATGCACGGGGCGGCCCACTGACGGATTTACCGGATGGACATAGACCTGTACGACCTCATCCCCATCAACCTTACTGACATTGGACAATCTGAAATGACCCATTATCTGGTCACCATTTTTACGGACTGTTAAAGGACCATAGTTGAACTTGGAATAGGAAAGGCCATAACCAAAAGGAAACTGAGGGGTCACATTCTTCGTGTCATAATAGCGGTAACCCACCATCAGACTGTCACTGTAAACGACATGATCATTGTCCTGATAGCCCAATTTGAAAGCCGGCACATCCGCCAGTTTCTTCGGCCAGGTAAAAGGCAGTCTACCTGAAGGATTATTTTCCCCAAACAGGGTTTCTGCGATGGCAGTACCACCTTCCATTCCTGGATACCATGCTTCCACGACACTGGCAGCTTGATTGATCCAACTGCCTATCTCAAATGGTGAGCCATTGACCAGAACAACATCCAGATGCTTATTATATTTAGACAATTGATTAATCAATGAAGTCTGTACTTGTGGGAATGTCATGCTCTTCCGATCACGTCCCTCTGTATCCAGACTATAATCACCTCCCCCTACAAAGACAACGGCATCCGCCTTACGGGCAGCTTTTTCTATCTTTCTCATTTGAGTCTTTGTTGCCTGAGACTTCGGAGTCTCCCATTCTATGCGGATAGCTGCATCACCAGTACCCTTACTATAAATCACACAGAGATGATAAGGTGATCCTTTCTTCAGGTCAACAGTTGCAGTAACGGTTCCACTTCCCCGGCCCGGATCAGCAATAGCTATCGGTGCTCCTGCCCATTCATTATTGTATACCAAGGCTGATCCTCCTCCAACAATAAACCTGAAGGTATACTTTCCATCAACAGAAGGCATAATTTGTGCATCATAACGTGCCTCTCTGAAATCATTCACATTAATGGAAGGATCCGGAGACTTCATCTCCCACATAAAATTGACCGTAGGATCTATCCGTTGCAGTACCGGATCATTCTTGCCTTTCACAAAATATCGGGCAGTAAATCCATTCTGACCATTATCAGATTTCAGCGACTGAGAAGGAATAACCTGGAAGCCACCCAAATCATCTGATGAGATATAGGTTACTTTTTTGTCACCCAAAAGATTTCTGATACCTTTCAATGGTGTAACCTCATAAGGCGACTCCACCCAGGAGCTGCCTCCCATTGCCAACAGACAAAAGCGCTTATCAGCATTAGGGCCTGTGACCAAAATATTCTTCACCTTGTTCATTCGAAGAGGCAATTCGTTTTTGTTGTTTTTCAACAAGACAACACCTTCCTCCGCAACCTTACGGGCAATATTCTGATGTTCCTTGGTATTCAGAGAAGCTCCCTTTCGGATATCCCGTCCATCCAGGGCGCCCACCATCTTGTATACATATAAAATATGCCGTACTTTATCATTAATTACCGAAACTGGTATTTTCCCGCTTTTCACCTCATTCAGCAATACTGTACCAAAACCACAATTATCACCTCCCGGCATAGAAATGTCCAATCCGGCGAAAGCAGCTTTTTCTGTAGTACGAGTCTGAAGCCAGTCCGTCATCACAAGACCACTGAAGCCCCATCTGTCTTTTAGAATATCCGTGAGCATCTTACGACTATCACTCACAAAGTCATAGTTGCATCCATTGGCTGCTGTCATGATAGCACCGACATGAGCCTGCTGGACAGCAGCCTTGAAAGCTGGCAGATAGATTTCATGCAGTGAGCGGTCATCAACAACAGACATATAGAAGTTACGATTTTGTTCCCTATTATTGCACACATAGTGCTTGGCACAGGCCGAAACACCTTCACTCTGGACACCCTTTATCTGAGCAACGGCAATGGCACTGTTCAGAAACGGATCTTCTGTGTAATATTCAAAGAAACGGCCACCTAAAGGATCTCGCAGAATATTTATTCCAGGTCCTAACAAAATACTGCACCCCAGTGCCCGGGTTTCCTCTCCCATCACCTTACCGGCACTCTGTACGACCGATGGATTCCATGTTGATCCGAATAACACACCACATGGAAAAGCTGTCGTTCCGACTTGTGCATTAGGACCACGAGGCCCATCCGTCAACCTTAAGGCTGGTATATGTAAGCGAGGAACCCCATTAAGTCCATTTGGGCCTCCACTTCTCCCAGCACATAATGAAACTTTTTCTTCCAAAGTCATGGAATCAAGGATCTTAGATATTTGAGCACTATTCTCCCCTGATGATTGGGCTTTTAACAATATACTATAACAACACAGTAACAATACCAACAAAAACTTACGAAAGGCTTTATCGAGCCACCGGATTACCCATGTCAAATAATCTGTTATCATTACCGGGTAATTTCAACAGCCAGTCCGGATGCTCCTGATCGATCAGGGTGCCGGCATAAACTCTCTCTGGTTCAAACCAGACCATAAATTTTGCTCCCACCCGATGGGTTTCATCAGAAACAGGCTTCAGGCCTCTCGGGAAGCGAGTCCGGTCCACCACCCAGTTTCCCACATTGGCTCCCCATCCTGTATCTCCACACCCCTTATACCAGCCGGCATCCAGCCAGAAGACCTCAGGAGTAATTGCAAACTGCTTATACCTGTCAATCAAGGCACGGGCATAAATCTCAGTCAAACAGCCATATTCATTACAAGGATAAGGATCCCCCCAGTTAAATCCGCCCGAAAGCGGATATTCAGCAAATTTTCCATTGATCTTCCTGGAATGGTGGGCGAGGATGAAATGCCGGAACTGATTATGGCCGGTCATTCGATCTTTGCCTTCCCAGAACATCAAACTGCAAAGAGGAGTCCTTATTTTCTCACCGGGATACAAGAACAAATTCATATTTTCCATCCCCGTATGAAGGTTAAGTTGTCCCCCGCTCCGTTGCAAGATTGAAGCATACCAGTTACCCGTCCAGCCTATCGATACGATAACTCCCCTTGAATCCGGGAATTCAATATTAAAAAAAGGAAATGCATGACCCTCAGAAGGACGTCCGGTTTCAGGAGCGATATAGATTTCCTTTCCATCCTGCAATTTCTCATCTATGGGATTGAAGTCTGCCTTCTGGGCCATGCTCCCATTGTTATGATGCAAAATAAAATCACCCTTCTTATGGCAAAGAAACTTCAGGTCAGCCACCCTTACGTCTGAGATGGACAATGAATTTTTATCAAACCCGTTAAAGAAGTCCAGCACCCATTCCACAGCCTGAAAAGAGGGATAACCGACCACCTTACATTCCACCTTCAACCTGGTCTCAGGATCAGTATAGATATAATTGTATCTCACCTCGGCCATTTCATCAAAAGATTGATGATAATCCTTTTTGCCGGGTCTCCCTCCATATGAAGACATTCCGATTCGTATACTTGGATCAATAGCTTTCATCGCTTTAGAATATACAACCACAGCCCACGCCTAATCTTTAGCCTCAAACCAACGATATACCTCATTGTCCAATTCCCAGTATTTTACATGGAAAGGTTCAAGATATCCATGTTTTACTCTTAAATTCGCAAATTTGTTTTCTCCTACTCTTAAATTACAATAAGCCACCCAATCTGCAGCAGATTGAGCTCCTTCAATCAAACTCATGAACTCAGGAAATTCAAATCCACCTGGAATACGATCCTGTCCATCAGGGAAATCAATATCATATTTCCTTTTTGAAGGATGATATACATTCACGACTATTTGCTTCTCTGCACCTACTGCATTACAAAGCATTGCGTACTCTGCCGTACCTACATCATTATAATTAAGTCCTCCCAAAAATATGAAGGTTTGGGGTTTCTTTCCGAATAAGGTCCGATTCCATCACGCCAATCATAAAACGAGACTAAACAGCCCCCTGGAAATCTGATGATTTTCGGATTGACTTCTTTCAAGACTTTCACGACATCTCGTCTCCATCCGAAATAGTTGTCATCAGGCTTCATCGAGAAGTCATCCACATCAATTGAAGCATGAGGAGGAATCCACAAACTGAAGGTCGCATACCCTGCGAAATGAGGATTTTTGATGACAGCCAACACAGAATTAAAATGATCGCCAGTTATTTTAACCGGAATCACCTGAATCGGCTTCTCCCAGTTCCCCTGAGGATACATCCTGATTTCAACCGTTAACGGACCATTATTGGATTTGATCATTCCTTTGAAAGTATAGTTGGTCCCCTTCCGCAATAATTTTCCTGACTGGGCAAGGGCGCCCCACTTTTCATTTTCCGAATTAACGACTTCCAGATACTGGCTGCCATGGCCACATCCTCCCTTTTTAGGAATCAGGACGACCTTTCTCAGAGGAGAGGTACATTTTATAAAAGTGCTTGTATCCGTTATAACAGAAGGTTTGTCCAGTGTGCTGGGAGCTGCATACCACTCGTTATGTTCGTATCCACTATGGTACCAATCGAATTTGCTCCAATCAGTTTCATATCCCTTTTCCGGATGATTCTCATCAAAATACAGGTCATACCACGTTTTGTTAATGGAACGATAAGGATAGAACGCTTCGAAACTCCGATTAAAGAACATTTCGCTCCACATACCCTTCACCTGACGTCCATAACCAAGTTCTATAAAATTTCCATACAATAACGGACTGATTGGTTCTTTAGAAATTTCCTTACCAGTAATCTTATATTAATGGCTTTCGGGGGAGCAAAAAGAATTCATCCCGATCATCAAGAAAGAAACAACCAAGAAAAACAGCCTTTTATAATCTTTCATTTTTTCATTCCTGTCTGTATTAAAAATCTGTTATACCATTAACTATTTACCCTTTACTTAAAACGAACTCTTCATGCCGATCGTTCCAGAATTCCATAATTTCTTCAGATATAGATGAAGGTAGGGGTCATTTCTTTTCTAAAATCAGAGGACGATAATTTACTTTCATCACATCCAGCCTTCTCAACTGACCCGGAAGGCGATCGGAAAAACTGTCCCATGACTGCAGGTCTGGCCTTGTCCATGCGCGTTCAGCCAAAGCCAAGGCACGCGGGAATACCATAAACTGCAAACGCTTTTCAGACGGTATCTGCTCGGTCCAAATATTAGCCTGCATACCTTTTATGAGTTTTTTCTGACTGTCAGAAAGTCCGGCTGGAAGAATATTTCCGAGGTACAACTTTTTCAGAGTATTGTCATCTTGTTGAGGAAAATCAAAATAGCAGAAAGAAGTAGGACACAATATTGCCTCATTGCCATGGTCTGTCGTTTTCTTCACCACATCTCCAAATTCACTGCGCCACCAGTCCACTGTAGCCGTCGGAGACAGTCCTCCTTCCAATATCTCATCCCAGCCGATCAAGTGCCTGCCATAACCTGTCGGCAATGACAATATGCCTCTCAAGTATACAGCTGCATCATACAGAGACCTATCCGAATAACCTATTACCAGCCCCCTGTGCAGTCTAAATTCACCGGGATGTTCCACAACACTTACCGGTAACGGAACAATACTGACCTTCCCGTAGATCTTGATAGACGTAAGGGACAGCATAAATAACATCAATAAGATTCTAGTAAATTTTTTCATAATTCGATTTTTTATTTTGATATAGAACTTCCTACATGAATTGCATTCTCCTTTACGCGGAATCGATAAGTCCCCTGTCGGACATCACAAACCGTACATCCATTTGAAATACTCGTCACCTGAATCTGAGGTATCTCTGACAAGTGATGTCCAGATTCCGAAATAGCTTTTTCATCTTCCGAAGGGAGATAAACAGTAGCGAAACTGCCTACAGGCACCTGGACATTCATCTCGATACCATCAAAAACTTACGAAAGACTTTCATAATAAGTTATTTAATTTCAGAATTCAATGCCCTATAGTTTACTTTCATCACATCCAGTCTTTTCAACTGTCCTGGAAGACGATCGGAAAAACTGTCCCAGGACTGCAGGTCAGACTTTGTCCATGCGCGTTCAGCCAAAGCCAAGGCACGCGGGAATACCATAAACTGCAAACGCTTTTCAGACGGGATCTGTTCTGTCCAGATATTAGCCTGCATACCTTTTATGAGCTTTTTCTGACTGCCAGAAAGTCCGGCTGGAAGAATATTTCCGAGATACAACCTTTTCAGAGTATTGTCATCTTGAGGATAATCGAAATAACAGAAAGAAGTAGGACACAATATTACCTCATTACCATGATCTGTCGTTTTCTTCACCACATCTCCAAATTCACTGCGCCACCAGTCCACTGTAGCCGTCGGAGACAGTCCACCTTCCAATATCTCATCCCAGCCGATCAAGCGCCTGCCATGGGCATTGAAGAAATGTTCCATCTGATGGACAAACCAAGATTGCAGCTCTTCCTCTGATGCCAAACCCTCCGACTTGATACGTGACTGACAATAAGGGCACTTCTTCCAATTGGTCTTGTCCACCTCATCTCCTCCGATATGAACATAATGATAAGGAAACATACTGAAAATTTCCTTGTACACATTCTTACAAAACTCCATCGTAGAGTCTTTCCCCGGACAAATAGAAGATCCGGAATGTGGATTGTCGAAACAGGAGAGATAAGGATAATTTGCAATTGCAGCATCACTATGACCAGGCATATCAATCTCTGGGATCACGTCAATACCACGTACTGCTGCATATTTAACAATTTCCCTGATATCTTCTTGTGTATAATATCCTCCATAAAGAGAATCCCCATTGACAACCTTGAATTTGCTACGTGGAATAATGAAGTCGGGATTTTTCTCAGCTCGCTCTCTGTTTATGCAGTTCTGATCAATATCTATCAGTTTACGCCAGGCACCGTTTTGGACAAGCAGAGGATATTTCTTAATCTCTATTCTCCAGCCTTGACTATCCGTCAGATGCCAGTGAAGCTTATCAAACTTATACAAAGCCATCATGTCCAGAAAGCGTTCCACTTCCTTCTTGGTATAGAAATGACGGACCACATCCAGCATCAGACCTCTCCACCTATAAGCGGGACGGTCGGCGACCTCAACATCCGGTATCGTCCATTTCACATTGCGCACAATACCCGAAGATTCTATTTCATCCGGCAAAAGTTGTCGTAAAGAAGAAATGCCATCTATCACACCCCGATAACTTCCAGCTTTCACTATAATTCTCTTGCTAGTCACAGACAAAGTATAACTTTCGTCATCTGCCCCTGAAGGTCTGCGCAATACAAGACTAATGTCTCCACGCCCCTTCTTCAGCCGCATGGTATAACCTGTCGGTGATGACAATATGCCTCTCAAGTATACAGCTGCATCACGCAAGGATCTGTCCGAATAACCTATTATCAGCCCCCTGTGCAGTCTAAAATTACCGGGATGTTCCACAACACTTACCGGTAACGGCACGATACTGACCTTCCCATAGATCTTGACAGACGTAAGGGACAGCATAAATAACATCAATAAAATTCTGGTATATTTTTTCATAATTAGATTTTTTATTTTGATATAGAACTTCCTACATGAATTGCATTCTCCTTTATATGAAATCGATAAGTCCCCTGTCGGACATCACAAACCGTACATCCATTTGAAATACTCGTTACCTGAATCTGAGGTATATCAGACAAGTGATGTCCTGATTCCGAAATAGCTTTTTCATCTTCCGAAGGGAGATAAACAGTAGCGAAACTGCCTACAGGTACCCGGACATTCATCTCGATACCATCAGGGACACGGATAATTTCTGATACGATCTTACCGTATGGAGTAAGGTTAGAATAATAGACATGACTCAGACTATCCGTAAGAACAGGTCTGATATAGAAATGTTTATATCCTGGATTTTCCTCATCTACGTTCACCCCGGCAAGTTTTCTGTAGAACCACGTCAGTCCGCCTCCGAACATCGGATGGTTATGAGAGTCTTGTCCGTTCCACTGTTCCCAGGTAGTGGTAGCTCCTTGCCTGATCCAGTTGCCATAACTCGGAAAATCAGTTTTGCTCATCGCCCCGTATGCCAGGTCATTCATCCCATTATCGGTAAGCGCATTGAAGAAAAACTTTGTTCCGAACATGCCGGTATTAAGATGTCCCTTATACTGGTCTGCGATCTCATGGCGTAAAGTAGTGCATACGGCATGGTAGCGTTCTACCGGCACCCCCATGACCAATGCAAAGATATTACTTCCGAAATCACCGTAAGTATGGGTATCCGACCTATAAAACTTTTTATTGAAAGCATCCCTTACCTTTTCTGCAATTTCAGAATAATACTGTTCGTCAGAACTGTGATGCAATGCTCTTGCAGCCTTAGCTGTAACTGTGGCACATTGCCACAGATAGAACGTATGAACGAGTTCCTCGGACGGAAGTCCGAACGGAGGAGCCCAATCACCTAAATTCAGCCAATAGTTTGGTGTTGTCGTATTCAGACTTGTTTTCTTCGCCCACATAGTACCATCCGGAGTGAGCCACGTGAGCATGTATCTCATCTGTTCCTTCATTGCAAAGAAATTATCCTCCAACATTTTCAAGTCACCATAATGCAGATAGTACTCCCACGGTATGATGTTCATAGCAGCTCCCCATGCTACGCCTCCTCCACATCCTGGTTGCCAAGGGGCACCATTCGGAACATAACCAGATTCCGTATTCTGAGCATCACGTATATCCCGGACCCATTTCTGATAGAAGGCTGCCGCATCAAAATTGTCCATTACCGTTGCGCAAGATACCTGCCCGTCACCGGTATAAGGAGAGCGCTCCCTGTGAGGACAATCACTGGCAATACAACCATGCATATTATCCATCTGGGAACGTTGCCAGATAGCATTGATCCGATTGAACAGTTGATTGGAAGTATAAAATTGAGCTGTCAGTTTTACATCTGTATTTACAGCTTCTGCAACCACATTCTTCGGAGAAAGATGGTCAACACCCTTGATAACAGCCTTGCTGAAGACATACCATGTAAACCGTGGAGCACAAGATACCGGCCGGTCTCCCTTGAATATATATTTCTGAACACCTAACGGAGATTCACAGATATATTTCACGTTCAGCGTGTCACCCTGACGTCCCCTGATATTCCTGAAATGAATCCAACCGGATATTTCCTTTCCAAAATCCACCAGATAACTCCCATCCGATTGCTGCTTCAAAGAGACAGGATGCAGTCTTTCCATAATTTTATCTGAAGGAGACATCTGTGCCGTCAGTTTTCCAAGCGGAGGATCACTCAACCGCACAGCCTGCCATGAACGGTCATTACAAGATGTGGCAGACCATCCGGGAGTCTCCCGATTAGCATCATAGATCTCTCCATCATACACTCCGTTCATCACGATAGCAGAAGGTTTGGTTTTCCAGGTCTCATCAGAACAGACAAGTTCCCGATGACCATCAGAATAAGTGAGTTCAACCTGACATAACAAACAAGGATGTCCGAAAGAACAGACCCAATGACCATTGCAATCATAAAAACCATTACCCAGTATAACACCTATTGTATTTTCTCCCTTCTTTAAAAGAGAAGTTACAGGATAGGACAAATACATTACCCTGTAAGAGCGGTAATGATCATCTAAGGATAAAGCAGCTGCTTTCAGATCTTTCCGATAAGTATAGTCCGTAAAGTTAGGTACAAGATAGTCATTACCCACCCGGTGCCCGTTGAGATACAATTCAAAGTATCCTAGTCCAGAGACGAATACTTTTGCCGATACGATATGCCCCTTTACATTAAAATCTTTACGCAACAGCGGAGCTGCCCCCTCCCAGGGAGCACCGATCCACCGTGCTTTCCATTCAGAAGAAGACAGTAATCCCATTCCCCAATGTCCGGGTTTGCTCCATCGGGAAGGCTTACCCGCATGATCCCACACTTTCACTCTCCACCAATAATCACATCCAGACATCAAACTCTTGCCCTCAAAGGGAATCAGATAGGAATTTGCAGAGAGGACCTTACCGGTATTCCATATATCTGCTTTCCCCTTCTTAAGCAACTTTTCCGAAGAGGCTACACAAATCTGATAAGCGGTCTGCTCCTCTCCACGCATACGATCTGATGCCACTTGATCAATCCAGGACAAACGAGGATGAAGGACATCTATGACCGGAGGATCAGCAAGATGCTCACAAGTCAGATCACCAACCTTCAGTTGCCTGGATGCATCAGAATCAATAGTTACAAAACATGCAAGTCCTATAAGGATTACAATGCTTTTCCAGGATGAAAAAGAATGATAATATCTCATTTTATCCATATACAGCGATAGTTAAATCTGCGGTTAGGAGCTGTGTCTCCGTTTGTGCAGAATGATATAGGATTCTTCAAATCAGCAGGATGATCCGCCCACTTGAAATCAAAATAGAAAGTATCTCCTTTCAGTCCCAAGGACCTGCGAGGCACAGACAGTTCCATCTGAGATCCAGATTGCCTGTAAACTATATTCTTCACGAATCTCCATTTCTTGCTTGCCTGATCATATCTCATCAGTGTCGTGGAATGAGAATCATTGACTTTATAGTTTACGATATAATCATATCCATACCATCCCGTATCAGAATTGTGGTCTGCATCTATGAGCAACAACATCCAGTTCTTCCCTGTATAGGGAGATAACTTGTCCGCAGTTTCCACATAGAAATAAACATTTTTGACATCCACTGCTACTTTAGACTTGATAATATCATTGCGTCCGGAATCATTTACATAATGGTTACCCCCATAGCCATTATGATTACGGTGCTCAATATCACCTTTTGTATCCAAGTATTCAGGAGACACCGACTTCCACTTGTCAAATTTGCCATCCATCCGCATCTTCCTGATTCCCTTGCATTCCGGTATCGGACGCACGCCTTTATAACGACGTATATTCTGGACCATCTGCATATAATAATTATCCGTATATCCACCCTTCATCGGCGCGATAGTACGGTTGAACTCCGAGTTATACTGATCAACGAAATAGAAAGGATTCTTACGCCCCATAAAGTCCACCGGCCCATTCTCTTTACCTGATGGATCCTTACCAGAAGAATATTTTCCTGCAGTCCATTCATTCCAGTCATTCAGGAAGATGAAATCAGGATCAGCCTTCAAGGCATCATTCCAGCGATCCTGGAAATAGATGCCATAACCCTGAGGATTGGAAACGGTCTTATGAAGCCAAGGCACTTCCGTCGGTTGTGGCAAGTCCTTATCATTCAATGGTGGTTCCCCCGTGGACTTGCGCCAACTCTTGCCAACCATAGATATGGGATGCTGGGCAGGCGTTACAGCTGCCTCTTCCAAGTGTCCGTCATGTTTAGCTGTCAGTTCTGCAGGTGATAATTTTGCTACATTCGGATCATTCATCTGATAACCAAAACACCAGTTATCCTCCTTGCCGACATAGCGTTTACCTGCCCATTCATAATATCCCCACCACATATTACGCATCGTAAAGAAATTCTTCACCTCCTGCGTATAGTCTGTATAGTATTTGTTACAATAATCGGGATCCTTATAATGTGGATTACCGGGATCAACAGCAGCATCAGGATCATAGTTAGGATTTTCACTTTTTACACTGCCATTCGCATCAATAGTCGGATTGAAATTACACAACAACAGAGGTTTTCCGTCCCACATCAACCAAAGGTCACGGTATTTGTTCTGTTTGTAAATACCTTCAAACAGTCGTTGCACCACCGTGATGACATTACCGTTAAAGGCCCAGAAGCAAAATTTCGGAACTTGATTGCCTTCACTCTTCATCTTCTCCATAGTGCGGAATAAGACCTTCCATTCATCCCAATACAATACGGCATTCGTCACGTCAAGAACAATCACATCCACACCAGCATCTGCAAGCATTGACATATCATGGCGAATAACATATTCATCCTGACTCAGAAAATAACCATATTCAGGTTCTCCCCAATGATAGGAATCAATGGTCCATTCCTTGTTCTTTCCATCCTTTCGGGCATTAGGATCAGCATTCAGGACTTTTGTAACATCAGCTTTATAAGGGATTCCTATCTTATATTTCCCTTCATCATGCCATGTAATATAAAATATTCCTACAGTACGTTTTTTATCTGTTTTCAATGCTCCCACTTCTTTTGAAGTAGGCATTTTACGCCCCAAGGCATCAGTACCCACCCATGTATCCGAATAGATATCGGTATTTTTTTGCTGCGTCTGAGAATACATTCCAACAGGCGAGAACCACATTATCAGTAAACCTAAGATAAAAAGAGAAGTAAATCTGTTATGATTATCATTTATGATCATGATTGAATCTGCTATTTCGTTATTTTGTATTAATACATAAATGACAGAGAAGTATTCCTGAGAATACTTCCTGTCACTTTTATTTACTATTCCAAATGGATATTCCTCACACTGATGGTAACTCCGCCGTTATCACCCCAATCCATCCTGAAGAAATCACCAGGATTACCATGCCAGTTATACTTGTTCATTTCCGAACCATAATCGTGGGTGAAAGTTGTCCATGAAGAAGATGCTGGAATCAGCACCCTTGTAGAACGTCCTCCTGCTGCCCCACCACCAGCATCAGCCCAGAACAACTCAAGTACCCAATCTTGTGAAGCTTTATACCTGAACTTCAACACCGTACCGGCTCTTGGTGATTTTAACGGATTTATATAGATATACGGATCACCACCAGTCGTAACAATCGTATATTCATATTGATTGTATGGATTATTCTGAGATAGATTAAATTGATTCTGCCATCCTCCGGTATTTAATGTAAGATACTCGACGCCACTCTGGATAACATCATCAGGATTCAAGACTGGAGTAACAGAATAGGACTGGGAAGAAGTTTTGACACCATCCTTTACATTAAAAGCGATAACCGAAACATTCGTTGTATTTTGCATTCCAGGCAATGCTACACTATCACTTTTCTGAGCTTCCACAGTATCACAGATATCTGCATCCTTCATATCTTTATAACTGATAATCAGTTTTACATCAATTCCTGATTCGTTTGCCCATTTTACGAGAGCTCCTCCATCATCAGGATCTACTTTGACTGTACTCAAGACATAATCTTTAGCAGTAGAGATATCTTCAGATTTTCCTGTCACTTTCACACCAGAAGAAGATGCACCCGAAAAACTAAATGCAGTCAAGACAAAGTCGTGAGCATTGGTATCATTAAAACCACCCACCGTCGTAGTCGTCACTCCTTTCTTAGCATCATATCGACCTACCTTCTTGTGAACGACCTGCCCATCTGAATTATTGTATGTGATCATCGTATAATAATAATTACTGTCAGCAGGAATAGTCCACGACAGTTTTACACTACCGATAAACGGAGTTGCCGTAACATTGGTTACCGCACTCATACTCCCCTCCCCATTGTCATCATTGCAAGCCGCAAAGGTAAAAATGGAAAGGACGGCCATTATTATGATTTTCAAATGTTTCATCTTTAGAATATTTAAAGTTATTTCCATCCGGGATTCTGCCAATTCTGGCCAGTAAAATTAAACATTTTTGCTACTTCTGACCGCTCCAGAGGATAAAGCAGATATTTATCCGTGGTAGTCACTCTGTCATCGAAGTTGAATCGTTTGTAAACAGGCGTATTACCATTCATCTTGATATCCATACCTGTCATCACTTTAAAATTGTCAAGAGCTTTCCAGCGACGCACATCAAAATAACGTTTTCCTTCAAAAGCAAATTCTATCCTCCGTTCATTTCTATATTTTTTTTCAAAATCAGAATTTGATAGTCCAGAAGGCAGATCCGGCATACCAGCTCTCTCCCGTATAGCATCCACTGCATCACGGGCAGAAAGAGACATTCCACCTCCAATATTCACTTTCGTATCAGGATCACCAGCTTCATACGCAGCCTCAGCAAAATTCATATATAATTCAGCCAGACGGAAGATTCTGTTATAACCATCATAATTAGAATATTTTGAAGATCTGTAATCATTGAATTTCCTTAAGTAATAACCCGTCTGTGTATGAGTAACCGAAGACCGGTCTATACCTTCCGCTCCCCCTTCGTAGGTCTGCACCTCACGCCCATCAGGTTGATCAAGATAACGCAGAGCGCCATTATAGTATACAGAAGCGTAGAACCGCGGATCACGATTAGCGTAAGGATTTTCCGGGTCATAACCGGAAGACTGATTAATAATCGGATGCAAATGTTCTGCATCACTATACCCAAGAACAGGAGCCTGACCGTTGGACATCTCGTAAGAGTCTACCAACTCCTGAGTTGGACATATACCAGCTTCCTGAGCTCCGTCATTCGTAGGTAAACCAAACCATGACCATACCGATTGCTGTCCGTCAATCGCATAAATCGTCTCCTTGTCTGTATTCCTCTTATCATACGGAGTAGCAAGGAAATATGAAGCGTATGCATTTTGAGCATTTGGTGAAACGACAGTCCACAGAGAATAGCCATGTGTCAGGCATTGATATAATGCTTCTTTTGTTATATTCAGTGCATCTTTCCAAGTATAGGTACCATCATCAAACAGAGGGCTTACCGCAAAAAGTATAGCTTCAGATTTCACTGCATACGCCACGGCGCGAGTCATGATACCATTCTGATTATCACGGATATTCCATGAAAAACCGTCATCTGCCTCCTTCACTTTAAGAGCTGAATCACAATCAGCCAGTATTTGTCTGACTACATCCCCTACTTTTGCTTTTTTTGCTTTAGTATAATCATAATTGGTTCCAAAATCATTTGTTGCCAACGGTATTTGACCATAACGTTTGAACAATTCCAGATAATAAAAAGCACGAAGAACATAAGCCTGAGCTTTCCATCCTGCTTTTTCGGTATCAGTTCCAAAAGCAGTTGCTGTAGGTATATTCGCCAGGAATACATTACACTTTCTCACTCCATCATAGAATCTTGTCCAGGGTTGCCCGTCAAAACTATATGTTCCGAAATTGTCCATGGTGAGACCTGTATTATACCAATATTGATAATTTGAACCTGCATTCAGAGAACGGGAATCAACAGCTTCATCTGTCAGTGAAGCAATATCCAATCCCATTCCGTTTCTATAATTATAACAAGAATTCAGGTATCCCATCGTATTGTTTCTGTCACTAAACACACCTTTCATCGTGATATGTCCGTCGTTATCCAGATCCAACATATCATTGCAGGATGTGAAAGAGAACATGAATGCAAGTACTGCCAGAAAACTAATATATTTTTTCATATTCATAATTACTTCTATTTATTGTTTATTATGAACTAAAAATCAACTCTAATGCCAATATTATAAACTCTAGACACAGGAATAGATTGATAGCTGTCTGCTTCAGGACCGAAATCTTTTGATTTCATGTGATCCCATGTCAATAGGTTTTGACCACTCAGTATCACTCTCAGTTTTTCAATCCCCCAGTGTTTGGTCAAGTTCAAAGGCAAGGTATATCCCAGTTCCAATGTCTTGAGTCTGAAATAGGCTCTGTTGTAAACATAATAGTCACTGTTTTGGAAATTAGTAGACGTTTGGGTAGACAAAGCCGGAGAAGTTATTTTCTCCCCATTGTTCCAACGTTCTTCTGTCCACGCATTCTTGTGTAAAGAACCGAAGACACCATCATAACTGTTTTCCCATATTCCCATTCCGGAATATACAGAATTCCATCTTCCAACTCCATCAAACAAGAAACTCAAATCAAAAGCTTTGTATTTCAGATAGCCATTGATTCCATAAGTATAATCAGGAATAGCACCGTGAGTAATCGGGGCTTGGTCTTTTTCATCAATTACCCCATCATGATTCAAGTCCTTATATTTCAGATCACCAACACGTGGAGTTCCGAAAGAATATTTCGGTCCATTGTCTATTTCTCCCTGGAAATTATAGAACCCGTTTCCATTGCTTTTATCCACGATATAACCGAAAACCTGTCCGTATGCAAAACCCTGATCGTGGTAAGGATAAGCATAATCTGACCCTTTATAGACTTCACCGTCATTGATGACTTTATTCTTGTTATAAGCTACATAACCTCCCAGATTAAATTCAAATCCATTATTAAACGACCTGCCTACAGAAAGTTCCACCTCATATCCTTTGTTTTCAAAAGAACCGCTATTAGTAGAAGGATATATGCCTAAATCAATACCTTGATAACTCGGAATAGAAGTTGAAGCACTGATGACAGCATTGTTTAATTTCTCCTTAAAGACATCTGCTGACAGGTTGATCCAATTAAACAAACCTAAATCAAATCCAAAATCAAATTTTTTTATTTTCTCAGCTTTTATATCAGGATTACCGATATAATTTTCATTGACTGTATATTGTAGAGAACCGATAGGTCCACCGCCATTAACAGATACATTGTCTTCATAAGCATATCTTCTCAGCCCGTTATTTTGATTAGCCGTCCAGCCATAAGAAACTCTTACCTTTGCAAAACTGACAGGTGCCACATCCTTCATAAAGGATTCATTGGAAATGATCCATGCAGCAGAAGCAGCCGGAGTAGACGTCCATCTGCTTTTCCGCAGATATTGATCACTTCCTGAGTAGGCCCAGTCTAACCTCAATGCATACCGGCGAGCATAGTCATAGGCCATATCCAATCCAGAAGTGATATAAGTATAAGGCAATACCGCATTGTTTTCATAACGCATATAGAAAGAATACGCAGTCGCATCCAGATGATGCTGACCTAAATCAAGCAGATAATTCAATTTCCCTCTATAAAACAAATCATAGTATTCACTCGAACTATGTCCATAGGACAAATAGGTATCATCATTCGTACCTTTTCTGATGAATTCAAGTCCAGAAGCTGATCCATCTCTCTGGTAACGTCTATAATCTTTATTAGTAGTCAGATGGTTTGATGAGTTAGATAAATAAGATACATCACCTGACACACTCAATCCTTTTAGAACAAAATCCAGATAAGCCTTAAGCCCGAAATCAGCATAGATATTGGTTACTGTATGATTATTATAGCCGGTTCGGTTAATCATGCCGAATGGGGAATCATTCTCCTTTTGTGTAACAGTCACTTCATCGGCAGGATAATCAGAGTCTTTTATTTCCGGAGTAACGGGTCCATAGACTGTAGAAGGCATCGTGAACAGGTGAGGATAAATATCTCCAAGAAAACCTCCTCCGGGAGTATGCTCTTTCTTAATATTTCCAGCCAAATTCAAATATGCACTTAAGAAATCGGTAATCTTCGCATCCAGATTTGTACGGAAGTTGAACCACCACCATTTATTATTAGGATTATACTTGTCATTGGACTCTGTCTTATAAGGACCATCGCAATGCATGGTATTGACATTAGAAAAATAAGTCACCCTGTCATTACCACCAGACACATTGACACCGATCCGTTGCATCTGCACTAAATTGCGCATCAGCATAGATCTCCAGTTGGTGTTCGGATATAAATAAGGATCTGTCCCTGAGCGGAATTTCTGGATATCCTCATCAGAATAGTAATAGTTCTTCCCCAATCCATCATTATAGGCAGCCTCATTTCGTAATGCCGCATACTCGGCAGAATTGATAAAGGTTGGTTGAGTAGTCAACTGTAACAGTGATTCGTCCATATTGCAGTTGACGTTCATCTTTCCGGGAATACCCCTTTTAGTAGTTATAACGATCACTCCACTTGCGCCTTCTGTTCCATACAGAGCTTCTGAAGCAGCATCTTTCAACACCGTAACAGATTTGATCTCCTCAGGAGAAATATAAGAAGCATTCTGCTCCCAGGTTCCCGACATGCAAGGTACACCGTCAATGATCCAGAGAGGACCATTACGATGCATATCCGACAAGCCTCTGATATGAAGTTCATAATCGGTACGTCCCGCCTCACTGTAAGTCTCATGAGCCGTCAGTCCAGGGAAATTTCCGGAAAAGGTCTGAGCAAGGTTAGGAACAGGAGCTTTTGCCAACTGATCAGAATAGACCGTTGAGGCCGCTCCGGAAAACACTTCCTTTTCCATTGAAGTATACCCCAGTTCTATATTCTCATTCCTTTTACTGATATCCGGTTTAAGAGTCACCAGCATATTATCTTTAATGATTTCTTTATCAGTTTTAAAACCGAGCAAAGAGAAATCGGCAGATTTGTCTTTCGTCAGAAGAGTAAAATACCCTGACGCATCCGTTATACAAGTTTTAGCTCCTTTCTCAGCAGATATGACGACACCCCTCAAAGGTTCGCCATTTGAGTCCACAACTTTACCACTTATTCTTATATATTGGGCCCATGAAGGGAAAGCCATACTCAGTAATAATATAAGTATACCTATATTTTTCTTCATCATAATTGTGTCTGTTTAATCAATCAACTTAATTACCAACCTGGATTCTGCCAATTTTCTCCCGTAATAGCCTGGACTTTACTGACCTCATCCAGTGGAATAGGCCACTTCAACCATCTGTTTGACCAGCACTGGCGGGCATTTCCATTTACTTGATTTGCGACCATAAGTATAAGTGCCATCAGCATTTCTGATGATCTTGGCAGCAGTCACCCATTTGTCAGTCGTAGACAAGTCTTCATTGGGTTTATGCAAGCGGCGCACATCAAAATAGCGTTGTTCTTCCAAGGCAAACTCCACTCTCCTCTCATTATAGATTCGGTCCAAGAGAGCCTGTCCGGTCAGATCAGAAGGTAAGTCAGGCATACCTACTCTTTCCCTGATCTCATTTACTGCTGCAATAGCCTCATCCTCATGTCCGGCATGAGCAGCAGCCTCAGCAAAGTTCAAGATCATTTCCGATAGTCTGAATTCCTTGAAATTGGCTTCGCCTCGATAAGTCCCATTGTTATCACTCGTAGTGGGCGTCATATATTTTCTGATAAAATATCCTGTACGTGTCATTGTTCTGCCAGTAGCAGAAGTACCTGTACGGGGTTCCCCTATGTAAGTCATGATATTCCGTGTCCTGAAACCCGCTTTGGCAGGATAATTTTCAGGAGAAGACAGTTCTTCATCAAAAGGCCACCAGCACCAACGCTTCGAACCATTGTAATAGATATCAGCATAAAAACGAGGATCCCTGTTCTTATACGGATCTTGTGGATTATATAGGGTATTTGTCTGATTATAATTCGGATTCAGATGGGTTTCTGCATCCTTATAGGGATTTTCCAAATCAAGTATCGGTTGGCCGTTGATCGTATTAAAACAGTCTACCAGTTCCTGTGAAGGACATGTACCTGACTTATACCCGCGCTGTGCGCCGATTCCTTCGACATCAAAACTCAGGGAACTCCATCTGGTCTGGAAAATCGTTTCCTTGTCAATAGGATTTGAAGAATATTCCATGGAATTGCAGAAATACTCATTATACATCGCTGCCTTTTCGGCCAGCGAATATCCATCAGGTCCGAAATCGCTATTACTATTTAAGAATGTATTCGGATCATGCAGAGTATGATAGAGTTCATACCCCTGCTCACGCAGGGTTGCCAAAGTCTCTTTCGTGACTTTATAAGCCTCATCCCACCGATTATTGCTTCCACAATACAGAGGACTTGCAGCATATAGCATCATACGTGATTTGATGGCGCAAGCCAGAGCTTTCGGCAACCGTCCGGATTCATCCGATGTAGTAATTCTCCATGGAAGGTCCTTACAAGCCAATGCTGAATCACAGTCGGCCATAATAAACTGTACCGTTTCATAGTAACTGGCCCGTTTCACTTTTGAGAAATCGTCATTATAATCATAAGGAGTTTTAACCAGCGGCAGGCCGCAACCGAACCATCTTAGCAGTTCCTCATAATAATAAGCTCTCAGCAGATGTGCTTCGGCTTTCCAGCGTGAGCGGTCACTCTCCTTGGTGACAGAAGCCTTGTCTATATTCTGCAAGAAATAAGCACAGTCATGTATTGCCGAAAAGTAATTTGTCCAGTAATGCTCACAATTACAGCTTCCGTCCAGTAACGCTCCATCCAGGGAAATCAGAAGCCGATGCATTTCCGGTATACATTCTGGAAGATGCAGCCCAGTTCACATCCAGATCATCTGCATCCCATGCCTCATCACACCAATTCGCCGGACCACGTTCCCAGTAAATAATATAGATTACCTTTTCCGGACATGTATTGGTAGCATGTATTTAAATATGCAGCGACTTTATCATTATCTTTCCATACATCCTCCAAAGATATTTTTCCATCCGGAGCCTGATCCAATTCACTGCTACAGGATGAAAAAGTGGCACAAGAAATGATCAAAGCCAATATATATAATTTTTTGTATCTCATAATATTAACCATTTAGAAATTAATGTTCAATCCGAAATTAAACATCTTGGTAATCGGGTAGCCATAAGGATTATTTTGTTCAGGATCCAGATGTGTAGTATGCAGATGATCCCAACAATAAAGATTCTGACCGCTAATGTAGAAACGACAAGAAGTTATACCCATAAAACTCAAAGATCTCTTTGGAAGCGTATATCCCACCTCCAAATTCTTCAACCGCAAGAAGGCCCTGTTCTGAATGAAGTAATCATTAGGCTGCTGGCTGATATCATGTGTCGAAGTCAAGGCAGGATATGTAATCTTCTGATGATTGGCCCATCTTTCAGGAGTCCATGCTGTACGCTGATACTTAAAATAACAACCACCTTGTAAATTTTCCCATACTGCATTATTATTATAATACATCGAATAATGCGCCAAACCCTGGAAAAAGATTGAGAAATCAAATCCTTTATAGGAAGTAGCGAAATTAAAACCATAATTGATTCCAGGAATAGCAGAATACTTGATAGGTACCATATCCTTGTTATCTATGATTCCGTCATGATTTAGATCCTGATACTTGAAATCTCCCGGACGCGGCGTTCCAAAAGAATAAGTCAAACCACTCTTCTTAATATCATCTTCTGATACATAAAAGCCATCATTAGACGACCTGTCAATTTTATATCCGAAACATTGTCCCCAGGAATAACCGGTAACGTCATAACGACTGCAATAATCAGCTGGCTTGATTGCCTCATCATAGAATGTGACCTTATTCTTGTTTGTTGCATAGTTACCTCTTATTGAGATATGCCAGTCTTTTGTAATATCTTTGTTGAAAGAGATTTCACCTTCAATACCATGGTTCTTCATCTTACCGGCATTGACTTTAGGAATATAACCCAAATCTATTCCCTGAAAACCCGGTACTGATCCACGGGAAATCAGGATATGTGACCGGTTCTCATTGAAATAATCCAGAGAAAAAGAAAAGGAATTGAACAGCGTTACATCAATACCCCAATTCTGCTTATGAGCCAACTCCCATGTGATCTTCTTATTTCCGAGAAGTCCCTGTGAGATAGAGCGTATGGCAGGTGTACCTAAACCACCAACGTAAGAGGTTCCTGAGACTTGGATGTTATCCAGATACAGAAAACGAGAGCCGCCCATCTGGTCATTACCAACTTTACCATTGGAGTAACGTAATTTCAGATTATCCAGCCATTTTACTTTTTTCAAGAAAGACTCATTGCTCATAATCCAGCCAAAAGAAAAGGCAGGAAAGAAGCCGAAACGCTTGGAAGGAGCAAACTGCTCCGATCCATTATATCCCATATCAAATTCAGCTAAATAGCGCGAGTCATAGCCGTATGTAGCACGTGCAGAAAGACCGATGACATTAAACGGTATCTGAGCTCCGGATTCCCAGTAATCACGTTGTCCCAGCACCATCGCTCCAACATCATGCTTAGCGCCGAAAATACGGTGATAATTGATAGAAGCTTGAGCATTTATTGAATAATTTGAATCATAACTACGACTCAAAGATAATGCTGAAGGAATATTATTTAATGAATAAACAAACGTACCTGCATCATAATCAGGCTCTACATAATACGTTATTTCCCTCTTCTCTCCTTCTCTATGAGTATAACCATAGCTATCATAAGAAATCATCCCTTTAATGTCCAACCCTTTAGTTACTAATTTACTTAAATCCCAATCCAAAGTCAGCTGAGATGTTACATTAACTTCAGTATAATTATAAAAACCACGTCTATTTATATCTTCAAATGGTGATGTGTCCATATTTGAAGGAGTAATCGCTATTCCTGCAGGTATTCCATGACCTTCAATAGTAGCAGGTCCAGCCTGACATGGTTTCATCAACTCTGCATTATAGAAAAGGCCTCCGATCATTCCTGAAGTACTTGAATTTGCCCCCAAACCGGGCATATTGGTTGTTTGGATATAAGTACCTATATTCAATTGAGCTTTAAGAGAATTAGTAATATTATAATCTAGATTCGATCGAAAATCCCCTCTATTCATATATACAGACGGGTCATAGCCCAATTGACTCTTTGGTTCTGTTTTAAGATTCCCGCCCTGATGAATATATCCAGCATTATAAAAATACGAGAATTTGCCTGTACCTCCAGAAATATTTACATTCACTTTAGTCTGAGGAGTATATTTCCTAAACATTTCATCCATATAATAATGATCGCAATACAGATATTTGCGAGTAGCCACCTCCTGAGCATAGTTTGCATCCTTAGAATTTAAGCCCCATAACGGATTCTTAAATTTGGCTATTACATCGTCACTGTATTGAGGAGCTAATCCATCATTTTTCAATGCCTCATTTTTCAGTGCCATATAGTCCCATGAATGCAAATGTGGATCAACGCGACAGAAAGAAGTAAAACTCTGATCTACACTTGCAGAGATATGAGCCTTACCTTCCTTTCCTCGCTTGGTCGTAATGATAATAACACCATTTGCACCTCTGACTCCAAAAACTGCTGTTGCTGAAGCATCCTTCAATACGGAAATACTCTCTACTTCATTCGGGTCAATTTCACTCAATATATTACTTCGTTTCACTCCGTCTACCAAGATCAGTGGTGAAGAACCATTGATAGAAGAAATACCACGCAGGTACAAACTTGCGCCATCTACACCGGGTTGTCCACCTCCACTCTGTGTAGAAATCAAACCTGTAATACGACCGGCCAGTGCATTATCAAAACTGGCAGATGAACTTTTCTTAAGGTCTTCCATATTAACAGTCGATATAGCACCCGTTACAGACACCTTTTTCTGGATTCCGTAACCTACTACGACAACCTCTCCAATAGTCTTGGCATTTTCCCGGAGTGTTATGTTATAGAAATGGTTCGGTCGCGCAATAAATTTATAAGTTTGAAAACCAATATAAGAAACTACAACCGTATCATTTGGCATTGATTTCAATGAGAAATTACCATCCAGATCGCTAATCGTTCCTTTAGCCGTATTCCCTTGGGGATAGACTGAAGCTCCTATCACGGATTCTCCATGTGAATCTTTTACGCATCCTTTTACGAAAACAGACTGAGCATCCATTTGGTTGCAAACGAATAATAATAAAAACATCATTATCGTCAACCGTAAGAATCCTGCACGTTTCTGTCTCCAAAAAGATATATTCCTTTTGATATTAATTTCCTGTTTCATTATAATTTCATTAAAAGAAAATAATAAGGTTATTAATCAGACCAGTTAACAACTAAGTCAAGGGCTATCATGTCCGGTACAGACAGATATGCTTTCCTTTCACAGATAGATAACGGGAGTTGAAAACGAAAGCACGACCTCCCGCCAATTTCAAACTACAAAATATCTTCCCCATATTAAATAAATTAAACGTCTAATGTTATTAGATTCATTTTTCCAACGAAGAGTTCATCTCCAATTGAAAACTAAGGTTTACACACTCTTTTTTATTTTTCATCATTTTAAAGCAGGTTAATAAATTTTTCGCTGGCAAAACTAATGCATTTTAATAAAAAAGGCTATCTCAAAAAGTTCAATCTTTATCACAAATCATTCAAACCTACTATTGGGGAAATAAACGGGTATAATCATTATCATCTCTATGAATAGTTATTTTTTCATCTTATATTCACTTGGAGTCATCCCATAGTACTTCTTGAATAAGGCAGAAAAATAGGACTGTGTACCAAATCCCGTTTTATTGGCAATCTCAGCCAGGTTAAAAGAACCGGATTCAATGAATTTTGCGGCTGCCCTAAGCCTGTACATCCTGACATAATCATTAGGAGACAATCCTGTAAGACTCTTGATCTTGCGGTAAAAAGTACTATGACTGAAATTCAGTTCACTTGCCAGTACATCGACAGAAAGTTCTGAATTATTCAGTTCTGCCTTGATCTTTTCATCCAAGTGTTCAAGTAATTGTCTGTCCGCATCATTCAGGCGCTCTAATGCTGCGCTTCGCTCTTCTCTCGACTTGTCAACGATAATATGCTGCATACGTTTCCTGTTGGCTATCACTCCACGCAAAACCGACAACAAATAATCTGGATGAAAAGGTTTGGAGATATAAATATCTGCGCCACTGTTCATCCCTTCTATATGTTCATTGACATTACTTTTTGCAGTAAGCATGACAACAGGAATATGACAAGTTCTGGGATCATTCTTTATCTTGTTACACAGTTCATAACCGTTCATCAAAGGCATCATGACGTCCATCACGATCATGTCCGGAATGAGTTCTACAGTCTTTTCCAACCCCTCCTGACCATTAAAGGCCTTATCTATCACATAATAGGGTTGAAGTAAATCAGAAAGAAAAGTTTGGAAATTCGGTTCATCATCAACAATCAACAAGGAAGGTTTGTCACGATCGGGCACTATAGCAGAAGAACCATCAGGTTCAGCCTCAAGACGAGAAGGAACCTTCACCGGATGATCTCCAGGGATGCCTGCTGGTAAAACCTTTTCTTTTTCAGAATCTTTAAATATATTTTCTGAAACCGGAAGGCAGAAAAGGAATGTCGTACCACCGGAGTCATTACATTCAGCTTTTATCAATCCCTTATGCTTTTTCACCAGACATTTGACATAATAAAGTCCTATCCCGCTGCCGACAATGGATTCTCCGTTCTTAGAACGATAAAAACGGTCAAATATCTTATCTGATTCATCTTTTTCAATACCAATGCCATTATCAGCAACTGAAAACAGGGCATAATCAGAATCCAATACTTGATCTTGCCTGAAACGGTCTTTTATTTCCGAACAGGCACTTATCTGTAAGGAAACTTTGATTGCTCCATGTGAAGGTGTATACTTAAAAGCATTTGACAACAGATTGGACAGGATTTTATCCAATTTATCCTCATCAACATACATGATGAGTTTATCTTCAGGACAGGTGAATGAGGTTACAATATGTTTCTCTTCATTCTCACCCTTGAACCGATCCAGAATCTTCAACACGATACCGACAACATCTTTCCGACTTACGGACAAGGACAACGTTTCACTCTTCAGATGAGAAAAATTGAGGATTTGTTCAACCAACATCATCAGATGTTGGATATTCTTTTCCATCAGGGACATATACTCGTTTTCTTTCTTAGTAAAATGTCCGCCTTTCTTCAACTCACAGAATGGACCATAGATCAAACTCAATGGTGTTCTCAGTTCATGAGATACATTTTCAAAGAAATTAATTTTTGCATGGTTCAATTCACGTTCCTTCAACAAAGTCTGTTTTGAAAGTTTTATTTTTTCCTTATCGACATGATAATTTATATAAAACCTCATACCTGCATACAGGCAATAGAGTATGATGATAATATAGATCAGGATTGCCCACCAGGTTGCCCAAGGAGCAGGAGAAATAACGATCTTCAGAGTAGCCAGTTTGCTGTTCCAACAGCCTGAGTTATCGGCTGCTCTGACTTTAAGAAAATAAGTTCCGGAAGGAAGGTCGCTGAATTTCACGGTATGATTAGTAGATGGAGCACTCCATTTCTTTTCATATCCGTCCAATATATAACTATATTGCAAGCTGTTAGCTGAAGAATAATCAAACCCCATAAAGGATACCGTAAAAGAATTTTCATAATAATTCAATTTCAACGCTGAATGTAAATTAGTGGTATTATAAGTATGGTTATCTGTTTCCAGACTTTCTATCACAAAAGGGACATAATCATGTAAAGTGTTAATCTTACGAGGAGAAAAAGATGTAATTCCGTGATTCCCCATAAAATATAAAATACCTCTGTCAAGATAAACGGCACGCTCATGATACTGATTGCCGAGAAGACCGTCCTTAGCAAAATAATTCATGAAGGAAAAACCGGTAAAACGTGAAAGCCCGTAAGATGTACTCAGCCATAAAACGTGACGGATAGGATCCTCTACAATGGATAAAACGTCATTACTTGGCAAGCCATTCGCCATAGTATAGATTTTGCATAAACCGGTATGCATGTCACAACGCATCATGCCATTGCCATAAGTACCCAGCCATATCACACCCTTCGAATCTTCATAGATATAGATGACAGATTTAAGAAATGACTGATAGATTGCATTCTTCGTATGAAGTAACGGATGAATATGACCGTTGCGATCTCCGATATATACATTATCACTATAACAGGAGAATACATATTTCCCGGAATGCAATTGGCGGAAAAAGGTGACATTAGCATCTCGTGGAACAGAACGACGGAACGGTCTTACAAAGGTACCTTCTCTTGAATTTACTGGAGACATCCAGATGCCACCATTCCCTTCACAGACTATCCAGATATTGCCTGCTTTGTCTTCCGTGATATAGCGAGGCTTTACGATTTTCTTGTATTTCCCGATCAAAGAGGTACCTTTTTTTACATTATAGCAATACAAAGCATCTACGGTAGCTACCCATAACCTGCCTTGAGTATCATGAAAACAACAGGCTATGGCTGATTCTTCATCTGTAAGATGGAGATTCAACAGCACCTTGTCTGTATCTGTCTTGCGGTTATATTCATGCAATCCGTTATGACGTGTTGCTATCCAGTAACGATCTCTCCCGTCACTCGTCATGAATGTCACAAACTGGTTCCGAAAATGTCTGTCCAGCATCTCATCCCAATCAAAAGTACGCTTAACTATCGGAATAAACAGATAGCCTTCTTCAAAAGTGCCGATCCATATATTTGACTGGCGATCAACCATAAGTGAGGTGATATTGTATACACTGTTGACCCCGCTGATCTTCTTTTTCACAAAAGAGCCACTATGCTTATCATAGAGGGAGAAGGTCATATCTTGGGTAAGAAAATAAAGACGATGGTCAGCAGTAACATTTATTGTAACAATATCACTCTTTTCGGTTAACAATCTTCTTGAAACGTTCCTTTTTGCTGAATTTAAAAGTTCTATTTTGTTATCTGAAGTCAAAGCAAACAACTGGTTTCTTTTCGGACCTTTAAACACTAATGAGAGCCCTGGATAACGGGCTATAATACGTTTCTTACAGGATCAAAGACCACCGTTTCTTTTTGTGGCAATAAAGAAAGCCATAGCATGCCCTTGTCGTCACGGCAGATACCTCTGACCTGCCCTTTCAACTGAGGGATATATAATGAATAAATCCTGTCATTGTTTCTATTGACGTATGAAAGATAATCAAAAGTCCTGCAACCTAACCAGATCTTACCGTTCTTGCCATCTTCAGCACAAGTGAAATTAAATTCACCTTTTGGACCTTTTAAACGTATAAAATTCCTGGAAAAACGATTAAACAGATCAACGTTGAATCTCGTGAATACAAGCAGATCTCCATTTGATGATACATGCAAGAAATAAGTATTATCATCAGACAGTGAATTTTCAAAAGAATTGTGAAAATAAAAACGTGATTTCTTATAGGCATCAATACAATTCAAACCTCGTGAGGTAGCCATCCATATATAACCTACACGGTCCTGGACAATACTCTGGACATGCAGATTAGAGATATCCATACCGATACCATAAGAGGGCTGCAAATCCTGAGCTTTTGACATACGGGAACCTGTAATCAACAGGAGCATAAAGATAACCAGTAATTTAAAGTTTTTCATGATACACTTTTTATTCTAAAGAAGATCCACTAAATAAAACACAAGACAAATCGTTTTCAGAAAAAAGATTGCTTTAATTTAAATCCCATACAAAACGAAAATATAACAGTATTTGTCGCCATCATATTAGAAAAACCTGGACTTTCACTCCTTATACACATAATTGAAACGACCTCCTGGAGCAGTATCACCACTTATATAGAAGTCCATGATGTTCCCTTCGTCCTGCATATTGTCATTCCATTTGAATTCCATGTCCAATTTGCCCGGTTCTGTCTGCAATACACGCCGTGGTATTGAAAACACAAGGATATTTCCTTTCACGACAAACTTACACTGAGCTACCTCATTCCACATCCATTTATTCTTATAGTTCTTTTCAACTATCACTTTATTCCGTCTCGGACTCACCCGGTTGACGATAAAGTCATAGCCATTCCATCCGGTAGATTTATCCCGGTCAATATCGATAAACAACATCATCCAATTTTTATCTTTTGAAGATGTAAGAGCATCTGCTGTCTGCACATAGAAATAAACATTCTTGCCGTCACGAGCCACTTTAGCTCCGATAATATCATTACGACCGGAATGATCCATATAGTAACAGTCACCTCTCCCCTTGGAATCTCTATGGATAGTATTTCCACGATAAGCCTTGTAAAGAGGACGCACGGAATCCCAATCTTGAATCTGGTTCAGGCGAATGGTCTTCATGCAAGAAACCGGAGCTGGCTTATCCATACCTTTAAACTTGCGGATATTATCAACGAGCTGGAGATAATATACATCACCCTTATCTCCCCATCCTTTGTTGGGTTCAATGTCACGGCTGCAATTCCAGTTATATTCATCAACGAAAGAAAAAGGCTTTCCATTCCATCCGTCTTTCGGAAGCCATTGCCCGGCTATATATTCATTCCAACCCGTCACAAAAACAAGTTCAGGATTCAACTTGAAAGCACGGTCCCACTGTTCCTGAAAATTCCATCCATACAGATAACCGTCTATGCGAGGATCAAATCCATTCTGCACACTGAAATTTCTCCCATAGGCGTCCTTCACATTAAAAGCACTGCAGTGCCCTTTGGTTGCCGGACTCGTATTCTGGGCTACGCCTACCGGAACCTCTTCGTATTTTCCATCTGAAGAAGGCACATAGCCATGCTGGGGATATACCTCCAGCCATCCCCACTGGTCTTTGCGTGAAGGCCCGTTGACATAATCCGGTTGTCCGGGACGGAATGTAAAGAATGACGCAATGGCACGATCTTCAACTGAATTTGTCAAATTATCCGGATAGGCCATGATACAGGGCTTGCCTTTCCACATAAACCACAAATTACGATAACGTCCCGGTTGATAGACATCACGGTACAACTGGCGTAAAGAGGAAAGGGAACAAGAAGTAGTGGAGAAGGGAAGCATAAATGCAATCTTCGGTACATTCACCCCATCTTTTTGGGCCTTGTCCCATGTTTTCATCAATGCCTCGTATGAATCTTTCCAGGTTATATCACCATTGGTGCAATCAAAGAAGACGACATCAACCCCGGCATCTGCCAGCATCTCAGCATGCTTGCGAAGAACCCATTCATCCGTAGTCTTGTAATAGCCGAAAAGAGGTTGTTCCCAATAGTAGAAGAAAGGACGGTTATCTCCCCATGCAGGATGGTTATAATCTCTCATCGCCTCAGGATGTTGACGCACAATCTCCGTAATATTCCTTACCTTAAACGGAGCGTCATTGCCCTGATGCCATGTCCAATAAAACAGGGCTACAAATTTATCTTTCTTCTTGCCACCGACATCCTGATAATCCGGTGCCTTTCTGCCTAATGCATCTGTCACAGCCCAGTCATCACTGATGGTAGACTGGGAATAAGACTGTGTACAGATACAGAAGAAGAGAAACAAACCGGAAATAAATATGTATTTACTTTTCATCATAAGGTTATTGGTATATTTTCATTGATTTTCTAAAGTTATGCGCTTCTATGGATATCAGCCTCAGCGTAACATCCGATATGGATATGAATGGATCTCTACAGGTCCTAACAAACCGGATGACTGTAGTGGTGTATCCGCCTTCAGATCACTGCAGGTCTGCCAGGTGATCCGATCCTGTTCCGGCAGACTCTTGTCACGGATGAGCCGGTTCATCCAGTCATTGACTACTGTTACTTCCAATTGGTTTTCGCCCTTTCTGAGGTATTTCGTAACATTCAGGCGATAAGGACTGGTCCACACTCCACCAATGTAGTGACCATTCAACTTCACCTTTGCCATGACCATCACTTTGCCTAAGTCCAGATAAGTCTCTCCTTCCGGCAGTTTCTTCATTTCAAAGGAAGTTGTATAGGCTGCTTCACCGGAGAAATATTTGATCCGCTCATCAGAACTTCTCGTCCAGTCTGACAGAGAATCCATCACTACCGGTCCTTCTGGGCCTCCTCTCTTTTCCTGGAATGTCACCTTCCATGGACCGGCGACGGTCATCTGGAACTGGCTGGAAGGATAATTTTCTCCAGCTTGTTTACGGACCCTATAAGACGGAGTCCGAAAGACGATAAAGGCACTTTCAAAAGGTTGCAGTTCCATGGGCACTTCGGTCATCTGTGAATATTCGTGATACTGGGGAAGCAGACGGATCTCTGCTGTCTGAGGGTTCCACAACTCTGGTTGAAAGCCACTGACTCTGAAAGAAGCGTTGAAGTTCTGTTTTCTGCCACTTTGGTTGGAAACGAAATAGAGATCACCACAGGACAGTTTCCTATGTATGAACAACAGGGAGTCGACATTGCTCCTGAAATCGGGAAGGACATTCAAGTCACGGAATACCTTCTCCATGGATGTCCGTTCAGGGTAAACCCGGCCCTTTGACCATATCCATAATAACCGTTTCCAAAATCTGTAATGGGATTACACAACTCTCCTGCCATTGTCCGGACCTCATCATCAGCCTGGGGATAGTCCTGCAGACTCGGTGACCGTTCAGGTTTCGGCCCGAGAACTGTAAGCCCTTCCCCTACAAGTTTTCGGATTTGTCGCAGCATTTCCGGGCGCATCGTAGTGATCTTCGGGAGAACCAGCACATGATACTGCATGCCGCTCTTCAGTGTAAGCAGACCATCCTCCACTGTCGCATCCTTCATGAGCACCTCTCCGTTGATATAGTCAAAAGAATATCCTTCAGGTAACGAGGGTTCACAGATACCGGTCATCTTCGGGGCATCCTCTCCGATGAAATAGGCCGCATCTGCAACGTATCTTCCTTGCTGGAGCATATAATTGCAGCGCTTCATATACTTGGCAAAAACATCCAACTGCGAGAACCATGTATTATGGCGGTTGAATTCATTACCAAACGGAGCATTGATGCCGGGTACCCGCTCATCGGGTTGCTCTATATAGAGGTGCAGCAGAGTGGAGTTGATACCTTCCGTAAAGAAACGGTCTCCACGGGGTTTCATGATCCCGGGATAACGGGTGAAGTCCGGTCCTCCGCACGTGAACGATTCTGCCCACACTTTCTTCTTGCCATAGATGTGTCCGCATGAGGAGGCTGCACGATTCTCTATATTGCCAAGGTCTCCCTCACTCCAGAATTCTCCGGATACCTCATCAGACTGACCACCATACTGCAGAAATTCGCCGGGGAATCCCCAGTGCCCATAATTCTCCAACCAGGTCGTCAAGCCATGTTCATGGCTCACTTTCCGCAGCCCGCCGACATAGTTATAGGCTACCTCATCGGCTACCAGACGGCGTACATCCCAAAGGAAGCGATCCGACTGGTCTTCCGAACCGACAACGACGCCCTGAAAGACGGGCAGATAGGGAATCGGATCATAGCCATAACGCTTTCTGAAATCAGGAATCATGGAATCGGTCCAGTTCTGGCCGCCACTCTCATAACTGTCCTCGACGACGATTCGGAATGTTTTCCGGTCTGCTGCAGGTATACGCTTCAGTATCTCTCCTAGAAAAGCATTGAAGTGAGTACGCACGTGTACCTCACTCATCTTGTCCACTTCCAGACCCGTTGCCTCCGGACTCGCCGGGGAATTGGTCTGTCCTGTCGGCAGCATCGCCGTACGCATGATGATCCATTGTCCTTCAGGGACTTGCCATGAAAGCACACCTTTGGAATCCATGTATTTCGTAATGTCCAGCACCTTTCCGGCAGGGACTACTTTATTCTTATCCATACTCTCCGGCTGCCTCCTCCAGAGATAGTCATAAAACATCGGATGCGGTGTCTGCCACATCTTTGCCAGTGTCTTTTCCGGATAGCGTTCCACTTTGGGAACATCAGAAAGGTTCACACTCTCGATCATCCCGGCACTTTGGGGATCGATGACCAACCTGAATTCACTGCCTTTTACCTCGGGCAGTGAGATGACTACCGGAGCGTATGGATCAAATCCTACATTGATGGAAGCATTGCTTCGGTCAATGACAAACTTCACCACGGAGCGGTAATGTCCGTTTTCTTTTACGAACAGTTCCGCATTAGTTTGGTGCGGCGCATGAACAGTCTGAATCGTCATGCTCCGGACCACTGCTGGAGTTTTGCTCTCCAGATCAATAACCGAAGACTCTCCCAACTTCTGAAGGGGAAGGAAAGAGCAGTCCTGACGGATATCCGGATAGGCCAGAACCCTGACATCCTGGGCATCGCTGCCTACTGACGGCAACGGCGCATGAAAAGAGGATGGTCCTTGTACACTGACCTGACTTGAACTTAGATAGCGCATAGACTCTGACGGCTTGATCCAGGGGCCACCCGACTGACTCCATCCGGGACAGTTGAAGATACCGATCTCTATACCCAGTTTCGTAGCCGTTTGCAATGCTGTATGAAGGATATTCCACCATTCCGGTGACAGAAACTTCACCTTTCCATAAGGAACATTCTGGCCACCGATATTCCCGATATAGGCGCGCGTGATGCCTGCACGCTTCATCGCATACAGATCCCTTACCACGCCTTCACGAGATATATTGTCTGACATCCAATACCAGTAAACAGCCAAAGGTTGAGTATCAGGTATATTCCTGAAATGCTCTTCCTCTACATGCATAGGTCCTGATTTCTCGATATTCGCCGACACCCTGCCTCCGACGCATAGCAGAAAGAGCACTAACAAACCTTCTGTAATTCTATTCATGATTAAATTTCCTTATTATTTTCACCTCTTTCGGAGCTGAAATATCAGATATGATTTTTCCGTCAGCACTTTTATGATGCTCTATTTTTATTATTCCGTATGGTGTGGGATAAGTACCTTTCACCCATTTCAAATCACCAAGATGAGGATCGATCAAAACTTCCTTACATCCTGGTTCTAACACTTTCACACCCAGGACATACTCACTCAGCCAACTCGTCGGACCGGAAGCCCAGCCATGACAGAGAGAATGGCGGAAACCTTTATAGCAATAATTACCATAACACTTATGTACATCTATCTTTCCTTCAGGGACAAGTTCATCTATACGGCCGGCATTTTTCATCCAGTCTATATCGAAATCTTCCCAGAAAGTAGTCGCTCCCAAGTCCAGCATTCCTCCCCAATACTGACTGATGATATTCATCGCACCCTGATAATCACCGGCCTTAGCCATAGCCTCCAGCATGTAATAGCCATAGAAAGTGGAAAAGCCTTTTGCTCCACCCAACGAAATCACTTTCCGGTCAGCTTTTTCAGCCTTCATCGTACCGGCAAGGGACATCAGGGCCGCTGCCTGCTTGGACTGGTTACAGTCAGGAATATATTTCCTTAGTTTTGCAGCTGCAACATGGCATTTATGTGCCATATCAAACTCTCCTAAATATCCACACAACTTCTCTCCGGTCTGCATTGCCAGAACCATCAAAGCCTGCAAACCTGCATTTATACCTTTCTCATTGGTACTTGAAGGCCAGTCCAGGAATCTACTGCCATCAAGATTCTCCTTTCCATTTGGTCCTATCTTATTCATCAACAGATTCAGTAATGCTATGATATAAGAATGTTGCTGTTCCAGATATTCCTTGTTTCCATTATTCATATACCATTGGTATTGGGTCAGCAACCACCAGATAGAATAAGAGCTGTAGGCCATTCATCCATTGGGGTATGGGATATAGATCCCTGCTTAAATCCAGACTCTTCTGAACGATATTGGTATATCCGAATACGGTATTCACGGTTTCCACTTCTGGATAGATATCACCGATCCATACCAGTCTGTCACGCTTGATACCGTCCCAGAGATAGTTCTGTAAATTTAACTGTACCGTATAGGCACCCGTCATCCATATTTTATTCAAACGCTCGTCATTACACTCAAACGACCCTTTATAGGGCAAGTCATTATACATAAATGATGCACGGACCTCCCTCAAAAGCAAGTCTGTGTTCTCGCCGAGTAAATCAATCCGTACAAACCGAAATCCTGAATTTCCATGTTCAGTTACCCCTAACCAAGGCAACGGCAATATAAAATCCCGTATGGCATGATCATTGGTAGCCCCATTATGGCCATCAATATCAGACATCGCTTCAGAGGCAGATTCTCCGAAACGTACCCTTATATTTACATCATGAGTATCTGACTCTCCGGTTACAATTTGTATTCCACCCTGCAATTCCCTGCCGAAATCAAGAAGAAGCGAGACCCTTCCGGCCTTGCCGTTCTTCAGATGGCAATAACCTTTATCCGATAATACCGCTTGCCCTATACCAGGCTTCAGGAGATTATCAAGTCCGGAAATCGTCGCATGTCCTGTAGCACTCTTCCAGACAATCCGCTTAGGTGCTATATATGCAATTGTTCTTGATTCATACTCAGCTGTATCATTCCCCCATACAGGCGGCAAATGATGCTGGGCAAAAAGACACTGATCCATCATGATTAGAAACAACAAACTAAAAAATCTAAAATATTTCATGTTATTATATATTTACATAGTTACCTCGTTTTTCCATGGCTCCAAAGGTAAACAATGCAACATGAACGCATTATCTTAAATTTTTCATTTATTATCATTTTTCTGTCATAACAGACATTTTCACTACACTCTCTCATGTCTAAATTGGAATCTTATTCCCATAACTAAAACTGGAAGATATCTTATCAATTATCTCCCTACTGACTAATACGATCTGCCCTGATGCAGACCTATACAAAAAACCGTAAACAATTAATCATCTGCTTGCTCTCCGTCTTCCAATCCTTCCTCATCATTCTTCCTCTTTTTCCCGAATTCAGGATCAATCTTCAAAAAGAAAGAAACGATAAAAGTAAGGAAACAAGAACACATGACTATAATGAAGAAATGGCGATATCCAACCAGTTCTTGAAGTGTTCCGGCAAAAAGGCCGGAAATCATCATGGATAATGCCATCAAGGCCGTACAAAAAGTATAATGACTGGTCTTGAATTTTCCTTGACTGTAATAGATAAGATAAAGCATATAGGCTGTAAAACCGAACCCATAGCCAAACTGCTCTAGAAAAACACATACATTGACAATTATAAGATTCAAAGGCAGGGCGTAACTCAAATAAACATATACAAAATTGGGTAACGTAAAAGCACACACCATTGGCCACAGCCATTTCTTTAAACCATCCCTGCCTGCACAGAATCCACCTAAAACTCCTCCTAAAGTCAGACCTATAACACCTACCGTTCCTTGAACGAGACCGTACTCCTGTGGAGAGAACCCTAAACCACCGTTATGTGGGGCATCGATCAAGAACAGAGATGAAACCTTAATCAGCAAACCGGCAGGAATACAGTATAATAACATAAAAAGCAAACTGAATATCACATCCTTTGTGGGAAACTTAGTGGAAAAAGCAATACACCTATCCTTGAATCCATTCCACATTCCGGAAACTCCTCCATAATCTTTCATATCTTCTTTAGGGTGAGGAAGGATGTAACTGTGCCAAAGCCACAAAAACAGGAAAAGTCCCATAACACCATAGAAAAGCAGACTCCATGAATACTGAATATTATTTCGGAAGATCAACTGTAGATTGCCGGCTATCATCACCAGGATGCCTTGCCCGAAAATTATTGCAAGACGACAGAAGGTGAAACGGATGCCGGAAAAACAAGCCTGATCGTGCTCTTCCAATCCTAACGTATAGAAACTGTCTGCAGCTATATTATGAGTCGCACAGGAAAAGGCCATTACCCAGAAAAAGAAAAGAGATCCTTGCAGCCAGAACCCTGTGGGGATCGTAAAAGCAATTCCCCCGAAAGCAGCACCGATAAGAAGTTCCATTATTACAATCCACCACCGTTTAGTCTTGATCCGATCAATAAACGGACTCCATAAAGGTTTGATAACCCACGGCAGGTAAAGCCAGGAAGTATAAAAGGTAATCCTGGCATTGCTCAATCCTAATTGCTTATAGAGGATGATGGAAATGGTCATCACAGCCACATAAGGCAAACCCTCCGCAAAGTATAGGGAAGGTACCCATGCCCAAGGTCTGGCAGAACTGCCTTTTACCGGAAAGTCTTGCAAATGATTGTTCATTGTATATATACCCTATTTGATACCGACAGAAAGATCACTTGAGAGTGATCTCTGTCGTATCTTGCTTTAAAATTCATGGTTCGGCTCCTGGCCTGGCTCTATAGCCTGACCGTCATGAATAGATTTTTAAAATCTCTGCACCTCGATAATAATGAAGAAGAATTTGATCAAAGGTATAGCCTTTTTCCCCCATCACGGCCGCACCGATCTGACAGAGTCCTACACCATGTCCCCAGCCTGCTCCAAGTATATGGAAGCGAGCAGGGATATCTTTATCATTTATATCCAGCCGGTCGACTACAAAAGCGGAACTATACAGATGACTTTTACTCAAAACGCGGCGGATCTCCAACTCTTTGCCAATAACAAGTGTCCGCTTTGTTCCGATAATCTTCAATTTTGTCAGTCGTCCGCTCTTGCCACGTTCCACAGGCTGCAAGTCCTTGATATTACCGAAATCCATATCCAACTTGCTTGAAATCAGTTCACAGATCTGTTGTTGCGTATACTCTACCGTCCACCGATAAAAGTCTTTAGTCTCCTGATCATAGTCATTCAGTACCTGACCTAATATCTTAGGATCATGAGTATTACAAAATGCAGCCGGCTGAGAACGAATCCATTTATCAGCCTCCGCTTCTATGGTCAGATCAGGAAAATCAGAGAGTTCCTTTCCATCAACATCACGGACAGCGGAAAGATAAGGCTTTTTCTCATTCTCCCAGCAATACTGAAATTCCTCCGTTATTCCACCACAACACTTGGAGAAACGGGCATCACAAATAGCATTGTCATCCACGAGGATCTTCCCTCGTGTCAGCCGTATCGCCTCAGCCACGTCTGGAGAAGTTTCCCTTGTAATTCCTTCATAGCGTTGGCAGTGGTCATCCGCACAAACATCAAAAAGCGTATGGTCATCACGGTCATACCATCTGATCAGTTCTTCCTCCTCTTTTATAAAGGACAAGTTCTGATGATCAGAGACCTTCGAGACCTGTCTGCGCTTTTCCATCTGGGCAAGCAGCCAACTCCGGGAGATGACTGCATGAGCCTTGAGTAATTCCAAAGAAGAGGTAGCACTCATCTCACTTGAAATGACACTCTTCAGATATTCCTCGACCGGAAGTTCATTAATCGCACACACTTTATCACCATTTATTACCAGACGGAGTGTTCCCGGAAAGACTTGAGTTTCCTTTCTCTCCCAATGGAATCCTACTCCGATAATGACATCATCAAGTGAAAAAGAATCCGCTACCGTCTGCGGTAAGAATACCAGTTGGTCATAGTCCTTCCCTTTCCAGAGAATCTTCCCTCCAGAGAATTCCACACACTGTTCACCTGTTACATACTCATCATTCATCTGGTATGTCCCATTCAGGATGAAGTGAATCTGTGCTGCCGAAACAATCCCGACAGACACTTCTGGCTCCTTATGATAAGGAACGGCCGGAGAAGAAAACGTCCCGCGCATCAGGCCTCCTGTTTTTTTATTTCCCGCAGTTGAGCAGCCACAATCTCTATATTCTCAGAACTTTCCCCACATTCCCGAAGAATGGCCGAAGCCTTCTCGGAAGTAAGTTTTTCAAAATCCTCTTTACGTGGGGTAATGATCAGTCCTGACATATCCAGGGCACCCGGTGATACCAGAATCTGACTGTCTCCTGTTGCGAAATAGCAGTCCGGACGATGCTTTCTCCGGGGAATAACCACTGAAAGGAAATCCTCACCATCCTTCCACGAAACAATATTCATCATCGGCTCCGGATGAGATGTCTCCGGTCCACAGGGTCTCAGATCAGACAAGGCCTTGTACAAATGAGCAAACAGGCATTCATCACCCTTCTCACTCCTGCTACGAATGACAAAGAATGGAATGACAAAGTCACGGCATATTCCTGTTTCTTCCTTATCATTCAACCTCTCTACAACCTCCACGGTATGACTCAACTTCTGCCAATTTGCCTGTAAAGGGAGCAGACCACTCGTACCGGCCTGAAGGTGAGCATGATCAGGAGCAGAAGCCCCACACTCTGGTCCATTATAAAAAATCATCCTGTTTCCATAATGCTCAAGAAACTGATGCATCTCCCCATAGTTGCCTTGTATGCGCTGTGGGCAGTGCTCTTTTTTCGGAATGGTAAAATGAACTGTCAATATAGGAAACGGATTGACCAACAGTTCAAAGCCATTGGCTTGAGGCAAGACGATCTGTTCCTTAGGACGATTTTCAGGACACAGAAAACACGGACGCTTCGCAAGTGTGCTCTGGTCTATCTTCGCACCGGTGGAGACCATCCTTGCAGGATTAAACTGCAACCGGATATTTGCATCCAAAACTTTGGTTTGCACATTGGACAAATCACGATAACGCTTCTCCGTTGCCGGCCAGACTTCCAACTGACGATTAAAAAAACGGATCAAATGATCATCATATAAGGAATGACCTCTTCCTGAATTCAACTGTTTGCGGGCCATAATCTCTATCGTCCGCAGACGATCCTTATACAAATTATTTGCATTCGTTTTCTCAACACTCAGGTTTGCATCACTGTTTCCACCCCAGCGGCGGCATAGATAGAGTTCTTCATAAATGCGACCGATACGGTAACGACGACTGAAGACCAGTCCAACGGCATAATCCTCACCATAACTGGTATTCGGGAAACCAACCTCACGGATGATTGGCGTGAAGAAAGCACGCGGTGATCCGAGACCATTGACTCTCAACGCATTGTTACAGCCATTCTGATCCGTCCATTCCCTATGGTCTATCAACCCGGGAGGCAATGTATTGAGATCAAAATCGCACATTCTGTATGAACCGATTACCATCGCCACACCCTGTTGGCGAAAGGCATCCACAATACGCTGCACAGTATGAGGAGACGAATAAAGATCATCCGAATCCAATTGGATGGCAAAACGACCACAGGCATCACTGTTGACCGCCTCATTCCAGCAACCTCCGATACCTAAGTCTGTACGCTCCGGCACAATCTGAACCAGACGTCCTGAAGCAGCACCGCCTGCCTGATCTTCTGACTGGGCCAATTTGTCGAGAATCTCTCCCGTACGGTCTGTCGAGTGATTATTGACCACAATGACATTAAACTTGAAGGAAGTTTCTTGATTCAGGGCACTCTTTACTGCCTCTGCAATCGTTTTATCACGGTTGTATACCGGAATAATCACAGACGCCTCATTCGTAAATTCCGGTTTATCAAAATCCGGTTGCAGATTTTTCGACGGATTGATGAATGCGCCGATTTTCTTAAGATGAGCAGTCACAGCCTGCTCCATCTCCAACTGAACCGTACGATTCTTAGGATCCACATAGTCAAATTGTTTCTCTCCACTCCGGCGTGTATCTAATTCCTCTTCAGTATACAGATATTCATTCAGATGGAAAATCGTACCACCCTCACGACTCAGGAAAAGCCTCAGGTCATATAGGGCTGCATACTGATAATCAGTAACCGATCCAGCGGAAGAACAGTAGGAAATATATTTGTGCAATTTTGAAGACCTAATCAGAATCAGAGAACCGAAGTCAAAATCATCCCGCACACTCCCCTGTTGATAATCGATGGAAGGATGCTGCGTCCGATGTCCATCAGATACTGTGTAACGGTCACAGTAGACCATTGAAGCATCCATGTCATGGGCAACCGTCACCAGACGTCGGATGGCATTCTGTCCTAAGGACAGCGGTGTAGGTTCTGTACAGAGGAGGACATAGTCAGTATCTGTTTGCTCTCCAATCTGGCGGATAGCTTCAGAAGAAGCTAAACGGCCTGAAACCACACAACTCTCATTCTCTACGATGACATGACGGACCAAACGGTCTTCAGAAAATGCTTTTAGTGTCGATTTCGCCAACTGCTGCATCGCATGCGATACGAAACAATCTACTTGTTCTCTCATAAAAATATTAGTTCTTTAATGGATTAATTACGCCGGAATATCAGAGTATCAGATTGTTACATCCATGAATCTCAGCGACTAAGAATCATGAATTTTCTCCACTTTCTGATCTCTTCATATCTATCATATCGCAAAGTTAACAAAAATCTGTAAAATCAACGTCGTTCTGTAATAAAATCCACCAAAAATGACTACCTTTGCAAATAGATATGAATAAAGAAAAAACACCGCTCCTTGGCATGACACTCTCTGAATTGAAAGCAGTTGTGCAAAAATCAGGAATGCCGGCTTTCACTGGCACTCAGATTGCGCAATGGCTCTATGTCCGGCATATCAAGAGTATCGATGAGATGACTAATCTGTCTAAAGCAAACCGCATTAAACTTGAAGAAACTTATTGCATCGGTTGTGCTGAGCCTTTGGAAAGCAGTAAATCCAAGGACGGTACTATCAAATATCTTTTCCCAGTCGAAACAGAAAGAGACCTTAATCACCAAGATACAACACAAAAATTCGTAGAATCCGTTTTCATTCCGGAAGAACATAACAGAGCTACACTATGTGTTTCCTGTCAAGTAGGATGCCAGATGAATTGTCTCTTTTGCCAGACAGGCAAACAGGGATTTCAAGGTAATCTGACTACTACTGATATTCTCAATCAGATCTATTCTCTTCCAGAGGTGGATCAACTCACAAATATTGTGTTCATGGGACAGGGAGAGCCGATGAATAATCTTGATCAGGTACTCCGTGCTACACAGATTTTAACCGCGGACTATGGGTGGGGATGGAGTCCAAAACGTATAACGGTAAGCAGTGTAGGAATCCAAGGCAAACTCAAGCGCTTTCTGGATGAGAGCGATTGCCAGGTAGCCATCAGTTTACACTCCCCTATTCCTGAGCAACGTGCACAATTAATGCCTGCACAAAAAGGAATGGATATCCGAGCTATCGTCGAACTGTTGAAAAATTATGACTTCTCTCACCAGCGAAGATTAAGTTTTGAATATATTCTTTTTAAAGGGGTAAACGACTCCTTAACACATGCAAGAGAAATCGTCAAACTCCTTGAGGGTCTGGACTGCCGTGTCAATCTCCTGCATTTTCATCAGATTCCGGGTGTCTCTCTACAGGGAACAGATCAGGACAAAATGGAAGTCTTCCGGGATTATCTGGACCACCATGGAATCATTTCTACTATCCGCATTTCCAGAGGACAAGATATCGAAGCTGCTTGCGGTTTGCTTACGACTGCCCGTAAAAAGGAGCAGGAGTCAATGTAAGAAAAAAGTAACTGTGGGTTTTACCCTAATTAAACGGCGCGCTCGCAGCATAATAATATATAAAACCAATCAATATGGAAGACAGAAAAATTCGTGTGGCGATTACACACGGCGATACAAACGGTATCGGATATGAACTCATCTTTAAAACCTTTGAAGAACCGGAAATGCTGGAACTTTGTACACCGATTATTTATGGTTCGCCTAAAGCTGCCGTCTATCATCGTAAAGTTTTAAATCTGAATACTCAGTTCTCAATCATCAATTCTGCCAATGAGATAAAAGACGGTCGTATCAACTTATTAACCACATACGAAGAAGAGACCAAGATAGACCTTGGTCAAGCGACTCCTGAATCCGGAACTGCAGCCATCAAAGCACTTGATCGCGCAATGAGCGATTTCAGAGAAGACGCTTATGATGTTCTGGTCACTGCTCCCATCAACGATTCCAACATACAAGTAGAAGGTTACGCTTTCCCTGGCAATGCCCCTTATCTGGAAACCTGCATCGGAGAAGGAAAAAAGGCACTCGTGATTCTTGTAAATGAACAGATCCGGATAGCTTGCCTTACAGAAGGTATGGATATGAAAGATATACCGGCAGCTATCTCAAAAGAAAATGTCAAAGAGAAAGCCAAATTGTTTTTCAACACTTTACGCAGAGACTTCAGAATCTCCAATCCACGTATTGCCATTCTGGCTCTGAATCCAAGGACCAGCGAAGACGAAAAATTTGGGAAAGAAGAGCAAGAAGCTATTATTCCAGCTATCAACGAGTTAGCTGATCAAGGGATAGAAGCTTTCGGCCCTTATTCAGCAGATCATTTTTTCGGCGCAGGAGCTTTCTCTCATTTTGATGGTGTTTTAGCCATGTACCATGACCAGGGATTTGCACCTTTCAAGGCACTTTCTCCCGAATACGGAGTCCTGTACAACGCAGGACTGCCTCTAATCGTTACGTCCAGTGATCAGACGGTGGGATACGACAAAGCCGGTAAGAACATCGAAGATCCGGATAATTTCCGTCAGGCTATCTATCTTGCTATAGACGCCTTTCGAAACCGATCCGACTATGACGAGGCCTATAAGCATCCGTTGGAAAAACTCTATCACGAGAGAAAAGATGAAAGCGAAAAAACACGTTTCGGTATACCTAAGAAGCATTCTAATACTCCATTCTCAGATAAAAGAACTTCGGTTCCCTACGAATCAAAAGAAAATCCGGATACAACCACTCCAACACCAGACAACTGAGTAACCAATGAAGAAGAAATACCAGAATATCTTTTTCTTTGTGGGTATTCTCATGTTTGCCATCATGGTAACCCAACTCGACTTTCATGAAGTATGGAAAGGATTATGCAGAGCTGGGTACTGGTTTCTGGCAAGCGTCTTCCTGTGGGCGTTTCTTTATGGCATCAATACCGAATCATGGAATATCATACTCCGGTCACAACGTAACCCAGACGGTTCAAAGCCCAAGAAACAGGTGCCATTTGGTCATCTCTATAAACTCACTATCTCCGGATTTGCGCTCAACGATGCTACACCTGCAGGACTAATGGGTGGAGAACCTTATCGAATCATGTCATTAGCACCGATTATCGGAACAGAAAGGGCAACTTCGTCCGTTATCCTTTTTGCCATGACCCATATCTTCAGCCATTTCTGGTTTTGGCTTCTGGCCATATTCCTGTATATAATCACCCAACAGGTCTCTACGGCAATGGGCATTTTCCTGTTTGCTGTGGGAACATTTTGCTGTCTGGCTATCTGGTTTTTCATGGTAGGCTACAGGAAAGGACTGGCATTGAAGGGAATAGAACTGGTCAGTCATATCCCTGGCTTAAAGAAAAAAACTCTGAAATTTATAGCGCGGCACATGCAACAGCTCGATAACATCGATAATCAAATTGCAGCATTGCATGCCCAGAGTCACGGAAGTTTCGTATCTGCTGTTTTTCTGGAACTGTCCTGCCGTGTATTGAGTGCTTTCGAGATCTACTTTGCACTTCTGGTAGTAGCTCCTCATGCAAGTTACATTAATAGTATTCTGATCCTTGCCTTTACGAGTCTGTTGGCAAATGCACTCTTTTTTATGCCTATGCAATTGGGAGGCCGTGAAGGGGGATTCCTCCTGTCTACCAAGGGGCTGGCTATGACAACAACTGACGGCATCTTTATAGCTCTCATCATTCGTGTAAGAGAATGTATCTGGATTGCTATCGGATTATTACTCATCAAATTCGAACAGAAACAAAAGAAGAAATCTCCGTAAAATCCCGAACATTCAAATTTCTGATACTCCGAGAATAAAATTCAACTATTGGAGCATTCCCAAATAGCAGAAAACAAAAGACCAAGGAGCCGCCCCTGCTTCAATCAACTGAAGTATTTGGTTCAAAGCTGAAAATATACAAAAAAATCTGCCAGAATTGCAGTTATCTCAAATAAAAGATGTAATTTTGTCACTCCAATGAATACAACTGAACTGCAGAAGATTAAACAAAGATATGATATCGTTGGAAACAGCGAAGAATTAAATTTTGCTCTCGACATCGCCCTACAGGTAGCACCAACAGACTTAAGTGTACTCATCGTAGGGGAATCAGGAGTGGGTAAGGATATCATCCCGCGTGTTATTCACGATAATTCTCCCCGCCGACGAGAGAAATATTTTGCCATCAACTGTGGCTCTATTCCTGAAGGTACGATAGACAGTGAACTTTTCGGTCATGAAAAGGGATCTTTTACAGGTGCTATCGGTCAAAGTGAAGGTTACTTCGGTGTAGCAAACAAGGGTACTGTTTTCCTTGATGAAGTCGGAGAATTGCCCTTGGCTACACAAGCAAGACTTCTTAGAGTTCTTGAGACAGGAGAATATATCCGCGTAGGTGGGCAGGAAATTCTAAATACAAATGTCCGCATTGTTGCTGCAACAAACCTGAATATGCGAAAAGCAGTAAGTGAGGGACGTTTTCGGGAAGATCTCTATTATCGTCTGAATACGATCCCCATTCAAATGCCTCCGCTTCGAGACCGGGGCAATGATGTTCTCCTGCTTTTCAGACTGTTTGCCATGCAGATGGCTGAGAAATACCATTTGCCAAAAATCACGCTTACAGAAGATGCCAAACAGGTACTGCTTAAATACAAATGGCCCGGCAATGTACGACAGTTAAAGAACATCACAGAGCAGATGTCGATACTTTGTGAAAAACGGGAGATTGATGCAGAGATTCTCAGTCATTATATCCCTCAGGATATCGAAAGCACGCAACTTGCAACCATCAATAAACCCGGAGCCCATTCTTATGAGAGTGAAAGGGAAATACTCTATAAGATCCTATATGAGTTGCGAGGTAATGTGAGCGATCTGAGAAGAGACCTCACTTCATTGCGTAAGCAGGTCAATGAGACTCGTGATGCCATCGGAGCATCGGGATTCGGTCGCTCCCGCATTGAAACAGAAAAAGGAAGTTCCAGACTGCCTGTGTTAAATCCCAGGGCAAACAGTTCTACAGCAAACAGGGAATATCCAGTCATTGATACCAATATAGGAAATATCCCTAACACTCTGACAGCTGAAGAAGCTATAGCAGAGGAAATCAATGAACCGGAGTCCTTGAACTTAAACGATCTTGGCCGGCAAATGGTAGAAAAAGCCCTTGAAAAGAATAATGGCAACAGAAAAAAGGCTGCAGAAGAATTAGGTATTTCTGACCGCACCTTATACAGACGTATCAAACAATATGGTTTGGAAAGCAAAAATAACAAATAAACCAGGAAGAAAATATTTCTTCCCCCTCATAGGTATTGTCATGCTTCTGACTGTAATGGCAGGCTGCTCTATCAGTTATAAACTCAATGGCGCCAGTATTGACTATACCAAGACTAAAACAGTACAGATTGACGAATTTCCTATTCGTTCCACTTATGTCTGGGGGCCTATGGGACCTATGTTTAATAATGCCCTGAAAGATGAATTTGCCAACCATACGCGCCTGCAACAGGTAAAAAAGAACGGTGATATGGTCATCACTGGAGAAATCACCAATTACTCACAACGCAATAAATCGGTTTCCAGTGAAGGTTATTCTGCTCAGACTGAATTGAGCATCACTGTAAATGTACGTTTCACCAACAATGCCAATCATAGCCAGGATTTTGAAAAACAGTTTACAGCCTCACAAACTTATGAAACCACACAGAGTCTGAATTCTGTCCAGCAGAAATTGGTGGAAGATATTATAAAAGACCTGGTTAACCAAATATTCAACGCTACAGTAGCAAACTGGTAAATATGGAACTGACACAACTGATACAACATCCGGAAGAAATGGACAAGGAGACCCTTTACGACCTCCGGAGCCTTTTAGCGCTCTATCCGTATTATCAGCCTGCACGCCTGCTCCTCCTACAGAACCTTTATATTCTTCATGACCAGTCCTTTGATGAAGAACTGCGTCGTGCTGCCATATCGATTACGGACCGAAAAGTCATCTTCAAAATGGTAGAAGCTGCACATTACCGCTTCCCTGATATTTCCGCTGAAAAGCCATCAGACAGTGATCAGCAACAACTCCAACAGGAACAAACTGCCGGAGAAGATCGGACTGTAACTCTGATTGACAATTTCCTCGACTCTATTCCTCCAAAAAGTGAAGAAGAGCAGAAAAAGGAAAGACATCGCCAGCCCACACCAGCAGATGCAGCCGTCGACTATGTCAGTTATCTGATGGCGAATGAAAGTGACGAAGATCAAAAAGCAGAAGAAAAATCTACACCTAAGATGAAAGGGCAGGATCTCATCGACAGTTTTCTTGATGATGGCGGAGGATTTAATCTCCAGACATCAGATGAAGAAGATCATCCTATTTCAGATCAGAATGAAGAAAAGTCTGTTCAGCAAAATGATGAAGAAAAGAAAGAAGATGACGAAGAAGTAATAGATGAAGGCTATTTTACGGAAACTTTAGCCCGAATATACATCAAACAAGGTCGATATGAGAAAGCTTTGGAAATAATTAAACGATTATATTTGAATTATCCAAAAAAAAACACTTACTTTGTAGACCAAATGCGATTCTTAGAAAAATTAATAATCAATAATAATAAAAGATAGAAATGTATACAGTATTAATCATCATCATTGTACTGGTATCAATTCTGATGATTGGCATCGTCTTGATCCAGGAATCCAAGGGAGGTGGGTTAGCTTCTAACTTCTCTTCTTCTAACCAGATCATGGGTGTCCGTAAGACCACCGATTTCATAGAAAAGGCCACATGGGGCCTGGCCGTTGCGATGGTTGTCATCAGCGTACTCTGTGCTTATGTTGCACCGAAATCTACCGAAGACGAAAGTGTCATGGAAAAATCAGCCACCACGACAAATACAGCAGTACCTGCAATGCCTGGTCAAAGTGCACAGGGAGTCCCTGCAGCCAATGCAGCTAAAGGCACAGCAGCACCTGCAGCCAATGGTGCACAGCAAAGTGCTCCTGTTGCGCCTAAAACGCCGGCTAACTAAATAAATTAATAAAAAAGTAAGGGATTTGTTTGGCAAAACAAAAAAAATCCCTTACCTTTGCAACCGCTTTTAGAAAAGAAAGCAAACAGATGGTGGGTGTAGTTCAGTTGGTTAGAGCGTCAGATTGTGGTTCTGAATGTCGTGGGTTCGAGTCCCTCCTCCCACCCCATCGAAAAGCCTACATTTTCAGGGCGTTTGAAAGAAATAAGGGAAATTAATATTTCCCTTTTTTTATTCCAAAAAATCACTTTTATATCATTTTACAGTCATAAAATCGACACGTAAAGTAAAATGGCATGTTAACAATCAACTACTTAGTCAACGTAGCGCATACACCAGTTTACGAGTCAGTCAATAGCAAACTGACCCGAAAGACTTTTGTAGGTTTAATAGAATATGAAGGATAAATGTGCAAGTTGTAAATCTCATGCCTGTTACACAAAAGGCATCAATTGTTCGAACCTTACAGCCGACGAGGTTATCGCTGCCTATACCGACGATGAGAAACAGATCATGAAAGCTGCGGCATACGTGGAAGCGACTTTCTACAGCAACATCACTCGACTTCAGGAGACAGCAGAGTTCGCCAAGGCCATGGGTTACAAGCGACTTGGCATGGCGTTCTGTATCGGATTGAACGACGAGGCACACTACATAGAGCGGTTCTTCAAGAACCAAGGCTTTGAATTTTATAGTATCTGTTGCAAGAATTGCAGTGTAGCAAAGAAAGAGTTGGGACTGAAACAAGTCAAGCCAGAATTGGAACATGAAGCAATGTGCAACCCGAAGTTTCAGGCCAAGTTTCTCAATGACAAAAACGTAGAACTATTCATCAGTTGTGGACTATGTGTCGGCCACGATGCCATCTTCAATGCCAACTGCAACGGCCCGGTCACAACGCTCGTGGTAAAAGACCGGCTTCTCGCCCACAATCCGTTGGGTGCAATCTACAGTCGCTATTGGAGGAAGAAACTGGGTATCATGGACGATGACGAAGTATAACGTAAAGGAT
>CAVYLQ010000007.1:0-3227 GCA_963769405.1 uncultured Prevotellaceae bacterium | reverse complement strand
GCATTAATGATACCAACATAACCGTCAGAAAATTTAACAGATGTTTCATATTTCTTATAAGTAGGTTTCTGATAAGTGAAAAGGAAATGTATATCCAGCCCTTTTGCAGGATGAACCATAGCATCTGTCGTCCATCCCCAAGTCTGGATATCATAAGTAAGAGGAGCAGCGACTATTTCCGTCGTTCCATTAGCAGTATGCTGAAGATTTAAAGTCGAATTATTGTTCGTCTTCGAAATATAAGAGAACAAAGAAGTCAAACTAATCCAGGGATTATTATAATAGATGCCTGCACGTCCTAAAGGAACCGTGATTTTTTTTATATTTGGAAGGGTGGCAGAAGCAAAATTTTCAAACTTCGGATGTTGCACGATATAAGTAAAATCACCGGTAAAACCAAATTCTTTGGTAAGTTTATAAGTCAACGACGCCGTCAAATCATTATTGAGCCAGTTATAATTCAAATTTGTCGGAACGATTTTTGTCCCGTCTGCCGCGATAGCTCCAATATAATAATCCGCAAATCTTCCTTCATAGTTACCATCTGCATTAACAACAGCCGCATTCTTTCCATGTAACTTCTGATACTCAAAACGGGCACCATAATAAACATTCAGTTTCGGAGTAATATTCCAGTCATGAGTAATATATAAAGCAAGTTTGTTTTCATATCCCTGATAGTATTCGGACGCATTCTTATTGAAATCATAATAATAAGAAGAACGCAGACTGGAATCATATACCCGAACAGGATAACTTCCGTCATCTGTTACACTCTGATCATACATTGTCGTATTTGATGCATAGCTGATATTATAGTACCATTCATTAAAACCGATACGAAAGGTAGAAGTCTTAAATTTTTTAGAGAGTTCATTCGTAAACAAAGTCTCATTAATATCACCACCATTCAGGCAAGACATACGTGACTGGACATATTTTCCAGTATACTTCTGAGCCTGCCCGGTTGCATCAATATACTTATAAGTCCCTTCTCTGGATACATCCGTCAACGTCATTGGAGTCTGGTAAACCAAGGCACCATGAGCATGATCATAGCGCAGAATACTCTTCAAGGAAAAGCCATTATTCCAATTGTAATGATTCATCAACGTAAACTCACTGGAACGGTTTTCCGCAGCATCATACAGCGTCGTTGTAGAAATTTTACCTGTACGCATATCACGATAGGTCATTTCATTATTTGTAGGGAGATAAGAAGTTGTCCCCAGACGGAAATCTCCGTATTGCTTCACACTTCCATCATCAACATAAATAAAAGGTGCAGACTGAGTAGCAAAAATATAAACAGGATGACTGTTGGAATAATGATAAATAGCAGAAAATTCGCCATGGTTGTGATGATACCGTTTCGTTAAAGCAAACTTATAGATCTGAGTACGGTCCTGATAAGGAGTAGACCGAATCTTAAAAGTTCCTGGATCAAAGTCCTGATAGATATTAGCACTATAAAACCAATTCTTGCCCAGTCCCCCATTTAAATTTGCAGAGAGTTCCTGAAGACCGAAATGATTTGTTTTATAGTTTATCGTTCCATGAAACCCGTTTTGTCCTAACTGTGTATAAGAATTGACCGCATAACCGATATTGCCGGTTGTGATTGCTGTTTCAGAAATTTTCAACAGACCATTATGACTCAAAGACGCATCCGCACGCCAATTAGAATTAATACTGTGAGGATTGGTTGCATAAGTAACAGGAAGTCCGTTCTCCAATACATTTACATCAGCAGAGGGAAGACCAATCTGAATTTCACGAGGACCATTAGCAGCAGAAGCATTCAACATTACATTACGATCACTTTCCTCCTTTGATTTACCATTACCGGAGGAGACCGACTTAGTTGTTTTTTCTGATTTATGGGAAGACTGATCTTCCTGTGCCTGTACAGTTGTAAAAGCCACAAAAGGGACTAGGGCTAGTACAATAGCTCTAGATAAAACGAAAATATTCTTCATACAAATAGAAAGTTAATTATTTATTTAGGTATTTTTATACTCTTCATTTTTTCGTGTCCAAATATATGAAAGATTATAAACAAAGGAATGAAAAATTGTTTCCTTTTGCCCTAAATTTCGTTCATGTAACAACTGTTCTATCTTCTGAACGATTTCTTATAACAGAAACTATTTCCGATGATCCGTTGGAAGTTCCTTAAATTCATCCTTATAACACTTGGAAAAGTAAGAAGGAGCACTGAACCCCACCTTATAAGCAACTTCCGACACTGTTTTGTCCGTTTTCTGCAAGAGTACACGTGCCCTGTTCAGTCTTACTTTGCGAAGGAGCTCCACAGGTGACATACCTGTCATAGCCTTTACCTTTCGATAAAGTTGTACACGGCTTAATCCGATATCCATGCCTATACGCTCAACACTTAATCCGGAATCTCCCATTTCTTTATCTAGAATAGCATTCAACTTTTCCAGAAAGACCTTATCCCTTATGGCTAAATGTTTTTCCAAAGACTGAGCAGCAGGATCCTCTGCAGGACCAGATTCCATATAATGCTGCATCTTTGCAGCTATCTGCCTGCGCAAACGATTCTGTTCCAGTATAATCTGTTTGATACGTGCCAGAAGGACTTTACTGCTGAAAGGTTTTGTCAGATAAGCTATTGCACCGCTTTCAAATCCTGAGACAATCTGCTCTTCCTCACTCTTTGCCGTTAACAACAAAACGGGAATATGGCTGATAGCAACATCCGACTTTATTGCCCTGGTCATTTCCAGTCCGTCCATCTTCGGCATCATGACATCAGAAATAATAAGATCCGGTTCTTTCGTTCTTGCCACCATCAGGCCTTCTTCACCATCTGCAGCCACCCACACCTTATAATCAGATATTAATATTGATCTGACATAATCCCGAATATCCTTGTTATCATCCACGATAAGAATGGAAGTCATGCCGTCAGAACATTCTTCTATGTTTTTTTCAAAATCCCCATCCATAACCTCAGGTACATTAGTATCTGATATCTTATCTTCTCCGGCGATACGATTACCGGCCTCATCAAACCTGACATCCTTGAAATCCAGAATATTATTCACCAATGTCATCAAATGCTTGGCATTACGGTCTACAGCTTGTAAAGTTTTCATATCCCCCTCTTCTAACTTTCCACGAGACGCAATATGGTCTATCGGATCAGCAATCAGGGTCAACGGTGTACGAATCTGATGGCTCACATTTGTAAAAAAGGT
>CAVYLQ010000006.1:0-11625 GCA_963769405.1 uncultured Prevotellaceae bacterium | reverse complement strand
AGATTTAGTCATTCATTGTTTTTGTACTCATATTTTTCACCGAAATCCTTCTGATATTCCTTATTGAATGCCCTCATCACATTTTTAGCTTCGTATGTTCTGTTCAATCGTTTCAGCGATTTGATTTGAATATCTAAAGCATTGGTATTAAGTGGGTCTGCATAAAATAGAACTTTCGCTAATTCTACGGCAATATCATATTCCTTTTTTCTATAAGCGTCTTCCATCTTTTTCTTCAGAACAGGAATGAGCATTTGCTCTTCTTTAGATTTGAAATGGTCAAGTGTTGGCATGTCCGCCTTTTGAAGGAACTTACCTCTCATTAGAATGGATAGTAATTCGACATTACTAGTATTTTCTTCTTTGATTATCTGGCGACATTCATAATAATCACAATAGAAAGGTTTGCTGATTTCAAGTTTGAAGAATCCTTCTTGATAGGTGATCTGGATTCCGTCTATTTCTTCAAGTACTTTCCTGAGATGATTCATGGTCACACTACGTGAGTTCTTGATCTTTTCTGTCGTTTTATCTCCCCAGAGCATTGTACCCAATGATTTTGATGGTATACCATCTTTTTCGTTGTATTCAATAAGAATGATGAGGACCTCACGGAGTTTATTAGTAAACATATAACTGATATCTTTGTTCTTGCGATCACGTGCCATGAAATCTCCAAATAAATATATCGAATTCGGTTTTAATGGATTTCTGTTTAGTTGTAACTTGGTTTGTTTCTGAGTCAGACCTTCTTTATGTCTTTTGCGATAGAAAAATATAAAGGCAGCAAAAGCGATAAATAGGAAAAAGATGACGACGAGTGCTATATTTTCCCATTTCGCATGATATGGTATTTTAATGGCTTCAGCGTATCCTTTGGCAGATAATACAGGCATGTTGATACTGTAAATCTTCAAAGTTGATGAGATATCATCTCTTCGATTCCTGAACGGTTACAATGATTTTCTGCAATTGCCGGTCATAATATAGATTGGCATTAGTCGTGATCTTATCCGAATGGATGGGGATAGAATCTCCTAAGATCTGATGACTTCCGTCTTTTATCGAAAAGCGGTAGAGCTTCAGATAGGAATCGGACAGAAATTCAGAGTAGCATAAGGTATAGAAATATTTCTGATCGAAGAGAATCATATTTTTTACTGGAACGACATTCTGCTTTCCATTCCAGTTTAGATCCCAAAGCTTTGTTATTACCTTTGTCTTCTTATTCAATCGATACAGATCGTAGAAATATTTTCGTCCGACGGACTGATCACCGGATTCATTGCCCATTCCACCAAACAGATATACATTATTCCCATATTGGCCAATAGAGACAAAATATCTTGGTATTCGTGGCCCTCTGAGTCCCTTCACAACAGACCATTTATGTGTATGCAGATCGTATGTATAGAACTGATTGCTGTAGTGCATCGGTTCGAATCCACCATAGATGGTAAATTGCTGTTTGTTATTGTCAAAGAATGTACCATGGTGATATTTCTGAGTATGAAAATCATCATAGCTTTCCGGAGTCCATTGCAGTGTGTTCAGATCAAGACTGGCTACAGTTGCTTCCCATGGCTTTTTCGGATCTTTACATAACTCGTATGTATATAGTTTCTTGTTCTTATGGTTCAGGAAATTCATACCCAGATAAATTTTTACCGGGCATTTGCGCGGAAAGTATTTATGCATCGTTTCCTTGCTGGCGATATTGAAAACATCCATGGAACTTTGGTTGTAATAGTAGATGTTCTGACTGGAAGGGTCGTAGCAAACACCTGCATTTGTCCGGGAATACAGTTTCTTGATAAATTTCCAGTGATAGGAGTCGTTGATCCCCCAGTAAGGATTCTGTACGTAACCTACTTTATTGCCATTTTTATCATATACCTCATTACCTTGACTCTGCCTTAGCGGAAATTCGTAAGTCTTACCGTCACCACTAATAATAAGGTCTTTCATCCCAAATGCCGGAACATCAATCATATAATCACTCTTGCCAAAGACGAGATTGGGTTTCATCTTTTTGGGGAGATGAGCCTCATAGACATTCATTTGATGTCCATTGATTCTCATGGTGATGATTTTTCTGTCCAGATTAAAATTCAAGCTGAACCGAAACCAATGTTTGTTTTTTAATTCATGTTGGTCAAATTTGTAGGTGATCAACTCTCTGTACCCTTCACGGTTCAGCTCAATGATATCATCTTTTGATTCATCCAGAAAGATATTGAAAATCTCTTTATTCTTTAAATCTGTGATTCTGAGAATATATCCGATCCCATTAGTTTCTGGAAGTTGCATGTCAAATCCAATATGGAATTGGTGTTGGAAAATGTCAACATCTTTCTTGAAAACATCGTATGAAGTCCTTTTTCTTATCGAATTAGAAGGGTTTTGAAAAAAAAGACCCTGTGCATTGGCTTTTAGCATTCCTGCACATGACATCACTGTAATAAGAAAGAATAGAATACGGATTTTCATTTATCTAAGAGTTCTATTATATACTTTACAAAGGTAAACAGAATTTTTAGCTTTTTCAGCGCGGAAAGGGTTAATTTTATGGTTTTTGTTTTTTCATTATTACATTAACTTTATTTTTAATCCATTATTAATCTTTTTTTTAATCCTATTTGTACTAAGTTTGCAGAAAACAAGAGGGAAAGTATATGCATTTAATGCAAGGGGGATTATCATGTCTTCTGAATGCCCTTACTTGTTTTGCCTTAAACCATAATTTGTCTTGAAGTCTAAATTAATTATTTATAATGAAAAATATCAAACTATTAACTTTAACTTTCTGCCTGGCTGTTTTTACGACAGGAGCAGCAAAGCAAAAATTACCAATTGTATATTCCCAGGATTACGTACAGTATGTAGACCCCTATATCGGTTCCGGAGGTCACGGTCATGTATTTGTGGGTGCGAGCGTGCCCTACGGAATGGTCCAGTTGGGTCCAAGCAATATATATAAAGGCTGGGACTGGTGCTCCGGCTACCATTATTCCGACAATATCCTGATCGGCTTTGCCCATACCCACCTGAGCGGGACAGGCTGCAGCGACCTGGGCGACATCCTTCTCATGCCTATGAATGAGATCCATACCCAGCGGGGAGAACAGGACGATATCAGTAATGGCTATGCTTCCACCTATTCCCATAAGAATGAAGTAGTGAGCCCCTATTACTATTCAGTGCTGCTGGACAAATACCAGATCCGTGCAGAGCTGACCGCGACGGCGCGCGTAGGCTTCCACCGCTATACCTATCCTGCAGGGAAGCCATCCTATGTACTGATAGACCTTCATGAAGGCAACAGCGATGTCGCCTACAGCTGCTATGCCCGTAAGGTAGACGACTATACCATAGAAGGCTACCGCTATGACCATGGCTGGAGCCCCGACCGCAAGGTGTATTTTGTCCTGAAGAGCAATACGAAGATACAGAAATCTACGCTCTTCGATGACAACACTCCGACAGACCGCCTCCAGTTGAAGGCGAAGTCAGTGAAGTGCATCCTGGACTTCGGCCAGTCAAGCCAGGTCCTTCTGAAAGTTGCCCTGTCATCGGTCAGCATTGACAATGCCATGGAGAACATGCAGGCCGAACTGTCCGGGTGGGACTTTGAACAGACTGAGGATGCCGCCAGATCAGAGTGGAATGCCCGGTTGGGCAGGGTGAAGGCTCAGGCCCTCAATGACCGTGGCCGTCGTATATTCTATACCTCTTTTTATCATACCATGATCGACCCCTCCTTATATTGTGATGTCAACGGTCAGTACCGCGGTATGGATGACATGGTCTATACGGATCCGTCGAAGTCGAACTATACGACGATGTCCCTGTGGGACACCTATCGCGCGTGGAATCCCCTGATGACGGTGGTCCAGCCGGAAATGGTCCCCCATCTGGTCAACTCGATGGTTTCCATTTACCGCCAGCAGGACAAGCTTCCAATCTGGCCGCTATGGAACGGAGAGACCAACTGCATGCCGGGCTACAGCTCGGTACCGGTGATAGCGGATGCGTACCTGAAAGGCTTTACGGGCTTCAATGCAGAGGATGCCTTTGAGGCGATGAAGGCAACGGCAACCAATCAGAACCAGGACGGAGTACCCTATGTGATGAAAGACGGCTTTATCCCTGCCGATAAAGTAGGGGAGTCCGTATCGAAGGCGATGGAATATGCCGTGGATGACTGGGGTATCGCAGCAATGGCCCGGAGGATGGGAAAGACAGCCGATGCAGATGTCTTTGCAAAACGGGCCGGTTATTATAAGAACTACTTCAATTCTTCAATAGGTTTTATGTGTCCCAGACTCACGGATGACTCCTGGAAGACACCTTATAATCCAGCAACGGCTGGTGTCCGTGACTTTACGGAAGGGAACGGCTGGCAGTATACGTTCTTTGCTCCTCAGGATCCCTACGGATTAATTAAATTGTTCGGAGGTGACAAGCAATTTGTTAAAAAACTGAACCAGTTGTTCACCAATCATGACAGTATGGGCCCGAAAGCCCAGAGCGACATTACGGGCCTTATCGGCCAGTATGCGCATGGCAACGAGCCGAGCCATCATATCGCTTACCTTTATGCTTACGCCGGCGAACAGTGGAAAACAGCAGAAAAAGTCCGTTATGTGATGGACAATTTCTACACGGACCAGCCAGACGGAATCATCGGCAATGAAGACTGCGGGCAGATGTCAGCCTGGTATGTCCTTTCAGCCATGGGTCTCTATCAGGTGAATCCCTCTGACGGGGTGTTCGTGTTCGGCAGTCCCGTCCTGAACAGGGCAGAGGTAAAGGTCCGCGGCGGCAGGACATTCACGATGGAAGCTGTGGGAAACAGTGCTGAGAATAAATACATCGAAAAGGCCTATCTGAACGGCAAACCTTACGGCAAGAGCTATATCACCTATGATGATATCATCAAGGGCAGTACCCTGAAGTTTGTCATGGGGAGCAAGCCGAACAAGAATTTCGGCAAGGACCGCGGCTCACGTCCGATAGTACTGAACAAGATTGGAAATAATTAACTATTTTAATCTATTATATATTCACAAAGTATAGATATTATTTTTCTTGCTGTTTGTTGATGTTACAGTCACAATGTGCAGTAACTTACAGCGAGAATCTATAATCAAGAAGACGGCCTTCACGGAAATAGCAGTTTATGACACTGTCAGGTCATCTCTCTGTTAGTAACCTTAAACTAAAATAAGAAGAATCATCAGATGAGTGATAAAACTATTATTTGAAGTTCGTTGTTGTTCCTAAACAAACCTAAATAAAAAGACGATGAAAAGAAAAGATCATTTTGTGTGCTTATTAAGAGCATTCATGGTTGTTGCTTGCATGTTATTTGCAACGACAATCTTTGCGCAAGGTATTACTGTTAAGGGTACGGTTACGGACGCTTCTGGCGAACCCGTAATTGGCGCTACTGTAAAACAACAGGGTGCAGCTAATGGGGTAGTAACCAATGTAGATGGTAACTATTCTATCGATGTTCCGTCTGCCGCCAAACTGGAAATCTCCTATGTCGGTTTTAAGACACAGGTTGTTCCAGTTCGTGGAAGATCAGATGTACCTGTAAAAATGCAAGAAGAGTCTACCGCTATTGATGAAGTTGTTGTAACGGCTTTGGGTATTAAGCGTCAGGCTCGTTCCCTTGGCTATTCTACGACAAAGGTAGATGGTGATGAATTTACGATGGCTCGTGACCCGAATATCGGTAATGCCCTTTCCGGTAAGGTCGCAGGTGTCAGTGTAGCAGGTAATGCTACGGGAAGCATGGGCTCTTCTCGTGTTGTCATTCGTGGCAATTCCTCTATTTCCGGTAATAATCAACCTCTTTATGTTATTGATGGTGTGCCTTTTGATAATTCCAATCAGGGTTCTGCCGGCCAATGGGGTGGCTCTGATATGGGAGATGGCTTAAGTAACATCAATGCCGATGATATCGAAAGTATACAGGTTCTGAAAGGCGCAGCCGCTTCTGCACTTTATGGCTTCCGTGGTGGTAACGGTGCCATCTTGATTACAACAAAGAGTGGTCATAAGGGACAGCCTGTCAGTGTAGAACTGAATGAGAACCTTACTTTTAATACCATCTACGATTATCGTGATTGGCAGAAAGAGTTTGGACTTGGACTGGAAGGACAGAAGCCGACTTCTATTAACTCTGCAAAAGCTGGGGAAAGTAACAGTTGGGGTGGTTATCTGGATGGCAGTGATGCTACAAACTTCTTGGGGAACGCCTATAAATATTCTTATAATAACAACTGGAAGAATTTTTATAATACAGGTGTAACTACAAATACCTCTGTAGCTGTTTCTGGTTCTGACAAGGACATCACTTATCGACTTGGTGTTTATTATAATAAGGAAAAGAGTATCCTTCCTAATGCAGGTACTCATCAGTTAGGTTTTAATACAAATACTACTTATAGGATCTTTAAGAATCTTTCAGCTATTGTAACTGCTAACTATACAGAAGATAAATCCAATGGACGTTCTAATCTTTCTGATGGTAATGGCAATACAAATGCATCATTACTTTACAGAGGTAATTCTTTTGATGTCCGTTGGTTGAAAGGTACTTCTGCCGGTTGGGGTACAAATCCTGATGGCAGTGAAATGATTGCGGGTACTAACGTTTATTTTAATAACCCTTATTGGCTGCAGTATCGTAAGACTAACAATATGGACCGTACTCGTCTTACAGGATCATTCACAATGAAATGGGATATCACTTCCTGGTTGTATTTAACGGGAGCTGTTCAGCGTGATGGTTACAATATTGAGTTCAGACAGGTTCAGCCTAAAGGGGCAGCAGCTGATCCTTCAGGTTGGTTGACTGAATATGAAAAGAATTTCCATGAAACCAATTATAATTTCCTTCTGAATTTTAATAAGGAGTTTGGTGATTGGAGTGTCGGTGCTTCTTTTGGTGGAAATAAGATGTATAATGAAACGAAGTATTTTTATACTTCCAATGGAGGACGTCCTTTCACTATTGACGGACTCTGGTCTGTAAATAATATTACAGCTTCCGGACAGAAACCCTATAAATCTTTTGTCCGCTACCGTGTCAATTCCCTATATGGAACATTTGACCTTGGTTGGAAGAATCAAGTATTCTTGAATGTTACTGGACGTAATGACTGGTTCTCTACTTTGTCACGTGACAATAACAGTTATTTCTATCCATCAGCTACTTTATCCTGGGTATTTACAGACAGTTTCCGCAAGGCATTGCCAAGTTGGTTTGATTTTGGTAAACTCCGTTTAGGTTATGCTTTTGCATCTAACGGTACGAGTGCTTATCAGACATTGATGTATTATAAGTTGAATTCTTTCACAGTTAATGGTGTACAGACAGCTACTCAGAATAACGATAATGCTTATCCTAATGCTGATTTGAAACCTGTTCATATCTCTGAGTCTGAAGTAGGTTTGAATCTGTCCTTCTTCCAGAGCAGGTTGAACTTCGATATGGATTATTACTATAAGAAGACAACTGATGATATCCTTCCGGTATCTACTTCTTCAGCTTCCGGTTATGGCTCAGCCTATATGAACATTGGCGAAATCAGAAATAGTGGTTTTGAGTTTATGGTTGATGGTTATCCTATCCGTAATAAGAATTTCTCATGGAATTCTACTTTCAATATTGCGAACAATAGCAGCAAGGTACTGAATGTTGGCTCTGACACTAAACGCATCTCCGTATCAGGTGGTTCTTCACGCAATGGTAATGTAACCGTTTATCAGGTAGTGGGTATGCCGTATGCAGAAATCATCGGTAATACTTATAAAAGGAATTCAAATGGTGAGTTGCTGCTGAAGAATGGACTTCCTCAGGCAGGCGACCAGAAGGTTCTCGGTAATGCTGTCTATAAGTGGACTGGCGGTTGGCGTAATACCCTGTCTTACAAGGGATTTAACCTCAGTATGTTACTTGACTTTAAGTTTGGCGCTAAGTTATTCTCTGGTACCAACTATGAACTTTACTACTATGGTATGCACAAAAATACGCTTACAGGAAGAACTGCAAGTAACCCTGCAGGATCCATTACTGCTTCCGGTATAGATGAAGCCACAGGTAAGGCCAATTCTGTAACGGTAACTTCGCAGGATTACTATCGCGCAATCTGTGATGCTAATATCGCTGAAGAATTTGTTTACAGTGCTGATTTTATCAAATTACGCGAACTTTCTTTCGGTTATACATTCCCGAAGAGCATGTTGTCTCATCTTGGTTTTGTTAAGGGACTTTCTCTTTCTCTTGTTGGTCGTAATCTTTGGACGATCCTTAAGCATACTCCTAATATTGATCCGGAGTCTGCTATCAATAATTCCAATGCACAAGGTTTGGAATTGAACGGTTATCCAACAACACGCAGTGTAGGTTTTAACCTTAATATTAAGTTCTGACGATTTTAAAAATAAATAAAATGAAAACATATAAATATTTAGCTTTAGCTTCAGTTCTCGCGTTGGGTTTAGCTGGTTGCAGTGACTTTGGCGACACAAACGTAAATCCAGAGAGTATTAATGAGGATAATGTCCCTTATGCAATGGTATTCTCCAATGCACAACATCAAGCTTTAGGTTCTGACTGGGATATGTGGCGCACAGGCTGTATCTATTGTGAGCAATTTACGCAACAGTTGGTTTCTCTCGACTGGTGGCCATATTATACCCGTTATGAGTGGAGTGATGGTTATTCCGGTTCTTACTGGGATACTCTTTGACGGTGATCGTGGTGCCATGCGTGATGTAACTACCTGTTATGATAAGTGGGCTGATAAAGCCGATATGAAGATTGACTATAATATAGCCCGGGTCATGCGTGTCTATGCATTCAGCAAGATGACAGACCTTTATGGTGATATTCCTTATAGCCAGGCAGGACGTCCTTCTAAATATCCGTATCCAGTATATGATACTCAGGAAAGTATCTATAAGAGCATGTTGGCAGAACTGGATTCAGCTCAGGCCAATTTGGGCAGTGGAACGGCAAAGATGGGCAATCAGGATCTTTATTATAATGGAGATGCTGCTTCGTGGAAGAAGTTTGCCAATTCTTTAATGTTGCGTCTGGCTATGCGTCTGGTAAAGGTAGATCAAACTACTGCAAAGGAATATGCAGTCAAGGCTCTTGCTAATGGCTTGATGACATCTAATAGTGACAACTGCAAATTAGCTCATAGTGGTGGTACGACATCCAATGACTCTTCTGAACCTTTTGCTAAGATTCATGCCCATGAAGATAGGGAGTTTTATCTGACTGATGCCTTTGTTAATATGTTAAAGGGGACCAATGATCCTCGTGTTTCTTTGATTGGCACCATCGCTCCTTCTAAAGACGGTAAGCAGTATACTGATATCCAGAGTAATACTGGTGGCGTATGGACTTCACATGATTATGGTGATATGACTTTCGCTTCTCAGAAAGGTTTACCTTCAGGTGGTTATAACATTGTAGAAAACAGTCAGTATTTCGTTGGAAAGGTAGACAAAGCTTTTAATGACTCTGCTTACCTGGCCAACTATGGCAGATACTACTCTTCACCTAACCGCTGTACTTATGCAGATCCGACGGGTACTACATTTATCGTAACCTATGCCCAGACCGAACTCTTGTTGGCTGAAGCTGTCTACAGAGGATATATTTCTGGTAGTGCCAAGGCTTATTATGATGCTGGCGTCAAAGCAGCTTTTGAGCAGTATAACCAATTTCCTAATGCTTCATCTGCTATTTCCGTTGCCTTCCCTGATGGAGCTGACGCTGCTGCTACTGCCTATCTGGCTGCTAATCCTTTTGATAACAGTAAAGCGTTGGAGCAGATCAACACTCAGTACTATATCAACAGTTTCGGTGATCCTTATGAGGTGTTCTCCAACTGGCGCCGTTCTGGCTATCCGGTACTGACTCCTGCTCCTATGGCAAAATTGGATGGTGAATGTGCAACAGCTAGTGACGGTTATAGTATTCCTCGCCGTTTCCGCTATCCGACTTCTATCATGAATCACAGGTTAATGCAACTAACTATGGAACTGCTGTAGGCCGTATGACTAATGGTGATACATTCTACTCTCGTGTATGGTGGGACGCTAAATAAACAACTACTGATAATATAAATAGGTATAAGAGCCCAACTTTTTGTTGGACTCTTATATTTGTTCTGTAAGAAGTAGTTCTTATATAGTTATTATTTTGTATTTTTACAATCAGAAAGCATATTTGCAAGTTTCCAAGGTAGGTCCTCCCTTATAAAGATTGCATCATGAATTTACTATTATCTGTTATTTTTAATATCTTATTATTTGGTGCTGTCGGAGATGGTACAACTGACAATACTCAGGCATTTAATAATGCTATAAACGCATGTGCTCAAAAAGGAGGAGGTGTTGTAGAAGTCCCTCAAGGAGTGTTTGTTACAGGAACCATTAATCTGAAAAGCCATGTTATTCTTTTACTTAAGAAAGGTTCCACCATTTTGGGTTCAGATGATTTAAGTGATTATAGTTCTTTTATTCCTACTAAAGACTTGTCACGTTATGAAAGTGGACGGGGAACAGCTAATGCTAATAGTGCTTATGACAAGACATGGGCAAAGGCACTTATACTTTGTGTAGGCATTACTGATGCAGGTATTGAAGGACAAGGGACCATCGATGGTCGCCATGTCTTTAATCCTCAAGGGGAAGAGAATAGGCGTGGCCCTCATACTATTTTATCAGCCTATTGCAATAAAATGAAATTCAAGGATTTCAACCTTCAGAGGGCTGCTAATTATGCCTTTCTTTCCTATGATCTGAAAAATTCAGTTTTTCAGAACCTTCATATTATGAGAGGATGGGATGGCATCCATATCCGGGGTTGTGAGAACGTAAAGATAAAAAACTGTAAGATTTATACAGGAGATGATGGTATTGCCGGAGGTTATTGGCATCATCTGCAAATTACCGGATGCGAGATTAATTCTTCATGTAATGGTATCCGTATGATTCAACCTTCAGAAAATCTGCTTATCAGTGATTGCCATATATTCGGGCCTGGCAGATACAAACATCGTACATCTGGTAAAACATCTTCTGATGCTGCTATTAGTCTTGAACCAGGCGGCTGGGGGCCAGCTCCCGGGCGAATGGATCATATCACTATTCGTAATCTGAAGATAGAAACGGTGCTTACTCCTATATCGATAACGCCAAGTGAAAGTAATACAACGGGTAAAATCGTTATCAAGAATATTGTTGCTCGGGATATTACCCGTATGGCTTTATCTGTAAAAAGTTGGGGAAGCAATAGAATAAAGGATGTCGTTATCAAAAATGTTGATTTGCAATTCAGAGGTATTGATAATCCCGATCTTCCTGAGTGGTTCAAAAACAGGCCGGTAAGTCAATGGCCTTATTTCCCAAGTTGGGCTATGTATTTCCGTAATGTACACAGGGTATCAATCTTTAATGCTCGATTATCTTATAGTGGAAAGGAATACCGTAAGGCTATCATGCTTGATCAGGTAGGCAGATATCGGGAGAAAAAGATAGAATGTTGCGAAACTAATAAGTTCTGAGTTTATCTATTAAGATTAATCAGAT
>CAVYLQ010000005.1:0-50934 GCA_963769405.1 uncultured Prevotellaceae bacterium | reverse complement strand
ACAAGATTACCTTGTATTCTATATCTAAACTTTCCAGTTAATGACAAAGTTCTCAAGATTTCATTAAGACTCTGCTCCTGTCTTATAAAATCACCGTAAAAATGACATTTCATCACCTCTGGATTCATAACATTGATTTTAACATTATAGCTCCGTTCCAATGTCTGGATAAGGTATTGCATCGATTGACCATTGAATATAAGTTGACCATTAGTCCATTGACTATTCATAGATGCATCACAATTTTCAAGTTTTACAATGCCGCTTGCCTTAGCAATCACCGCCTTCTGATTAGGTTTGAGATAATATTCTTTCATTGTATTTCTCAAATCCCTAAATGCCACCTTTCCTTCCTTCAAAGTAATTTCAGCTTCTGCATCAGACAGATAATTCCGAACATTGAATTGAGTACCCAGATCACGAATCAGCAACTTACCTGAGCAAATACAAAAAGGTAACTTCTGATTTCTCTTTACTTCAAAATAACCTTCGCCGACTAACCGGAGTTTCCTATCCGTAATACCAAACCCTTGAGAATAAATGATTTTCGAATTCGAATTAAGCCAAACCCGACTGCCATCCGGTAGATTCAACTTGGCTAATCCACCACGTGGTGCCTCTATCACTACATCTGCAAAATGAGAAGTCACTCTGTTTCTACTATAGAAAAATGCCGTAAACACCAGAATACCGATAATTACTAATCCTGCTGTATATTTCATCCCGACACGGATATAACGTCGGAGTCTGCTCTCAGTAGAAACTTTAGAAACACGCTTCCGAAACACTTCAAATGCTTTCTCCTTATCATATTTAGAAAGACAATCTTTGTCCTCAGCAGAAAACCAGATCTCCTGCTCATCATCGAAACACTTCCGGTTCTGGGGAGAAAGGGAAATCCATTCTTCCAATTCCTTTCGTCCTGCTGAATCTAAGTCATCCACGAACAGGCGAATCATCAGATCTTCTATATGATCATTTTTGGTTTTCATTGGCATTTTATAATTGAATGACGAAAAAAAAGATTCCAAGGGTAGGTGGAATCTCATTTAATTTTAAAGTTAATGATTAAACAAGAAGAAAAATATCAATAAAAGGTATTTCTGTAAATCTTTCTTTAGAAAAGACAATGCATATCGTAGATGATATTTTACAGTATTAATACTAATTCCAAGTTGCTTTGCTATCTCAGCATTATGCTTTCCTTCAAAGCGACTTAATTTAAATACCTGGCGGCATTGAGGTGGCAAATGTTCTATTGCTTTTTTGATTTGTTCCTCCAATTCCTTTTCCAACAATTGGCCTAACGGATAATCTTCATCCTCCATATATCCTACAAGAGGGGCAGAAGCAGGAATCTGACCTGAAAATCGGATCTCATGGAGATGGTATTGTGATTTCAAATAATCCTTACAACGGTTTCTGACACAACTAACCAGATAGCTGCGAATGGTCGTTTTGATATGAAGATCCGCTCTGATTTCCCAAACATGGAAAATAACATCACCGACAATGGTCTCTGACAGGAAATCATCATGAACATATTGGTAAGCAATATGGCATAAGACAGGGTAATGCTTGTCATACAAATATCTGTATGCTTTCTCATTACCCAATCTTAGTTGTTCGATAATAAGAGATTCTGTTCTATCCATATCAAAACACAAAATGTCCCTAGATATAATAGAGAATTCTTAAAAGAACTTGTGAAATTATTTTCTCTTGACCTGAACCACCTTGGTAGGTTTCAACATTTCATTACGGCGATTGGTAACTGTCACAACGGCCTGAGCAAAAGTGATAAAGGCACGACCTGTAATCGAATCTACATTCAGAGCAGCCGGCACACCGGCATCTCCACTGTCACATATACTCTGTACAATAGGAATTTGTGCCAATAAAGGCACCTCCATCTCTTTTGCCAGGTTTTTGCATCCCTCCTTACCAAAAATATAATACTTGTTTTGTGGAAGTTCTGCAGGGGTAAACCAAGCCATATTTTCAACCAGTCCAAGAATAGGAACATTAACCTTGTCATTACGGTACATATCAATACCCTTTCGTGCATCTGCAAGAGCCACTTTCTGAGGCGTACTGACAATAATTGCACCTGTAATGGCAAGAGACTGGAGAAGGGTCAAATGAATATCACTTGTTCCAGGAGGTGTATCAAGAATAAAATAATCAAGATCGCCCCAGTCTGAATCCCGAATCAATTGAGTAAGAGCATTGGATGCCATCATGCCACGCCATAATGTAGCGGTATCGGGATTAACAAAGAACCCGATGGAAAGAATTTTAATCCCATACTTGTCTATCGGTTCAATCAAGTCGCGGCCGTCTTTCTTGATTCCGTATGGACGGGCATCTTCGAGACCTAACATTTTGGGTATAGAAGGACCAAAAATATCACAATCAAGTATTCCGACTTTATAGCCTAATTTAGAAAGTGCAATAGCCAGATTTACAGCAACTGTTGATTTACCAACTCCCCCCTTCCCTGAACTCACGGCAATAACATTTTTCACATCAGGCAAGAACTTTCCAGGGTCAGGAGCCTTTTTGGATAAAAATTGTGTAGAAATCGTAACCTGCACATCAGGAGAAATGGAATAATGGATCGCTGCCTCAGCAGCCTTCACGGTTGACTTGAGAAAAGGATCTGTCTCTCTGGGGAAGATGAGTGAAAAAGACACTGTCAACTCGTTAATGCGGATATCATCTGCGACCATATTACTATCAACAAGGTTCTTTTTTGTACCCGGATAGATTACCGTTGCCAACGCCTCTCTGATTAATTTAGGATATAAATTCATACTATTAAATTTCTTTCGTTTAAATAATCTTTTAACCATATAAAAAGGTATTCTTCCTATATGACAAACCATTGAGCAGGATGAAAAAACAGGAAAAACAGATGATTTATATCTCTCCCGAACCCAATAAATTCAACTCTTCTCATCATGCAAATTTATCAATAAAAGGTGTAAAATACAAATAAAAACTAAAAAATTTCAGGAACTATCTAAATTTATCTACCTTTGTAATACATTAGAAAAAGACATTTGAGAATCATTAATGAAAATAAAATATATTCTTTCCATACTCCTCATCCCTTCCCTGTCTTGCGCTTCCATGAAAGCACAAGATGTAGTTTGGTTTAATGGTAACCAAGCTGTAAGTTACAGTCTCCAAAAGAAAGTCTCGCCAGTAGTTCAAACTGCCGTTGAACTATTCAGCCAAGATATGAAAGCTGTCACAGGTTATAAAGCAGAAAACAAAAACGATGCAAATATTGAAATTTACCAACTCGACAAAGCATCCAAGAAAGAATTCAAGAAATTAGGGACAGAACTAATCCCTATCAAGAAATTTATCGCCTGCAAGGAAAGTTTCTATATTGGGAATCGAAATAAAAAAATAATTATTGCAGGAAGTGATGGCATAGGAACCGCTTATGGAATCCTTGAGCTATCACAAATGGCAGGAATATCACCCTGGAAAGACATTGCTGGGATTGCCCCCAAAAGACAAAAATATCTGATCTTAAAATCAGGATTCCAAACGATACAAACTCCAGAGATCACACGACGCGGCATATTGATAGTTAACCAGAATTATCCCCTACCGGATAACAAAGATTATGAAAACACGTTCAAATTACTTCTTCGTTTAAAGGGTAATATGATTGTAACCAATGGCGAAAGTGACAAACACCTGTCTAGCAATAAATCATTTCATTATCTGGCTGCAAAATATGGCATCTCGTTAGAAAACGAAAAGAATCTGAAGAATTTTACAATTCTTCCACTCGCCTACATACAGGATTCTGACCATCCTTTAAACATTACGAGGAAACAACCCGGATATATTCTGGAAAGTCTCAAACAGAACGAAAACAAGAAAGCATGGGTCGCTGCTATCCACATCCCTCACGCTGCCAACTATGATATCAGCCTTTTCTTTAATCTGGCTTGGAATCCAACTTACACCAATGAAAGCCATCTGACAGATAATTATCAACAATGGCTATCTCAGCAGTTTGGAGATATATTAGGATCTAAACTGCTACCCTTAATGACTGAATACTACCGCCTATCAGAAATTTGCAAACCAGAATTCCAGGCTAAAGCTGATTTTAATTCAGGAGAATTCGGAGACGAATTGAATCGATATATATCTACATGGGAAAACTTGGCAAGACGCTTGGATAATGAAGACTATCTGGTATCCCCGGAAAATAAGAAAGCATATTTTACAAGTATCAAATATCCAGTTCTGGTCTCTGCCTACACGACAAAAATGCATCTGGAAGCGCAAGAAGCCAGAAATATTGCACGCCCAGGATTATTTTATAAAGACACAGAAGCTTTAGAAGCAGCAGCTAATAGTATGAAAGCTTTTCAGCAGATACAAAAATTAAGTAATGAGTATCCAGATCTGCCAATCATCAAAGCGCCCGAACTACCAGGAAAACTCACGGATAAACAAATTCAACAATATAGTACAGAACGGGATGAAGATTTGCAGCCTTTAGCCAGCGAACTGGACCATGTAGTTGCCTTGAATGCCAATTCTTATACAAACACAACGTATGGTACTAAAAATATACCCTTGTTAGGGCATAGCAATGAAGCAGTAAATATTCCCCAAAACGGAGAACTGACCTATAACTTCATGAATGAGAATGTCTCCGATGATTCAGGAGTTGTCAGGATTGCCACGATTCCTGAAGCAAGTTATTCCTATTCCATAAATATAGATGGTCAGGTCATAAAACACGTTACTACACAGCCTACCTTAGCGGATAAACTTCGGGGACAGACCATCACAACGGTTTCGGTTTATCTCCCCTCAGGCGAGCATACACTTACACTAAAAGCCTTATCATCAAATGTCATCTTTGATCAATGGATGTACGATGATGACAAAGACAGGATATTCTATGTATTCCCAGTAACTTACTGATTTCTAAAAAATACCTACGTATTTTCACTTACTGAAATTCAAACTACTGCGTTTATTCCGCCTGTAACTCCGATAATCATCAAGCGGAATTTCCACATCAGGTTCTTGAAGCAATCCATTGCGAAATAACTGGAATTTCATGTATTTTATAGGTATGCCCCGTTCAATCCACATCTTCTCGTAATACGTATGAATAGCAAGAATCTGTCGGGTATCTTCATCAAGTCCTTTCTCATGGTAAAGATCCTGAGTAGAAAAGAGCAATGTCAGATGGTTTGCCTTTACTAATTCCTGTGTATAAGTAAACAGAAAATGTGAGTCCGTCTTCAGATGGATGAGACCACCATCTATCAGGAAATTACGATACCGGTTCAGGAAGAACGTACTCGTCAATCGTTTTCGGGCATTCTTCATCTGAGGATCGCTGAAAGTCAACCAGATTTCCTGTACCTCATCCTGGGAAAAAAATCGGTCAATGATCTCAATGCTGGTCCTTAAGAAAGCAACATTGTTCAATCCTTCCGCAAGGGCCTTCTTGGCACCCGTCCACATCCGGGCGCCTTTAATATCTACACCTATAAAATTAACATGAGGAAAAAGCCGAGCCAATTCTACCGTATATTCCCCCTTTCCGCAACCTAGCTCCAAAACAATAGGCTGCAAATTGTGAAAACAGGTCTCTCGCCAGTGTCCTTTCATCTCAAAAGGCACATTCTCGACAACTGAATAAGGGTATTGGAAGACATTTCTAAATGTCTCCATCTCCGCAAATTTTGCTAATTTTCCTTTCCCCATTATACCATTTCTATGTTTGCAAAGGTAAGGATTTAAACTGAGTTCCACAAAAAATGCCCACCAAAAAATCTGGCAGGCATTCTATAAAATATCAAGCTTTAATCTCTTCTGATCAGTCTATCACGATAGAAGTCCAATGATGTTTATCTGGGATCGTACCATACTGAATACCACGGAGTGTATTATACAGTTTAGTAGACCAAGGTCCCGGTTTGTCACCAAACTTATATGTTTTACCAGTATCCAAATCATCGAGTTCAGATATAGGAGAGATGACGGCAGCTGTTCCACAAGCTCCAGCCTCATCGAAAGTACCCAATTCCTCAACAGGAACAGGACGACGCTCAACCTTCAGTCCCAAGTCTTCTGCAATCTGAATCAGACTCTTGTTGGTGATAGAAGGAAGAATAGAAGTACTCTTCGGAGTAATATAAGTATTGTTCTTGATGCCAAAGAAATTGGCAGCTCCACATTCATCAACGTATTTTTTCTCCTTGGAATCAAGGTAAAACTCACTGCCATAACCCTTATTCGCAGCAAACATGTGCGCGCGGAGAGAAGCAGCATAGTTGCCACCTACTTTATAAATACCTGTACCTAGAGGAGCAGCACGGTCGTAATCACGAACGATAGCATATTTATTACTGACGAAGCCACCCTTGAAATAAGGACCTACTGGAGTAACAAAGATCAAGAAGAGATAATCCTTAGAAGGATGAACCCCTACCTGAGAACTGATACCGATCAGCAATGGACGAATATATAAAGTCGCACCACTCTCATAAGGTGGAATATATTCCTGATTCAAGCGAACAACCTTCTTGACCATTTCTGCGAACATCTCCGTAGGAACCTTTGGCATGACGATTCCATCACAAGTACTCTGCAGACGGGCTGCATTATCCTTCACACGGAAGATACGTACCTTTCCGTCCGGACAACGATAAGCTTTCAATCCCTCAAAAGCTTCCTGGCCATAGTGCAGGCAAGTAGCAGCCATGTGCAGCTTGATGTATTCATCAGAGCAGACTTCTATCTCACCCCATTTCCCGTTGCGATAATAGCAACGGACATTGTAGTCGGTTGGAAGATAACCAAACGACAAATTAGCCCAATCTAAATCTTTCATAATCACACTGATTTAAACGTTCTATGTTGTAATCTATTGCAAAAGTACGAAAATAATTGATAATTTACAACTTTTCAAAAGAGAATTAGATATATATTACCTTCAAGAAATAAATTGTAAAGAAGTCCACAATTGCTGGTAACCTATTCAGAATCAGCCAAAGTAGCTCTTCCACCTTCATTATCAAAAAGTAAACCTTTATCTATTTTTCATTGAGAATAAAACATCTCAACTAATTATATTTTTCAGAAAAGGTAATGAATCCAGATTAATCTTTGTCCAATATCTGATGAATTTCATTGTCAGTCTTCGTCAATTTTTCCTTACACAACTTGATGAGTTTTTTAGCCTTTTCCAGTTGCACAGTCAAAGAATCGATATCTAATTCATCATTTTCCATTTTATTGACGATCTCCTCCAACTGATGTACCGCCTCTTCGTATTTTACCGTTGTTTCTTTCTTAGCCATAATAAAAATTTTATAATTACAGATACAAGTAAAAATGAAAAAATATCAATTTCTTATATTCCTGACTCAGCGTCATTCTATAATGGATTTAATAATCCCTTTGGATAACCTGGTTTCGACCTCATCTCCTTTTTTCAGAATTGTCGCATCACGGACACTTTTTCCGTGATAAAGGGTAATACTATATCCACGTCGTAAAAGTCCCTGAGGATCAACCGACCTGATCCTCTGATCAAGGAGCTGGAGTTGATGCTGCTCTCTTTCCACCTTATGCAAGGTGATTTCCGGTATTCGCTGTAACCAGATTTCAAGCCGATGGCCCTCATCAGCAATCAATTGTTTCGAGGCAGAAAGAAGGCGTAAGTGCAGGTTTTCCACCTTACTTTCCTGTCTGGCTCTGACAACAGAAAACAGAGATGGAATCTGACCAGCCAATCGATTAAGTCGCAACTTTTCCATCTGCAATTGATGTTGCACCACATGAACAATCTTTTCCCTTGCTTCTTCTAATCGACTATAAGTATTTTGCAAATTATCAATCAGGAAATCTGCAGCAGCCGTCGGCGTCTTCACCCTGATATGGGAAACTATATCCAAAACACTTTCATCACGATCATGTCCGATTCCTGTAATAATAGGTAAGGGGAAATTAGCGACGTTCTCAGCCAACTCAAGTGTATCAAAACCGGAAAGATCACTGGTTGAACCTCCTCCACGGATAATGACCACGACATCAAAGTCATTCTGACGAGCAAAAATAACATTCAAAGCATTGACAACGCTTTTCTCAATGCCTTCCCCTTGCATAATAGTTTGAAAAAGTTCTGTAGTAAACTGAAAGCCAAAATTATTCTCGGCTAATTGATGACAGAAATCCCCATATCCAGCGGCTCCACCACTGGATATAACGGCAACACGTTGGGCAAAGGGAGAAAAAGGTAATTCCTTCTGAAGATCCAACACACCTTCCACCTGCAACTGATGGATAATCTCCAAGCGTTTTCTAGCCATATCACCCAGCGTATAGTTAGGATCAATATCATCAACAATCCAAGAGAATCCATAGTTCTCATGAAACTGTGCATGAACCTGCAGAAGCACTTGCATCCCAGAGTGCAAAGTTTGCATGGTAATTCTCTCGAAGGCAGGTTTAAGAAGCAACCATGTAGAACGCCAGCATTTAGCCGAAGCCCTAGCAACAGGCGTATTGGAAGAACTCTCCTTTTGGATAAGCTCCATGTAACAGTTATGGTTCACTTCTCTGATCTGAGACAGTTCTGCCTGCACCCAGTAAGAGTCAGGCATATCCTGATCGATAAGATCTCGAACCATACAGTTCAACTCATATAAAGTCAACGCTTTCTGCTTCATTTTCTATTTCCTCTTTTCAGTTACAGGAACGATATAGATATTTATTTCTCTAACCTAATCATGTTATATCTATCTCTTGCCCCATCCTTCGACTCCTACGATCATCAATCCTTTCCAAGTTGATAAGCTTTCCAGAAATCTGGCACGCCATAGCCAAAGACATTATCAGGATGGGTATAACGGTCTGCACTTCTTTTTACTAAATGAATAATTTGCAAAGCTGTTTTATTTGGTAGAGCCTGCCAAAGGCAAGCTACCATACCAGCAATCAGAGGAGAGGCAAAAGAAGTGCCCAGATCATTGAGAATTACGCCATGCCCCGTAACTACTTCTGTAGGACTTCCTAGAGCCATAACATCAGGTTTTATCCTGCCATCGGCAGTAGGTCCCATAGAACTGAAAGGTGCATTAACACCATTCGAACTGATCGCACCCACAGTAAGAATATTCCGCGCATCAGCCGGAAAACTGATTTTTTTCCAAGTCCCCATACCATCATTTCCGGCACTATTTACGAGAACAATCCCTTTTCCAGCAAGCAAAGATGCCGTACGAGAAATCAAAGCCGTCTCACCATTCTGATCAGAATAACTGTAATTCTGAGTTGAATCATCAAAATTATGATAGCCTAAAGAACTATTAATCACATCCACCCCGACAGAATCAGCATATTCAGCGGCTTCAGCCCAATAATCCTCTTCAGCCTGACTCTCAGTCTGAGCATCTTCACTACGAAGCAATAAATAAGACGCTTCAGGAGCCGTACCAATATAATAGTTAGGAATATTTACTGCCATCACAGAAAGGACCATAGTGCCATGCTCAATTTCTTTAAAAAGGTTCTTTGATTTTGGAACCACAAAATCTGCCATCCCCACAATATGAACTTTATTGAAAACAGGAATTCTATCCACATTCATATATCCACCGTCAATTACTCCAATTAATTTTCCTCTGCCACGGAAACCAGCATGATGGAGTCGGATACCGTCCAGATTTTCCACCTGAGCCTGAGTAGCACCATATTCATCCTTCGTATCCGTTTCCCAACTGTCAAATTCTTTCCAAAATCCGGAGCGAACACGTTCTGTAAGAGAATCAGGTGAGGTAAAAACCTTTTTCTCTTCCCGGATAAAAGGAAGATGGGCAAGTGCCTTCAGATTCCTTCGGGAATGAACTTTGATCAGAACTGTATTATTCCATTTGCTCTTCCCGACAATCTCCACGCCGCATCCCTGAAGAGTAGCCAGATAGTCCGGAGAAACCGGAAGATCCGTGCTGTCAACTACCAGATGTTGACGCAAGCGACGTTCCAAAGAGCGTTCTGAAAGATATGCTTCAGGATGACTGACCGTATAAATTGAATGGCGCTTATCTGTCAGATAAAGACGATAAAGATATGTTTTGCCTCCTGGATAACCAACCTTTGCCAACCCTAATGGGCCAGCCATTGAAAATATATTGGTAAAAAACAACAGGAAGAACAAAAACAAATATTTCTTCATGATTCTTAGAATAGTTCTCTTGAGGGTTACAAAAGTAGTATAAATCCTGTAAAACGCCAAAAGATACAACTCTTTTTAATGTTGATAAATCATAAAAGGAGAAAGTGTAAATTATATTCTGGTAATATCCCTAACATTATTATAGGAGTAAAACTCCTCCATTAATCATTTACGATCCAACTATTGCGAAATACGACCTTTCTTTTATTCCTCAAAAAGGAATATCAATATTCCAGAGTTTAAGCTTAATACGAGCCAATCTCACAAAATTTCTGTACCTTTGCACTCTATAATAAAGATGTATGGATAACAAAAAAGCTACACTTGAACTTGGAACACAACCTATAGGAAGACTTCTCATTCAATATGCCACACCAGGAATTATCGCGATGGTAGCCTCATCACTCTATAATATCATTGACCGGATTTTTATCGGTCAGATAGTAGGGCCATTGGCTATATCCGGTTTAGCCATTACTTTCCCGTTTATGAACCTGACCGGAGCCTTCGGTGCCGGTATCGGAGTAGGTTCATCCAACTCTATCTCACTCAAACTCGGTCAAAAAGACTACAAGACAGCAGAAAGAATATTCGGAAACACCATTTCGCTCAATCTTATTATCGGGCTATCTGTAGGTGCTATCTGTTTACTGTTTCTGAATCCTATTCTAAGATTTTTTGGTGCAAGTGATGCAACTATTCCATACGCCCGAAGTTTTATGCAAATTATTCTGGCTGGAAATGTCTTTTCACACATGTACTTGGGAATGAATGCCGTACTACGAGCAGCAGGAAAACCAAAAATGGCAATGAAATCAGTGATTTTCACAGTTGTCATGAATATATTTCTCGACATGGTATTCATCTGGTGGTTACATTTTGGCATACGAGGAGCAGCCTTCGCCACACTGATATCTCAGGCCATTGCACTCTGTTGGCAGATGAAAGCATTCACCAACAAGAATGAACTGCTGCATCTCAGGAAAGGCATCTATAGACTCAAGTCAAAATTGGTAAAAATGATTTTATCGATTGGAATCTCTCCTTTCCTAATGAATGTATTTATGTGTATTGTCGTAATCATCATGAACAATCAACTTGTCAAATATGGCGGTGACCTAGCCGTCGGATCGTACGGTATAGCCAACGGCATTGCGACCATATTCGGAATGATTGTAATGGGCATCAACCAAGGAATGCAACCCATCGCAGGTTACAACTATGGAGCCAGACAGCCAGACCGGGTTTTCAGAGTTCTGAAATTATCCATTCTTGTTGCTACTGGAGCTATGACCTGTGGCTGGATACTCGGAGAATTTTTTCCTTACTATTGTGCCCGAATATTTACCTCTGACCAGCATCTGCTCACTCTTTCTATCAAAGCTATCAGAATCAATATGACCATGTTCCCGATACTGGGGCTTCAATTTGTAACCGTCAATTTTTTCCAATGTATCGGAAAAGTAAAGGTCAGTATATTTCTTTCCATGACGCGACAAATGCTTTTTCTTCTTCCTCTACTGGCTATACTTCCTACAATCTTCGGATTTGATGGAGTGTGGTATTCTCTGCCAGGAGCAGATTTCTCTTCAACCATTGTATCAGCCTGCATGCTGGCATATTTTATCAGAAAATATAAAAGGCAAAAAGCCATCACATCCAAGGGTATAAGCCATAAAGAATAATCTGTAAACAGACCTCTCCATACTTTTCAAATAAAGACTTATACAGTCATGGCAGGATCTGTCAAAATATTGATTATATATAAAAAACAAAGGTTATCGATCATTATAAAAGAAAATCACTATCTTTGCAAGTGATCTGGCAATCACCAATAGCTAAAACGTAAATGGAAGGAACCTACGACAACAAGAAAGCCACCCTAAAATTAGGTACACAACCTATCGGAAAGTTACTATGGCAATATGCTATGCCAGGGATCATCGCTATGGTGGCTTCTTCACTCTATAATATTATTGACCGGATATTTATCGGTCAGGTCGTTGGTCCTTTGGCTATATCAGGTCTCGCTATTACGTTTCCTTTCATGAATCTTGCAGGAGCCTTCGGTGCTGCAATCGGAGTAGGAGCCTCAACTTCTATTTCCATGAAACTTGGTCAAAAGGATTATGATACAGCTGAAAATCTATTGGGAAATACTGTAGTCCTTAATCTGATCATCGGAATCACCGTAGGCATGGTATGTCTGATCTTTTTGAATCCCAGTTTAAGATTCTTTGGAGCCAGTAATGCCACCATTCCATACGCCCGCAGTTTCATGCAAATCATTCTGATAGGCAACGTCGTCTTTCAGATGTATTATGGTATGAACGCTGTACTCCGTTCAGCAAGCAAGCCCAAACAGGCAATGTTCGCTACTATCTTTACAGTGATTATGAATATCTTCCTGGACATGGTCTTTATCTGGTGGCTGCATTTCGGTATTAGAGGCGCAGCCTTCGCCACATTAATATCAATGTCTCTTGCCCTTATATGGCAAATGAAACTCCTTAGCAACAAGAAAGAACTCTTACATCTCAAGAAAGGAATTTACACATTAAAGAAACAACTGGTTAGGTTAATTCTCAGTATCGGCATATCTCCATTTCTGATGAATGTCTGCACCTGTATCATTGTCATCTTTATGAACAAACAACTTGAACACTATGGAGGGGATTTTGCAGTAGGTTCATACGGAATAGCAAATGGTATCGCCACAGTATTTATTATGATTGTTTTCGGAATCAATATGGGAATGCAACCTATAGCAGCATATAACTATGGAGCCCAGCTTCATGACAGATTATTCCGGGTACTGAGATATTCAATTTATGGAGCAACGGTCGTCATGTTCTCAGGATGGCTGATTGGAGAATGCCTTCCACATTACTGTGCCAGAATGTTCACAACAGATCCAACACTTATAAGGATGTCTGTAAAAGCCATCCGAATCAATCAGCTCATGTTTCCGATCATCGGTTTCCAGATCGTAACTACTAATTTCTTCCAATGTATAGGAAAAGTAAGAATCAGCATCTTCCTGTCCTTATCACGACAACTTTTATTTCTATTACCCTTACTGATCCTGTTGCCTACCTATTTTGGCCTTAATGGTGTCTGGTTCTCTCTCCCATCGGCAGATCTTACTGCAGCAATCACAGCTGCTTGTGTCCTTCTGTTTTATGTCAGGAAACACAGAAATACGACATTAAGTGTATCCAAGACGAAAGAATTAATCCAGAAAGATTCTACTAATCTCCACGAAGAAGAACAATATAACGAGAATTGAGTATGAAAGATGAAGAAATCATTATAACCATCGGCAGACAAATCGGAAGCGGTGGAAGAACTATTGCCAAGATTCTATCTGATCAATTTCATTGTACTTTCTATGACAAGGAAATTCTCAACTTAGCTGCAAAAGAGAGTGGATTGTGCGAAAAGTTTCTTGAAAAGAATGATGAACATAAAGGCTTCTTTGGGAGTCTGCTCCATTTTCAGATGGCTTTCATCAGTGGAGCCAACACATACGAAGGCACAAATCTGCAGGAGCAGATATACCAGTTTCAAAGTGATGTCATTCGTAAGGCAGCTGAAAAGGGGAATTGTGTATTTGTTGGCAGAACAGCTGATTACTTGCTACGAGACCATAAAAACATCGTAAATATTTTTATTACTGCTTCCCCGGAAACTCGTGTAAAAAGAATCTGCAAACGCATGAACATCAACCCTGAGGCTGCTCGCAAATATGTTAAGGAAGAAGAACACGAAAGGGCTTCCTACTATAATTTCTATACTGGAAAAAAATGGGGCTTCAGTACAAGTTACGATCTGTGCATCAACTCCTCTATTCTTGGCATAAAAGGTACGGCAGACTATATAGCTGAGTTCATCAAACAAAGATTTGAATGCAAGGAAGAAAGAGTAATTCAGAAAGACTAAAATGAAGAAAATTGGGATTATCAGTGATACCCACTGCTATTGGGACGACCGCTACGAGAAATATTTCGGTGACTGCGATGAGATCTGGCATGCCGGAGATATCGGTTCTGTCGAGCTAGCCGATAAATTTGAGGCCATGCGACCTGTGTTTCGTGCTGTTTACGGGAATTGTGACGACAACAAACTCCGGGAAAGATACCCTAAGATACTGCGGTTTAAATGTGAAGATGTGGACGTTCTCATCAAGCATATCGGCGGATATCCAGGAAATTACGACCGGAGTGTAAGAGGAATGATCTATGCCAATCCTCCTCAACTTTTTATTGACGGACATTCTCATATTCTAAAAATCAAATATGACAAAACTCTCCAACTCCTGCATATCAATCCCGGAGCTGCAGGAACCACTGGTTGGCAAAAGGAGAGAACAATGGTCAGACTCACTATCGACCATGAGAAATTCACAGACTGTGAAGTGGTCACTTTAGGAGAAAATCGATCCAGATTATGAATCGAAACCGGAAATTATTGATTACAGAGCCAAAAAATAATAATATGAAGACTTATTTAGTTACCGGTGCTGCAGGCTTCATCGGTTCCAATTTTATCAAATACCTGCTTAATAAATATAAGAATGATGAAATTAAAATCATCATTCTTGATGCACTTACCTATGCCGGAAACCTTGGTACAATCAAGGATGACATTGACAACAAACGTTGTTTCTTTGTTAAAGGTGATATTTGTGACCGAACTTTGGCAGATAAATTATTTGCTGACCATGATATCGACTATGTCATCAACTTTGCTGCAGAGAGTCATGTGGATCGTTCCATAGAAGATCCGCAACTTTTTCTTACCGTCAACATTCTGGGTTGCCAGAATCTTATGGATGCAGCCAAAAAAGCATGGGTTACGGGCAAGGATGCCCAAGGATACCCCATTTGGAAAACAGGAAAACGATTCCATCAGGTTTCTACTGACGAAGTCTACGGTTCATTAGGATCTACAGGTTATTTTACGGAGAATACTCCTCTCGGTCCACACAGTCCTTATTCTGCCAGCAAAGCTAGCGCTGATTTTGTAGTCAGAGCTTATCGTGACACATTCCATCTACCTTGTACCATTACCCGTTGCTCCAACAATTATGGTCCTTACCAATTTCCGGAGAAACTAATTCCGTTGATGATCAACAATGTTCTGGAAGACAAAAAACTCCCTGTTTATGGTGAGGGACTGAATGTACGCGACTGGTTGTATGTAGATGATCACTGCAAAGCTATCGACATGGTCGTTCGCCATGGACGTGATGGACAAGTCTACAATATCGGTGGACATAATGAGATGAAAAACATTGACATTGTTAGATTAATCATCAAGACTATCCATGATTCAATGACCCAGAATCCCGCCTTGCGCAATATTCTTCATGACTCTGCCAAGAAAGTCCACGGTATAGATAATGTGGACTGGATTAACGATAATCTGATTGAACATGTTGCTGATCGCCTCGGTCACGACCAGCGTTATGCTATCGACCCAACAAAAGCGAAACAAGAACTCGGTTGGTATCCAGAAACCAAATTTGCTGATGGCATCAAAAAGACCATAGAATGGAATCTGAACAACCAGAAATGGATTGAAGAAGTCACTTCCGGCAACTATCAGAAGTACTATGACATCATGTATGGTAAAGGCAGACATGGACAAGTTCTCTAAAGAATTACAGGATACCCTTATCCGACTTGGTCAGCTTCCTGATCGTTTTTCAGAACAACAGGAGCATTACATAAAACACCTGTTGCATCTGCTTACCGTACAGGATGAAGTAATCTTCCGCGAATACTACGGTCTCTTCGGAACCGAAATCCACCCCTTGGATGACCTTGCCTACAGGCATGGGATAGATCCGGGAACAATGATGAATATTATAGAACGGGATCTGCGTAAACTTGCTATTACACCGGAATGGCAGCAAGTCATAAAACCATTAATAACCGGACAACAAAAAAAGTAACACCTATATAATATTGATAAATGAAAAGAATAATGCTTCTAGGTTCAGGCGAACTGGGAAAAGAATTCACCATTGCCGCCAAAAGAGCAGGCCTCTATGTGATTGCCTGCGATAGATACGATAATGCTCCAGCCATGCAAGTAGCCGACGAGCACGAAGTGTTCAGTATGCTTGATGGAGAAGCATTACGCACCGCCGTCAAGAAACATCACCCGGATATCATCGTTCCGGAGATTGAAGCTATACGGACCGAGTGTCTGTTCGATTTCGAAAAACAAGGTATTCAGGTCGTCCCGTCTGCACGCGCTGTCAACTACACCATGAATCGTCGTGCCATCCGAGACCTTGCTGCCAATGAACTGGGTGTCAGAACTGCAAAATATGTTTATGCCAAGACATACAAAGAATTTAAATCAGGTGCAGAGAAAATTGGTTTTCCATGTGTTGTCAAACCATTAATGTCATCATCAGGACACGGTCAGAGTTATGTGAATAACGAACAAGAACTAGAAGCGGCTTATAAAGATGCCATGGAAGAAGGACGTGGTGACATTCCAGAAGTAATCATCGAAGAATTTATTGATTTCCAACTTGAATTTGTTCTTTTGACCATTACTCAGAAAAATGGTCCGACTCTCTTCTGCCCACCTATTGAAGATATTCAAAAAGGCGGTGACTACCGGGAAAGTTGGCAACCCGCTAAAAATATTCCGGAAGAAGCTCTGCAAAAAGCCAAGGAAATGGCTGACAAAGTCACAAAGGCATTAACAGGCTATGGCATTTGGGGAGTAGAATTCTTTCTGACCACAGGGGGAGAAGTCGTTTTCTCTGAACTCAGCCCACGCCCTCATGACACGGGTATGGTAACTCTGAGTCATTCCACAAATCTGAGTGAATTTGAATTACATCTTCGCGCCATTATGGGCTGGCCCATACCGGCTATTCATCTGGAGCATATTGGGTGCAGTGCTGTCATTCTGTCTCCGGTGGAATCAAAAACTCCCCTGAGATATAACCTGGATGATGCTTTGAAAGAAGACCGTACACGTATCCGTATCTTCGGCAAACCAGAAGCACATATCGGACGGCGTATGGGGGTCGCTCTATGTTATGGAGATTTGGAAGATGATATCAATGCCCTACGCGAAAAAGCGAAACATGCAGCCCAAACCGTTCTCGGCACAGACCCCTATATGAAGAAATAAAGTTCTTCTCTTAAAATACAATATCCCGATCAACTCCAACCGTATGAGGTTATAAAGTTAATCGGGATATTTCATAAACAGATAAAAGAGTCAGAAAACTTATGACAACAAAAACACGGTAACGGATCTTGCAGCCTGCGCTCCCATAACCAAGGCCTGCTCAATATCGGCAGTCTTACTTGGACCACTGATAAAAGTTCCGAAGCCATAGTCTGTCATTTTAATCCGAGCGTATGCCTCATGCATATTGTCTACAATGCTTGTCTCATCAAGTAGAATCACCAGATTTTCAGAGATAAAACATACGGCCTTTTCTTTCATAGTCTGAGGAATCCAGATACATGCGTTCTCTGCTACTCCTATTTCCCCACGAATGACTCCAACATCCGTACTGTTCAAATCCTGTGCTTCAGCTACTAAATCAGGGTTCCGGTCTACTTTGATCCCTGGGATATTACTGGCAATCACTTGCGCCTCAGGATAAGCTTCTGCAATGGCTGCATTCAAATCTTCATCCTTTTTCAGACGCACGATCTTTCCTCCGGAAGACTTGGTTATCTTGATAAACTGCTGCAATGTATCCGGATATTTTAATGCATGAATGTGCATATCCGGCATATCAAACTGCTGATGTGTATTCGCACGCAATTTGACGAATAATTCTTCTTTCTTCATGGCTCAATTTCGCTTTTCTTTCTGTATTCCTTTTCCAAATCTTTTTCAAGAACATGAAATGGTTTTCTGACGAATTTAGGCATCAGATGCCCTACACACCAGGGGTTCAATTCAGGATTCCTGATAATTGCTTTAGGTACATAATTTAAAAGTGGAGCCACTTTTAGTGCCATATCATAAATAAAATAATTTCTGTAAATCAATGACATTCCCCGTGACAAAAACTTCTTCTCCGAGTTGGCCGTACCAAAATATTCGAGTTGTTGACGCCAGAGATAAATCTGGCTTCCGGGATTGACATGAACCGGACAGACATTATCGCAACTCAAGCAGAGGGAGCAGGCAGAAATATCACAACTATTTGCCTTCGGATCTTTCAGCATTCCCAAATCTATACCGATTGGACCAGGAATAAAGAACCTATAGCTGTACCCCATTGAACGACGATACACCGGACAAGTATTCATGCAAGCACCACAACGGATACACTTCAAGGTTTCCCAATGATCCGGATTAGCAATAAAGTCACTACGACCATTATCAACGAGAATAACATACATTTCTCCACCCGGACGAGGTTTACGGAAATGAGAGGTATAGGTAGTAGTGGGCTGACCTGTAGCACTCCGGCACAGCAAACGTTGGAAAAATGCCAGCGATGCATAATCAGGAATCACTTTTTCCAAGCCCATTGCCACAATATGCAATTTCGGCATCGAAGTAGCCATATCAGCATTTCCTTCATTAGTGCAGACAACAACATCACCTGTCTTCGCTACACCAAAATTACAACCCGTCATACCAGCACCAGCTTCCAGAAACTCACTACGAAGGCTGTTACGTGCACAGCGAGTCAGATAAGTAGGATCATCATTGCCTTTCTCAAATGAGATACCATTTTCTTCAAAGGTATGAGCTACCTGTTGACGAGTAATATGGATAGCCGGTACAACGATATGTGCAGGTTTCAAATGCATCAATTGTAAAATACGCTCACCCAGATCGGTCTCTACCACATCGATACCTTTCGACATCAGAAAATCGTTCATTCTACACTCTTCAGTCAGCATGGATTTCGATTTGACCATCTTTTTCACTTGATGGTCTGTCAGGATCTTCAAGACCATCTGATTGAATTCCTTTGCATCTTTAGCCCAAAGTACGTGAACTCCATTCTTCTCCAGATTAGAGGAAAACTCTTCAAGATAATCAGACAGATGAGAAATCGTGTGACGCTTGATTGCACTGGCCTTGTCACGCAATTCTTCCCATTCAGGAATCTGGCTGACCATCTTATCTCTTGCCATACGCATCCCCCAAAAAGTCTGATCATGATGCGTGATTTTTGCAGGTTCTTTCAAGAATTCTCTTGCTTTCTTTGCATGTAATGTACTCATAATCCAGCTGCTAATATTTCAACGACATGCTTAAACTTTATATTTTTGTGCTCTTTCTGGGCTATACCCTGCAAATGCATCAGGCAAGAACAGTCAGGTCCAGTGACGTATTCAGCCCCGGTAGCAATATGGTCAGCGAGCTTATCCTCACCCATTCGCTTGGAGACATCAGGTTCCTCTACCGCAAACATTCCGCCAAAGCCACAACATTCATCCGAACGTTCAGGTTCTTTCACGGTAATGCCACTGACCAGATTCAACAGGTCAACAATTTTATTGAATCGAGGGCCGTAAAGTTCAGAAGGAGACGAAAGCCCTAACTCTCGCACACCATGACAAGAATTATGAACACTGACAACATGAGGAAACTTCCCCGGTAATGCCTTGACTTTCATAATATCATGAAGAAATTCAACGACATCATAAACCTTCTCCGACACCTTGCAATTGTCTGATATCTTAGGATAATTAAAACGGATAAAGGCAGTACAAGACACGGATGGGATAACGACATAATTAAAATCCTCAAATGCCTTCTCAAATTTCTCGACTAATGGCCTTGACATCCTCTCAAAACCTGCATTCGCCATAGGCTGGCCACAACAGGTCTGCTTTGGAGGATAGGTCACGTCTACACCCAAATAGTGAAGAAGCTTGCTAGTAGCCACGCCTACCTGAGGATACAACGCATCTACATAGCAAGGAATAAACAGACCTACTTTCATAACATTTATCTTATAAACCCTAGCTGAAAAACGGTTCTCAGTTATTATTTACAAATATAAAAAACATTTCACATAAAACATCATACAATCTTTACTTTTATCCTTACACATGACAAGAGAAAGCGTATAAACAGTTATTTAAAGCGAATCGTCCATATAATGATAAGTAGAGTTTGCAATTTAAAATAATTTCATCTTTCGTACACTAAGAATTCTAAATTAAGATCCGACCAATATTAATATAGTATGCTCTTCCGTCTGCTTCATTATATTAAGAACTTCAAGCAGGCTTTATATCAAGATCACTAAAAAATGATGAAAAAAAAGGCATATTACAAACTCATTCAAAATAAAAACTGTACTTTTGCAAGTAGGACGAATCCATTATATATCAGAGGGTCACTCATATTCATATACTTTTAAAGATGTACCTTTCAGCAAGTGAACGTCCGATAAAAAGGCGAACATGAAAAGGACGGACAATCCTGTTCGCAATACACGACCCTACAAGAAAGAATATCTGAATAAAATTTGCTTACTTGTATCAAGAGAAGGTTTTGATATGAAACGAATGCTATTGATAATTGATCCGCAAATCGATTTTATCAACGGATCTTTACCTGTTCCCGGATCTGCAAAAGCACTGAATGCTTTAGCAGAATATATTGAACGACAAAACGGAGTATATGACTGTAAAGTCATCACTGCCGACTGGCATCCTTACCACCATTGCTCTTTTAAAGAAAACGGAGGTGAATGGCCCATGCATTGTGTGCAGAATTCTATCGGGGCAGCTCTTTTTCCAGCTCTCTTTCGACCACTTTATAATACACAAGGCTCTGTAACGATTCTATATAAAGGGATCTTTGAAAATGCAGAAGAGTATTCTATATTCAGGAATCAAACCTCTTCTGAAAAATTGCAATCCCTTATCAAGAAAAGGCATATAGAACAGATTGATATCTGTGGCCTTGCCGGGGATGTATGTGTGCTGAACACCCTCCAAGATGGCATCAGGATTTACGGTCCTGAATTATTTCATGTCCTGGAGGAATATACAGCATCCTTGGACGGGGGGATTTCTCTTAAAAAAGCAGTTCAGGCATATCACTCTTGAAATATATCCGCAAGTTGAGTCAAGACTCATATCTGAAATAGGATAAAACAGAAGTTCAAGATAGCATTGAAAACTTCGGATCCCCAAAAACTAGTATATTATAAAAAATCAATTATATTATCATGGAACAGATAATTCAACACTTTACAGACGATGACCTGTACAAGTTTACAATGTGTTGCGCTGTCATCGACAACTTTCCCAGGGCTCAGGTCAAATACAGATTCAAGGATCGGGATAACTTAGTGTATCCTAAAGGATTTGCTGACGAGTTGAACCACCAAATTGTCTTACTTGAAAATGTAACTATCACAGATGAAGAAATCAACTTCATGAAGCAAAAATGCTACTATCTCCCCCATTGGTTTTATACTTACTTAAAGGGGTTTCGCTATAATCGCAAATGGGTGAAAGCCTGGCAAGATGAGGAAGGGCATTTGCATGTCGAATTTGAAGGAAGTTGGGCTAACACTATTCTTCTCGAAGTAAAAGTCCTGGCCATTATTTCAGAACTCTACTATATCATGACGGGAGAAAACAAGGGCTTTGATTATGATGCCTATTACGAAAAAACATATCAGAAAGCCCATCGACTTCTGGAAGCGGGATGCATCTACAGTGATTTCGGAACTCGCCGCCGCGCATCTCTCGAAGCAGAGGATACCGTTGTACGGGCCATGAAAGACTGCAATAACAGCAAGTCCTGGCCGGGACAATTCGTAGGAACCAGCAATGTTTATCTGGCTATGAAATACGATTTGGTCCCTATTGGTACAATGGGACACGAATTCGTTTCTGCCATAGGAGGAATGTATGGTCCGCAAATGGCTAATAACATTGCTATGAATGCATGGAGGAATACTTTCCGGGGAGCTTTGGGAACTTATCTTTACGACACTTTCGGCTGGCATATTTTCAGTCTCAACTTCTCTGAAGATTTCGCCAATCTATATAAAGGCCTCCGTATTGACAGTGGAGACAATCATAAAGAATTAATGAAGATCGTCAATAAATACAAATCCTTCGGCATTGATTCAAAAACAAAGCAAGTAGTTTTCAGTAATGCCCTTGATACAGACAGAGCAATAGAGATTCAAAAATTCGCACAAAAATTCTGCCAACCTTCTTTCGGTATCGGCACGCATTTCACTAACGATTTTAAGGGAATCCGTCCGATGAATATTGTTATCAAACTTGTAGCAGCGAAGATCACTGAATCCTGGGATTTCTATAATGATACCTGCAAGATCAGTGAGGATCTGGGGAAACATACGGGAAACACGGATGTCATCAATCGCTTTATGGAAGAACTACATTTTGATGATGACTAACAAATTTCCAAAAATTTTGCAGAATCAATGATGAAACCTGTTTGAAGAATTTTGAACAGGCTTCATATCTTCCTTTTTATATATCTAAGATTTGGAGAATCTATCCTTTTCTGATTACATTCTCCTTTTCCTTTGTTTATTCCCTAAATTTTATTACTTTTGCTGCCCGAACACTTTATGATTATATGATCGTTTGCATAGCGGAAAAGCCAAGTGTAGCTAAAGACATCGCAAGAATTCTAGGTGCTACTCAGTCTCACGAAGGTTATATGGAAGGTAATGGTTACCAAGTTACATGGACTTTCGGCCACCTCTGTGAACTGAAGGAACCAGATAACTATACGCCAATGTGGAAACACTGGAGTTTGTCCGCATTACCTATGATTCCGTCAAAATTTGGAATCAAACTTATTGATGATGAGGGTATACGCAAACAGTTTAAGGTCATCAAGAACCTATATGATCATGCTGACGGAATCATCAATTGTGGTGATGCCGGACAGGAAGGAGAACTCATTCAGCGCTGGGTAATGCAAAAAGCCCAGGTGAAATGCCAAATAAAAAGATTATGGATATCTTCCATGACAGATCAGGCAATCAAAGAAGGTTTCCAAGCATTAAAATCAGAAGAAAAATATGATCACCTCTATCTTGCAGGACTGTCACGTGCAATAGGTGATTGGATTCTCGGAATGAACTGTACAAGACTATATACTTTAAAATATGGTCACAATAAACAAGTATTAAGTATTGGTCGAGTTCAAACACCGACTCTGGCATTGATTGTCAATAGGCAGAAAGAGATTGATCATTTCAAACCCGAAACATATTGGGTACTCGCAACAATTTACAGAGACACCCTTTTCACCGCTACTAAAGGAAAATATAACAGTAAGGAAGACGGAGAAAAAACTTTCAGCCTGATTGAAGGACAACCATTTACAGTAACAGATGTCAAGAAAAAGAAAGGTATAGAGAACCCTCCACATCTATATGATTTGACTTCATTACAGGTAGACTGCAACAAGAAATTCAGTTATTCGGCTGAACTGACTTTGAATACCGTACAGAGCCTATATGAGAAAAAATTTACCACCTATCCCCGTGTGGATACCCAATATCTTTCAGATGACATCTATCCGAAATGCCCTGGTATTCTGAATGGGATCAGCAAGGTGACGGTCAACGGTCAACTGGTATATATGGATCTGATCAAAGCTCTGGCCGCACGTATCAGCAATAAACTTCCCAAGAGCAAACGTGTCTTTGACACCAGCAAGGTAACTGACCACCACGCCATTATCCCTACAGGAGAACCAGCGCGAGGACTTACAGATATCGAAAGGAACGTGTATGACCTTATTACCCTCCGATTCATTTCAGTTTTCTACCCAGATTGCAAATTCGCAACAACAATAGTGATGGGAAAGGTAGCAACCGTAGAATTTAAAGTCAACGGTAAAGAAATCCTTGATCCCGGATGGCGGGTTGTCTACAAGACTACAGACCAAGAGAAAGGACAAAAAAATACAGATGAACATATTCTACCCACTTTTATTAAAGGAGAATCAGGCCCTCATCAACCGACCTTGACAGAGAAACAGACCACACCGCCAAAATACTATACGGAAGCTACTCTCTTACGTGCCATGGAAACTGCGGGTAAATTTGTTGAGGACGAAGAACTACGTTCGGCTTTAAAGGAAAATGGAATCGGCAGGCCTTCAAGCCGTGCTGGTATCATTGAGACTTTATTCAAAAGACACTATATTCGCAGACAAAGGAAAAATCTCCTGGCCACACCTACAGGAGTCCAATTGATTGATACTATTCACGAGGAGCTCCTTAAGAGTTGTGAATTGACAGGAATCTGGGAGAAGAAACTACGTGAGATTGAACAAGGCAAATACGATCCAGGACAGTTTATCAAGGAATTGAAAGATCAAATCGCAAAAATTGTGAATGATGTATTAGCTGATAACCAAGGTTCTGTTGCCATTACAACAGAAGAAGACTTAAAGAAGAAAACAAGTCAGAAGAAAAAATCAACAGATAAAACGGTTACTCCTGAAAAGACCACATCAACTCGCATAACGAATTCCAAAACTCAAACATCTACCGAGGATCATAATAATCAGTCACTTAGTAAAGAACAAATCGATAAAACATGGACTGGACCAGTTGATGACAGTATTATCGGAAGACCTTGCCCCATTTGCCATACCGGCCATATCGTCAAGGGAAAAACTGCTTATGGTTGCAGTAATTGGAAAAATGGATGCAAATTCAGATTACCTTTCCCACCTAAACAGTAATTCTCCCCACAAAAAGGTTTAACACCATTCTCTGCGAAAGACCAACCTATCATATAGTATAAGCCATTCTATCTTTTCAGTATTAATCAGACTGGCATATCCAGTACATATAATCAATACCATATCACTTTTTAGCGTATCAGATATTCTTATCCTTCTTTTTCATCCATGATAACATTATAAAATAAGACTAATATCACGGTAACTCCACCCGCCAAGAACATCAGCAATGTATGGCCAGTAAGGGTCAAATGAGGCAAAATATCCAGAAGTCTGACATGAGAGAGTTTCACCATAAACATATCATATATATGGATGAAAGAAGACTGGAAAGCAGTTCCTAAAATTTCCCATCCCTTCATCTTTACGAATAGCAAAATACCGGTAATTATACACAAAGTTCCCCATATTCGATTAAGATACCATGCACGATCAGGGAGACTTTGCATCACCTTTTCAGAAAAACCTTTGTCAGGAACCGGTTCAGAATGTTCCGCAAAGAACCGGCTTACTAAGCGATCATCCTTTTCTGTCATATCCGTTTTGTTTTAAATAGTTAGCTAACTTTTCTTTGCCTCGTAAGAGATGTGATTTTACCGTATTCGGTTTGAATCCTGAAATCTCGGAGACTTTTTCTATAGATTGACCCTCTATCAACTGCAGTGTGATGCAGAGCCTTTCACTTTCACTTAGGATCTGAAGAGCTTTGTAAAGATCCATACTCAGATTACTATCTCCATTTTCACCCATACGTCCATTGACCTGTGGAGTATCGAGATCATCTGTCATTTTATATCGCCTGCAATAATCATACCAGACATTATAAGCAATCCGATAAAGCCATGTGGAGAAATGAGATAGCCCATGAAATTTTCGGATGTTCAGGTAAGCCTTGATGAATGTTTCCTGTGCCAGGTCATCACTTAACGGCCTATTCCCAAGTGTCTGACTTAGGAAAAAGCGTCTGACAGGAGATTGATACTTCACAACTAATCGGTCAAATGACCGATTGTCGTGAAGTACTGCCACCTTAGTGACGAGAGAGATATCATCAAACTTTTTCAATATGAATCAGTTTCAGGGCTTCAATAGATACTCATCTTTCTGAAATCACTTCTTCTCGGAAGAATCTCCTTTAAAAGATTCTTCGCTTTCTGGATTCTCCTTTTTACCATCCAGACCATCATCAGATGCAACTGATTCATCTTTCCCATCAACAGTTTTATCCTTAGCATCTGTTTCTTCTTGTCTACCCTTCTGCACATTTTCTCCCTTATTCTTCCCTAAATGAAGGACTTTATTGATTGAAGCCCATGCAATAAAAGCCTGTCCAGCACCATAGATAAAGACTAATGCAGCAATGCCAGCAAGGAAGGAAGCTTTCCAAAACCAGAACATAACCATCAGGCCTAAGCCTAAGAAACCATTCCGTAATCCACGCTTCAGGAGGTACTTATCCGATTGCTTCTCTATAGGAATATCTGATTCAGGAATAGAATGCCCATTTTCTGCTGCCTTTTGAGCCAGATTCAAACGCTTATTTCTCCGTTTAATCAACCACCATGCAATTAATGCAATGACGATTAACGGGGAAGTCAGAAAAAGAAACAAAAGAATGACAACAAGCATGGCAAACAATATTCCGCCTACCCCTACGGTACCACCTAGAATCTTATCAAACCAACGAGAAGGCCCATTATCGTCATAATCACAACTCTGGTTCGAATCAGAGGCTTCATCAATGGAATCAACTTGATTTGAATCAGCCCTAGCGGTCGTATCAGAATAAGCATTAATCGGTCGATTAGTTGAATTAACCTTATCTTTAGCAGAAGAATGATTTGTGCTCCTGCTGGGAGCCGTTGCTTCCATTTGTGGGTGATGGCGATGCTTGGGAGCAGCCGAAACCGTAGATAAACTCAATGTGAGCATCAGCATTATAAATGCAGTCCAAAACTTTTTCATATCTTTTCTATTTTTATTTCTGTTAGTTAGATGCAACAAGTAAGCAATAAGTTGCAAAGAAACGAAAAAAATCGTATTTTTGCAAGGAAAACTCAAGAATATGGAATTACCAGAGGCATTCGAAAGTTATACTCAAGGTTTAATGGGAGAAAGTCTATACCATCAATTCAAGGAAGGACTGAGTCAGCCACAGCCTGTAAGCATCCGGATTAACCCTTTTAAGTATACACTGAACGTAGAGGATATCCCAGCTTTCGAATCAAGAGTTCCTTGGTGCAAAAACGGTATTTATCTGAAAGACCGACCAGCCTTTACCTTCGATCCACTATTCCATGCTGGAATTTATTATGTACAGGAAGCATCTTCCATGTTTCTGGATTATGTACTCAGACAAAACTTCAATCAACCAGTAATGGCACTTGACCTTTGTGCCGCACCAGGTGGAAAAACCACTTGTGCAATGAGCGCTTTGCCAACAGGAAGTATTCTCTTCAGCAACGAACCTATTCATAACCGATCCCAGATTCTGAATGAGAATATACTGAAGTTTGGACATCCGAATATCGTAGTTACAAATAATGATGCAAAAGATTACCGAAAAAGTGGATTGCAATTTGATGTCATCCTAACCGATGTACCCTGTTCTGGAGAAGGCATGTTCCGCAAAGATGAAAATGCCATTCACGAATGGAGTACCAGCAACATTGAGCATTGTAAGACATTACAAAGAGAAATCGTTAGTAATATCTGGCCTTGTCTGAAACCCGGAGGAATATTGATATATTCGACCTGCACCTTTAATGCTGAAGAAGATGAAAAAAACGCAATGTGGATTGCCTCTGCACTTGGAGCAGACTTCATCAATATCAAGACCAAACCGGAATGGAACATTACAGGAGCACTCATACCTCATCCAGATGCTTCACAAATTTCCATCCCCGTCTATCGGTTTATCCCTGGTAAGACAAAGGGAGAAGGACTTTTCATGGCTGTCATGAAAAAACAGGGTATGATGTCTTCATCTTGTAACCCTTTATGGAAGAATGTGGAAAAAAAAGTGGCAAAGTATCTGAATGTCCTTTCTCATGGAATCCGACCGGATATAAAAAAAGGAATGGATCTGATTCCTGATATTTCAAAAGCATTATCCATATTACCTGATAAGAATAAGTATCCAAAGGTCAATGTCAATGATATGCAGGCTATTGCCTATCTACGAAAAGAAGCCCTATCCTTCGACCATAATTGTCCAACAGGAGTTGTGTTAGTCTGTTATAAAGATGAACCTTTAGGTTTTGCCAAGAATATCGGTCATCGTGCGAATAATCTTTATCCGAAAGAATGGAAGGTTAAAAGTACTCATATTCAGATAGAAAATAATCAAGTGATTCATACACATCAACTTTAGTCTACATTTTGATGTAGAAACTTTATGCAATGAGAATATTAAAAGTAATATACAATGAAACAATATCTTGATCTACTCCACCGTATTCTAACAGAAGGAGTGCAAAAGAATGACCGTACCGGAACAGGCACCATCTCCGTTTTTGGAAATCAGATGAGATTTCATCTGGACGATGGTTTCCCATTGCTGACAACAAAGAAACTTCATTTAAAATCCATCATTTACGAACTTCTCTGGTTTCTGAAAGGAGACACTAATGTGCATTATCTGCAAGAAAACGGAGTAAAAATATGGAACGAATGGGCCGATCAGGATGGTAATTTGGGACCGGTATATGGACATCAGTGGCGTGCATGGCCGGATTATCATGGTGGTTCAATTGATCAAATTTCACGTGTTATCCAGCAAATCAAGGATCATCCAGACTCCAGGCGGCTGATCGTTACGGCTTGGGATCCTGCCGATGTCGAACAGATGGCACTGCCACCTTGTCACTGTCTCTTTCAATACTATGTCGCTGACGGTAGACTGAGCCTGCAACTTTATCAGCGTTCAGCAGACACTTTTCTGGGTTTGCCTTTCAATATCGCTTCTTATGCACTACTATTAATGATGACAGCACAGGTAACTCATTTGAAACTTGGTGATCTGGTCATTACAACAGGAGATACACACTTGTACCTGAACCATACCGAACAAGCTAAATTACAATTAACACGCACTCCACGCCCCCTTCCCCGTATGCATATTAATCCTGATGTCCAGAGCATTTTCGACTTTAAATATGAAGATTTCGAATTGACGGACTACAATCCATGGCCACATATTTCTGCCAAAGTATCTGTATGATCCATCTATCAGAAAAGAATAGTCAAAGAAAATTTTTTTATCTTCCAAATATCAAGATCTAGCCAAATGAGAATCAATATCATCGCCAATGTAGCCAAGAATCGCGCTATCGGCTACCGGAACCAGTTAATCTATCCTATCCACGAAGATATGAGAAGATTCAAAAACCTGACTACAGGTCATACTGTCATTATGGGCCGGAAGACTTTTGAATCTCTTCCTAAAGGAGCACTCCCCCATCGTCGTAATATTGTATTAAGTAAAACTGTAGTCTTTTTTCCAGGCTGTGATGTTTATACTTCCCTTGACGAAGCACTCAAACACTGTACGGAAAATGAAGATATCTACATTATCGGCGGCGCTAGTGTGTATAATCAGTCTATCGGTAGGGCCGACAGACTATGCCTCACGGAAGTAAATGCCACTCCAGAACAGGCTGATGCTTTTTTCCCCCCTTACGACAATTGGCAGGTTGAATCCTATGAACATCACCCCGCTGATGAAAATCATCCAAATTCCTATTCTTTTGTGAATTATATCAGGAAATAACAACTCATGTACAATCCTAAAAGATATAATCTTTAAATAATCATCCAGATTCCGGAAGGAATGGCTGATGCACATCTTTAGGTCTCTATTTCTCTAAGAATAAAATGAAAGACATATCTTTACATTAGTAAAACAAGGAAGAGGACCGACTCTACGAATCAATCCTCTTCCTTGCTATATTTAATTTTAATCTCCCCGATTTCTTCAAATCGAGGTTTCTTTATTTTCAAGCATCGTTCTCTTCCTCTTGCCCACGTTCTTCTTCTACTGTGATTTTATCGATCGGTAACTGACGATTGAAAGAAGAATTAAAAGATATAATCGTTTCACTCCGAGATAACCCTAAAGGCTGAAGTTTATCATGGATGATAGAAACCAGATCACGATTATTCTTCGCATACATTTTAATAAAGAGATCCATATCACCTGTTGTAGAATGGCATTCTACAACCTCTGGTATCTTTTTCAAAGCCTCAACCACACTCTCAAAAGAAGAAGGGTCCCTCAAATAAAGTGAAATATAAGCACAGGTTTCATAGCCTATTTTCTCGGGATCGATGATAAATTGAGAACCTTTCAGAACGCCCAAAGCAGTCAATTTCTGTATTCGCTGATGGATTGCAGCTCCGCTTACATTGCAAGCACGAGCCACCTCTAAAAATGGAATTCGTGCATTAGAAGCAATAAGCTTCAGAATTTTTTTGTCTAATGTGTCTAAATTATGATGTGCCATTATTAATTTGTATTTGCCACAAAGGTACGGCAAATAATTGAAAGTTACAACTAAAAGAATAATTTTTGCTTTAATTTGACAGTTTTTATCCTTTTCGACTAAAAAGAAATGCCAAAGCTCTCCCCCAAGAAGTTGCTCTTGTATAAATAAGTCTGAAAAAGAAAAAGTATGATTTAAATTTAACAGAGCCAATCATAACTCTGTATAATAAATTAAGAAGAACTTCCCATTTCTACCTATAAGTTATCTGATAAAAGCGGAAAGTATAGGATTCGAACCTATGAAACGCTTTAGGCGTTTACACGCTTTCCAGGCGTGCCTCTTCAACCACTCGAGCAACTTTCCCTGTAAAATTGATGCAAAAGTACAGTTTTTAAGCCGAAAAATAGCAGGCCAACCACAATTTTAAACTTCTTTAAACATTTTCAGCAGGCCATTGATTTATTATTGTCAAAAACCTGCACTTTATTTTACAAAATGATTAACGATATTTATTCCACCAAGTTCAGCATTAAAAACAGAAACCAAAGTTAATCATTAACTTTTATTCCAAAAATCCGTTTTACATTTTCATTAGTAATAGAAGCAACCTCTTCCACACTCTTATCATAACTCAAAGCAAGTGTTTTTAACACCTCTATTACAAATGAACTTTCATTGCGAGTTCCACGATGAGGAACAGGAGCCATATAAGGGCTATCTGTTTCCAGCACAATACGCGAAAGAGGAACAGAAGCAGGCAAATCTTTGCGCAGATGACTGCTCTTGAAGGTAGACACTCCCCCAACACCTAAGGAAAAACGAGAGAAACGGAGATATTCCTCTGCTTCCTTCTGATTACCCGTAAAACAATGAAAGACACCTCCTGGAAGTTCTTTCTCATACGGTTTCATGATATGCAGAAGTTCGTTCTGAGCCTTCCGGCAATGAATTTCTAATGGCAATTGTGTCTCTACAGACCACCTGACCTGTTCTTCAAAAGCCGCTAATTGTTCATTCTCATATTCACGAGACCAATAAAAATCCAATCCACATTCACCTATGGCAATAAAAGAACTAATCTGTCGAGGGCCAGATACATCATTCAACTTAGGCGAAAGACTTTCTGCCAAAAGCTTTTTCATCTTTTGCAGCACCTCTTTCCAATCCCCTTTTACCTCTTCCGGCTGAAGGCCAATCATCGGGTAAGCATAACCCGGGTAATCTTCAGACACTTTCTGTACTCCAGCAACACTCGGCCAGTCTACGGCTGGCAAGAAGATTTTTGCCACACCTGCATTTTTTGCCCTGGCAATAACCTCAGGCAGGTCATCTTTAAACTCATCTCCATCTAAGTGAGCATGTGTGTCTACACAAACAAAATGTGGTAATATCATGGCAATCAATAATTACGATGCATGATTTTCCGCGCATAATCCGCAAGAATCTGTTTTCTGCTTCCCGGCAAATTCACAGCATCAAGATACTGTTTACTATCCTCATAATAGTAATCTATTTTTTTCAATGCCAATTGATCAATTCCCATCTCATTATAGAGTTGAGTAACGGCCTCCACCTTCTCTGTCCTATTAACTTTTTTTGCTCGTATCCAATAATCCAATTCCTTACGCTGTTCCTTATCAGCCCTGTTCAAAGCATTGATAAGCATATACGTTTTCTTATTAGAAATGATATCACCACCTATCTTTTTACCAAAAATATCAGGATTTCCATAGACATCCAGATAATCATCCTGCAACTGGAAAGCTAATCCAAGTCGCTCGCCAAAGAGATATAAGTTCTTCTGATCAGACTCTGGTGCATCTGCAAGAATTGCTCCAATTTTCAAGGCACAAGCTAAAAGCACACTAGTCTTCAATCGAATCATTTCAATATACTCATCCTCAGAGACATCATTCCGGGTTTCAAAGTCAATATCATATTGCTGTCCCTCCCCGATTTCCAATGCAGTTTTTGTAAAGAGATTCAGGACAGGTTTTAGATAGGCATCATCACAATGTGCCATTCGCTCGTATGCAAGCACCAGCATCGAATCACCAGAAAGAATCGCCGTATTTGCATTCCATTTCTTATGGACGGTCATCTGCCCACGACGCATGTCAGCATTATCCATCAGATCATCATGCAAAAGCGTATAGTTATGATAAGTTTCTAAAGCGATGGCATTCATCAGGATATGATCTATATCCTCTTTATAAAGATTATAAGCAAGCAACATCAATGTAGGACGAATCCGTTTCCCACCCATAGACAGAACATACTGAACAGGAACATAAAGAGATGCAGGATGTCGGTTATAAGGGAGTTGGGCAAGACAAGCATTAACTTTCTGTAAAATTTCTTCTGATGTATACATAATAAATGACCTTATCGATTTTATTTACCTAAAAGATATATTTTTACATTTCTTTCCGTTTTGAAAACGTAATCTATGGCAAATTTACCTAATTATTTGAAAAAAGCCGTACCTTTGCCGAATAATTAAAAGAATCTAATGGAAAAAATTATCCTGGATCTTATCCACACACTCTCTGTGCCATTCCTATGATATCTATTTTACCCCGATGAATATCATTGTTCCAGTTTCCATATTAATAAAAAATCAGAACTTCCATCGATAAAAGGAAGAAAAAATAAAGCACTCAAAATAATGAAAAAGATTACTATCGCCATTGATGGTTATTCCTCATGTGGAAAAAGTACGATGGCTAAGGACTTAGCCCATAAAATAGGATATATCTATATTGATACCGGAGCCATGTATCGCGCAGTAACCCTTTATGCCATTAACCGCCACTTATTTAATAGTGACGGAAGCATTAAAACCAATGAATTAAAAGAAGAGATGCCCAATATCCATATTCATTTCCAACTTAGCAACGATAGTGGATCTCTGCAGACTTATCTCAACGGAAAATGCGTAGAAAAAGATATCCGCTCGTTAGAAGTATCTTCTCATGTAAGCCCGATAGCGGCTCTACCTTTTGTCCGTGAAGCTTTGGTAGCACAACAAAAAGAGATGGGAAAACATAAAGGAATCGTGATGGACGGCAGAGATATCGGTACTGTCGTATTCCCAAATGCCGAACTAAAAATATTTGTTACTGCCAGAACTGAAGTCCGTGCTCAACGTCGCTATGAGGAATTGAAGGCCAAGAACATGCCAGCAGATTACGATGCAATCTTTGAAAATATCCAGCAGCGTGACGATATTGACACTCATCGTAAGATCAGTCCGCTACGCAAGGCTGATGATGCTATCGAATTGGATAACAGTGAAATGACGATTCAAGAGCAAACTGATTGGCTTTTAGAGCATTACTATACCGCCATTGAAACTAACTAAGGCTCAATACATAGCAGCACCTTACAACAAAAATCAGTCACACATTACATCAAACTTGCATCTCAATAATCTTGCGTATATAATCGAACATAATCTGCACATTTTTCCATCAGCCATTTCGGGGTACTGGTTGCACCACAGATTCCAATAGAATGCACATCCTTCAGACAAATCTTCTGTATATCCTCGGGCCTATCTATGAGATAACTATTAGGATTCACACGCAAGCATTCATGAAACAGCACCTTACCATTAGAACTCTTCCTGCCACTGACAAAAAGCACCAAATCGTGCCGGGAAGCAAATTCTGCAATATGGGGCATCCGATTGGCCACTTGCCTGCAAATTGTATCAAAACTCTTAAAAACAGCTCCAGGAGCTATATGCTCCTGAATATATTCTATGATACGATGAAATTCATCGAGATTTTTCGTGGTCTGTGAATACAGATAAGTATCACACGAAAGATCGAGTTTTTTCACATCTTCAATATTCTCAACGACAATCGCCTGGCCTTGTGTCTGCCCCACTAATCCCAACACCTCAGCGTGACCATTTTTCCCAAAAATGACAATCTGAGCATTAGGATTATTCAAATATTGCTTCTTGATGCGTTTGTGCAGTTGCAAGACAACAGGACATGTTGCATCAATGATCTCTATCTGATTTTCCTTCGCTATTTCGTATGTTTCAGGCGGTTCCCCATGAGCTCGAAGCAGTACCTTTACATTGTGCAATTGCTTCAATTGTTTGTGGTCAATTGTAACCAACCCTTCATGATGCAAACGATCCACTTCCATACTATTATGAACTATATCACCAAGGCAATACAGCGTCCCGCTTGCAGCTAATTCCTCTTCTGCTTTTGTAATGGCTCTGGTAACACCAAAACAAAAACCACTGCTTTTATCTATTTCTACCTGTATCATACTTGACAGATTTATCTTGTAGTCCATTCCACACAGAGATAAGCAGGCATGTTCTATCAGCCTTCGTCATGAAACGTCTCCAATTAATTTATTGTTGCAAGTAACTACAATCATTACTTTTTAACAAGAATAGAAATCTCCACCTCTTCATGGTCCGGATCATTGGTGATCATCAGAATACGAGGCTTGCTCTTAGATTTTTCTAATTCGGACCTCATCGCAATAATCTTCAAATCAGCACTCTTCCCAGGTTCTATTTTTGTCTTATTCAGAAAAACTTTCAATCCAAGGGTAAACATCTGAAGGGAACGGATTTCTAAAGTCTGTTTACCTTTATTCGTAATCATGATCTTCCCTTTCAACTCTTCCTTAGAACCAAATGAACCAAGATCAAGTGTATTGGATGAAAGATACATTTTCGGAACCGATGCAACTGCATGACCTGAAGGATAACCTTCAGAAGGGAGCAAGACTGCTGAGATAACAATTTCCTTATCCGGTGAAACTTGATCACCAAGAGAAGTGCCCAGATATATACTTGTCTGAGTTAATCCAAAATCATGCAACCGATGTGAATTTAATGTCAGGAGAGCAACTCCCGCATGTCCCGGAGAGAGTTTGGAAGGTGAGCAGATAGATGAAAGATAGTCAGGTAAATGCATCATGACAGGTTGAACAATATCCTGAGTAGGATTAAAGATATAAATTTTCTGCACTTGACGATCTCCTTTATGAACATCAAATTCCACCTCATTCTTATTTACTTCAAGTTTTCCTACCCGGTAGGGATATTTCCCGTCAAAGCTCCGAATTGTATCCCTGACAACTACCCCTTGCATCCAAAGTGTGACAGGACGCGCATCTCCTTGTACATAGAACTCAACCGGTTTCCGGAAATGTCCTAACAATGTAGCATTATAGACAGTTGAGAACTCGAATCTTTTCCCCTTATCTATCCGCTCCCCTGGATAGTTGGCTGCAACACAATCGCAACCCGTACGCACTTTCTCTATTCTTATACTATGCTTAGTTGCATTCCTCAACTGAAATACGGCTGTAACCGGATGCTTGTATATTACTTCACCGCAATCAATAGTAGATTGCCGGACTATCACATGCTGAGCAAAAACTGCAACACTTCCGGTCAATAAGAAAAAAGCTAAAACTAATCTTTTATGATTCATTTTTGTCTATTCGATATTGTTTAAATTTTACAACTTGAAAATCTTTGATTTGTCGAAATCCTATAATATGAAGCCTGATTCCTTTTTATTCAAATTACTTTACCACATAAGTCTGGGTCGTTGTACGAGCGCCATAGGAAGGACTATAGGCACACTGCACCGTACAAGTACCACTCTGATAACTTCCTGTACGATCAACCACATATTCCGTTTCCAGGACATGCCTACCCTTTGAAAGACCATCAAAGAAATAATCCGTAGCCTCATCTTTTGGAGCATAGTAGTAGTTTCCATGATAACCACTCACCTGATTAACAGGTTCAAAACAAGCCGGGCGATGATCTGAAACCTGCACAAAATCATAATCACGGTCACAAGTAATAGTCAGGCGGACCTTTACACGCTCTCCAACTTGCAAAGAAACATCTCCAATTTGTGAATCTGAAGGAGAAATGATTTCCTTAGTTATGGCCATACCCGATTTAAAGTTCTGGATATCCGCACTTTTCTGCATAAACTGTGCATAAACTGCACCCCAACTGATTCCTTTATCAGTTTTGTCAACAGTAAGTATCTTTGGATGGCTGTCAACCTCTGAAGACTTGACATAGCCCAATCCTGCCAGAGCTTGCGAAGTGGCCAGTTTCTTTCCGTCCAAACTGATCACGGAAGAGTCTTCTTTCCTTGCTGGAGTCAAACTATCTATTCCAAAGGCATAAACTGCATCCACAGCATTGACAGGTGTGTCCCAAGATGTGGTACGCTTCTCCTGGAGCAACCAGCGCCTCATCTCATCAATAGCCTTTGATTTCGGGTCAAGAATACGCAGACCTTCTATCGCAGCTACTTCTGTAGGAATTTTATAATCACACCAACTATATTGGGCTTTACTTGTATCAAAATAGCGGCCTGCTTCATCCGTGTAAACAGAATACTCATTTATACTCTGTAAATATTCTTTTGCCTCACGGACATGATTGTTTTTTGCCAGGATAACTGCGGTCTTTGCCTTTCCATAAATCGTCATGGCAGAACCATGATCTGCTATCAGATTCACCAAATAAGTTTTATCAGTTTCTCCTTTAGATGGCAAAGATCGGCCATCAATAGCATCCATGTACAAGAAACGCAAGGCCTCCTCTGAAGGCAGGACATCCTTAAGTCCATGTCTCTGATCATCCTTGAGTCGGATAACCTCATCATGCAATTTACCCGTCATCCAATTGAAGGCTCGTTTCAACATTTCTACAGTTTCCTGTTGGTTACCGGTCATCACATTCAACCGTACGAGAGCTTCGCTCACAGCCTCTGTCATATAAATACTCCCACGCATTCCCGGCCACCAAGCCCAGGAACCATCAGGATGCTGAAGCTGACGAAGTTTAATCAAAGTTTCATTTTGTCTGGATTGTATCAGGTTTTCATCAAAGAGTTCACAGAGTTTCCGCTTCTGATCTGTCTGCCGATCAGCTTCAAGAACCCACGGCGTTTCACTCAACACGAGATTCTTCAAATCCTGATTCTGATCAAGTTGACTCATTAAAGCAGATTCCCCAGAATGATCCCGCTTCCAAATTTCTAATACATTCTTCAGAACGGGATTCTGACGCATCAGATAAGTAGCAATACCATTCGCGTAATAGGCAGCCGCCAGACTTACAGCATTATCATGATCAGGTGTAGCAATAGAGGGTAGAGACTGGATCATCAACCATGAAGGATGGTTGGTATATTCCACCGTCAACTTCTTATTTATAGAATTTGCAGGAAACAGTGTCGTCAGATCTATTGTTTTCCTGCCGGGTTTATTCTGTGTAAAAGACAAAGTATTGGTTACAAATTCCGTATTGGGTAAGACAGGCAAGTAGTGCTGCTCACCATCACTATAACCACTCCCCTCAGCAATCATACGACAGATTAGCAGACTATGGTCAAAGCCGGCAAGCTTCCGAGACAAATCAGAATGGTTTGTCAGATCAATATAAAAGCCGACCACAGCAGTCTTTTCCGGCCGGATCGTATAACAGTGTGATTCGGAATAGACAATCTTCTCTGTTTCCGGATTCAGCAACTCTATACGCGCAATACCCGTAACCATTTTTGAGGAAGTATTCGATAACCTGCCGGTAATATTTACCAAATCACCCTCACGGACGAAACGAGGCATATTCGGTTGAATCATAACCGTCTTTCGAGCTGTCAACGTATCAGACAACTGGCCAAAATTCATATCCTTATCATGAGCAAAAGCCATGAAATGCCAGGTCGTCACACTTTCAGGAAGGGTAAACTTGATTACAATATTACCATTACTATCTGCTGTCAAGGCAGGATAGAAGAATGCCGTCTCATTCAAGTTCTCTCGAAAACTGCTCGCAGAATTATGATGTAAAGAGAAGGCCTCTCCCTCTCCATCAGTTTCTTGAGATTTGTTCATGCCATTAACCGAAACTGCCTGCTTTGACATCAGAGCCACCGGTGCATTATCATAAGCCATCTCACGAGATGCAGAATATCTTGATACACCTAATGCCCTTACTTGTGGAAGGGAAGAGTAGTTTACACTATTACCAGTCTCAAAATATATCGGATTAAAAGCACTAAACTCTAAAGAACGAGTCTCATAAGTTTTATAGGATTCTCTGCCATATACATTTACAAAGGGAAAATTATCTCGTGCTGACTGCCAGAATGCTACCGGAAGACTTCTGTTCAAGCCCAAATAGAAATTCCAGTTATGCTTCATGATCTGATCAAGACTCCCGTCATACAGTACCGATAACAGTTGTGCTGATGCAGGGCTGCCATCAGGATATGTCACCTTCAAAGTCCAGGTCTCTTTCTGCCCCGGTGTCAAGAGATTTCTGAAAGAAGACCAGTTCAAAACCAAACGCTTATCGGGAAGAGGGGATTCAATCGTTGCCGAATGCATATAAACCACCCCATTCTTCATCCAGGCATAAGTCAAACGGATTCCGTCCCCATATTCAGGATGATTGACAAAAGCACGTGTATGAAGTGTAGAACTTTGGTTTATACACCCACTTTCCAAGACTTTATTTCCAGAAAAGATTGTATACAGGATATGCTGATCAGGATCACTACTCCCAACTTGAATATAGACAGGCCGGCCATCTTTATTGAATTCTTTCGAAGATTGATAGAACCAGTCATGAGTACTGACCGCCGGTGTTTTATCAGTCATTTTAAAAAGAACTATTTTTTGCTTCAATGTATCAGTCCCGCAAATCGCCCATAAGGTATGAGTACCCGAAGCTAAATCAGAAACACCTTGCAACTTGATTTTCTCATTCGTATTAGCAGTCTGTTCTGGGCCTTCATCAAAATGGTAGTTTACAGTAGCAGGAATATCTGTTCCGGCTGCATTCCTATACTGAAAGACGATTGTTTTCAAACTATCCGATTCTGCTTTATCAGGAAGATTACAACTAAAGGCTGCAGGATGAGTACCCAATGGCAGGATGAGTTTGCCAGACTCGGTTTCTCCACCAACATCTGTAATATCTGCATTTACTTCGAATTTATAAAAACGAGCAGGTCCATCTTCCGGTCCTTCAACTACCATAGGTATACGAACAGTAAACTCCCCTTCGTCATTTGTAACAGTCGTATCTGAATAAACTTCTCTCAAGCTCTCACTCATACCAAAGGCTCTCCACCAGAGAACTGGCCGGCGTATAACTTTATACCTTACCTTGGCACCCTGAACAGGAACTCCTGTATAACCTTTAGCTACGGCCTTCACCATGACCGTATCGCCTGCATGGTAGATTTGTTTGACCTCTGGAAACAGAACTTGAAAAGTAGGACGCTTATATTCCTCTACATTGAAGGAGGTCACAGCAGTTTCTCCATGAAGGTTATCAGAATAGACAGAAAATTGCCCCGTAAGACCACCAAGAGGAAGGGCAAAAGACGTAGAAGCAGTACCATATTTATCCGTAGTCAACTCTTTCTCGCCAATCACTTTATCATTCGCATTTCTCAAAGTCAGTTTTATACTTTCCCCGGAAACTACTTTTGTTTCTATCCCATTCTTTAAGGTATAATCAATAGCTGCCACAGAAACCGTTTGCCCAGGACGGTATATTTTACGATCAGTAAACAACTTTATGTGATTTTTTTCCTGATCATGATCATCATAGATATAATTTCCCCATATATCCATTCTCGGACAATAATGATCATCAGGAGTATAGGCATCAACTTCAGGATTCTGACGTGTGAAGTGATAAATGACTTCCCCTTTATCATTGCAATGCAACGTAATGACATCAGACGATTTCCTTGAAGAACTAAAAGAATCCTTTTCATGGCTGTCCGGGAATGTCAGCCGGAGTGAAGCATTTTGCAAAGGTTGCCCAGTAGTTGCACTGACAACAGCATATCTCATACTCTTTTCCGGTAACTCTTCTGCAAGAAGAGCTACATCAGAAACAAAGAAAAGAGCTCTTTGCTCAGCAATATCCTTATTACCCGTTGATATCTTCAAAAGATAAATACCCTCCGGTAAACCTTTCACTTCAAACGAATCCCTTATAATCTTATAGGGTGGATAAACTCCATATTGCTTCTTATCCGTAATCTGGTGAGCAGATGAGAGATGTTTTTCCAGCTTCTTATATTCACGACTATTTATCGTAGTCAATCCGTAACTGCCTGTCAATGAAGCAAGTTGATCCGCATCCATCTTCACATGCTGAATAGTCATTAAAAGGTTAGGAAGATGACGAATCTGATCGATCTTTACCACAAAAGGTCGATTAGGAATCATCACTTCACGTCCGATAGAAACCGAGAAAAACGGATTTGTGAGCGATTTCCTCTCATTACGGAGGAAACTCATCCCCGGCCAACTCCCCCACTGAGACAGAGCATAATCAATATAAAGAATACGATCAGCTACGGTGACATCTTTTGCTCGCTGCATAAACTGATAACGCGCCAAAGCAAGTTCACCGGCAGCCGGAATGTCTTCATAAACATGAATTAAAGAATCTATATGTTGCAAGTATTTCGATTTACCGGCATTCAGCACATCCACTTTCTGAGAAGCATTCATCAATTTCCAGGCCATGACACAAGAAGCCGGTCGATTACCTGCTTTTTGGTAATAATCCAGCAGGGCCTTATAGTCCTGGGCTTGAAGCCCAATGACATGCAGGAGGTCATTACTGAAAATATCACTGTCAATACCTTTTGTAAACAACGGATTATATTCTGAAGCCTGTTGTTTTGCCAACAGATCAGGATGACTCATGGAAAGTGCATAATATTTTTGACTTTGAAGGATATAATCAGTGCCCAATGATGGGTTCTCTGCATAAAACCGACCTAATGCTGATTCATAAATAGCAGCAAGAACCAGATCGGAAGATTCCGCTTCCCTGGCTTTAGTCTTTAGACGTTCTATTCCGGCAGATAATGAATCTGGAGAAATGCTCGATTTTAAAGAAGCGGTCATCAGTTCAGCTGAAAGCAATTGACCATAATTGTTGTCAGCTTCAGATTTGAAAGAAATTTGCCTCAGAATGTTCAACTCTGTCTTAGGCAAATCTTTATTTCGGGCTTCAGTAAATTGTTTCCATAGGGAATGATAACTGTCAGCCATCATTGCTAAAGGTAACAATATATATAATAAAGCTAAAGATAATATTCTCTTTCCCATAATCTATATCGTCAAAATATTATTTTGTTGTATACGCAAAGATAATGCTTTTTATCCAGATTCCTTGTTAGATAGGACTACTTTTTATATTTTTGCAACATTACTATTAAACTATAAGAATTCGGACATTTTAGCAAATGTCAAATAACCAAGTGATCTGATACGACAAATTGAACAAGAATACATTCCAAGCAAGCTCCATAAATGACACATTGTCAGTCAGTTCAGCCATTACGTCAGCGCAATCACTTAGGCATAGGATTTGAGCAAACTCTTATAGAAAGAAATAAGAAAAACAAGAAAGGAAAAACAGAATATGACATTCGACAAATTTACTATTAAAGCTCAAGAAGTTATACAAGAGGCTGTAAATATTGCCCGGCAAAATGGGCAGCAAGCCATTGAACCTGTACATCTTCTGAAAGGCGTTCTGGTGAAAGGGAAAGATGTAACAAACTATATCTTCCAAAAACTCGGGGTCAACGGTCAAATGATCGAAAACTCTGTTCAGCAAGAGATTCAGCATTTGCCGAAAGTCTCCGGTGGAGAGCCCTATCTGAGTTCGGAAAGTAACAGTATTCTTCAGAAGACTATGGATCTCTCTCAGAAAATGGGAGATGAATTTGTTAGTATCGAACCGATGCTAATCGCACTTTTTAAGTCCAACTCCGCAGCAGGCCGTATCCTCAAGGATGCCGGTTGCACAGAGAAGGAAATGGAGGAAGCCATCAAGGAACTCCGTGAAGGCCAACAAGTAAAATCACAGAGTGGCGATGAAAACTATCAGGCTCTGTCTAAATATGCAAAGAACCTTATTGTTCAGGCCCGTGCAGGAAAACTTGATCCAGTGATCGGGCGTGATGAAGAAATCCGTCGTGTACTTACCATTCTCTCACGTCGAACTAAAAACAACCCTATCTTAATCGGTGAGCCAGGTGTCGGAAAAACGGCTATTGTGGAAGGCCTTGCTGAACGTATCGTCCGTGGAGATGTCCCGGAAAATCTGAAAGACAAACAGGTTTATTCACTTGATATGGGCGCATTGATTGCGGGTGCCAAATACAAAGGTGAATTCGAGGAGCGCTTGAAGAGTGTGATCAAAGAGGTGGAACATGCCAATGGAAATATTATTCTCTTCATTGATGAAATTCATACTCTTGTCGGTGCCGGTGGTGGAGAAGGTGCCATGGATGCCGCAAACATCCTAAAGCCAGCTCTTTCCCGTGGAGAATTGAGGACAATCGGTGCTACCACCCTGAATGAGTATCAAAAATACTTTGAGAAGGATAAAGCTCTGGAACGCCGTTTCCAGACGGTCATGGTCGATGAACCAAGCGAAGTGGACGCCATCTCCATTCTGAGAGGTTTGAAGGAGCGTTACGAAAATCACCATAAAGTCCGTATTCAGGATGATGCTTGTATTTCAGCCGTAAAACTCTCAGAGCGTTATATCAGTGATCGTTATCTTCCAGACAAGGCCATTGACCTGATGGACGAGGCTGCTGCGAAACTCCGCCTGGAACGTGACTCTGTTCCTGAAGAACTGGATGATATTGACCACCACATCAAGCAACTTGAAATTGAAAGGGAGGCTATCAAACGGGAAAATGACCAACCCAAGATCAAACATCTTGATAAGGAACTTGCTGACCTGAAGGATAAGGAAAAGTCATACCGGGCGAAATGGGAAAGTGAAAAGAATCTTGTCAATAATATCCAACAGGATAAACAGCAAATCGAGCAACTCAAATATGAGGCTGAAAAAGCTGAACGTGAAGGCAATTACGAACGTGTCGCAGAGATCCGTTATTCCAAGCTCCAGCAACTGAATGATGACATCAAGAAAATTCAAACGCAATTGAAGGATACCCAGGGAGGGGCTGCTCTTGTAAGAGAGGAAGTTACCCCTGACGATATTGCTGAAGTGGTAAGCCGCTGGACAGGAATACCTGTGACACGAATGATGCAAAGTGAACGTGAGAAGCTCCTCCACATGGAGGATGAACTCCACAAGAGGGTTATCGGACAAGACAAGGCTATTAAGGCTGTCTCTGATGCGGTCCGCAGGAGTCGGGCGGGACTACAAGACCCCAACCGTCCTATCGCATCTTTTCTATTCATCGGTACGACAGGCGTCGGCAAGACTGAACTGGCAAAAACTCTGGCTGAATATCTCTTCAATGATGAATCCATGATGACCCGTATAGACATGAGTGAATATCAGGAAAAATTCAGTGTCTCTCGTCTGATTGGTGCACCTCCGGGGTATGTAGGTTATGATGAAGGCGGCCAACTCACAGAAGCTGTTCGGCGTAAGCCTTACAGTGTGGTCCTCTTCGATGAAATCGAGAAAGCTCATTCAGATGTATTCAACATTCTGCTTCAAGTATTGGATGACGGACGCCTGACGGATAACAAGGGACGGGTCGTGAACTTCAAGAACACCATCATCATCATGACCAGTAACCTGGGAAGTGATCTGATTCAGGCAAAACTCGAGACGATGACTGATGCTAACCGTGAAAGTGTCATCAATAGTACGAAAGAAGAAATTCTGGAAATACTGAAGAGAACTATCCGCCCTGAATTTCTTAATAGAATAGACGAAACGGTCATGTTCCTGCCGTTGACGAAAGTCCAGATTGGAGAAATTGTCCGCTTGCAATTGAACCACGTTGCCAAGAGGTTAGCTGACCAGGGCTTCGTCCTTAAATGGACAGATCCGGCGGTCAAATACTTGGCAGAAGTAGGTTACGACCCGGAATTCGGTGCCCGGCCTGTGAAACGTGCTGTTCAGGATTACGTACTCAACGACTTAAGTAAGCAGCTCCTGGCGGGAAAAGTAGACCACTCTCAGCCTATAACCATCGACTATTTTGGTAATGGACTGATCTTCCGCAACAAGTAATCTTTTATATTATAAGTAATTGCATTTCTGAAAGGACCGGGCGAAATTCAAATTTCACCCGGCCTTTTTTTGTATCTAAAACGGTATCTCAATAGCGTACGGTTATCTCTTGCCCGACAGGTATCTTCACAGGCAACTTGCCCGGTAAGTTCAGCCAGCCTGTACCTTCTGTCGATTTCACTTTCACCTGATGCCGGTCCATATAGACATTAACCTCACCATGAGGAGTAGGCACACTCCCTTTCATCCATTTCAATCCACCCAATACAGGAGTGACCTGATATTCCTTATAACCAGCCTCAGAAGGAACAACACCCAGGAAATACTTTCCTAAAAGATAAATCGGACTTGCTCCCCAGGCATGACAAAGACTTTTTCCATACGGACGGCCATACATAGACAGGTGCCCAGACAACGGTGCCAGTTTTCCTTTATCCAAACTCGGATCATAGGATTCCCAGAAAGTGGTACAACCATGACGCATCATCCCACCCCAGTAATTCTTCATCTGACCAAGCACATCCCGCTGTTTGCCCATCTTACAGAGTGCATCCATCTCATAGAAACGCATATAAGGTGTGGTAATCGGCATAATCTTGTCATTATACAAAACTCCCTTAGCAACTTCCTCTTTCTGCTGTTGATTAAGATAACCAAATAAGATGGCAAAGATATTCGCATAACGGTTTACCGGACGAGTAAGCAATGCTGAATCCCTTTCGGAAGGGATGACATTATGTACAAATGCGTGACGATCTTTATCCCAGAACGTTGACAGGATCTTACCGCGTAACTGCTCAGCCAGTTTTTCATACTTCTGCTGCTCAACCGGATGATGAGTCAGACCGGCACAGAGAGACATATCTTCCAGACTCTTGCAGAAAAGTATTTGTTCGAAGGATAACTCTCCATGTTTGTCCATCGGTTTTGGTGACCAGTCAACAAAAACCCAGTCTCCGGAAAGCCCCTCAACCATACCATTTTTGTCTGTACGACTCAACACATAATCCATCAGTGTTTTCATCTGCGGATAGATCTGACTCACGAAATGCTGATCACCTGAATACATATAATAATCATAGATGCCAAGAAACCAATAGAAGGTATAATCCATAATCGTATTGATATGTGAGGTCACAGGATCCTTACCCCGAAGAAGCCAGGTAGTGCGCTTGACGCAATCACTGTCAAAGAAAAGATAATCATTCATCAGATAACTCTGGCAGGCATCTCCTCCCCATGTCCAACGGTCACGTTTGATACCATCAATGAAAAATTCACGGGTAGTAAGGTGAAGGGTATACTCTCCTATTTTCCACATTCGGTTAATTTCATCATCATTACATTCAAATGAAGCCCGGTCCGTTTCCTGAGCATATTCATATAGCATACTCATACTCTGGAAATGCACAGTCGGATCTGATTCTACATAAACATATCGAAAAGCCTTACTATCTGATGTGGCAAATGCAGTACCCTCCTTCTTCAGATCTCTATGGTTCGATAAATCTACCATACGCTGAGGAGAAGCCATAAACTCATCCAGTGTTTCACAATGTTCCTTATCCTGAGCTTCTTCAGCACTTTCTCCATAATAAACACGGATATTCCCTTTTCCGGAAAGATCGTGAAAAACCAGATAACCAAAAGTCTCCTTTCCGAAATCATATAACACTCCACCTTGGGAAGTTTTCTTTGCAGAAAGGACATTCTGAGGCTGGCAATTCAGATGAAACAGAGAAGGACGCTGCTCAGGAGTATCAAAATTCCACGAACCGGCATCCATGTAAACACTTGCACTCGTATCGCTGGCCTTGCCGGAAGCATCAATCCATTCCTTATCCTCATTCGTTACTTTCCAGGTATCATCACTCTTTACTGTTTTACCATTGACAAAGATAGCCGGAGGAGTAGTCTGGTTCCAGACTTTGACATTCAGATGATGCTTTCCTGCAGAAAGGGTAAAAACATCCGGCATGCCAAATAGCATCTTTCCGTCAATTTTTATATTGTACATTCCTTCTACGTCAATCCTGACCGTCTCAGGCTCTTTTAAGTCCAAGGTCTTGGAAAATTCCACGGTCACATAATGACTGTCTGATTTCCAGAACGGCGGGAAAAAAGCCCCACGATCCGTACGGCGATTATTCATCCGGTTTCCCAGCCATATCTCATAATCACCCGGATACCATATCCATGTCTGTGAATAAGACAACTCACAGAAACAGAAGAAAGCAAGAATAAGAAAGAGTTTTTTCATCACTTCAATTTTATTTTATCGATCCATAGTTATCAATTGCTTCTATTACTTCTTTATCGGGATAAGGAACACCCCGCCCTGTTCTTTATCTCACCTGAGACCTGAGATCCATTATCAATCCATCTGTCATCAGGCCCCGTAGCATTTTTCAGATATTTATCCGTTGGTGTCCAGTTGTCTTTCAGTGTGATATGGCTGCTCCCCTCATCGGTATAAAGATAAAACCAATGATCCGGATCATGCACATAAGAAGGATGGGCTATATCCCGGACGACATTCTCGGAAATCATTGTCCCCGGCTGATTGCCCAAAGTATAGATCCCCGCACAGTCGTAGACATGACGGGCATAATCATACACCAAGTTAGCATACACCCGGTTATTCTTCATGCAAGTACTGTCTCTATTCCAACCCCAGCCCAGACTGATTCCGGTATAAGAAACATGATGAATGGTATTATGCACAATATTGATGTCACTCACATAACCTGCAGCAATGCCCACACATCCCCAATCTTCATTAGAAACATCTGCAAAAAGATTATTGATAACCTGTTGGTTACGGCACACTTCCCGCTGATCAGCGGGAGAGTAAGGAAGATGAGTTTCCAATCCGTCCGTTGAAAAACTGCCAGAGACATATCCGTTCATCGCAATATCGCGAAAAGTACAGTTTCGTGTCGTCCCACCATTGCAGCTAATAACATAATCAAGTCCGGAGCCACCTAAATGCTCAAACCGGCAATCTTCAAAGTTGATCCCATCAGCATCATGCACCTCCACGGCTGCAGCAGCCCTTCCAAGCCAACCCTGATTATCGAGTTTGTGATTATTGGGACGGTCTATTTTCGGTTTCAACCGATAAGCTTCGGTCAGATACATACCCGCCTGAAGAGGGACATGTCCCTGAAAAGACGGACGCATCCATGAAGTATAAGAAAATCGAATCGTAGAAAAGGTCACGTTATCGACTTTCCGATCTGAGGTTCCAGATACATTGACAAGCGTTTCCAATGCGGGAACCTCTACATCTGCATCTCGCATATTCTCACCTTTTTCAGGCATATAATAGAGTTTCCCACTCCGAATATCATGATACCATTCACCAGGTTTGTCCAACAAAGTTAAAGAATTAGCGAAGAAAAAAGGAGAATCATGCTTCGACTTATACATGGGAGAAGGCCAGGGGTGTTCGAACTGTATCCTCGCCTCAGGATTCTGAAACCGGATAGCGGTACTATCACCATAAACAGATATATTACTTACCCGAAGAACAGAAACACACCACATCTCATGCAAGATCATTTCCAAGTATGGTGAATTCCTTTTATTCAATTTATACCCACTGACTGCGGAAGTCGGCACCCACAATATTCGGTTATGACGATCATAATTGACAATACGAGGCATCTTCTCAAAATCACTGACACTACGGGCCCGAATGGCTTTATGCCCATTTATCCACAACTGCCGGAAATCAAACGGACGACCGTTAAAGTCGGGAACATCCGCCACCCAGAGTTTTCCGGATTTTTTCCAGTTTGTTATTCTCACTCCTCCTGAGATTACTACATTCCCAGTACCCCTAATCTCCAGATTACTGTCCTCTGGTCTGAGACATATAGGTTCATACAACCGGTATATACCAGGAGAAAGAACGATAGTAGCCTTTGGATAAGCAGACTTGTTATTGAGTTTCAGATATTCCTGAGCCCCGACATGAACACGTCGGAATTCTCTGGCTTGACGGATAGCCTTGGAGATACACTCTGGAGAAGTCGGTGACACATAGATAATCGTATCTGCTGCCATTACAGAAGTTGTTCCCTTTAAGAAAAACAGCAAAGTCAAAACAAATATGGTCTTTAAATCTTTAAAATTCATATCTATCGAAAAAAAATCAGTTCTATTTTCAACTAACAAGGATATTATCTTTCAACATTCATCCAAACGGTCATATCCTCATTGCCACGATTGCCCCAGGCATAATAAGGAATCAAACGGACATGAACTCTTTTCAACTGAGAAGAAACTGGACGGTAAAGCTCCTCTGAGTTCCATTCCGGTTGACTGCTCAGGATCGCCTCACCATCAAGAACATCCATCGGTACTCCTGCAATAGTTGTCTGGGAGACATTAAGTTTCATGTCTGCAGGAAGAATGACATCATTGATATTCTTCCGGTCCTCAATATCACAACCTTCCAGGCAATAAACAATCGGTCCGCGTTTTACGGCCACTTGATTCTTATCCTCTTCCACTAAAGGATTAGCTTCCATGAATACGACATCCATCGGCAGATCCAGTTCGATCTGATCACCTTTCTTCCAGTTGCGGGTAACTCCTGCCCAATCACCTGCAGACGGTTGCTTCAACTGATTGACGGTCACGGAATAGTCACGAGCCCAACCGGGAATATGCAAACGGATCGTCTTCAATTTCTTCGGTGTACTCTTTAAAGTCAGGACAATCTTTCCATCCCAGGGTAACCGGTAGTCTGTTCGATCTACAGATCTTTGGTTTTCAATTCATTTGCTCCATAAAGAGTTACGGAAAGTTCTGTTCCATCCTTATTTACGGAATAAGCATACTCCTGGGCTTCTGCTAAAGTCCGGACTGTATTCGGAGGGCAGCAGAAACAGGATATCCAACTCTGGCGCTCTTTCGGCCAACGTAAGGTATAGGGAAAATTCTTATCTTTCCGAAGTGCCTGTGTATAAAAATAACGCTTACCATCAAGAGAAATGCCGGGAAGGATACCATTATACAATTCATTCTCCAACATGTCCAGATATTTCCCCTGCCCGGTAACCTCAAACATACGCCAGGAAAACAGGAGTTGTCCAACTTGCGCACAGGTTTCATTATGTGAAGTTTCATTAGGCAACTGGTATTTTCTTCCATAGGCCTGATGAACTTGCTGGATCAAAGATTGGTCATAACTGGTACCATCAGGGGAAACCCCATCATACAATGCACCACAGCCACCTGTAATATATATCTTATGACTGGCAATATCATTCCAGATACTCGTCAGATTCTTCTCCAGTTGTTTTTCACCTGTCTCAGCATAAAGGTCAGCTACACCCGCATAAAGGTAATTAGCCCGTACAGCATGGCCCGTTGCCTCATACTGTTGGCGGAAAGGAATACGATCCTGATTATGGTCCTCACCATTCTTAACAGAATCACGAATATCAACAAGTTCTTCCAGAAGGCGCAGATAACGAGTATCTCCTGTTTCACGGTACATCTCAGCTACCCCCATATAATGGGACGGACAAATGGCATTACGCGCCAGCATGCTACGAGAGTTCTGGAGTAAGTTACAAAGAAAATCAGCCGATTTCTTTGCACAGCGGAATAGCGTATTCTCTCCTGTAACCCTTTTATGAATTATACCGGCCGTCATCAAATGACCCAGGTTATAAGTTTCAAAGTTCAATCTATTCTCAAGAGCCCCTTTCTGATGGCCGTTTCCGGTTTTAATACCGATGACAGTAGTATCAATACCAGAATCACCAAGACCTTCATTGCGTTCCTCTATCAGCACAGGAGTATGGATATAGCCATCTGCACGCTGAGCCTTAGCTATCTCATGGATAAAGTGATCCATAAGATGATTCAACTTAGGATTCTTTGTAACCGCATAGACTGCGGCACAGGCTTCCAGCCACTTATACATATCACCGTCAAGAAACGGAGCACCGATATGGCTGCCCTTAGCATCTCCTGCTGCAATTTCAAAATTGCGAAAACCATGAGAGATATTCGGATCATTCCAGATCTTCCACATTGACCATAGCGCAGTATCTGCAACCATCTTAAAACGATTACCCCAGAAACCATTCGTCCAATGTACCGATCCCATGGGAGTATTTACTTGTATGGCATACCTGCTGTTCCGCATATCAGTAAGTCCATTCTCCTGAGCAGAAATGTTCAGAGAAACCATACTGAAAGCCAGAAATATAAAAACAATTTTCTTCATAGCTATATATAGGTAGTTAGAAGACGAAGAAATCACAGGGATGTAATCAAGTCAGGCTGATATTAGACTAAAAAAGCAAATATAATCCGTTGGCTATGAGTCATAGTCACGCCTGTATCTCAAGCTGACCAAAATGGTGCATTATGGTATACCAAAATAGTGC
>CAVYLQ010000004.1:0-111331 GCA_963769405.1 uncultured Prevotellaceae bacterium | reverse complement strand
CTCAGCAATTGAATAAGGACGCCGGCTTCACCCTCCGTGCTAACCTGACACAATCCAAGAATAAAGTACTTCAATATGAGGAATCGCTTAAGAGTTATCCCTATCAATACACTGCAGGTTATACATGGGGTATTCAGCGAGGTCTGATAGCGTTGGGACTCTTTAAAGATGAAGCTGAAATACGTAACAGTCCGCGACAAACCTTTTCCAGCGAAGTACTTCCTGGTGACATCAAGTATAAGGATGTCAATGGTGATGGCGTTATCAACTGGGATGATACGGTACCATTGAAATACAGTTCCGTACCACAGATACAATATGGTCTTGCAACTGAATTTTATTGTAAGAACTGGACCTTCAGTGTTCTCTTTAGCGGCGTTTCCCGTATGAGTTACTATGCAGGTGGTTCAGGCTATGTGCCATTTGAAAGTAGAGAAACAGGTAACATTCTGAAGATTGTTGCCGACCAGAAAACCGTTCGACTTCTGCCGAGTTCTCCGGTAATCCTGCTACAGAGAATCCTAATGCAAAATTCCCACGTCTTTCATACGGTTCGAATGCGAACTCTACTGTAAACTCAACATTCTGGTTGAGAAATGGTAGTTATCTCCGTTTACAGAATGTTCAGATTACTTATACTTTTAAGAAGGAGTGGTTAAAGAAACTCTATATGTCAGGACTTTCGGTCAGTCTTATTGGTGAAAACCTGCATCTTTGGGATCATGGAGATAAGATCTTCGATCTACTCAAGCTAGTGGCAATGGTGCAGCGTATCCACTCCAGAGAGTCTATACTTTACAACTTAACGTGTCATTCTAATTAAGAAATTATATGAAAAAGATTATAAAAATAAAACTGGACAAACTTACCTTACTCGCAGTTTTGGGTTTTGCCTTATTTTCTTTTAGTTCTTGCGAATCGTTCCTGGATATAAATAGTTATATCAACGATCAGGTAACCATCGATTCTGTTTTTACCTCAAAAACACGTATCTTGGAATATATCAATGGTGCAGCATCATTTCTTCCCGATGGAGTCTAAGATATTCTCATCTGGTTCTTATTCTCCAAGTGGTCTGGCTGCTGATGAGGCTATCGTTCCTTGGGTCGATTGGAATCATCGGGGGGCTTATCTGATGGTAGATGAAGTGTCTGTCAATGATGTAAAAGGGTATGATCCTTGGGAGGATTATTTCAAAGGTATCCGTAAGGCAAATATTTTGATCAAGCGCATACCTGAGTGTACTGAGCTCACTGATCTGGAGCGTCGTGATTATATGGGCCGTGCCTATTTTCTGCGTGCCTATTTTTATTACAGTCTGATGCGCCTCTATGGACCCGTACCGATTCTCCCCGATGAACCTTTTTCCAGTGATGCAAAAGCCAGTGATGTCTCATACGAGCGTTCTTCCTATGACGACTGTGTAGAATATGTATGTGCCAATTTTGAAAAAGCTGCAGAATATCTACCTATTGATCGTGAGAAAGCTTTTATCTATCTGCCGACTCGTGGTGCAGCCCTTTCTTTCGAAGCTCGTCTTCGTCTTTATTGGGCAAGTCCGCTTTTCAATGGCAATACTTACTATAAAGACTGGAAACGTTCTGATGGCACTAATTTTATTTCCCAGAAAGAGGACAAAAGCCGTTGGGGTAAGGTAGCAGCTCTTTATAAACGTATCATAGATATGAATAAATATCAATTGAATACAGTTGAAAAGATAGAATCTACCTCTCGTGTCGCAGGTACACTGCCACTGCCCAAGACCGTTTCAGACAAACCATTCCCTTATGGTGCTGGTGACATCGATCCATATAAGAGTTATAAGTCCATTTTTGATGGAAGCATTGAACCGGAGCACAATAAGGAACTCATCTATTTCTGTTCTCGTAGTGATGGTGATGACTGGACATTCTATCCAAACCCATTAGGTGGTATCAATGGTTACAGTGTCACTGAAGATATGATCGAATCTTATCGTATGGCTGATGGCCGGGAGTATAGTGAAGCTACAGACGAAGAAAAATCATGGAAAGCTGTAGGACAAGGTAAAACATTTTCAGAGGATTATGTTCTTGCACCAGAACGTGCTCATCGTGATGATAACCGTGAACCACGTTATTATGCCTCCATTGGTTTCAATTATTGTGTATGGCCTTGCACTTCATATACGGGTACAGAAGCAAAGAAAAATTATGTTGCCACCTATTACAAAGATGGTAATAGTCAGCCTACCGGTACAGTAAAAGTAGATTATAACCGTCTGGGTTATACCTGCAAAAAGTATGTTCACCAAGAGGACATTATGAACTGGCAGGGAAGTCGTAAGGCTAAAACTTATCCTATCATGCGTTATGCTGAGATATTATTAGGATACGTAGAGGCAATGAATGAAATGACCGAGCCTTATACGGATACGGAAAATAAGATCACTGTTAGCAGAAACGTAGCAGAGATGGTTTTCTATTTTAATCAAATTCGCTATCGTGCTGGTCTTCCGGGCATCACTACTGCTGATGCTGCTGATTATACCAAGATGAAACGCCTGATCAAACAAGAGTGGAAAGTAGAATTCGCTTTTGAGGATCATCGATACTACGATCTCCGTAGATGGAAAGATGCCCCGGAAGCGATGAACAAACCTGTTATGGGCCTTGATGTAAGTGCAAAGACAGCGGAACGCCAACAATTTTATACTATTCGAGTATGGAATACCGAAAAGTCAATGAAACGCGTGTTTAAAAACAAAATGTATTTCTATCCTATCTCTAAATCCATTCTGCAGCGTAACTCCAAATTGGTTCAGAATCCTGGATGGACAGATTAAAAAAAACGATTATGAAAAAATATATTTATCTATTCCTAGTCATAATGGTCAGTTCTTTTTTAGTCGCTTGCGACCAACAGGCTCCTATGGATACGGATCTTTATCCACAGTCTGTATATATTGTGGGTGCCCATTCTCGAATCATCTATGACAATCTTGATTTAAGTTATTCTCAGGACACCGTTAATTTGTCTGTAGCTGTAAGTGGCAACCGTACATTGGACAAAGATGTAAAAGTGACGCTGGCAGAATGTCCTGAAGCCATTGACTTGTACAACGCTCGTGAAGTGTCTGCTTTAGCTCGTCAGTATCGCAGTTTATCAAAAGGGATCTATTCCATTCCTTCTTACGATGTAACCGTGCATAAAGGCGAAGTGTATCACACACTTCCTATCTATGTCAATCCTTCTACACTTCATTGTGATTCATTGTATATGCTGGCATTTAAGATTTCCAATACATCTGAATATAAACCCAGTAAACAAGATACGGTGGTACTTGTAAATCTTTCTTTGAGTAATAAGTATTCTGGCCAATATTATATGAATGGGGTCATTAAGAACGTTGATAATCCTAATGATTCTATCGTATATGTTATGCCTCGTATCCTTGCTGCTACCGATGATGGACGTACGGTCCGTATGTTTCACTACAATAACGAGTGGGTAGAAGGTTCTTCTAATGACTATCGTCCTACTCATACATTCAAGATTACTGTCAATGATGACAATAGTCTGAAATTTGCAACATGGGATAAATTTGATCTTGTTGATGGAGGTGGTACGTATTATCCGAAAATGAAAGTATACGACATCTGGTATATCTATCGTGATAATGGACAGCTATGGCGTACCGAAGGATTCATCTACAAGGAACGTAAGAATAATACTGAGCAACATGCGATTAATGATTGGATGGAAGAGATGAGAGCTTCAAAAAGGCATAAAGGCTGAAACTTTTCTCGAAAAATCGGAGTGTTATTCTCATGAAGCATAGAAATTTTTTCTTTATGATGAGAAGAATCATACTACTTCTTTGTTTATTACAGTTTTCCTGTGTAATTTTTGCACAGGAAACTGTTTATTTGCATTTTGATAATTCTAGTTATTATCAGGGTGATACGATTTGGTATAAAGCCTATGTTGTCAATGAGTGTTCAGAGAAATTAGGAAGTAAGAGTAAACCGCTATATGTGGAACTTTTAGACGAATTGGGTAATATTGTAGAGCATCAAATCGTAAAATTGTCTGATGGAGAAGGAGCAGGACAGTTTGTCCTCAATCATCGATTCTTTACAGGATATTATGAAATAAGAGCCTTTACAAAGTTAATGTGTCAGGAGAACGGTTCCTCTTTCTCTCGTGTCTTTCCTATCTATCGAAAGCTATTACCTGGTGTTAAAGAACGTTCGATTGTGCAATATCATGTTGATAAGAGTATGGTTCAACGCCCGGATTCCTCCGAAAAAGGATTATTGGTAACTATTCGTGCAGAAGGGGAGCAACTGGTAGAAGGTATCCAGTCTTTGGTTGCTTTTGAAGTCTTCTCACCATCAGAAGGTTATCTTAATCTTACGGGTAAACTTGTTGATGCAGAAGGTCATGACATCTCTCCGGTAAAAGCGGTTTATGATGGTATTGGGAGTTTTGTGATAACTCCCACACATCAGAAAGATTTTCTTGTTTTCAATTATCAGGGAAAAGAGTGGCATTTTCCTCTTCCATTGGCTTTGAGTTCCGGGGCTGTCTTGCATGTTGACACAAGGAATAGATACTTTGAGGTAACAGTTATTACTAGCAAAAACTTTAATCCTCCTCATCTTCGGCTCTCTCTTCGTCGTAATGGAACTTCTTTATCCGATACACCTTTAGTTTTGGACAGTTCTGGTAAGTTCCATCTTCGCTATCCAACAGATCTACTGAAAGCAGGTCTTTATAATGTATGTTTGTGTGCTGATAGCCAGATCATTGCTCGCAGATTGGTATTCGTACATCCTTCTGATAACCTTAATACTATTGTAAAATTCGATCACTCTGTTTATTACCCTAATCAAAAAATCCGTTGCAAACTAACAATACATGACTCCAAAGGTCAACCGGTCAGAAATGCTCGACTTTCCGTATCAATATTTGATGCGCTCCATAGTGATATGTTGGATTACGGGCATACTTTTCAAACAGATATGTTACTTTCATCCGGGTTAAACGGATATGTGAATCATCCTGGATTCTATCTTGCAGACTCTACCGTCTCTCGTAACCGACTCCTCGATAACTTGTTGATTGTTCGTGGCTCAGAAAACATGGTCGGGAGAAAAATCAAGGAAGGAGTTGCCCCGGAAACAAGTTTGATCCTTACAGGACAAGTGCGCTCGCAATTAACAAACAGACTTATTCCTCATATTAAAGTAAGTGTGTTGGCCAGAAATGATTCTGTTTTTCTGGCCGGACAGACAGAAACAGATTCTATTGGCATTTTTCATTTACCTGTAGACAATTTCAATGGCCTTCTGCCTACAGTTATTCAGACCCGAAGAGATGGGAAAAACATGAATAAACTTACCAGAATAAGCTTATATCGTAACGAAGGTCCTCCTTTACGGAGTTTTGATTATTGTGAAATAAAGCCCTCCTGGAATATAATGGAAGATAATAGAAAAGTTGTTCAGCACGAGGATTCTGTATGGCAGGATTCTACCATAAAATCGGGAATTATGCTGGATAATGTGATTGTCAAGGCGCGTCGTCTCAATAGCAGTTTGAAAGAAACGGAAACTTTGGAACGGGACATTCTGGGTTATTATGATATTCAGCAATATGTAAATCGTGAACGTGATAAAGGAAAGGATGTTGTCGATTTCTATGAGATGTTGCACAGACTGAATCCTAATATAAAGACTATAGTACGCCCAAGTGATGATTATAACTATGAAACGAAATATAATTCTACTCCTGTATTTTTTGTAGTCAATGGTAAGGCTTTAGCCTCTCATTTCTTTGATGAAGATATTGATGCAATGAGGTATATCATGCTTTATAAGGATGATTATTCTGATTTGAGTTCTGTAGTGAAGATGAGTGCTGATGGCAACAGTCTTCATAAAGAAGATTTGCTGAATTATTGGTCTACCCATCGCTACATTGATACAGACCAAGCCAAAAGAGATTCCTTGCCTGCAGGCCCTCGTGTAATTTGTTCTATAACAATGGCTCCCAATTGGGATGCTGAATATGCTTCGCAAATGGCACATGGCATTCGTTCTACCTATCTGCAAGGATATAATCAACCACAACAATTTCATGTCCATTCTGGAAAAGATTCTGTCAACGAGTCAGAACAACGTCGGACATTATATTGGAATCCATTTGTCACGACTGACGATAATGGATGTGTCACACTGGAATGTCAGAATTCTTCGCGGACGACTGTTGTCGGTATCAGCGTTGAGGGTATGTGTTGTGACCAACCTTTCTCAATCTCTTCTTTGAGTCGTCAGTAGATTTATTTGATGATTGAAAAAATATTAGCTCTCTGATCTACGCCAAATTCTGGGATATTTTCGTACCTTTACACCGTTAATACGGTTAGTGAGGTTATATATTCGGAAAGATCTTAATATTCAATAGAATTCACCTTTTTTAAAGTAGATTCAGTAATTAATTATTAACAAAAAGAATAATGCGTAGATTATTGGTTTTATTTTTTCAATTGTTGGTTGTTGTCAGCATTAGTGCCCAGCAATTGATAGTAGGAACGTACAATTTGAGGAATCACAATCATGATGATGAACTGCAGGGAAATGGTTGGTCACAGCGCTGCCCGGTTATCTCCCAGTTGGTGACATTTAATGATTTTGACGTATGGGGAGCTCAGGAAGTACTTCATGACCAGTTGAATGACCTTTTATCGGCGATGCCCCAGTATGGTTATCTTGGAGTGGGCCGTGATGATGGGAAGACAGGCGGCGAATATGCACCGATCTTCTATAAAAAAAGCCGGCTGAAGGTTCTCAAGGAAGGTCATTTCTGGTTGTCCCAGCATACGGACTATCCCAATAAGGGCTGGGATGCAGCCTGTATCCGGATATGTACGTGGGGCTTCTTTAAGGATCTGAAAACAAACAAAAAGTTTTGGTTTTTCAATCTCCACATGGATCATATGGGTGTAGTGGCCCGGAGAGAAAGCTCCAGGTTAATCTTGAAAAAGGTGAAGGAGTTCTGTGGTAATGCGCCGGTCATACTTACAGGAGATTTTAATGTTGACCAGACTCATGAGAGCTATCGCCTGTTGGCAAACTCCGGAATTTTGCAGGATACATACAAGATAGCCGATATGAGCTATGCCCTAAACGGAACATTCAATGACTTTGATCCATTTTCAAAGACAGATGGTCAGATTGACCATATCTTTGTGTCAAGACAGTTTCATGTCTATCGTTTTGGCATTCTGACAGATACCTATCGTACTCTGAGAAAGGATACTGCCAATGAAGGAAACTCTTCGAAAGACATTTCATCTCAGAAGTATGACATCAGGATGCCGTCTGATCATTTCCCTGTGAAAGCAATATTGCAATATCAGAAATAATGTTTGTATGACCTGTCTGGTTATCTTCCTGGTTTTGACTAAATAATTCTAATCATGAGGAACGCTCTTTTATTGCTATTTGTTACGGCATTTGCCTTCTTGCCCTCTCATGCTTCTGATGCGTATCGGAAACATATTGACCTGCAAGGCATTTGGCAGTTTTGTCTGGATCCTGATTCTTCTATTACATCGGAAACAGCCTTTTCAGATCTGGTAAATCTACCGGGTACAACGGATACCAATCGGAAGGGTACACCTGCAATGAATAAGAATGAGACTATGCATCTTACCCGACTGTTCTATTATGTGGGAAAGGCATGGTATAAAAAGGAAATAGATATTCCGAACAGTTGGAAAAGAAAACAGATATATCTATTCCTTGAGCGCACAAAACCGACGAAGATATATGTAGATGGTAAATTTGCAGGGCATAATAATAATATATCAACACCTCAGATTTATGATCTTACTTCATTCTTGTTTCCCGGTAATCATACAATCGCTATCCAGGTGGATAACGGAAGTGGAGTGCCTAAGCAAATTTATGGTTCACATGCCTATTCTGAGGACACACAAACAAATTGGAATGGGATTATCGGGAGAATTAGATTGGAAGCGGTAGATCCCCTGCATATCGTGGATATAAAGGTTGATCCTAATACCGTTGATAATCAGGTAGCAGTAAGTCTGTCTTTTTCCGGAAAGATTACCCCCAAGAATCATATCATATTAAGGTTATCGTCTTTAGGTAAAAGTGATCACAGGGTGGATTCTCTAAGACTATCGCCCTATAAAGGTGAGAATAGGGTAATAGATCATATTATCATACCTTTGGGGGATCGACACTTCTGGAGTGAGTTTCATCCTGATCTCTATCATATTAATGTAGAGATATCGGGCGTGGATTCATTAGGTATGAATTTTGGTATGGTGAATTTTCGCGCGAGTACCCATAAATTCATAGTTAACGGACATCCCACTTTTTTGCGTGGTAAGCATGATGGGTGTGTCTTTCCTCTCATTGGACATACTGCTATGGATGTAGAGACTTGGCGGAAGTACTTTCGTACGGCTAAAACTTATGGAATCAACCATTATCGTTTTCATTCCTGGTGTCCTCCTGAAGCCTGCTTTGAGGCAGCGGATATAGAAGGTGTTTATTTACAACCGGAGTTGCCTTTCTGGGGGGATTTTGATAAAAAAGATACTTGTCTGATGCGTTTTCTGAAGAAGGAGGGAATGAATATCCTGAAAACTTATGGGAATCATCCTTCATTTGTGATGCTCGCATTAGGTAATGAACTAAGTGGTGATCTGTCAGAGATGAGGCATTTCGTAGATGATTTTCGAAAGGCTGATGGCCGGCATCTGTATACTTTTGGATCTAATGGCTATTTAGGTTACAAGCCTATTGACCCTGACATGGATTATTTTACGACATGTCGTATCGGCGCGGAAGAGAAGAATAAGTTTAATACCCATACTCGTGGTTCTTTTTCTTTTGCCGATGCTTATGACGGTGGCTATATCAACCATTGCTATCCCAATACAATCATGGACTTTTCGGGAGCTTTAAAGGCCTCTGCTATTCCTGTAATCAGTCATGAGACAGGACAATTTCAGAGTTATCCGGATTTTAATGAGATAAAGAAATATACAGGAGTTCTTTATCCGTATAATATGGAAGTATTCCGTAGACGACTTAAAGATGCAGGGATGCTGCAGCAGGCTTCAGACTTTCATAAAGCTTCAGGGCTGTGGGCTGCGGAACTTTATAAGGCAGATATAGAAATGGATCTTCGTACACGAGATCTGGCTGGTTTTCATCTGCTTGATCTTCAGGACTATCCGGGGCAGGGATCTTCTTATGTAGGTATCCTTAATGCGTTTATGGAGAGTAAAGGTTTTATTACTCCTGAAGCATTCCGACAATTCTGTTGTCCGGTCGTTCCTTTATTATTAATGAAGAAATTCTGCTATACGAATCATGAAGTAATACGGGCTACAGTGAAAATAGCTAACTATAGTGAGAATGCCTTACAGAACAAGACTTTGTCGTGGCGTATCACCGATGATAGTAATAAGTGCTGTCATGAAGGTACTGTCTCAATACCAAATGATAGCATCGGATTATTTTCGGTTGGAGAAATAGCCGTTGACTTAAGTGATGTCAGCAAACCTGAAAAACTGATGTTCTCACTTTCTGTTGATGGTACAGATTATGCTAACAGTTATCCTCTATGGGTATATCCGCAACGATGTAATCTTAAGTCTCTGACAAAAGATATTGTTATTACGGATTCAATAACAACTGTGGTTGAGAAAGAACTTGTTTCCGGAGCACGGGTGCTGTTGATGCCAAAATCTGATATGAATACGATTGGAGGACTCTTTCAGACCGATTATTGGAATTATCGGATGTTCAAGACTATATGTGAAAATAATCACTGTCCGGTTTCCCCAGGTACTTTGGGGATTCTTACAGATCCCGGACATCCGATATTCAACTCTTTCCCGACTGATTGCCACACTGACTGGCAGTGGTTTCCTGTAATTAAAGCGAGTCATCCGTTTATCCTTGATGATATGCCGGATGAATACCTTCCTATAGTTCAGGTGATTGATAATGTCGAGCGGAACCATAAACTCGGACTTATATTTGAAATAGGGGTAGGCAAAGGGCGATTGCTGGTCTGTATGTCACCGCTTGACAAACTTATACAATATCCTGAAGCAAGGCAACTCTATTATAGCGTCTTGAAGTATATGCATTCCTCAAACTTTAAGCCTGCTTTGAACCTTAGTCTGATGAATATGAAGAAACTTTTTACTACTGTAGTAAGTGATAGAAAGGTAAACGAACTTAATAATATATCTTACAAATAGGAATATTTTCTTCTCATTGAGCATTTCTTTGGAGGAATTCTTGCATATTTTAAAGAATTTCATTTACTTTGCTTGAAAGTTGTAAATTGCCTGAAACTTGTAACCAAGAGGGACTATAATGAAGTTACTGGAAATCAATGAACAATTTTTCTATATGTATTTTCAAAGTGTTTCGTACGGATTCAATTCCTCCAATAAGTAATGTCCTGATTCTGATCAAATATGAAAAAGATATTCGTCGTAATGGTGAGTTTGCTGCTGATGACTACCGCATTCGCTCAAGATAAAAAAGTGGATTATCGGGTAGTCCCGTTGCCAGAATCTATTGTAGTGAGTAATAAAAAGCCATTTTTGTTGAATTCAAAGACGGTTATTGCAGTACCTGCAGATCATGAAGAATTACTCCGAGATGGTCGATTTCTTGCTGAATATATAGGTGAAACTACAGGTATCAAACTCCGGATAATTACTGGCAGGAGAAGTAAAAATGCGATTCATCTGAATCTCAACAAAAAGATCAATAATAAAGAAGGTTATACGATTAAAGTTAATCATCGAGGTGTAACCATTTGCGGACAAACTCCCGCAGGTGTATTCTATGGTATTCAGACTTTACGCAAGTCATTGCCTGTAGATCAGAACCTGATGTCAGTCGAATTTCCGGCAGTTAAAATCAGTGATGAACCTCGTTTTGCCTATCGGGGGATGATGTTGGACTGTGTACGCCATTATTTTCCTGTTTCTTTCGTCAAAGAATTCATCGATTTACTTGCCCTTCATAATATGAATGTCTTCCACTGGCATCTGACAGATGATCAGGGCTGGCGGATTGAAATCAAAAGATATCCCAAGCTTACTCTTTTAGGTTCAGTACGGAGAGAGACGGTTATTGGGCGTAACAGTGATGTATATGATGGTAAACCATACGGTGGTTTCTATACCCAGAATGAAGCACGAGAAATAGTGAAATATGCGGCAGACCGACATATTACGGTAATCCCTGAAATCGATATGCCGGGACATGTGCTGGCAGCTCTTACAGCCTATCCCGAACTGGGATGTACGGGTGGCCCGTATAGTGTTTTAACAAAATGGAGTGGAGGAGATCCTCTTTGCGTAGGCAATGAAAATGTTTATACCTTTTTGAAGGGAGTGATCGATGAGATAATGGATATCTTTCCATCAAAATATATTCATTTAGGTGGGGATGAGGCTCATACGGACCATTGGGCATCTTGCCCTAAATGTCAGAAAGTAATGGAAAACAATCACTTGACTATTAAGACACTTCAGGGTTATTTCACGAATCGTATGGAAAGTTATATCAGATCCAAGGGACGAGTGATGATTGGATGGGACGAGATCCTTGCTGGCAATCCCGACAAGTCAGCGGTAGTGATGTCATGGCGTGGTGCCGGCCCTGGAGCACAGGCAGCAAAATCAGGCTATGATGTCATTATGTCTCCCGGCAGCTCTGACTACTTTGATCACTACCAGACATCGGATACATGGAGAGAGCCACTGCTGATCGGCGGATACCTGCCTATCGAAAAGGTTTATAGTTTTGAGCCTTTTGCAGACCCAGCTGATAAGGAGACTGATAAGCATATTATTGGAGTTCAAGCCAACCTGTGGACAGAGTACATTACTTGTCCACAACTGGCAGAGTATCAGATTCTTCCTCGAATGGCAGCTTTATCGGAAGTTCAATGGATGCAACCTAAGTACAAAGATTTTGAAGATTTCAGAGCACGCTCTGTAAAGATGCGTGATCTGTATGATGCCTACGGACTGAAATATGCAAAGTTTCTATGGAATACGGACAAAAAGCAAGAAATTCAAAAGCATTGATTCTTATTATGATTGTACTTTCTGCGGTACCAATTTTGAAGATTTTTTGCGTTCGTCATAGTTGGATAAAAAAGGTCTTAATATGTAAAATGGTTAATTTTTAAGTAGAAAACTCCCTAAAAGGTTGTTTTGTGTTCGTAAAATTACGATTTTTGTATCGTGAAAAGACCTTTATTGGCTTTAGGGAATATACCGGTGAAGTCTTCTGTAATTGCTTCGCTCTATCCTGATATAAGGATGAAGAATAAGAAGATTGCATCACTGGAGAGTTCAGGTGAAATTATCCGTCTGAAGAAAGGGCTCTTTGTGGTGAGCCCCGAAGAAAGTGGCAAACTCTTGTCGATTGGACTAATAGCCAATCATATCTATAACCCTTCGTATGTATCGATGTCTTCTGCACTCCGCCATTATGGGCTGATTCCGGAAACAGTATATGCTGTTCAGTCAATGACCATAAAACATTCTGCCTCGTTTGAGAATAAAGTCGGACGATTTGAATATACTCACATTGACGAAGAGACTTTTTCTGTAGGCCTGTGTCAGATGCAAGAAGGCGATGATGTCTATATTATGGCTTCGCCTGAAAAAGCACTTTGTGATCTGATTGCCAATACTCCACAACTAACATTGAGATATATAAAAGAGGCTCGTGAATATCTTGAGGAAGATATTCGAATGGATATGGATGCCTTCCAAGAAATGCACAAGGAGGTATTTGAAGCCTATATTCAAGTTGGCAAAAAGGCACGGTCTATACAAACGGTATTAAAATTATTATTGAAGCAATGAACGAAATTTATCAGAATATGCTTTCAGTCTATGATGTCTCTACAGATCAAAACAGACGTAATGCAGAATTTGAAGTGAGCCAACAGGTAATCCTGGCTGGGTTGTACCAAGGTGGTTTTTTTGAACATGCTGCATTTTATGGAGGTACTTGTCTCAGGCTTTTTCATGGATTACAGCGTTTTAGTGAGGATATGGATTTCTCATTGATATCCCCTAATAAGAATTTTGACTTCACTAAATTTTTTCAACCTATCATTGAACAATTCAATTATCTGGGAAGGAAGGTTGATATAACGAAGAAGAAGAAAAGGAACTTTGGAAGAGTAGAGTCTGCATTTCTAAAGGACAATACAGATGTGTATGATGTAAAATTCAGAACAGAGAAGTCTATTCGCATTAAGATAGAAGTGGATACTCAGCCTCCTTTGAAATTTAATACAGAACAGAAGCTGTTGCTTCAGCCTATATCCTTTATGACCAGATGTTTCTCCCTCCCGGATCTTTTTGCCGGAAAAATGCATGTACTTGTATTCAGGACTTGGAAGAATAGAGTAAAAGGGAGGGACTGGTATGACTTTGAATGGTATGTACGCCACAATGTATCATTGGACTGGATGCACCTGCACGAAAGAATACGCCAGTTTAATGGGAAAGATATGAGCCAGGAGGAGTTCAAGTCCCTTTTGAAGGAGAGATTGGCATTGACTGATGTCAAGAAGGTAAAAGAGGATGTGCTGCCTTTTATTAAGAATCCAAAAGATCTTGATATTTGGTCAAATGCCTATTTTCTTCAACTTGCAGATTTGATAAAGGTCATATAGAAGGATTATCAGTGGAAGTGGAGTGGACTCCCTGAATTTTCTTTGCTTCAGTAAATCTATGGGATGTGCCTATGCCATCGCCAGGGAAATGATGAAGCAACTTCCTTTATCCATCTCGCTTTCAACATGGATAGTCCCTCCATGTGCTTCAACAAAATCGCGTGATATGGCAAGACCGAGCCCGCTACCTTGTACTTTTGTCCCCGGGACACGGAAATAATGGTCAAAGATACTTTCATGATACCGTTTATCTATCCCCTTTCCGAAATCTCTCACATACATCTCAATGTGATTGTGGTCTGATTGTCGTGCTCCGATGATAACACGGCCGTTCTCGTAAGAATAATGAATAGCGTTGCTGACCAGATTAGTCAGTACCCAAGCAATTTTCTCACTATCTACGAACAATTTTCCGATTTTTCCATTATCCGGGTATTCTACTTCTATATGTATTCCGAACCTTTCTGCCTGTACCCTGTTGGCTTTTATGGCGTAATCGATCAGTTCTATCGGTTTCGTTATTTTAGGTTTCAGTTGTAGTTTGCCGCTTTCCACCTTAGTGATATTCAGCAACTCGCCGGTAATATTCAGCAACCGTTCACTATTATCTTTGATACTTTCTGCAAGTTCCTTCTGCTCGTTCGAAAGTTTCCCTACTCGTTCATCTTCCATTAGTTGCAGACTCATCATAATAGCTGAGATAGGAGTTTTCAGTTCATGTGAGATGGTAGAGATGAACGTAGTCTTGGCGGCATTGAGCTCCTGATATTCTGTTACATTCTGTAGCAGGATGACATATCCCATCTGGGTATTCTGGTTCTTATCCTGTGGCAGTTCAATATGCAGGTATTCTACTTTAAAATAATTTTCTTTGTCGTTCGAGTATATGCTTAACGGTGACTTCTTGGTTGAGAGAAGGTCTCCGTTTCCATTTTCATTTAGGATACCACGTATAAGTTTCCTCAGTAAGTCATTGCTTATGGATATGTCTTCTGCAGATTTTCCGATAAGAGCATTGCCTTTCAGATTAAGAGTCTTTAAAGCCTCGTCGTTGATGAAAAGTATCTTCATGTTATTGTCAAGTCCAATGATGGGCTCTTTCATGGAGTTGATTACCGTTTCAAGGTAGCGTTTTGACGCCATAAGGTCAGTCAGTGTGCTGTGATAGTATTCTGAAAGACGCTTAGCCATGATATTGAAATTAACCGATGCTTCCTGAAGTTCGTGGCTGCCCTGTAGATTCAGAGTCACATCATAGTTCTTGTTAGCGATCTGTTGGATGGCGTTGATGATCTGTTTGATAGGTGCATTGATGGAATTGGGCATTTTGAAGAGCAGAAATAATCCGATAGCAATACATATTCCACCGATGACCAATACCCACAATAATGCACGGTCAAGCCCGATATTGGCATTGGGACTGTTCGGCTCTGCTGCTGTAAGTATCTGAAGATAAACGACAGAGAGCGACACCAGCAATATGATCATGGATACCAGCGTACCTATAGATAATGTTAACTTTGTCTTTATGTTCATAAAGTTCGTTTTAAATTATGCAATAATAACTAAATCGATTTTATTCTGAGATAAATAATGTAGAAATTTACGATATTTTATGATATTCCACAACGAATTAGGCAGTTTAAATGCAGGCTGTCCCATACATACATTTGTAATATCATATTTTCTGCAGATCTGAATGATAGCATCGGTTATATTGTTAGAGACAACTCTCTCAACCTTTCCACCAAGTTCTTCCACGAGTTCAAAATGGTGGATCAGACGCCTTTGGGAGGCGAGGTTTATTTTTTCAGGTAATTCCTTTCTTGTCTGGACATACAAAGCAACAAAAGAGGTGTTGTTATGTCGTGCCAGACGGTATGCTTTTCTGATGATATGCCTTGGCGTACCATTATTGCTACTGATACAGGCTAATATTTTCTCGTCTTTTATCCCATAGGTTTCCTGTGACACGTTGGCCACTTGATTCTCAACGCTCAATGCAACCTCTTTCAATGCAAGTTCTCTCAGATGTAAGATGTTTTCTGATTTGAAAAAATTGTCCAATGCAGTCTGTACTTTATTCATTGTGTATATTTTTCCCGCTTTCAGACGATTGATGAGTTCATCAGATGTAAGATCAATGTTCACCACTTCGTCTGCTTCCTGGATGACTTTGTCTGGAATCCGTTCCTGGACGTCAATACCGGTGATCTTTCTGACTTCTTCTTTCAGGCTTTCGATATGCTGAATGTTCACGGCCGATAGAACATTGATGCCAGCATCGAGCAGTTCTTCTACATCCTGCCACCGTTTGGTATTACGGCTGCCACTCACATTACTATGGGCGAGTTCGTCTACGATGACGAGTTCCGGATGTATCAGGAGGATGGAATCAACGTCCATCTCCTCTATCTCCTTACCTTTATAAAATAGTTTTCTTCTTGGAATCACGGGCAACCCTCTCAATAATTTCTCTGTATCCTGCCTGCCGTGGGTTTCCACATATCCGATCTGGACATCAATGCCGCTTTTCTGTATATCATGTGCATCCTGGAGCATACGATAAGTTTTGCCTACACCGGCAATCATACCGATGTAGAGTTTGAACTTACCTCTTCGGGATCGTTGTATGAGGTCCAGAAAATGTCTTACATTGTCTTCTTTCTCATTCATGCTTGCTGTTTCTTAAATTAAGAATGGAGAGTTACTCCGAATATCAAATAGGCTTTTCCGTTACTTGGATTAGCTGTTATTCCAGCAAAGACAGGTAAAGAGAAGTCTTTTGTTATTTTAATGACTTTGACAGTCTGGAGAGAGAGGTTTGTTACCGCGAATCGATTCACCTTGGAGTAGAATGTGGTCTGGTAAGGGACAAATCCGGCTGTGGCTGTCCAGTTACATTGAAACAGGTGAAAAGGACAGGACAGTTCTGCATAAGAAGAATAAGCTCTTTTTCCATTGCTTTTAAGACCATCGTTACCTGCAAAATTTGTATACCACTGAAAAGATATTGGATTGAAATGATAACCGATATTCGCTTCAAACAAATGGTTTGTAGAATGGGCATTGTATCTGAAATATCTGCTGTGAGCATCAAGTCCCTTGTCAAGCCAGTAATCGATAATGCTGATATTGAATCGATTTGACGAATAGGCTGTGGTAACATCGAATTCTTTTGTATCATTGGAATTGGAAAGCCCTACATTGCCCCATGCCGTCAGTGACAGTCCCTTAAAGATTATGCCTAAAGCAGGTTGGATGCTGACGTCTCCACAGTGTTGTCCCCGGAATATATACTGGTTCACGAAGTCACAAGAGACCTTGGCGTCTAATTTTTCTTGTGCTTTTCCCTTCATTCCTCCTATGATTATCATAATCAGAATAAGCCATGATCTCATAGATGTTCTATTCATTTCTTCCTTATACTTTTCTACACCGGCAGTCAATGCTGATGTGGCATTTGATTTACCATTCCCTTCCCTTCTGGAATATTCTGTTTAGAGAAAGAGATACTTTTTGTTCTCATTTCTTGTTGTCTGGATCTTGTGTCTTTATCCAATGCAATATTCAGTTTGAGGACATTAATCTTCGCCGGTCCGAAAAGTCCGAGTAAAGGCCTTTCTATGACACTGTTTACGATAGCCTTTACTTTTGCTTGCTTCAAGCCGCGGGCCTTAGCCACACGTCTGATTTGTATGTAGGCAGACTGGATGGTGATGTCCGGATCCAGTCCGGAACCACTTGCTGTGACCATCTCTGCAGGGACGTCCTTGCGCCTGAGATAGGGGTGGTGTTTCATGAAAAAGTTGATGCGGTTATTTACTCCGGCAAGATATTGCTTGTTCGTCACACTCTTGTTGCTCCCGCCTGAACGGGTAGCATCGTATCCTTTGTCACCGGCACATGAGGGGCGCCCCCAGAAATACAGGTCGCTGGTAAACAACTGTCCTATATTTGCTGCGCCGACTACCTTGCCGTTGAGGGTTAGCATCTTGACATCACCGTGATTAGGACCCGCAACTTTTGCGAAGGCCCATAGCAATAACATATAGAACACGCAGAAAAATGCGCAGAATACGATAGTAATCCGTATTGATTTCATAAAGTTATTCATAATTGTATACTTTTATTTAAAAGAATAGTCCCACGAACAGATCTATAATCTTGATTCCCACGAATGGGGCGATAATACCGCCGAGACCATAAATGAGCAGATTGCGGCGAAGTAGGGCAGATGCACCTATTGGCCTGTATTTTACCCCTTTCAGTGCCAGAGGTATCAGTATGGGTATGATGATGGCATTGAATATCACAGCTGAGAGGATGGCACTCTCAGGACTGTGGAGCCCCATGATGTTGATGGCTGACAATTCCGGGATAGATAGCATGAAGAGGGCAGGAACGATAGCGAAATATTTAGCAACATCATTGGCTATAGAGAATGTGGTCAATGTACCACGTGTCATTAACAGTTGCTTACCGATCTCGACAATCTCTATCAATTTGGTAGGATCATTGTCCAGGTCTACCATGTTGCCGGCTTCCTTGGCAGCCTGTGTACCGCTGTTCATTGCTACGCCCACGTCTGCCTGAGCCAAGGCTGGTGCATCGTTCGTACCGTCACCCATCATGGCAACCATCTTTCCGGAAGCTTGTTCTTTCTTGATATATTCCATCTTGTCTTCCGGTTTAGCCTCGGCAATGAAGTCGTCCACTCCGGCTTTCTGTGCGATATATTTTGCTGTCAGGGGATTGTCGCCGGTCACCATAACTGTCTTTACTCCCATTTTCCGTAGGCGCTGGAAACGTTCATTGATGCCTGGCTTGATAATGTCCTGGAGTTCGATGACTCCCATCACATTTTTATTGATACTTACTATCAGTGGTGTTCCTCCGTTACTGGTAATCACCTTGATGATCAGTTCTATCTTTTCAGGGAAAGGATTGCCGGCATGAGTCACGATCGTCCTGATTGCATCAAAGGCGCCCTTTCGTATTTCTGTACCGTCTTTCAGGTCAATGCCAGAGCATTTTGTCTCTGCAGAAAACTTGATCATTCTGCCTCCTGTCGTATTCAAATTATGCATACGCTGTCCTGTGGTCCTACCCAGTTCTATGATGGACTTTCCTTCAGGAGTATCATCGGCCACAGATGAAAGCATGCAAGTCCTGATAAAGTCCTCCTTGCTGATGCCGTCAGCGGGATAGAAGGCAGTGGCCTTACGGTTGCCAATGGTTATGGTACCAGTCTTGTCAAGTAACAGAGTATCTATGTCTCCGGCAGTCTCCACGGCTTTGCCGGATTTTGTGATTACATTGGCACCCAGTGCCCTGTCCATGCCGGCGATGCCTATGGCAGAGAGCAGTCCGCCTATGGTCGTAGGTATCAGACATACGAACAAGGATAGGAATGCGGCAATGGTGATGACCGTACCTGAATAGTCTGCAAATGGTTTTAAGGTGATGCATACGATGATGAAAACCAAGGTGAACATAGCCAGTAAAATCGTCAAGGCAATCTCATTGGGAGTTTTCTTGCGAGATGCACCTTCTACCAGGGCGATCATTTTATCAAGAAAACTTTCCCCCAGTTGGGTGGTGACCTTTACAGAGATTTGGTCAGAAAGAACTTTCGTTCCACCGGTTACAGAACTTTTGTCACCGCCTGCTTCTCTGATGACGGGTGCAGATTCTCCGGTGATGGCACTCTCGTCAATGGATGCCAGACCTTCGATAATCTCGCCGTCTGCCGGTATTACATCGCCGGATTCACAGAAGAAAATGTCACCCTTTTTCAGTTGGGAACTGCTCACCACTTTAATGTTACCATCTATAAGTAGTTTGGCAGGTGTCTCCTCTCTGGTCTTTCTGAGACTGTCTGTCTGTGCTTTTCCTCGTGCTTCGGCGATTGCTTCGGCAAAATTAGCAAACAGCAGTGTAATGAGCAGCACTATGAATACTACTGCATTGTAAGCAAAAGAGCCTTGGTTGCTGTTTGTAATGGAATAGAGCATAACGAAGAACATGATGAATGTGCATACCTCAACGGTAAACATGATAGGGTTCTTGATTAACAGCCGTGGATTAAGTTTGACAAACGACTGTTTTATGCTTTCTTTGGCTTGTTCTTTTCGGAACAGCGACGGTTTTCTATTATTGTCCATGACTTTATAAAGTTAAATGTTCTGCTATTGTACTTAATGCCTGTACGGGGAAGAAGGACAAAGCAGCTATGATGATAATGACAGTGAAGGTCATGACACCAAAGGTAACAGTGTCAATGCGCAATGTGCCATTGCTTTCCGGTATATATTTCTTGCTGGCAAGTGATCCAGCTATGGCTACTTGTCCGATAATCGGGATGAACCTCCCTAAAATCAGTACGAAACCACAGGCTATGTCCCAGAACCAGGTATTATCGCCCAGACCTTCAAATCCGGAACCGTTGTTGGCTGCCGATGATGTGAATTCGTACAGCATCTCACTCAGTCCATGGTAGCCGGGATTGTTGAGCCAACCGCCCTCTCCGGCGACAAACTGCGGAACATGAACGAAAATGTAAGCGGCGAGAGCCGTACCGGTCAGGATCAGAAATGGATGGAGCAAGGCTACAAGAGAGGCTATTTTCATTTCTTTCGCTTCAACTTTCTTACATAGGAACTCTGGTGTACGCCCGACCATCAGCCCACTGATAAACACGGCAATGATCATAAATGTAAAATAGTTCATCCAGCCTACGCCTACACCTCCGAACCAAGTGTTAATCTGCATATTCAGCATCTCTACCATTCCTGAAAGGGGCATCATAGAATCGTGCATGCCGTTTACAGAACCGTTTGAGGTCGTTGTCGTGGCTATACTCCATAAGGCTGTTGCCGCAGAACCGAATCTGACTTCCTTGCCTTCCATCGAACCGTTATCCTGGGCTATACCTAATGCACTGATACGTGGGTTCCCGCCAGTTTCCTGGTTGACATTTACACATACCCCAATGAGAAAAGCAATGAACATAACACCGAAGATGCTGTATCCCAACTTCCTTTTTTTGATGTAGAAACCGAATGCAAATACCAGTGCCATCGGTATGATGAGAATGGAGGTACATTCTATGACGTTGCTGAGATAACTTGGATTTTCCAGCGGATGGGAAGAGTTGGCTCCAAAGTAGCCCCCTCCGTTCGTCCCCAGTTGTTTGATGGGAACGATTGCTGCTACAGGACCCTGTGATATTTGCTGTGTCCTGCCTTCCATTGTCGTAATGTTCTCCTTGCCTTTGAAAGTCATAGGTGTTCCATCCAGAATCAGGATGAACCCGACGATCAAGGATAAAGGTAACAGTATACGTGTGCAACTGAGCACGAGATATTTCCAGAAGTTGCCGATGGTTTTGGAAGTCTTTGCTGCTAAAGCTTTCATGATACCCGCCATGGCTGCCATACCGGTAGCAGCGGTGACAAACTGGAACAGCATGACTACAAATAGTTGGGTGAAATAAGTCATTCCGCTTTCACCACTGTAGTGTTGAAGATTACAGTTTACCATAAAACTGATGCAGGTATTGAATGCCTGGTGGATATTTTGCCCGATATTTCCATCGGGATTGAGTGGCAGAAAACCTTGTGAAACTAATAGCAGCATGCCCCATAGAAACCAGAACAGGTTGACTGTTAGCAGGGCTCTGAGAAACTGCTTCCAGTTCATCTCTTCATCAGGATTGATCCCGGACAACTTGAATATCATTCGTTCCACTGGCTTCATGAAGTCTAGCAGAGTCTTTTGTTCTTTGTATACCTTGGCAATGTATTTTCCCAATGGAAAACTGATTGCCAGCATCAGTACGATCTGTAAGATGATGCCATAAATTTCACTATTCATGATCTGTGCAAATTAAAATTTTTCAGGTCGGATAATCACATACATCATATAGATGAACATGATACAACCTATAATAAACAAGAATGTGTACATATTTTCCTCCTTTTTACATTTCATCAAACCACTCAATTAATTTATAGAATAGCAGAAAGCATAAGAGGCCACTCAAGATGCAAACTGTGAAACCGATTGTAAAATGAACCATGTTCTTTCGTTTTTAAATGATTAATATATACAGATGAGGTTGCAACGACTGTGCCACATGGCAGACTATCGCTGTAACTGCAATTGTATCAATCAATTAAAAATTAAGTAGAGAATCTGGAGAAAACAAAAACCCTTCCAAAATGAAAGGGTTGCCATACTAATTTGAAAAAGAATCGTCAATATGATATTCTTCTATCTTACGATATAAAGTGGTGAGACCAATCTTCAATAATCGTGCAGCTTTGGTCTTATTGCCTTTAACGTAGGCAAGGACTCTTGCAATATGCCGGCGCTCAACGGCAGCTAAATCCATCGTATCAGACTGGGGACCGCCATTATCCTGATAGTTTTGCAATTCTATAGGCAGGTCTTCAGCCGTCAGTTTGCCGTCACAGACGATACATGAACGTTCGATAACATTTTTCAGCTCCCGTACATTTCCTTTCCATTCGGCTCTTTTCAGTGTATGGATATAAGATGGAGTAATGCCATCTATCTCCTTATTCAATTTCCTTGAATAACGTGTAAGGAATAATTTGGCCAGCGGGATAATGTCTTCCTGCCTTTCCCGCAAGGGTGACAAATGAATTTGAAATACGGACAGACGGTAGAATAAATCTTCTCTGAAATGGCCTTTCTCTATCTCTTTCGACAAGTCCTCATTAGTGGCTGAGATAATTCTGACATCCACCTCTGTAGGAACCGTAGCTCCAATCATAAAATATTCGCCGGTTTCGAGTACACGCAGGAGTTTAGCCTGCAAGTCATAAGACATTTCTCCGATCTCGTCAAGAAATAGTGTCCCGTGATTGGCAACTTCAAAAAGTCCTTTCTTTTCTTTCATTGCGCCAGTAAAGGCTCCGGCTTTGTATCCGAACAACTCACTCTCCAGCAAATCTCTGCTGAAAGCAGAACAGTTGAGGGCTACGAATGAGTGCTCCCGGCGGTTACTGCCACTGTGAATCGCTTGTGCAAAGACCTCTTTTCCTGTACCGGTCTCACCGGTTAGTAGTACGGATACATCTGTAACTGCTACTTTCCTGGCTAGTTGAATGGAGGACTGTATGCTGGGTGAACTGCCGATGATAGAATCAAAAGTATAATCAGTAGTTCTCTTTTTCAGAGTTTGATGATTGCCAGCCTTGTCCATGGCTCTGCTGATGATCGGTATGATCTTATTATTATCATCTCCTTTGGTGATATAGTCGAAAGCGCCGTTCTTGATGGCTTTTACTCCGTCTTCTATGTTTCCATGAGCGGTGAGCATGACAATCTCGCTGTCAGAAGCACATTCCTTCATTTTCGGAATCAATTCTACGCCATTACCGTCAGGAAGAAATACATCACAAAGTACAACCTGTGGATGATTCTTCTTCAGTTGTGACATGCCGGTATGGAAATCCTCAGCTTGAAATACTTCATAGCCTTCAAGTTCCATCATCTTTGCCAACAACTTGCGTATGATTGGCTCGTCATCTATGATCAGCAGTTTGCTCATATCTTTATCATCAAATGCAACTTATGTGTATTTCTGATTATCTGCGGAGTTGGTCTTCACAGATAGTCTTTTCAGCTATCTCTTTCTTATATTCTGTTGCTTAGAGAGTGATATAACTGTTGTGCTGACAAAGGTAGCCATAATTACTTTAATATTTCTTATTTCTCTGTAAAAATAGATTATTTTAATGAACTGTATGTGATCGGTGTGAATCAATGCGGAAATAGAATAGTTGATGGTTTACGATAAGATAAACCAATTATGGAGAAAATGTCATCGTATGTTTGTATTATCAGAAAAAGATTCTACTTTTGTATCAGCGAATGACAGAATCGATTTTCTCCGTACAACAAAACTGACTCAATGCGAAATAGTCCATTGTGGTTGGCTTTGATTTCTGTAAAACTTTTCTTCTGAGTGATATGGTAACTACTCAGCCATTCACCATTCGATCATCACTGATGATGTTGATTATTAAATATTTATGGCAATTCACATGCTGTATGTTAAGCATAAAATGCTCTTTTAGCTTAGTATTTGTATGTAATAATGTTAGCAAGTAGCTATAAATCAAGGAAACTTTTGGCTGAATAGTTGCGTCAGAATGATATTTATGTGAATAAAACTTAAATTATTGGGCCTTTCCTTGACTTGTCCCTTACGTCATACTATAATTTTGTAAACGAATTCAACATCGTACGATTATGAATAGTAAAATGAAGTTTAAAATCGGAGAGTTTTCCCGTCTCACAGGTGTCACCGTAAAGACATTACGCTATTATGAGCAAATTGGACTTATTGAGCCTGATAAGATAGATGAATGGACAGGCTATCGCTATTATAGTGTGGTGCAGATGCAAACGATGAGTTGGATCCGTTCGCTCAAGGATGTAGGTTTTTCTTTGGAGGAAATTCGGGCATTGCATGAAGATGATACACACAAGCCTAGTATCTCACAACTTGAGGAGAAGATATGCCAGTGCGAACATCAACTGACTCGTTTGCAGGTACGGCGAACACAACTAATACAGATGGCTGACTCTCAAATAAAAATTAACAAAATGGAAAATATTACAATTCAATCATTGCCAGCCATTATTGTGGCATCTCATCGCAGAATTATTTCAAGTTATGATGATCTGGGACCACTTTGTGTTAATATTATTGGTCCGGAAATGCACCGTTTGGGGTGTAAATGTTCTCAGCCTGGCTATTGTTTTGCCGTGGAACATAGAGAGGAGTATACACCCCAGAATATTGATATCGAATATTGCGAACAGGTGGAAGAAATGGGACATGACTCTGCTATCATTAAATTCAAGCAATTGAAAGAAGTGCCTATTGCTGTTTGCATGAAGTGTTATGGACCTTATGATAAGCTCTATAATCATTATGTCTACCTTTTTAAATATATTGAGCAACAAGGTTATCGCCCCATAGATCGTCATCGTACTTGCTATATAGATGGTAGCTGGAATCAGGAAGATCCTGAAAAGTGGCTGACTGTAATACAAGTGCCTGTGGCAAAAGTCTAAATATCGTATTACTATGATATAAATCACGTATAGTGTAGTAAAACGATAACTCTGAAAATGCTATTCCATTGGTTTGGGTAACCGATATCAATGGAATGGCTTACCTATATCAATGGAATAGGTATGTGAGAGGGTGTCTGTCTTTTTCAGAATGCAATGAAAGTAAGCATGTCTTTTTCTGGTAGCTGTTATTTTGTGTTCAGAATATTTTAATCTAATTCTAAATTAGATTGAATTATTATTGTTATTTTTGCAAAAAACAATCAGTATCATGAGAAAGCGATTTCATTTGGCTCTAATTTTATTCATGGCTTTGTTATCTGTTGCTTGTAGAAATGATGTCAGACATTATCATATAGGTGTTTCGCAATGTAGTGAAGATATTTGGAGGGATAAATTGAATAAGGAAATGTTGATGACTAATTACATCAACAATAATGTAGATATAGATATTCAATCTGCTAATGATAATAGCAAGAAGCAGATAGAGCAAATCAATGACTTTATTCGGAAAAAGGTTGATTTACTTATTGTAGCCCCTAATCAGTTATCATCTATTTCTTCTGCTATTGATAAAGCTTATCGAGCAGGGATTCCTGTAATTATGTTTGACCGTAAAACGAATACGGATAAGTATACGGCATTTATTGGAGCTGATAATGCAGAGGTAGGCAGGTCTATGGGGAAATATATAGCCGGAAAATTGAATGGAAATGGAACAGTAGTTGAGATAATGGGTCTGAAAGGTTCTTCACCTGTTGCAGACCGTCATAAAGGATTTATTGAGGCTGTAAGTAATTATCCTGGAATTCATGTCATTTCTTTGCAGGGAAACTGGAAGGAAAATAATGCCTATGATCTTATGAAGAGATTTCTGCGAAAGAATCCACATATCAATTGTGTTTTCGGGCATAACGACCGTCAGGCTTTTGGTGCTTATTGTGCAGCAAAAGAATTGGGGTTGGCAAAGAAAATCATGTTTATGGGAGTAGATGGTTTGCCTACCAGGGGTGGTGGTATCGAATGTGTTCAAAAAGGGATATTCTCGGGTACTTACATTTATCCTACTCGTGGAACGGAGGTGATGAACTTGGCCAAGAAGATTCTGGAGCATAAGCCATACCATCGAGAGAATCTTCTCAAATCGTTTGTCGTTACCAAAGACAATGCTGATATGGTAATGATACAGAATCAGGAATTGGAACGGCAAGGACAGAACATAGATTTGCTGCATCATAAAGTAAGTTCATATCTGAAAAGTTATAATAATCAGAAAATAATTATCTTCTTATGTGTCATTCTTGTCATATTGCTTCTTGTTAGTTTGTTGAGTGTTTATCGTATACACCTTACCCGTATTCGTATGAATGAGAAAAATGAAGCAATGGCAAAGGCACAGTTGACTTTCTTTACAAATGTCAGTCATGAACTGAGAACACCTTTGACACTGATTGCAGATCCAGTGGAGCAAATACTGTCTACCGGTAATTTAAAGGGGGAGAATCTTTCTTTGCTAAAGATGGTCAAGCGTAATGTAAATGTGCTCATGCAATTGGTGAATGATATTCTGGACTTTCGTAAGATACAGAATGGCAAGATGAAGCTACAACTCAGTCGGTTTGATCTGGTTAAGGAAATTCGTGAACTGACAGATGAATTCCGCCCGTCAGCCGATAAGAAAAAGGTGACAGTGAATTTTCTTTCCTCTTCAGATGAGGTGCTTGAAATCGTTGGTGACAGAGATAAGATAGCACGTATTTTTACGAATCTTTTTTCTAATGCCCTGAGATACACCTCATCCAATGGCTGCATTTCCGTCAATGTGTATCAGCCCAATTCTAAAGAAGTTGTCTTTTCTGTCCATGACAATGGCGTAGGGATGCGGCAAGATGAGGTGGATAAGGTCTTTGACCGTTTTTATCAAGCCAGAGATGCCAATGGCGGTACAGGTATAGGACTTGCACTTGTAAAAGATTTTGTAGAACTTCATCATGGTAGGGTTAAGGTAACGAGTAAAAAGAATGAGGGTTCAGTATTTACGGTTACTTTACCAGTTGCTCAGAAAGGTGAGGTCGGTGAGATTACGGAACGAGCAAATGTCACTCAGGTGATGGGTTGTGAAGGCATTCTTGATAATCAGGAACAGGAATTGAAGAAGGAAAAGGTGACAACTGCTCTTGACGACAATGCTCCTACAGTAATGGTCATTGATGATAATGATGATTTACGGGAATATATTAAGAATCTGCTGTGTACGAGTTATTATGTACTGGAAGCATCTGATGGAAAGAGAGGATTGGAATTGGCTCGTGAATACATACCTGACTTGGTGATTAGTGATATCATGATGCCTGTGATGGACGGTTTGGAATTTTGTAACAGATTGAAGTCCGATCGTACGACTTCTCATATTCCGGTAATCTTACTCACAGCACGGAGTATGGATGATCAGCGTATAGAAGGCTATCAGCATGGAGCAGATGCCTATATTACAAAACCTTTTATTTCTAAATTATTACTTGCTCGTATTGACAACCTCTTGTCTAACCGTATCTTGTTACGTGAATTGTTTTCCGGTTCAAGGGAAGAGACTGAGAAAGAGAGTAAACTGGGGAATCCTGATCAACAATTTGTGGAACAATTGCGGATCGTGATCCGTAGCATGATGGGACATTCAAGCCTTAAAGTTGAACAAATTGGTGAGAAGTTGGGGTTAAGCAGAGTTCAACTTTATCGAAAGGTGAAAGCCTTGACAGGTTCTACTCCTGTAGATTTATTACGCAATGCCCGTTTAGAAGAAGCAAAGCATCTTCTTGAGACTACAGACAAGACGGTATCGGAGATCGCATATAGGGTAGGATTTACAACCCCTTCATATTTCACTACCTGTTTTAAAGAAAAATATGGTTTTAGTCCCAATGAAACTCGATAAAAAGGACATGAAAGATATTCCATTATTTTTGTTTACTTACGTAAAGTAGACTGTTTTCTTATCATATTTTAGACATTTGTTTTTAAAATTGTTTCATGAATCAAATTTGAAAGCAAATGTCTAATTTTTGTAAGTGCCTTTTTGGGCTTTCTTATATCTTTGCAACGAAAATCTAAACATTTTAACTAACTAAATACCTAAAGGAATGGAACATTTTAGACAAGTTCTTTTCAGTGTCATGCTCCTTTTTATAAGCACTATTGCGTCCGCACAGAATATTTCTGTCAGCGGAATAGTGAAGGATGCTAATGGCGATGAAATAATAGGCGCTTCTGTCTTGGAAAAAGGGACTAAGAATGGAACGATTACTGATATTAGTGGCAATTTTCGATTATCGGTAAAAGAAGGTGCCACACTGGTCATATCCTATGTGGGAAAATGTCTATGACCAATCTGGTGTTTCCGACCGTTCCTTACAATAAACTTAATGTAAAGGGGAAGGCCAAAATTACGATCTATCCATTGAATAAATAAAATATCTGATTCTTGATTATGAATAAATATAAAAAAACAGCCCTTGTTCCCGTGATGTTATGCTTTTTTGCAATGGGTTTTGTTGATCTTGTAGGCATAGCATCCAATTATGTAAAAGAAGATCTGAACCTGACTGATAAGGTAGCCAATATCTTTCCTTCTCTCGTATTTTTTTGGTTCTTGATATTCTCGGTTCCTACAGGGGTGTTGATGAATAAAATTGGAAGGAAGAAAACAGTACTATTGTCTCTTTATGTCACAATATTATCATTGCTTTTACCACTCTTCAATAATGGCTTTGTTGTTATGTTGGTGTCTTTTTCTTTATTAGGTATTGGTAATGCTCTCATGCAGACGTCACTTAATCCTTTGGTATCATCTGTTATTGCAGGTGACAATCTGGCTTCAACCCTTACTTTCGGGCAGTTTATTAAAGCCATTGCTTCCTTTTTTGCTCCATATCTGGCGATGTGGGGAGCAACGTCAATTATTCCGAATTTAGGTCTTGGATGGAGGGTGCTTTTTCTTATATATTTCATCATTGGTGTGCTTGCTACTGTGTTGCTGGCTGTGACTCCGATAAAAAGGGAGGTAAAGAACCATGGTGAATATATGTCAGTGGGACATCAGTTTAAGGCTTGCTTTAAACTTTTGGGTAAGCCGATCGTCTTATTATCATTTATTGGCATTATGTGTCATGTGGGTATCGATGTAGGTACGAACACCACAGCACCAAAGTTGCTTATGGAGCGATTGGGAATGACTTTAAATGATGCTGCTTTTGCCACGTCTTTATATTTCATTTTCCGTACCATAGGATGTCTCACTGGCTCTTTTTTCCTTCGTGTGATGAATCACAGGTCATTTTTTATCATCAGTGTTACAATGATAGCCTTATCGATGGTTGGTATGTTTGCCGGTACGTCCAGAATCGTACTTTATTCAGCTATAGCCTTAGTTGGATATGGTAATTCGAATGTCTTTTCTATGATTTATACACAGGCTCTCCTTTCTGTCCCGGACAAGAAAAATGAGATTAGCGGACTTATGATCATGGGACTTTTTGGTGGAACGGTTTTCCCTCTTATTATGGGCTTTACCAGTGATGCTGTAGGGCAGGCCGGAGCAGTCGCCGTAATGGCAGTAGGTGTGGTTTATTTGATTACTTATATCAAGAACGTAAAATATTAAATATGAATAAAATGGTAGTTGGTATTGGAGAAGCTTTGTGGGATGTTTTTCCAGGAGGTAAAAAATTAGGGGGAGCTCCCGCAAATTTTGCATTTCACGTCTCTCAGTTTGGTTTTGACGCATTAGCTGTCAGTGCTGTAGGAAAGGATCCGTTAGGTGATGAGACACTGGCGGAATTTGATAAGAAGGGACTTCGCTATATGATGCCTCGTGTGGATTTTCCTACAGGAACAGTACAGGTAACACTGGATAAACAGGGCGTGCCATCATACGATATTAAAACGGATGTGGCGTGGGATAATATCCCGTTTACCGGTGAAATAAAAGAAGTAGCCAGACAATGCCATGCTGTATGTTTTGGCTCACTTGCTCAGCGTAATGATATTTCCCGACAAACCATCAGAAAGTTTCTGAATGCTATGCCGAAAGACAGTCTGAAGATATTCGATATTAACCTGCGCCAGAATTTCTATTCAAAAGAGATTCTCAAAGATTCATTAAGAATATGTAATATATTAAAGATTAATGATGAAGAACTAATTACTATTGGTCGTATTTTTGGCTATTCTGGATTGGATATGGAAAATACGTGTTGGCTTATCCTTGGAAAATATAATCTGGATATGTTGATTTTAACTTGTGGTATAAATGGCAGTTATGTATTTACTCATGGAGTTATGTCTTTCCAGAAGACGCCAAAAGTGAAGGTCTCGGATACGGTAGGAGCAGGAGATTCTTTTACCGGTAGTTTTGCTGCTGCCATACTTCATGGCATGTCTGTTGCTGAGGCTCATAAACTGGCTGTTGATACCAGCGCGTATGTATGTACGCAAGAAGGGGCAATGCCTTCATTACCAAAGGAGATTGTTGAAAGAGTGGGGCATAAAGAGGATTGAATTTATAATGGATTGTAGAGGTAATCATTTGAAAAATTTGAGAATAGAAAATTATCATTGAGACATGAAATGCAGTTCTGTTGGTGTAATTAAATAAAATAATGTAGCTTGGTATAAGAAAATTTTCTAAATTTGTAACTCAGTATAGAGACTAACCAATAGCTATTTATTATAAAAATTACGTTTCATGAAGAAAACATTATTTGCTTGTCTTATTTTGCTGATTTTCTCTGGAAGTGCTTTTGCACAGGAATCGTCCAATGTAGCCTATAAGGATAATTCTGTTAGATTTACTGTTATTTCTGATGGAACACTCCGTATGGAATATTCTCCGAATGGAAAATTTACGGACAACCGCTCTTTTGTAGCTGTAAACCGACTATATCCGTCGGTTAATTACAAACTGAAACAGGATAGGAAAAAAGTGGTAATTCGGACTGATAGGTTGATTCTGACTTATAGGAAAAACAGCGGGAAGTTTACCTCGTCCAATTTATCCGTGATTTCTGCCAAGAAAACATATCGGTTTGTCTGGAAACCTGGAATGAAGAATACAGGCAACTTAAAAGGAACCTACCGTACTTTGGATGGCTGTGATGGAAATATTCATGACGGAAAGCCTATTTCCCTTGGAGACGGCCTGCTCTCGACGGATGGCTGGACGTTGATAGATGATTCCAAAAACTTCCTGTTTGACAATTCTGACTGGCCCTGGGTGGAAAAGCGTAAGGGGGGTGATGCTCAGGATTGGTATTTTATGGCATACGGTCATAACTACAAGGAAGCCTTGAAAGACTTTACCCTATTCGCAGGGAAAGGTCCCAATGCCACCCAAATATGCTTTCGGTTACTGGTGGTCCCGTTACTGGAGTTATTCCGATGATGAACTTCGGGATGTGATCCATAAATTCAATACTTTTAATATTCCCCTTGATGTACTGGTCATTGACATGGACTGGCATTATACCGAACAGGGTAAGGGTGGATGGACCGGATGGACGTGGAACCGGAGGCTGTTCCCGGATCCTCCGAAACTGTTGAATTACCTCCATTCCAATCAATTGGATGTAACTCTTAACCTGCATCCTGCAGATGGTATTGCTCCATACGAAGAACCCTATCCGCAGATAGCCAGGGATATGGGTATAGATCCGGCATCCGGTCAGACTATCCCTTGGGTTGCTTCCGACAAAAAACTCATGACAAATGTTTTCAAGGATATTCTGGATCCGATGCACCGTCAGGGAGTGAGTTTCTGGTGGCTGGACTGGCAACAGTGGCCCTACGATAAAAAGGTAGACAGTCTGAGTAATACATGGTGGCTGAACTATGTTTTCTTTACCCATAGTCAGCGTGAAGGCGCAGGACCGTCCGATGCTTTACCATCGCTGGGGCGGACTGGGGAACCACCGCTATCAGATAGGATTCTCCGGAGATACCAGAATCTCATGGAGGTCACTTGATTACCAGCCTTATTTCAATTCCACTGCATCCAATGTCCTTTATGGCTACTGGAGCCATGACATAGGAGGACACATGGGAGCAGACCATATTAATCCGGAACTGTTTGCCCGGTGGATGCAGTTTGGTGCCGTGAGTGCTATCATGCGTACACATACGACAAAGAACGCCAACCTGCGTAAGGAGCCTTGGGTATTTAACGATACGATCTTCAATGTGCTGCGTAATACGATTATCCAGCGTTACAGGATGAATCCTTACATTTATACCATGGCGAGAAAGACCTACGATACGGGTATTTCTCTCTGTCGGCCGATGTATTACGATTATCCTGATAATAAGGAAGCATACAACTTTAAGGATGAATATATGTTCGGTGATGATATGCTGATTGCCCCTATCACAGCACCGATGAAAGACGGATATGCTGAGCAGAAAGTATGGTTACCTGCCGGTAATGAATGGTATGAATGGGAGACAGGCACTCTTCTGAAGGGTGGCCAGACAGTGACTCGTTATTTTAAGATTGATGAATATCCTATCTATATCAAGGCCGGATCTCATACTGCCTTTTCTTGGACGTGTGAAGAATCTGAAGGGCCTGGATGACGATATTTACGTCAATATTTTCCCTGGAGCAAAAGAGGGATCGTTCTCACTTTATGAGGATAATGGTAATGATAAGGACTATGCTACTAATTATGCACGTATTCCGCTGAACTATCGTTATAATGGCAACCAACTTAACGTGACGATCGGGGCTCGGAAGGGGCAGTACAAGGATATGCCTTCGGAGAGACAGTTGTATGTGTGTGTTAACTGCAAGGAAGCACCTGAAAGTGTAATGTGTGGTGGAGAAAAAGCAACTTATACTTACGATGGGAATAGTCTGATGCTGACGGTGAAGGTACCGGTGACCTCTTGTTCGGCTGAGAAAGAGATCGTCATTACCTATCCGGAAGGAGCTGTTCCTGACCTGAACGGTTTCATCGGAACATCCCGTAGACTGCGTGATGCGGTTGTAGGCCTGAAGTATAAGGATGCCGGTATTGTACTGAAGGATGGTCTGGGTACAATGGCGTCTACAGGGATGAGTATTACTTACTATCCTGAGAAGTTCAATGTTCTTATGCAGAACTTCAATGACAACCTGAAGAATCTTCCGGTGGTTCTGAAAGACCAGAAACTGAATGATGCCAACATTCAGTGGTTTCTGCACGAAGTGCTGGGGCCTGATGTGAAATAAATAAGGGTTGTTGATAACAACTGAGGAGAAGTCCGGTCTCGAAAGAGATCGGACTTTTTTCATCTTGAGGTAAAAAATTAAGTTAATATTGTGTAAAATATTACTTAAATCCTTAATACATTAAAATACTTTTTATATCTTTGATTATCCTTAATAAAATAGTCGGGATTATCAAAGGATACATGAAAAGATCTTAATTAATCTATATTAATTCTACTTATTAACTTTTTTATTTACTAGACCGAAAAACAAGTATTCTTATCTGATAAGTGTATTTTAGACTCATATAACTAATAACTAAAACTAACGTTTATGTATCTACAAATTAAAAGAATCGCATTAATAATATGCGTAAGCCTGATTTGTTTTGTTGCTAATGCACAGCAAAAAGTGACAGGCACCGTGAAAGATGCTAACGGAGAACCTATGATTGGTGTAACTATTCTATCTGATGGACAAACTGCTGCGGTCACAGATTTCAATGGGAACTTCATCATCCCTAATGCAAAGCCTAATACCAAATTAACGGTTAAGTATGTAGGTTATCGTGATCAGGTTATCAGCATAGGTAATCGAAGCAGCATTATCATTACAATGAAAGAAGATAACCAGCAACTTGATGAAGTTGTAGTTGTCGGTTATGGTACTATGAAAAAGAAGGATCTTACTGGTTCTGTTGCAAGTATAGGAGCTAAGGATCTTTCTGATATAGCTGCACCTAATGCCTTACAGGCCATGCAGGCAAAAATTCCAGGAGTTGATCTTCTGCAAAGTGATGGAGAAGCCGGTAGCGGAGTCAGCATGACACTTCGTGGTAGTCGCTCTTTGCTTGCCAGCAACTCACCTCTTGTCCTTGTTGATGGCGTAGAATATGGTTCAACACTTGATATTCCTGCAAGTGATATAGAATCTATAGATGTATTGAAGGACGCGGCTTCTACAGCTATTTATGGCACAAAAGGTGCCAATGGAGTCATTATCGTTACCACCAAACATGGGAAAAGTGGTAAAACATCAGTCAATTTTAATATGTATATTTCTTCCAATAGTGCTACGGGTATTACCAAACCTATGTATGGTAATAGAGAAGTTCAACGCTTGATAGATGCACAGGATTATAAGAATATGCAAACTGCGGGTGACTGGTCATCTGCTCATCGTACAACAAAGGTTTCTGATGTTCTTCAAGGTGAGCAATTAAGTGACGGAACTTCATGTCTGGACATCTATAACAACAAATCGTATACTGACTGGTTAGATATAATCATGAAAAACAGTATCTCGCAGAACTACGAAATATCTGTACAGGGTGGTAATGGCAAAACAAATTTCAATGTATCTTTAGCAGATATGATCGATAATGGATTGATGTCGGGTGATAAATATAATCGCTATACAGGCCGTGTCAATATTGATCATGAAATCAATAAAATCGTGAAAATCGGTGCCGATTTCAGTTATGTTTACAAGAGTAATGATAAGCGTAATAGCGGCGTTTATAATCAGGCACAAAAAACAACAACTATTACTCACCCTTATCTTACGGACGGAACAATCAACGCCCAGCCTGATCCATGGTATGCAGCACATTGTTCTCCATTACTGGACCGAAATGGTAACTACCAGCGCAATATTGAAACAACGCGTTTCTTTGGAAATACTTATGTAGAGCTTACTCCAATCAGACATTTCAATTTCAAGTCACAGTTCACACTAGACCGCTCTACTGATCGTGATGGTCTATATGAAGACTATCAGAGTCAGCCACGTTATCAGAATCCAAGTACTACTTATATTAGTAATGCAAGGGTAACAAATACAAGATATGTATGGCAGAATACGGCCAACTATAATCTTAACTTCGATAATCACAACTTCATTTTCATGCTTGGCCATGAGATGACACAGTCCGTTGAGGAAACCAGCTCCATATCTGGCGATGCAGGAGCGGAGCACTATTATAAAAGTTCCTTCTATGACGTGTCTAAGATTGCTTCTCCTACGGCCAAATCTTCTTATATAAAGAGTAATATGGTGTCTTTCTTCGGTCGTGTAAATTATGCGTACAATTCAAGATACTTGCTTCAGGGCTCTCTTCGTGCAGATGGGTCTTCTGTCTTGGCGCGAGGTCATAAATGGGGATATTTCCCATCCGTTAGCGCAGGTTGGCGAATTTCGGATGAAAATTTTATGAATAGCACAAAATCATGGTTGGATAACTTGAAGTTTCGTGCTTCCTGGGGACTCTCCGGTAATTCAGCCATAAAAGAATATCAGACATTAGCTACAATCTCTTCTATTGTACCGAATTCTACGGACAAGGCACCCATGACCATGGCTAATAATGACCTGACTTGGGAAAAGACGTCAGCCTTGGATTTCGGTCTTGACTTCTCTTTCATAAATAGTAGACTTTATGGCAGTTTTGATTACTATACCAGTCACACTTATGATTTGCTTTATTACAAGACCGCCCCGCCTTCTTCTGTATATACCAGCCAGATTTCCAATGTAGGGAAAACTAAGGGACATGGCTTCGAATTGTCTATGGGTGCAGTACCTGTCCAGACGAAGAAGTTTAAGTGGGATATGAGTGTTTCTGCCACATTTGCACGTGACTATGTTGATGAGTTGACGAACGGAGTCACTCAATATGTTGATGGCATAAATATTCTAAAAGTTAATAATCCTGTATCTGCCTATTACTCCTATAAAGTCCAGAACTGTTGGGGCGTTGGGGAATTCGATAAATATGTAGCTGATAATTACACCAGTAAAGGTGTTACATTTACAAAGCCTTATTCTGATTACGGTACTCCAGGTACACCGAAGATAATAGATCAAAATCATGATGGAATCATTGATGATAAAGATAAGGTCATTTACAATCGTTCGCCAAAGGCTATTTTGGGATTTACGACTTCTTTCCGCTATAGAGATCTTTCTTTGAGTGTCCAGACGATGGCACGCATTGGGGGATATATGTATTATGAAGCTTATGGCTTATATACTTATGATGGTTCCAACTGGGGAGATCTGGATTATTGGACACCGGATCATACCAATACCGTTATTCCTTCTCCAGGTGCTACTGGCACAAGTCCTACAGCATTTAAGAGTGCTATTGAGATGCAGAAGGCTGACTATTTTAAAATCAAAGATATTACTTTGGCTTACCAACTTCCGAAGAAATTACTTCACAAATACCTGATCAACGATCTACGGGTGTATTGCTCCTTGAAAAACTTCATAACATTCAGTCATTTTGGTGATTATGATTCAGAACGAGATGGCGCTATTACTTTCCCTCTCCGGAAACAGGTTGTTGTTGGACTTAATGTTATATTTTAATCTAAAATTTACACTATTATGAAAAAGATAATCAATATATTTCTTATAACTACTGTATTAAGCCTTACTGTGACTTCTTGCTCGGATTATTTGAAAGAAGATAATAAAACGGGAGAAACAGCTGATTTGGCTTATAATACAACTAGTGGCATTGACGGACTTGTTTCTTCGGCTTATGCTTATGCACGTGGTTGGTGGGGTAAAGAGCCTTCATTGGGGCTTTCTGAAATGGGCTCTGATCTTTTCTATTACGGATATGATAATAAACAGAAATCGTTATGCAGTTATGACTTGTCTGCTGAAAGTTTTGGCTTTTCTTCCACATCCGGTACTGCTGCTGTGAATAACAACCCCTGTCTCGATCAATATTGGGAACTTTTTTATGCAGGTATAGATGTCTGTAATAATACTCTGAAGTATGTTCCGGAATGTACAGTTCTTGATGCTACTAAAAAGTCAGCTTACCAAGCTGATGCCTATTTTCTTCGTGCCTTATATTATTCACAGGTGGTAGCTCTCTGGGGACCTGTTCCATATAATTCAGATCCAATTACAAAAATAAACACTACTCCTGTACGGCAGACTAAGCCGGTTATCTATAAGCATATTCTTGATGATCTGAAACAGGCTATGACAGATTATAAGAGAGCCGGTGTTATGACTCAGGCATCTGCTACCGGTGAAGGTCGTGCCTATTATTACTCAGCAGAAGCACTTTACGCCCGTGAGGCTCTTTATGCCGCTTCCTGGTTAGGCCCTAACAGTGTTGACAGTTATGGCAATTTGTATACGGAAGCCTTGAATGCTTCTAAAGATGTCATTGCTAATTCAGGAGCATCACTGTATTCCCGCTATTCAGATACCTGGAATTTGAATAATGAGGAAAATAATAAGGAATGTCTCTTCAGAGTACATTATTCTAATACACTTTCTTCTGGTTTTGACAATTGTGTTCCCTACCGGTTTACGGATAATGGAACTGGCCAGTATAATTCTCTTCTTACCCGTAGGGGGTATGGACAAAATGGTGGTGATGCAGCCTCGCTGATGTTTGTTCCATTGTGGAATAATGGAGCTAATGATTTAGGCGGGAATGGTACTAAGAATACTCAGGTATTTGTACGCTGTACAGGCGCAAGCTCCCAATATATCACCAGTGCTACAACAGGTGAAAAAGTAGATATAGCCAAATATTATTCTCCTTATGGGCGTGGTTTTACCCGCTATTTGCCTTCATTATATCTATGGAAGATTCTAGATGAAGTGAAAGGGACTGACCAGCGTTATAATGGTACGTTGCTGACGAGTTATCGTATACCAAAAGCATTGGCAGGCAATGCCAAGAATTATCCGGAAATGGCAGATCAGAATTTTGCCAGTTATGATTCTGTTTACGAAGCAGATGGCAATTATTTTAATGGTGGTGGAGCTGCTATAAAATATTCTTTGGCTGATGGTAATTCCCAGGAGGGTAAGAATCTTCAGGCAGCGGCTAAAGATAAATACCGTATTCAGTTTGCCAGTGGGGGAGATATTCCTGTATATACCTCTTCTGATCCTGCAACCGCTAAACCTACAGAATCTGCTAAGGCTGTTTCTGATGTCTACCGTGATTCTCGTTATAATTCCTATAAGATTGGTGGCTGGTGTTCTTTCCCTGGCATCAAGAAATTCCTTGATGACCAGTATGATTCAAACTATCCTACTTATGACTGTTCTTATCGTGATTATATGGTACTTCGGTTAGCAGAGATGTATCTTATCGAGGCTGAAGCAGAAATGCAGACAAATGATAATTCTGCAGCATTAAGTACGATTAACAAATTACGTACAGTTCGTGCTATCAAAGGTAAGGATAATACGATTTCAGGTACAGTAACTATTGAAACGATCTTAAAAGAGCGTGCATTGGAACTTTGTGGTGAATACCAGCGTTGGTTTGACTTGAAGCGGACCCACACTCTTCTATCTCATGTTAAAGCTTATAATGCTCAGGCTTCAGGTAATATTGCCGTTAAACATTATTATCGTCCTATTCCTCTTTATGAGTTGGAGGCAGATACTAATTTGTCCAGTGAGTCCTATTCGCAGGATGCCAATGGTGTCCTCCGATATACGAAGGTATCACCGAATATGTGGCAGAACCCGGGATATTGATTTCCTTTCTGGGTTTGCTCAATTCTAATATACAACAACTATATAAGTTGCACTATTCCACTTTTCCAGTCTGGAAAAGTGGAATAGTATTTTAAGGAGGGAACCGGCAATTCGACTTGGTGATACGGATGCGTTCATTAAAATGTACAATACATCATCTGGAAGAAGCATCATTGTTATAAGGAAGACGATGAATTTCCTTAAACATTTTTTGTGTGATTAATATAAAAGCATTACCTTTGAACATATTTTGTAATTGATAATGAAAAGGACGCTTGCTCTTCGATGTTATTTTTATGATTGCCTTGCCTCATGAAAGCACAACACAAGGTTTGTTATAATGTATGATATGAAGAAAATCTGACTTAGAACTTAACACCATAATACTCCTAAAGATGAAAAGAATTATCCCGACAATCTTCCTGAGCGGAATTATCCTGTTACTATTGTTTTCTTGCAGTAAAGAAATCACGGAATCTACTGATACAAAGGACCCTTATACTTATCAGATTATTAATCAAGGAAAACTGCAAGCCGGTGAACATGCAACGACCGTATATTTGTCCTTGCTTTCTAGTACACAACCATGGAAAGTCGTCGTAAACGGTGAAGAAGAGGAAGATAGTTCCTGGTGTCAGGCTTCTGCCTGCGAAGAAAGTGACGGATGGTCCGTAAAGATAGATATAAATTCCAATCCGAATATGATATCCCGTCATGTCCTGCTCACCTTAACCAGCGGAGAAAAGGCCTACAAAATCAGAGTACAGCAAAAACCCACGAAACAGATGGTGTTACAGTCTGATCATATTGATATCTTGAAAGAAGGGGGAGATTTTACCATTGCCTTAAAATCCAACGGTAGTACTGCTCCGAAAGTGAGTATTCCGGCATCTGTTTCATGGCTTAAATATATCGGTTGCACTGTAAGTGCCACAAAACAGGAACAAAAAACTATTCTGTATCATTTTACGGCAGATGAAAATTTCGACCTGGGCAGAATGGCTGACTTGCAATTCTCAACAGATAGTGTCGAAGATTTTCATATTCATGTTCACCAATGGTGCCGTGAACTAAATAAGGCAGAGAATATCCATGTGTCTGAACCTGGACAACTGGAAATATTGCTGGGAGGCAATGCGCTTGATTGGGGGAAATTAGAATCTCTCACATTGTCAGGAACACTGAATACGACGGATATGCAGACTTTACGTATCATGCTTAAGCCAATGGTGAGATGTGCTATTACAAATGCAGAAGGAAATCAAACTCTTGAGTCGGAGGCAGATCTCAATCTCTGTTATTTAAACATGAAAGACTGTCAACTGGTAGAGGTGGCAAGAAATATGCAGAGAAAAGCATTGTCAGTCCAGAAGATACTTATGAATCCAAATATCAGGAACTCAGTGATCATGCATTTGATATCACCAGGACTGGTCTGCAATCTATAGTCTTGCCCTCACAACTTTTATCGATTGGAAGCAGGGCATTTTAATATGTGTCAAAATCTGACAAAAATTGATATTCCTGCGTCTGTAAAACATATAGGAGACTATGCTTTCTTCAATTGTGAAGGGCTTATGGAAGTTCATATCCCAGATGATTCACAACTGAATGAACTTGGTATGTCTGCACTGTATACAGGATCAGACTTGAAAACTATATCGTTCCCCACTTCTTTACAAGTCAAAGAGAATTTTGGTATACTCGGAAATGTAGGGGCTCAAAACATCCATGTCAAGTGGATAACACCGCCGATATTAACTCGATTTGGAGTAAATAAAAACACTATACTATATGTCCCCAGAGGTTCTGCAGAAGCCTATCATAATGCATTCGGCTGGAACAGGGCTAAAGAGATTGTAGAGGAATAGTTCATGTTGACAAAAAATGCCATCTTTTCAATGATTCATGATAAGAAATGATTTTTCTTACCATTACAACCAAGATATGAGCAGACTTGTACTATATATTTATTTCCCCTGTCAGGTATAACTTGGCCTGGCCACCGATTAAGCATCTGTCACCTTTGTATTCGCAGATAAGGCGTCCTCCTCGCTTTGAGAGTTGACAAGCTGTAAATTTCGTCTTGCCTAATTTCTTTGACCATAATGGCAATAATGAGGTATGGGAAGAACCGGTCACGGGATCTTCTGGAATGCCTGTTTGAGGGGCAAAAAAGCGGGAAACAAAGTCTACTTGATCGCCTTTGGCGGTAACGATTAAACCTCTTGCTTTCAATTTTGAGATTTCATTCAGATCGGGCTGTAAATGTTTTAATTCTTCTTCGTTTTCTATGACGGTTATGTAATCAGTCTTTCCTTTATAAGTTTCAATAGGTTTTAAACCGATACATTTTTTAAACGATATATTCTGATCTTCAGAGAGTAATTCAAGTTGGTCTGTCGGAAAATCCATTATGAGTAAGTCGTCTTTCTTCCTTACGGTCAATAATCCACTTCTTGGGGAATGAAACTTAATTAACGGCTCTTGATAGTTGAGTAGATTAAAGAGCACGAATGCTGAAGCAAGGGTAGCATGACCACATAAATCAACTTCTGTAGCCGGAGTAAACCATCTTATTCCATAGTCTTTTCCTTGCGGCACAACAAAAGCCGTTTCAGCCAAGTTGTTTTCACTACCGATATTTTGCATCAGTCTTTCATCTATCCAAGAATCTAGTATGCATACTGCGGCAGGATTCCCGGAAAACAAAGTGTCGGTAAAAGCATCTATTTGATACAATTTTGTTTTATTCATAGTCATTAATTTTTATTTATGTAAAAGAATCTGTTCTATAATTTATGTTGATATTGAAATACCTTTCTATGTACTTGTATAATTACTGATTGCATCTTTTCTTTAGTGTACAAATGTACTCTAAATCTCCAATATCGTATATGAAAATGAATTAAATGATATTAAATCCTTTGATATTTATCTGCTTTATAAATTATGGAGTCTTGTTTTTTATTAATTGTAACAATCTGCTCTATTATTTGTTACATATACAGTTGTTTCCAATATCTTTTTTACATATCTTTGTTCCAACAAAAGATGAAAGATTCTTATTTATATATAATGAACGATATATAGGACAGTTTTCTAACCAGTGGAGAATATTAAAGGTATTCATAATTTATTTGATTCTGATTGGTGGCATTTTAATAATTAATAAATATGATTTTTAAGAAAACATACATTGCATTATTGTTTATTGGTGGCTTTATGTTGTTTCCAATATCCTCATATAGTGAAATTTCAGAAAACAGTTTTTGCTATATGAAAAATTTAAGGAAGGAGAATTCCTTTGATAAAAAATCATCAAGAAATACCAATTTTAATAATTTATCTAATGCGAGAACATCATTGAATTTTAATAGGGAATGGTTGTTTAAATTAGGTGATTTTAAAAATGCAAGTAGAACTGATTTTAATGATACTGGTTGGGAATCTATGAATTTACCCCATTCTTTTTCAATACCATATTTCGCAGCTGATCGATTTTATGTAGGTTATGGTTGGTATAGAAAACATTTTAAAATGCCTGTTTCAATAAAAGAGAAAAAGGTATTTATTGAATTTGACGGAGTTTTTCAAGTAGCTGAATTATTCGTAAATGGGAAATTTATAGGTATCCATAAAGGAGGATATACCGGATTCTCTTTTGATATAACAAGATCATTGAAAAGGGGTGATAATGTCATAGCTATTCGTGTTAATAATATATGGGATCCTCAATTAGCTCCACGTGCTGGCGAGCATACTTTTTCTGGAGGTATTTATAGAAATGTGAGACTGATTATAACAAATCCCGTCCATGTGACATGGTATGGCACATTTGTTACGACTCCCCAACTTTCCAAATCATCCGGAAAAGTTAATATTAAGACAGAAGTAGTAAATAGTTCAGAAAAAACTAAATCAGTAACTCTTGTTTCCTCTATTCAAGATAAAAACGGAATTCTAGTGGGAAAGATCGAATCCACAAAGGAAATACCTTCTAATTCTGTTTATACATTTGACCAAACCAGTTCTCCTATTAATAATCCTAAACTGTGGTCACCCCAATCTCCTAATATGTATGTAGTTAAGACCGTTGTAAAGGATAAGCAACAAGTTGTAGATGATTATATGACGCCCTTTGGTTTTAGATGGTTTAAATGGACAGCAGATAAAGGTTTTTTTCTTAATGGAAAACATTATTATTTTAGAGGCGCAAATGTTCATCAGGATCATGCCGGATGGGGTGATGCTGTAACTGATGCTGGTTTTTATAGAGATGTGAAGATGGTAAAAGAAGCTGGCCTTGATTTTATCAGAGGATCGCATTATCCACATTCTCCAGCTTTTGCCACGGCTTGTGATAAATTAGGAATATTGTTCTGTTCTGAGAATTGTTTCTGGGGGACAGCCAATTTTAAAAATCCATGGGGAGCCAGTGCTTACCCTACAGATTCTGTTAATGATCTGGGATTTGAAGCCAGCGTAAAAGCAAGTTTACGTGATATGATTCGTATTAACCGTAATCATCCAAGTATTGTTTTATGGAGTATGGATAATGAAGTTTTCTTTTGTGAAAGAAAGGTTATGCCAAAAGTCAGGAAATTATTAAAAGAACTGGTTGATTATACCCATAAGCTTGATCCTACCCGGCCGGCAACTATAAATGGTGCACAACGTGGTGAAATAGACAAAATAGGTGATGTAGCAGGCTATAATGGCGATGGAGCCAGACTTCCCGAATTTATTAATCCTGGCATACCTAATTTTGTTTCAGAATATGGTTCTACAATGGTAGACAGACCTGGTAAATATGCTCCTGGATGGGGTGATTTAACAGAAATATCAGGAGTCAATCCCAATGATTTCAATTCCTGGCATTTTCCTTGGAGAAGTGGAGAAGTTCTCTGGTGTGCATTTGATCATGGAAGTATAGCTGGACGTAAATTTGGTTCTATGGGCTTTGTCGATTATTTCCGTCTTCCTAAACGTCAATGGTATTGGTATAGAAATGCATACCGTGGTATTGCTCCTCCTAAGTGGCCCGAAAATGGTATCCCTTATGGGCTTGAACTTTCAGCAGATAAAAAGATCATAAAATCAGTAAATGGAACGGATGATTCCCAAATTATAGTTACTGTAGTAGATAGAAATGGGATAGCAATCAGTAATTGTCCTGAAGTAACCTTGTCGGTCATTTCTGGTCCCGGGCAATTTCCTACAGGTCCGAGTATTACATTCTCTAAAAACTCAGATATAGCTATTCGGGATGGAAAAGCAGCTATTGAATTTAGATCTTATTATGCTGGTGAAACCGTTATTAGAGCTTCTTCACCAGGATTAAAAAATGCAATTATTAAAATTACTTCATTGGGATATCCTAAATATGTGGAAGGTAAAACTCCAAAGGTTAAACCACGTCCTTATATTTGTTTTACCGAGAAAAAAGTTGATTCACGGCTTATAGCGTTCGGACAGTCTAATCCAACACGTACCAGTAGTGAGGTAAAAGGTCATAGTGGGTTATTTGCAAATGATGGTAATGTTGCTACTTTTTGGAAAGCTTTGCCTGCTGATAAAGATGCATGGTTGGCAGTTGACATGGAAAGGATCGTAAAAGTACATAGTATAAAACTTGTTTTTCCCGTTAAAGGAAATTGGCGTTATATATTAGAACTTTCTGATGATGGTGAGACAAAATGGAAGAAGTTGGTTGATCAGTCTCAAACTACTGATACAAATAAAGAACGTATCGATAACGTACAAGCTGTTGGGGTTGTAAGTGGTCGTTTCCTTCGGATTAAAATTATAGGAACTCCTGAACATTATGATCCGGCACTGTCTGAAATTACCGTCATTGGTGCATTATAATAAGTATTTGTATAAGGATGAAATTACTGACTTTTATAACTGCCTTTTTCGTTGCTTTTTATCCCCCGAACTGGGGTGATTTTTATCTTCTTGTCTAATGGATATACATAACTTCCAAATGAGTTGTACTATTCTACTTTCCCGGACCGGGAAAGTAGAATAGTATTTTGTGGAGTGAACTCAAGATAGGAAAGGAGAATGAAAAGTATTATATTTAGAATCTCACGCCAAAGAACCAGCCAAACCACATTGCTTTATTATTGTTTCGAAAGGCTTGTGAGATAATGTTATTGCTGTTCCCTCTGAATAATATCCTGCCTGTAGAGCCACTTGTTCTGTTCTTCTTGTCAGGATCATAGTGATTGAAAGATAAACCGCTTGTCAATGTCAGATGCTTTAGGATACGGTAATTGATTCCCAAGCGAAGGTTTATGATTCTTCCATTGTATGTATCGGAGGAGTTTGTCGCAAGCAGTGCGCTATAGATGGCATCCATGTTTACAGATAGCCTTTTATAAATCGGCTGGATGTATCCGATACCGTATCCAACACCGACTTTGTCTTTCATGATTCCGGCATTCAGAATGGAATAAAGTCTTTTGCCTCCGGTCTTGTACATAAAGTCACAGTAATAGGTTTCATCTTTTGTGAATTCAAAGGCACGGTATCCGTTTTTGACAATGTTGAACAAACCGACTTGAATTCCGTTTTCAATCGAATCTGCAATGTTGACGATTCCTAATTGCAATCCATTTAAATTCCTGGCTTTATTTAAAAGTGAACTGATTTGCACGCCGGAAACATCGTGAGTTGTGTGGCTCATTATGCCTGAAAGTTGTACTCCTCTGACATCGGAAGCGATTCCGTAAATGCCGGAAAGTTGGCATCCTGTTATTTTACCAGTCTGAATGTTGGCAACACCGGCTAATTGTAATCCGGTCATTTTCCGTGAATTGGTATTCAAGACACCACTAATTTGTGCTCCGTTGACTGTACCTTTGTTGTTGTTGGAAACGCCAGCGAGTTGGAGCCCTTTTACATTATTGTTGCTAATGTTCGCAACTCCGGAGATTTGTGCTCCACGGACCTGGTTGAAGGTATAATTGAAAATACCGGCAAGTTGCAAGCCGTTAATTTGTCCGTTTACGATGTTGGATATACCAGCCACTTGTCCGCCTTTGACATTACCACCTGTGATATTGGCAAGACTTCCTATTTCAAAACCGGAAATGCCTTTTGAATAACCGGCTAAAATATTTAAAGAAAAATAATTGACGTTTAACCCTTTGGTTAACTGCTGTGAGCCCATACCCGGCAAGAAAGAAACCTGGATAGGGATCAGATGGATTGTCTTGACTTGTTGGTTAAGATATAGTGCCGATTGTGGAACTAAATTCCGGACTAATGGTAATTTCTCAAATCGTGTTTTGGAGGACGACACATCTAAGTCCCGGACTTCCAAAGGTGATGCTATGGCGTTCGTGAATTTTCGATACAGTTTAATTGTTTTCTCGCTGTTTAATGTCTCCGCTATCAGGAGAGTGTCTTTATAATTGGGGCAACTGATATGAACGTATTGCGACGGTTCTTTCAGTCTGAGATGGAATGTTCCGTCATCATTTGTGATTACCGCTTTGTTTTCTTTGACGGCATATACGATAGCAGAATCTAAAGGAAAACCATAGGAACTTTTCACAGTTCCCAGAATAATAAAATCATCTGATTCTGTGTTGATTCTTTTCAGGCGTAAAATGACATGATTTCCAATGGTCGTGTAAGCAAATCGATTTGACAATATCTTGTCCAATGCACTTTTCAGTGCTATATTCCTTTCGCAGATTGAAACTCTATTCGTTGGAATTTGCCGGGTATTGTATGCGAAGAAGAAATGATTATCTTGTTCGATAACATGTAAGGTTTGCGGGATGAGTAGATTTTGCACGTTAATGGATATCTTGCGGTGCAAATCAATTTGTGAAGATGAGTTTTGTACTGTAAGAACCAACATCAGCATCAATAGGAAGTATCTGATTTTATTATTCATCCTTTCCGTTCTTTATATAATACGTGTTTCCTCTTTTGGTGTAGTCGAGGTTCATGGTTTGTGTGATAACGGTTAATATCTCATTCAACGAATTATCTTTGAATGAAGAAGAAAAACGAAGTTTCTTGTCCACTGCATCATCTATTTTAATATTTACTGAATAATATCTTTCCAATTTAGCCATGATAGTCGATAAGTCCATATTTCGAAAAGTGATGGTCTTATGGATGATATTAGTTTTATTGATACTGTGAAAAGCTGAAACATTTGGGTTTTTTTTAATGATGGTATCGCTACTTGCCTTGATAAGAGCCTTTTCACCGTTGGTAATGATCAGTGATAAGGTATCTTTGGAGGCCCGAACGAGAAAGACTTTAACTCTTCCGGACAAGACATAGACCCTCACATCTTTGTTTTTCAACTCATTTACTGAGAATTTTGTGCCTAAGACTTCCACGCCACCACGATTGGCTTCAACAATAAATCGATGTTTAGTATCTCTTTTGACATTGAAAAAAGCTTTTCCTGAGAGTTTTGTCAAGCGGATTTGTTTCTGAGCATCAAAGGTGTATTCAATTTTTGAATGCTTCGAAAGCAAGACAGAAGAACCATCCGGCAATGTGGAATTTAAGGTGCTGTTCGTACTTGCTATTGCAAATTCTGGTGATGAAACGTTTGTTTTGGTATTGAAAAATGGAACGGAAATGACAATAAGGATAATAACGGCAGCAGCAGCGGCAGCACTAATGTAATATAGATTGAAACGGTGTTTCTTCTGTGAAATACGACGGCTGACTTTCGGCCATGCCTTTTGGGCGTTGAAAGGTCTATGAACAGATGACTCAGACCACAATTTCTCATATCGGATAAATTCCTCCAGATTTTCATCGGAAGACTCCATCCAATCCATCAGTTTTTTTATTTCGGTCGCATTGGCTTCACCCGAAAGGTATTTTGCGATGGCATTTTCGTCGATATGTGGATATTGGTCGTTCATTTTATTCCTATACAGATTGCAATGATTATTGCCGGTAAATAATCAGATAATTCGGTCCGTAGTGTTGACAGAGCTTTTCCCATCTGATTTTCAACCGTTTTAATTGAAATATTCAGTTCTCCTGCAATTTCTTTATATTTCAATCCATCTTCACGACTCATCAAAAAGATCTTTTTCCGTTCTGGAGGCAATTCATTTACTGCTTGGGCAATCATCTTCTGCAATTCACTTGTTTCTGCAGGATTACCGATACCTTGTTCGGCATCGGACATCTTCATCCTATTAAACAGATTGAAATCTTTTTTAAGTCCGAAATGTCTTATCTGATTCAGTGCCATATTCCGTGCCGCACGATACAAATATGCTTTTACCGAAATATCATCAGGAAAATCATTCCGCTTTTCCCAGAATTTGACGAAAAGTTCTTGAATAACATCTTCACTCGCGTCGTAATCCTTGACCATACCGAACACAAAGTTACAAAGGGGTTCGTAATACTGCTTAAAAAGTATTTCGAATCCCTCTTTTGTTTGCCAGGTATTTGCACAAGTCACTATCAATCCGGGTTTTTATTTATCAACAAAGATATAACATTTCTTTTGTTCTGATTTATTTTAAAGAGAAAATTCGACTCCGACATTAAATCCAATCCAACCTGCGACTTTGTATTTTCCACCGGTGTGTTCAAATAATGTATGCGGTATCTTAATAATGTCAGCAAATTCTCCGTTCTCTTTTTGATTGGTTACGAAGGTCTTGAAACTCGGTCCGGCTTTTATAGCGAAATGTTTTGTCACTTGATATTGATAATTCAAATTAAACTGGTTCAGCAGATTCATTTTCTTGTCTCCCCATTTCCAGTTGTAATGAAGAGCATCGCAAATCAGTTCCATATTCAATTTGTGGTTGCCTTTGATCGGGATAATGGACCCAAAACCGAATCCGGTGCTAAATACCGACTTACTGTTGTGCTCACCTATGCCGGCTCTGAATATGGAATGGAATTTTTCTTTCCCCATTTTATAGGATAAACTTGTAATGAATAGCTCATTGGTAGAAAGGTCGAAGGCATAATATCCGTTTTTTACCACATTGAATAGTCCAATCGGGAGGATACCATCACCGTTGCTGCAAACGTTTACAACACCAAATTGAACCCCTTTTCCTTTTTTAGCATAATTCACTACACCGACTTGACTGCCTGATAAATAGTCCTTAACGAAATTGACGGTGGATAACTGCAGTCCTTTGTGTGAGCCGGAAATATTTGCAACACCGGAAATTTCTACACCTTTCGATTGATTTCTGGTCAAGTTGGTCACGCCCGACACAAGAAGCCCTTTGCTGTCTCCTGAGGCCATATTACAGACTCCAGAAATAATTCCTCCCTTACTGTTGCCTGATGTGATATTGCAAACTCCAGAAATCTGACATCCGTTCACGTTCCCTCTGTTGATATTTGCCACCGATCCCAACTCAAATCCGTTTACACCACCATTTATTCCACCGATAATATTGAAAGAAAAATTGTTTGTGTAATCTGCCGAATTAGTTCCGGCTGTCCCGACCGGATAGATGAATGTTACTTGTACTGCTTTCTTTTCTTGGGCATTTATGTTCATACCTGCCAATACTGCAAAAAGTAAAATACTTAATCTTTTTATTGTTTTCATTGCCTTTTGTAAAATTTATCTGATTCTACTTATGAAACATTTAACTGGCAAGTTACCCCTATTCCGAAAAAAATATATTTAATTTTCCTCACGTTCGAAATGACATATTCGTTCCTGAAACTTTAGCAGATCATATTCTAGGTGGACAATAAAAGACCATTTGCAGTTTGATTTAGTTATTCAAACTGCAAATGATTTAGTTATACAAATAATGAAGAGGGTGAAAGTTGTTAAGGTTTTGGATAAGCATCAAAAAGTGTAATGCTTTCCAAACCAGTCTTTAATCTTTGCCGAATTCCTCTAACAGTTCCTTATTGAGTACTCCCTGGCAGATTTGTCTTACCTGTCCTGTCATCCTCACTTCCCAGTCCTTGCTGATCTGTATGCTCAAGTTTCCTCCCAGGCATCTGATGAGAACCTCGTCGTCAACCAGTCCTTTCTTATGCAATACACATGCTACGGCACATGATGAAGTACCTGAGGCCAACGTGAATCCAGCTCCCCGTTCCCAGATGAGTATGCGAGCCTCTCGGCGGTTAATCACTTGGGCAAATTGTACATTGATTCTGTTGGGGAACATAGGATAATGTTCTATCATCGGACCAACTTTCTTGATTTCGTCAACGTCCAGTTGTTCTCTGATAATCACACAGTGTGGATTGCCCATGGAGACACAATTTGCCAGATATTTTGTTCCATTTACGGTGATAGTTTCGTCATTCACTTCTGCTGTTGGGAATTTTGTCGGTATCAGGGAAGAGCGAAATTCTGCTTTCCCCATATCCACGGTAATCAGTGTGGCCTTGTTGTCTTTAACCTCAACAATGTCAGCATTTACGATTCCACCTTTTGTCTCAACTGTGAATTGCCGTTGGTGGATAAAACCATAATCAAATATGTATTTACAGAAGATTCGTAATCCATTACCGCTTTTTTCGGCTTCTGATCCATCAGGGTTGAAAATCCGCAAACCAACATCAGCCTTATCTGTTTTTACTTTAAGCAGGATGCCGTCGGAACCTATGCCATAGTTGACATTGCAAATCTTCTTTATCACATCCGGAGTTAATGGGAAAGTGATGTTCTTACTATCAAAAACAATGTACTCATTGCCTAAACCATGACTTTTGACAAAATAATTTTTTTCCATGCCAGTATATTTGAGAAGACAAATTTACAATAAATATATGAATCGGAAGAAACTCATTATAAATATCCGTTGGCAGAATTGCTTTTTGAAAAAACATATTTAAAAAATTGTATATATCAATAAAATTTAGTAACTTAGAACATATCCTTTATTAAGTGATATAGGCTTGATAATTACCAAACTGAGGGGAAGATGCTTTCCAATACTATGGAAATATGCTTTCCAATACTATGGAAAGATGCTTTCCAGTACTATGGAAATATACTTTCCAGTACTATGGAAATATGCTTTCCAATACTATGGAAATATACTTTCCAGTACTATGGAAATATGACTGACGGATATTATGTTGGATTTAGTTTGACTATGCCTGGATTCGGCTTGACTAATCAATAAAAAAGACAGTAACTTAAAGATCAATTATCCGGGAATTGCCCGATGATATCAATTGTCAGATAAATGTCAGTTCTCTTTTTGGGTCAGTGAAGCGTAATTCTCTAACTTTGCATCCATAAGAAATTCTTATCGGTCAGTCTGATATTACAGGAATAGTATTTTCTATGATGAAGAGCCTTTTGGACTGGAAACAGAAGAGAACAAGGGATGGGAGTTTCCTTAGATGTAAATACAAATTCTAACATGCGACGTTTTTTTATTATACTTATCAGTCTTATCATTATCATAACTGTAATTGTATTTTCTTCTGCAGGAAAAGATGACAGATCTTTTCCGAAGAAATTGGAACAGATGATCAATGATGCGCCTATGAAAGAATATCAGGACAGCCTTTTCGGATACGTTGTCCGCTATCCGGCATGCTTTGAGCAAACACCCGATTCTCTCATCAAAGAACCTGGTCTTTGCCGGTTCAACTATTGGGATAACTGGGTCCAGATCGTGCAGATGGCATTCATACAACCTAACCAGAAGGAACTTACAGTGAAACAGGGTATGGATAGTATTGGCGTACTTCTTCATGCGACAAAAAAACGTATGGGAAGAGATTGCTTTATTTTGTCAGGTCCACTGTATGTTGATGGCAGTAATATCAGGGGTTATCGATTTCATACTAAATATGTGCGGCATCGAAAAATCTGGTTCGTCTTACAACTTACTTATCCGGAAAATTGCACAAAAGCTGTACAACGTATTACAGAGGAGATCGATCAATGGCATGTCTGGGAAGATAGATTTCATAATAATCAGAAGGGTCCCCTGATTATAACTGCAAAGAAGTAAAGGATGATCGTTTCCTGTTGCGGAATGTTGTAAAATGAATCCAATATTTTGTAACAGTACCGGAAGGAATCATTGTATCTTTGCAAATGAAGATTATAAATATCTTCGGTTAAATAAAAGTGGAACTTATAAACTTATGAAGATGAAAAAAACTTTTACAGTAAATGGAATGAAATGTATGCACTGCAAGGCTAAGGTTGAAGATGCCATTCAATCATTGAAAGGTGTTAATACCGTTAAAGTGAATCTTGAAGATAAAAGTGTTTCGGTAGATTATGATGAGAATGCTGTTTCTATCGATGATTTTAAGAAAGCTGTAAGTGCAAGTGGAAGATATGAACTTATAGGGTAACATCTCAGGGATTATCTGTCGGAGAACCAGAGGGTAAGACGGAAATATTGCCCGAGTCGGTATGAAAAAGGACAGTATATATTATACTGATTCCGTCTCAGTAGAGATTGTGGCTTATAAAAAGGATGTTGAAGGAAAGGATGAGCAATGAAAAAGACAATTCCCGTTGTGGGTATGGCTTGTGCAGCTTGTGCGGTTAATGTTGAACGCAAACTAAGTTCCTTGAGGGGTATTCAAGGTGCATCAGTGAGTTTGCCAGCTCGGAGTGCACTGGTGGATTATGATCCAACTGTGATTTCTCTTGAAACGATGAAAAAGAATATCAATGACATCGGTTATGATTTGGTCATTGATACGGGCCAGAGTGTGGAGATGATCGAGCACAATGCATATCGGATATTGAAGCACAAAACCTTTCTTTCCTGGATATTGGCAATTCTGTTGATGAGTATCTCGATGAAGTGGCTGACTCTTGGCTCGACGAATATTACTAACCAGGTGAGCCTCTTGCTCTGCATAGCTGACCTGTGGTTTTGTGGCCGTCAGTTTTATGTTACGGCTTGGAAACAACTGATACATGCTTCGGCAAATATGGACACATTGGTCGCTCTTTCCACGGCAATCAGTTTCCTGTTCAGTACTTATAATACTTTTTGGGGTGAACAGACCTGGGGAGCAAGGGGCATTGAGTGGCACACCTATTATGATGCTGCGGTAATGATTATCACCTTTGTGTTAACGGGTAGGCTGTTGGAAGAGAAAGCCCGTGAGAGTACAGCTTCCAGCATCCGTCAACTGATGGGGATGGCTTCGAAGACCGCCCGTATCGTCGAGCAGGACGAGAGTGGAAATGAGGTTATCCGTGAAGTCCCGGTCTCTACCATTTCTCCAGGAGACGTTTTGGAAGTCCGCCCCGGAGAGAAGGTTCCTGTAGATGGAGAGGTAATGAGTGCTGAAAGTTTTATGACGGCAGATGCAGCATACGTCGATGAGTCCATGATTACAGGTGAGCCGACTCCGGCTGAGAAGAAAAAAGGTTCTTCTGTTCTTGCAGGGACTATTCCCAGCCAGGGCAAGTTTCGTATGAAGGCTCGTCAGATTGGTGCCGATACTGCCTTGGCACATATTATCCAGATGGTCCAGCAAGCTCAAAGCTCTAAGGCACCTGTGCAGCGGATTGTTGATAAGGTCTCTCTGGTCTTTGTACCTGTTGTAGCAGTCCTGGCACTTCTTACTTTTATGTTGTGGTGGATTATCGGAGGTTCTGGTGATTTGCCTCAGGCCATTCTTTCCGCTGTGGCTGTTCTGGTGATTGCCTGTCCTTGTGCGATGGGCCTGGCTACACCGACCGCACTGATGGTTGGTATAGGCAAAGCTGCCCAGCAACAAGTCCTGATTAAGGATGCTACTGCTTTAGAGGAACTGAAGAATGTAAATGTACTGGTTACGGACAAGACAGGAACGCTGACGATTCCCAATCAGAACATTGATTTCACTAAAGCTGATGATCTTCCACTGGAAGAGCGTGAGACCTTGAAACCTCATGCCCGAGAAGCCATGAATATCTTGCAGAATATGGGTATAGAGGTGTATATGATGAGTGGGGATAAGGAGGAGGCTGCCCAGTATTGGGCAGAGAAGGCCGGAATTGCCCATTATCAGAGTAGGGTGATGCCTCAGGATAAGGAAAATCTTGTCAGGAAACTTCAGGCTAATGGTAAAAAGGTGGCGATGGTAGGTGATGGTATCAACGATACACAGGCATTGGCTCTTGCGGATGTCAGTATAGCCATGGCCAAAGGAACTGATATTGCTATGGATGTGGCCCAGGTGACGTTGATGGGTGATGACCTGCGCCATATTCCCGATGCCATTCACTTGAGCAAGAAAACAGTAAAGATGATCTGGGAGAACCTTTTCTGGGCTTTTATCTATAATATTGTCTGTATCCCACTAGCTGCCGGTGTCTTATACCTTTTTGGAATAGACTTTCAAATTACGCCGATGTGGGCCAGTGCACTGATGGCTTTTTCCAGTATATCCGTAGTACTAAACTCATTGCGGCTGAAGTTTGTGAAATAGAAACATTTTTTAGAAAGGTAAAAAACCAGATATGGAAAGAGTGGATTTCTGTTTCTGGTATTCTGCTTTTTATCATTTAGAATAGTGCACCAGATAATGCACAGACTCTTTTAACATTCATTATGGATTTTACTTAAAAATTATTATTATATGTCCGTAATTTTTTGTAATTTTCCAAGATGAAGCAGAAACTTTATATTGTATCTAATCGCTTACCCGTAAAGGCTACTGTGGATGGGAAGGAACATTTTTCTTTTGTTCGCAGTGAAGGTGGGCTGGCTACCGGGCTGGATTCTTTGAAGACAGATTATGAGAAGCACTGGATCGGTTGGCCCGGAATGTGTTTCCCCCGGAAGAAGGATCGGTGTGAAGTTAGAAGTAGTTTAGAGGCGATGAATTTTCATCCGATTTTTCTTTCTCAGGCACAGTACAAAAGCTATTATGAGGGCTATTGTAACAGTATGTTGTGGCCGCTTTGTCATTATTTTTACGGTTCGGCCCAGTATAAGAAAACATATTGGGAATCTTACAAAGAAGTGAATCAGCTATTTGCTGACGAGGTTTGTCGGCTTGTTGGCTTGGGGTGTTGGGTCTGGGTGCAGGATTATCAGTTGATGCTTGTTCCTGCTATGCTGAGAGAAAAAAGACCAGACCTGCATATTGGTTTTTTTCTGCATATTCCATTTCCCAGTTATGAGTTGTTTCGGGTGTTACCAGAGCGTGATGACCTGCTTAAGGGACTGTTGGGAGCTGATTTTATAGGTTTTCATACCCATGATTATCTCCGTCACTTTATGAGTAGTGTGGAGCGTGCTCTGCACCTCGAATTTCACCTGGAGGAGGTAATGGTTAATGGTCGGGCTGTGCATGTTGATGCTCTGCCTATGGGCATCAATTATAATCTATATCATCGCGCTGGAAGGAAACCGGATGTGCAGGCTTTTGTGGAGGAAGTTAAAAAATCGACGATAGGTTGCAAGCTTATTCTCAGTTGTGACCGGTTGGATTATAGTAAGGGTATCCTGCATCGTCTTATGGCTTTTGATATGTTTCTCAAATCACATCCGGAATATCACTGCAAGGTGTCACTGATGATGGTGGTGGTACCTTCGCGGGACAAAGTTGAGAAATATGCTGAGCTCAAGCGAAAGATTGATGAGAAGATTGGGCAAATCAATGGAGCTTATTCCCGTTTAGGCTGGTTACCTATCCGTTATATCTATCGCGCGTTGCCTTTTGAACAATTGATGGCCCTATACAAACTTTGTGACATTGCTTTGATTACGCCGCTTAGAGACGGGATGAACCTGGTTTCTAAGGAATATGTGGCATCGAAGTCAGTTGATGATCCGGCAGTCTTGATCTTGAGTGAGATGGCTGGTGCTTCTGTGGAACTTAAAGATGCTTTAATTGTCAATCCAAATGACTTGAACCAGATTGAGAATGCTCTTGAGACGGCATTGAAGATGCCGCGTGAGGAGCAACGCCGTCGTCTTCTGTCCATGCAGCATATAGTTTCTACATTTGATATCAGGCAATGGGCAACAGACTTTATGAAGGAATGGTCAAATGTCATTGAGCGTAATCGTCAGTTGACTTCAAAGGTTGTAACAACAGAGCGGTTAAATGCATTTCATACTCTTTACCGAAAGGCAAATCACCGTCTCTTTTTTCTAGATTATGACGGAACACTAGTGGGTTTTCAGGATGATCCATTGAAGGCTGTTCCTACTCCGGAACTGATAAGCCTTTTGAAGAAGATATCAGAAGAAACAGGAAATACTGTTGTGATCAACAGTGGTCGTGAACATAAGATCCTAGAACACTGGTTTGGTGATCTCCCGGTTGATATTGCGGCTGAGCACGGAGCGTTTCTTAAAAGAAATGGTGTATGGACCAAGCGTTTCATCCGGTATGGAGTGAGTGAAAAAATCCGGAAAGTATTAAACCTCTTTGTATGCAAGACTCCAGGGTCTCGCTTGGAAGTCAAGGAAACTTCCCTGGCTTGGCATTACAGGGAGGTGGACAGTTGGCTGGGTGACTTCCGCTCCAGACAATTGGTCAATGCACTGATGCCTGAATGTGCGAAATATCATATGCAAATTATGACTGGAAATAAGGTTGTGGAATTAAAGTCTTCAACTTATAACAAAGGGACAGCGGTGACAGAATATCTCTCAGGAGCTCCTTATGATTTTATTTTCGCTATTGGAGATGACACGACAGATGAAGATATGTATCGTGCACTGCCGGATGCGGGAATCAGTGTTAATGTAGGACAAACTGTGAGTCGGGCTCGTTATAGTTTGAAAAGTCAGAAAGAAGTGTTGCCGTTTCTTAACCGAATGATACAATAAAAAATTATAAAATAGAAGATGAATCTAAATTATGGTCTTATAGGTAACAGTTGTACAGCTGCCTTAATTTCTGATCGGGGAGATATTGACTGGCTTTGTATGCCTTATTTCGACTCTCCGTCTATCTTTGCGTCTCTCCTTGATAAGGAGAAGGGTGGTAAATTTGGCATAAGGGTAGGGGCAGACTATGTAATCACACAGCAGTATATACCCCATACCAATTTATTGAGGACACATTTCACGGGAAAGGAAGGGGAATTTGAGATTACAGATTTTATGCCCTATTATACCGTTCAGGGTACAAATGAATGCTATCGTCCCTCTGAAGTATATCGTTATTTTCATTTTATTAAGGGAAGTCCGAAGTTTTGCGTGGATTATAATCCGAAACCAGACTATGCTCGAGGAAAGTGTATTATCAGGATAGAAGGTAATCATATAGAATCACGTTCTGACACGAATGACAAGGATCGTCAGTATCTGTATTCTTCACTGCCATTGGTGGAAGTGCTTAATGGTGAATCTTTTACGCTTCAGAAAGATGAGTTTTTTATGCTATCCTATAATGAAAAAATAGGCGATGTAGATATAGACAAGGAAAAACTGGAGTATTGTCGTACACTGGTGTTCTGGCTCAACTGGTCTGAAGCAACCCGAAAATTTCCTGCTTATAATGAAGTGATCGAACGGTCATTGCTCACGCTGAAGATGATGCAGTTTTATAATGGAGCGGTGTTGGCTTCTATTACTACCAGTTTGCCTGAAGTGCCTGGTGGCGTGAGAAACTGGGATTATCGTTTCTGCTGGCTGCGTGATGCTTCTATGACGATTGAAACCTTGGTCAAATGCGGACATGCCAAAGCAGCGAGAAGATTCGTGAAGTTTGTGGAATCCACTTTCATCGGCAATCACAGTCGTTTCCAGATTGTGTATGGTATACATGGAGAGCGTCAGTTGACAGAGAAGACTTTGGATCATCTTTCCGGATATGCCGGTTCTCGTCCGGTACGAATAGGAAATAAAGCCTACTTGCAGAAGCAGAATGACTCATTCGGATATTTGATGAATATGATTTACCAGTATTATACACTTGTGCCAGGTTCTACGGAGGATTTGGAAAATATGTGGGATATGGTAAAGAGTATTGAAGAAATGGTTACGAAGAATTGGTGTAAACCTGATAGGGGGATCTGGGAACTTCGAGGGAAGTCCGGGCACTTCCTGTCATCAAAGGTGATGTGTTGGGTTGCGTTGGACCGCGGAGCAAAAATAGCTAAACAATTGGGAAAGGGCAGCTATGAAAGGCTGTGGAATTTGGAGGCTGATGCGGTGAAGAGTGATGTTTTCCTGCATGGTTGGAATGAAGAGCTTCATGCGTTTACTCAGACTTATGATAATAACTATCTTGATTCTTCAGTTTTACTGATGGAACCATACGGATTTATCAGTGCAGATGATCCCAAATACCGTTCTACCGTAAAGGCTATTGAAAGATGCCTTTTAAAAAATGGCCTGATGTACCGTTATAATTCTCCAGATGATTTCGGCTGTCCGAAATCGGCATTTGTTATCTGTACATTCTGGCTTATCCGGGCTTTTTTTGTGACTGGACAACGTGAAAAGGCACGAAATCTGTTTGAGAATATTTTGAAACGTACTAACCATTTGGGGATGTTAAGCGAGGATATCAGTTTTGAGACAGGCGAACTTCTTGGGAATTTTCCACAGGCTTATTCCCATCTGGCACTCATTAATACAGCTATGTTGTTTCCAGACTAAGTCTGATGCACAATAGATGAACTTTCTTCGTAATCAGACGTTGAGTCCGTAAATTCGATAAAAATACATTTATCATAAATGTGAACTCAAAAAGCGAAATTTCTTTCAATTTGTTTGGCAGAACCAAATAAAAGTTTTACTTTTGCTCCCATCAATAATAAGAAATAGGAAAATGATGAAATCTTACGCAGCTTTTTATTATTACTTTTACTTTACAGGCAGCCGTAGAGCGGGAAGTTGCGTATTCATTTCAACTTATAGTATTTAAAATATACATAAAGAAATCACGAAACGGTCCCGCTCGAAAGAGTGCGACCGTTTTTTTTATTTTATTATGAAACGAATAGCTATACAAGGAGACATCGGATCTTTTCATGACATTGCAGCTCATGAGTATTTTAAAGGGGAACAGATAGAATTGATCTGTTGCGAAACCTTTGAGGAAATTTTCGAACGGATGAAAGATGATCCGACTGTGATCGGATTGCTCGCCATCGAAAATACAATAGCAGGTTCTATTCTGCATAATTATGAATTATTGCAAGCATCAGGAACGGTTATCGTAGGAGAGTCGAAACTTCATATTCAGCATTGTATCTGTTGTCTTCCGGAAGATGACTGGACTACATTGAAGGAGGTTCATTCTCATCCTGTGGCTTTGGCACAGTGCCGCCATTTTCTGGAAGCTCATCCGGATTTGAAGGCCGTCGAAGCTGTAGATACGGCAGGGTCAGCAGCACTTATTGCCAAACAACATCTGCTTGGTATGTCAGCCATCTGTTCATCTTATGCAGCTCGTCTTTATCATCTGAAGGTCCTGCAGAATGATATCCATGACAATAAACATAATTTCACCCGTTTCCTTATTATCTCTCCTTCGACGAAAGCCGATTACCTTCGCTCTATTGCAAATAGTAATAAGTCGAGTATCGTTTTCAGCCTTCCTCATGAAGAAGGTTCTCTGAGTCGGGTTCTGGCTATTCTGAGTTTTTATGACATCAACCTGACTAAGATACAGTCACTCCCGATTATCGGTCATGAGTGGGAGTATTTGTTCTATATAGATGTGACCTACGATAGTATTACGAGATACCGTCAGTCTATAGATGCGATTACACCTTTGGTGAGGAATATTAAAATATTAGGAGAATATCAAGAAGCAGAATCATGAAGATACAACCAGCAAATCGAGTCAATCAGATACAGGAGTACTATTTCAGCAGGAAACTGAAAGAGATAGCCAAGTTGAATGCCGAAGGACAGGATATCATCTCCCTGGCTATCGGAAGTCCGGATATGCCGCCATCACCACAGACCATTGGCAGGCTTTGTGAGATAGCCCATCAGCCTGATGCTCACGGATATCAGCCCACGGTAGGGATACCGGAACTTCGCAAGGCTATGGCTGGATTCTATAAGAGATGGTATGATGTGGATTTGGACTGGAAGAAAGAGATCCAACCGCTTATCGGTTCAAAAGAGGGAATCTTGCATGTGACTCTAACCTTCTGCAATCCTGGTGATGAAGTACTTATCCCGGATCCTGGTTATCCTACTTATACGGCTTTGAACAAGATCCTCGGACAGAAGATCACCTATTATAATCTGTTGGAAAAGAATGGCTGGCAACCTGATTTCGATGAACTTGAGCAGATGGACCTCAGCCACGTAAAGTTGATGTGGACTAACTATCCCAATATGCCTACTGGTGGTGATGCACGTATGGAAACGTATGAGAAACTGGTGGCTTTTGCAAAGCGGCATGATATTATCATTGTCAATGACAATCCCTATTCTCTTATCTTGAACGAGCATCCTAAAAGTATTTTACAGGTACAGGGGGCCAAGGATTGCTGTATTGAATTCAACTCCATGTCGAAGAGCCATAATATGCCGGGCTGGCGTGTGGCTATGGCTGTTTCTAATCCTACTTTCATCTCTTGGATCCTGAAGATCAAGAGCAATGTGGATAATGGAACTTTCAAGGGAATACAACTGGCTGCTGCTGAAGCTTATAATACTAACACGGATGAGTGGCATCATCAGAATAATATCGAAAATTATCGCCGTCGCCGAAATATAGCTGAGAAAATCATGACCACATTGGGTTGTACCTTTGACAGACGACAGGTCGGGATGTTCTTGTGGGGGAGAATTCCTGATCGTTATAAAAATGTGGAAGACCTTACGGAAAGCGTACTTCATGAGGCACGGGTATTTATTACTCCGGGATTCATTTTCGGTAATAACGGAAAGCGCTATATCCGTATTTCGCTTTGTGCAAAGGATGAAAAGATTCAAGAGGCACTCAAGCGTATAAAGATGTTGCAATGGTAAAAACAAGAAAATAATAAAAGATACGATTATGGAATTAGATCTCGAATCTTTAAACTTACCGAGTGATCAGGAGCGTCCTTCATGTATTATTGCCGGTCCTTGTTCGGCTGAAACGGAAGAACAGGTAATGACGACTGCCAGACAACTGGCTGCCAAGGGTTGTCACATGTTTCGTGCTGGAGTGTGGAAACCACGTACTAAACCGGGCTGCTTCGAGGGCAATGGAGAAAAGGCTCTGCCTTGGCTTCAGGAGGTGAAACGTGAAACAGGAATGCTGGTGGCTACAGAAGTGGCTACACCTGAACATGTAGAACTTTGCAAGAAATATGGCATAGATATCCTTTGGGTTGGTGCCCGCACATCGACAAACCCTTTTGCTATGCAGGCTTTGGCTGATTCTCTGGAGGGATTTAACGGACCTGTATTTGTCAAGAACCCGGTTAATCCTGATCTGGAACTTTGGATTGGTGCACTGGAGCGTTTGAATCGGGCTGGTATCAAACGTATGGGAGCTATTCTGAGAGGATTCTCGAGTTATGATGATCAGATTTTCCGCAATCAACCTATGTGGCAGATTCCAATCGAGTTGCGTCGTCGGGTTCCAAATCTTCCTATTATCGTTGATCCCAGTCATATCGGTGGTCGTCGTGACCTTATAGCTCCACTCAGCCAACAGGCAATGGATCTTGGATTTGACGGACTACTCATTGAAAGTCACTGTGATCCGGATAATGCTTGGAGTGATGCTAAGCAGCAGGTGACACCGGATGTCCTGAATTATATTATTAATACATTGGTCGTGCGTGATGAACACAGTAACACAGAAGGTTTGCGCCAACTCCGTAGTGAGATTGATGATATCGATAACCATCTGATGGATTTGCTGAGTAAGCGCTTTCGCATCTGCCGTGAGATCGGTACTTTCAAAAAGGAACATAATATGACGGTGCTTCAGTCTAAACGGTATAATGAGATTCTTGAAAAACGGGGTTCAGAAGCAGAACGGTGCCACATGGATTCTGAATTTGTTGGGCATGTCTTCGAACTGATCCATGAGGAAAGTGTACGTCAGCAATTGGAAATTGTGAAATAAGACTATGAGAATTTTAATATTGGGTGCAGGTAAGATGGGGTCTTTCTTCATCGATCTATTGAGTTTTGACCATGAAGTAGCTGTTTATGAAAAAGATCCGAAACGGTTGCGTTTTACTTATAACTGTCAGCGATTCCAGTATCCTGAAGAGATCAGGACTTTCAAACCAGAGATTGTCATCAATGCTGTCACCGTGAAATATACACTTCCGGCTTTCCGAGAGGTGCTTCCTTTAATACCTGAAGACTGCATCATCTCTGACATTGCTTCTGTCAAGACGGGCCTGGAAAATTTCTATCGAAAGAGTGGACACCCTTTTGTGAGTACGCATCCTATGTTTGGCCCTACGTTTGCAAATCTGAATCAGTTGTCAGAAGAGAATGCAATCATTATTAAAGAAGGTGATGAGTGTGGACGGAATTTTTTTCGCAAACTATATACTTCCCTGGGGTTGAATATTTATGACTACACCTTCAAAGAACATGATAAAACGGTTGCTTATTCACTGTCTATTCCATTTGTCAGTACTTTTGTTTTTGCGGCCGTTATGAAACACCAGGATGCGCCTGGTACTACGTTTAAACGGCACATGATGATAGCTAAGGGAGTTCTGAATGAGGATGATTATCTGTTGCAGGAAATACTCTTTAATCCATATACGAAAGGACAGGTCAGCAAAATTCGTGAGGAACTTACTGCACTCATCAATATTATAGATAGTAAGGATGAGAAGGGCATGAAAGACTATCTGACAAAGATCCGAAAAAATGTTGCTGAAGATATAGATATCAAACAGATTTAGCTTCCTGTAGTTTCTGTTATGAATCAGAAATTCGCTGTTCGGAGATATAATAAGTAATGATCAATATCTGTTTTCGGGGTCATCAGTTAGAGTAAGGTGGCCTGGATATTTCCTTTGATAAGATGCATACATTTTACTTGGCACTTTGAAAATTTATATTTATCTTTGCAGACATAGGGGAAAAATATCGGTGATGATTTGTCTTTTATCCCTATAAATATCAATTAAAAGAATTGTGATATGAAGAAGAAATTTTTTATCCTCTTGGGAGCTCTACTGCTGACGATGACAGCAAATGCTCAGTTTGAAGCCAATAAAACGTATGTAAACGGTTCTCTCTCCGGACTGAATATAGGTTACAATGGCAAGGACAAGCTTCATTTTGGAGTTCAAGCACAAGTAGGACGTTTGGTCGTTGACAATCTGATGATTCTTGGACAGGTGGGTTACCAACATACTGGCGGGGATAATGATATTCCTGATAATGTTATGGTGGGAGCAGGCTTCCGCTATTATATCATCCAGAATGGTCTTTATATGGGTGCCAGTGCCAAGCTTATTCATGCCAATCATAATTATAATGACTTGATGCCGGAATTGGAAGTAGGTTATGCCTTTTTCCTGAGTAAGACCGTAACGATAGAGCCGGCTGTTTATTATGACCAGAGTTTCAAAAATCATAGTGATTATTCTACGATAGGATTGAAAATCGGTGTTGGATTTTATCTCTGATAAAGAATTTACAAGAGGAGAAGATATATCTTATAGGGATATCAAGATAAAATAGGATTATCCCTTTAAGTTGTACATGGTAATTTTAGTATTTGGAGAAGCCATTTTTCTACTTTGAAGAAAGCGTAAAATGGCTTTTCTTTTTTGCTTACTTCTTGTTAGATGGTAAGCATTTTACGAATCCATACTTTTTGCTCATTATGGGGTATAATGTGCATTTTTGTTTCGTTTTCAGATTAATAAAGGTTAAAAAGTCAACTTGTTCACTCATTGTATTTATTAATAACTGTACTTTTGTAAAGTATAGATAGCAATATTATATCTCGCTGTTTTGAGAATTGAAGTTGGAAAGTCAAGCAAGAGGTTAAAAGAATACAGGGAATGATAGCTTTATATAGTTATAGCTAACTATATATTTTATAATAGAACAGACACAAACTATACTACTAAAAGAGGAATCAGAAAATGAAAGGTGAAGAGTTGGATAAGAAAGAAGACAGGGGAGAAACTGCCCAATGTTTTCAGGAATCATGTAGTGGTTTTACGATGCGTGAAGCAATCGCTGAAGCCCAGCGGTGTTTACATTGTAAAGTTCCTCAATGCAGAAAGGGATGTCCTATAGAGAATGATATTCCTGATTTTGTTCATGAAGTTTCAATGGGAAATTTTGGTTCTGCCATGAAAATTATCAATGCCAAAAGTAATCTGCCTGCTATATGCGGACGGGTTTGCCCACATGAAAAGCAATGTCAGGGGCATTGTATTTTAGGAAAGAAAGGTAAACCGGTTCAGATTGGAAAGATTGAACAGTTTGTTGCAGACTTTGATTCGAAGATGCACCTTACCAGTGAAAAGATTTCTCAGAAGACACGCGGAAAGGTAGCGATAATCGGTTCGGGTCCTGCAGGACTGACTGTAGCCGGTGATCTGGCCAGACAGGGCTTTGCGGTAACTATTTTTGAAGGTTTACCGGAACCTGGCGGCGTATTGATGTATGGTATTCCAGAATACCGTCTGCCGAAAGTAGTGGTCAGGGCAGAAATCAAAAAGATAGAGGCCTTGGGCGTCAATTTTGTCTGTAATTGTATGGTAGGTGAGAATGGGGTGACTGTAGATAGTATTTTTAAAGAAGGCTATGATGCCATCTTCATGGGTACGGGAACAGATGTTCCCAAAGATATGAAAGATACTCCACGGTCAACCCTGCATGGCGTGAGCCAGAGTACTTATCTGCTTCATAATTTCAATGCTTACAATGAGGGTGCTATGAGCCGTGATATGGTTCCTCTGCAGGCTGGACAGAAAGTTGGAGTAATCGGTGGCGGAAATGTAGCTCTGGATGCTGCTCGAACCTGTATTCGGATGGGTGCTGACGTAACTATCCTCTATCGTCGTACAGAAGAAGAAATGCCTTCTAATAAAGAGGAATACGGCTTGGCCATCAAAGAGGGGGTGAAGTTTCAATGGAAAACAGCAGTTGATGAATTTATTCCCGGCAAGAATGGACGATTGGCTGCCTGCCGGTTGAATAAACCTGAAGGTGAGAAGATCGAAAAGTTTGATAGGATCTTCCTTGCTATCGGAAATAAACCGGCGAAGCGCATTGTCAGTACCACAGAAGGGATAGAAGTAGATGATAAAGGATATGTGAAAATATCAGAACGTCCATACGGAATGACAACACGGCGAGGGGTTTTTGCAGGTGGTGATGTGGTTCATCGTCCACAGACCGTTGTCATGGCTATGAAGGCTGCTAAGAAAGTGGCTCAGGGAATAGAACAATATGTGGATGCAATCAAACTTATGGAAGATGTCGGGTTGGATATTCCTGATGCTTAAATATATTTCCGGGACTAATGGTACAAATAAATGACAATATAAAAGATAAATTTGAATTTATTAGTTTAAAACTCCTTTAATTATTTGCGTGTGGAATTTCTATCCTTTATCTTTGTGGGTATGAATCGATATATCACCTTAATACTTTTCCTCATTGTCGGAATGGTTGCTCGTGCCCAACGTACGTGTGTAGTTGCTGATATGGAGACTCATGTGCCTATACGAGATGCCGTCATTCATACGAATACAAACCATTGGGGGAGAACGGACTATCGTGGGTATTTTGCTATGCACTATTCTTTTGATTCCGCTTCGGTCTATAAGACGGGGTACGTGAAGACTTATATCTATAAGAAGAATCTTCCTGATACGGTTTTCTTGATTCCTCAGTCGCATCAACTGAATGAAGTGGAAGTGTACGGAAAAGATATTGGTAAGAAAAATGCTAATATGTTTAGTAATGCTGCAGGACAGGCTGCTAAAGAAGCGCCTGTTTCACCGGGGGTGCATTTTAATGCTCTTGGTTGGATGGACCGGCGAGGAATCCGTGACAGAAAGCATTTGAAGAAAGCACAAAGTGTCATATCTGGTTTGGATTTCAGAGAAAAAAATGATGATCCGGTGCTGGATGCTTTTCATCAGGAACAGGCTAAGAAGGCAGCTGAACAGAAAGCAAAACTGGATGCTTTGAAGAAAGCACGTGCCAGACAGGCAGTGGAATTGGATAAGAAAAAGAAAGAGGCTGAAAAAGAAATTGCGAACCAATAGTCTTTCTCTTTTTCATCGATGAAAAAAGTGTGATGATTATGATTCTTTTCCCTCTTAGAAATCGGTCTTTTAATTTACAATTCTGAACACTTAATTTTTGAATGATTGTTTGGATTTTCCATATAATTATTATATCTTTGCAACAAATTACTTATTATGTTTGAAAATCTTAGCGACAGACTTGAGCGCAGCTTCAAAATATTAAAAGGTGAAGGGAAAATCACCGAAATTAATGTTGCTGAAACGATGAAGGATATCCGCAGGGCTTTGCTGGATGCAGATGTCAATTATCGTGTGGCCAAGGATTTTACTAATCATGTCAAGGAAAAGGCGCTTGGCATGAATGTGTTGACAGCCGTGAAACCCGGACAACTTCTGGTGAAAGTGGTTCATGATGAACTGGTAACACTTATGGGGGGCGAGGATGCACCTTTTGTCTTGAAAAGTCATCCGGCCGTGGTTTTGATGAGTGGTCTCCAAGGTTCCGGTAAAACTACTTTCAGTGGAAAGTTGGCTCATTATTTGAAAATCAAGCAAGGAAAGAAACCTTTGTTGGTAGCTTGTGACGTGTATCGTCCTGCTGCTATTGACCAGTTGAAGGTTGTTGGTAGTCAGATAGAAGTACCTGTTTATGCTGAACCGGATAATAAAGATGTGAATACGATTGCTGACCATGCAATTCAACAGGCGAGAACAGATGGGAATGATGTTGTGATTATCGATACAGCCGGTCGTCTGGCTGTAGATGAGCAGATGATGCAGGAAATTTCCAGTTTGAAAGATCATGTTCATCCTGATGAAACGTTGTTCGTGGTAGATGCCATGACGGGTCAGGATGCTGTCAATACAGCAAAGGAGTTTAATGACCGTTTGGATTTTGACGGGGTCGTGCTGACCAAATTAGATGGTGATACACGTGGTGGTGCTGCCCTTTCCATCAGAACTGTAGTCAGTAAACCGATCAAGTTTATTGGGACAGGAGAAAAGTTGGATGCCATAGATGTCTTCCATCCTTCCCGTATGGCTGACCGAATTCTTGGAATGGGTGATGTAGTCAGTTTGGTAGAGCGTGCTCAGGAACAATTTGATGAAAATGAAGCTCGTAAACTTCAGAAAAAGATACAGAAGAACCAATTTGATTTCAACGATTTTCTCAAACAGATCGGACAAATCAAGAAAATGGGAAATCTGAAAGATTTGGCAAGCATGATCCCTGGTGTGGGTAAAGCTATTCGTGATGTAGATATTGACGACAATGCCTTTAAAGGTGTAGAAGCGATTATCAGAAGTATGACTCCTAAAGAGCGTACACATCCGGAAATACTGGATTCCAGCAGGCGTCGCCGTATTGCAGGAGGATCTGGAACGGATATTCAGCAAGTCAACCGGTTGATCAAGCAGTTTGACCAGACACGCAAGATGATGAAGATGGTTACCGGTGCAAATATGGCTGGTATGGCAAGGCAAATGAAGGGCATGAAAGTGCCGAATATGGCAGAATAATAAGTAGATATGACTCTAATTGACGGAAAAGCTACAGCGACGGCTATCAAAGAGGAGATCGCAGAAGAAGTGAAAAAAATCGTTAGCGGTGGGGAAAAGCAACCTCATCTGGTAGCTGTGCTCGTGGGACATGATGGTGGTTCTGAGACTTATGTCAAGAATAAGATGATTGCTTGTAAGGTGTGTGGCATCAAGTCTACACTGATTCGTTATGAGGACGATGTTACAGAGGAGGAACTTCTTGCTTGTGTTGATCGTTTAAACAAGGATAAGGATGTGGATGGTTTTATCGTTCAGTTGCCTTTGCCGAAGCAGATTGATGAGCAGAAGATTATCATGGCTATTGATTACCGTAAGGATGTGGATGGTTTTCATCCGGTTAATGCCGGGCGCCTGGCTATTGGACTTCCGTGTTTCATTTCTGCTACCCCGTTAGGAATTTTGACTTTATTACAGCATTATCATATTCATACGAGTGGAAAGAAATGTGTGATTATAGGCCGCAGCAATATTGTGGGAAAACCTATGGCACAGTTGATGATGAATAAGAAATATGGTGATTGTACAGTGACAGTGTGCCACAGTCATACTCAAGATATTGCAAGGGAGACCCGTGAGGCAGATATTCTTATTTCTGCAATCGGCAGACCGGATTTTGTAACTGGTGGTATGGTTAAAGATGGAGCTGTCGTGATCGATGTAGGTACTACGCGCGTCCCAGATCCCACTAAGAAGAAGGGATTCCATCTCAATGGAGATGTGAAGTTTGATGAGGTCGCTCCAAAGTGCTCTTTTATTACTCCTGTTCCGGGTGGAGTGGGCCCGATGACTATCTGTTCTCTGATGAAGAATACATTGGCAGCTGCTAAAAAAGAATATTATCGTTAAAGTAGAAACAATAGACACTTGATTTTTTATAACTCTCTAATTTGTTCGGGGCTGGATGCAGTGATGCCTCCAGCCTCTTTTTTTATTATAATGAGGTGAAAGAGGCACGATATAACAGTTTGAAAGATTTTATCTTATTTATGCAAGTTGATAGAAAAACAGCTATTCTTACTCTCCGAAATATAGTGGATTAGAAATGTAAAATCCAAAATATTCCTTTATATGGTTCAGGTTATAAAGAGTGAATCAAGTTCAGATATTGATCATTTCAATTCCACCGTAGACCGTTTCATGTTCGAAAGCATGTTCTGCGGTAAATAGTCCCCCGTAGATACCTGCACAGATGAGTACTCCTCCATGAGCGAATAGCGCAACATTATGATATGGTTTTTTCTTTAATTCATCCATAAAGGAACTGATACGGGCATAGAGTTGCGGAAAACTTTCGCCTCTTGTGCATGCCAGATGCATGTAGTCATTGTACCATTTGAGGATGAATGGGTCTGTCTTAGCAATGTCTTCAAACCTTTTCATTTCCCAATCTCCCATATTCATTTCCTTGAGTCGGTTATCAATGGTGGCTTTACCCAATTCTTTTCCACATCGTACAGGAAAACCATTTGTAGAGTAACCACAGAAGGCAGCCAGTTTGCGAGCGCGGCTTAGCGGAGAGGCAAATACGGCATCAAAATGGGAAGGAATTCCTTCTTTTTCCATGATCTTCTTCAGATTCTTTTCGGTTATAGCAGCTTCCTGGAGGAAGGTATCTGCTACAGGCACGTCTGTCCATCCATAGCACGTACCCTTTGGTACATTTACACGTGTATGCCTGATCAATATGACTTTCATAAGTTTATAGTAAATTTTCTGTGAAGTAAAGGCTGAGTTCAACAAGTAAGAACAAGGCTCCACAACAGTCACCTGTATATCCTCCAATTTTTTTATACAGGAGCAGGTAAAGGAAATACATAATGAAGCAGGGAACAAACAATAGGAGTTCCCATCCTGAAAAATGAATATAATAGAGGAAAAGGATCATAGGAATAGCTCCTTGTGCAAAAAGGCTGAGGCCTCCTTGAATAGAAAATTTACGGTAAATGACCTGGTTCTTAGCTTGTTCGACAGTTCTGGCGTAGGGCAGCATCTGAATGATCTGCCCGGCTATCATTTTAGAGAAAGAATCTGCCGCAATAATGAAAAGAAAGGTATAGAGATCTCCTCTGCTACCTGCAATATTGAGCAGCATAAAGAAAAAGAGTAGTTCATAAAAGATGATCCCCAGTACACCGTATGTGCCGATTTTTGAGTCTTTCATGATTTCAAGGATCCGCTGCTTGTTAGTTCCTCCTCCAAGTCCATCAAAGAAATCAGTCAGGCCATCTTCATGCAGAGCTCCTGTAACCAGAATACGGACAATCATCGCAATAAGGACACTTACCGTGATTGGGAGGAATTGTTTGCATCCGATAAGTGTTCCACCCATCAAGGCACCTGTCAGCCAGCCTACAAGAGGCCAGTGCTCTACTACTGTTTCGTAGGCTGCCTTTGGTGGCTGGTGAATTCTCCAGAAAGGCAAACGTGTAAAAAAGATGAAGGCTGCCAAGATGCGATCAGTCCATTTGATATTACTATCTATTGCTATTTTCATAAATTATGGTTTTCAATGCTTAAAGGTGAAAGCATGGTTTTTTGTTTTATAAATAGTGTGATGATCCTTCTGGGAATCAGAAATATCTTGTAATATGACCTTCATCGAAGGAACTCATTTCGTTGATCATACGTACAGCTGAATCAATGATAGGATAGGCACATATTGCTCCCGTTCCTTCACCTAATCGAAGTCCTAAAGAAAGAATAGGGCGAGTATGTAAAAGTTGAAGCATTTTTCGGTGTCCTTTTTCATCTCCACAATGTCCAAACAGGGCGTAAGGGAGGATATTCGGCTCGAGTTTGGAGGCTCCCAGAACGCATGCGGTCATAATGAAACCATCTATTAGGATAATCATCTTCAGTTCGGCAGCCCTTAGCATTGCTCCAATGGCACCAATCATTTCATAACCTCCGAAATAACGCAGGATAGTGAGCACTTTTTCCCGTCCTGTTTCGTGGTGAATATTGAGAAAATGGTTCACAGCTTGTTGAAGTACCTCTTTTTTATGTTTCACTTTCTCCGGGTTAAGCCCAGAACCAGCTCCGATGCATTCTGACAGGGGAAGATTGTCAAACAGAGACATCCAGATGGAAGAGGGGGAGGTATTGCCGACTCCCATTTCTCCTATACTGATCACATTACAACCTTTTTCGTAACAGGTATCCACGAGCTGTGCTCCTTTTTCTATTGCTTCATCAAATTGTTCCTCAGTCATGGCTGGACCATCAAGAAAGTCCTTAGTGCCAAAATCAATCTTGTCATTGATGATCTCTGGAATCGCAGACAAATCATAATCTACTCCCATGTCAACAATCATCAGATGGAAATGATGTTGTCTGCAGAACAGGTTGATGCCACCGCCACCACGTGTAAAGTTGATCATTTGTTGCCAGGTGACCTCGCGTGGAGTAGCACTTATGCCCTCACGTTCTATGCCATGGTCGCCACCTAAGAGTAAATGGCAGGGATAGCTGAGACACGGAGACAGAGTATGTTGCGCAAGACCTATCTGTAGAGCAATATCTTCAAGTAAGCCCATAGAGCCTTTAGGCTTGTTCAAATTGTCAATTTTTTTCTGAAGAGATTGTCGTAAACTTTCATCAGGGTGTTCAATATGAAAAGTACGCATGTTTTTCAGGAGTTTTATAAAATATTTGTCATTAAATTTATTTTTCTTCTTTTATAGTTACAGGAATTCCAGAAATCATTAAGATGACTTTGTCCGCTTTGGAAGCAACATATTGGTTAAACCATCCTAACAGGTCTGTGAATCTCCGTTGCACAAGGTTGCTGCTGGTTCCGCCACTTCCGATTTCATTCGTAACGAAGATAAATGTGGCTTCCTGATTAGTAAAGTCATCGAATTCCGATTCTATTTCTTGGAGGACTTTATCTACAGAAGGCTGTTCCTTAGCGTTGTTTTCGCGGTTAAAGAAGAAATTTGTGCACCATAAGGTAAGACAGTCAATGACAGCCACCTTATTAATTATAGAAAGAAGCGAAAGGTGTTTTTCTTCTTCGATGTTGGTCCACTCAGGACCTCTTCGTTCCTGATGCCGTTTGATCCGTGTTCTGAATTCATCATCCCAGATATGCGCAGTGGCTATATAGACAGGATTAGGTGAAAGGCTTAGAGCCAGGTGCTCCGCATATTCACTTTTCCCCGAACGTTGTCCGCCAGTAATTAAAATTACTTTTTTCATCAGACATCAAAAGTACAAAATAAATTCGAATGCAAGTTGTTTATTGAATAAAAAAAGGAAGAGAGCAGAAATTTTTACATTAATTGTTGTAAAGCATAAAATATTGTCAAAAAAATTTGGAAGTTAAACATTTTTTTTGTTCCTTTGTAGAAGGAACTCCTAATTAAAGTACATGTGTATATGATCGTAAAGAAAGATTAAGGAATAATTAATAAATTTAGAGAGATATGAAAAAGTTAGTTTTATTGTTTATTGCTGCTACAATGGCAGTTTCTGTATCAGCTCAGACTGTTACAGAGAGCAAGACATTCGACAATTGGTACTTAGGTATCAATGGAGGTGCTGTAACGAAAACAACCGGTCATAATTGGCTCGGCGGGCTGGATCCTAATGCAGGTATTCGCTTAGGTCGTTACTTCACTCCTGTATTCGGACTTGCTGCTGAGAGTAATGCTTATTTTTCAAATAAGCCTTATGCTTCTGCAAAAACAGGTGTTCGTTTCTTGAATACAAGTTTATTGGCTACAATCAATCTCAGCAATTGGTTCGGTGGTTATAAAGGTGCTCCTCGTCCTTTTGAGGTAAGTGCTGTCTATGGTTTTGGATGGGGGCATTCTTTTGGTAATGCACAGGTTTATACAAGAGCTGCCAACATGACAAATGATTACAACTTTGTTGCTGACCACGGAATCAACAGCCATCTGGATAACATCAGCTCTAAACTGGGTTTTGACTTCCAGTTTAATCTTGGTCAGGCTAAGGCTTGGCAGATTTATGTGGAACCTGCTATCATCTATGCATTGAACGGTGATGGTTATGATGGTGCTGCTTACAACGTAAATCGTTCTTTTGTTCAATTGAACGCTGGTTTGATTTACAAGTTTAAGAATTCTAATGGTACTCACAACTTTAAAGTTGCTCAACTTCGTGATCAGTCAGAGATTGATGGTCTGAATTCTCAGATAAACAATCTTCGCAATAGCATGAATGAGAAAGATAATCAGTTGTCTGCTAAGGATAAGCAAATTGAAGATTTGCAGAATGCACTTAATGCTCGTCCAAAGTATGAGAAACCAGCTACAGCAACCAATCTGCAGCCTACAGTTCTCTTCCGTCAGGGCAAGAGTATCATTGATCCTGCTCAGTACGCTCCAATTGAGTTGATCGCTAAGTATATGCAGGACAATAAAGATGCTAACATTGAAATTAAGGGTTATGCATCTCCAGAAGGCAGCTGAAGCATTCAACCAGAAACTTTCTGAACTTCGTGCAGAGGTTGTCAAGAAGGCTCTTGTTAAAAAGTATCATATTGCAGCTAGTCGTTTGACCACCAAGGGTATGGGTGAAACTGACAAACTCTTCAAACAGATTGAATTTAACCGTGTTGCTACTTTCAATGATGACAACGCAGCAGAATAAAGGTTAACTTTTGGTTAATTAAGTTAGATGTCCCGATATTCATTTTGAGTATCGGGACTTTTTATTGATAAGATTCTGGCATTATATTTTCTTTCATTTTAATGTCTTTTCGAGATTAATTGTACTTCATAGGATAAATTATGCTATAATTTTTATGCATAGAAAAGATTTAAAATTGCAAATTTATACTGTTATGATTAAATTTGTTACTTTTGGACTTGTTTATCTTTCAAATTTACTTTATTTCTGAATATATTTATTAGATTAGTTGGCTGTTTTTCAAAAACTCCTTATCTTTGCAAAAGAATTATTGTAAGATATAGGAGATTATGAAACATCAGTTACGGAGTGCTGTCTGTACAGAAGGCAGAAGAATGGCAGGAGCTAGAGCGCTCTGGGTGGCCGCAGGTATGAAACCAGAACAGTTTGGTAAGCCTATTATCGCAATTGTGAATAGTTTTACACAGTTCGTACCAGGGCATACACATCTTCATGAAATAGGACAAGTCGTCAAGAAAGAAATTGAATCATTGGGATGTTATGCGGCAGAGTTTGATACGATAGCCATTGATGATGGAATTGCAATGGGGCATGATGGTATGCTTTATTCTTTACCTTCACGAGATCTGATTGCTGATTCTGTAGAGTATATGGTAAATGCACATAAGGCTGATGCCATGATTTGTATTTCCAATTGTGATAAGATCACTCCGGGGATGCTGATGGCAGCTATGCGTTTAAATATTCCTACGATATTCTGTTCCGGAGGTCCGATGGAGGCAGGCCGTTGGAAAGGTGAAAATGCAGATTTGATTACTGCAATGATAAATGGAGGTGATCCCAGTTGTAGCGATGAAGATTTAGCAAAGATAGAGCAAACCTGTTGTCCGGGTTGTGGATGTTGTTCAGGTATGTTTACGGCCAATTCAATGAATTCTTTAACTGAGGCGATCGGACTGGCTCTTCCTGGGAATGGGACAATTCTTGCTACGCATAAAAATCGTATTCGGTTGTTCAAAGATGCTGCTCGTCAGATTGTCAAGAATGCCTATTCTTATTATCGGGATGGCGATGAAAGTGTTTTGCCACGTCATATTGCTACTCGCGATTCTTTCCTCAACGCTATGACCTTAGATATCGCTATGGGCGGCAGTACCAATACGGTTCTTCATCTGCTGGCTGTTGCTCAAGAAGGTGACATTGACTTCAAGATGGCTGATATTGATCAGTTGAGCCGCAAGGTACCCTGTATCTGTAAACTGGCTCCTAATACTCAGAAATATAGTGTTCAGGAATGTAATCGGGCTGGTGGTATTTTAGGAATCCTCAATGAATTGAATAAGGGAGGACTTATCCATGGCCGGGTAAGGCGAGTAGATGGAAAATCTTTGGATGAAGAGATGGCTCAGTATGATATTACCGGAAATAAGATTGATTCGGAGGCAGATCGTATTTATCATAGTGCACCAGCTCATGAGTTCTCCACAGTTATGGGCAGTCAGGATGCTCAATGGGAGAGTCTTGATACAGATCGTGCTACCGGTTGCATTCGTGATTTGCAACATGCTTATACTAAGGATGGGGGTCTTGCGGTTCTTTTTGGCAATATTGCCCAGAATGGTTGTGTCGTGAAGACCGCAGGAGTTGCACCCGAGTTATGGCATTTTGAAGGTCCTGCTGTATGTTTTGACAGTCAGGAAGATGCTTGCGAAGGTATTTTGGGCGGAAAGGTAAAAGCCGGTGATTGTGTCGTCATTACTCATGAGGGCCCTAAAGGTGGACCGGGGATGCAGGAAATGCTTTATCCTACCTCTTATATTAAGAGTCGTCATCTTGGAAAGAAATGTGCTTTGATTACAGATGGTCGTTTTTCTGGTGGCACATCTGGGTTAAGCATCGGGCATATCTCTCCTGAAGCTGCTTCTGGTGGAAATATCGGAAAACTTAAAGACGGTGATATTATTGTTATTGATATTCCAAGCAGAAGTATTCATGTGAAATTGAATGATGAGGAATTGGATGCTCGTCCACAGCAGCCGTTAAAGCGTAATCGTGTCGTTTCCAAGGCTTTGAAAGCTTATGCACAGAGTGTTGCTTCGGCTGATAAGGGTGGCGTCCGTATTATAGAATAGGTATCGGAACTCCTTATTCTTGACTTGTAGATATTTTTGAGTTGATTTAGAAATTGATGATAAATATAGATGTTCTTGAATAGGTATTTGCATATTTTAAGTTAAGAGAGAAAGAGATTGACTATGGGAAAAGAGATTATAACTGGGTCAGAGGCGTTAATGCGTTCTCTTCATCAGGAAGGTGTCGATACTATTTTTGGCTATCCCGGGGGAGCGATTATGCCGGTATTCGATTCTATTTATACTTATACAAGAGGGGAAAAGAAATGTTTTAATCACATTCTGGTTCGTCATGAACAGGCAGCGGCTCATGCAGCAGAAGGTTTTGCCCGAGTGAGCGGAAAGGTTGGAGTATGTCTGGTGACGAGTGGCCCCGGAGCTACAAATACGCTGACCGGCGTTGCTGATGCAATGATGGATTCTACTCCGATTGTCGTAATTGCCGGTCAGGTCGGTATTGGGGCATTGGGAACAGATGCCTTTCAAGAGGTGGACCTTGTCGGTGTTGCTCAGCCAATTACGAAATGGGCTTATCAGATTCGTCGGGCAGAGGATGTTGCATGGGCTATTAGCCGTGCTTTCTATATTGCCCGTTCCGGCCGTCCGGGACCTGTAGTCCTCGATTTTCCGAAAAATGCACAGATCGGCAAATGTGAGTGGAAACCAATAAAGGTGGAGTGTGTCCGATCTTATCGTCCTTATCCTGAATTGAAAGAAGATGCTATCCAACGTGCAGCTGAGTTGATCAATCAGGCAGACCGTCCTTTTGCGCTTGTAGGACATGGAGTGGAACTTGCAGGTGCCCAGAAAGAATTAAAGGACTTCCTGGAAAAAGCGGATATTCCTGCCGGAAGGACTTTGCTAGGACTTTCTGCACTGTCCAGTGATCATCCATTGGATATGGGAATGTTGGGTATGCATGGTAATTACGCTACAAATATGAAAACGCAGGAGTGCGATGTATTGATCGCTATAGGGATGCGTTTTAGTGACCGTGATACCGGTACTCCGTCTACTTATGCAAAACAGGCAAAGATTATTCATTTGGATATAGATAAAGCAGAGATCAACAAGAATATTTCGGTTGATATCCCTGTTATAGGGGACTGCAAAGAGTCTCTTCCTGCTATCACGAAGTTGCTGCATAAGCGAACTCATACAACTTGGATAGATTCATTCAGAAAGTATGCTGATGAGGAACGTGAGAAGGTCATCGAACCTGATATTCATCCTAAGGATGGACCGTTGCTGATGGGTGAAGTTGTAAATGTTGTGTCTGAAGCAACTGGTGGTGATGCTATTCTGGTAAATGATGTTGGGCAAAATCAAATGATTTCCAGTCGTTATTTTAAGTTTCGGCATCCTTGTTCCATTGTTACCAGTGGAGGTTTCGGTACTATGGGATTCGGACTTCCGGCTGCCATAGGAGCCACATTTGGTGCTCCTGAGCGTACTGTCTGTTGCTTTATGGGTGATGGTGGTATTCAGATGAATATTCAGGAGTTAGGTACCATCATGGAACAACAAGCTCCTGTAAAAATGATTTTGCTGAATAATAATTATTTAGGTAATGTCCGCCAATGGCAGGATTTGATGTTCAATCATCGTCATTCTTTCACGGAGATGCTGAATCCTCATTATCAGGAAATTGCAGAAGGGTATGGTATTCCTTATGATATAGTGATTGATCGCAAGACTTTAAAGGAAAAGGTTGACCGAATGCTTTCTACAAAAGGTCCTTATCTACTGGAGTGTGCCATTAAAGAGGATGAAAATATTGTACCTATGATTCTTCCTGGAACCAGTGTGGAGCAGATGCAACTGATATTGGATTGTTGAATAGTAAGAAATATCAGGTAGAACCATGCAGGGAAAATAGGAGTGATTTTGTTTTGACATTTAGTATTTAGAAGTACAGACGTGATAAATTAGTTCTGTATATTAACAAGAATTGAAGATGGACAGTGATAAAAAATTATATACCTTATTAGTTTATTCGGAGAATATTGCAGGTATTTTAAATCAGATTACAACTGTTTTTACCCGTAGACAGGTAAATATAGAAAGTTTAAATGTATCTGCCAGTAGTGTCAAGAACATTCATAAGTATACGATTACAGCCTGGAGTGATGAAGAGCAAATCATTAAGATCACGAAGGCCATTGAAAAGATAATTGATGTTTTAAAGGCTGATTATTATTTGGAGGATCAACTCTTCATCCATGAGGTTGCCCTTTATAAGATTTCTTCGTCTATATTGCTGGACAATCCGGAGGTATCTCGTACGATTCGTCGTCATAATGCTCGGATGATGGAAGTGAATCCGACGTATAGTACTGTGCTTTTAGCAGGATTAACTGAAGATATTACCGATCTTTTCCATGCCTTGGATCATTTTGGGTGCCTTTTGCAGTATTCCAGAAGTGGAAGAATTGCAGTTACACGCAGTTACAAGGAACCTATTTCTGATTATCTGAGAAGCTGGGGAAAACTGGAGGAGGATGTGCATGGAAAGTAATCAAGTGAGGCGATATAATTTTATTGCTGAAGAGTTTCACAGTGATTTTACGCATCACCTTTTCTGGGGTGAATTGGGACAGGAATTGCTTAATACTTCAGATTATCATAGCAGCGAGCATGGTTATGGTATGGATTACATGAATGGTATTCACCGCACATGGGTCTTAAGTCGTCTGGCTATTGAGATGCAGGAGATGCCTATGGCTAATCAGAAATATACGATAGCAACGTGGGTGGAAAATGAATTGCGGTCATTTACAGGTCGAAATTTTGCAATCATTGATTCTCTGTCACATAAAGTGTATGGGTATGCAAAAAGTATATGGGCGGTCATTGATACAGGAACAAGAGAACCTGTCGATTTAAGATCGATTCATGATGATGATATTGAAAAGTATATCAATAAAGAAGAAGTATGTCCGATAGACAAACCTTCCAGAGTTCAGATAGGTGATGATGCTGTTAAAGTTCGCACTCTTGATACCTATTATAATGACGTGGATGTGAATGGGCATATCAATAGCATAAGGTATATTGATCATGTTCTGGATCTTTTTGATCTGGATTATTACAGGAAAAACACTTTGAAGCGGTTTGAAATCGCTTATGTGGCGGAGAGCCATCAGGGTGATCAATTGAATTTCTATCGTAAGGATGAGGGGAATGGTATTTATTCGTTTAAAGTTACGAAAATAGAACCGAAAACTTCTGAAGAAATTGAAGTTGTAAGATGTAGAGCTGTTTTTGTAAAAAAGTGATACGAAATTTTGCTATTTCATTTTAAATTATTACCTTTGCAGCTAATTAATGGAAATGTTAAAAAGATCGATGGAAAGGAAACAATTTAATTTTCTGGGTATCGGACTTGATAGATAAGAGAAATTTAATTTTAGAGAGATTTTAATCGTTCAACAGCGGTCTGTATTGGCCGCATAAAAATTATATCAATATGGCACAAATCAATTTCGGTGGCGTTGTAGAGACTGTGGTCACCAACAAGGAATTCTCATTGGAAAAAGCACGTGAAGTATTAAAAAATGAAACGATTGCTGTCATTGGCTATGGTATTCAAGGTCCTGGCCAGTCTTGTAATCTGCGTGATAATGGTTTCAATGTCATTGTTGGTCAGCGTCCCGGTCGTTCTTATGAGAAGGCCAAAGCCGATGGTTGGGTTCCGGGGAAAACTTTATTTTCAATTGACGAGGCTGCAAAAAAAGGTACTATCCTCTGTATGCTGCTTTCAGATGCAGGCCAGATAGCTCAATGGCCTGAAATAAAGAAGAATCTGACAAAAGGAAAGGCTCTTTACTATTCTCATGGTTTTGCAATCAACTGGCAAGACCGCACAGATGTAGTCCCTCCTAAGGATGTTGATGTCATTATGGTCGCTCCTAAAGGTTCTGGTACTTCTCTGCGCACAATGTTCCAGGAAGGCCGTGGCTTGAACTGCTCATACGCAGTAGAGCAGGATGCTACCGGCAAAGCTAAAGACAGGGTTCTTGCCATGGGTATTGGTATCGGTTCAGGCTATTTGTTCAAGACAACTTTCCAGCGTGAGGCCACTTCTGACCTTACAGGTGAACGTGGGGCTTTGATGGGTGCTATTGAAGGTTTGCTGGAGGCTCAGTATAATGTCCTTCGTGAACATGGACATTCTCCTTCGGAGGCTTTTAATGAGACTGTTGAAGAATTGACTCAAAGCCTTGGCCCCTTGTTTGGCGCCAAAGGTATGGACTGGATGTACGCAAACTGTTCTACTACAGCACAGCGTGGTGCACTTGACTGGGCTCCTCGTTTCCGTGATGCCATCCATCCTGTAATGGAATGGCTGTATCTATCTGTAAAGAGTGGTGTAGAAGCACAGATTTCCATTGATAGTAATTCTAAGCCAGATTATCGTGAAAAGCTGAATAAGGAATTGAAGGCTATGCACGATATGGAGATGTGGCGTACGGGTGAAACCGTTCGCAAGCTCCGTCCGGAGAATAGTGATAAATAAATCTTGTATTTGAGACAAACTTATTTTTTCTCGTACATCATGTTGGGGAGGATTGATTCCGTGAGGACTCAATTCTCTCTTTTTGTTGATTAGAAATGAAGATATATTTATATGGAATGTGTTTATTGATACAGAAATGAATTGTCAATATGGATGATTTCTTCGTCCACCAATTCCTGTAGTGCTGCTTTCAAAGCTGTTTCGGATCCTTTAAACTGATGTAGTTCTGTAAGGTGATGCTTCTTTCCATCTGCCAGCAGATTCAGAATCATCTGCCTGGGTGTATATTGTCGCTTCTCAGAATAGAGGTTGTTCTGGTGCTCCAGACAGACATCACACTGGCCGCAGTCTTTAGTATGTTTTTCTCCAAAGTAGTGGAGTAACTGTCTGGAACGGCAAATACGGTTATTTTCGGCGTAATCAAGAATGGCATTTATGCGATGGATGTATTGATCCCGTCTTGTTTCATATACTTCTTTTGGAATGATTATCTGGTCAGCATCTTCCCGTCTTTGTAAGTAGGTAATGTATGGTGTCTTTCTCTGAGGAATAAAGTCAATGATCCCTTGCCTGCTTAATGTCTTCAGAACAATATAGATTTGCTGTTGGGTATAGCCAGTCTGCAGAGCCAGAAAACTTTCGTCAATGTAGACGTAGTCTGTAAATAGTCCTCCATAAAGTCTTAGTAGGGTAGTAATGACCCGCTCTTCTGTTTTGTCCCGATCTTGTAACCGGTAAAGTTCGTCACGTTCGATTCTGAACATGAGGCGTGCCCGATCGTCAGGTTGACTTTCGTAGTGAATGTATCCGGAATGTTCTAGAATGTGTAGGGCTGAATCTACTGGGACTGGAAAATATTTATAGATATAGCAAAATTTCTCAATGTCAAATTCGAAAGTTTTTCCTGTTCCCGTTCCTACTGCAATCTGATAGAAATAAGCTAAATGCTCATAGACGTCCCTGATATAGTCTTTTGAAGGGAAAGTATTTGCTGCACGTTGTTTCAGAATCCTATGATCGCTCTGATTATAAAGCAAAACGGCATACGCCTTTTTGCCATCTCGCCCCGCACGTCCTGCTTCTTGGAAATAAGCTTCAATGGAATCCGGAAAATCTATGTGTACGACGCATCGTACATCTGCTTTGTCAATGCCCATGCCAAATGCATTTGTAGCAACAATAACTCGGATTTTCTCTTCTTGCCAGGCTTTCTGCCGTTCATCCTTTGTGGCTGGAGCTAAACCTGCATGATAAAAAGTAGCACTGATTCCTTCTTCTGTGAGCAATTTTGAAATTTCTTTTGCTTTTTTTCTGCTTCTCACATATACAATGGCACTCCCTTGGAGAGTGGAAAGAATATGAACCAATTCTGTGTTCTTGTCTGTCGTCTGTCTTACGATATAGGCCAGATTCTTTCGTTCGAAGCTCATTCGGAAGACATTCTTCTCTCTGAATTGGAGTTTCTCCTGAATATCGTCTACAACTTCCGGTGTAGCTGTAGCTGTAAGGGCAAGGACCGGCACTTCTGGCTTCATCTTTCTGATATCTGCAATGTGAAGATAGGAGGGGCGAAAGTCATATCCCCACTGGCTGATACAGTGGGCTTCATCGACGGTAATGAAACTGACTTGAATGTGACGAAGTTTGGTTTGAAAGAGTTCAGAAGAAAGTCGTTCTGGTGAAATATAGAGAATTTTTATTCCACCAAAGATACAGTTTTCAAGGATTTGAACGATTTCGTTCCTGGATCTTCCCGAATAAATTGCATCTGCCCGGATACCTCTTTGACGAAGATGCATAACCTGATCTTTCATCAAGGCAATTAAGGGTGTGATGACAAGGCATACTCCTTCTTTTGTCAGTGCCGGAACCTGAAAGGTAATAGATTTTCCTCCACCTGTAGGCATCAGTCCCAAAGTATCCTTTCCTGCACCGATGCTTTCTATAATAGATTGTTGAATACCCCGGAATTCAGGGTATCCCCAATACTGTTTGAGTAAGTCAAGGTATTTATCGATCATATATCTCTGACTGAAAAAGACCTGTCTCTTTTATGGCGTACAAGAGACGACTATTCTACGATATCTTCCGCTGATGGACGGATATCTTCAATCTGGAGTTGTACTTGATTGTGCTTGAAGATGTTGTCTTCAATAGTGTATGCAATATCAAAACTCCTTTTACTCTTGATGAATCTTGCTGAGGCACTCTGCCCGAACGCAATACCATTGAGGACATTGCTTGATTTGGAATCTACCAACTCGAGTTTGATGTGTTCCTGATTGCGTCCTACTACCTTACTTGTCCCATAGTCATATACACCGATTGTACAAAACAATGGTTTTTCATTCAATGGACCGAAAGGAGCAAACTTCTTTAGGTCACACCTCATCTTGCGTGTGATATCTTTGAAGTCGATGACTCCTTCTATATTGAGAATAGGCTCAATCTGTTCCGGGGAAATGTGTTCTTCTACATATTTCTGAAATCGATCGCGGAATTTCTTTACGTTTTCCCACTTCATATTCAAAGCAGCTGCGTAAGGGTGGCCTCCGAAACTGGTCATCAGGTCACGGCAACTCTTGATGGCTTGGTAGACATCAAAGCCTGGTACACTTCTGGCTGAACCAATAGCAAATTCACCTTCTTTCGTGGTGTCTTTCGTGATGATGATGGTAGGGCGTGTATAGATTTCTGTGAGTCGGGAAGCGACAATGCCGATAATTCCCTTTTTCCATGTTTCATTATAGAGCACAATAGAGGAACGGTGTACCTGACTGTCCAGACGGGATACAATATCGTTGGCCTCTTTTGTCATTTTCTTGTCAATACCTTTTCTCTGCTCATTATACTGGTCTATGTTCCTCGCCATTTTTAATGCGATGTCATAATTCTTCTCGACCAATAGTTCTACGCTTTCCTTGCCATTCTCCATGCGCCCAGAGGCATTGATCCGTGGTCCTATTTTATAAATAATATCACTCATGGTGATTTCTCGTTCATTGAGGCCACAGATATCAATAATTGCTTTCAGACCGACATTTGGATTTTGATTCAATCGTTTGAGCCCATGATAGGCCAGAATCCGGTTTTCATCAACGATGGGTACAATATCAGCAGCAATGGCAACAGCACAAAAGTCAAGCAAGGGAATAAGGTGAGAGAAAGATATTCCGTTGTTCTTTGCGAATCCTTGCATGAATTTGAATCCTACACCACATCCGCAGAGATATTTGAATGGATAGGAATCTCCTGATTGCAGTGGATTGAGAACTGGTATATCATCGGGCAGTTGTTCTTCTGGATCGATACCGTGATGGTCACAGACAATAATATCAATTCCTAAACTTTTTGCATAAGGAAGCATCTTTTCAATGGCCTTGAAACTACAGTCTAAAATAATAATGAGTTTGATGCCATCTTCCTTTGCTTTGTCTATCCCGATCTTGGTTAATCCATAACCTTCATTATATCGGTCCGAGATATAATAGTCGATATTGGAATAAAATTGTTGCAGAAACTTATACACCAGAGCAACGGCCGTACATCCATCCACATCATAATCACCCCAGACTCGAATTCGTTCTTTTCTTCCCATCGCATCATTCAGACGGTCAACGGCTAAATCCATGTTTTTCATCAGGAAGGGGTTGATGAGGTCAGCCAGTTGGGGACGAAAAAATCTCTTTGCAGCTGATTCTGTGGTAATACCGCGGCGAATTAACAACTGCGCCAGGATAGGACTGATATTCTGTTTTTCTCCTAATTCTTTAGCTATCTTCTCTTGTTCTGATGTAGGTGTCGTGTATTTCCATTTAAAATGCATTTTAACTGTTTTTATTTCTGTGTGTAAAGATACAAAAAAATGCGCAAAGTTAGAAGCTTTGCGCATTTTTTTATGAGATGGATATTAAATCAGATTCCTATTTTTTTACATATATCCTTAGGCACAGCATTCTTGTTGACTGTGAAATCCATGGTCTTGTAGGCTACATAAGCTTTGGTCATATACCAGATGCCATTATAATCACCAGTTTTACCCCATGAATTTTTGACCATATAGTATTCCTTTCCATTCTGGTCTTTTGCTATACCGAAAATCTGCATACCATGATCGTCTGTTGTTTGCCAGTCATTAAAGGCTTTCTGGCGCATCTCCTGTGTAGGTATAATTTCTGGTGCATTGATACCCAGGGAATCCAACTTATCCTTTTTCGTAGTACTTGAAAATTTAAGCCAGTGGTCAGCATCCGTACCTGTCATCGAACGGGCTTTCTTTTCATCTAAAGCAATGCCGAGTCCCTTGCGTGTAAAACCGTCTTCGGTTACATCACCGCCCCAGGCTATAGTGTACCCATGCATGATGGCGTTATCAATGATCTTGCAGATGTCATCGATAGGAACATTCCAACTTGGAGACCAACGCCAGTTATCTTGCACTTCTACCGGAAATTCCGTCCAGAAAGGATGGTGGGTATATGAGGTGAAACTTACATAGTCGTTCCAATTTAGTCCCAGACTTGCAGCAAAACTTTCCGGGGTATAGGACTTTCCCTGATAGGTGAAATGTTCAGGACATTTGCCGAGATAGGCATCCAGAATACCTTGCAAACCGTTAATCCATGCGCTTGAGAGTTTCTTTAAATCGCTTTTGGCAATTCCTTGGACATAAGGAGTCATAGCCTTGAAGAATTCTCCGAAATCAGCCAGAGAATCCCCGTAAAGAGTCCCCGGTGCCGGCATGGCACTTTCCGGAACAATTCCGTAATGCTCGATGCAATACAGTGGGTCGTATGAAGATCCACCTTCAGCAAAACTGACGTCACCGTGCATGCGTACACTCATAATGGCGCGGTCAAGGTAAGTTTTGTTGGCAACGTACATTTCGCTGAGGTCGTATGTTTTCCCTGTTTTTTTCAGAATTTCACTTTCAAAAAAACCAAGGGTTGAATAATCCCAACACGTACCGCTTCTGTTCTGGTCTTTAATACTCGTAATAGGATTCTTCTTGATTACCGTAAAAACTGGTTTGTTCTTGTTAACAGAATCTTTTGCAACTTTGGCATTTGCTCCTGTAGTAAATAAAGCCAGAAGTGCGAGAGCTAATACTTTTCTCATTTTTCTCGTATGTTTTATTATTTTTGATAGATGTTAATAATATACATATAATATGATTCTTACTTGATATCGAATGGATTCAAGCCCGATTATATCTCATCTCAAGTGAATGATCTTTCCTCAACTGTACGATCAGGCTTTTGTGTTGTCGGCCATGAAAGCTTCTATATCTTTGGGATGATATGGGATACGGTCTTTTCCTAAGAATCTGCAACCATCTTTAGTAATGAGGACGTCATCCTCGATACGGATTCCTCCGAAGTCCTTGTAAGTCTCAAGTTTATCAAAATTGATAAAATCCTTACAATGACCGCTCGCTTTCCAATCGTCTATTAAAGCTGGAATAAAGTAAATGCCTGGTTCATCAGTGACGACAAAGCCTTCTTTCAGACGGCGTCCCATCCTTAGGCAATTTGTGCCAAATTGCTTCAAATTAGGTCTGGTCTCTTCGTCGAAACCGACGTAAGTCTGTCCCAGACTTTCCATATCGTGGACGTCCATTCCCATCATGTGTCCTAATCCGTGTGGAAGAAACATAGCATGAGCACCAGCCTTGACAGCAGCCTCCGTATCTCCTTTCATCAGTCCCAACTCTTTGAGTTTATCGGTCATCAATGTACAGATGGCAAAGTGAACGTCCATCCATTTTACTCCTGGTCTTGCGATTTTCAATGTGTAGTCATGACAGGCTTCAACAATAGAATAAATCTCCAGTTGTCTTTGTGTGAATTTGCCATTTACAGGATAGGTACGTGTGTTGTCAGAACAATAATTATTGATTGTTTCCGCTCCTGCATCACAGAGTACCAGGCGTCCGCTTTCCAGTTTGTTCATGGACGGATTACCATGCATGATTTCTCCATGTTGTGAATAAATGGTCGGGAAACTGACCATGGCCCCGTACGATTCGGCCATTCCGGTAACTTGTCCACCGATATATTTCTCTGTCACACCGGGACGAGTCAGATGCATGGCGGTCGTGTGCATTTTATAGCCAATCATCGCAGCGTATTCCAATTCCTTTATCTCCTCAGGAGATTTTGTGGAACGTTGTTTGACTACTGCCTGGATCAAATTAATGCTCGCTTCGTCTTGTTGCTGGTTCGGATGAATGCCTAACAGATCAAAAATCTGGAGTTTGATGTCATCTCGGTAGGGTGGAAGGAAATGTATCTTCCGTTTTTCTGTGAGGGCATTGTTACAAATTGTCCTCAGGGTATCCATAGGAGCTGAACTTTTTACTCCTGTCTGTTCTGCCATATCCTGAACGCTATCTACACTTCCATACCACACGATATCCTCTATGTTGATATCATCACCAATTAGAGTTTCCTTGTCCTTGTCAATGTCAATTACTCCTACGAGTCCGTCTCGGTTTAAGCCGAAATAATACAGGAAAGCTGAATCCTGACGGAAAGGATAATAACCATTAGCAGGAAAATTACAAGGTGCTTCGTTATTGCCGAACAAAATAATAACACCACTTTTGACAAGGTTTTTCAACTCTTGTCGGCGCTGTACATATATTTCTTTATTAAACAACATATTTTAATTACTTCTTTAATTTTACTATGCAAAAGTACATATTTTTAACTAAAAAAGTGTTATATTTGCAACAAATATTGAATGAAAGATTGAAAATTATAAATTATTAGCGTTTGATTTTATGAAAATGATCCGAAATACAGGTTTGGTATTAGAAGGTGGTGGAATGCGAGGAGTCTTTACAAGTGGAGTCCTTGATGCTTTCATGAAGCATGGTCTGTATTTCAAATATGTCGTTGCAGTATCTGCAGGAGCATGTAATGGGATGTCGTATATGTCCCGGCAGCCTCGCCGGGCACGTATTACTAATATAGATTACCTCGCCCGGTATAATTATATCGGCATCCGACACTTAGTGACGCAAGGATGTATCTTTGATCAGAAACTTCTCTATGATCAGTTTCCTAATCAGTTGCTGCCTTTTGATTTCGATACATTTTTTGATTATGCGGCTGGTTTTGAAATGGTGACGACCAATTGCTTTACAGGGCGCAGCATGTATCTGGCTGAAAATTCTGATAAGCAGAGGGCTCTTGATATTGTTCGAGCCTCCAGTTCTTTGCCTTATGTCAGCAAGATGGTTCATGTAGATGGTGTACCGATGCTGGATGGAGGAATCATAGATTCCATTCCGGTTATGCGGGCTATGGAAACCGGACATAAACGGAATGTGGTCATTCTGACGCGCAATAAGGGTTGGAGAGATGATGGTAAGGATCGCAAGGTGCCGTATTTTATTTATAAGAATTATCCTAAGTTGAGGGTTGTCTTGAGCAAGCGTCATTTTTCTTATAATAAACAACTTCAGATGATTGATGATTTGGAGACATCAGGACAGGTTAGCTGCATTCGTCCACAACATCCCCTGGAAGTGAAACGTATTGAGAAAGATACAGAAAAACTGGAGCGTTTGTATGAGGAGGGTTTCATTTTGGGCGAAGAGTTCTGCCAAAGACAGGAAAAAGGAGACATAGAATTGGATTAATCTGAATCCCGAAAGTTGAAAAAATCAATACTGATGAATGAAAGGCTCGACGGTTATCAGAGTAGTGCATTTTTTAACGGATGTCTTTGATAGAATCCTTACAGAATCAGAATTTTCATTTTTGTTTTTTAGAAGATTTGTTTTTCAGGATTGAATCTTTAGATTTTTCATCTGACTTCTTCAATATATCCGGACGAAGTTGCTTCGTCCTGTTTAGTGCCTGATCGAATTCCCATTGGCGGATCTTGGCTTCATTTCCGCTTAGAAGAATGTCCGGTACTTTCCAGCCCTTATAGTCTGCCGGTCTCGTATAGATCGGGGCAGCAAGCAAGTCATCCTGATAACAATCGCTTAATGCACTTTCCTCATCGCTGATACTTCCCGGGATGAGTCTTACTATGGCATCGGAAATCACGGCAGCAGCGAGTTCGCCACCTGTGAGCACATAGTCTCCGATGGATATTTCTTTCGTAATGAGATGATCACGTATACGTTGGTCAATGCCCTTGTAATGTCCGCAGAGGATGATGATATTATGAAGTAGTGAAAGGTCATTGGCCGTATGCTGATTGAATTGTTCTCCATCAGGGGAGACATAGATGACTTCATCATAGTCTCTTTCTGCTTTCAAGGCTGTGATTGCTCTGTCAATGGGTTCACATTGCATGACCATTCCTGCACTTCCTCCGTAAGGATAGTCGTCAACTCTTCTCCACTTGTCTAGAGTATAATCCCTGAGATTGTGGAGCTTGATTTCCACGAGACCTTTTTTCTGTGCACGTGCCAGTATGGATTCATTAAGGAATCCTTCGATCATTTCCGGCAGAACTGTGATGATATCTATTCGCATATTTGATGCAAAGGTATGGAAAAAAGGTTTGTTGTACAAGAAAGGAGACCTATTTCATCATTTCCATGGAGAAAATGTTGCCATTTGTTAAAAAAATTGTAACTTTGCCCCCAATTTAACGAATAACTTTAATTTCTGATGAAAAGATTTTTTTCCCTTGCCATGGTTATGGTAGCTTTTACGAGTATTTCTGCTCAGAATATCCAGTTTCATTACGATTTAGGACATTCCTTGAATAAAAGTCTGACCTCAAGACCAAGTGTGACAACAACAGCTGAACTTTATAAGGCTGACAAATGGGGTAATACCTATTCTTTTATTGATATAGACTATCAAAGGGATGGAGTAGCTGGCGCTTATTGGGAGTTTGGACGGGATCTGAATATTACAAAAAACAAACAATTTGCTGCCCATGTGGAGTATAATGGAGGACTGAGCTCCAATGAAAACACTTGGCAAGCTACCCGTTTTCAGCATGCTGTTCTGGCTGGTCCGGTATGGAACTGGCATAATCATGATTACAGTGCTACTTTCACGGTTCAAACTTTATACAAGTATTATTTTAAAAATCGACATTACCATGCCCATCCATACAATAGTTTTCAGTTGACTGAAGTTTGGGGATTTCAACTTGCTCACAATCTGATAACTTTATCCGGTTTTTGGGATACTTGGTATAACCCTCATGTCAATGGCAAGTTGATTACCACCAGCGAACCTCAATGGTGGATAAATCTAAATTCTATCAGAGGTTGTGAAATTCCGTTGAGCCTTGGTGGTGAAGTCGAGATCAGCAACAACTTCGTTTATAATGATTATGGCCGTAATAATCGCTTTTATGCCATTCCGACAATGGCTTTCAAATGGACATTCTGAGGATATAATATTCTGAATGGAACCTGAAAGACAGACAAAATATCTTCTGTCTTTCAGGTTTTTTTAGTCGGAGTAATTTCCTTTGTCTGAAAAGAATGGAACTTCTGTTTAATTTTCAGAAGTGAATTTCTGTATAAAGTTATCTTCTGAAATTACAGGGATTCCAAATTGGCGTGCTTTTTGATTTTTTCCACTCGTGGAAGTAATGTCATTGTTGATCAGATATGATGTTGATTTACTTACCGAACCGGTCACCTTTCCTCCCTGGCTTTCAATATAGGCTTTAAGCTCATTCCTGTTTTTATAGTGGTGGACATCTCCGGTAATGACAAAAGTCAAGCCTTGGCACCGTTCCCCTTTGAGTTTTCCGCTATCCTGGGAAATGTAGAGAAGATTTTTGAGTCGGTCAAATTTTGCCTTGTTTTCCGGATTTTGAAACCATTTTACGATCTGGGTACTCTTTTCCGGACCTATACCAGAAATCAGCGCAAAATGATCTTCCCTGACATTTTCAGTTGAGGCTTCTTGGACTAATTTTTCTATCGGATAGGTGTTCAATAACCGGTTGCAGACATCCTTACCGCATAGTGGAATGCTCAATGCATAGAGTAAATGCCTGGCTTCTACCTTTTTGGAATAATCGATAGATTGAATAATATTTGTAGCACTTTTGTCTCCAAATCCTTCCATATTGGCAATTTCTTCAATATGGTTGTGAAGATGATACAAGTCTGCATATTCATTAATCCACCCCTGATTGATGAATTTGTCCAGTGTCTGTTCTGAAATGCCATCAATGTCCATCCCGTCTTTACTGACGAAACGAGCAAACTTTTTCAATTGTTTGGCTGGGCATTTTACATTTATGCAATGTAAAGTTTTGGTATTGCTGTTTTCACTGATGACGATTTTGGTAGATGCTCCGCAGACCGGGCAGTGGTCTGGGATATTCAGTTCGCCCACTTTCTCGTCAACGTGGATGACCTTAGGGATGATCTTATTGGCTTTGATGACACGAATAACAGTCCCTTTTCCTCCAATGCCCAGTCGTTCACACTCACTGATATTGCAGAGAGAGGCGCGCTTGACGGTTGTCCCTTCCAGACTGACCGGTTTGAATATAGCAACCGGAGAAATCGTAGAAGTTGCGCAACTCCATTCGATATGATCAAGAACGGTACGGGCATCCTCGTCCCGCCATTTAAAGGCGAGTCCGGCCCGTGTTGCATGGTGTCCCGTGATGGAACCAGTTTGAGAGAATGTCCAGTCATCGTATGCGATGACCAGTCCGTCAACCGGATAGGGGTTTTCCTGATTTGTAACTTTACGGGTCCAGCGGTCGATTACTTCATCAATATTGGAGAGTGTAGGGGATTGGATATATTCCCGATCCACAGCCTTCATCCCATTTTTTTCAATCCAATTCATCCGATCACCCCAGGACCGGACATCATCTTCTGTATAGACGAGAGTGAAGGGGAGCCACTGCAAGTGACGCTGCTTTACTTCCAGGGGATTCTTTAAAGTGAGAGAACCAGAAGCGAGATTACGCGGATTCGCATAATCTTCATCACTTTCCAGAAGGAATCGTTCGAAATCGCTATAGGCAATGACACATTCTCCACGGATTACGGCATGTCCTGTGTAAGGAATGCTTTGTGGAATGCCGCCGATTGCCTGTGAAAGGTGGGTAATGTTCGTTCCTATATGGCCGTTACCTCGTGTGACAACCTTTGTGAGTTGGCCTCTATCATAGGTGACCACGAGAGTCAGTCCATCGAGTTTCCAAGACAGCCATATAGGTTTGTTTCCTGCCCATTTTGCCAAATCTTCTGTTTTTTTTGTCTTAGCAAGAGAAAGAGCAGGGAACTCATGAGCTTCTTTCTGTCCGTTAATATCATCAGCTGAGACATGTCTGGTGGGAGAGTCTTCCAAGATTGTACCTGTCTCTTTCTCCATTTGTTTGAGTTGGTCAAAGAGATGATCCCACTCATAATCGGTCATGATTTCACCTTTACCATTATAATAAGCGTCGGAAGCTTGATTCAAGTGGTCGACGAGTTCTTGCATTTTATCTTCTGCCATAGTATTTCTTTTAAGCCAAATAGACATATAAACTCTAACTGGATTATGATCAAGAATTTTAAAGTCACCCAAAGAAAAATTTTTCTTTTTGACTTTTTTCCCTTTACATCCAGATGGTTGATGGTATTTGAATCCCTTGTGCAAAGATAGTAAATTTTCTGAAATCCTTTGTGTCTGTGATGTAAAAATGATTATCTTTGCAGCATGGAAAAGAAAATCATCATCGGAATAGATGTCGGAATCTCAACAACAAAAATTGTCGGGATCAATCAAGAAGGTATGGTAATCTCTCCTATGCGTATCACAGCTGCTGATCCGATGACTTCTTTATATGGAGCTTTCGGAAAATATCTTCATGAGAACAAGATTAGCTTGGATGATGTGGAACATATCAAACTTACGGGAGTAGGTTCTGCTTACATTGATGAAAATATTTATGGGCGACCAACTTCTAAGGCTGAGGAATTTATCGCTGATGGATTAGGTGCGCGCTATGAATCAAATTTAAAGAGGATGATAGTCGTTTCAATGGGTACAGGTACCAGTCTTGTTCGATGTGAAGGCGACGATATTCGACATATAGGAGGTATCGGTATCGGCGGCGGAACATTATCCGGATTGTGCCGTATCATGTTGCAAACAGATGATATGCGACAGGTTGTAGCCTTGGCTACAGAGGGGAATATTTACAACATCAATCTTTTTATTAAGGATATCTGTGCTAAACCTCTTCCTGGATTGCCGATGTCAGCTACAGCAAGTCTGTTCAGTAATGCAAAAGCGAATGCTTCTCGTGAGGATATTGCCGTAGGACTCATTCACATGGTATTGCAGGCTATTGGCAGTAGTAGTATTCTGAGTAGTCTGAATACAGGTATTCGCGATTTTGTAATGATCGGGAATCTTACACTTCTTCCACAGTGTAGGGAAGTCTTTCCATCAATGGAAAAATTGTATAACGTTCGTTTCCGTATCCCGAAATATAGTGAATTTTGTACAGCAATAGGAGCAGCTCTAAGTTATTTACGGGAAAAAACAAAGAAGCATCTTTCCGAAAAGTAATTGATTAGCGAATGAAAGGGAGTCTGTTTTATGGTACTTCATGTTCTTACATGATATAAAAACTCTGTCATGGAATCTCTAAAGGAATTATATAGGATAGGAAAAGGGCCTTCATCCAGTCATACGATGGGACCACAAAAGGCAGCTCAGATCTTTCTAAAGCATTATCCGGAAGCAGTCCGCTTTGGTGTGACTTTATATGGCAGTCTGGCTGCCACAGGAAAAGGTCACATGACGGATAAAGTTATCGAGGAGGTTCTGAATCCTGTGGCACCGGTTAGCATCAATTGGCAGCCACAGAAATTTCTGCCTTTTCATCCGAATGGGATGGAGTTCGTTGCTTACGACGATGAAGGGAAGGTGCTGAAAGATTGGACGGTTTACAGTATTGGGGGTGGAGCTTTATCTGAAGGTAAAGGAGCAAATGATCCTTTCAAAACCCAAGAGATCTACTCTATGAATAACTTGACCGAAATCACGAGGTGGTGCGATCAAAACGGAAGAAGCTATTGGGAGTATGTCCAGCAATGCGAGAAAGATGGCATTTGGGATTATTTAAGAAAGGTATGGCAGGTGATGCAGGATTCTGTGGAAAACGGATTGAATCATGAGGGTGTTCTTCCTGGCCCTTTGAACCTTCCGAGGAAGGCTGCTAATTATTATATTAAGGCTAGTGGCTACAAACCTTCGCTGCAGAGTCGGGGAATGGTCTTTGCTTATGCATTGGCAGTGAGTGAGGAGAATGCTTCTGGCGGAACTATTGTTACTGCTCCTACCTGTGGTGCCTGTGGTGTGCTGCCGGCAGTCCTCTATCACTGTTATAAATCACATGCGTTTTCTGAAATCAGAATATTACATGCTCTTGCTACTGCTGGGCTTATCGGAAATCTTGTCAAGAAGAATGCTTCTATTTCGGGTGCTGATGTTGGTTGCCAGGGTGAAGTAGGAGTAGCTTGTGCGATGGCTTCTGCTGCCGGTTGCCAACTTTTCGGTGGAAGTCCTGATCAAATTGAATATGCGGCTGAGATGGGATTGGAGCATCATCTGGGGATGACTTGTGATCCGGTTTGCGGATTAGTTCAGATTCCTTGTATCGAACGGAATGCTTTTGCTGCTGCACGTGCTCTGGACTCCCAGCTTTATGCCTCTTTTTCTGATGGTAAACATTGTGTCTCTTTTGATCATGTAGTTCATGTGATGAAGTTGACAGGACATGATTTGCCATCTTTGTATAAAGAAACTTCTGAAGGAGGATTGGCTAAGGAATATTTGAAAGATAAATAGCATTTAAAGAAATAAGGCAACTACTATTGAAAAGCAGTTGCCTTATTTCTTTCTTATATTTTATTTTAATAAATACCAATCACTATAAAAATTGGGATATTTAATGAGAATAATTTATTCCTTTTCTACCTATAGAAAATTTCCTATCATGTCTCTTTACTTTTAATAAACACTTTCGAATTCCTTCAGGAAGTTGATGTCATTTTCAGAGAACATTCGCAGGTCACTGACTCTGTATTTCAGATTTGCAATCCTCTCTACACCCATTCCAAAAGCATAACCCGTATAGACTTTACTATCTATACCTCCAGCTTCCAGAACATTAGGGTCTACCATTCCACAACCAAGTATTTCAACCCAGCCGGTATGTTTACAGAATGCACAGCCTTTTCCACCACAGATGTTACAACTGATGTCCATTTCAGCACTGGGCTCTGTGAATGGAAAATAACTTGGACGGAGGCGGATTTTCGTATCTTGTCCGAACATTTCACGAGCGAAGGTAAGCAAAACTTGTTTTAAATCGGTGAAGCTGACCCCTTTGTCGACATATAATCCTTCGACCTGGTGAAAGAAACAGTGAGCACGGGCGCTGATAGCCTCATTACGATAGACACGCCCTGGACAGAGGATGCGGAAAGGCGGTTGGTGTTCTTCCATATAGTGAGCTTGGTCACCAGATGTATGAGAACGAAGAAGTACATTCTTGGTAACATCATTAGGATCACTCTGCTCGATGAAGAAAGTATCCTGCATATCTCGGGCAGGATGATCGGCTGCAAAATTCAGTTTTGTAAAGACATGTAGATCGTCGTCGATTTCAGGTCCGTCGGCAAGAACAAATCCCATGCGTCCGAAAATGTCGATGATTTCATTCTTGACAACAGTAAGGGGATGGCGTGTACCCAGACTAACCGGATAAGAACTGCGTGTCAGATCAATATTATCGTTGGTCGTATTTGACTTTTCCATTTGAGCACGAAGATTGTTGATCTTCTCGGTGGCAGTCTTCTTCAGTTCATTTATCTTGATTCCTACCGATCTCTTCTGGTCTGTAGCGACATTCCTGAAATCACTCATCAACGCGCTGATTTCACCTTTCTTGCTTAGATATTTTCGTCTGAGTTGCTCAACGTCTTCCATGTCTTTTGCCGAAAGATTGTCAACCTCTTTAAGAAGCGTTTCTATCTTGTCCAGTATCATGATGCAGTATAAAATTTATAATTTAATTGCAAAGATAAAAAATAAATTGGAAATAGAGAATAGAGAAAAAGAATTTCTATAATATTGTTCTCTATTAGACGGAAAATATGTAATTTTGCGGTAATTATCGTAGTATGTTATAATTATGAGAAAGCTTGTATATGTTTTCGTTATCGCTCTGGTGGGAGTGATAGACTTTTCTGTTTCAGGCTGTTCGAATAAGAAGCCTAAGACAGTTGATTCTGCTAATATAGATACTTTAGCTAAGGATACGGCTGGGGAGGATTCTTCAGAGCAATTGATAGCTTCGACGCCTATGCCTAAAGCGGCTGATGAATTGTTTGATGATTTTATCTTCAATTTTGCGGCTTCCAGAAAGACTCAGTTTAAGCGTATTGCCTTTCCTTTGAAAGTATATTCTAATGGCAGGGTTGTCAGAACCATTAATCCGATTCACTGGAAATTAGATCATTTCTTTATGCGTCAGGATTATTATACGCTGATATTTGATAATCCAAGACAGATGAATCTGCCGAAAAATACAAATATTCGTCATGTAATTATTGAAAAGATCTATTTTAAAAGGAGTATGGTCAAGCAGTATCTGTTCAATCGAATCAAAGGGCAGTGGATGTTGACCTCTATTAATTATGATCGCTTGTATAAAAATACAAATTCTTCTTTCTTGAAATTTTATAAAGTGTTTGCTGCTGACAGTACTTTCCAGAGTCAACACATTCATAATCCTGTAAAGTTTATCGGACCGGATCCCGATAATGATTTTTCCACGATGAGTGGTGAAATTATACCGGAACAGTGGCCAGCTTTTTCACCGAAGTTTCCTCAAGGTATGATTTATAATATCATCTATGGCCAGAAATATACGGAAAGTAATCTGAAGATCTTTGTTATTCGAGGTATAGCGAATGGTCTGGAACAAGAATTTACATTCCGTCGGATTAAGGGACGCTGGATGCTGATGAAGATGAGTATTTGATGTATTCTACTGGTTGAAGCAGACTGTTCTGAAAAATTATTTATGAAAGATATAAAGAATGCGAGTCTATTGGCTCATAATACTTTTGGTATTGATGTACGTTGTCATCGACTACTGGTGTATTCATCGGCTGAAGAAGCCCGGCAGTTGGTTAGGGGACTTTGTGAGTCAGATCATCCATATTTGCTATTAGGCGGAGGTAGTAATCTGCTGCTCACTGGTGATTATCCAGGAACGGTTATTACTCCGGAGAATCGCTTTGAAGTTACTGTCTTTACTCGCCCTGGTGATGAAGATGGCATTTACCTTCGGTGTTGGGCTGGATCCACGTTTGATGAAGTGGTGGACTATGCTGTGAAACTCGGATTTCATGGAGCAGAGAACCTTTCGCTGATTCCTGGAGAAGTAGGAGCATCTGCTATTCAGAATATTGGAGCGTATGGTGCCGAAGCGTGTGAAATCATAACGGAAGTAGAGGCTGTAGAGATTGCTACTGCCCGTCTGGTACATTTTTCTAATGCTGATTGTCAGTATGGTTATCGTCAAAGCAAGTTTAAGCACGAATGGCGTGATCGATACATCATTACAGCAGTAACCTATCGACTGACTCAGACATTTACACCAAAGTCGGGCTATGGCAGTATACGCCGAGAATTGGAGGCTAAAGGAATTAATGATCCTACTGCGGAACAAATGAGACAGATTATCATAGCAATCCGTCAGGCTAAACTTCCTGACCCGAAGGTACAGGGGAATGCAGGTAGTTTCTTTATGAATCCCATGGTTACGGAAAGAAAATTCAAAAATCTTCAAGGTTTGTATCCTGATATGCCTTTTTTTCGACTTCCTGATCCTGTACAGTTGCCAGACGGGAAAGTGCTTACTGTAAAGATTCCGGCAGGATGGATGATAGATCAATGTGGATGGAAAGGCAGAAGTCTTGGCCGTGCTGGTGTACATGACAGACAAGCATTGGTTCTTGTTAATCGTGGTGGTGCAACAGGGCAGGAAGTACTGACACTCTGCAAGACCATACAGAATGATGTCAATAAAAAATTCGGTATACTAATTCTTCCGGAGGTGAATATTAAATGAAGGTTACATTGTTGGGAACAGGAACTTCGGGTGGTGTTCCCGCCCTCGGATGTCATTGTGAGGTATGTAGGAGTAAGGATCCTCGGGATCATCGTTTGCGTAGTGCTGCACTTGTAGAGACAGAATCGACGAGGATTCTCATCGATGCGGGACCGGATATACGGGAGCAACTGTTGAAGGTCCCTTTTAAAAAAATAGACGCTTTACTGATTACGCATATTCATTATGACCATATTGGTGGATTAGATGATTTGCGTCCTTTCAGTCATCACTTTGATGGCTTGGATGTTTATTGTGAGAAATTCGTTGATGAGCATTTACATCATACTATGCCTTATTGCTTTCCTTCTACCCCTTCTAAATTATATCCTGGTGCACCGGTCTTGCGGATACATACGATCAAGCCTCATGAAGCATTCAGGGTTGGGGATATTGATATTTTACCCATTCGTGTCATGCATGACAATATGCCGATTGTCGGGTTCCGTTTCGGTCCTTTCGTTTATATTACAGATATGAAGCGGATGGATGATGAAGAATATGATTATCTCCAGAATGTGGATACCTTGGTTATCAATGCTTTACGTTGGGAAAAACCTCATCATAGCCATCAATTGGTAGCTGATGCGATTGACGCTTCCCGTAGGATGAAGGCACGTCGTACATACCTTACTCACCTTACACATAAGATTGGACTTCATGCAATTGCTGATCGTCGTTTACCCCCAGGGGTACAATTAGGTTATGATGGATTAGTATTGGATGTGTAGAATCTGGATATTTACTTTTTTGGGGGGGAATAAATGAAAAATTTTATCGAAAATCCTTATTTTCTTTTGAATTTTCGATAAAGTTTCCATCCAAGTATGATTCCGTCTATTGCACCTGCACTCATATTCATGAGCCCGTGGAGACGTTGGGAAGGAGTATCATCTTTTTTAAATGTTTCAGATTTATGAAACAAATTATTCCATAAAGATTGGACTCTGTGGTCATCTTTGAGAATGTCATTCTTTAACATTTCTTTCCGTAAGCGGATGTCAGCCAAAGACTTGTAAGTGATATTTGAATTATTCATAAGTACAAGTTTTATGCATTTACTTTAATCTTGTAATAGAAGATTGGCTAAAAAGTGAACTAACGGGCGCTCTATCCATTCGTGACGAAAGGCGATGACCAATAGTAGGAGAAGGAAATCAATTCCTGCAACGATACAAAATGCGATCGGCATGTTTCCCAACCATGATGCTAAGGCATAACCAGCAGCTAAGGACAAACTGAAAAGGATGAGAATGATTCCTCCGCCAATCAGCATCATCATTCCCATTGAGGTGAGTAATCTGGCAACTTTACCAATAACATCGAGCTTCGTGTATTCTGCACGAAGTCCGATATCATGCTTTAAGACCTCGATAAGTTGTCCTATGGTCTCGATATTTTTATCGTTACTGAACATCATACCTTATACTTCTTCTGGGGCGGCGTCCTGGATATCATCCACGAGGTCGTCCTTGTCTTTCCTGCTCAGTTTGATATCATGCTTTTTGCAAAAACCATCAACTGTATCAGAAATCTTGGTGCGAGTGTCTTTACCTGTCTCGGGAGCAAATATGAGACCTAAAGCTGCACCGGCGATTGTACCGCCTAGAAATGCTCCAATGTAACCTAATGCTTTCATTTCTGTAATCTTTAATGTTCATTGTTCTGTTGTTATGGCAAAGATAAGTAAAAGAAGTGGAGTATCCAAATATTATAATCTTAATTTTTCGTTAATTATGTTGTAAAAACTTGATTTAACAAACTTTATTCGGAAATATACGAAATATCTGAACAGAATTTTGTAATTTCGCACATTGAATTAATAACTTTATTTTTATAAAGATCATGAAGAAGTATATGGTATTATGTGCCGGGCTTTGTGCAGCTATGGCGCTGACAAGTTGCAAATCCAGTGAAAGTGCTTATAAGAAAGCATACGAAAAAGCGAAAGCACAAGAAACGGAACAGTCTGCAAATCAACCGATTCAGTCGGACAGTACTCCAGTGGTCACCCCATTACAAACTAAATCTGCTGACCAGACAACAGTCCTGGATAATGCAGATAATGCTGCGGTTCGTAAGGAGAATGTTACCGTGATCAGTGGTCAAGGGTTAAAAACCTTCAGTGTTGTAGTAGGTTCTTTTTCTTTGAAAGCAAATGCAGAAGGACTTCAGAATACATTGAAAAATGCTGGTTATCAAGCTCAAATTGCCTATAATTCTAGTCGTAATATGTATCGGGTAATTGCTTCAACCTTTGACAATAAACTCTCTGCAGTACAGAGCCGTAATCAGTTCCGTGCCGATAACTATCCTGATGCATGGTTGCTGTATAAAGAATAAAGGACAGTTTGTTGAAGAAAATGTAGAGTGCACAGGGAGCAATTGGCGAAATTGTTTCCTTAGAGTGTCATGTCTATAACTAACAAATCAGAATAGGTTTGCTTTTAAGTAATTAAATATAATGAGGGTTTTGTCTGTTGATTATGGCAAAAAGAGGACAGGAGTGGCTGTAACGGATCCATTGCAGATTATAGCGAACGGATTGACTACAGTTGCGACTGCATCGTTGTTTGATTTCCTGATGGATTATGTGAAGAAAGAAGAAGTAGAACGCATTATTATTGGGAAACCGATGCAGCCAAATGGACAACCCAGTGAGAATCTAGCACGTGTACAAGCCTTCGTTAATCGTTGGAAGAAGGCCTGTCCGGATATTCCGATCGAATATTATAGTGAGATTTATACCTCAGTAATGGCTCATCGTGCTATACTTGATTGCGGTGTGAGAAAGAAAAAACGCCGGGAAAATAAAGGTCTGGTTGATAAGATTTCAGCTACCATCATATTGGAATGCTGGATGCAGTCCAGACGATTATCAGAAAATTTCAATCTTCAATTTAAAAAATGATTTTACCCATTTATGTATATGGCCAACCTGTATTGAGAAAAGTGGCCAAAGATATAACCCCGGATTATGAAGGTCTTACAGAATTGATTCCAAACATGTTTGAAACTCTGACTTCAAGTAATGGCGTGGGGTTAGCTGCTCCCCAGATCGGGAAAAGTATCCGAGTTGTCGTCATTGACCTGAATGTGCTGAGCGATGATCTGCCGGAGTATAAAGATTTCCGCAAGGCTTATATAAATGCTCATATTTTAGGCTATGATGAGAAGGCGGGAGAGGCATCGATGGAGGAAGGCTGTTTGTCTATACCCGGTATCAGTGAATCCGTAAGTCGTCCTAAAAGGGTCCATGTGAGTTATCTGGATGAAAACTTTCAAAAACATGATGAATGGGTAAGTGGCTATCTGGCATGTGTCATGCAGCATGAATTTGATCATCTTGAAGGTGTTTTGTTTGTTGACAAACTTAATTCACTTCGTAAGAATTTGATAGGGGGGAGATTGAAAAATATCTTGAAAGGGAAGTTCCGTTGTTCGTATCGTACCCGGGTATATCGGAAATAGATAGTTGTTTCTAATAATGATTGATAAAGAAAAGAATGAAAGTCAAAGGAATTCGATAGAATAGAAGAGAATTCTGGCTGGTGTGGATGGTAGTTCTGTTATTCATATTTTCAATGAAGTAGATAAGATTCCAATTATAAATCCTAAATTTTATTATTTGTGAAGAAGGTCTGTGTTTTCCTGATTATGTTTTTAGGAGTACTGTCGGTTCACGCGCAGTTTAGGGTGGATCGACTTATGTCTGCTGGGCGTAGTGCTTTGTATTATGAAGACTATGTGCTTTCTATCCAGTATTTCAATTTGGCTATCAACTCTAAGCCTTATCTTTATGAACCTTGGTATCTTCGCTCTGTCGCAAAATATAATCTAGATGATTTTGTCGGAGCAGAGAAGGATGTGGGACAGGCCATCAACCTGAATCCTTACTATAATGAAATGTATGATCTCAGGGCAATTTGCCGGATCAGACAAAACAAGTTCAAGGAAGCTATCAGTGATTATAATCAGGCTATTCACATTGATCCGAGAAATCAGAATTATTGGTTTAACAGAGCACTTTGCCATTTTCAAGAGAAGGATTATGCTGGAGCTCAAAACGAACTTGACACGATTATCTCAAAATGGAAAGATTTCGCTAATGCCTTTTCTCTGAAAGCAGAAGTTTGTCTTATTCAGAAAGATACCACTGAGGCTGCAAAGATGCTCGACAAGAGTTTAACCTATGACCCTTATAACGTAGGGGCGTGGCGTACACGTGGCCTGATCAGTATGAACCGGCATCAATGGAAAGATGCTGATAATTTTCTTACTAAAGCGATCCATTTTGAACCGAAAGCTGTAGACGATTATTTGAATCGTGCCCTTGCACGGTTAAACTATAATAATCTTCGGGGGGCTTTGAATGATTATGATCTTGCTATTGAGTATGATCCGAACAACTTTCTTGCACATTATAATCGGGGGTTGTTGCGTGTGAATCTGGGTGATAATAACCGGGCTATTACCGATTTTGACTTTGTCGTCAAGATGGAACCAAAGAATCCTCTTGCTCTTTTTAATCGTGGTATTTTACTTGAGAAAACAGGACATATTCGAGAGGCTATCTATGATTATACTACTGTTATTAGTCAATTTCCGAATTTCTGGACAGGTTTGGCTTATCGTGCCCGTTGTTACCGAAAAATTGGTATGGCTGGTAAGGCTGAGTTAGATGAATTCCGTATCTTTAAGGCGCAGATGAATAAAGCAATTGGCGTTCAGCCTCGATGGAGTATGAAAACACGCAAATTGGTTCGTAAGCGTTCTGAATTTGATATCAATAAGTTTAATCGAATTGTTGTACCTGATGAACAAGTAGCTGTGCATACGGATGACTACAAATACAAGAGTGTCTATCGTGGTAAAGTTCAGGATCGTACCGTTACGGACAATTTCTTGCCAATGTATGTAATATCTCTTGTAGAGTATAATAATGGAATTAATACTTATCAGGCTTTTGACGAGAATATAGAGAAATTTAATCATAAAGTCAATCCCAAATATCCAATCTATTTAAATTGTAGTAAAGGGCAACTTACTGACGAAAAGTCACTGGCTTTTTTCAATTATGTTGATCAACTCTCGAAACAGATTTCAGAAACGAAGGATGTTCAGAAAATGAAGAGTTTGTTATTTGAACGCGCAGTGGCTTATTCCGTTCTTCAGGACTTTGATGAGGCTGACAATGATCTTACTGCTTATATTCAGATTGATGATCAGAATGCGTTGGTCTATTGGCAGCGTGCAGTTTGTCAATCTCGTTTGAATGCGGTCAACCAAAATCAGGGAAATGATGTAGCTCTTTCATTGAACAGAATACGTGCAGATTTTGATGATGCGATCAGGTTGAGTCCGAAGAATGCATATTTGTATTATAACCGTGGTAATTTCCATGCAGATCATAAGGAATATAGCCAGGCAATAGATGATTATACACGTGCGATCCAAATTGACCCTCGTTTAGCCGAAGCTTGGTACAATAGAGGCCTGGCACGCATTTTCAGTGATAACAATACGGCTGGAATAAATGATCTTAGTAAAGCTGGGGAATTAGGTCTTTATGATGCATATCCTGTTATAAAGAGATATGAGACTAAGAAATAACGTTTTATACGCATTATTTTCAAAAAGAAGTATTACTTTTGCAGCAAGTTAAATAAAAATACTATTTGTTATGGTAAAAATTACTTTACCCGATAGTTCTGTACATGAATTTGAACAGGGCGTCACGGGTTATCAAATCGCCGAGAGTATTTCACCGGCTCTCGCTCGCAGCGTTGTTTGTTGCGGTGTAAATGGTGAAACCGTAGAGTTGAATCGTCCAATTCTGTCTGATGCTCATGTCGTTCTTTATAAGTTTGACGATGATGAGGGGAAACGTACGTTTTGGCACACATCTGCCCATTTGTTGGCTGAAGCTTTACAGGAACTTTATCCTGGTATTCAGTTTGGTTTCGGACCGGCTGTGGAGAATGGTTTCTTTTATGATGTGATGCCTCCCAAAGGAATTTCAATTTCGGAAAACGATTTTCCGAAGATTGAGGCTAAGATGAAAGATCTGGCTAAGAAAGATGAGCCACTTGTACGCAAAGATATTTCTAAGTCCGAGGCCTTGAAATTCTTTAAAGACCATGGCCAGAAATACAAAGTAGAACACATTGACCAGGATTTGAAAGATGGTACGATCACACTTTATACACAAGGAAATTTTACGGATCTATGCAAAGGACCGCACCTCGTATCAACGGGTACGATCAAGTCTGTTAAAATTACCAGTGTTGCCGGTGCTTTTTGGCGTGGAGATGCTAAGCGTGAACAGATGACTCGTATTTATGGCATCACTTTTCCGAAAAAGAAGATGCTGGACGATTATCTGGTGATGCTGGAGGAAGCTAAGAAGCGTGATCATCGTAAGATAGGAAAGGAAATGGAACTCTTTTTCTTCTCAGACCGCGTAGGTAAGGGGTTGCCAATGTGGCTTCCGAAAGGAACTGAATTGCGTCTTCGCCTACAGGACATGCTCCGTAATATTCAGAAGAAATTTGGTTATCAAGAAGTGATTACTCCGAATATCGGTTCTAAGAACTTGTATGTAACCTCTGGGCACTATGCACATTATGGTAAAGATAGTTTTCAGCCTATTCATACTCCGGAAGAAGGTGAAGAGTATATGCTGAAACCAATGAACTGTCCTCATCACTGTGAAGTGTTTGCCTGGAAACCACGTTCTTACAAGGACCTTCCTCTTCGAATTGCAGAGTTTGGTACAGTCTATCGTTATGAGAAGAGTGGAGAACTGCATGGGTTGACTCGTGTTCGTTGTTTCACCCAGGATGATGCACATATATTCTTGAAGCCTAGTCAGGTCAAGAATGAATTCCTTCGTGTGATGGATATCATTCTGACGGTATTCAAAATTTTCGGACTCAATGATTACGAAGCTCAGATTTCCTTGCGTGATCCAAAGAATCATACGAAATACATTGGTTCTGACGAGGTCTGGGAAGAGAGTGAACAGGCTATTGTTGAGGCAGTAAAAGAAAAAGGATTAAAGGCGCATGTCGCTTACGGAGAAGCAGCTTTCTATGGCCCTAAACTTGATTTCATGGTGAAGGATGCCTTGGGCCGCCGTTGGCAATTGGGAACTATTCAGGTGGACTATAATCTACCTGCACGTTTCAAACTTGAATATACGGATGAGGATAATCAGAAGAAGTGTCCTGTTATGCTCCATCGGGCTCCGTTCGGTTCTATCGAACGTTTCGTAGGCGTACTCATCGAACATACCGCTGGTCATTTTCCATTGTGGTTGACTCCAGATCAGGTATCTGTTCTGCCTATTTCTGAGAAATATAATGAATTTGCCGGCCAGCTTCGTAAATATTTTGATGCTCAGGGGGTTCGTTCTGTCATTGATGATCGTAATGAAAAGATAGGGCGTAAGATTCGTGATAATGAGGTGAAGCGTATCCCTCTTATGGTCATTATTGGTGAGAAAGAAGCGAATGGTGGTAAATTGTCTATTCGTAAACAAGGTGGCGGCGAACAGTTTATGATGACTAAGGAAGAGTTTACTCAATTCATCAATGATGAATGTGCTAAAGAACTTGCCCCTGCTATCCATTGTGAACCCAAGAACTGATAGAATTTACGATATGTTATCTTATTTATAAGATAAAGATTGACAAGTCTCTCTTTCCGAATTGGAATAGAGAGGCTTGCTCTTTAGGTTTTTCTGCTCTTCAAATGATCAATGATAACCGAACACTTTTGATAATGGTGTACTTATCGGTTATTTTAGTTCTACTTATCTTGCTCTTTTTCAGATCTTCATATCTTCCGAAATGAGCATAAAAGTTTGGACTTCAGGATAAATGAAGCATCAGTCTATAAAAAATAAACAAAAAATTTTGTAAGCTCCTTACTTTTTTATACCTTTGCAAACAATTCTATAAAAGAAAACTTAAAATAGTTGAATGAAGAATGACACAATAAAATTTCGTTATCGCATTAATGAACAAATACGCGTACACGAAATCCGCCTGGTAGGCGAAGGCGGCTCTCAAGTTCTGTCTACACGCCAAGCTGTAAATATGGCTCGTGAACAAGGTATAGACCTCGTGGAGATATCTCCAAATGCTCAACCACCAGTGTGCCGCCTTATCGACTATCAGAAATTCCTTTATCAGCAAAAAAAGCGTCTGAGAGAGATGAAGACAAAGCAGATAAAGGTTGAAATCAAGGAAATCCGTTTCGGACCTCAGACCGATGAACATGATTATCAGTTTAAGTTGAAGCATGCCAAGGAATTTTTGGATGAGGGTAATCGGGTGCGTGCCTATGTGTTCTTCAGAGGTCGTAGCATCCTGTTTAAAGAACAGGGTGAAGTGCTTCTGCTTCGTTTTGCTAATGATCTGGAGGATTATGGAAAAGTACAGCAGATGCCGAAACTCGAAGGAAAGAAAATGTTTCTTTATCTGGCTCCCAAAAAAGTAGGGATTATTAAAAAGAGTCAGCAAAAACGTGACAAGGAAAATGCTGAAGCTGCAATGAAGGCTGTTACAAGTGCTGAAAAGAAAGAGGAAACTCCTGAGAGCAGCATGAAGGGCTTGTTTGCTAATGTCAAAGGCGGAAATGATGCCTTGAAGAAACTTCAGGAAGAAGAAAGCAAATAACATTTCAGGTGTGTGTAACGTCTTGGTATATACATTACCACCCTGATTGATTTTTAAAATCATTAAATAATAAACAAAAAATGCCAAAAGCAAAGACAAATTCCGGTGCAAAGAAAAGATTTACTTTCACCGGTACAGGAAAGATTAAGCGGCATCACGCTTATCACAGTCACATTCTTACAAAGAAGACTAAGAAGCAGAAGAGGAATCTGGATGGTCAGGTCTTGGTAGATCAGACCAATCGTAAGCAGGTACGTGATTTGCTTTGCCTGCGTTAATTTAATTTTTTAGTCTAACTTTTAAAGAAAGAAAATTATGCCAAGATCAGTAAATCACGTAGCTTCTAGAGCAAGAAGAGCAAAAATCCTGAAGCTTACAAAAGGTCAATATGGAGCAAGAAAGAATGTCTGGACTGTTGCTAAGAACTCTTTTGAAAAAGGTCTTACTTATGCTTACAGAGATCGTAAAAATAAGAAACGTACCTTTCGTGCCCTGTGGATTCAGCGTATCAATGCTGCTGCTCGCCAGGAAAATATGAGTTATAGCCAGTTGATGGGTGCTCTGCACAAAGCAGGTATTGAAATCAACAGAAAGGTTCTCGCTGACTTAGCGATGAATCAGCCAGAGGCTTTCAAAGCTATTGTGGACAAGATTAAGTAATCCTTTTGGATTTTACTCATAGAAATGAGGGCATATCAACTGATATGCCCTCATTTTTTTTGTTTCTGATGAAAAAAATTAATTTATCTTGTGTTTCTGTTTTGTTTTTTGTATTTTTGTACTTCATATATATAATAGTGATTAGATCATGATTTCTGTAGAAGGTTTAAAGGTTGAATTCGGTGTCAGGCCTTTGTTTTCCGATGTTAATTTTGTTATTAATGAACATGACCGTATTGCCTTGGTGGGTAAGAATGGAGCTGGTAAATCTACCATGCTTAAAATTATTTATGGTTTACAGAAGCCTACAGCAGGGACAATTTCTTTTCCAAAAGACTATACCATAGGCTATCTTCCCCAAGTAATGAAACTTCAGGATGATACTTCCGTAAAAGAAGAAACCCGAAAGGCTTTTGCAGACCACACAAGAATAAAGGCAGAACTGATAAAGATGCAACAGGAAATGGCCGATCGTACTGATTATGAAAGTGAAGGCTATACTACTCTTGTTGAGAACTTTACTCAGGAACAGGAACGCTATATGATGATGGGCGGAGAAAATTACGAAGCTGACATCGAGCGTGTGCTTGCCGGTCTTGGATTTGAGCGTTGTGATTTCGAGCGTCCGACTAAGGAACTTTCGGGTGGCTGGCGCATGCGTATCGAATTGGCGAAGATTCTTCTTCGTAAACCTGATGTGTTGCTTCTTGATGAGCCGACTAACCATTTGGATATTGAAAGTATTACTTGGCTGGAAAAGTTTTTGCAGCAATCACCAAGTGCAGTGCTTCTTGTCAGTCACGACCGTGCCTTTATCAATAATGTTACAAACAGGACGCTTGAGATTACTTGTGGGCATGTGGAGGATTATAAAGTAAAATATAATGAATATGTAGTCTTGCACAAAGAACGTCATGAACAGCAACTTAGGGCGTACGAAAATCAGCAAAAAGAAATTGCTGACACCAAAGCCTTTATAGAGCGTTTCCGTTATAAACCCTCAAAGGCTGTTCAAGTCCAGAGCCGTATTAAACAGTTGGCTAAGATAAAACCCATAGAAGTAGATGATGTAGACAATGCTGTCATGCATCTGAAATTTCCTCCATGTCTCAGAAGCGGTGACCATCCCATTATCTGTGAAAATGTGAGTAAAACTTATGGTGATCATTTGATATTCGATCATGTTTCTTTTACTGTAAAGAGGGGAGAGAAGGTAGCCTTTGTCGGAAAAAACGGAGAAGGTAAATCTACTTTGGTAAAATGTATTTTGGGAGAGATTCCTTTTAAAGGAAAACTCAAGATCGGACATAATGTCCATATCGGATATTTTGCTCAAAATCAGGCTCAGTTGCTTGATGAGAATATTTCCATTTATGATACCATTGATCAGGTAGCTACCGGAGATATGCGGCTAAAGATCAATAATCTGCTTGGAGCTTTCATGTTTGGTGGCGAGATCAGCGAAAAGAAAGTGAAGGTGCTTAGCGGTGGAGAACGGAGCCGTCTGGCAATGATCAAACTCCTACTGGAACCTGTGAATCTTTTGATACTTGATGAGCCTACCAATCATTTGGATATGCCTTCGAAAGATGTATTGAAAGAGGCTATCAAGGCTTTTGACGGTACAGCGGTGATAGTGAGTCATGATCGTGAATTTCTTGATGGGCTGGTATCGAAAGTCTATGAATTTGGTGACGCTAAAGTGAAAGAGCATCTCGGTGGCATCTATGATTGGTTGCAAGAGAAAGGTGCAGAGTGTAATGCTGATGGCGAATTTTCTCAGCATGTTATTGATGATGCCTTAAATACTTCTGCAACTGACCGGCAAGAACCAGAACAGCAGCAGTCTGTTGCCGGCGTTGATGATGTGAAAGAGCAGAATTCTAATAAACAGAATTATTCGGAGCATAAAGAGCAACAGAAGAAAGTGGGTAAGGCTGAACGTGCTGTAAAGAAGAGTGAAGATAAAATATCCTCTATGGAAAAGCGTATCAAGGAACTTGATTCTCTGTTAATGGATGCCAAAAATGCATCAAACATGAAATTAGTTTCTGAGTATACTTCTATTAAAGAAGCCTTGGATCACGAGAATGATAATTGGATGATACTTTCTCAGAAGTTGGAAGATTTGCGAGGATAGATGCTTTTAAGGAAAGAATGATTTTTAAATTATAAATGAATATGAACATGAGAAGAATTCTTCCGTTGATGATGATGGCTGTTACTCCTATGATGGGCATGGCTCAAAATCGGACGGGACTTAATGAAAAGAATCTTGATAAGTCTGTTCGTCCTCAAGATGATTTTTATGAATTTGCTAATGGTGGATGGCAAAAGTTGAATCCTCTGCCACCATCGCGTAGTCGATTTGGTACTTTTGATCAGTTGCAGGACAATAATAACAAACGTATCAATACGATTCTGTCAGGACTTGAAAAGAAACATTATCCGAAAGGAAGCACTGAGCAGAAGTTAGCTGACTTTTATAGACTGGCTCTTGATGTGAATCGTCGCAATCAGGAGGGGCTAGCACCAGTAGAGCCTGTTCTTAAGGAGATAGAGTCTGCAAAGACGGTTGAGGAACTTCGGAAACTTCAACTCAAATATGCTTCACAAGAATTAGGTATGCAGTTCTATGATGTCTTCGATGCCGATCAGAAGAATGCAGACATGAATATCCTGAATATTGGACAAGATGGACTGACTTTGGGACAGAAAGACTATTATATCAATAATGATTCTGCAACGGTGTCTATCCGTAATGCCTATAAGCAATTTATAGACAAAATGTTTAAGTTGTACGGATTTACTCCCGATCAGGCTGCGCAACGTCGTGATGCTGTATTTCGCCAGGAAACTCTGATAGCATTGATTTCGAAGAGCATGACAGAACTGCGTGACCCCCAATCCAATTATCATAAAATGACCCTGCAGCAGTTTGTTGCTGATTTCCCCAATATTCCTTTGGAAGAAATCACAAGTGCTGAAGGTATTAAACCGGAGTATATCCAGACCGTTGTAGTAGGGCAACAGGAATTTATGTCAGGTCTTGATAAACTGATAACGCTGCAGACACCCGAGGATATCAAGGCTTTGATGGAGTGGAGTGTCATCGAAAATTCGGCTAACTATCTTACTGATGCTATTCGTGAAGCACAGTTTGACTTCTTTGGCAAGACAATGAGAGGCCGTAAAGAAGACGAGCCGTTGTGGAAACGGGCTACTAATCAGGTGCAGGACCAGATGGGAGAGGTACTTGGCAAAATCTATGTCAAACGCTATTTCCCTGAATCTTCTAAGAAATATATGGAGGAGCTCGTCCACAATCTTCAAGTAAGTCTTGGACAACGAATTGATGCTCAGACGTGGATGAGCGATACGACTAAGGTTGCTGCTCATCAGAAACTTGATAAATTCCTGATCAAAATCGGTTATCCTAACAAGTGGAAAGATTATTCTAAACTGAGTATTGATCCTTCACGTTCATATTATGATAATGTGCTGGCTTGTCGCCGTTTCCACCAGAATCAGGAAATCGAAAAGAAAGCCGGCAAACCTGTTGATCGTGATGAATGGCTGATGACTCCTCAGACGGTAAATGCTTACTATAATCCTACAACTAATGAGATCTGTTTCCCTGCTGGTATTCTGCAGTATCCTTATTTTGATCCTAAGGCTGATGCTGCTTTCAACTATGGAGGAATCGGTGTTGTTATCGGACATGAGATGACTCATGGATTTGATGACCAGGGACGTCAGTATGATGTTAACGGTAATATGAAAAACTGGTGGACGGATAGTGATGCCAAGAACTTTAAAAAGCGTGCCCAACTTTATGCAAACTATTTTAATAACATTGTGGTATTACCCGGACTTCATGAGAATGGTGAACTAACATTGGGTGAGAACCTCGCTGATCATGGAGGTCTTCAGGTTTCCTTCAATGCTTACAAACAGGCTACAGCTCATCACCCTTTGAAGACTAAGGACGGTTTTACTCCTGATCAGCGTTTCTTCCTGGCTTTTGCAGGTGTATGGGCTGATAACATTACGAGCAAGGAGATTCGTAATCGTGTCAAACAGGATCCACATTCTTTAGGAAGATGGCGTGTGAATGGTGCTCTTCCACATATTGATGCTTTCTATAAAGCATGGAATATAAAGAATGGTGATAAAATGTATATCCCAGAAAAGGATCGTTTACAACTTTGGTAAGTTGTGTTGATCAATATATGAATAAAGGAGTATTTCAAAAAGAAGTACTCCTTTATTGTTGTATCATAGTCAGTGCAATGACTTAGTACAGAAAAGGTTTACACTGTTTTAACAATTAAATAGTGTAATAAAAATGAAGAAGAAAGAATTCCGTCGTTATGAGTCCAGATTCAAATTGTCAGTTTTGCGAGACATGTATGAGAACAATTTGTCATATAACTTTACTGCGAAGAAATATGGCATAATCTGCCCCCAAACATTACATTTATGGGAGAAAGAATTTCCACTTGACACAAAAAGCCTATCTTTGTCAGAAGAAGTCATCAACAAGATAAAGTCAATGCGTTCAAAGAAGGAAGAATCAGCAGCGTCAAAGGCCAATAAGACAAGAGAAGAAGAGTTGGAAAGTGAGATAGTCAATCTGCGCAAGGCTCTTACGTATTCCGAACTTCGTAATGAGGGCCTGATAGAACTGTTGAGAATGGGCAAGGAAGAATTTGGAATTGATCTGTTAAAAAAAGATGGCGCCAAGCAGTGAACAGCCTGCACGCCAGTCACCCGAAGGAATCAATCGGGTCTCTGAGCGGACTGTTTGGCAAGACACGTGTAGGCTATTACTCAGTCAGCAAGGAAAAGATGAAGGAGCGTGATCTCCAGGAAACGTCCATAGTTCGGATGGTCAGGGAAATCCGGGGACATGCGCCGGGCATAGGCGCATACAAGTTGTTTATAATGCTGAAGGACGTATATCCGGAGAAGATGATGGGCAGAGACCGTTTTTATACGTTGATGAAAGACCATCGCCTGATGCTCAAGCCGGAGCGTTGCCGTCATACGACTGACTCTAACCATAATTACCACAAATACAAGAACCTCATAAAGGACATGAAGGTAAGCAAGCCCAATCAGCTCTGGGTGGCAGACATTACCTATATTGACACAGATGAGGGAGTGTGCTATCTGCATTTGATAACCGATGCCTTCACCCATGAGATCATCGGATGGGTTCTCTCGGACTCCCTGGTGGCTGTCAATACTATAGCAGCACTCAGTCAGGCC
>CAVYLQ010000003.1:0-6605 GCA_963769405.1 uncultured Prevotellaceae bacterium | reverse complement strand
ACCCATAATCCAGGTAGTTTTAATGATCGTCAGATCATTGATGGTACACAGAATTATGAGGCTATGGTGATGGACAGGAATCGGAGCTTTTCTCCTGTTCTCGATCTTTATTTCTATCATCAGTTGGCTAAGCATCAGTCTATAACGGCCAATGTTACAGGGACCTCCATTTCTACCCGTAAGCATGATTTTAATAATGAAGGGTCTGATTATGAATATCATGTTGGAGGTCATACATGGTCGCTGATGTCAGAAGCCATTTATGAAAACCGACTAAAACCTTTCTCGGTTTCTTTTGGCTTACAGCATCTGGTCAAATATACACGAAATATCTATAGCGGTGATGTGGAATCTGCGAACTACATGCATAACAGTAATCTCTATCTGTTTGGAGAACTGAAGGGACATATTAAAAATCTCAGTTATGTTGCAGGTCTAGGAGCGAGCGATGCACGTTATTCTCAGGGAACATACCATTATCATTTCTGGATGTTCCGACCGAAAGCCACTTTGACTTACTCTATCTTAAAACCGTTAAGTTTGAGATATGGTTTTGAAGTCTACCAGCATATCTCTCAGGTTGCTATGATCAGTGATACGAAGATTCGTCAGAACTCAATGGAATGGACCGTGGGCAATCCGAATATAGAACCTAATCGTGTAATCAGACATCAGGTAAGGCTTGCCTGTACCCTCCCTCGTCTTACTTCACAAATAGATCTGGAATACCTGGTAAACACAAATTGTAATATGGCCAGTTATACCCGTACGGCAGATAATCAGTTTTATTATACTCAGAAGAACCAACATAGTATTGATATGCTTTATCTTCGGAACAGTTCTACCTATGATATTTTGCCCGAAAAGTTATCCGTTTCTGTCAATGGCGGTATCTGCCGTTTCTTCAATCGTGGTGACAACTATAGCCACTATCTCACAGCTTATAGCTATGGTGGAAGTCTTCAGGCCTATCTCGGAAAATGGACAATAACGGTTAATGGAGACAATGGTTGGAAGTTTATGGAAGGTGAAACATGGGATCACCAGGGATCTGCCACCTATCTTACGTGCAGTTATCATCTGGGCAATTGTGACATCTCTCTGTATTGGCAGCATCCGTTTGAGAACAATCCGAAACTTAACTATGCTGAATTGGTAAATAAGAATATCCGGAAGAAGATGGTGATGTATGGCTCTGATTATGGTAATGGGCTGACTATCGGATTCTCATGGAGGTTGAATAGGGGACGTAAATACCGTGATATTCAGAAGAAACTTAAGAATTCTGATACCCAGACAGGGATCTTATAAGTAAAACTTATATAACAATAAACTACCGTATCCTGAACATGAAGTACGGTAGTTTAAGAAATATTTTCTTTTGATGGTTGATCATCTTTATTTTTTGGTTCTTTGTGTAAGACCATGATTACTAATACGGATGCTAAAATTCCTATAATAATTCCTGCAAGCCAATCATGACTTTTTATTCCTAAATAGACAGCAAAAAGAAAAGCAAAAGCTAATATTGTTCCAGTCCATTGCCCCTGTTTACTTTCTCTTATTCCAGATTTTACAATTTGATTTTCTAATTCAATTCGATGGTTCTGTTGCTTTTCTGCCATCGTTAAGATGCGCTCGGGTGCATCGGGTAGTATATCCTGATATGCTTTAAGATCTTTAGGAGAAGGTAAAGGGCCACTGTATTGTTCTGCTCTGATTATGGTTTTTCTGATTTTGTCTTGTTGCCCTGTAGAGGTATTATTGAGAATTTGTTTATTAGCCTCAGTCTGAATTTGAGAGTTTTCATCATTTTGCGGATGAATTTCTCCTTTTGAGGTTTTATCTTCCTTTTTCATTAATAAAATGATTTATTTCTCTCATAGAAATCTCAAAGTCTTTACCAATTGCTTTCCAATCCTTAGACAAATCATCGGCATCATTTCCTTGCATATAATCGTTAAACCTTATGTGACCTTTAGCATTTACTAATGAAAACAGGCCACTACGAAAATTGGGGAGTTCCTTCATTAATGTGGAAACAGAACTTTGCACTGACTTATAAGATTTTTTACCCATAATTGTTTATAGATTTTAGTTACTTAACTGCAAAATAAATGATTTTTTTCTGAAATGGCAAATTTATCAATGAAAATTATCATAAATAATATAAAGGTTATTGGAATTGTTTTTATAACTATTGCTCTCAATTAGTAGTCATTTCTGGCACGTGATAGAGACTTCTTACATAACATTTTTAACCACTTGTCCGACTTTACTGGAACTTGTAAGGTTTTATGTCGTTTATGTTTGATGGCTACATATAGTGAGATGGTTGTATGAGATAATTTCCATTTATCTACGAATAGTTCGTAAAATGTTAAAATACAGTTTGATTTAAATCTTTTAACTCTTTATTTACTCTTCTTGTTACGAAAGTTTCGTAGATTTGCAATTATAAATGATTGACTATGAAAAAGTTGACAAAACAAGAAGAAGAGGTGATGAAAGTCATTTGGAGTTTAGGCTCCTGTGGCGTGAAGGAGATTGTAGACCAATTACCGGAACCACAACCTCCTTATACGACAGTCGCTTCAATTGTCAGTAACCTGAAGGACAAAAACTTTGTCGTTCAGAGCAAACAAGGTAAAGCCTATATCTATCAGCCGGCTATTACGGAGAATGATTACAAAAAGAGATTCATGAAAGGTTTTGTCCATGACTATTTTCGTAATTCCTTCAAGGATATGGTCAGTTTCTTTGCTAAAGATGAACAGTTGACACAACAGGACTTGCAGGACATCATCCATGAGATAGAGGATGGTGAAGATAAGAAATAACTTTTTAAAGATTGGATGATGGCTATTTATATTCTGAAAACCAATGTAATGCTGATATTACTTTATGGCTTTTATCGGTTGATGATGAAGCAGGATACTTTTTTCAATTATCGGCGCTTTATATTACTTGCCCTGATTGCGGTGAGCATTTTTGTTCCCTTTCTTGACCTGACTGGTTTGCTCCAGGGAAATACGACTGCCGAGAGCATAGCTGGTACTTATGCCAGTTTCATAACTCCTGTTATTCCGGTGTACGCTTCTTCCGCTGCATTGACATGGAAGGATATTGTCTGTGGCGTCTATTTGTCTGGCGTAGCAATACTTACCATTCGATTTCTCTGGCAACTTGTCAGCATATTCTCTTTGGTTCGCCGTACTCCTTCACAGAAAATGGAAGGTACTCTCATACATATCCTGCCGGAAGGAGAGAGCCCTTTTTCTTTCATGCAATGGATATTTGTCAATCCTGATGCCCAGACATCTGAACAACTCCATGAGATTATGGTTCATGAACAGACTCATGCACGTCAATGGCACTCTGTAGACATTCTCCTTTCCGAGATGTTCTGTATCTTCTGCTGGTTCAATCCTTTTAGTTGGCTGATGAAGAGGGAAATACGTCTCAATCTGGAGTATCTTGCCGATGAGTCTGTACTGGACAAAGGGACAACTCGCAAGTCCTATCAGTACCATCTGCTCGGTCTTGCTTATCACCCGACGAAAGATAATCTGACGAATCAATTTAATGTATTACAACTCAAAAACCGTATTAAGATGATGAATAAGCATCGTACAAATGGAAGGGGAAAGGCAAAGTATTTACTTTTTATTCCATTGATAGTGGCAATGCTGGCAGTCAGTAATATTGAATCCATAGCCAGGACAGGTAAAGATTCTGAGTTGAACCTCAACCTTCAGGAAACACATCATCAGGTGATGTCTTCGAAAGAACCGACTAAAATTTATGATTACTGTGATCGGATGCCGGTCTATCCCGGAGGTATCAATTCCATGATGGCTTTTCTGTGCAAGAATGTAAAGTATCCGAAGGCTTGTCAGAAAGCTGGATTGCAGGGGGAAGTGTTGGTGCAGTTCGTTGTAGAGGAGGATGGCTCTGTTTCTCATGTCAAGGTAGTTCGTCCGGTTAACAAGGCTTTTGATGCAGAAGCTTTGCGTGTGGTTAACTTGCTACCACGCTGGCAGCCTGGTTATGAACATGGTAAGGCCGTGAGAGTGAAGTATAGCCTTCCCATCAGTTTCCGGTTGCATTGATCAGAAATGGAATCTGGTGAATGAGATACCGATGATAGTTCCTATACTATGAAATTTGAGAAATGAATATGAGGAAACTGCCATATTTCATTTGTATGATAATGACATTGTTGACCTGTGTCAGGGCTTTCTCGCAAGGAACGATTACAGGAAAGGTCGTTGATCCGAATCATCAACCGGTTCAATGGGCTGATGTGGCTCTCTCTGACAGTATAGAGAAAACTGTAAGTATCGCAATTACAGATTCTCTCGGTATGTTCTCAATAGGGGTGAAGGACAGTAAGAATCTCAAATTGAAAATAAGTTGTCTGGGTTATAAAACCAGGATAATCTCATTGCCGACTGTCAGGAAGAACGCATTTTTTATCATGTATCCAGATAGTTCTCTCCTTTCTGAAGTTGTTGTCAAGGGGTATCGGCATCCTTTTCATATTCAGGGAGATATTCTTATAGCGGATGTTGCTGGTACATTATTGTCGGAGAGTGGATCTTTGGAAGATTTGGCGAATAAAATTCCTTTTTTGTCTGTGAGTAATGGAAATTTTGTAGTTTTTGGAAGAGGAGATGCTATCGTTTATCTTAATGGTCAGAGAGTTTACAATAACTACCAGTTGGATGGCCTGAATTCTAAACAGATTAAAAACATTGAGTTGATTACAAATCCTGGGCCAAAATACAAGTCAGATGTCAAGGCTATTGTCAAAATCTATACAGTCAAACAGAAAGATGCTGGGATAGGCAGTACGGTTAGTTTTAGGATGGCTCAAGGTAGAAAGACGACCGGATCTGCCAGCGGCTCATTCTATTACAGATCCGGCGATTGGGATCTGAATGGTTCATTGGCTTACAGTAGACTGGCAAGTCGGAACAGATGGGAAGATAAAACACTGTTGACGAGTACTCCGACATCCCAGACTGTCAATAGATCTGTGATTTTGAATCATGGAAATGTGATCTCTTCCAGCGTTGGTGGAAATTATCATATTAATGATTCTTCTAATGTTGGTTTGAATACGAATTTGCTGTATTATAAAATAGATAATAGCATCAATATGTCAGGTCTTGTACATGAAGTTAACAATACTATTGTCCGGAGTACCCCGGCATCTGCATGGTCGGGTGATAAACCTTTCCAGGTGCTGGCGGATATGTATTATACCGTTAAGGTAGCAAAAACTGATCTTGTTGCCACAAATGAATTCTTAAGGGGATATAAAACGAATGATTTTGATTATCAGGAGACCGTTGATAAAGTTTCAATCAACACACAGAGTAAAATGCATTATCTGATGAATTCGACGATGTTGGATTTTCATACTTCTATCGGCAAATTCAATCTTTCTTATGGAAGTGAACTGACTTATTCGAAAGATGATCAGACTTTTGACTATAATCAACAGCATATCACGACACCATTGCAAACCTCAAATAACAAAAGAGAGCAATTCCTTGGGGCGTTATATCTGGGTATCTGGATACAGAAAAGCCAACTTTGGAGTTGATTTAGGTGGACGGTATGAATATGTGAAATTCAATTATTATGAAAATCATCTGAAGAGTCGGGAGCAGAGTCGGAATTATACGAATTTTCTTCCATATATCAATTTTGATATATCTTTCACTCAAAAATGTAAACTATCAGTTGGCTTAAGAAGTGTTTTGACAAGACCGTCATATAGTTTGCTTAATGATAGAATCCAAACGGATGACAGATATACATACAAACAGGGGAATTCTCTTTTACGTCCGGAACTGGACCATTCCATAAACGGATTGTTCAGTATCAAAGACTTCAAGGTGATAGCCCAGTACAATATTATAAAGGATCAGGCGATGAGACCTCGTATGAGATATGGTGATGAGGATATTATTCTTGATAAGATTATAAATCTGCCAACCTATCAAACGTGCAGTTTGGGTTTATCATGGACTAAAACCTTCGGCTTTTATACTCCATATATAGAAGCTTCTTCAGGGAAGCAGAATTTTACTTATGATTTTATAGGAAGTAAATATGATTTTAAACGTCCTTATTTTAATTTTCGCGTGAATAATACCTTTTCACTGCATGAACAATATTAAGATTAATGGCTTGTTTGGCTATAACAGCAAAAGATATATAACATTCATTGAGAACAGTTATCGATGGTATAGCACGATAAGTATTTCCAAGAGTTTCAGATGCGGCTTATTTATGCAGTTGGGCGTAAACAATATTCCCGGTACTAGACTTACGCGTCAGGTCTGGCGTACAAATGATATTTATGATACTTCTGCTAATTGCTCTGATAATAGAAGTGTTTTTTTGATGATTGTATATAGTTTAAAGTCTAAGGTAAGTAGATATATGAATCGGAGGAAAACTTCAGAACTAAGAAGATTCTGAAAAATGGGAGTCAGGTTCTGCCCTGTTGGAATATGAATAGAAAAATGTTATGAATAGAAAGAAAATGTTCTTATTGCTGGCTGGTATCCTGTTCAGTCATTTAGGAA
>CAVYLQ010000002.1:0-385463 GCA_963769405.1 uncultured Prevotellaceae bacterium | reverse complement strand
TCTATGGCCTGACTGAGTGCTGCTATAGTATTGACAGCCACCAGGGAGTCCGAGAGAACCCATCCGATGATCTCATGGGTGAAGGCATCGGTTATCAAATGCAGATAGCACACTCCCTCATCTGTGTCAATATAGGTAATGTCTGCCACCCAGAGCTGATTGGGCTTGCTTACCTTCATGTCCTTTATGAGGTTCTTGTATTTGTGGTAATTATGGTTAGAGTCAGTCGTATGACGGCAACGCTCCGGCTTGAGCATCAGGCGATGGTCTTTCATCAACTTATAAAAACGGTCTCTGCCCATCATCTTCTCCGGATATACGTCCTTCAGCATTATAAACAACTTGTATGCGCCTATGCCCGGCGCATGTCCCCGGATTTCCCTGACCATCCGCACTATGGACGTATCCTGAAGCTCCCGACGCTTCATCTTTTCCCTGCTGACGGAATAATAGCCTACACGGGTCTTGCCAAACAGTCCGCTCAGAGACCCGATTGATTCCTTCGGGTGACTGGCGTGCAGGCTGTTCACTGCTTGGCGCCATCTTTTTTTAACAGATCAATTCCAAATTCTTCCTTGCCCATTCTCAACAGTTCTATCAGGCCCTCATTACGAAGTTCGGAATACGTAAGAGCCTTGCGCAGATTGACTATCTCACTTTCCAACTCTTCTTCTCTTGTCTTATTGGCCTTTGACGCTGCTGATTCTTCCTTCTTTGAACGCATTGACTTTATCTTGTTGATGACTTCTTCTGACAAAGATAGGCTTTTTGTGTCAAGTGGAAATTCTTTCTCCCATAAATGTAATGTTTGGGGGCAGATTATGCCATATTTCTTCGCAGTAAAGTTATATGACAAATTGTTCTCATACATGTCTCGCAAAACTGACAATTTGAATCTGGACTCATAACGACGGAATTCTTTCTTCTTCATTTTTATTACACTATTTAATTGTTAAAACAGTGTAAACCTTTTCTGTACTAAGTCATTCATCGTCTTCTTCCTTTATGAACATACACGACTGTCCTTTTTTGACGACAAGCGGCCTTGAGGATTTCCCTTTATATGGACTTTGAGGGAGGCTATCTGTGTGGTTGACCCCATTATTCTTGAACAAATAAAAGAAATAAGGGAGCAAGTTTTGATTCTATTCGAAATTTATTGTACTTTTGCAGAAATGGGGAATGGACTTATGGTTAAATACGATGTCTTTCTGGAATAATTGATCAAGTGTGGGGTAGTGGAAGATGAGACCGCAATAGGGTCTTGATGCTTAGAAATGCCTTCCTTCTTGAAGGTCCGCGCTGGAACTTACTTCTATTATGGAAAATCTAATCAACAATCAATTCCGGATGTGCGGCTATACCGTGATATGATCCCACCCACAGGTTTAATAAACTCGATTCCAGTCGGTCCTATCCCATTTCGAACGAAGAAAGTAGAGAATTAAGAAATCAGACCGCTTAGATGAATAGTTCTTTCCACGAGGCAGTGATTACGAGTAATGCTATTGCCACTACATCCTTCTTGTTGAGGACATACTCTTGTCGCAGGGCAGTACCTTCATCAATTGTCTGGAAACAAAAGAGGAATGATATAAACTATGGATTTTGAATTTAAGCAAAGTATTTGCTGTGAAGAGATCAGTTTATGACCATTCATAGTATCTTTAATCTTAATAAGTGAATTTTTAGTCACGGAAAATTAATATTTCTGGTTAGAATAAGTTATATAATGATTGATATAAAGGATAAGGTAGAGTGCTGTGGCTGCAATGCATGTGGAGATGTTTGTCCGAAGGATGCCATCACGTTCATTACTGATAATGAAGGCTTTTGGTATCCTGAAATCAATATGGATAAATGTATAGACTGTCATCTCTGCGAGAAAGTTTGCCCTATAATCAATATCGATAAACTAAAGAAGAATGATTTTAACAAACCTCAATGTTATGCCGCTATTCATAAAAATTATGAAGTACGTTTTGACAGTACATCTGGTGGCGTTTTTTCCGCTTTTGCTGAAAAAATGTACAGGGATGGTGGCTATGTAGGAGGGGCTGTTTATGACGAAAACTTTGACGTTCATCAATTCATATCGAATGACAAGAAAGATTTGTTGGCTTTAAGAAGTTCTAAATATACTCAAAGTTCCGCCGAAGGATTTTATGTTAAAATCAGGCAACTTCTCAAAAACGGAGAGAAAGTTCTCGTTTGTGGAACACCTTGTCAGATGGCAGGTCTCCGCTCTTTCTTGAAAACTGACTATGAAAATCTTGTTATTGTTGACTTTGTTTGTCGTGGAGTGAATTCTCCAAAGATTTATCATAAGTTTGAAAGGGACTTAGAGGAAGAAGTTGGCTCAAAGATTGTCTGGCAGAAGGCAAAGAATAAAGAATTGGGATGGAAAACCATGGCTCAGAAATATATCTTTGCTGATGGCTCAAACAAGTATTTTCCATCTCAGACCAATCCGATGGCAAAAGGTTATCTTTATACTAATGTGTTTTCCAGGCCATCCTGTTATGATTGTAGGTTTAAAGGGTTGCCAAGGATTGCAGATATCAGTATTGCTGATTGCTGGGGGATAGAAAAAATCAATAAATCTATGGACGATAATCTCGGAACTTCACTTGTTATGATTAATAGTAAGAAGGGGGCCGCTTTTTATAGTTCTATCCAGCAGAAAATCAAACAGGTTGATTTGACATTTGAACAGGCTGTAAAAGCCAATCCTATGATAATGGAGTCCCAACCCCAGCCGTTAGTTGACAGAGACGAATTTTACAAAGAATTAGATAAAAGTACTTTCAGAGATATCTCCGAGAAATATTTCCCTATCCATACGGATGATCATAGATTTAAGACTAAGTTGAAGCAATGGGTTAAGTCATATTGCCAGATAGCCAAATACACTCATTATAACATTTATCAGATTGGAAGATTACTAAAATACAATCTGTTTAAGAGTAATATTCATTCTGATTTTAAGAAAGGTGGTATTCTGTTTTTCAGTAAACATACAGTTGTCCGGATAAAATCTACAGCCGAGATCAAGTTGAATGCCCTTTTTGAGATCGGGCACCCTAAATTGCATCATTCCAAACTAGAGAGTCGCTTTCTTATGGAAAAGAACTCTAGCCTTGAGGTTAATAGTAACTTTTGGATTGGCTATGGTTCTGACATCGAAATTTTCAAGGGAGCCTCCCTTGTTATCAAGTCAGACTTTGGAAATCTTAAAGGAGGCGGACCTAACATGGGCCTGACACTAATCTGTGGCAATCATATAGAAATAGGAGAAGACTGTCGCATCGGCCGGCATGTGACTATCCGAGACAATAATGGAGACCACTATATAAATTTACAAGGCTATAAGAAATCCAAACCAGTCATAATTGGCAAGCATGTATGGCTTTGTGAATCTTGTACGATCATGCAAGGTGTAAAGATTGGAGATGGTGCAATTATCGCGGCCCATGCCGTTGTCGTGACGAATGTTCCTCCATTCAGTCTGGTTACAGGAAATCCTGCAAGGGTTATTCAGCATGATATACATTGGAAATTTTAATATTAATAGAAACCAATATATGAATATTCAAGATTTTATTTCAAATTTTGCCGATCAGTTCGATGAGACTGACGCTACTGAGTTTAAACCAGATACTGAGTTTAAGGCTCTTGATGAGTGGTCTTCTCTTACCTCTTTATCCATCATCTCTATGGTAGATGACGAATATGGTGTTTCTATCAATGGCGATGACATTCGGGAAGCAGAAACGATAGAGGATCTCTATAATATTATAAGGAATAGGAAATAATGGCATTCCTCTCAGTTAAAAATGTAGCAATCAGAGGTATAGCAGCCTGTGTTCCTTCTAAGATAGAAGAAAATACCGATATACCGGTTTTTAAAGAAGGTGAAGCAATTCGTGTAATCTCACAAACAGGTATAGAGCGTAAGCATGTCTTGGAACCGGGTGTTACGGTGTCGGACCTTTATAAGAAAGCTGCAGAAACATTAATTGCTGATTTAGGATGGGAAAAGGAAAGTATCAATCTCCTTGCCGTAGTTTCTCTTTCACCTGACTATCTGGAACCTCCTACTGCTTGTATTATGCAGGATCGGTTAGGATTGTCTGAAGAATGTTTCACAATAGACATGAATCAGGGATGTCCCGGCTGGGTCGAAGGATTGGCTACTGTTTCCTCGCTCCTTTCCTCTGGTTTTATGAAACGTGCTATATTGCTTAATGGTGATGCTTCGACCTTGCTGAATTCTCCTCTTGATAAGGAAAGCCGCCCCTTGTTTGGTGATGCCGGTATTGCTACAGCCTTGGAATTCAAACCGGAGAGCCCTGGTATGGAATTTCAATTTGGAACTAAAGGTAAAAGCTTCAAATCAATTTGGCGTAAGGCTGGCGGCTTAAGAGAACCTATAACGGAAGATTCTTTGAAAATGAAGAAATATGGAGAACATATTGTGCGTCGTGATACAGATTGTGTCATGGATGGTATGAACGTGTTTGCATTTGGCATTTCAACTGCTCCAATGAGTGTCAGAAAACTATGCGAACAATTCGATATTGATATGAATACCGTAGATAAATTTCTTTTCCATCAAGCCAATCAATATATGAATGATAAAATTCGGAAGAAATTGAAGATAGATCCTACAAAGGTTCCAAATTGCTTGAAGGATTTTGGAAATACCAGTAGTGCATCAATACCTCTGACTATTGTGTCCCAATGTAATGAAGAATACTCTTCAACTAAGTTAAACAACATCGCATGTGCTTTTGGTGTTGGGTTGGCATGGGGAACAGTGCACTTTTGGACGGATCATATAGTATGTCCCAAACTAATTCTTTATTGATTATGTACAATCCTTATTCTCTTGAAAATAAAACGGTTCTTATTACAGGGGCATCTTCTGGAATAGGAAGAGCTGCGGCTATAGAATGCTCAAAACTGGGAGCAACTGTGATAATTACAGCACGTAATGAAGAGCGTTTAAAAGAAACATTTAATCAATTAGAAGGCAAAGGGCACAGGATGGTACTTTGCGACTTGGCGAATACCGATGATTTACAGGATATGGCGGATAATCTGGATAAAGTTCAGGGACTGATTCTGAATGCAGGGTATACCCAGCTTGCTCCGGTGCAATACATTAAAGAAGACAGGTTAGAAAATATTCTCAAGATTAATACGATAGCACCTGTTCTCTTGATGCAACGCCTCATTAAGAGAAAAAAGATTGAAAAGGGGGCATCAATCGTTTTTACAAGTTCTTTAGCAGGAATCGGAACCGTGACACCGGGAAATTCTATGTACGCTGCAAGCAAAGGTGCATTAAGTGCCTTTATTAAAGTTGCAGCTTTGGAATTAGCATCAAAACAGATAAGAGTCAATGCTGTTTGTCCAGGTATGGTGAATACTGGAATTCTTGAGAATAGCACTGTCACTAAAGAGCAGGTTGCTGTTGACATAAAGAATTATCCATTAGGCCGATATGGAGAACCTCGTGATATTGCCCTTGCGATGATATACCTTCTTTCTGATGCATCCAGTTGGGTTACGGGTACAAATATGATCATTGATGGCGGATTAACTGTAAAATAGTAAAGATATGACAAACTTACAAAAGTACAATAAAACGTTTGTTGAAACGTTAGAAGTTAGTGAAGACCAACTCCCGGGACTTAAGTACCAGAGTGTTGAATTGTGGGATTCTGTGGGGCACATGACTTTGATGGCAGCTATTGAAGATGCCTTTGATATTATGATGGAAACAGATGATATCGTCGATTTTTCATCATACGAAAAGGGTAAAGAGATCCTTAGTAAAAACTATAATGTCGAATTCTAGACAATTTGAAGGAAAGACGGCTTTCTTAACAGGTTGCAATCGTGGTATTGGAAAAGAAATACTGGGCTTGCTGGCTGAAAATGGGGCAAATGTTATTTGCTTGTTAAGAAAGGAATATCCGGATTTTGTTTCTTATATCAATAAATTGAGAGAGGATCATGGAGTAAGTATCCGGATGATATATGCAGATTTATCAGATGAAGAAAGTATAAAGGCAGCCTTTAAGCCCTTGATGAAAGAAAAACCACAGATAGATTTTTTGGTTAACAATGCGGGCATAGCTACTGGTGGTTTGCTTCAAATGACAAAGATATCAAAACTTAAGGAGGTCTTTCAGGTTAATTTTTTCTCTTTGGTTCTTATTACGCAGATAGTTACCAAATTTATGATACGTCAGCGGCATGGAGCGATTGTGAATATGGGGTCTGTTGCCGGATTAGATAACTTCCCCGGATATACGGCTTATGGTTCCAGTAAGGCTGCTGTTATGCAGTTTTCAAAATCGATTGCGAGTGAACTGGCACCTTATCATATTCGTGTGAATTCAATAGCACCGGGTTTGACAGATACGGGGATGTCCGATCAGATGGAACAAAAAGCGTCTGAAGAGATGATAGCACGTACTGATTTTAAAAGATTGGGTATGCCTGAAGAAATAGCTCATGCTGTTATTTTTCTTCTTTCTGAAAAAGCATCTTTTATTACAGGACAAACTTATAAGAGTTGATGGAGGGATGTAATATGGACTTTATCGCATTAAACCATAAATGCTATGAGATGAAGCTAAAGGCTTTGGAGATGGCATTGAGTACGGGCAAGAATGGTTCACATATAGGTGGTGGATTTTCTGCTATGGAAATCATGGTAACACTCTTTGAAATAGCTGATTTGTCAGAAGAGGAAGACCGTGATAGAATTATTGTAAGCAAAGGACACTGTGTTCTTGCTCTTTATACTGCACTATGGAAGCATGGTTTTATCTCTGATAAAGAATTAGCGACTTTTGACAAGAACGGAACTCATTTTCATGGACATCCGCATAGGGATTTATCCCATCATATAGAATTTTCTGGTGGCAGTCTCGGCCTGGGAATGTCTTATGCAGTGGGTGTAGCGCTTTCCTGCAAGAAGAAAAGTCTAAATAACAAAGTATATGTTATTCTTGGGGATGGTGAATGTGATGAGGGAATCGTCTGGGAATCATTAATGTCTGCTGCAGCATTCCATTTGGACAATCTTGTTATAATCGTGGACCGTAATAAGTTACAACTTGATGGGCCTACAAAAGAGGTATTAAACCAGTATTCTTTGGAAGATAAATTCAAGGCTTTCGGTTATACGGTCGATGTCGTGAACGGTCATTCTGTGGAAGATTTATATCATGTTTTAACTCTTCATAGACCAATGCCCAGAGCCATTATAGCAAATACGAATAAAGCGAATGGCCTTTCTTTCTTGCAAGGTAGGAAAGAGTCGCATCAATGTTCGATTTCTGAAGCACAATATGAACAGGCAGTCAGAGAGATCAAGGAGGCATATCATGAGATATAATGTACGTGTGTTTTCTTTGTTAGGACAAAGTGGTTCCATATTTGGAATATCTCTTCTTGACCAGGTTCAGACGAGAAAAAATTTACTGGTTCTGTCTGCAGATATGTCAACTACTGCAGGCCTGGATAAGTTTAAAGCCAAATATCCGGATCGTTTTGTAAATGTAGGAATCGCAGAGCAGAACATGATTGGAATTGCGGCAGGGTTAACCGATGAGGGATGGAAAACGGTATCTGTTACACAGGCTTGTTTCATATCCATGAGGTGCTTTGAACAGATTAGGCAGTATTGTGGTTATATGGGTGGTAAACAGATTATTGTCGGACTTGCTTCTGGTTTCTCTCTTTCCTTTCTGGGTAATACTCATTATGCTCTTGAAGACATCGCATTAATGCGTACGATTCCGGGTATGACGGTTATAGCAGCTGCCGATGCAATGGAAGCTGTAAAAATATTTGAGGCGGCTTTGGATGAAAACCATCCTGTATATATCAGATTATATGGGGGTACCAATACGCCTGTTGTATATTCGAGCAACTTCGAGTATAAGATAGGTAAAGCTATAAAATTGAAGGATGGGAATGATATTCAACTTATTGCTACAGGTAGTATGGTGTCTCATGCTCTGAATGTATCAAAAGCTCTTGAAAAAGAGGGTGTAAAAGCATCTGTAGTCGATATGCATACCATAAAGCCACTTGATACGTCTGTAATTGATCTGAATGCCAAACTGATCGTTACGTTGGAAGAACATTTCACTACTGGTGGTTTGGGTTCTGCTGTCGCAGATTTCTTATCTGAAGAAGAAGAGCACCCCGTATTATATAAAATAGGTGTGAACGATTCTTTCACAGTCGTGGGTGATTATGAGTTTCTGATGAAGAGTAATCATCTGGACGATGAGAGCATAGTCGATACAATTATGGGCCAACTGAAAGGGGGGAAATGAGTTTAAGCGTAATTACTGATAGAGGCGAAAGACTTTGTTCTGAAGAGTTCGATAATGAACTTATTGAATTTGGCAAGCATATAGAGAAAAGATCACTGATGTTTTGCCTTTGCAAGAACGAATTAGGTTCTTTGGTCGGTTACCTGGGCGCGATGAAGAACAAGGTCGTACCGGTCATGCTGGATGCTGCAAAAGATTCGGCTTTGATGAAACATCTGCTGGATATTTACAGACCGAATTATATATGGGCACCAAGAGATTCTATAGTAGTTCATGGCCAACCTTGTTATACAGCTTATGAATACGCTTTGTATAAGTACGATGATAGACCGGCGAAACTGAATGACGATTTAGCATTGCTGCTTACTACATCCGGAAGTACAGGATCACCGAAATTAGTCCGACTCAGTTATGAGAATATTCTGAGTAATGCTGAATCAATAGCAGAATATCTTCATATAGATGAAAATGAACGGCCGGTAAGTTCGCTGCCTATGCATTATTCTTTTGGATTATCAGTGATAAACAGTCATTATGTAAAGGGGGCTACACTATTGCTGACGAACCAGCCTGTGATCCAGAAGAAATTCTGGGAATTTATACAAGAAGAAAAGGCAACTTCAATGGCGGGTGTCCCTTTTACGTATGAGATGCTTCGCCGGCTGAAGATATTTCAGATGAACTTGCCTTATATGAAGACCATGATACAGGCAGGTGGTAAACTTGAAGTACAACTTGTGCAGGAATATGTTGATCACTGTTTGCAATGCGGAAAGGAGTTTATTGTGATGTATGGACAGACAGAAGCTTCTCCTCGAATGAGTTATCTGCCTTGGAAATATGCTAAGGCCAAACCTGCAAGTATTGGTATTGCCATTCCAAATGGCAAGTTTTCTTTGATTGATGTCCATGATAAAGAGATAACCAAACCGGATATTGATGGAGAGTTGATCTATGGAGGTCCGAATGTTTGTCTTGGCTATGCTGAATGCAGGGAAGATCTGCAGAAAGGCGATGAGAATCAGGGAATCCTTCATACTGGTGATGTTGCACGAAGAGATGCTGATGGTTTCTATTATATTACAGGCAGAATGAAGAGATTTGTTAAATTGTTTGGAAACAGGGTTAATCTTGATGCGACGGAGCAACTGCTTAAATCTGTTACACTCGATGTAGCATGTGTTGGTGTAGATGACAAACTCACAACCTTTATAACAGATGCATCCAAATTGAAGTCTGTGAAAAAAACGCTTGTGCAAAAGACTGGGCTTAATTTGAGAGCTTTTGATGTGAGAGTGATTGATACCATACCTAAGAAAAGTAGTGGTAAGTTAGATTATACCATGTTGAAAGAAATGCTATGACAATAGATGAAATCCTTCAGATTCCACCTTATTCATTGGATAAGGAGGAAAAGCGAGTGATGTTGAATGAGCGGCTTCACTTTTTGACGAAGTGGCATTATGAGCATTGTGAACCCTATCAGAAAATGATGGATGCATACGGGCTGGATATCAACCATCTTCCAGAATATGATCAACTGCCATTTCTTCCTGTTCGCCTTTTCAAGGAGTTTGAGTTACGTAGTGTGCCAAAAGAAGAAGTGATCAAGATCATGACCTCTTCTGGTACAACAGGCCAGCAAAAATCCATGATATATCTGGATCGTTCGACATCTGCAAATCAAACTAAGTGCCTGACAAAAATAGTAAGTGCCTTCTTAGGACATCATCGTGTACCCATGCTCATCCTCGACAGTAAGAGTGTCATTCGTGACCGTCGTATGTTTTCAGCTCGTGGTGCGGGTATTCTCGGTTTTTCCATGTTTGGCAGCAAGCGCTGTTTTGCATTTGATGAGAACATGGACCTTGATACAGACAGTATGAAAGTTTTCTTGGAAGAACATCAAGGTGAGACGATATTTATGTTCGGTTTTACCTTTATGATCTGGCAGCACTTCTATAAGAAACTCAAAGAAAGTGGTTATCATCCTGATCTTTCCAAGGGTGTGCTCATACATGGTGGAGGCTGGAAGAAACTTGTCAGTGAGCAGGTCTCTCCCGCAGAATTCAAGCAGTGTCTGCATGATGTATGTGATATTGATATCAACAATATACATGATTATTATGGCATGGTAGAACAGACTGGTACGATCTATATGGAATGTGAGTATGGTCATCTGCATGCCTCTTCATTCAGTGATGTCATTATCCGTCGTCCACATGACTTTTCTATTGCAGATAAAGGAGAGAAAGGCCTCATCGAGGTGGTTTCTGTTTTACCGGAGAGTTATCCAGGACATATATTGCTGACCGAAGATCAGGGAATAATGCTTGGTGAGGATGATTGTCCATGTGGACGTAAGGGGAAATATTTTAAGATATTAGGACGAATTAAAAATGCGGAAATCCGTGGATGTAGTGATACCTATGCAGCAAAATTTTAATCTTTCAGATGTTCAGATGCTTTTTCCACTGAAGATAGATTGGAATGAGTTTCAGAATTATACACCGGATATACCTTTTTCTGATGATGTCATCCGTTTTCTCAGTGCATTGTCTTCTTCAATTCTTAAAGACAGAGACTGCCGTCTTTATCCGGATGTTGTTACCTTTGCTTTCTTTTGTCGTAAAGCCCATCTTTTGAAACTTAAGGAGCAATATGATACAGGTGAGATTCTTCGTTTGGGGCGTGGTATAGTCTTTCATATAGCACCATCCAATGTTCCGGTTAATTTCGGTTATTCTTTAGTGGCTGGGTTACTTGCTGGTAACTACAATGTTGTACGTGCTTCAAGCAAACCTTTTCCACAGGTAGATTTGATAGTGAGACATATTGCATCCCTTGGCGAAAAATATAAAGAAGTAAATAAGCGCATAGCCCTTGTACGCTATGGTCATGATAGCGAAGCCAACGACTTTTTCACCTCCATCTGTCAAGTACGTGTCATTTGGGGAGGAGATGAGACGATAGCTCACTTGCGTCATTCTCCATTGCAACCACGTAGTTTCGATGTTACCTTTGCTGATCGTTATTCCTTTGCTATTTTCAATGCAGATGAGATGGTCGACGAAAAGCATATCAATCGCATCGCTGAAGGATTCTATAATGATACTTATCTCTTTGACCAAAATGCCTGTAGTGCTCCTCATCTCATCGTATGGCTGGGCAGTAAGGAGAATAAAACTAAAGCCAAGACTCTTTTCTGGGATGCTTTGTATAATGAGGTCATAAGAAAACGCTATCATTTCCAGGATGTGATGGCAGTGGATAAACTCACTACTTTCTATCAACAATCTGTTGCCATGCCTATCGGAAACATTCCTACAAAGGATAATCTTCTTGTACGCATCAATCTTAAGAAGTTAAACCGGGACATCGATCAATATCGTGGTAAGTGCGGCTATTTTACGGAGTATGATGCTATCTGTCTTTCAGAAATTGTTCCTGTTATCAAGTATAAATATCAGACAGTAGCTATTTATGGAATCTCTAAGGAAACTCTCCGCTCTTTTGTCCTTGACAACAAGTTGATAGGTATTGACCGCTTCGTGAAAGTTGGTGATACGACGGCCTTTTCCCTGACCTGGGACGGATATAATCTCATTGATACATTGAGTAGAATATCATCCATTCTATGATTATAGTTGATAATATCATAAATTCAATATTTACGTCACAGACGTATCTTCTTCATCAAGAGGGTGAAGACTCTTTGTATCTTATTGATTGTGGTGATGTCCGGCCCATTGAGGAATATATCTTAAGTCATCATCTGATCTTAAAAGGAGTTTTGCTTACCCATACCCATTTTGATCATATTTATGGTTTGAATGATTTAGTCTCGAAGTATCAGAATTGTACAGTTTATACTTCTGAAAACGGTAGAAAAAGCTTGTACGATGATCGGCTGAATATGTCCGGATATCAATCCCAGGTTGAACCTTTTATCTATCATTATGATAACGTATCCATTCTTCATGATGAAGATTTCGTGCCGGGGACAAATATAAAAGTTATCGCAACACCTGGTCATGATTGGAGTTGCTTAAGTTATCAAACTGATAAATACCTCTTCACTGGAGATAGTTATATACCAGACACCCGTTTGCTGTTTCATTTTCCTAAAAGTAACAGAAAATTGGCCATCGAAAACAGAGCAAAATTAATATCTCTGGCTGAATCAGAGCGTCTTCAGATTATGTCCGGTCATTATATAAACAAGTGATGTAACTATGCTGGGCTTCATCAATAGCCCTATGGGAGCTCATTTTGGATGGTCAAAAGAGCTAAGAACTAAAATAATTAGAATCGTAAGAAATAAATTATGCAAGAAATTACCCTGAAAAACGGAGTAAAAATGCCTTCTCCGGTAATAGGTACAGCTGTATGTGGCATACCTGGACACAAAAAAATACTGAATAGAAAAATGACGGAGGCTATAGCTTATGGAATTTCTATTGGTATTACTAATATTGATATGGCTAGAGATTATGGCAATGAAAAATTCTTAGGCGGTGTACTCTGCCAAATTGCTAAAGGCCGTGCATCTTCTCGTAAACATTTGTTTTTAAGCACAAAGGTTGGTAATGGTCAGCAACGTCAAGGTAATATGAAAGAGCAATTGGAGCGTTCTCTTACCAATCTGCAACTTGATTATCTTGATCTATGGTTCTTACATTGGCCGCTTCCAGACTACTACATCAATAATTGGATGCAAATGTTAGAAATATATAACCATGGAAATGGTAAAGTTCGCGCATTGGGTATAGCAAATTGTGAGATTCGTCACTTGAAAGCTATTGAGGATGCTGGCCTGCCATTACCTCATGTCATGCAAACAGAATTTCATCCATTTTGTAATAGCAGGGATTTATTAGGATACTGCAAAGATCATGGGATTCAATTAGAAGCTTGTACATCAACGGGATGTATGTGGGAGATGGTCCGGGAATGTGACTTGCTGAAAGAATTAAGTGAGAAGTATAAAAAGTCAATTGCCCAGATTATTATGCGCTGGCATTACCAAAACGGAGTAATTCCTATTTTCCGCTCATTTAATCCTGTTCATATCAAAGAGAATATTGATATCTGTGATTTTGAATTAACCGATAAAGAGATGGATAGTATCTGGGATCTTAATATTGATTACAGGGTAAATCCTGCCTCGCTTAATTGTCCGGGATATTAAAATATTTATGATGAAAAGAAAGACTAAGAAAATATTTGTTACTTGCTTCATAATCTGGATTGCAAGTTATTTTATCAGTAGAGTGTTATGGATAGCCCTTTTCCTTTTGGGGTTGTTGATAGGAGTGTCAGAAATGATATTCCAAATGCTTAACAAGTTATTAAAGCACACGAATTGGTACAAAAATAATTTTATAAATACCAATCAGTTCGTGTCAAATGCGGGTTACCGTACTAATCGTATTAGGAATTATGACATAGTCAATGTAGGAAGTAACCCGGCGTTGTTCTCGTTATCTTATGAAAATATAAAAGGACTGAACTGGTCAACTGGAACTCAGGGATTGGATATGGATTATCAGATCTTGAGATATTTCCACAGTTATATCCGGAAGGGGGGAATCGTGTTGCTGCCGATTACTCCTTTTTCTTCTATCTCTCCATGGGCAGATGATAAAGGTATCAAGAAAGGCAATGCACAGTATATTGCAAAATTCGCATCAATCCTTGATGGTTATCAGGTTAAAGGACTTCCAAATTATAAATCTGCTGTGAGATTTATACGGTATCCCCTTATGCATCATTTCAAAGCTGTAAAATATATAATAAAGGATCGTAAGAAAGATGAACGACTTGATATTGATGAACAGCCGCTAATGCACGATGACCTCATTCCGGATGCCAAAAAATGGATGAAAGGATGGAAATCAGAATTTGACCTGAAGGATCTGGATGATGTGTTTGATCCTCGTTACAAACCATACTATGACAGAGCTGTGGCTCAGGTAAGACAGACTATTGATTTTTGTATTGACAGAGAATTACAACCCGTGTTGATGTTTCCACCAATGACAGATTATCTTTCCCAAGAATTTCCACAGAAGATTAAAATGAAACTGATGTATGATTTTATTAAAGATGTAAATAAGAGTAACATCCCATTTTTAGATTATACAGACAATCCGGAATTTAAAGATCCAAATTTATATCTTAATAGTTTCTTCCTGAATCTTCACGGACGCAAGCTCTTTACTCACCGGGTGTTAAAAGATTTGCACTTGATAGATTAAATCTTTGAATTGGTTTTCAGATAAATTATGAAAATTGGAATACTGACACTTCCTCTTCACACGAACTACGGGGGTATCCTTCAAGCCTATGCATTGCAGACTGTTCTACAACGCATGGGGCATGAAGTTATTTTATTAGACCAGACATCTCATGCTTATAATCCTTGGTGGCATTTTCCCCTCTCTTTGATAGAACGCAGTTTTAAGAAATACTTCTTCGGAAAGAAGAATATGATTATTTTTAAAGAACATAAGCGGAATGTAGAGATTCCTGTTATTAGGCAAAATACAGATAGGTTTATCAATATTCATTTCCCGAATAGGATGATGTATCGGCATATAGAAAAAGAAGTACATCCTGGGATGTTCGATGCTATTATTGTTGGGAGTGACCAGATATGGAGACCTGAATATTATCGTCAGATTTCACACGCGTATCTCGATTTTACCCGAGGGTGGAACATTAAAAGAATTGCATACGGAGTTTCTTTCGGTACGGATATATGGGAATATACAACTAAACAAACGGAACGTTGTAAACGGTTAGTGCAGAATTTTTCGGATGTTTCAGTACGTGAAGAATCTGCTATAAGTTTGTGTAGACAGTATTTGGATATATCCCCTAAGTTGGTGTTAGATCCCACAATGCTATTAAATCCGGAAGATTATTTGCAATTGTGTTCGGAACAAGATTACCAATTTGAAGGGAAAGGTCAAGTTCTTGCATATATTCTTGATATGACAGAGGATAAGAAAAATTTCTTAAATAGTATTTCATGTCAATTAGGACTTGCAAATTTTAGTGTAAATAATTCATCTTCGGAAAATGTAAAACTTCCTGTAGAAGAGCGCATAGCACCTTCTGTAGAGCAATGGTTGCAAGGATTTTCCCAAGCGAAGTATGTTGTTACGGATTCTTTTCATGGATGTGTTCTTTCCATCCTGTTTCACAAACCATTTTGGGTATATGCAAATAAAGGAAGGGGCCTTTCCCGTGTTAAGTCTTTGCTTTCATTATTCCATTTAGAAGACCGCATTTTCAATAGCAGCCAGGAGATTCACACATCAGATCATCCTTTCATACCTGCCATCAACTGGACAGAAGTAGACAAGATCCTCTCTGTGTTGAAGGGAAAATCTATGAACTTTTTAATGGAAAATTTAAATGGTAATGCTTGATTCCAAAATAATCCCGGAACATACCGGGATTTTCAGAAATTAAAGGCCAGATGACCGAAAAAAACTTTACTATTCAGTTGGATGATGTAAATAAATCAGTTGATTCTATATAGGACTCTAACGGTCATCTCATTACAAATCATACTTCCCTTTAACGGCAAAATCAATTAAGTGAAGATCGAAAATCCTGGTAAAAGAAAGTTGCTGGGGAAGTAGTAGGGAAATAGGTAAGTACAAAAGTCCTTTTGATGGTGGATGATGAATATTTGGGATGCATATATTTTTAAAGTACTTAGCTTGTATTATTAAAAATAATGTTTTATATTTGTAGAATAAAATAGAAAGCAATTGCCATGTTCAGTTATATACCAGATGTTGAATATCACGTTTTCCAGAAAAACTTTGTTTATCGGGCAGCTTTGTCGGTAAAGTTTGGCGAGGATACTAACGTCTTGGATAAACGGGATGAGATAGTTCAAATGATGAACTTATCTGCAGATCAAGTAAATAATGATAATCAGAATTTAATCATTTCCACATTTAGAGGTAAGGGAGGTATAACCATTGACCATCATGCTTTCACGGTTATAATACTCGGAGATTTTTACAAATCTGTAAAGGATTTTGACTTCTGCTATACCATCCTCATATCACTGATTCGTCTTTTTCCGGGAAGTACATATCAGTTGGTTCTGACCACACAAAACCGATTTTATATAAAAGATGATTTTAGCCATCAATTGGATGATCTGTTCCTGGCTGGAATATTATCTCCCTCTTATCTGAGACAGAGTGTTCAATCCCATCAACAGGGGCGTTATTCAGTTTCACAGAACAACAATCTTTCTTTGGTTGCTGAGAATAAGTTAGATAGGGACCAAGACGGCACTTTCTTACAATTAAATATAACCAGTTTTCTTAATCCTTATACCTCTTCACCTGAGAATATTCGAAATTGTATTTTGGATATTGGCAAAGATTCTTATAATCTGTGGCATTGGACTATATCCGATGAAGTGATAAACGTAATGGAAGGGCAAGAAAAATGAGTGGAGTGACAAAATTAATAAGACAGAAAGAAAAGGCAACACGAGTTTCGCCTAGCGATTTTTCATCTTTCTCTTTTTCTTTCTTTTCTTTTAGTTATACACCTGTCAACAATGAGGTAGATGACTTGAAAGAGTTCTCTTTTCCTCATGGCTTTAAACTTCATATAGAAAAAGCAAAATCCTATTTATACGTCCCTCCGGTAACCTTTTATAATCCCGCTGCGTTGGAGATTATGAAGCGACTGACGAGTCTCTCAGAACTTCAATATGGATGGGATGGAGGATATGCAGTGCCGGTCCAACCGAAGGTGATTCAGAATATACGTCAGGGCGTGTTTACTGCTCCATCTGATGAAATTTGGAATGATTGGATACTGTTTCCTGACACTAACGGTACGATTACGATGATGCGTCGTGATAAGAAAGCAAGTGTAAGTGTGGGTAATGATGAATATTCTTTTGTCTCTTTGCAGCATAAAAAGTTGAAAAAAGACCATGAGCCTTACGATCCTCAGAAATTTATCAATGATTTAAAAGGGATAAATGAATAAGTTTGAGGAGATAGCTAATCAAGAAATGGTCACACGTTCTTTGGTTAATGCTTGGGTTGAAGAAGGTTTCATTGGCCCTCCTGCATTCGACTTAAGGGATAAGGAAACTTACCTATCTGTAAATAGGCCTGTAATCGCGACATATAAGGAAGATTTAAAGGATTTTTCTGATAAAAATCATCACCCGGAATTTCGTTATAAAGATAACCCTCCAAAGGTTCGAGTTGCAGAACTTAATGTTGGCGAAGTACGGAGAATAGACTTCGAGAAAGAAAATACAAAGTTGGATGTTGATGTTTCGATTGTACCAAAGGCCTCACACTATAAGTCACATGCCGGTATCCATACAAAAAGTAATGGGGTATCCCTTTACCCTCATCGTGAAGTGAAGATAGAGCCGGAAGAACTGGGAGTCAGTGTGGATTCTGTACTTCAAAGATTACGGATTCAACTTGTTAATTTGGCAGTTTTAAAAGAAGTCATAGTGGAAGGTTAACTTAGGTTGAACCTTTAGAATAGGCCTTCTTCAGAAAGTTTGATGAAGGCTGCCGTGATTTCAATAAAAGGATACCCGGCCAACTGGCCATAGATTAAAATCTTTTAATTTTATCCGCAAATTAAAATCAGGGACACTCTGCAGTGTCCTGTTTATAGGGCGTATGCAGCCAATTGGATACTTACATTATTTTTGAACAAATAAAAGAAATAAGGGGGCAAGATTTGATTCTATTCAAAATTTATTGTACTTTTGCAGAATGGCGAATGAATCTATGGTTAAATATGTTAAATGTGATGTCTTTCAGGAGTAATTGATCAAGTGTGGGGATAGTGGAGGATGAGACCCTCAATAGGGTTTTGATGCTTTGAAAATGCCTTCCTTCTTGAAGGTCCGCGCTGGAATTTACTTCTATCATGGAAAATGTGATCAGCAATGAGCTCCGGATGTGCGGCTATACCGTGCTACTGTTGTGTGCAGTGCCATCATCGATGATGTGGAAATGAAAGATGAAAGATATTATGGAATCAGAAAAATCATATTCGCTCTTAGGTTATTGAAACCGGATGATAAAAATGGAATGTTCACCTGCTTCTATTTTGAAAAGTAAAGAAACTATCATGGTCAGGTCTTAACTTGACGGAAGTTAGATTTACAAGTGTTGAAAGATACGAGTATGGCAGATAAAACTTTAGAACCTTCGGGTATGTCGGGGCCATCAGATATGGCAGCCGACGAAGACATAAAATAGTCAGGGAAGCTATGAAACCGGATGGTACAGCTTCTTTGACTATCGCCGACGAAGACAAGTGTCTTCCAAAGGGCAAACACGTTACTGGGCCTGACAAGCAGTCGGGCCAAGGAATGGAGAGAATACGCAAAGAAGAAAGTATCATTCAGAGATGGTCAGAAGATCCGACATCGTGGGGTTATCTGCTCATCCATAACAAGAAAGTAGAAAAGTTTGAGGCCGAGGTAAACCTGGACGGCCGTTACCGGTGTTTTGTCCATCGGTCCGTATATTATGAGAAATGCAACCACAGCGTTAAGAAAATAGAGAAACCCTCAGTCAGCGGATTTGTCTTCCTGCAAGGCAGGACAAATGACCTTCAGCAATACCTGAATCAAAAATATCCTACCCTTCATTTAGTCAAGGACCACAATACCGGTGCTTCTGCAGTCATTCCAGACAAACAGATGCAGCCTTTCATGCAGATCATGAAGGATGATCCTGCCCGGATCCGTGTCATGCAGAATTCCATCGAGCACTATGCCGAAAGGAATGTCAGGCTGCGAGTGCTTACGGGTATCCTGAAAGGACAGGAAGGCTACCTTATACGGATTGATCATGACCGGAAACTGGTAATGGAGATCGGAGATATGGTTGTGGCCATTGGCGGTGTATACAAAGAAGAGTTTGAGGAAGTACAGGATTTGGTGAACTCGAGCTATCAGGCAATGGATAATGGCAAATGACACAAAGCAATATGGTGTGTCGCAAATCAAGGAAAAGTATGAAGATATTTGGTATATATAGAAATTAACTTTATATTTGTATTTTGCAATCAGAAGAAGATGAAAATGGTATATTAAATTTTAAAAGGTGGATTTTAATTAGGAAGTTATAAATGGAATTGTTAACTTTGGAGTGAAAATCAGAAATTATGGATAAGAAGACTAAGAAAGTGGATGATACCACAAAACAACAAGCTGACAAGAAGGTTAGTAAGACTTGGGAGGCAGCAATGAGGCTGAAAGGAAGCATCATCGTCAATGACCCATCATTCCTGCTGTAAATGCGATATTTGATAGATACAAATATTTTTGTTTACTTAGCTCTTGATATTGAGCAATTGAGCCGTGATGTTCAAGCAATAATTCAAGAACCGGAAACGGTTTTGTGCATGAGTGTTGAGTCTGTAAGAGAACTTATAGTTGGTTTTAACAATAAAGGTTTAGGCTCTAAGAGGTGGAAAACAGCAGAAGATCTGGTTAATTCTATTGAAAACGAGTTTTATATTAATATTCTGCCTTTGAAGAAAGAGCACATGATGACTTATTCTCGACTTCGTTTAAATAAGGCTCAGGGTCATAAAGATCCTTCTGACCACGTGATTATTTCACAAGCATTGACCGAACATTTACCGTTGATTTCCAGTGACACACGTTTCCCCTTTTATCGTAAGCAGGGACTGGATTTAATCTTTAATAAGAAGTGATTCTTTAGTCTGGCTATTTTTCCTTTACCAAATGACTCTAAAGCATCTGAAATGAACATCTTGAGCGAATCTTTAAGATAAGCTGTGTTTTTCCATTATTATAGTGACTTTCCATACTGTCATACAGACCTGCCGTATGATGGGCATAGAAGTATTAAAGTACTTCCAGGCCTTCTTCAGGAAGTTTGATGAAGGCTGCCGTGACTTCGTGAAAATGATCCCCGGCCAGCTGGCCATAGATTAAAATCTCTTAAGTTTTATTCGAAATAAAAAATCAGGTATAACCTGAAGTATCCTGATTATAAAGCGTGGACATCAATTGGACACGAACAGTACTTCCAGGCCTTCTTCAGGAAGTTTGATGAAGGCTGCCGTGACTTCGTGAAAATGATCCCCGGCCAGCTGGCCATAGATTAAAATCTCTTAAATTTTATTCGAAATAAAAAATCAGGGACACTCTGGAGTGCCCTGTTTATAGAGCGTGGACATCAATTGGACACAAACGTGCTTTTATCAACTATCTGAAAATAGAAGTAAGGTATGAAGATAATCAGAAATTTTTAGAATGTAAGAAATGAATGGAATAAATGGTATGATACCATACAACACTTATAGCTCTAAAGTAAAAAAGAAGGAGAGAAAGTTAAATCTTGAACTTTATCGAATAATTGTAATGTTGCTTATTGTAGCGCATCATTATGTCGTAAATTCAGGCCTTTTTGAAGTTATGTCGTGTAATCCGGCATCCTGTAAATCCATATTTTTATATCTTTTTGGGATGTGGGGTAAGACAGCTATAAACTGCTTTGTCTTAATTACAGGTTATTTCATGTGTAAGTCTGAAATTACCATACGGAAATTCCTAAAATTGATATTGGAAGTTGAATTTTACAATATTGTTATTTATTTGATTTTTCTTGTGAGTGGATTTGAACCTTTCTCTCTGAAGTCTTTCATAAAAGCAATTATACCCATTTATAATATCACTTCCAGTGATTTTACATCTTGCTTTATGATGTTCTATCTCTTTATTCCCTTTCTAAATATTCTGATTCAGAATATGGATAAGGAATGGCATAAGAGGTTGGTGTTTCTGTGTTTAATATTGTATACATTTTTTGGAACAGTGCCAACTTTTCATGTTGTGATGAATTATGTATCGTGGTTCTGTGTATTATATTTCATTTCCTCATATATAAGACTATATGAACTAATGCCAAAAGTTGCAAATTTTCAATGGGGATTACTAACATTATTATCAATCATAATATCTATGGTTAGCGTTTTGATGTTGATTGAAATTCATCAAACTGTTGGCATTAAACTTATTCCTTATAGATTTGTTTCTGATTCTAATGTTATTATGGCAATTGTCACTGCAATTTGTTCTTTTATGTATTTCAAAGACCTTAGAATCAAACAGAGTCGATTTGTTAACGTGGTAAGCGCCAGCACATTTGGTGTATTATGTATTCATGCGAATAGTGATGCAATGAGGCAATGGCTATGGAAAAGTACATTTAATAATATAGGCCAGTATTCATCTAATAATATTTTCTTTACTTCTTTTTTGAGTGTAATTACAGTATTTGTAGTTTGCATCCTCATTGATCACCTAAGAATCATTTCGGTCGAGAAGTGGACATTAAAATTTTTGGATAGAAAATTAGGTAGCATAACCTGTAAATAGAACCATGTCAGATTCATTAAGACAAAAGACAAAAAAGGGGGTAATATGGAGTACGGTGGAAAGATTTTCCGTTCAAGGGGTACAGTTTATTGTCATGATTATAATGGCTCGCCTGCTTACTCCTCACGATTATGGAATCATCGGCATGCTTGCCATTTTCTTGGCAATAGCCCAATCCTTAATAGACAGCGGATTTTCTCAGGCTCTGATTCGTAAAACAGATAGAACGGAAACAGATAACAGTACAGTCTTCTATTTTAATCTTGTTATTAGTGGTTTATTATATCTGGTACTTTTCCTTTCTGCTCCATTCGTCGCTAGATTTTATCATACTCCGGAACTTTGTCCGGTTATGCGAGTGGTCTGCCTCGGAATTATATTCAATTCTCTGGCAGTGGTCCAACGAGCTTTATTAACTGTAAAAATAGATTTTAAGACACAGGCTAAAGCCTCTTTATCTGCCGCGATACTCTCTGGACTGATTGGTATAACTTTGGCTTACCATGGAGCTGGTGTTTGGGCGTTAGTTGCCCAGCAGTTAATTAATTTAGGAGTCAATACTGGACTTCTGTGGATCCTATCAAACTGGCGTCCGAAACGTGTCTTTTCCTGGCAGTCTTTTCATGAACTGTTTGCTTTTGGGTCCAAATTGTTGGCATTTGGTCTATTGAATACTATTTATGAAAACCTATATACGATTGTTATTGGCAAACTTTTCTCTGCATCCAAATTAGGACATTATACGAGAGCCCAACAGTTCTCGTCATTTCCTTCCTCAAATATTACCGGTATCATTCAGCGTGTTACCTATCCTGTACTTTGTGAAATTAGAGATGATGATGAACGCTTGAAAAGTGCATATCGACGTTTTTTGAAAATATCTGCATATATAATATTTCCGTTGATGATTGGCCTTTCTGCGGTTTCTGTCCCATTGGTACATATAGTTCTTGGAAGTAAGTGGGATTATTGTGCACAACTATTGCAAATATTATGTTTTTCAATGATGTGGTATCCCATTCATGCAATCAATTTGAATTTGCTGCAAGTAAAGGGACGTTCTGATTTGTTTCTGAGGTTGGAAATTATTAAAGAGGCTTTAGGAGTTGTGATATTATGTGCTACCGCTCCGTTCGGACTTCTTATAATGTGTTATGGGCAGATTCTTAGTTCTATATTATGTTTGGTAATTAATACTTATTATACTGGTAAACTGATTGGTTTAGGCTTTATAAAGCAAATGAAAGATCTTTTGCCCATGTTGGTATTAAGCCTATTAATGTTTGTCTTGATTATAATTATCAATCAGTTTGTTAAAGACTATGCAATACAACTTGTTATAGATGTTTTTTCGGGTGCCTTGTTTTATTTGATGTTTAGTTACATTCTTCATTTCCAGGAATTTAAATCAGTTTTTTCTTTGATAAAAAGAAATTCTTAAATGTATAATTATGAGTGATAAAAAATTAACAGTAACCTCACCGTTACTACCCAATCTTGATGACTTGAATAAATTACTTAAACAGATATGGTCGAGCAGATGGATTACAAATAATGGTCATTTTCACCATCAACTTGAAGATGCACTTGCTGCCTATCTCAAAGTTCCGTATATCAGTTTGTTCACCAATGGGACACTACCTTTGATTACAGCTTTACAGGCCCTTCGCATCACGGGTGAAGTAATCACCACACCTTATAGTTTCGTTGCAACGACCCATGCCATTTGGTGGAATGGAATCAAGCCAGTATTCGTTGACGTTGATCCTAAAACAGGTAATATGGATCCTGATAAGATTGAAGCGGCCATTACTCCAAGGACGACAGCGATTATGCCTGTACACGTTTATGGGAACCCCTGTGATACAGAACGCATTCAGGATATAGCTGATACCTATGGACTGAAAGTCATTTATGATGCAGCGCATGCCTTCGGCGTAGAAGTGAATGGGAAGAGCATTCTCAATGCCGGAGATTTATCAACTCTCAGTTTCCATGCAACTAAGGTATACAACACTGTTGAAGGTGGAGCGATGATCATGCATGATGAAAAGACAAAACAGAGAATAGATCATTTGAAGAACTTCGGATTTGCAGATGAAGTCACTGTTGTCGGACCTGGTATTAACAGTAAAATGGATGAGATACGGGCTGCTTATGGGCTATTAAATCTGAAACAAGTAGATGCTGCCATAGAAGCTCGTCATCAAGTTGCAATAAAATATCGGAAAGCCTTACGTTCAGTAGAAGGCATTACCTTTTTTGATGATATATCCGGAGTCAAACATAACTATTCCTATTTCCCTATTTTTGTTGATGCTGAGAAGTATGGTATGACCCGTGATCAACTGTATCAGAAGATGAAATCCAAAAATGTTTTCGGCCGTCGTTACTTTTATCCACTGATCAGTGATTTTTCTACTTACAGAGGTCTGCTGAGTGCATCACCTGATAACCTTCCGAATGCACATAAAATGGCAGACAGTGTAATTTGTCTGCCAATGCACCATCTGTTGAGCGATGAAGATGTACAAAGAGTTATTAATTGTATAATAAAATGAAAAGTTCATTTTATTCAGAATCAGAGTTAAGAGCATTAGGATTAAAAACTTTTGGAGAAAAAGTATTAATTAGCCGTAAGGCCAGTATTTATAATCCAAATGGCATCTCGATAGGAAATAATGTACGCATAGATGATTTCTGTATACTGTCAGGAAATATTACAATCGGATCAAATGTACATATATCAGCGTATGTTGCTCTGTATGGAAAAATGGGAATAGAGTTTCAAGACTATACGGGTATCTCTCCAAGAAGTACTATTTTTAGTGCAATGGACGATTTTTCCGGAAAACATCTTATCGGTCCAATTTACCAAGATAACCAAATATCTGTTACTGGTGGGAAAGTGACAATAGAACGATTTGCTCAAATTGGGGCACACTGTGTCATTTTCCCTAATTTGACTATCGAAGAAGGAAGTGTTATAGGAGCAATGAGCTTAGTTTTAAGAAATGTTCCGAAATGGGGAATCTATATCGGACAACCCGTAAGATTTCTAAAAGAGAGAGAAAATGATCTTCTAAAATTAGCAAAGTAATACTTTCATGAATACACCAACTGTTTCTGTTTGCATGATAACTTATAACCAAGAGCAATTTATAAGCCAGGCCATTAAGGGAGTATTAATACAAAAAACAAATTTTCCAATAGAACTGATAATCAGTAAAGACTGTAGTACTGATAATACACGAATCATAAGTAAGCGTCCAAAATAGGCATCTTGCATGAACCGTTAATAAATGTTACTTTTATGCTCACATCAAAAATCAAGAAATTATGTTGAGTACAACAGATTTTGTAAAACTGCTCTTCCTCTACAAGACGGAAGGCAAGAACATGTCAATCCAGACATTTTGTGTAAATAACGGTGTCAACTACCGGGCCTTCGGCAAATGGTTCCGTAACACCCATAAGGATATTGTTCCGGTTGAGGTTGTAGACCATCCGGAAGTGGAGATCCGTGAAAACAAGGATTCAGTCGTGGAACGGTTCGGGAGTCATACCGTTGTGCAGACTTGCCGTATGATGGGCATAGAAGTATTGAAGTACTTCTTGGTCTTCTTCAGAAAGTTCGATGAAGGCTGCCGCGACTTTATGAAAATGATACCCGACTAACTAGCCATAGATTAAGATCTCTTAAATTTTATTCGTAACTAAAAATCAGTGACACTCCGAAGTGCCCTGTTTATAGGGTGTGGACATAAATTGGACACTTACAATAAGTTTATATAAAAAAATTGTATGATATATGCACCTGTAATAATTCCTACATTATGTAGATTTGAGCATCTTAGAAGATGTTTGAAAAGTCTTTCAGAATGTACTTGGGCTAATGAAACTAATGTATATATTAGTTTAGACTATTCTATAAATGATGCTTGTAAAGAAGGTTATCATAAAATTAATGATTATCTTAATGATATTGGTAAATATGGTTTCAAAAATCTTATTTTTATAAAACAAAAAACAAATTTGGGTGCTTATGGAAATACTGAATTTTTGATTAATTTAGTAAATGAAAAGTATGACAGATGGATTTTTTCAGAAGACGATAATATTTTTTCTCCAAATTTTCTTATGTTTGTAGATAAAGGATTAGAACTATTTGAAAAAGATGATTCTATTTTTGCGATTTGTGGGTATTCTCATCCATATCAAATAAAAACATCTGATAATAATTATTTTATGCAAAATGTTGATTTTTCTGCGTGGGGTGTAGGTATATGGAGAGATCAATATCTTAATTATAAAGAAGAGGTTTCTCGGAATTTTTTTAGTAAGAAGATGAGTAAAATTAGTAGTTATTATAAGTTATATAGGCAAGGATTAAATAGATTAGAGGGAGCCATTCATCTAATGAGAAGTATAAATATTGTCCCTTTTATGGATAATAACATTAGCGTCTATATGCCTTTAGCTGGCATGAATGTTGTTATGCCCAAATTAAGTACAGTCCGTAATGAAGGCTGGGATGGGAGTGGTATTAATTGTAAAACATCAGATGTTCGTTTGAGAAATATGCATAATAAACAATTAATAGATACCTCAGAAATTTTTAAATTCTATGGAAATGGTTATAATTTCTATAAACATAACAGAAACGTCTTCGCAAAACAAAGTTATGGACGAATTACTTTTAAAGTCTTCTTTAAAAAAATAAAAAGTCTAGCAATGAAGAAAATTTATAAGTAAGCGTCTAAAAATAGAAAATTTCACCTAAATGATTATCAATTGCATTTAGCTTTGACTTAAGCATTATCCATTGATGAAGATTTTGAAATATCATTCAAATGAGAATTGAATCAAATGAGTTTCAATTATATCGAGTGTAGAAGATGTGAAAGTTGTGTGAAATTATGGTTTATGTATAAAAAAGGGCTTTTTGTAAACTCCCATCCCGTCTCCTTTTTCTGTTTTTTGAACAGTATAGAAGCTTTAGTATAACAATATAAATGGCAAAATATACCATTTCGATTTTTTAAAGACTATTAGTTTTCTGAAGATAGGAGTACAAATTAAACTATATCATAGAGTTGATTTTATGGCTTAGAGTCTGTCGAAAATATTAAAATAAATTAAATCTCTTATTTGCGAGTGTCCGCAAATAGTGAGGTATTGTCAACTTTTGAATGCTTGCTAATGAAAAGAATACATGGAAATTTTAATTTAATAATGATAATCCTGATATTATTATCAGGATATACTTTCTTTAATTATAGAGGACTTATTGGTGAAAGCTTAAGTAATAGATTAATATTTTTTTCCATTTTTGGAGGATTGATAGTTTCTGTCGTAAATGGACGGAGAATCAAGGGATGCAAAGCTGCAATGAGAAATTTTCGTATCATAATGGCATTCATGCTGATATCAATATTATCAGTTTCCATATTCCACGATCAGCCTTTAACCGCTTCAGTGAAAGCTACATTTATGACATTATGTAGTTATTTAACTTTTTATATATTCTTACGTTATGATGTTCCGATAAAAAAAATTGAGGTATTTTTTATCATTATTTCGATAGTATCAACGGGTGCGTTTTTAATTAATTTTATAAGTTTTCCCAATCTTGTCTTTGGAAATCTTGAACTCGAAATAAGCACAAATCGTGGTATTCCAAGAATACCTATACCCTTTCTGGATGTTATTGTCTTGGTTGTTTATTATTCAATAAATAAACTAAATATGACATCAAGAAAAATTTGGCTTTTGCCTATTTTGTTGGGCATAATAATTATATGTATGTCTGTAATACGACAAGTTATATTTTTTGCCATAGTTGTAGCGATGCTTTTATGGTTGAGACGGATATCTTTATGGAAAAAAATAATTCTTGTAGCTTCAGTATTTATGATTTTTGTATATGTAGTTCCCAAAATTAAGATCTTTAAAGATTTGGCTCAATTAACGCATGAACAAGTTCTGAACCGGCAGACTGCAGATTTACGAACATCGAGTTTGACGTTTTTTACTTATGGTTATCAAACAAATGCCTTAACCCCTTTAATAGGTAACGGCATGCCATTAGCTAAGGAAAGTACATGGGGTAAAACTTTTGAGTCCTATACCGAAAATTATGATGCTCACATCACAGATGTAGGCTGGGCTGGTTTTTTTTGGGATTTTGGAATATTCTCGGTAATCGCTTTATTCTTATTAATGTTTAATGGTGCAAAATTAGTTCAAAACAATAGATATCTATATTTGAAATATTGGTTATATTATGAAATGTTATTAAGTCTGTTTTCTGGGCCGATCCTTTATAATAACCAAATTATGGTTATAATGCTTATTTTAGCTACTGTATACGACAATAGGAAAGAGTTCTCGGTCAATACAATGAAGGGCAAGTAGAATATGGAGGTTTCAATTATAATAGTTAATTATAACACCTGTCAAATGACGGGTGAGTGTATAAATTCTATTTTCAATAATACGCAGGGTGTTTCATTCGAAGTTGTTTTGGTTGATAATGCATCAACAGATGAAAGTAAGGTGACTTTTCAGAATGATAAGCGTATAAGGTATATTTATAGTTATGAAAATATGGGCTTTGGAAGAGCCAATAATGTGGGTATGATGTTGGCTGAAGGTGAATACTATTTGTTGCTGAATAGTGATACTCTATTAAAGAACAATGCAATTAAGTTATTTCATGATTATGCTGTTACCCATGAAAAGAAAGCCTTTTATGGATGTTGGCTGGAGGATGTTAATGGTAATTTTATCCATTCTTGTGCAAAGATGCCAACTTATATTTCTATGCTAAATAATAAACTTAATGTGTATCGTACACGGTTTGGAAAGAAAATTAGTGATGTGGCAGAGAATATTTCTTATACCAATAAGGAATGCATTGTAGCAGGCTATGTTACGGGAGCAGATATGTTTTTGCATAGAAGTATATACGAGAAGACCGGAGGTTTTGATCATCATTTCTTTATGTATTTTGAAGAATGTGACTGGCAGTTGCGGGCTAATCAAATGGGTTTCAAATCTTATTGCATTAATGGACCTCGAATAATGCATTTAGTTAATGGAAGTCAGAAAAAAAATGTTTGGTCGAATTTTTCTTTTAAAACAAGTCTGCAAAGTCAGTATTATTATGTAAAACAGCACAACAATATTTTTGTCTGCATTTTATATCGTATTCTGAATACGATTTTGCTTATACCGATTGTCCTAACAGGACGTTCTTTAAAATCTAAAGATAGACTTATATCTTTAATAGAACTTTTTAAATAGTTGTTGTTTTTACGTCTAATTGCATAAATAATGAAGATATTTTATGACTATCAAGGATTCCACCAGCGAATTGGTGGAATATCGAGATATTATTGTGAGATAATCAAACGATTAAGGGATTATAATGATGTCGAGATAGAAATAGGAGCACCCTTTACGCCAAATCTTTATTTACGAGAAATACTCGGAATAAAAAATAGTATCATAAGGAAGTTGCCTCCTCGAATAACGAGAATGATGTCTGTTCCATATTGTAAATATAAAGTGGCTAAGAATGATTTTGATATCTTCCATGCCACTTTTGATACTGCTGATTACTTTGAAAAAGTTCTTATGAAACCATACGTGCTTACCTTCCATGATCTTATTCCAGAATATTTTATGCAAGATGATTCAACTTGGAGAGAACTTTTTCCGATTAGAAAGAAAATATTAAGGAATGCTAGCAGAATTATTTGTATTAGTAAATATACTCGTGAATCACTGCTTAATTATTATTCTTTTATTGATCCCGATAAAACGGATGTCATTTATCATGGAATAACTCCTTATGATAAAAAATATGTAGGGAATACTATGGGGAAGTATATTCTCTATGTTGGTGGAAGACGTGAATATAAGAATTTCCGTTTTAGTGTAAAGGCATTAAATCCTTTGCTAAGAAAATATACTGATCTGAAAATTGTCTGTACTGGTTATCCGTTTAGTGGTGATGAGATAAAGTTCCTATCTGAGTTAAATTTGCAAAAAAAAGTCGTAAATGTTGGTTATGTAAATGATGATATTTTAGCTTCTTTATATCATAATGCTTTAGTCTTTATTTTCCCATCTAAGTATGAGGGATTCGGACTCCCATTATTGGAAGCATTCGTTCATGAATGTCCTTCCTGTATAGCGAATGCAAGTTGTTTTCCAGAAATTGCTGGTGATTCGGCAAATTATTTTGATCCTAATGATAAAGAATCCATTTTGGCTTCAGTTACTAAAGTTATAGAAGATCAAGAATTCGCCAATTTTCTTAGAATAAAAGGGAAAGAGAGAGTGAGATTATTTACATGGGAAATAGCTGCTTCGAAAATGCGCCAGAGTTATCTGAAAGTTTTAAATGGTTAATATTATGAATATCCTTTTTGTTGGAGAATCATATATTCCACAGATGTGTGGAATGACTTCGGTTACTAAATATATGGCTGAAGGTTTATTCAGGAAGGGACATAAGGTCACAATTGCTACTCTGTCACATAATGAGAAAGATAAGCTCGAAGAGATTATTAATGGTGTTTATGTTCATCGTTTTAAAATAGATCGAGCTTTATTTAAGACTCCTATAGGCGATATTAAATCATTTGTTGAATTCATTCTTAAAGGTAGTTATGATGCTTATATTATTGAATGTATAGGGAGTATTACTTCAGATATTCTGATTCCTTATATAGATAAAATAAAAGGTGTTAGGATTTTATATTCTCATGGAAATTCTTTTCCGACGATGAAACCTTTTTTAAGGAGGAAGAATTTGAAGTATACATTAGGGAATACATTTGTATATTTTAGGTTATTGTATCGTAATTTATTTGTATTTCCCAAATTAATTAAGGCCGTTGACGAAGTAATTATTTTGTCAAGTATTGCCAGTGATAAACCTATTGTTGCGAAGTATTCAAAGAAATATGAGATACTTGATAATGCAGCTGACAATATGTTCTTTGATGAATATGACAAGAATGAACCTTTGAATTATCCTTTAGGGTGTAAGTATGATAGATATATTATCAGCATAGCCACATATACGAAACAGAAAGATCAGTTATTGATGGCAAAAAGCTATTACGAGTCTGAGTTAGAAAATGTTAGTTTGGTAATGATAGGTCCTGGAGAAACTGATTATTATGAGAATGTTGTCGAATATGTTAATGAGATGCGCCCAAAATATCCAAAGAAAGATGTGGTAATACTTATGAACGTACCAAGACCAAAATTGCCGAATATTTTAAAACATTCAAGTTTATATCTTGTAACTAGTGAATATGAAGAATATAGTATTTCATTAATAGAGGCGATGAGTCTTGGAATTCCTTTTGTTAGTACGAATGTTGGTAATGCTCGGATATTACCTGGTGGTATAACGGTTATGAAAAATAGAGAATTGCCTCTTGCTATAACTAAGATTCTGACTGACAAAGTTATGTATGGCAGACTTTCTAAAGAAGCAAAAGAGTATGCAGATAGCCATAATCGAGAATCAATTGCTGTTGATAGGATGGAAGATATAATCAACAAACTATGTGAGCAAGCCAATTAATCTTTATTTTGTGCAAATGATTATTTTAAGATTATCACCTTATGACATCTTTGCAATGTTAGTTTTTGGGTGTATGCTAATGTATGTATGTTTATTTGGATTCTGAAGTGTTATAGCTAAATTTTTAATTAAGAAAACGAGATGTTAGTAGTTAGATTAGAAGGTGGATTAGCAAATAGAATGTTTCAATATGCTCTATTTATCCATTTGAAAAAGAAAAGAAAAGATGTTTTTGTTGATGAGTCATCTTTTAGACCTTCGTGGTCATTTGAGAAGATAAGTTTAAAAGACACTTTTCCAAAAATTGATTGTCCGGAAACGAATTTAGGTAAGTTTTGGTTAGAGACCAAACAAAATAAAATTGTAAAGTTTCTGAGAAACATGGCTGAAAAGCTTGAGGGTAAATACTTTTATCAAAAAGAATTCGTTTTTTATCCTCAGATATATGAGAATCAGCCTTTAGACCGCTATTATCGAGGATGTTGGCAATCAGAAAAATATTTTTCTGATGTAAAGGACGATGTTAAGGCTGCTTTTAAATTTGATAAGTTTGATGAAGAAAAGAATATTGAAGTTGCGAATAAGATGCAAATAGAAAATTCTATTGCTATTCATGTTCGGAAAGGAAAAGATTATTCTCAGAATGGAGGTATTACCTATGGTACATGCCCAAAAGAATATTACACAAAAGCTATAAATTATATAAAAAAGAATGTTACGAATCCAGTGTTTTATGTTTTCACAGATAATCCCGGATGGGTTAAAGACAATATAACGGAAATAGAATACTGTCTTGTAGATTGGAATCCCGTTAGTGGAAAAAAAAATTATCGGGATATTCAGTTGATGTCTTGTTGCAAGCATAATATTATAGCTAATAGTAGTTTTAGTTGGTGGGGCGCTTGGCTGAATAATAACCCGAACAAAATTGTCATAGGTCCCAAGCAATGGTTTAATCCTTTATCGAAAATATCCCAATTTAGTGATATAATTTGTGATTCTTGGATAGCATTGTAAAATCAGATTATCAATATGGAAAAAATAGCAATTATTGGTGCCGGTGTTTCTGGGTTGACTTGTGCTCGTTTACTTTCGGGTAAATATGATGTTAAGGTCTTTGAGAAGGATTCCCGACCGGGAGGGTTGATTAAGTGCATGCGTGTAAATGGTTCTTTATATCACCTTTGTGGAGGTCATGTGTTCAACTCTAAGAGGCAGGATGTTCTGAAATGGTTCTGGAGTCTGTTCGACCGAAACAGGGAGTTCCTTAAGGCTGACCGTAATTCCGTTGTGTTCATGCAAGATGGCAACATCGTGGAATATCCAGTGGAGAATCATGCTTATCAGTTTAAAGAAGAAATGCTTCGATCTTTCATTAAAGATCTGGTATGTATGGCCCGGCAAGGCAGTGTGCATCCATCAAATTTCGAGGAGTTTCTAAAAACAAGATTTGGTGAAACATTGTATCATGCCTATTTTCAACCTTACAACGAGAAAATCTGGGACTGTGATTTAAAGCAAATTCCACTATCATGGCTTAAAGGTAAGTTGCCAATGCCTACAGTTGAAGAAATCATTTACAACAATATTAAGAAGGTAGAAGAAAAGTCCTTCGTTCATAGTTCCTTTTGGTACGAGAAATCAGGCGGTTCACAACTTATTGCCAATCGTTTGGCTCAAGGTCTGGATATTATATATAATGCTGACATCCAAAATATTACTTATACATTGGAGAAAGATTGGGACGTGGGAGGCTCAAGATTCGATAAAGTTATCTTTTGCGGTAACCTCAAAGGACTTCCTGAAATACTGGAAGGGGTTGACGTAGGTAATGCCGAGGATTTTATCAGTACTTTGGCATACCACGGAACGACAACTTGTTTCTGTGAGATAGATCAGAATCCGTATAGTTGGTGTTATCTTCCAAGCAGAGAATATAAGTCGCATCGGATCATCTGTACAGGTAACTTCTCTCCCAGCAACAATGCACCTGGTGTCAGCACAGGTACTATTGAGTTTACGGACAAAATCTCTGAGGATGAAATCAAGCAGAATCTCTTCCTGATTCCTTTGCAGCCAAAGTATATCACCTCTCATTTCAATAAGTTTACCTATCCTATTCAAAATACAGAAACCCGTGCTAATATTCATTATCTGAAAGAAAAGTTGAAACCTTACGGCTTTTACCTCACTGGTCGATTTGCTGATTGGGAATACTATAATATGGATGCGGCTATGGGTGCAGCGATGGATACATGCAAATCCTTTTTATGAAAGATTTAATATCTGTTATCATACATGTCTACAATGTAGAAAAGTATCTTCCACGTTGTTTGGACAGTATTATTCTTCAAACCTATAAAAATTTGGAGATTATCTTAATGGATGACGGAAGTTCGGCATGACGGTGGAAAATCAACAGGTTCAAATGCTGAAAGAGTGAAATGGAATTTCATTAAGTTTGGAATGCAATCAAATAGGATCTATCTAAAGGATTATCTTCACTGTAATTTTATTCAAATATGGTTTGTTGATTTCCTCATGACAATTAACTTTCTAATAAAGAAAATCTTAAAATCATGAAGATTATAATGTTTATAGGAGGACTTGGAAATCAAATATTTGAATATGCTTATTTGCAATGGCTAAAAAACAAGTTCCCAGATGAGAGATTCTATAGCTTTTTTCCTAAAGGAGGATTAACTGGTCATAATGGATTTGAATTGGACAAACGTTTTAATGTCAAGTTACCTCCTACAAGTTTCTTTTCGAAAGCAATTGTATATACTCTGTTTTGTGCAATTAAAATTTTTAAGCGATTAAATTATCCTTGTCCATTTACCAGTACCATACAATATAGAAACGACAAGACCATTTTTCATTGTGATTATTGGCAGGATAGACAGTTTATCCTAGAAGACTTTTGTTTAAAATTTAAATCTTTTAAAATAAATAGAAAGAATGCATCTTTAATTGAAAGAATTAATAATTGGAATTCTGTTAGTGTACATATAAGACGAGGCGATTATTTGAAACATAAAGAGTTGTATGGAGGTATATGTACAGATTGTTATTATGATGTAAGCGTCCAAAATAGGCATCTTGCAAGCCCCCTTAATAAATGTTACATTTGTACTCACATTAAAAATCAAGAATTATGTTGAGTACGACAGATTTTGAGAAACTGCTCTTCCTCTATAAGACGGAAGGCAAGAACATGTCAATCCAGACATTTTGTGTAAACAGCGGGGTCAACTACCGTGCCTTTGACAAATGGTTCCGTAACACCCACAAGGAAATCGTCCCTGTCCGGGTCGTTGACGGTCCTGAAGCGAAGACCCGTGAAGACAGGAAAGCAGCCGTGGAACAGCCCGGGATTCAGGAGACCTTCATCTCCCTGTCGATGAACTTCAGCAATGGGATGTACCTCAAACGCAGCCGGCTTAGTTACCCGGAGCTGAAGCAGTTCATATTAAAGCTGGAGGGTCTATGCTGACGGTCAACGGACTTCATAACTTCTATTACGTCCCGGGAGTAACGGACATGCGCTGCGGTTACCACAGGCTGATGCAGATCGTCAAGCATAAGTTCCACCGTGACCCCTACAGCGGCGACGTGTTCCTCTTCATGAGCAGGGACCGCCGTAAGGTGAAGATGATCCACTTCGAGAAGCACGCATGCTACCTTCACGAGAAGAAGTTTACCAAAGGCTACCGTTTCATGAAGATAACCTATGCGGAAGAAGATACCGAATACCGTAACCCGATCTATCAGATCAGCTGGAAAGAAGTGGTCGCGTTCCTTGAGATGCCCGTTGTCGGCACCCTCAGGATCCATGCCCCTGGCAGTGATCAGAAATGAATATAAAGTACTGATTATCAGTAAAATAACCACAAAATCACTTGCGTAATCCATGAAATTTTCGTACCTTTGTAATAAAGGATTAAGGTACGGAACATGGATTCAGACAATGAAATCAACCTCGACGAACTCTCCGGAAGGATCAACAACCTCCGGAATCTGGAGGCACGGGAAAGTGATCCCGGGCCGATGGAGGAGTACCTTAATATGGACAAGATAACGATCATCAAAATGCTGCTGGCATCCCAGAATGAGAACAGGCAGCTTCAGGCCAGGCTTGACAAACTGATGGAGGAAGCCTGTTCGAGGGAGGAGCGCCTGAACAGCCGTATCGACGAGCTGACCCGTCTCAACAGATCCAGTTCAGAAAGCCAGATCAGGCTGATGGACCAGCTCGCCGAGCTGCAGCGCCAGTTGAAGCAGATGAGCGGGCAGTACGGAGAAATGCTGACAGAGCTCAAGAGGCAGAAGGACCTGAACGGGACCGCCCGGAAAGAGAAGTATGCCAGCCGCAGACAGAGCGTGAAGAAGGAAAGAAAGGATGACCGTGACAAGGGCCATCATGACGACGGACAGCGTGGAGACCGTGTCCGTGAGTCGGATGAGTTCAACGGCGATCCCGAAACCCTCAGGGACTCGTGCGATGATGTGGCTGGTGGCGTAAAAGAGGAAAGGAAGCCTTCGGAATCCCGTGAATACCGTCAGGGCATGAAGTATGACAAGGGTGTCCGCACCCGGATCTACTATCACGGCTTCGACCGTTCGAGGCTTCCGGAGGGCAGCATAGTCATGAAGCGGAAGACCCGCAGGCTGAAGAGCATCAGGATGGTGACGGATGTCCACGAGTATGAGTGGCTGAAGGTCAGGTTCCCTGACGGTCGTATCAAATGGCTGTATCTCCCTGAGAGATCAGAGACATCGGAAAAGGCGGATGAAGAGCACACTAACCACAGAGCATACCGTGCCTTTGCCAATACGGAACTGACTTCGGACAGCATCCCGACACTGGCCTATCTTCGTTACGGCCTGTCGACGCCTTCCAGCCGCCTGTCGGAAATGCTCCGGGAGTCCGGCCTTGGCGGTTGCAGGCAGACGGTGGTGAACTGGCTTCAGTCAGCGGGGCGGCAGCTGTCCTGCCTCCTGCCGTCCCTGAAGGACCGCCTGCTGGCAGAAGGCACCAATGTCAACTGTGACGAGACCTGGAGCCGTCTCCGTCTGAAATACAGATCAGGATACAGGAAAGTCTATGTGTGGTGCATGGTCAACCGGAAAGCAAGGACAGCCTATTACTTCTTCGACCATCCTAAGGAAGGAACCCGGAGCAGGGAAGTGCTGAAGCAGTTCCTGGGAGACGCGAAGATCAAGTCCCTCCAGTCAGACGGCTATGTGGGCTATGTCTTCCTGGATGACTGTCTTGTTCCTGTAGACCATATCTACTGCCTGGCCCATGTGAGGGCCAAGTTCGTGACGGCGTATGATATCGGAGGAGTCAGGGAAGCGAAACCGTTCATAGACCGGATAGGAGAGCTCTACAGGCTGGAGAGCCACTACCGGAAGCTTGGGCTTCCGCCGGAGGAGATCAGGAAGAGACGGAACAACGAAGAGACCTCCGGGATCATCCGGGAGATGAGAAAGGAACTGGACCGTCTCTGGCCTGAAGACAAAGAAAGGCAGTCGGATGTGGATCCAATTTTTGCCACGGCCCTGAGATATCTGCATAACCAGTGGGACGGGCTGATGAACTACCGCAAGGACGGAGAATACAGTATAGACAACAACATAGCCGAGAGAAACGTGCGTCCCGCCTGCGTGGAGCGGAAGAACTCGCTGTCATTTGCCAGCGTGGAAGGTATCGAGTGCTCGGCGACCTATCATACCGTCATACAGACCTGCCGTATGATGGGCATAGAAGTATTAAAGTACTTCCAGGCCTTCTTCAGGAAGTTTGATGAAGGCTGCCGTGACTTCGTGAAAATGATCCCCGGCCAGCTGGCCATAGATTAAAATCTCTTAAATTTTATTCGAAATAAAAAATCAGGGACACTCTGGAGTGCCCTGTTTATAGAGCGTGGACATCAATTGGACACAAACAGGTATTTTCCATATTTATTAAGTTTAAGAAGTTGTTATTTCAGTTCCATATTCCAGATTGTCGATCTGAAGATCAGAAAAGAAATGTCATTATAGCATTTTATCCTGAGAAAAACACCATGATATTCTTAAAAAAGCAAAAATGTGGAAAAACACTTGTAAGGCTATATGGAGATTCTCAATTTTACCTTTCAAAATTCCCGGATCTATTGTTCGAAGCATCTGCAATGCAATCCAATACTGTGATAAATGCTTAAGTCTGGGGGATCTGATTTTTTTATATCAAGTGGTTATAGTATATAAATTTTCCATTAGTTTCAGGTCACAAGATAGGACATTTATAGAATGGTCGAGAACGGAAGTGTAAATAAAATATAAAATATTGATTAAAAGGTTCCCATAACGAATTTTTTACTATCTTTGACTCCGATATTTTAAAGTTGAAAAGTTTTAGTCAATCCTTGTAAGTGATTGGCATAAATGAAGAATGGTATTAATGAAGGAGGGAAGTAAACCTCCATATTTTATAATGACCAGTTGTTGAACTTTTAATAATTTAAAGTATGAAAAGATCATTATTCGTTTTAGGATTTTGTTTATTGGGCTTATGTGCTTCTGCACAAGAAACCAGTGTTCCTCAGAACAAGGAAAAAGCCCGTGTTGAAACTACTCAGAAGACCGGTCGTAAGGCAATGAAGATGTCTAAGACAAAAGCTTGCAAACCGGGGAAGACCTGCAAGAAGATGACCCGGAAATGGACAAAGGCAAAAGGTGCTCAATCTTCGATGAAGAAGTCTGCAACTCCTTCAAAACCTTTAGCTGCACCAAAAAGATAAGAGTCAGATCCTAATTATTAAAATGCCATACGCGAAAGAAGTTGCGTATGGCATTTTTTATACAGATAGATGACCGTCCGGAGAATCAGGCACCGTGGAAGAGATAAGTCTTCTGGGTATCTGCTGCCAGACGGGTGAAGAGTTCTTCGGTCAGGTTGCCGGCTACCTCCAGTGCCTTGTTCAGTACACAGTCTGAGAAGTCCTGCAACAAGTCCAGCGCCTTCATCGGCTGTTGCTTGTAGAGTTTCAGGTATTCAGCTTCCATCTCTTTCTGGCGCTGATCTGTCTCTGCCTCAAATCTGGCATAAGTCTCCTTGATAAGCGGAGCATATTCATTATAGTTGACCATACCGAGCGTCATGACCTTGCGGAAGATCCAGTAGGCTGAATGCTTACTGGAATGTCCGTCACCGATCCGGTAAGCTTTCGGGAAGGAGCGTACACCCTCATAGAGCGGAAGGAATACACCAAGGTCAGCCATACCTTCAGCCATATAAGTAATGCAGCCGATAGCCGACGGCAGTTCCGGGCGAACCTGAAGCAAGTGAGTCTGTGTAGTACGGAAGATAGATACCGGGCGGTAGGGTTCCTTCGGATTGCTGTGCAGATAAGGGTCATGATCGGTGTTATCGTAATGGAAGCGAAAAGCACGGCGCATGTCAGCAATACTGATCTTCTTATCAGCCTTGGCGAATACCGGGAAGGTATTCTTCGTAACATCGTTCTTGACAGACGGACTGAACATCTCCTGCAATCCCCATACACGAGGATAATTATAGGTTGTGTCCTGCTCCTCGTCACGGGAGTAAGCCTCGTGAAAATCGAAGTCACCTGCAGACGGATCATAGAGTTGGTTCTTGACAGCGAAGTCGATCAGGTCAGAAGCAGCCAGATAGTTCTTCTTGTCTTTCGGATCATACTTCCGGAACCGACTCTGGTTTCCCGTAACGAAATACTTATCGGCAGGTATCCGGCAAGCCAGCCAGCGATGGCCGCAGGCATTCTCAAGATACCAGATCTCCTTGTCATCGATAAAACTGATGCCGAATCCCTCGGCAGAGCCATATTTCTCGATCATCGCTCCCAGGCGTTCCACACCCTCACGGGCAGTCCGGATATAAGGCAGGACGACATTATAGATGGAGTTCTCTGCCAGTCCACTTTCTATATAAGGGTCGAAGGATAAAGCCTTGTCGCTGCTGAAGATGGTCTCCGTAGAACTCATGCCGATGCCAGCTGTATTGAAACCGGCACTTCCCCATTCTCCATGGAGATGATAAGGGGATAAGGCCTGGTAACCCAAAGCCTTCTGCGGAAGTTCGCAATGGAAGGTGCTGTCCTTGGCAACAAACTCCTTTGGGCCACAATCCGTATCCTCGAAAATTTCAAAGTTTTTGGCGTACATGGCGTCCCAGTCCTCTGAACGGGCTGCAATGTGTGAACCGTCACTTGTCATCTTGTTACCTACGATGATCGTAGTGCACTCCGACGGTAATTTAACCATTGATTTTTTGTTCTTCATATCGTTAGTCTTGTAGTAAAATCATTATATTTTAAGTATAGATCACGGAAGGCCTGACTCAACTCTCCGGTATCTGTTGATTGCTGAAATGAGTTCTTTTGCAAAAAAGAAGAAGGGACAGATCAACTACCCTATGACAAAGGTAAGCATAAAATCTGAAAAATCATGTCTCCCGTTGATATTTTTTATCAGTCCCATCTGCCTTCTGTTTCCCTGTCACGAAAACAGGATAAGGAAGATTTTATCTCTGAAATACTAGAAATAAATAAAAGTTCACTCAGTGGTGGTCCACCACTTGGTGAACCAACTGGAAATTTCTATCTTTGCCAGAGTTAATCCCTTGCCGACAGTGTGTTTCAGCATTGGTTTACCAGAGAATTTATGTCAAAGATCGGAGATATTGCTCAATAAGTTTACAGTATTTCTGCAAATGCCATGGGAGAAAGTGGAGAAATTATTGAAAGTTCTTAGCTTCAAAGAGAAGAACTTTAATCCTTTGGTGACTGCTATTTGAGAGAGGAGATATAATGCTGTATTCTTTCAAGGAATTCGCAAGCCTCCTGTCCGTCCATTTGTACATGATGAAACTGAAAAGAGATCTGGAGTTTTGTGGAGTTGCCTTCTTTCCGGTATCTGCCCCAGATAAGAAACGGATTATTGAAAATACCACTATACATATTGATGACTCCGTCAAGATCATATTTTACCAAACTCGAAGTTCCGACAATCATGGAATCCTTAATCTCAAAGTCTTTGCAAGTTTGATACACTTCTCCTGTTAATTTCAAGTAAGAGTCATTGAAACTTCTGATATCCGTGGTAAACGGAAGGTCACAGGTGTTGATGCCACCCATCCTGTTCGCGACAATGACATTTACTCCAATCCGATCATATTCGATCATTTTCTTGCCCACAGGAAGCAGTAAGAATTCTTTCGTGTCATTGGCTGCCCGGGCAATACAATAACACATCAGCATGTTCAACTTATAACCACGGGATTTGAGTTGCATCAGGTTTGATATATCAAAGGTTTTGAATAAGGTGACCATTGGCATAGGAGCATTGATATACAATTCCCAGCTTCTGGCCCTGCAGGTTTCCATTGGATTTACTTCTTTCATCGTTGAAGATTTTCTGTAGTTATTTCCATTCATTGAAAGTCAATCAGAAGGAACTTTCAAGAGTTGGTTTTGCCATTACTTATTATATTCGCCTTCTTCCGGATTTAATGTCCTGTTTGCAAAGGTAAATATAATTGATTTGCATACCAAATTTTTCGAAGGAATCAATCTTTCCATATCAACCGAGTTAGCAGATTGATGGAATTGGATCAGAAAGAGACTTTATGTAATTTTATTATTTTCAATCCTTTAAGTACTAGAAATAAATAAAAGTTCACTCAGTGGTGGTCCACCGTTTGGTGAACCAATTGTAAATATCGGGCAAGCCATTTCAAAATTGAATGGATAGACATATTGATTCCGTTCCGGATTCTCCAACGCTTATTTCCGATAGATTTTCTTTACAAACCGAAACCAAAGGTAGTAGACCACATGAAAAGCAATGATGATGTTGAAGACAATCAAGTCTGTGTTATTGCCCACTTCAGACCGATGATGGACGTAGGTGAAAAAGGCGAGCAAAGCACATAGTGCAAGTCCGCAGACAGACGTTACATTCCGCGATTTCTGTTTTTCCTGCGGCGGATCATTTTCGGACGACTTACTGTGCCTGGGCCCGCGTACAAGGTAGATGTCAAAACCAATCATCATCCAGACGACAAGGCGTATCCAGGTGTCAATACTCAGAGATACCATCATGGACAAGCATACCAGTGTTCCCAGTAAGGGAATGACAGGTACCCAGGGAGTCCTGAAGGCGGGTTTGACCCCAGGATTGTTCTTTCGGATGATGATGATTCCCAGACAGACCAGAATAAAAGCAAACAATGTTCCGATACTGCTCATCTCTCCTACAACCTTACCCGGAATGAATGCAGCGATCAGGGAGACGAAGACCATAAACAGCAGATTTGATTTAGCCGGTGTCCTGTATTTAGGATGCAAATGCGAGAAGATCGGAGGAATCAGTCCGTCGCGGCTCATGGAATAGAAAACCCTGCTCTGTCCGAGCAGTAATACCAGAATTACAGAAGAGTAACCAAGAAGGATGGCTAGTATGATAATCCGGTTCAGCCACGGAAACGCTGGGATAACCGTTCCGCCGGGACCAACCTTGCCCATGTGGTTGATTGCCGTAGCCACAGGGGCCAGATCACTTCCTGCACCGCTGAAGGTCTTGTAATTGGCTACGCCGGTGAGGACATAAGCGAACAGAACATAGAGGATCGTGCAGATCAACAGGGATCCCAAGATACCGTAGGGCATCGATTTTTGTGGATTCTTGGTCTCTTGTGCCGCCGTAGATACGGCATCAAATCCCATATAGGCAAAGAAGATCATTCCTGCCGCCCTGAAGATTCCCGACCATCCGAACTTTCCGAAACTCCCTTCATTTTTCGGGATAAAAGGGGTCAGGTTGCTTTTGTCAATATAGTGGAATCCGATGAAGATGAAAAGCAGGACGATGCTTACTTTCAAAATGACAATCACGTTGTTTAGTCTGGCTGATCCTTTTGTACCGTGTATCAGGACCATCGACATGACCGTGACAATGAAGATGGATGGGAGATTGATGATTCCGCGGACTATTTCACCATTAGGTAGGGTAACAGTCTCAAACGGAGTCATCATCAATTGGCGATCCATAGAAAGCCCCATAGAATGAAGTAGTTCGTAGAAATAACCAGACCAACTGGAGGCGATTGTAGAGGCACCGACGGAATATTCCAGAATCAGATCCCAGCCGATGATCCAGGCGACAAATTCCCCCATCGTAGCGTATGAATAAGTATAGGCACTGCCTGAAACCGGTATGGATGAGGCAAATTCTGCATAGCATAATCCAGCAAAAGCACAACCGATGGCTGCAATGAGAAAGGAGATGATTATGGCCGGACCAGCATGGTCGGCAGCTGCAATGCCTGTAATTGAAAATAATCCTGCGCCGATGACAACTCCTATTCCGAGTGCAATCAATGCTCCTGTTGATAGGGTCTTCTTCATCCCATGTTTGTCTGAGGCTTCAGCCATGAGACTACTGATGCTTTTCTTTGTAAACAATCCCATATTACCTTAATTTTATGTTTTACCTATTTTGTATACAAATATACTTATTTAAATCTTATATAAAGACGTTTTGATATAATTTTATTTATAAATCAAACTTATTGCTTTTAGGAATACTTCTATACTGACATTTCGACAAGGCTTCTGAGAAGAGCGGAATAAGATGACACAGATGATAATACCCTAGCAGAAAGGAATAGATTAGTTGTTATTGTTTGTTAAAAAAGAAGGGCAGATGAAATGTGAATAATAAATATAGTCTATATTTGCATCAACATTTTTGTTGAACATTTATGACTAAGTCGAAAGACAACAATACGGAAGAAAGGATTTTGGAAGCTGCCAAGAAAGTATTCTTGAGAGACGGCCTTCAAGGTGCCCGTATGCAGGACATTGCTGACCTGGCTTCGATCAACCGGTCCATGCTGCACTATTACTTCCGGGATAAGAGTATGTTGTCCCATCAAGTCATGAAATCCGTAGTTTCTCAGTTTATCGTCACCTTTAAGGAAAACCTGAATTCAGATCTTTCTTTTGAAGATAAGGTGGACTACTATATTGAAGCAGAGATAGATCTGGCTTACAATCATTCTGATATGCTGATTTTCGCCCTTCATGAGGCATCCAGGGATCCGGATTTCTTCAAGAAAATCATCAATAACAAGCGTAGTACGATTTTCAAACAGCAATTGAAAGAGGCTTATGAAAAAGGAGAAATCACCGTGAAAACTACAGAAGAGTTTGCAGTGTTGGTTTCCAGTATCAGTATGTTTCCGTTTATCGCAGGACCACTATATATGATGATCTTCAAATGGGATGAAAAGAAATGGCAGAGTTATCGCAATGTCCTGAAAAAGAATCTGCCAAAAAGAATCAAACAGGTTATATTCAAATAAAGATTGTTTTTTTTTACTATAAAACCAACAAAATTGTTGAACATTATAGTATAACATTAATGATGGATAATAAGATTACCATATTTAATATGCATTTCACCGATATTATCATATACGTTCACCGATAAAGTATTGTATAGTAGTAATTTGACATATACCTTTGCATCGTCCAATCAATCGAAACAGAGATGGTATACGACATTTTTACTGATGCGAAACAAGGTAAAAAGGATAAAAAACAGTTATAGAAATAAAGTTATGAATGCGTTAAAAGAAAAAATCACTTCCGGCAAATGGATTGTATTAATCGCCGGAATCATTTTCCCGATGTTCGCCTGCTCGCAGATTAGCAGGCATTACACGCTGAATGAGTTGATACACTCAGCATATCTGAGATATCCTTATGCAAAGCGATTGGCCCTGATAGACCAGCAGAGTCAAGAATCTCAGAAAGACATTAATACACAGTGGCTTCCGCGTGCATCAGTTTCCGTAAAAAATTCATATCAATCTGAAGTGTCATCCGTTGACATACCGAAGGATATTGAAGACAAATTCGGCATCAATATTGGTGGTGGTAAAAAACTCCAATATCAAGGTGGGTTGTCTGTTTCCCAATTGGTTTATGATGGCGGAGCCGGTCATATCAGGAAACAAATCAGCGGGTTAGACGAAGACATGGCTGCACATCAGGTAAAATCTTCAATGTTACAGATAGAAGGGATGATAGATGATCTGTTTGAGGATATTCTGATTACCAAGGAACAGATCAAGGCTGTCCATTTTAAGAAAGCAGATCTGGAACAGAGAAAAAAAGATATATCAGCAGCTGTCCAGGAGGGAATCTCATTGAAAGCAGACATTCAGGAGATAGAAGCAAATATCATCCAGTTGGACCAACAGGACACAGAACTGCGCATGTCTCTATGCCAGAAATATACAACATTATCCTCTTATACCCAGGAGCCAGTAGATTCAACTGACATATTAGACCTTCCGGTAGGAACGGACATCATAGACAGAGATTACTCCACCCGTCCTGATTTTGAGATGTTCAATCTGCAGAGTCAGAGTGCAAAATGGAAATTGAAAGAACTGAATGCCGAAATGCTTCCAAGACTGTCACTGTTTGCCAACGGCTATTATGGACGTCCCGGCCTGAACATGATGGACTATACCAGCCACTGTTCCGGTATCGTAGGAGTATCACTGACCTGGAACATTGATGCATTTTATAATAGGGCACATCAGCGGAATCTGATCAATATCAATGATGAGATGACGAGGAACCAACAGTCAATCTATAAAATAGACATGAACAGAAAAATCGATAATCTGAATACCGACTGGTTGAAAAATCGGAAATTGGAAGATAGTGATGGAGAAATCATAAAGATCCGCTCCCATATAAAAGAGGTGGCAGCCGTACAACTGAAAAGTGGTTCGATAACTTTAACGGACTATCTGATCAAACTGAATGATGAGGCACGGGCAATCATCAACAAATCCATCCATCATATAGAATATCTAATGGATGGAGCAAAGATAAGAACATTGTTGAACAGGAATAATCTGTAAATAGAGAAATGAAAAATCTAAAGTCAAAAAAAGTTCTGATAGCGGTCGTTGCAGCAGGTGTCGTTATCTTGTGTCTGGGAGCGAGTATGGTCTATCATAACTGGTGTTATGAATCTACTGATGATGCCTGTATCGATGGAAATATCATTCCGTTGCGTACATCAGTAACCGGGTATGTCGATCAGATCTTGTTCCATGACAACCAGAAGGTAAGAAAAGGAGATACACTGGTCATCTTCGATACCGTCAGTTTGAAATCTCAGGTCATGCAGGCCGAAGCTCAGGTAGCATCAGCGCACATAGAACTAGAATCGTGCAAGAAGCAGATCTCAGCTTCCAAATTCGGTGAGTTGGCTGCTGCTTTCAATGCAGGTTCAGCGAAAGAAAACATATTGGCAGCGGAAGCAAAAGCATGGCAATCAGAAGCGGATTTCCGGAGAGTTGAGAAGATGTATCACTCAGGAGCTGCTACCCAGCAAACTTATGATCAGATGAAGGCAACCTGGCAAATGTCAAAAGCCCAGGAAGGTGCATCATATAAGCAATTTAATTCTCTGGCTGCTCAGAAGTCTACGACCCGGATGCAGACCGATATCCATTATACACAGGTCAAACAGGCTCTTGCGCATATCAAGCAAGCCTATGCCCAACTTGCGATGGCAGAGGATCAATATAAGCATGCTTTCGTTATAGCGCCATGCAATGGCGTGATCTCTAAAAAGAATATAGAAGTCGGGCAGTTTGTCCCATCCGGCACAGCCTTGGCTTCACTGATCAATATCTCGAATATCTGGATTACTGCCAATTTCAAAGAAACTCAATTGGATGATATGAAAGCCGGTCAATCAGCAGATATCAAGGTAGATGCTTATCCTGGATTAAAACTGGCAGGAAGGATAGAGAGTATCTGTGCAGCCACGAACAGCAAGTTCTCATTATTACCGGCTGAAAATGCAACAGGCAACTTTATCAAAATCACCCAGCGGATTCCTGTCCGCATCCATTTATCTGATGAGAATGCCAAAGAGTTGCTTTTGCCGGGAATGAATGTCGTCGTATCTGTAAAAACGAGATAAATGCAAAACAAGGCAGTAGTTGAAGACTTGGAATATCCGACCGGTATCATCCGTGCCGTTATTGTAGGCACATGCGTCGTCGCCTCATTACTGGCAATCATTGATTCGACGGTCGTCAACGTGTCCTTACGCCATATAGCCGGAAGTTTGGGTGCTTCCACGACAGATGTAGCATGGGTCATTACGGCTTTTGCCATCTCCAACGTCATCATTATCCCCCTGAGCGGAATGCTCGCCGAGTTGTTCGGAACAAAAGTCTATTTCACGGCTTCTATACTCATCTTTACCATATCATCGTTTATGTGTGGCAATTCGACAGAATTGTGGGAATTGATCTTGTGGCGTTTTATCCAAGGACTGGGCGGCGGAGCCCTGATGACACAGTCGCAGACCATTCTGGCGGCATCTTACCCACCGAAGCAATTAGGTCTGGCAAGTGTCATCTATGGTATCGGCATCGCGGCAGGTCCCGCACTGGGGCCCACTCTGGGTGGATTCATCACAGATAACTATTCCTGGCATTGGGTCTTTTATATCAATGTGCCTTTAGGGTTGTTAGCTGCAACCACATCCTGGTTGTCAATACCTAATGTGAAGGATCAGGATCTAAAAGGGAACATTGACTGGTGGGGTATTCTGTTTCTTTCCATTGGGATAGGCAGTCTCCAGTATGTACTGGAAGAAGGAAACTCGAAGAACTGGTTTGACAGTCATATCATCCTTCTCTTCAGTGTCATCGCCGGAATCGGTCTTATTGCTTTTATATATAGGGAACTGACAGCAGACATGCCGGCGGTGAATATCAGACTGCTGGCACAATATCGGAACCTGGCCCTCGGCGTCCTTTTCAGTTTTATAATCGGCGCCATCCTCTATATCGCAGTATATGCTTTCCCCTTGATGGCCCAGATCAATCTGGGATGGACCGCTACAATGAGCGGATTAGCACTGATGCCCGGAGCACTGATGTCTACCGTCGGGTTGGTTTTCTCGCAGAAGGCTATAGGCAAAGGTGTTAATCCGAAGATATTGATAACGAGTGGTTTCATCTGCACTTTTATTTTTGGAATGTGGATGAGTTTTCAGTCAGAGAATTCTTCCTTTTCCGGATTATTCATTCCTTTGCTTTTCAGAGGCCTTGGCATAGGACTTTTCATGTTGCCGGTCATCATGATGTCCATTCAGGGACTTTCCGGATCAGATCTAGGGCAGGGGGCCGGACTGAGCAATATGGCAAAGCAATTGGGCGGAGCTGTGGGACTGGCTATGATCGGTACCCATATCACAAATGCCCAAGCTTTGTATCAGTCCCAGTTGTCTGCAGACATCAATCTGTATTCCAACAGTACCATGGAGACCGTACAAAACGTCTCACATCTGTTTCAGAGTTCAGGGATGAATGCAAATTCGGCTAATACGATATGCAACGGCCTGCTGGATGCTGAAGTTGTGAAAAATTCTGAATTGCTCAGTTATCTCTCATCTTTCAGGATGCTGGCTGTCATAAGTGTGTTGTCATTGTTTTTTATGTTCTTTCTCAAGAAAAGGAAAAAATCAAAGAAATCTTGCAGATAGAGAATCGTATTTACTGACAGAATATGATTTTGTGTTATAATCTATGATTCAGATTATACCAGCCTTCTCTTTCCGAAGGTTCTGTCTTGCAAGTAGATGGTATGCCGGCATGGTGAACGCTGGTATACCATCATTTACTTCAAAGCTTTCCTTCTGAAAAATTGATATTTCTATAAAATATTTTCTCTTCTCATTTGTCTTTAATAGTATAAGGCATTCTGTTGTAATACTATACATGAAATGAAATTACTAACTATTGAAATAAAAACCTGGTTATGTTTGGAAAGAAAAGCAAATTGGTAGCGAACGTCATAGAGGACAACTGCCGTAACTGCAGATATTGTGAATGGGTATGCCGTCACAAGGTCTTTGAAAGCTCCTGGGTGCAAGGCAAATATGTCACTTTCGTGAATCATCCTGAAAGGTGCATCGGTTGTGGTGAATGTATTGAGGCCTGTCCCGAAGATGCAATTGAGTTGATCAAGAGATATTGTTAAAAGTATAACAAATGAAAAAAATCCTGGAGATTATCGGTCATGTCCTGATCTGGCTGGCTGTTATCATAGGCTTTATCACTATCGTAATCCTGCTATGGAACCGAGTGATGCCAGATGTCTACTGATAAAAAGGAAAGTCAGTAAGTATTCAATTCCAACATGTATGGTCAAAAGTACTCCTTTTCTTCTTATAAGTCTTCTGATCTTAACATATTTTGTCTATATCAGTTCGTGAAAATGATACAAATTTAGTAATTTTGTGAATTACTTGATAATGTAGTTTGAAATATGAGTTTGAATATTGACAGAGATGGTAAAAAGCGAGTAGTCATCGTAGGTGGTGGCTTCGGTGGATTGAAACTGGCAAATGAACTGCGCCATTCTGGTATGCAGATTATCCTGGTTGACAAGAATGACTATCATCAGTTTCAGCCGCTTATCTATCAAGTGGCGTCAGCCGGAATGGAACCAAGTTCCATATCTTTCCCTTTTCGAAGGATTTTCAAGAAAAATCATAACATCTATTTTCGGATGGCAGAAGTGCGTTCGATATTTCCTGATAAGAAGATTATCCAGACTTCCATTGGAAAGATCGATTATGACTATCTGGTCCTGGCTGCCGGTGCAACGACCAATTACTATGGGAACAAGCACATAGCAGAAGAAGCCATGCCGATGAAGAATGTTGCAGAAGCAATGGGACTTCAGAATGCAATACTGGCCAATCTGGAACGTGCCATTACTTGTGCAACGGATGTGGAACGTCAGGAACTACTGAACTTCGTGATTGTCGGTGGCGGTGCTACCGGGGTAGAGGTTGCCGGAGTCCTCTCAGAGATGAAGAAAAGCGTAATCCCTCATGACTATCCGGAACTGGATCAAAGTTTGATTAATATCTATCTGATAGAAGCCTCTTCGAAGTTGTTATCGGTGATGTCACCGGCAGCCTCACAAAAGGCAGAAGAGTTTCTCCGTCGCATGGGAGTGAATATCCTGTTGAATAAGCGGGTGATGGATTATAAGAACTATAAAGTTCTTCTTCAGGATGGCAGTGAGATTGCTACCCGTACATTTATCTGGGTGAGTGGTATAGCAGGTGTTTCCATAAGCAATATGGATCCGTCAATGATCGGCCACGGCGGTCGGATCAAAGTGGATGCATTCAACCGTATACCAGGTATGGAAAGTGTTTTCTCCATTGGAGACCAGTGTATCATGAGCGGAGATGAAGCCTATCCGAAAGGACATCCGCAATTGGCACAGGTAGCCATTCAGCAAGGGCAACTTCTGGCGAAGAATATCCATCGGTTGGAAAAGGGGAAGAAGTTGAAGCCTTTCCATTACAAGAATCTCGGTTCTATGGCTACTGTAGGACGGAATAAGGCCGTCGCAGATTTCAAGACCATTAAGATTCAGGGCTTTTTCGCCTGGGTAATGTGGCTGGTTGTCCACCTCCGGTCTATACTGGGTGTCCGCAATAAAGTCGTCGTATTGCTCAACTGGGTGTGGAACTATTTCAATTATAATCAATCCTTGCGTATGATTTTCTACCCAAAGAAAGCAAAAGTGGAGAAAGACCGTGATGCACGCGAAGCCATAATGCATTGGGGTGAAGATCTGATGCAGAAAGAGCAGAAAAAGGAGAATACCGTGAAGGGACAGGTCTGACTCTCGGCCTTGCTCTTTCAGTCTGAGCATTTTCATTCGATAATATACAAAATGATATGATGATGGATAATGACGTCTTGAAGGCGATCCGGGAACGAAGAAGTATCCGCCGTTTTAAGAAAGAACAGATTAAGGATGAGGAACTGAAAGCGGTACTTGAGGCTGGAACATGGGCTCCTACAGGTATGGGAAAGCAGGATCCATGGATCGTTGCCGTACAGAATGAGGAACAAATCGGACAATTGGTCAGGATGAACGCAAAAGCTATGGGTGTCACCAGTAATCCGTATTATGATGCGCCGACACTTGTCCTGGTCTTTGCTCCGGCAGACTGGGTCAACAATATTAAGGACGGCAGTCTGATACTGGGTAGCATGATGCTGGCGGCCCATTCTATCGGCCTTGCATCCTGTTGGATTAACCGGGAAGATGCCATGTTCAAGACCGAAGAAGGCAAAGCCATGCTGAAGCAATGGGGGCTTCCGGACAACCTCGTCGGTATCGGAGCTCTTTCGCTGGGTTATGCTGCAAGTTTTCCTCATACCGTCAAACCTCGCAAATCCGACTACTATCGGATCATCAAATAAAGAAGTCTTTGATTCTGGGGTAGTAGGAGGGCTATAGAGATGGTAAAGTCTGTCTTACAGAAGGATTAACTTTTCATAAGCATTATACCTGACGTGTACGTATAATGCTTGTTTTTTTTGATGACTTTATTCAATTGACCTTAATAATTTGCGATTTTTTTCGTACTTTCGCAAAAAGTAAATGTTTTTAAAGAATATTCATGAAATTATTCAAAAAACAAGATAAGCACTTTTGGCACGAATTCTTCAAGTTGGCTGGTTTTATCAGTGTAACGGTTGCTGTCATTGTCTGGTTTTTACCACGCAATGAAGGTAGACAGTTCAACTATGATATCGACAAGCCCTGGATGTACGGATCCTTTATAGCCAAGTTTGATTTTCCTGTGTACAAGACTGACCAGACCGTCAAGAAAGAGAAAGATTCCCTGATGAGAAAATATCAGCCTTACTATAAGTATAATGCTCAGATTGAAGAGGGGAATATTGCCAAATTCATCCATGATTTCAAAAATGGTATTCCCGGTCTGCCTCAAGACTATGTCCCTACCATTGCCAATCGGCTTCATCAACTCTATCAGTCTGGTATTATCAGTACTCCTGAATACAATGACATATATAAGGACTCTTCCAGTAAGATCCTGATCATTAAAGGGAATCTGGCTCGAAGAACACAAGTAAGTGACATCTATTCCACGATAGCAGCATACGAACAGTTGTTTATGGATGAGAAACTGAGCAAAGAACGCCTTGTCCTGCAGCGATGCAACCTGAATAATTATATCGAACCTAATCTTATCTGTGATAAAACAAGAAGCAAGATAGAAAAACGGGATCTCCTGAGCAGCATACCCCTGGCCAGCAGCATGGTGCTGAGAGGGCAGAAGATCATTGACCGAGGAGAGATCATTGACGATTATGAATATCAAGTATTGAATTCCTATGAAAAGGAAATGAAGCGGAGGAGTGCTACACGGGTGGAATTAAATTCTACTATGGTCGGACAATTGATGTTTGTATCCATACTTGTAGTATTATTCACATTGTATCTGGTCTTGTTCAGGAAGGACTACTTTGAGAAAACACGGAATATCATGATGCTCTATTCGATGATCATCATCTTTCCGATACTGACGTCACTGATTATGGAGCATAATGTGTTCAGTGTCTATATCATTCCTTTTGCCCTGGCCCCCATCTTTGTAAGGGTTTTTATGGATTCCCGGACAGCTTTCGTTACTCATGCCACGATGGTTCTGATCTGTGCAGCAGCCGTGAAATACCAGTATGAGTTTATCATCGTGCAACTGATAGCCGGTATTACGGCTATTTATTCTCTGCGCGAACTCTCCAGCCGTTTGCAATTCATCAAGACAGCTTTGTTTGTCACTCTTATCAGTATAGTTGTATATTTTGCCTTGAATCTGTTGCAGAGTAATCATGTCATGAAGATGGACCGGAGTATGTATACCTATTTCCTTATTAACGGTGTATTCCTCTTATTGGCCAATCCTCTGATGTATCTTATAGAGAAAACTTTCGGATTCGTTTCTGATGTGACGCTCGTAGAACTTTCAAATACGAACAAGGGGATATTGAGGAGATTAAGCGAAGTCGCTCCAGGTACTTTCCAGCATACTGTTACCGTCGGTAACCTGGCTGCAGAGATTGCTAATAAAATAGGTGCAAACAGTTTGCTTGTTCGTACAGGAGCTTTGTATCATGATATCGGAAAGATAACCAATCCTGTGTTTTTTACAGAAAATCAAGCTGGCGTGAATCCTCATACCAAGATGACCTGTAAGGAAAGTGCCCGAATCATCATCGGCCATGTCACCGGAGGCATGAAGATCGCAGACCAAATCGGCCTGCCGAGCGTTCTGAAGGCTTTTATCGCTACCCATCATGGGACAGGACTTACTAAGTATTTCTATGTGAAATATAAGAATGAACATCCCAATGAAGAGATCGATCCTGCCGATTTCCGCTATCCGGGACCAAACCCGTTTACTCGTGAGCAAGCTATTTTGATGATGACTGATACGGTCGAGGCTGCATCACGCTCCTTGCCGGAGCATACAGAGAAGAGTATCAGTGACCTTGTCAACAGATTGATTGATGGTCAGGTATCAGAGGGATTTTTTATAAAATGTCCGATTACTTTCCGGGATATTGCTCAGGCAAAGGAAGTCCTCATAGAACGGTTGATGTCGATCTATCATACCCGGATTTCTTATCCCGAACTCAAACAGCAGAGTCCAAATTCCACTCAGTCAGATTCAGAAGAACAAAAAAGGAAATCAGTTACCAGTTCGTTAAAGTTGAATCCGGCACATGGAAGGACTTATCCGGATGAGTACCGAGGTTGAGAAGAAGGACCAACAGAGGAAGATCAGCTTTTCTGTATGATCAGATTTGAAATTATAATTGATTGATGATGGCAAAATATGACTATTTAATTGTAGGCTCTGGCCTTTATGGAGCTATGTTTGCTTATATGGCGATGAAACATGGGAAGACCTGTCTGGTTATGGATAAAAGACCACAACCAGGAGGTAATCTTTACTGTGAAAATGTGGAGGGAATCCACGTACACAAATATGGAGCACATATCTTCCATACCTCAAGTAAACGAGTATGGGACTTTGTCAATTCGATCGTGGAATTTAACCGGTACACAAACTCTCCGTTGGCTAACTATAAAGGGAAATTGTATAATCTGCCCTTTAGCATGAATACATTCTATCAGATGTGGGGAGTAGTGACTCCTGCCGAAGCCCAGAAAAAGTTGGACTCTGAACGGACAGAGATGCGCAGGAGGCTCGATGCAGCCGGTATTCCGGAGCCAAGGAATCTGGAAGAACAAGCCCAACTGCTCATTGGCAAGACTATTTATGAACGGCTTATCAAAGGTTATACTGAGAAACAGTGGGGCAGGAAATGTACGGAACTTCCTGCTTTTATTATCCGCCGATTACCGGTGAGACTTGTTTTCGACAATAATTATTTTAATGACGATTATCAGGGGATTCCGAAGGGAGGGTATAATGTACTTATCAGTGGACTCCTGAAAGGGGCTGATACCGTAATGGGAGAGAATTATTTCACCCATCCGCAGAGATGGCGTGGCAGTGCAGACCGGATGCTGTTTACCGGTAAGATAGACGAGTTTTTTAATTATTGTTATGGAAAACTCCAGTACCGTACGGTGAGGTTCGAACAGGAAACACTCGATATTCCTAATTATCAAGGTAATGCAGTTGTCAACTATACAGCCCGTGAGGTACCTTATACGCGCATCATCGAGCATAAGCACTTCGAGATGTTCGGTCAGGAAGTGTATAAGAATCCGAAGACCGTGATTTCACGCGAATATTCATCGGAATGGAAAGAGGGTATGGAACCTTATTACCCTGTGAATGACAAGCGCAACAATGAATTGTACCTTCAATATAAGGCACTTGCAGATCAAGAGAAAAATGTGATTTTCGGTGGAAGGCTGGCTGAATATAAATATTATGATATGGCACCGATTGTAGACAAGGTGTTGCAGATGTGGGACTCCGGGGACTGAAAGGTAGAATACCGTCTGTCGTCAATACGGAACAGTATCTGATATGAGGTTAGAATAAAGAGATACAGGACCTTAAAGAAATGTTAAACATTGTACAAATAAGATTCGATTAGAACAATTTAAGTCTTTTATCACTATATTTGCTTTTTACAGATTCTTATAAAGGGAATCTGTCTTTATTAATTTAACCCGATACACTATGAAAGAACTAAAGATGTTTATTGACGGACAATTCGTCCAGAACAAATCAGGAAAATGGATTGATGTGCTTAACCCGGCTACAGAAAAGGTCATTTGCTGTCAGCCGGACGGAACTGCAGAAGATGCCAGTGAGGCAGTGGAGGCTGCTGAGAAAGCCCAGAAAAACTGGGAGCAGACACCTTCGGTCGAACGGGCGGTTTATCTGAAGAAGATAGCTGAGGAGATTCGGAGGAGAGCTCCGGAGATCGCTGATATCATCGTGCGTGAAGGTGGAAAGACCCAGGCACTTGCAAATGGAGAAGTCTCTTCTACGGCTGAGTATTTTGACTATATGGCGGGTTGGGCCCGTCGCTATGAAGGAGAGGTGATACCGAGTGACCGTCCGAATGAGAATATTTTCCTGTTCAAGCGCCCTATTGGAGTTACGGCCGGTATCTTGCCGTGGAATTTCCCATTCTTTCTGATAGCCAGAAAGGCAGCTCCGGCACTGGTTACGGGAAATACTATCGTGATGAAACCGTCACAGTTGACTCCGGAGAATATGTATGTTTTTGCTCAAATCTGCCAGGAGGTAGAGCTTCCTGCCGGAGTGGTAAATGTGGTGTTCGGAAAGGGATCTGTCGTAGGACATGCCCTTGCCTCTAATCCGAAAGTGGGCATGGTAAGCCTGACAGGAAGTGTGAGTGCCGGCCAGCAGATTATGCACGCTGCCGCAGAGAATATTACAAAGGTATCTCTGGAACTGGGCGGGAAGGCTCCTGCCATTGTCCTGCCAGATGCAGATCTTGATTTAGCTGTGAAGGCGATCATTGATTCACGTGTCATAAATACAGGTCAGGTGTGTAATAATGTGGAACGAGTATATGTGCATCGGAGTATAAAGGACGCGTTTATGGATAAACTGGTGGCCGGTTTTGAGGCTGTCAAGGTAGGTGATCCTTCAAAGATCGAAGATTTGGATATGGGACCGCTGATTGAGGAGAGAGCTCTTGACTCAGTGCTCGGGAAGATAGAACATGCTGTAGAACAAGGTTGTGAATTGGTTTGTGGTGGTCATCGTATCGGAGACAGAGGTTATTTTATTGAACCGACCATCCTTGATCATGCACGGCAGGATATGGATATTGTACAGAAGGAAACTTTTGGTCCTGTTCTGCCCATCGTAACTTATGATACTGTTGATGAGGCTATTGATATGGCCAATGACTGTGAATATGGTCTGACATCGTCCATCTATACAAAGGATCTGGATATGGCCGTAAAATTGAACCGGGAATTGAAATACGGTGAAACTTATATTAACCGTGAGAATTTCGAAGCTGTCCAGGGCTTCCATGCCGGTTGGCGGAAGTCAGGTATCGGCGGTGCTGACGGTAAGCATGGCCTGGAAGAATATCTGCAGACTCATGTCGTGTACTTGGATACACAGTATGGCTCAAAATAAACTTTAAGGGACTAATGCCATCTTTTCCGGTCTTAGTCCCTCTTTCCTTCTCTTATATCAGAGCGATAATCTAATCTTTCAGTTTGATCTGACAATGATCAAGCGATTCGACGATAGCCAGCGATTCGCAGCGTACGCCTTCCTTTTCGATGATTTCCCTTCCGTGCTGAAAAGCTTTTTCAATGATAAATCCCATTCCTACAAGGCTACATCCTGCTTGCCGGCAGAGGTCTATGATACCTTTGGCCGCATTTCCATACGCCAGGAAATCATCAATGAACAGTACTTTGTCCTTCGGAGTAAGGTAGTCCTTTGAGATGACTACGTGATATTCCCGCTGCTTGGTAAAAGAGAAAACAGTGGTGGAGAGTTGGTTGTCCATTGTGGAAGGTATTTTCTTCTTGGCGAACACGACAGGGAGGTCCAGGAGAAAGCCCATCATAATGGCAGGAGCGATACCCGATGCCTCTATCGTGAGGATCTTGTTGATTTCCGTGTTGGCATAGCGCTTTATAAACTCTACGGCACATTGCTTCATCAGGTTTGGATCCATCTGATGATTGATGAACTTGTCTACTTTGAGAATACCCCCCGGATAACATTTCCCGTCTTTGAGAATACGTTCTTTTAGCGTTTTCATTTTATGGTTCTTTTTCTGATGCCGTTGTCTTTTCTTCTCCTGTGAGTTTCCTGAAATCATCCATCAAGCGTTTTTCATCCCCTTGTTCCGTAGGATGAAAATAGATTCTGTCTGCCAGTTTTTCAGGCAGACAAGGCTGTTGGACGTAGTGGTTCGGATATTTGTGAATATCTCGTAACCCTTTGCCTCGGCCCAATTTGCGTGCTCCGGTGTAACTCGCATCCTGAAGGAATGCCGGAATAGCTACATTACCGGTCTTTTGCACGTCTGCCATGGCTGCATTTATACCCTGGCAGGTATCTGATTTAGGAGCCAGACAAACATAAAGGGCTGCATGAGCAAGAATCTCGCGGCATTCAGGCATACCGATCCGTTCTACAGCTAAAAAAGCATTGATCGTAACAGCGAGGGCTTTGGAATCAGCCAGTCCTACATCTTCTGAAGCGCAAACACAGATGCGACGGGCTATATATTTCGGATCTTCTCCTGCGACGAGCATACGTGCAAGATAATAAAGGGTAGCATCGGGAGCTGTGTGCTTCATGCTTTCGATAAAGGCAGAAATGGTGTCATAATGGTGATCCCCATCTTTATCATACCGGATTACCCGTTTCTGTATACATTCGTGAGCGGTATCCAAGGTGATATGAATGATGCCGTCCTTGCTGCGCTCAGTGGTCTCTGTGGCAAGTTCTAGTGCATTATAAAGTGCCCGTGCATCCCCGTCAGCCGTTTCTGACAGGAACAGGGCCGCATCATCATCGATCTGAGCGTGTTCTTTTGCAAGTCCCTTTTCTACAGAAAAGGCCCGGTTGACCAGGATGAGAAGATCAGCTGTTGAGAGTGGCTTCAATTCGAAAAGGGTAGAGCGTGAAAGAAGTGCACCGTTAACCTCAAAGTAAGGATTCTCTGTGGTCGCTCCGATAAGGATAACGGTACCATCTTCCACGTAGGGCAGGAGATAGTCCTGTTGAGCTTTATTAAAACGATGAATCTCATCAATAAAGAGAATCGTTTTCTTCTGAAAAGCACTGAAGTTGTATTTAGCGACTTTGACCACCTCTTCCAGGTCTTTCTTGCCTGAAGTCGTCGCATTAACTTGTTTGAAATCTGCACTGGTCGTATGAGCAATCACTCTGGCAAGTGTTGTCTTCCCGGTTCCGGGAGGCCCATAAAGAATAATGGAAGACAACTTATCTGCTTTGATGCAACGATAAAGAAGTTTCCCTTTCCCGATAATATGCTGTTGTCCGACTACTTCATCAAGTGTAGTGGGCCGCATACGGGAAGCCAGAGGTGAAGAACTTGCCTGTTGGCTGTGGACGACAGAATCGAAAAGATCCATTGATGATGTCGAATGCTTGAGTTATCTACTGACGATGACGATATTGATAGCATTCTTGCCTCTTGCGCTGTCCTCAGTTTTAAAAGAGACCTTGTCTTCTATCTCGATTTCATCAGGGGCATTGTTCAGACGGAAATAATAACTGTTTCTGACATTTTCTTGCTGAATGAAACCATATCCTTTTTCTACATTGAGATAGGATACTTTTCCTGTCAGAGAAGCTTCTCTTTCTTCCTCTTCTGCGGTCTTCTTTGGAATGGAGACTTCTATGTCCTCTAATTTCACTTCGTCCTTGACAATGTCGCTCGGAGAAGAATGAAGCCGGCCATATTCGTCTTCGTATGCGATCATATCATCCATAGAACTCTTGCCCTGACTTTTCCGAAGATCCTTACGCTTTTGTTTTTCTAATTTCTTCTTCAGTTTTGATTTTTCTTTCTGTCTTTTGTTAAATGAAAAACTTTTTGCCATATTGTTTATTATGTGCGGATTAATAATCCGATTGATATTAATTATATCGAAGTTAAAAGGTGAAACTGTCCGATCTTTTTATTTCGTTCTGGATATTTCTGCCTCGTCGGTCCGCCTTAATCTACAATGGCGGAAGGAATCTGGCTTTGATAAAGAAATCGGTAATGATGAATTCCTTAGGTAAGGTCTGTGGGAGAAGTCACGGATGGTTACGCATAGGCTGGTCAATAACAGTATCTTTTCCTCCGTTGTTGCAAAGGTACAAAAAAAAATTGATAATAGCAAGTTGTATGGAATGTACTCGTAAGATGAGGGTGATTTCAAGTAACTGGATGAGTATTTAAATAAAGTAGATTCATGTTTCATGGATTTTCTGTATATTTGTCCTTTGTAGAAAGACAAACTGAACATAATAGAACAAGAAAAATGAGAAAATGGCTTCAGATACGAATCAAGGCAGATAGTGTGCGTCTGATTACAACAAATAATTGACGGTCAAAATGTATCCGGAAGGAGGTAAGGGATCCGTCGAATCTTGAGAGAGAACCATTTATCTGCTCAAAAGACAAATCCGAAACCTAACTGTATCGAGTGACGCCAAAGACTGCGCCAGATTATCCCGGAATTATAATTGTCACCAGTTGTGTTGGAGTTGACCGTGATAATACCCTGATTACGGAGTTGCTGCAGATTGTAACCGATTTTGAAGTTAAGTCCGAAGTGACGGTGAAACATCAGTTGGTAGCCTGCACCAAGGTTCCAGAGCAAACCACCGGTGAAGTTGCTGTTGCTATTATTCCCTCCTCCCAGCAGAGCATAACCTATGTCAGTGTAGGTATAGAAAGGCCTGCAAGTACGGATAGGGCGGTAGCGCAGTGAAGCATAGAGAGGTAGAGTGTTGTCGTCGGAATAGTATTCTGAGGTGTAACGGCTGAGTCCTATTCCTATTCCTGTAGTCAGCGCAGGGGTAATGTTGTAGAGCATGTTGACCGTAAGGGCGTGACCGCCAAGACTACCGCTGAGATGATAATTGAAGCCGTGAAGATGCTCACCCAGGCCAAGTTGATAGCTGTAATCAAGTTCTACATGAAATTTAGTATCGTTCTGTCCCCATGTTGATTGGGAGAGCATTATCAGGAAAGTCAGGATGAGAAAGCGAGTAAGATTTTTCATTTTGTTATATTTTTTCTTCTATTTACTAAGACGCAGGATAATCTTTTTCCCCTATTTCCAGATGTTCTTTCTTCAGGTCTTAGAAGAATATATTTTGTTTCCCTGAAGAAATTCGATAGATCAGTTAAGAGCAAAAAAGCACCGGCTTTTATCCGATAACGAGTTTGTCGCTGCCAGCTGCCTTAAAACTCATATCCAATCCCGTGACGCTGTGAGTAAGTGCACCAAAGGAAATGAAGTCTACGCCGGCTTGGGCGTAGGGTATCATATTGTCAAAAGTTATGCCCCCGCTCGATTCGGTTTCACAACGTCCTGCTACCCGCTTGACAGCCTTGCGCGTTTCCTCCGGTGTGAAGTTGTCGAACATGATGCGGTCGCATCCCTCGGTAAGAGCGTCTTCGAGCTCTTTGAAGTTGCGTACTTCACACTCTATTTTTAAGTCTTTCCGGTTGGTCTTGCAATACGCTTTGGCCCGTGATATGGCATTGTGCACACCGCCACAAAAGTCGATATGGTTGTCTTTGATCAGGATCATGTCGAAAAGACCGATGCGATGGTTCATACCTCCGCCGATTTTGACGGCCTCCTTTTCAAGCATGCGCATTCCCGGGGTGGTCTTGCGCGTGTCGAGCACACGTGTCTTCGTTCCAGCGTCGATAAGAGCCTGCTGATACCGATGGGTCATGGTTGCTATGCCACTCATACGTTGCAAGATATTGAGCATGAGTCGTTCAGTCTGAAGCAAACTCTGTTCACGTCCTTTTACGCTCATGACGATATCACCGGGTTTCACATGTGCTCCGTCCCGGATATATGTTTGGACTTTCAATTCCGGGTCGAAGCGGTGAAGTACCTTTTTAGCGATTTCGATGCCGGCAAAGACACCCTCCTGTTTGATAAGCAGTTTGCTTTCCCCCATGGCATCGGCAGGAATGCAGCATAGGGTGGTATGGTCACCGTCGCCGATGTCCTCACTAAAAGCCAAGTCAATCAACTTGTCGTTAAGTTCGTCTACTGATAGCATATTATATTGTTGAATGATGATTTAGGTTATGATTTGATGATATATCCGTATTCATTAGTTACAGTCCCAACTGTTTGGATATCTCAAGCATTTTGTTGATGGGACGAATAGCTTTTTGGGCAATCTGAGCGTTGACCTCGATAACAGGCCACTCGTATTTCAAACAGTTGTATATCTTTCTTCAGCGTAATCAGTTTCATGAAGTTGCATTCGTTGCATGCGCATGTACTGTCGTCAGGTGGGGCGGGGATGAACAACTTGTGGGGGGCTGACTTCTGCATTTCATGAAGGATGCCGCTCTCGGTGGCTACAATGAATTCTTGCGCCTCGTCCGTGATGCTGAATTTAAGCAAGGCGGCTGTACTGCCTACTTTGTCAGCCAGTTTTATAATAGGGCCTTTACACTCCGGATGAGCCAGTATTTTTGCATTGGGATGTTCATCTTTAAGTTTTAGAATCTTTTCTACAGAAAATTTCTCATGCACATGACAGGCACCGTGCCAAAGCACCATATTACGACCGGTGAGACTGTTGATGTATCCGCCGAGATTCTCGTCCGGACCAAAGATAATCGGTGTGTCTTTGGGGAACGATTCCACAATCTGCCGGGCATTGCTGCTGGTTACAACCACGTCGGTCAAAGCCTTGACGGCGGCAGATGTGTTGACATAACTGATAACCGTGTGCCCGGGGTGGGCTTCAATAAACTTTTTGAAATCACCGGCCGGACAACTTTCGGCCAATGAGCAGGAAGCATGAAGGTCGGGAATGAGTATAGTCTTCTCCGGGCATAATATCTTATTGGTCTCACCCATGAAGTGAACGCCACATATAACGATGATATCGGCATCAGTTTTGGCAGCCTGTTGTGCCAACGCAAGACTGTCGCCTACAAAATCGGCGATGTCTTGTACCTCACCCTCTGTATAATAGTGAGCCATGATTACGGCGTTTTTTTCTTTACACATCCGACGGATTTCCTCTTTGATAACTATGTCATTGGGGATGGCTTCATCAATGAACCCCTTCTCTAACCATCTTTCGTCAGTCATTTTCATGTTGTCAGTTCTCTTTTTAGATGTCTGGTAAATTTCTATTTCCTGTTGTAGGCATGTTTGGGATAGTCTATCGTATAGTGTAGTCCACGGCTTTCTTTGCGCTCAATGGCCTGACGCGTGATCAGATAGCCCACGTTGATCATATTACGCAGTTCGCAGATGTCCCGGGTAGGTTTCACGCGCTTGAAAAGTTCTTCGGTCTCTTCATATAGCAGGTCAAGGCGCTTCCATGCCCGGTGCAGGCGTAAGTTGCTGCGCACGATACCGACATAGTTTGACATAATCTGGCCTACTTCTCTTTCGTCTTGTGCGATGAGCACTTTTTCCTCATTACTCATCGTTCCCTCATCGTTCCATTCCGGAACTTGGGTGTTATAGGTATAATTGTCAATGGTGTTGATAGCATGTTCTGCAGCAGACTTGGCATAGACCACAGCCTCTATCAGCGAGTTGCTGGCCAAACGGTTGCCACCGTGCAATCCTGTGCATGAGCATTCCCCCACGGCATAAAGTCTTTTGATGGAACTTTCACCGTTGAGATCGACTTTGATACCTCCGCACATATAGTGAGCACTAGGGCACACCGGGATATACTGTTTAGTGATATCGATGCCTATAGACAGACACTTGGCATAGATGTGCGGAAAATGCTTTTTTGTTTCTTCCGCATCCTTATGGGTTACATCGAGACAAACATGATTAAGCCCATGGATCTTCATTTCCCGGTCGATGGCTCTTGCCACTATGTCGCGAGGAGCTAAGGACAGGCGTTTGTCATACTTCTGCATAAATTCCTCTCCGTTAGGCAGCCGCAATATACCACCATAACCACGCAGTGCTTCAGTGATGAGAAAGGCCGGATGAGTCTCCGCCGGGTTATAGAGCACTGTAGGGTGAAACTGGACGAACTCCATATCTTTTACGGTTCCCTTGGCTCGGTAAACCATAGCGATGCCATCGCCGGTTGCGATATTGGGATTGGAGGTCGTGGCATATACGGCACCGGTACCACCTGTGGCCATGAGGGTGACGCGACTTAGAAAAGTGTCTATTTTTTGTGTTTCAGGATTTAGAATATATGCACCATAGCATTCTATGTCTGGTGTTTTGCGGGTCACCTCAATACCTAGATGGTGTTGGGTGATAATCTCAACAGCATAATGATTCTCAAAAATGGTAATGTTTTTGTTTGCTTTGACAGCAGCCATCAGGCCACGTTGTATCTCGTTGCCGGTGTCGTCAGCATGGTGTAAAATCCGAAATTCACTATGTCCTCCCTCTCGATGCAAATCAAAGGAGCCGTCTTCTTGTTTATCGAAGTTTACTCCCCACTGCAACAAGTCGTTAATGGCCTCTGGTGCATTTCTCACGACATGTTCTACTGCCTTTCTATCGGAAATAAAATCTCCGGCAATCATCGTATCTTCTATATGTTTGTCGAAATTGTCCACTTTAAGATTGGTTACAGATGCAATGCCTCCCTGAGCTTTTGCAGTATTTGTTTCGTCAAGCGTGGTTTTACACACTAAGGCAACTTTACCTTTGCCGCTGTTAGCTACTTTTAATGCATAGCTCATACCGGCAACACCACTGCCAATGATGAGAAAGTCAAATTTGTAAATCATGAAGTGTTATATGTATGTCTTGGTTGGGTGTAAAGGTAGTAAAAAGATTTATAATCCCTTTCATATCTATTGCGTTTTATGGATAAATAGAACAAAAGATGAAGATTGAGTGCCATTCGGCTTACTATTTGATAATGGAAGAAGTTAAGTTGGTCTTGCTGAATACATCTGACTTATCGAATATTTACATATTGTATAATTCAAATCTGCTCATTGTCTTCTACCATTTTAGTTGTCCACTATTCCCTTCAAATATCGTTTTTAGTAGATAGGATGAACAAAGAAGCACTTTTGCCATAGGCTAATGCTAAACGGTTTCTAACATTCGAATCACGCATCATTCTTATTATTAGCATGTTTACCTTTGGAAAATACAGAGATATACTCGTTGGCGGAATTAATTTAGTTCTATCATAGTCAAAGCATATTTCCATAGGTCTGGAAAGCTCATTACCACAGCATGATAATTACTGATCATGTGTGATTTTTTCGGAATCAAAGTTGAGTTCTCACTATGTTAAAGATGACTTTCGGAGTAGAAGTAAGGCAAATAATGTTTATCAAATCAAAAGAAAAAGCCTCTAAGTTTCAACAACTTAGAGGCTTATGTACAATCTGCAAGCGGAGAGAGAGGGATTCGAACCCCCGGTACCTCTCGGTACGACGGTTTTCAAGACCGTTGTAATCGACCACTCTACCATCTCTCCTCATAAAAGGATTGAACCGAACGGTTTCCTAATGCGAGTGCAAAGGTATAACTATTTTTCTGTTCTACCAAATTATGCGTTCACTTTTTATATTAAAAGTGGCGCTTTATCCGATATCAGTGATCGAAAGTGAAGAATTTTACATTCTGCAGATCAATGTCACAATTTCCACTGATATCTGTAGATTTCTGAGTATAGAAAATAGTTGAATTGCTGACATGGATGTCGTGGACCATTCCTTTGGCACCATTGGCAGAGATACCAATCCTGGTTCCACGGCAAACCACATCACTGATATGGATATCTTTGAAGTCAGGTGCGTAATCATTCATTTCGTTTTTGCCTTTGGATTGTCCATGAGGATCCTCATAATCACATTGAAAGACGATCGCCTCGTCTTTGATGTCTGTCATATAGATATGGTCAATGAAAATATTCTCTGTAGGTCCGCCACGGCCTATGGTACTTTTGAAACGTAGTCCAGTGTCCGTTCCCATAAAACGGTTGTTGCGGACTACGATATTCTTCATACCACCCGAGACATCACTGCCTATGACAAAACCACCGTGGGCGTGAAAGACTACATTATCCTGTATGTTGATATTCTCACATGGACCTTTGGCTGCTCCGCCAGCGCCGGAACCGCCTTTCATACAGATACCGTCATCACCGGCATTGATGGTATTGTTGACAATAAGCACGTTCTTGCAGTTGCCGATATCCATCGCATCACCATTCTGTGCATTCCAAGGGCATTTGACAGTGACTCCGTCTATAATGACATTGCTGCAACTCTGGGGAACAATATGAAACTGTGGGGAGTTCATGACTGTGATACCCTGGATTAGAATATTATGGCAATTCTTGAACAGGATCAGCCGATTGCGCAAATGTTCCTGAGTTTCTGGAGTGGGGGCGATATTGTCAAAATGCTTCAAGTTGAAAGGATACCAGAGTTGTCCGTTATCCGATACTGTTCCCCCTTTGTCCAGGAGTTGTTTCCATTCCTCATCACTCATTTTACCCTTTTTGGCATATCTCCACCATTCACCGTTACCGTCAATAGCACCTTCTCCCGTAATGGAAATGTTCTCCAGTCCATTACCGCTGATTTCAGGAACGGTTTGCTCCTGTTTCCCATCCTTCATCTGCAAGTATTCTTTCTTATCAGGTGAGAAGACAATGATTGCATTTTTCTCCAAATGGAGATCAATATTGCTTTTTAATGCGATTGGACCGGTAAGGTAAATCCCCGAGGGTACCTCCAGATGTCCGCCCCCTTTTTGATTGAGAGAAAGGATAGCAGCCTGGAAAGCCTTTGTGTTCGAGGTGACTCCATCTCCTCTGCCACCGAAATCAGAAAGGGATGCTCGAGTCGTCGGAATGACCGGAGCTGTCACTACCGGCATCTGGACCGGAAGATTCTGATAATATGTCAGATACTCCTTGTCTGCAAAAGCAGACAAAGTTACGAGGGTAGATAAAAAAAATGTGAAAATCTTTTTCATGTTGTCCCGGATTAGAATAACAATAGACTATTATAAATGAAAAAGAGGCGGCCGCTATTGACGAACCGCCTCCGTGAAAGGAGGAGTGGTACCTCTTGGAGTTGAACCAAGGACACACGGATTTTCAGTCCGATGCTCTACCACCTGAGCTAAGGCACCCTGCTTTCTGTTTTGCGGTTGCAAAGGTAAGAAGAAAAATCCATACAGACGAAAAGGTGAAGATAAAAATCGTACGAATTAAAGTTTATTAACAGTATGGATTTTTCTTGTAATATTACTTTTTAAGCGGATTCCATCCCTGTGCAGGAAGATCAAATTCGTTGTTATCGCGCGTTACCAGTTTGAGTTCCAGTTCTTCTTTTGTGATATAGCCGATCTGTCTGACCCCTTTCAAAGCACTTACTTTTTCGTGGTCCCCAATAGGAACAGTAAACAGGAGTTCATAGTCCTCCCCACCATTCAGGGCGCAGGTCGTCACATTCATGTTCAGTTCCTCCGCCATTACGGCAGTCTGGTAATCGACAGGAATTTCTTTTTCATAGATCCGGCAGCCGCAATGACTTTGCTTGCAGATATGATGCAGTTCACTGCTGAGACCGTCAGAGATATCCATCATGGCTGTAGGCCGGATTCCGGCATCCCGGAATTTCTGGATCATGTCACCGCGAGCCTCCGGTTGGAGTTGCCTCTGGATCAGATATTCCTTACCGGAAAAGTCCGGTTGGAAGTTGTCCATGGCAGAAAGGTCAGCCTTGAGCTGGTGCTCCTTCTTCGTATCCCCGTTCTTTTCTGCTTCCTGAATTTTCTTCCTTAAGTCATTGATTTGTCCATAATAGACATTATTCTCCCGCTCAAGGAGTTGGAGTCCCATATAAGCCGCACCCAGATCTCCTGTGACGCAGATCAAGTCGGTTTCGTTCGCACCATTGCGGTAAACGATATCCGATTTGTCAGCCTCACCGATACAAGTGATGCTGATGGCCAGTCCGGTATACGAAGGTGAGGTATCTCCACCCACGAGATCGATATTCCATTTGTCACAAGCAGCCCGGAGTCCTTTGTAGAATTCCTCCAGATCTTCCACCTTGAAGCGTTTACCCAAGGCAATATTGACAATTATCTGTTTCGGTGTTCCGTTCATGGCAAAGATATCACTGATATTGACCATTGCCGACTTGTAGCCGAGATGTTGCATATCAATGTAAGTCAGGTCAAAGTGAATGCCTTCCATCAGCATGTCACTGGTGACGAGTACCTCTTTGTCAGGATAGTCCAGTACGGTGCAGTCATCGCCAACACCGTAAACCGTTTCTTTGTTTTTTATTTTAATGTCTTTTGTGAGATGGTCGATGAGACCGAATTCTCCGAGTTCAGATATTTCCATTCAAAAATGAATAAATTTAAATATAGATCATTCGTATAGGATGATTCCTCTTTAAAATGAGGAGAGAGTCATCAACTGCGCTTGATCATTTCTCTCATGATTTCCGTCATGTGAGGTTCAGCACCATCAGCAGCTTTCTGAACTTCCTCGTGGCTGACCTGTACAGGTATGTCGAAGCCCCCGAGGTCAGTGATGATACTGACACCGAACACCCTGATACCACAGTGGCGTGCAACGATTACTTCCGGTACGGTACTCATACCTACAGCATCAGCTCCTAAAAAACGATACATCTGGTATTCATGGGGTGTCTCGAAGGTAGGCCCCTGAACCCCGATATAAACACCATGTTGTACCGGAATTTCCTTTTCTTCAGCGATCTTGTCAGCCAATGCAATCAATTTGTGGTCATAGGCTTCGTGCATATCCGGGAAGCGTGCATAACCGGGAAGGTTGACTCCATGTAGCGGATGCTCCGGGAAAAAGTTGATATGGTCAGTGATAATCATAATATCACCTACCTTGAATTTTGGATTCATACCACCTGAAGCATTACTGACGAAGAGTGTTTCTATGCCCAGTTCGTGCATGACACGTTCCGGGAAGGTGACCTCCTGCATGGTATATCCTTCATAGTAATGGAAACGGCCATCCATAGCCATGATGTCCTTCCCACCGAGTTTGCCGAAAATCAGTTTTCCCGCATGTCCCTGTACCGTGCTGACGGGAAAGTTAGGTATATTCGTGTAGGGGAATTCATAACTGTCCGTTATCTCGGAAGCTAATCGTCCGAGTCCTGTTCCCAGTATGATGGCTATCTTTGGACTTGTTGTCATCCTTGCCCTTAACCAAGATGCTGTTTCTTGAATTTTTTCTAACATAACTTATCATTTTTTGATTAAAATTCTTTCCTTCGTTCAGCATAAAGCGAATACGGATCGGGAGGACAAAGAGATTTTTCTTAACTTCCTCGCTGAGTCCGTCAATGTTTTGTAATCGTGCTGCATCTTTTTCTGTGGTAATGATGATTTTCGGATTCAAAAGAGATTTGAAAGTTTCATTGATCTTTTCGATGTCTGTTGACTTGAAATTATGATGGTCAGAAAAGATGAGAGGCGTGATATCTGCAGGTTCTATATCAGAAATATCCTGTAAGATCTGTTTGGGAGAGGCAATGCCCGTAAGCAAAAGTACATGTTGCCCTTGGATTAATTTTAAAGGGCGGCCGTTCCGGCATCCCTTTCGGGTATCATACGGATCGTTTGATTGTGAAATGTCTTTACCGTCAACTGTGGTGTAATGAAACAGTGGTTGGAGATCACAATAATCCAAAGTTGTAAAATAGAGTTCCTGGTAAGGGTAAAGACTTAAAGCCTTGGTAAGTACACGAAATTCCATCGGTTTAAGGTCTCTCGGACATTTAGTGACGATGACGATATCGGCACGGTTCTTGCCAGATTCCGGTTCCCTAAGCCGGCCGGCCGGCAAGAGTTTGTCATAAATGATGAGCCTGTGGTAATCAATAAGGAGGATATTGATGCCTGGTTGTACAAAACGGTGCTGGAAGGCATCATCCAGGAGGATGACATCTACATTTTTAGTTGCTTCATCTGACTGCAATCGTTCGATACCCTCCCGGCGGTTCTTGTCAACGGCTACGAAGATATGACGAAATTTCTGATGCATCTGATAAGGCTCATCCCCTATTAGGGGCATTTCTGTATCAGCATCTGCTAAAACATATCCATGGCTTTTACGTTTGTAACCTCTTGAAAGGACGGCTACCTTAAATAGTTCTTGAAGCAAACTGACGAGGTATTCCACATGAGGTGTTTTTCCGGAACCTCCTACGGTAATATTGCCAACAGAGATAACCGGAATATCATAGGCATGTGCCTTCAGGATGCCAACATCAAACATCCAATTTCTTAAGCGTACGCCTAAACCATATAACCAACTCAATGGTAACAGCCACTCATTGATTTTAATGAAATCTCCTTCAGTTCTTATACCTTTCGTCATGATTTTTGAAATTTACAGTTAAGAAAAGATCCTTGAGAGTTTCTCCCATTGTATAAGGAAAAACTCAGAAAGTTGAAGATGGTCATTCAGAGAACATCATTTGCGATGGCTGACAGGCAAGTGAAATATCCCATCCGATCACCCCAACTCCTGACGATTGATTTTTATTGTATTTTCATATTGCCGATGATCCTTGCCTGAAGTAATTCCTGATGAGAATTAAGTTCTCTTAGCAACAAGAATGGCTCATAATAATCACCCAGAGTCGTTTTGATGGTTTCATCAAGATTATTCTCGTGTTGAACTTCTTTCATGAATCGATCCGTCCAGTCACAAGGTTGAGGATAGCCTTTAGTATGATAATCTTTCAGGTGAGCGAGTTGGGCTGCTTTAGCAACAGCCATATCCGTTCCTCCCAATTGGTCCACCAGGCCTATCTTGATTGCATCCATTCCCAGCCAGACATGTCCCTGAGCAATGCGTTCTACCTGTGGAATATTCATCTTACGTCCATTTGCCACCCTCTTACGGAACAACTGATACCCACGATTGACATTTCCGGCCACCAACCGGAGTTCTTCCGTGTTGAGAGGTCGAGCCCAGGTATCACCGAAAATGGAATGTTTGTTAGTTTGTACCTGGTCAAAATGTAATCCAAGTTTTTGGGTGCTTAGTTCACTGAAATCACGGATAACTCCATAGATGCCGATACTTCCCGTTAAGGTAGTTGGCTGAGCGACGATCCAGTTGGCATTACAACTCATGTAATAGCCTCCGCTGGCTGCCATATCACCCATAGAGACAACTACCGGTTTTTTGGCTTTCAGTTCAGTAACGGCATGCCAGATCTGCTCAGAAGCGTAGGCATCTCCACCAGGCGAATTCAGTCGGATAACCACTGCTTTTACATCATCATCATTTTTGAGTTTTTCCAGATCCTTACAAATCTTTGTTGATACAATAGCATCCTGGCTGACGAAATTGCTGGCTGTATTATCGAGAACGATTTCCCCCTGAGCATAGTAGACTGCGACCTCTTTTCCTTTGTCATCCTGGTCCACCTTGTCCATCTCTTCCGGACTCACCTGTGAAATGGTCTTGTCATCACTAATGCCCAACTTCTTCTTTATAACACCTTTAACCTCATCACCGTAGAGGAAACCATCTACGAGTTTATCTTTCTTATAACTTTTTGGATCAGCCAGAAGAATAAGATGGTCAGCGTAAGAATTGATGGAATCCTTGCTGATATGTCTGCTGGTAGAAATAGCTTTGACGACAGTGTTCCATGTCCCGTTGATGATAGCAGTCAACTGAATGCGGTTAGCTTTGCTCATCCTGTCAGAAGTATAGGCTTCTGTCGCACTTTTGTAAGCACCTACCTTAACGACCTGATAGTGAATGCCGAATTTAGCAGCGAGATCTTTAAAATACATGGGTTGGGAACCAATACCATGGATGTCTATCATTCCTGACGGATTCAGATAAATCTTGTCAGCCAATGAAGCTACATAATAAGCCCCCTGTGTATAAAGGTCTCCGTATGCAATGATCCATTTGCCACTTTTCTTGAAATCCAGTAAAGCATTGCGTAATTCCTGTAAGGTGCCATAGTCATTGGCCAGAGTACTGGTCTCAATATAAATACCCTTGACATGTGGGTCATCCTTAGCCTTGGCAATGGACGATAGCAGATCGTTGAGTCCGATTTGGCTGAATTCACCTCCTGTCAACTTGCCAAGCAGGTCATCGTCTGCCCGTTCTTTAATCGTACCTTGGAGATTAAGTACTAAAACGGAATTATTTGCTATTTTCTTCGAGGAATTTTCTGAAGCGAGGATACCCACCAAACCTAATAGACCGAAGATAAAAAGGACAAGTCCAAAACCAAATATACCAACGATAGTGGCAAGGACATTTTTGAAGAAATCTTTCATACTATTCTTTGTTGTAAAATCCAAAAATCATTTATTATCAACAAAATTAGATAATTTTTCTGAGATTATAAGCCAGTTATGATGAAAAACAAGATAATTTCTTTAAAATTGGCGGATAATTGCTTTTTTTTTATGAAATTAAAGTTGATATACGTTTAATTCAATTCTTTAGGTTTTATATGGGCAATGTGTAACCTTTCCATTCGTGAAGATCGTAATAAAAAATGAAGAAATAAGTTTTTTGTTCAAATAAAGATTAAAAATAATGCTTATTTGTCAAGATAAAAAACAGACTCTTGAAAATTATTATTAACTTTGCCAATAACTCTTTACAGCACTGGTTGCACGAAAGTATAAAGTATGGAGAGGCAATCGCAATCACTGATGTCCGAAACAAACAAGAAAACAAAATACTTTAAATTGATGAAACAAACAATATTATTCTGTGTATTTACAATCCTGACCGTTCTGTCAGTTTCAGCAAAAGGAAAGCGAGAATTGTGGCCAGACGGTACACCCATGGATGCATGGTTTTCTGATACAACCAAGATAGATGCAGACCAACTGGGATCTCGTTATATCATTACGGATTATGGAGTCAAGTATGACAGTACAATAATACAGACTTCTCAAATTCAGTCTGTGATTGACTTGGTAGCCCGTAGAGGTGGAGGAGTCATCGTTATTCCTAAAGGAACTTTCCTTACCGGAGCTTTATTCTTCCGTCAGGGGACAAATCTTTATCTTGAGGAGGGAGGAAGGTTGAAGGGGAGTGATAGGATCGTTAATTTCCCAATTGTCAAGACTCGTATAGAAGGACAGACCTGCCCGTATTTTTCCGCCCTGATCAATGCAGACGGACTCAATGGCTTTACGATTGCAGGTAATGGAACGATTGACGGAAATGGCTTTAACTACTGGCAGGAGTTCTGGATTCGCCGGAGCTGGAATCCCAAATGTACGAATAAGGATGCTATGCGTCCAAGACTGGTCTATATCTCTAACTGCAAGAATGTTACCCTTCAGGATATTCATCTGGTGAATAGTCCTTTCTGGACAAATCATATCTATCACAGTGATCATGTACGTTATCTTGACTGCTATATCTATGCGCCGACCAATGGCCCTGTAAAGGCCCCCAGTTCGGATGCTATCGATGTTGATTTCTGCCATGATTTTCTCATTAATGGCTGCTATATGAATGTCAATGATGATGCTGTCGTGATGAAGGGTGGTAAAGGAACCTGGGCGGATAAGGATTCTACGGATGGGCCAAACCGGAATATCCTGATAGAAAACTGCCATTATGGAACCGTGCATGGGTGTCTGACTTTAGGCAGTGAGAGCATAAATGATCATAATATCGTTCTCCGCAATTGTCATGCGGATGATGCACACCGCGTATTGTGGCTCAAGTTACGTCCTGATACTCCTCAGCAGTATGGGTATGTGACTGTGGATGGTTTTACAGGAAATACGGGGGAATTTCTGGTTGTACGCCCGTGGAGTCAGTTCTTCAAGCCTGAGCAGCGTGATGATATGCCGTTGAGCCGTTGCCATCATATTGTGATAAGGAATATTCGGATGAATTGCAAAAATTTCTTTGATGTCGGCACGAGCAATAAATATCAGTTGGATCACTTTACCTTTGAGAAGATCAATGTGACGGATGAGAAGAATGCCTTTAATCCGGATCTGATACCGAATACAACGGTTAAGAATGTGAGAATCAACGGGAAAAAGTTTTAAAGGTCAATATCCTGATCAGATCAAATGATGGTCAGAATACCTGTTTATAAGTTTATAATATATATAGGTGATGATGAAAAAGAATATCTTATTTGGTTTTCTGTTATTGATGGTATTGCCTTCCGCAGCCCAGACGACACGGAAGTTTACACTGAATTTTACCCCTGACGGGGCTTCCTCTTTAACTTGTTATTTGCCTGTACACCCTTCTGGAAGGGCTATCGTAGATTGTCCGGGAGGTGGATATACTCATCTGGCCATAGACCACGAAGGTTATGCGTGGGCTGATTTCTTCAATCAGCGAGGTATCAGTTATTTTGTTCTGAAATACCGCTTGCCCCATGGTGATCGTACACTTCCTGTGGGTGATGCAGAGCATGCAATGAAAGTGGTCCGTGATTCTTCCGCCAGATGGCAAATTAATCCCTATGATGTTGGAATTATGGGATTCTCAGCAGGCGGGCACCTTGCATCTACGCTCAGTACCCATGGCGATTATGCCGTACGTCCTGATTTCTCCATCCTTTTCTATCCTGTCATTACAATGGGAAAAGGCTGTCATCAGAGTTCAAAGGACAATTTCCTGGGGGAATCACCGGATGAACAATTGGTAAAGGATTTTTCCAATGAATGTCAGGTACGGGTTCATCTGACTCCACCGACGGTTATCTTCCTGGCGAATGATGATGAAGGAGTGCCTCCTCTGCAGAACGGAGTGGCTTATTATTCTGCCATGAGGAGAGTTGGTAACGATTGTGCTTTGTATGTTTATCCTACAGGCGGGCATGGCTTCGGATTCCTTACAGCCTTTCCTTATCATAATCAGATGTTGAATGACCTGTCTTGTTGGCTGACGACTCATCCCAGTCCTCTTCAGGGTGCTGTACGTGTAGCTTGTATCGGCAATAGCATTACGGAAGGTTTTGGTATTGATATGTCTTCGGAGAAAGGTTATCCAGCTGACTTGCAGAAGGATCTGGGAGCAGAATATCTGGTGAAGAATTTCGGAGTATCTGCACGTACCATGCTGAACAGAGGTGATTATCCATATATGCATGAGCGTCAGTGGAAAGATGCGTTGGCTTTCCATCCCCAGGTGGTTATCATTGGTCTGGGTACAAATGATTCCAAACCGGAGAACTGGCGTTATGGGAAAGATTTTAAAAAGGATATGCAACAGATGATTGATTCTTTGAAGGTGCTTCCTTCACATCCTGAAATTTATCTGGCTACACCTATTCCTGCATTCAAGTCGACTTGGAATATCAATGACAGCGTAATCATAAAAGGTATCAATCCTGTTATCCGCAAATTGGCTAAGAAAAACAAGTGCAGGTTGATAGATCTTCATGCTGCTTATATGCCTTATGCCAAACTCCAACAGAAAGATGGAATTCATCCTACAGCTAAAGGTGCAGAAAAGTTGGCAGAACTTATTGCGGCTTCTCTGCAAGAAAAGCATTGATGCGGCTGTTTGTATCAACCGTTGACATTATTCCCTGCCGGTTATTTGCTGGCAGGGAATAATAATGATTTCTCAGATTCAGAATATAGTATGTCTTTTTGATATTCTGTATGTTTCTCGAATATCTACAGAGTGGTTATTTGAAATATTTCATTTTGACTTCCGAAGGAACGCCTCGAAGAGCTTTCTTGATGGCTTCCGGTTTGGTCTTCCCCCAATTATAAGGATAAACTACTTTAGGACGGATGAGCAATACCGCCTCACGCAACTGCTTTAGTGTCATAGTATAAGGCTGGTTACAAGGTAAAAAAGCGATATCAATATGTTTCAGTTGCTTCATTTCCGGTATCAGTTCTGTATCACCGGCTATGTAAACGCGGAAACCATTGAAGTCGATAACATAACCGTTACCTATTCCTTTCTGATGAACCTTTCTGTATTTCTTCGTAATATTATAGGCAGGAACTGCATATATTGTAATTCCGTTCCCCAAGATGGCTTTTTGGCCATTTGAAATGTGCATCCCCTTATGATAATAGCGATTCCAACTGCTTATATCCATAAGTATTTGGGTTTTAGTGCCATCAGTTAAAGTCAGGATACCGGATTTGTCAAAGTGATCATCATGCTTATGGGTTACAAGTATGTAATCAGCTTTAGGTTTGTCAAAATATTCTACAATCGGACGAACATTACTGGCAACCGGGTCTATTTCAAACTCAAGTCCATTATAGTTCATCTCCACGGAAGCATGCTTGATAGGAGTGATGATCAGTTTCTTCCCGTCTTTCATCGTGTAGGTATCTGCTCCTGAAGCAATTCGATGACAGCTATTGGTCAGCAGGCACAATTGAATCAGCAGAAAACACAAGGACAGTTGTTTTATGAGTCGGATATTGTATTTCATTATGATGAGTTGAATTCTTGTATTCCGATAATTTTTTGTACGATACAAGTTTCTAATGTCTTTTCCACTACAAAAATAGAAAAATTATTGTTGAGTTCAAAGGTAGAATAGTTAAAAGAGGCTTTTTGAAAGTCGGATTTGTATATGTTTTTTTATTATATTTATGATTTTTAAAATCTTATCGCCAGTCAAAACAGTAACTAACAGTGCTTCTGTTGATATAGTCTTATGATTTTCTTCTTGAAATTCGGCTGATCCGACTTTGTGATATGCATTATTGAACAAAAAGAATAGTATTTGAACAAATTTACAATTTGTAATATAAGAAAGTTAAGTACTTTTGCAGCATTAAATACCATTAATCTATCATTAAGTAACTAAAAATTAAAGTCATGAGAACTAGGTCTACAAAACAAATGAAAAGTATTTCGAAGTTGTGTCCTAAACAAATATTATGGAATCGCTTTCAAATAAAATGAATGTTCAGTAATCATGTAAATTGGGTTATTGCTGAAAATGTAAGCATTCATTAAGGAAAGATAGATTTTTATCAGATATGACAGAGGATTCAGAAAACTCTGGGCAACTACTTGTTAAAAAAAACTTCTAAATGCTAATTTTTGATTATCTTTGCACTCCGAAATTTAAACAAACTGAATTTCTGGAGACTCTTGAAAACTGAAATCAAACCGGAGATCAGGCTAAAACAAATTCTGATTGATCTTCTGGCAAGAGACACATTGAGTGATAATTAAAGTGAATCATATAATAATTTTGATTAATAAAAAATCAGTAAGTCTATGAATTCAAGAAGTAGATTCAATTTCTATTTTCCTGTACTGGTAGCTTGTTTTGCATTTGTATGCTGTTTTATGTGTAGTAATTCAGTATATGCGCAAGTACAGCATCAGATTACAGGTACAGTTGTCGATGACCATGGTGATCCGGTTATCGGTGCTACTATTTCAGTGAGCGGAAAAGCCCTTGCAGTAACAGACTTGGATGGTGCCTTTCATGTATCAGCCAATCCAGGCGCGAAGCTCACTGTATCTTATATTGGTTTCAAACCGAAAAACTTTATAGCTAAGGTTGGTGGAATGCGTATCTCCCTGTCTTCTGATGTCAATCAGATACAAGAAGTTCAAGTGGTAGGTTATGGCGTTCAGAAGAAGGTCACCGTGACAGGTGCGGTCTCCAGTGTTTCTGGATCGCAATTGGCGGAGACTCCTACAGGATCTATCAACAATATGCTTGCCGGTGCCGTAACCGGTCTTTCTTCTGTACAGGTGAGTGGTGAACCGGGTTCTGATGCTGCCACCATATATATACGTGGTAAAGGAACTTTTAATTCATCAGGTCAATCCCCTTTGTTGGAAGTAGATGGTGTGGAACGTTCTTTCAATGATCTTGATCCGAATGATATTGAAAGCATTACAGTCTTGAAGGATGCTTCTGCTACAGCAGTCTATGGTGTACGAGGTGCAAATGGTGTCATCCTGGTAACGACCAAGCGTGGTAAGGAAGGTAAGGCTAAGGTTTCCTTCTCAACCAACTGGAGTGTTGTCGCTCCGTCAAAGCCATTAAAGTTGGCTAATTCATACGAGTATGCTACTTTCCGTAATCTGCGTGATCAATACGATTTTACGCCTACAGCAACAAATCCGACTTTTACTCCGATTTTTTCTGATGCAGTCATCAATGCTTTCAAGACGCACAGTAATCCTATCCTTTATCCTGATTTGAACTGGGTTGATTTTATTCTGGACAAGACCTCGCTTCAAACCCAGCATAATATGAATATCTCCGGTGGTACGAAAACCGCCCGTTACTTTATTTCCGTGGGAGCCTTTACACAGGATGGTATGTTTAACAAACTGACACAGCCATACGATAACAACTATAGTTATCAGCGTTTTAACTATCGTGCCAATTTGGATTTGGACATTACTTCCTCGACAACCCTCTCAATGAACTTGAGTGGTATTGTCAGCAATAAGCGTAATCCTCGTGGTTCGCAGGGGCCTACGGGATTTTTCAAGAATCTTTATTATGCTACTCCATTCTCCAGCCCAGGTATCATAGATGGCAAATATGTCGTCTTTGACGGTACTTCTAGTTGGTTGCCCTTCCAGGGTTCTACAGGTTCCAACTATTACGGTGTCGGCTATGACAAGGAAAGTGTCAACACCCTGTCCGTGGATATGATATTGAAGCAAAAACTCAATTTTATCACTCAGGGGCTTTCTTTCCAGTTGAAAGGATCCTATAACAGTTCATTCTCCTCTACAAAAGATTGTGTTCAGGGTTTGCCAACTTATACCCCTGTCGTTACCACAAATACTGACGGGACACAGAATATTGCCTATAAGATGAATGGCTCAATGGATGTGATGAGTTATTCTGAAACGTATGGAAAGGGACGTAACTGGTATATGGATGCCAGTATCAATTATGATCATAATTTCGGACTGAATCACATCGGTGCCTTACTCCTTTATAATCAAAGCAAGACTTACTATCCAAGTTCTTTTTCTTCTATTCCGACAGGTTATGTAGGATTGGTAGGACGTCTGGCTTACGACTGGAATAACCGCTATATGGCCGAGTTTGACTTCGGTTATAACGGTTCTGAAAATTTTGCCAAGAACAGGCGTTTCGGTAAATTCCCTGCAGTCAGCACTGGTTGGGTGTTCACGGATGAACCCTGGCTCAAACCGATTACAAAGATCATCTCTTTTGGTAAACTTCGTATTACCTATGGTGTTGTGGGTAATGACCAGATAGGCGGAAAACGTTTTATGTATCTGCCTGATCCTTATTATGTCAATAACAGTTCCTTGTTGAACAGAGGCGGTTATGCATACGATTTTGGTACGAGTGGAGCTATCCAGAACGCAGCTTATGAAGCTTCTCGCAATAATCCCAATGTAACCTGGGAAAAAGCACACAAGCAAAACTATGGTATTGACCTGCGCTTTTTCAAGGATAGATTGGGAGCGACTTTTGATTATTATATCGAGCATCGTGATCATATCTTATTGTATGACCAGACTGCTCCGGACTTAATAGGATTTACCCTTCCTGCAGCCAATCTGGGTAAGGTGAAAAGTTGGGGATCTGAACTCTCCATTTCCTGGAATGATCGTATCGGCAATGATATCAGATATAATATAGGTCTTAACTTCTCCAATAATGAGAATAAAATTCTGGAAGAGAAGGAAGCTCCCCAGGATTATGATTATCAGATGGCTAAGGGACACCGTATCGGAGCCCGTTCACTGTATAAATTCTGGCACTTCTATTATAAAGGCTGTGAAGCCGATTATCAGAAAGAATTCGGAGAGCCTTTCCCAACACAATTTATCTCTGATCTCAGACCGGGTGATGCTGTCTATGTTGACTTAAACCATGATGGCAAGATCGATTCAGATGATGCGAGTCGTGAACTGAGCAAAAATACCGATGACCCGCACTATGTTTTTGGTTTCAATACAGGTTTTACCTGGAAAGATCTGAGTATCTCAGCCCGTTGGACCGGAGCTTTCGGTGTTTCCCGTATGCTGGGCGGCACCTTTATGCGTCCGTTCCATAGTAATGTGAATAATGATACAGGAGGTCTCTTACAATATATGTATGATAATACCTGGTCAGAGGACCATACAGATGCATTCTATCCACGTCCTTCAGGAGACCGGGCAGCATCTCAGAATTATATCAATTCTACGCTTTATGAGGTAAATTCAAGTTACCTGCGTTTGAAATCTTTTATCATCTCTTATAACCTTCATCTCCCGTTCCTGGAGAAACTGAAGATTCAGAGATGCACACTATCCTTCAGTGGTTATAATATGTTGACCTTTACCAACTTCAAGTTGGGCGATCCGGAATCTCAGGTAACTGATGCACCACGGTATCCATTGACAAAAACTTATGCTTTAGGTCTTCAGATTAATTTCTAATTCTAAATTAAAACGTCCTATGAAATTAATAACTAAGAGTATATTTACTGCATCGTTGGGATGTCTCATTCTTTCTGCAGTCTCTTGTACTGATGAAATTAAATTCGGAAATGCCTTTCTGGAAAAGGCTCCCAGTGGTGATGTCACGGAGGATACGGTTTTCAGCAGAGCTGAATATACCAAACAGTTTCTGGCCGGGATCTATTCCCTGCAATATTACGGACTGCCATACAAGCATTCCAGTCGTACTTATGATACTTATGCAACTAAGTTTGATGACATGACGGACTGCTATCTGAGCAATTTCTCCAATGAGCCGGCCAGTGTCAAATACTATACAGGAACTTTGAACTCCAGTGATGGTGGAAGCAGTTTGTTGTTTGATTATCGTTCCAATAATACTTTTGAAGCCATTCATTCCTGCTGGTTGCTTCTTGAAAATGTTGACCGGGTACCGGATATGGATGAGGCTACCAAAACCGAATATAAGGCAGAAGCAAAGTGCTTGATGGCTGCAAAGTATTTTGACGCTTTCAAGTTTTATGGCGGAATGCCGATTATTAAAGGGACTTTCAGCGGAACAGATGCTTCTTATAAGCTACCTCGTGCCACAGTTGAGGAGACTGTTAATTATATGATCAGCCTCTTGAATCAGGCTATTCCTTATCTTCCCTGGACCGTATCTAATCCTGAGTCTGATGCAGGGCATTGGACGAAAGCCGGTGCGATGGCTTTGAAGTGCAAGATCTGGCAATTTGCTGCTTCTCCGTTGTTCAATTCAAGCAAAGGATACTATGGTGGAACTTCTGATGCTGAAAAGCAACATTTAGTATGGTATGGAGGTTACAAACCTGAGCTTTGGGATTCTTTGTATAATGCCTGCCATGATTTCTTTAAAGAACTGGATGCCCGTGGAGGATATGCTCTGGAACAGGCTGAAGGGCATCGCCCACAGGACTACTGTAATGCATTCCGGAAGTCTTATTACAATGCCAAGAGTCATGAGATCCTGCATTTTACCCGTGTGAATGATAATGATTCCTATAGGTCGTCTTCCTACGATTGGCATTCTTGGCAGCCTATCGGCCGTTGCAGTACGAATCCGACTTTTGATTATATGACCATGTTCGGATGGGCTGACGGCAAACCTTTTAACTGGGACAAGATGACGGATGTCCAGAAGGATACCATGTTTACTACCGGCGGTGGAAATGCTACGCGTGTTCATTATACCAGGGATCCTCGTTTGTACGAGACGATGCTTGTCAGTGGCGAGGCCACCAGTATGGATGAAGCCACCGGTAACCTGAGCGGCCGTATGCGTGAAATGTGGATCGGCGGCGGCGCTTCTGGCGTGAAATGCTTATATGACGAATCCGCGTTTGCCAATGCTTCTATTACTGAAGCTACGAGTCAGTTTGGAACAGGTCTGGGTAACCAGAAATATTATTGCAATACTGACGGTGCCCGTTCGCCTTATCAGATCCAGTGGTGCTATCTTCGTCTGAGTGACATCTATCTGACTTATGCAGAAGCCAAACTGCAGAAGGGTGATCTGAAGGGAGCTATTGAATTGATTGATAAGATTCGTGCTCGGGTAGGGCTCGAAGGCCTTGAGGCTGCTTATCCGGATGAACACCTGTCGACGAACAAGGACCAGCTCTTGAATCGTCTTCTTCAGGAGCGTGCCTGTGAACTGGGTCTGGAAGATTCACGCTACTTTGACCTGATCAGATATAAGCGATCAGATATCTTCGCTGAACCGGTTCATAAATTGCTTACCTATCCGCTTCATGATAATGGTACCCCATACGGAGCAAAAGAGGAAACCCGCTGGTTTGGCTATAACCAGAAACAACATATCAATTATCCTACAAAGTTCAGCTATGAGACAAAGGAAGTGAAGCGTACTCGTGTCTGGTGGGGGGAAAATGGGTTTGATCCGAAATGGTATCTGGAGCCCTGGCCTCTGACAGAAGTCAATAAGGGTTATGGGCTGGTTCAGAATCCGGGATGGTAATCCTCTTTCATATTTTAAATTCATGTATGAATATTAATCATAAAGTTTGAAAGTAATGAATAAGAAAAATATATTGGTTCCATTGTTTGTCGCCCTTTCTCTACCGGTAGTGGCTCAGAAAGAAGATATCAAGGGAGTTGTGCTTGATCGATGGAACAAACCGGTATCAGGTGCTGTCGTCATGGATGTTAATGATCCCAAAAGAATTGTTTCTACAGCAAAAGATGGTTCTTTTTCCCTTACCGGTGGTCAGGTATTGAAAGTTGAAGCACCTGACCAAAGTGAAAAAATTGTGAATGTCATGGGGAATAAACCTGTAGTGGTCAAGTTTGACTATTCCTCCTCTCCAGTGGATAATGGGTCTGGAAAGATCCTTACGGAACGTGAGTCTACAGGGAGCGTGGCCAGTGCTTGGGGAGCCGACATTAATAAGCGTTCTACCAAGGACGTTGGTCAGGACCTGTTTGGTCAGGTTCTCGGCTTGCAAACCTTGCAGGAGTCTTCACGCTATGCCGGTACTTCTACGTCTAATTATATCCGTGGCATTCAGAGCACAAGCAGCCATCCTCTGATCATTGTTGATGGTATCGAACGTGAGATTACGGATATTACTCCGGAAGAGGTGGAGAATGTGACGGTTCTGAAAGATGCTGCAGCCGCAGCACTTTATGGCTACAAAGGTGCTAACGGTGTTCTGGTTATTACTACCAAGCATGGACTGTACAATAAGAAAGAAATTCATGCTTCTTATGAACATTCATTCAACTGGATGGAGCGTCGCCCGTCTTTTGCTGACGGTTATACATACGCCAGTGCAGTTAATGAGGCGCGTACTAATGAAGGGGCTACATCTGTATTTGATGAGAATTCTCTGAATGCTTACAAGAACGGAACCCTGCCTTACAATTTTCCAAATGTAAACTGGGTTGACAATACGTTCCGTGATGTCTGTTCTACGGACTATTTCAATCTCAGTTTCCGAGGAGGTGGAATGAACTTCCGTTATTATACTTTGTTGAACCTGGTCAATAGCAATGGTTTTACAAAGAATCCTAATGAAAATGAGGGTTATTCCACTCAGGAAAAATACCAGAAAGCAAACATTCGGTCCAATTGGGATATAGACTTGAGTCCGAAAACAAAACTTACTATTCACTTGCTCGGTACTCTTGCAGAATCCAATTATCCAGGGGATAATGCTGACCTGTGGTCAGACGTCTTCAATGTTCCGTCAGGAGCATTCCCTGTTAAGACAGCAGATGGTTTGTGGGGAGGAAACTCACAGTTTGCAGGAACACTGAATCCTGTAGCTCAATCAGTTGGTGCTGCTTATAGTAAGAGTCATCGTCGTACCTTCGATACTGATATGGAACTGACACAGAATTTTGATTCCTTTCTGAAAGGTCTTACCGGTTCTTTCCGTCTGGCTTATGACAATACTTCTCTGATTACCGAGGATCATTCCTGTCTGTATAATTATGGTATGGAATCTGTTACCGGATGGGAAGCTGACGGGACAGTCGCCTCTACTTCAAAATATCTGTATCCTGTAAATTCTACAGCTATGAACGGAAGTTCAAGTTTGAGCAGTTATGACAAACTCTTCAATTACTACCTTCAGATGGCTTATAACCGTACTTTCGGCTTACATTCCATTTATGCTCAGGCTCGCTGGGAATATGAGTATAAGAGTTCTCAGGGTTTAAACACAACCAACTATCGTCTGGGTGCTTCTTTTTACACTCATTATGGTTTTATGAGTCGTTATTTCTTTGATACTTCATGGGTTTATGAAGGAAGTAATGTGCTGGCTCCAGGACATAAGTGGACTCTGTCACCAACTTTCTCTGCAGCCTGGCTGATTTCAGATGAACCTTGGGCTAAGAATCTGACATGGCTCAACTTCTTGAAACTCCGTGCGTCCTGGGGAGTTCAGAATGTGGATGCAATACCCGTGAATGATTATTGGGAACAACTCTATCAGAGTGCAGGAACCGGTTACCGTATAGGTACAGACTTCGGTTATGGAAACAACCGTTATGAAATGGCTCGTCTGGCCAGTGAGGCCTCGAGACATGAACGTGCATATAAGTTTAATGTCGGTTTTGATGCCACCATCCTTGATGGACTTAACTTGACCTTTGATTATTATCTCCAGCATCGTGATAATATCTGGTTCTCTGCTTCGGGCCAATATACGACCGTTTTAGGTGAGGATGCCCCATACAAGGCTGAAGGTCAGATCAACAGCCATGGTGTTGAGTTGGGAGTTAACTGGATAAAGACGATGTCTGATGGCTGGACTTTCAATTTTGGAGGTAATTTTACTTATAACCGTAATATTGTCAAGAACATGCTTGAGGAACCTCGTGCTTACAAGAATCTGGTTATGACCGGTAAACCTTACGGACAGTTGGAAGGTCTTCAGGCTATAGGTTTATTCAAGGATCAGGCTGATATTGATGCCAGCCCGAAACAGAACTTTGGTACGGTCTATCCCGGAGATATCAAATATAAGGATGTCAATGGAGATGGTGTAATTGATGGTAATGATGTCAAGGCAATCGGCTATAATACGACATGTCCTGAGATTTACTATTCATTCAAACTCGGTGCTGAATACAAAGGTGTTGGAATTGACGGACTTTTTCAAGGAGTAGGCCATTATTCAGCAATGATGAGCAGTATTCTTGTCCGCCCACTGGCTGCAAGTACAAGTATCTCTAAAGAATATTATAACCATCGCTGGACAACTGGAAATCTGAATGCCAAGTATCCTCGTCTGGCTTACCAGAGCAGTCCGAATAATTATCGTAACAGCAGTTTCTGGATGCTGGACCGTTCATTCCTGAAACTCCGTTATGTAGAGGCTTATTACAATTTCCCTGTATCTGTGCTTCGTCATCTGAAAGTAGTGAGTAAAGCAAAATTCTATGTTCGTGGCATAGACCTTCTTTGTTTCGATCATATCAAGATTGCCGACCCTGAAACTTATAATACGTTGCGTCCGCTGACCAGAAGTGTAGTAGCAGGTCTCAGTTTCGATTTCTAATGTTGGATGATTAATATAAGACACAATGAAAATCAATAAAATTATATTTGGCATAGCTTGTGTTCCTCTTGTGCTGGTTTCTTGTAGTGACCAACTCAACTATCATGAGTATGACAATGTGAATAAAGACTACGTCTCCAGAATTTATGAAAGGACTGACGGTCTGGTTTCCAATATATATAGTCAACTGGATTATGATTATGGCGACAATTATGGTGGTGGAATGCTTAGCATCTGCATCTGATGAAGCTGTATATTGCAATACCAGTACTTCTGTAAATAATTTCTTTGATGGTTCCTGGAGTCCGTCAAATCCTTTGTCCAGCTCAATGGAGTGCAAGTTATCAAGCCATTGCTGACTGTAATGATTTCCTGTATAACTTCAAGGATTTGGATTTTAATGATCAGTTGAATACAGACAATTACTATCGTAATCTGGCTCAATACAAGCGTTTCCCATACGAGGTGAAATTGCTACGTGCCTATTTCTATTTCCTTCTTGTACGCCAATATGGAGCAGTACCTTACTATACTGCTAATCTGACGCCAAATCAGCGGAATGTCTTGAAGCGGATGCCGGCTGAAGACGTATTGGATTCTATTATTGCTACTTGTAATTCCGTACAGGATCATCTTCCTATGGATTACACGAATCTGGGTTCCAATACGATGAGCCCAGCCGAGACTGGCCGTTTCAACAAGTTGGTGGCAATGTCTCTCAAAGCCCGTGCTGCATTGTATGCAGCCAGTCCGCTGTTTAATACGGATGGTTCTCATAATGATAAATATCTGTTGGCAGCCCAGACTTGTCAGGCTGTGCTTGATTCAGCAGCTATTCAAGGTATTCATCTTGGAGACTATACCAGTAATTGGGGACCGAGTAGTTTTATGCCGGGTAAAAGTAATAACCCGGAGTTGATCTATGCTCGTCGCGTAGATGATTTTGGAAAACCTGAATCCAGAAACTTCCCAGTTGGTATTAACAGTGCCGGAGGTGGAGGCAACTGCCCGAGTGAGACGCTCGCTGAGGCTTTTCAGACCAAGAATGGATATGACGTGATTCTGACTAATAATGGTTTTGAGAGTAAAGATCCGAGTTTTGATCCTAAGAAACCGTTTGCTAACCGTGATCCTCGTTTTGCTATGGTCTTTGCCGTGAATGGTGAAAAGGAATGGCCGATATCTAATGGTGATGGACTTGAGACCTTCTATGGTGGTGTCAGTGGTGAGCCTAAAGTGGGAGGAACTCCTACGGGATATTACTTGAAAAAACTCCTTGACGGGAATCTGGACCTGTCTTCTACAGGTAGAAAGAAAACTTCTCGTCATTCCTGGATGACATTCCGCTTAGGCGAAATCTATCTGGATTATGCTGAGGCAGCTTTTCGTGCTACAGGTTCTTATACAACTGTTCCTGCAGGTTGTAAACTTTCTGCCCTTCAGGCAGTGAATATGATCCGTCAGAGACCAGGAGTGAATATGCCGGCTTTGCCTTCTACTTTATCCAATAATGAGTTCTGGGAGAAGTATAAGAATGAACGTTTCGTCGAAATGTGCTTTGAGGACCAACGCTTCTTTGATGTTCGTCGCTGGAAAGAGGCTGATGAATACTTCAAGAATGTAAAAGAACTTAAGATCACAAAGAATGATGATGGATCTTTCGCATATCGTCCCGATTATCAGGATCGTGAATGGGATAATAAGATGTATCTTTTCCCAATCCCAGAGCAGGATATTCTCAATTCTCAAGGTAATCTGACTCAGAATCCCGGATGGGATAAATGATGATGAGTTTTATTAGGCAGTAGTTGCTTATTCTATAATGGTTGATTTAGTTAGGGCCGGAATTTTACATTCCGGTCTTTTTTGTTATTGGTTTCTTGAGTGGGATTGTTTGAGACAATATTGTTTTAAAACTTTAATTTATGATTGAATTCTTGTAGGATTTTCTCCAATATTCGGTAAACTCCTTCAGATATGAACATTCTTTACTCTAGAGTTTGAATTCTGTTTCAACCTTGAAGGAAAAATAATAAAAACTATTAAAAATGTTGCTTTATTCTGAATATTTTATTAAATTTGTCACTGTGAGGAGAAAATATACATTGGCATGTATAATAATGTTCCTTGTATGGGCCATGAAGAGATTTATTCCTGAATAGATATACCTAATAGATAAATCCGTTGTTGATATTCTTCTGGAAGAATAGTCCTGCAAAAAGGAATATGCAGGAAATATCGGTTTAAGATGATGTAGACATGAAGAAATGGTTCTTGTCTTTTTTGTGTGTTGTCCTGGTTATCTTTAAGGTTAATGCACAGGAAAAAATAGATCTATCCGGTTATTGGTGGTATACGACCGATAGGATATCTGATCCTTCTGCCTTAATCTATAAGGTGGGGGAGAGAATCTCTTTGCCTGGTTCTGTCCTGAAAAATGGAAAGGGGAGTGTGGTTCCTCTTGATACGAAACGGGTAGGTTTGCTGAATGATTCGAGTTACTTCTATGATTCTTTTATGTCTGAATCTCACCAGCGTGGAGAGATAAAATTAGCGTCTTTGCCTGAACCTGAAATCAATTATGTAGGTTCAGTCTGGTATTGGAAATCTTTTTTTATTCCTAAGGAATGGAAAAAATCACGTATCATCTTCTTTTTAGGACGTCCTCATATTAAAACTACGGTCTATGTCAATGGGAAGGAAATAGGGCATTCTATCATTAGTTCTTTACCTCATCAATGCGATGTAACACCTTATCTGACTTTTGGCGGTATCAACCAAATTGCGATTAAAGTCGATAATGAAATAAGGAATTTGGCATTGAGTACAAGCTCTCACTTTGTATCTTCAGTTTTGCAAAACGAGTGGAACGGCGTAGGTGGGGAAATAGAGTTACAGGCAAGAGCAAAGCAAACCGTTATGAATGTCAAGATCGGAAAGTATGATGAACAGAAGCATTCCCTTCAGGTGTTTCTGCAAGGAGACAACGGATTTGATAAAGGTCTGAAATTCCTGCTTGAGGATAGTCCTGTTAAGGTATTGGGTGTTGAGGATAGGCCTGCTCAAGAAGGATTGATGACGCGAGAATATCATCTTTTATGCTTTTTGGACAGATGGGATGATTCTCATCCGAATACTTATGAGTTGAGTATGGTAGTTAAGAGAGATACATTATGTGCTGTTTTTGGTATCCGTGACATCAGTGTCAAGGGAGGACAGTATTATATTAATGGCCATTCTGTCTCTTTTCATGGAGCAGTAGTCGATCGGGATCTCTCGTTGACAGCTTCTCTTTCCACTAATGTGGATTTCTGGTTTGATCTCTTCAGGCATTACAAAGAATTTGGGGTGAATGCCATTCGTTTTCATGGGCTATGTCCTCCAGAAGCTGCTTTTACAGCTGCTGATTGTCTGGGTTTTTATCTGGAAATGGAAAGCACTTCCTTGTTAAGTCAGACGGGAAGTAGCAGCTTGAAGATACAGGAGAATCTGAATATTGTAAAAGAGACCAAGCGTATTGTTGATATTTATGGGAATCATCCGAGTTTAGTGATGATAATTGCTCCAAAGGGAGTTCACGGAAAATCGTTGAAAGACGACGACGACTGGATAAAAGAGATGGATCAGTATGATCCAAGAAGAATCTACTGTGAAGTTGCAGACGAAAACAACTTGGCTTGGAATTATGTTGGTGAAGGTAAGGTGAACGAAAATCATCGTGAATTGAAAGTCACAACTCCTGTGTTTCTGGAGAGGTGATTATTCTGAATTCATCTATCTTATGTTATTCTGGATAAAAAAGATGAAATTCCGGCATAACGTTACTATTGTATAATTATTTTTAGTATTTTTGTATACAGATCACTTCATGTTTCCCATACATGGAGGAGTAGAATCACTGAGACAATATCAAAAACAAACAATTATGAAACGATTTGCTTTTAAAATGCATTTGAAGCCGGGTTGTGAAGTGGAGTATGCTAAACGTCATGCCGCTATCTGGCCGGAGATGGTAAAGATGATTAAAGAAAATCAAGGAGTTAGTAACTACAGTATTTTCTGGGATAAGGAAACAAACCTTTTGTTTGCTTATCAAGAGTGTAACAAGGATATTAATACACAGGATACCAGTTGTGTAGATCCGATCACTCAGAAATGGTGGAATATGATGGCAGACCTTATGGATACAAATAAGGACAATTCTCCGGTTAGTGTGCCATTGAAAGAACTTTTCCATTTGGAATGAAAAGGCGTCCGTATTTTTGGGAAAAAGTAAATAATTTGTAAGCCTTTTCCTGTTATAAGTTTTTCTCATATTTTATATTCTTAACTTTTGAAAAAGCTAATATTTTTTTGTTTGATCTGGGTTTTATTCGGATTTATGGCCGAGGCTCAGAACAGGATTGATTTGTCCGGTTGCTGGAACTTTACAACTGGTGATGTTTCGGATCCTTCTTCTCTGGTGAGGATGAAGGCGGAACATATTACTTTACCAGGTTCAATGCTGACTAATGGTAAAGGTGAGGATGTGTCCGCAAATACAAAATGGACATGTTCGTTGTATGATTCGAGTTATTACTATAATCCTTATATGGCGAAGTACCGTCAACCCGGACATATCAAGTTTCCGTTCTTCCTGACTCCTGCGAAACATTATGTGGGTCCGGCATGGTACTGGAAGTCGGTCAATATTCCAGGGTATTGGAAGAAGAACCGCATTTTCCTTTTTCTCGAACGTCCTCATATTGAGACAACTGTGTATGTGAATGGAATGAAGGTGGGACATCAACTTTCCCTGTGTACACCTCATCAGTATGATATCACCCGGTATTTATCCTTTGGTAAGACAAATCAGATTGCTGTCCGGGTTTATAATGGAATAGAAAATGTGGATGTGGGTAAAGATTCTCATAGTGTTACGGATCAAACACAAGGCAACTGGAATGGCATTATAGGGAGAATACAGTTGCTGGCAAGAGACCGTAAAACGGTTAACCGGATCCGGGTAGGACAGTATGATGGGCAGAGCCATTCATTACAGGTCGTTGTACAAGGTATGCAGGGCTTTGAAAGGTCAGTGCGGTTTCTCATTGATAATCAACCAGTGAAAGTCATTCATTCTCAATCAGACTCTGTTTCAAATGGTCAGTGTACCAGAGAATATCAACTTTCCTGTTCTTTGAAGAAATGGGATGCGTTCCATCCCAATGTCTATCACCTCAGTGTCTTGGTCAGAAGAGATACCTCGCGAGTGATATTCGGGATCCGGCAGATTAGCATTAAAGGCCGACAGTTGTATGTGAACGGTCAGCCGATATGGATTCGGGGTACGGTTGAAAATTGTGATTTTCCATTGACCGGTTATCCTCCTTCTGATGTTGATTCGTGGCTGGCTATCTTTAGAAAATGTAAGTCTTATGGCCTGAATGCAATGCGCTTCCATAGTTATTGTCCTCCTGAAGCTGCATTTGTAGCAGCAGATCAGATTGGCTTTTATCTTCAGCCGGAAGGTCCGTCTTGGCCGAATCATGGCGTGAAACTCGGACGAGGGATGAAGATTGACACTTATCTGATGGCAGAAACGAAGCGTATCGTCGATACATACGGTAATCATCCTAGTTTTGTGATGATGGCAGCGGGTAATGAACCTGCTGGCGATTGGGTGAAATGGTGCAATAACTGGGTTGACGAGATGAAGCGATATGATCCGAGAAGGGTTTACTGCGGCGCATCGGTAGGAGGAGGCTGGGCGTGGGATTCCGGAAGTGATTACCATGTGAAGGGCGGGGCCCGTGGACTTGATTGGAATAGTCATGCACCACAAAGCAATGATGATTTCCTTAACGATATTCTACATCCACGTAATTTTAAGGGGCCTGGTGAAAATGATTCTCCTGTTATCGCCCATGAGCAGGGACAATGGTGTGCTTTCCCCGATCTGAAGGAGCGTAGCCAGTACACTGGAGTGTATAAGGCGAAGAATTTTGATATCTTTGCCGATTTGCTTCATGATCATGGTATGTCAGACATGGCTGAAAAGTTCCTTTATGCCAGTGGTAAACTCCAGGTGCTGGCGTATAAATACGAAATCGAACGCAATCTCCGGACAAAGGATTACTCTGGTTTCTTCTTACTTGGACTGAATGATTACAGCGGTCAGGGGACTGCTCTTGTAGGGCCCTTGAATGTCTTCTGGAGAGAGAAAGGATATGTTACGGCCCCGGAGTGGAGAGAGTTCTGTTCTCCGATTGTTCCTCTGGCACGTTTCAGGAAATTTGTATTTTCCACAGAAGATACGATAAATGTGCCGGTAGAGTTGTATAATGCTTATTCCGGTACTTTCCGGAAGGTCCGGACTGTCTATACGATTACGGAAGACTCTGATACATTGTCTTCTGGTGTTCTACGTGTCTGTGATATTCCGGTAGGGAAAAACTTTCCTTTTGGGTCTGTCGTATTTCATCCTTCAATACTTACTCATCCCGCAAAACTCACGTTGACGGTATCTTGCGTGACCGGTATTCCTGATTCTGATCCGAAGGCTGTCAATGCAGTGAAAAATCAGTGGGATTTCTGGGTTTATCCTCCCGTAGATCTCCCGCATCCGGAGACCGTATATATTTCTGATACGCTTGATGCAAAAGCTGTCAATATCCTGCGGAAAGGCGGGAAAGTCCTTCTGACGGCTGCCGGGAAGGTAAAATATGGTGATGATGTGAAACAGACTTATCTGCCTGTATTCTGGAATACGAGTTGGTTTAAGATGCGTCCCCCGCATACTACAGGTTCTTATATAGAGAATTATCATCCTGTTTTTGCAGAATTTCCTACAGACAACTGGCAGAATCTGAACTGGTGGGAACTGGTGAATAAAACCCAGGTCATGAACCTTTCTGAGTTTCCGAAAGACTATCAGCCTATTGTACAACCGATAGATACCTGGCATGTCAGCAGAAAACTCGGTATGCTTTTTGAGGCTAATGTGCTGAATGGTAAGTTGATGATGACCACAATAGACATTTCGAACCATCTTGATACACGTCTGGTAGCCCGTCAACTCCGTAAGTCCATCCTTGATTATATGAGCAGTCCGCGTTTTCAGCCTACGCTTTGTGTTTCTTTGAAGACTATATCCGATCTCTATGAGAAAGAAGCTCCTAAAGTAGATATGTTTACGAAAGATTCGCCGGATGAGTTGAAACCGAAGTTGAAATAAAAAGGTAACTTATGTGTAAGAGGACTGCTGCAGTGGTTTTACAATGAGTACTAAAATTAAATGGACTACTATGAATAATTCATGATAGTCCATTTGATTTTTTGATGGGGAATGTTCACTTTAAATCTCCATCTTTATCTTTTATAAGTGAAACGAGTATGCTGTTGTCTCTCTCCTAAGTCCTTGTAGAGGCTTTGTAAGATGGCCTTTCCTTTTTCAATACGTTGTTTGCCAGATCGATTCTGATTGATTATCTTTTTTCCAGAGACATTGTCATAGACGCTTACACCCGTACTGTCACAATAGCCAAAACCGTCGACAAAAGAGTAGAAGGCGAAAGGATGAATGTAGGAAGTGCTGAGTACATTCCGGCTGAAAGGATAGTCTTGGTGAGAGAGGCCAAGTTGCCCGAGGAGCGTGGCCGGCAGGTCAGCCTGATTCATGATCTTGCTGATAACCATTGCCTTGCGTACGGCTCCGCCTGTCCAGATCAGAGGTATCCGGTAATATCGGGGGCCATTACGTTCTCCCTTTTCCGGATAATAAATACCATGGTCGGGCAGGAAGACAACTAATAGGTTCTTCCATTGCGGGAGAGCTTTTAGACGGGTAATCAATTTGCCGATACAGGCATCCGTAAAGGCAAAGGCGTTTAGCTCTTTATCGGCCAGACGGTGATAAGGAACTTTGAAGGGCTCATGACTGCTAAGGGTAAGGAATGTTGTCAACCAATGTGAATTCGGATTGCGGTGAGCAATCTGATGATAGAGATAGTCGAAAGTTACAGCATCGTTGACACCCCATTTTTCGTAATTCTTTTGAGCTTCGGTAAAATCATCTTCGGATGTGATATGCTGGTAGCCTCCCGTGAGCAAATAACTTTGCATATCGGTGAAATTTGGGTCTCCCCCATAGAGAAAGTCTGTCTTATATCCAGCTTTGGCGAATGACCTTGCTATACAAGGCATGGTCTTGCTGAGTGCCGGCACTTTCATAATAGATACAGTAGGTAGTCCCGGATAGCCACTGAAAGCACAGACACTGCCACGGTCTGTACGGAAACTGTTGGCATAGCAATTGGAAAAGAAAATGCCTTCTTTCGTGAGTTGGTTTAGATGGGGTGCAACGTATGGAACTCCTCCCAAAGGCTTAATGAATGTTCCTCCGAAACTTTCCATCAGAATGATCAATACATTCGGACGTCGTGTCGTAAGAACTTCTTCCGTGTTGGCGTCGCTCTTTGGATACATTCCGTTCATAAGACCTTTTCTCTTGGATTCACTGAAAAAGTTGAATTCTTTTGAATAGTCGTTTTGTTTTCCTATACTCCAAAGTAAATTGAAGTCTGGATTAATGGCTGACTGGTTAAGAAATTGATCTCCGCTGAAATATACTTGGCTTACATTTGCAGTGGCTACTGTCCAGCCTCCGCGAATGATCAAAAACAAGATTCCCCCCAGAGGGAGTGCCCATAAGGTGTTGAAAGTTTGTCGTTTGGGTTGGTCTATTCGTGGAAAATATTGAGGAGTAATCTTGTAAAGTAATCCCGTTATCAAGGCTGTCAGAATCAGAATGATCAGGATACGAAGGAGAATATATCCTGTGGATACACTGGCAAAAGCCTGCTTGGGAGATCCCAGGTAGATAAATATGGAGGCATCCATCTTATATTGCCAGAAAGCATAGAGCGAAAGATCTGCGATGAAAATCAAAGAAGTGAAGAACGCTATGATGATGTAGTAAGTGAGAAGTATCTTGCGGAAGGGCAGATGCTTGAACCAGACAGAAGCAACAGTAAGCATAAAAGGGATGATGGTCAGATAACCGGTAGTTGTTGCGTCTAATGAGGCACCGTGCAGGATAACCTGTAAGTAATCTCCTATGGAATAACCTCGTAATGCGTTACAGAGTATGAAAAAAGGTTTTTGCAGAAGGAAATATCCCCAAACCAGTAAAAAAAAGGAGATAATATATTCTATTCTATGTTTCATCGAAATAGTAGATAGTTTTTGTAGATAAATTCTCAAGAGAATGACTATTCTTTAAATTCAGGAATCTGAACACCCTCAAGACTGGGGGCATGGATACATCTTAAGTTGTCTTTCAACTGTTCTGTACTGCTGGCTCCGATCAATACGGATGTTACGCCATGCTGTGCCAGTATCCAGGAGAGGGCTAGATCCGCCAGTGATTCTTGATGTTGAGCAGCGATGGCATTAAGATTTCTCAGATACTGGAGGAGTTTCGGTGTAAGGGCAGACTGTCCTAAAGAATTATGTTGCGACATCCGACTGTCTGCAGGGATTCCGCTTAGGTAGCGGTTGGTAAGCAATCCTTGTGCTAATGGGGAGAAAGAGATGAATCCGATACCATGGTCTGCACAATAGTTGAGTATTCCTTCTTCTTCCGGTGCACGATCAAGTATGTTGAGCCGTCCTTGATAGATGAGTAAAGGTATATCCCGCTTACGAAGATATTCATCAGCAAACTGGAGTGCTTTCAGAGGCCAACGGCTGATTCCTATATAGAGTGCCTTGCCCTGGCGCACAATGTCTACAAGAGCCTGAAGGGTTTCTTCCAGTGGCGTATCCGGATCATATCGGTGACTGTAGAAGAGATCCACATAATCGAGATGCATACGCTTGAGACTTTGGTTGATACTTGCCATGAGATATTTTCTTGATCCCCAGTTGCCGTATGGACCTGGCCACATATCATATCCTGCCTTAGTACTGATGAAAAGTTCATCCCGGTAAGGGCGGAAAGTGTCATCCATGAGGTGTCCCATGGTCTCTTCTGCAGAGCCATAAACGGGTCCATAATTATTCGCCAAGTCAAAATGAGTAATACCATGGTTGAATGCAAAACGGGTGATTTCCCGGCTTCTTTCATACGGATTGACACTCCCGAAGTTGTGCCAGAATCCAAGACTTACTTTTGGCAGGAGTACCCCGCTGTGTCCGCATCGTGTATATTCCATACCGTTGTCGTAGCGGAGGTTGTCTGCTATATATTGTTCTGAGATCATATCTGTGCGTCGTTTAAATAGTTTGCAAATATAAGAATTAAAAATGAATATTACCTTAAGTTTAAGTATCTTTATCACAATATAAAAATTCGGTTTGACGTGTGCTGTTTTAAACTGGAAAACGGTTATGCCAGAATAGGAATTCAGAAGAGAAGCTGTATTTTTTACCAACTTGAATTGATGGATTTGAATAAAATGAATATTTTTTGAACAGAATTCTTTTTATGCTTTTTATATATTTTATATCTTTGCAGGAAAATGGAGGAGAGCTGTAGGGAGACTATGTATTTGTACGGCTGATGATCACCCGATTACATTCTCATCTGTATCTTTGTTTTTCCTGCAAAGCTGATTGTTTGAATCATAAAAGGTGAGTGAAGAAGATCAGGACTCTCTATTTATTTAAAAAAGAAGTAAACTATTAAAACTAATTGATGATGAAAAGAAACTTTCTCATGCTTTACCTGTCAGCATTCCTTTCTGCAATGGCTGTTCCTGTTGCTATAAAAGCTCAGGTACCAGCACCACTTGCGGATGTAAACCATGTGGTGGATCTGACTCTGGATAGTCTTAGTAAAGCTCAGACTGCTCGTCCTGTTCCTGGTTCCAGTCGGATAGGTAATCATCCAGTCCTTTTTCTGATTGGTAATTCTACGATGCGTAATGGGACCTTGGGTAATGGCCGTAACGGTCAGTGGGGCTGGGGTTTCTATGAGCATATCTTCTTTGACCCTCACAAAATAACGGTAGAGAATCAGGCTTTGGGAGGTATGAGCAGTCGTACCTATTATAATAAACTATGGGCTCCTGTCAGGGATGCTATTCGACCCGGCGACTGGGTGATTATCTCTATCGGGCATAATGATAACGGTCCTTATGACAGTGGACGGGCCCGAGCTAGTATTCCTGGTACTGGAACGGATTCTCTTCATGTTGTTATCAAAGAGACTGGAGTCCATGAGACCGTCTTTTCCTATGGGGAATATATGCGGAAGTTTATCCGGGACATCCGTCTGCGGGGAGGAAACCCTATTCTGATGTCTCTGACTCCCCGGGATGCGTATGACCCGAAAACCGGCAAGATTGTCAGGAAGATTCAGACACAGTGGCTGGAAGAAGTGGCTGCTGCCTACGGGGTGCCTTTTATTGACTTAAATGAGATTTCCGGGGAAAAACTGGATCGTTATAGTCACTGGAAGGAGAAATATATGTTCTATATTGACCATATCCATAGCAGCAGGTTCGGCGCAATGATGAATGCCCGCAGTGCCGCCGAAGGCATTGTCGATAGTCCTAATCCAATTTTGAAACCTCTGCAGAAGATGATGCTTTCTGTTGCCTTACCTACAGAACCTGTAAAGCGTGAGAAAGGAAAGCCAGTGGTCTGGATTACCGGTGACAGCACGGTAAAGAACATGGATAAGGATAAGAAAGGTATGTGGGGCTGGGGCTCTCAAGCCTATATGGTCTTTGACAAGAAGAAAATCACTTGTTTCAATGCTGCCAAGGCAGGTAGTTCTACACGCACCTTCTTAAATGAAGGTCGTTGGGACCGGGTTTATAATAGCCTTCTGCCTGGGGATTTTGTGCTCATTCAGTTTGGCCACAATGATATCGGACCTATTGATCATGATAAAGAACGGGGCGTGATTGCCTGCGCACAGGATACAGATCATATCTATCGGTCTGCCCTTGACGGACATTACGAAGTAGTGTACAGTTTCGGATGGTATCTGAAGAAGTTTATTGATGATGTCCGTGAGAAGGGTGCCATCCCTGTTCTGGTTTCTCTTACACCTCGTAATGAGTGGAAAGACGGAAAGATAGAGCGTCGTAATGATACGTATGGTAAATGGTATCATGAGGTGGTGAAAGCAACTGGAGTAGAATTTGTCGATTTGCATAATATTACGGCTGACTGGTTGGACAAACACTGTGGCAATAAGGCTAAAGCGTCAAGATATTATAACCACGACCACACCCATAATAGTTTGGTTGGTGCCAGGTTAAATGCAAAGGATATTGCCGAGGGATTAAAGGAAATCAAGTGCCCTTTGGCTAAATATCTGAAATGAAAAATAAAAATCGTCCCAAATCTAAATAACAAGTCCGGGTATAGACAATCTGACTTTATAAGAGAGCAACGTGAAGTTGCTCTCTTATATACGGGAGAGATTATTTTTAGGTAAGTTATTAATAAATAATCTTTACGGTATACAGGATGGCCTTGCAACCCGGTAAAAAACAATCTATTTATAAAATGAAGAAGGTATTAATACTAATAGTTGCATTTCTTGCAACATTGACGGGGTACAGTCAGACTTTTGACATGACGAAACCACAGCCTGTCTATTCGGATGCGGGAGGTTATGGTTATGATATCATGCCTGCTCCGAATAGAAAATCCACGAAACCTTTCTTCTTCTCGGTTAAGGTTCCTGATGGCAATTATAAAGTGACAGTTACTCTAGGGAGCAGACACAGGGCCGCACAAACAGTGGTTCGAGCTGAAAGTCGCCGGTTGTTTCTGGAAAATACATCCACAGCAAAAGGTAAGTTTAAGACCTTCTCTTTTGTTGTCAATAAGCGTTCTCCATATATTTCCGGTAAAGAACAGGTGAAATTAAATCAACGTGAACATGGATCTTTAGACTGGGATAACAAACTTACGTTGGAGTTTAACGGTCCTGCTCCTGCTGTGAAGAGAATCACTATCGTGCCAGATACCGCTGTCACAACACTTTTTCTTTGTGGAAATTCAACCGTGGTAGACCAGGCAAAAGAACCATGGACGAGTTGGGGACAGATGGTTCCGCGGTGGTTCAATGATCAGATAGCAATCTCAAATCATGCTGAAAGTGGACTGACTGCAACTTCTTTTCTACATCAGAACCGTCTGGACAAGATTCTTACGATGATGAAGAAAGGAGACTGGGTCTTTTGTGAATTCGGTCATAATGATCAGAAAGAACATGGACCGGGAGCCGGTGCCTGGTATAATTTCAGTTATGCCTTGAAGATTTTTATTGATAAGGTGCGCAGAGCCGGTGGAAATATCGTTTTTATCACACCTACCGAGCGCAGATTCTGGAAGGATCATAATACGCATATACGTGAAACTCATGGAGATTATCCGGAGGCAATGCGTGTCGTGGCAAAACGTGAAGGTGTTCCTCTAATCGAACTTCATTATATGACTCGAACTTTCTTTGAGTCTTTAGGTTTCGAAGATAGTAAACGTGCATTGGTACAATATCCTGCCAATAGTTTTCCTGGACAGACCGAAGCCCTTGCTGACAATACACATTTCAATCCATACGGAGCTTATGAGGTAGCTAAAATGGTGATAATGGGTATGAAAGAAAATCATTTGCCTATGGTCGAATATCTCCGCAAGGATTGGAAAGATTTTGATCCTGCTCATCCGGATAATTGGAGAACCTATAAGTGGTATCCCGCTCCGATGATTGATTTAGTCAAACCTGCAGGAAATTGACGAAGGCTTGTTTTAAAAGAGTTGCTTTAAGATGACCAATCGAAGGGTGTTTGGAAACAAATGCTACAGATGAAAAGATTTCAGGATAATCAAGAAATCTTTTCATCCGATTTTGAGGTCATGTGTGGTTGTTTTTGATTGAAACTAATTATCTATAGTGAATAAAAGGATATTGCCTAAGTCTAATATTCCAGATAGAAGTCATTTGAGAATTTACTTAGTGGTATTGCAGCATTAACTTTTAGTTCTATTATCTCTTATAGAGATACCCTGTTGCTCTCCTAAAAGTAGACACTAGAAGGTGAAAAAACAACTTCAACTTGTTACTTTTACAACAAAATATTATATTTGCGACATGAAGTTGTTAATTACCGGAAAGGGATACTTTTATGGGGAAACAATTAAATCCATTAGAGAAGGAATTTCTCATTCGTCAGTACAAGAGTAATGTAAAGATCAAATTATGTGACTTCTGCGATGCAAACCACATATCAGACAGCGCATTCAAGAAATGGTTGAAGCAATATGATGAAGGAGGTCTGGAGGGTCTTTCGCGCGCTGACGCGAAACTTGGAGACGTCTTGCCGGAAGGCATAGACCGAACGGAAGAGTCGTACAAGCGTGAGATTTTGAGATTGAGAATTGAGAACGAACGTTTTAAAAAAAATTATACTGTCCGACTCAGTCCGGATGGGAAAATGGAATATGCTCGTTTAAAAATGAAGAATTCAAAATAGTCGGTATGCTCTTACGTGATTACTCCATAAAGGATATATGCTCCCTGATGAATATCAGCCGGTCAGGGTATTATAAATGGAAGGGGCGCCCTGAGTCTGACCGTGATATAAACAGGCAAGCCATACTCGATGTCGTGGAAGAGGTTCATGAGGAGCACCCCACCCATGGATATCGGTGGATAGCTGCTTATATACGCAATGATCTCAAGACAATAGTCAGTGACAACTTCATCTACAAGTGCTGCAGGCACTTGGACATCAAGTCGGAATCTAAACATCAGATACACTATAAGCCCCGTAAGGTAAAGGATAAGTATCCCAACCTGATATTATCTACATGGGACACAGTTGACAGGCCCCGACAGGTAATCGTGTCAGACATGACGATACTGGAATACAGGTATTACAAGTTTGAAACGACTTTTTATTTTGATGTGTTCACCAAGGAGATGCTCACATATCATTAGCAGGCAGAAGAGGATCCCGGGACCAGTATATCGAAGGATTGGAGGATATAAAACAGAACCTGCGATACTACACATACGGGCCAAGGCAGCGTATTTGCGTCCATGGCCTATAATGAACTTATCAGGGATACTATCATCGTGCGCTCCATGTCCCAGAGCAGGGAAACCTACTGATAACCCCGTAAACGAAGCTCTAAATGGATGGTTGAAGGAAGAACTGATGATAGACTTCAAAATCACGGAGTGTAGGGATATATCAGAAGTCAGGAAGGTATTGGAGCTATATAAGCAGTATTGGAATGACATGCGGCCATGCTTTGCCATCCACTATGATACTCCGACGAATTACAGGAAGAAATATTATCGTGGAGAACTACCTCGAAAAAATACCTTTAACAACAGAGTTCTCACAACAGAACCAAAGTTTGTTCAGACGAGGCGAAAAGAAGCTAATAATGAAGCAAATACAGACAAAAAGGAAGTTGTGTCCACTTTTAACAAAGAAAAAGAGACTTTTTAATCTAAAATGTCTACTTTTGTAAAATAAAAGAAGCTAAAAATAATATATATGTCTACTTTTAAAAATTATTTTTAGTGTCTACGAAAAGGGGCTGGTACACCCATGAACTTTACTCAAGAAAAAAACACCTGTATCTTTTATTATGATAATAACACAAGAAACGTTACAAAATTTATCCAAAGGAAGTCAGGAAGCCTTTCATAGCATATTTGAGACTTATTATTCAAAGGTTTTCTTATATACGAGGGGATTTCTGAAAAATAAAGATGATGCAGAAGATGTTGTCCAGACGATATTCATTCGCTTATGGACACACAGAACTTCTTTATCAAATGTAGCAAATTTTGATCATTACCTATTTACGATGACACATCACACCATGCTCAATTTCATAGCTAGTAAATACAATATGAGATCCTATCTTCAAACCGATACGCTTAATGTCTTTGGATAATCATTCACCTCAGGAAGATTTGATAGCCAAGGATGCCCAATTATTAGTGGATATGGTCGTTAGTCAGATGCCCAGCCAACGTCAAAAAGTATATCGTATGAGTAGGGAAAAAGGACTCTCAAATCAAGAGATAGCAAAAATACTTGGAATATCAAAGAAAACGGTAGAAAACCACCTCAACTTGGCACTCGGTATCATTCGAAAAGCCATTATAATGTCTTACTGAAATTTTGCAAGTGATTAACTTTCCGTACCAATTTTAAAGTTATTTGTAACAATATAACAATAATTTCAAATCTGAGAGGCATATTGCCTACGATATAAACATAGTTGATTATGAATGTAAAGGAAAAAATCAGTAAAACACAATAATAAGCACCCATTCATTGTTCATACACATCATTTGATACTTACAGACGTTGGAACTTCCTTTAACATTACCAGTTATCCTGATGAAAATAATGTGACAGTAACCCTTCAATCCGGTGAAGCAAAGGTAAAGGTTCATGGGATAAAAAATGACTTCTTGTTAAATCCTAATGAACAACTTGTATATATATCACGTAATTCAAGCATAAACCTTAAAAAAGTAAGATCATCAGACTATTCCAAATGGCTGACATATAAATTGTATTTCAATGATATTTCTCTGCAAGAGGTTACTAATCGTTTGGAACGTGCGTATGGGGTACATATCTATATCCTGACACCAGGATTTGCCAGACAACATATCCGTGCGCATTTCAATTCTCATGAACAATTGGGAAATATTCTTCATGTAATTACCGATCTTATCCCTGGTATACATTATGAAATTGAAGGGAATAACATCTTTATTCGGTGAGACATCATTTTCTCTATCCTGATAAACAAAAAACTCTTTCAACATCTTTACAATTATCTGCTAACTTATATTAACAAAATTTACTATTTTCAAAACGTACATTATTCTTCTTACCGTGTCAATTATACTATACCTTATTTTTACTGTTTACATACATCTCTTCCTTTTCAAAACAATAATTCTCTTCTCTCAGCATTCTAAATATATAAAAATTCTTAAAATTCAATTCTAAGTAATTTAAATTGCCTTATTACTTTACAAAATATCCGTTTCCATTATCACTAGTCTATTAACATTATTTTATATTTTTTAAGTTTAGTCTTACTATAAAAATACTTGCAAATAAAATCTTACATAAAAAACATATGTAATCTTCTTACTTCTTTCTTAATAGCAAATTAATTTCTATTACTTATACAAAATCCCAAAATCTATTATAAAAAACATTCATACAGTTTACTTCAATTTATAATATCCAATCAAAATATATTTAGTTTACTCTTAATACTTAATATACAACATCAATATTTCAAATAAACAATTCAATTTTTCCACTAATCATAATAATAAAACTTTATCCAAAAACATTCTCCAATAAATTTTATCACATCTTATCTAATATATTACTATTCATCATTTCAACTATAACTAAATCAGCAAAATATCAGAATCACATAAAAGTAAATATATCATAACTATATTATTAATTCAATATAAACAATATCTCATCATCTTTCTTATTCAGCATCACAACATTTTATTACCATAATTTCATTTCTCTTTCTATATTTATACTAACAATTCTAAATACAACCATTTATTCTTCATTTATACATATAATTAATTATATCAAGTAAACAAATTATTACTCAGCATTTCTAATAAATATCCACTCCTCAACAAAAAAATATTTTATCTATCCTATTTAATTATTTCTTCTTTAGTATTACTTCTATATCTTCCAAAAACATACTACAAATTAAAGTAAAAATCTAAGTATATTTCACACTAATAATCATTTACTTCACTCCTATAACTTTACTAAATCAGACAAAACACTGTACAGCCACTGTATACAACATACTATATCATTAAATTCTAAAAACACAATATTATAAACAATAAAATATTCTTATTTTTCATCTCATTTATATAGTATCGTGTACAGTTATTAAAAATACAATTTAAGTAATATCAATGCTGATGATTATTTCGCAGAGAAAGATGGTTATGAAAGTCTTGTTAATGGATGTTATTCTTCCTTGAGGAAGGTATGGAAGAACGAACCATGGCTTTTCTGCCTGGGAGTGGACATCTATACCCGCGGAGAAAGCAAACTGATAAGTGGTAGTTATGGTAATAGAGATGTCTACAGTAGCGAGTTGAACGAATATAGCACTTTGGATGCCCAGAATCAATATGTTGCCGACTTCTATGGCAATGCTTATTATGGCATACAAGCCTGTAATACAGCCTTAAATAGGGCTAAAAATGTTTCTGACATCAGCTCTGAAATATTGGAGGAGCGTGAGGCAGAAGTAAGGTTCATCCGTGCTTACTATTATTATCTTTTGGTGGAACAATTTGGTGATATTGCCATTGTCACCAATGAAATCACATCACCCATTACCAACTTTCCACGTGTTTCAGAGGAAGACGTGTATAAGTTTATTCTTTCTGAACTTAATGATATTGTCAATGTACTGCCTATATCACAAGCAGATTTTGGGAGAGTTACACAAGGTGCCTGTAAACACCTGATGTCTCTTGTCCATCTGACAAGAGGATATAAATCCTATGCAGATCCAAATGACTTTTCCAAAGCAGCAGCGTTGGCTGACGAAGTAATCAACAGTGGACAATACCAACTGTTGCCGGATTTCAGTGACGTGTTTAAACCTGGTAATGAAGAGAATAAAGAAATTATCTTTTCTGTACAATATGATCCCAATTCTCTCGGTAGTATGTACAAAGGTAATGGGCAGGCTAATCTCTTCGGCTTTGAATTATGGACGAAAATTGTTAGTGGCTTTGCACAGGGAAACACTACTTATGGGTGGAAAAAGAATCAGTTTATGCCGACACAGTTTCTCTATTCTCTTTATAACACGAAAGAAGACAGCCGTTATGGTACAACTTTCAAAAGTAAATTCTATGCCACAGATGCAGATACAAAAATAGGATTGAATGTGGGTGATTTGAGAGTGTGTTTTCCTATCTATGATGAGCCTTTTACGAAAGAGGACTCTTTAGAGGTGATGAAGAACAATCCCAATGCCATCATTATTCCCAAAGACAAATGGAAACAGGATATTGATAATGTAAATGGTTCCGGTATGTGTCCGATGGTATGGAAATTCTATGATCCGAATGCGGTCTGGCCAAGTAATAATACTAATTATACAGGCACCCGTGATATCTTCTTGTTCCGCCTTGCTGACACTTATATGATGGCTGCCGAGGCATACTATAAGATGGGAAACCTGGACAAGGCAGTTGAACGTATCAATGCCGTAAGAATGCGTGCTGCATTGCCGGGACATAAGGAAGAGATGAAAATCAAACCTTCGGATGTCAATATAGACTTCATCCTCGATGAAAGAGCACGTGAGTTTGTTGGAGAATACAAACGCTGGATGGACCTGAAACGTACAGGAAAACTTATCGAACGTACTTTAGAGCACAACAACCTGGCTGCAAGAGTGAACAAAATGGACAAACATATCCTTGTGCGTCCGATCCCTCAATCAGTCATTGATCAGAGTACTGGTAATATCAAACAAAACAGTGGATATTAATCATACTGTTTTTAGGTCTGATGGGATAAAGGCTTTTCCTTTTTTATCGATAAAGAATTTTCTATGTTTATGATGAAAAGATGTGATTACAATAAAATCAGAATCGTATTTCTTATATGCGTATTATGGTATTCTTTCTCGGCGTTCAGTCAGAAAAGAGAGGTACTTAATCCCATTATTCCTGGTTTTGCACCTGATCCTACCATTTGCAGGTTGGGAGACGATTATTACTTATGTAATTCATCTTTCACTTGGTTCCCCGCTATCCCCATCTATCAAAGCAAAAATTTGATCACCTGGGAACTGGTAGGACATGCCATTGACAGACCTGGGATGGTTTCTCTTGATCATCTGAAAGACAAAGATGGTATCTGGGCACCAACCTTGCGCCACCATAATGGACTGTGGTATATTTTCTGCAATATTTCCAACAAAGGAAATTTTTTTATGACGGCAAAGAATATCCGGGGACCATGGTCAAATCCTGTTTGGGTAAAAGTACCGGGGATTGACCCCAGCGTCTTTTGGGATGAAGACGGGAAAAGTTATATCATCGGCAATGATTGGAACTGTCCCCAATTTAAATTCAAGGCTTCAACCGTTATATGGATTCAAGGCATTGACTTGAAAACGGGAGAACTTGCAGGTGAAAGGCATTATTTGTCTACAGGATATGCCTTCGATGCAAGACATGCAGAAGGACCACATCTGTATAAGATTGGGAAAAAGTATGTACTGATGATAGCTGAGGGAGGGACAAACTTTTTCCATTCAGAGGTTATCTTGATAAGTGATAAACTCTTCGGACCTTATCGATCACAAATGATAAATCCGGTCCTTAGCCAGCGTCAGTTTGGCAAGACGTGTCCCATACAATGTGTCGGACATGCTGATCTTGTACAGACTCAATATGGTGATTGGTATGCAGTAGCCCTGGGGAAGAGAATGATAGAGGGGAAGTATGCTTTTTCAAGGGAGACTTTTCTTTGTCCTGTAGAAATACAGGACGGAGAATTTGTGTTCAATCCCGGCAAGGGAGGCATGACTGAGAAAATCCTTCAACCTGACCTTCCTCCTGTTCCTGTTGCCACTATACCTTCACATGATGATTTTAATGATAGTATATCCCGTGGGTGGTATTTTGAACGCATCCCAGATCAGAAATTCTATACAGTTAGCAAGGGACGACTCTTATTGAAACTTTTACCGGAGAGTATAGACAGTCTGGTATCGCCTGCATTATTGATGCGGATGAATAAAAGCATGCAGTTTTCTGGCACGACTCGGCTTATCTTTTCCACGAACAAGAAGAATGAACACGCGGGATTGGTTTTATTAAGGAACAATCAGGCTTATGTATCAATCATTAAAACGGCATCTTCTCTACAGGTCATTACCCGTAAAGGCAATGAAAAAAAGATGGTAGTGTCCATACCTTGTCGTAAGACTTCTGTTTATCTGAGAATGAAAGTAACTGGTTCCCAATGTATCTTTGAATATGGTACAGACCTGTCTAAAATGAAAATTGCCGGGGAAACAAGTCTTGTTCCCCTGTCTGATGATAATCTGTTAAATCGCTTTAATGGACTTGGTATCGGACTTTATGCCTCGTCTGATGGGCATAAATCTAACAATAGGGCTGCGTTTGATTTTTATGATTATGATGATGAGTCTTATCGTAACTTTTAGCCATAGACATACGAAGTTGTATGATCTGAATCCGCTTTGAAAGGTCTGGTTGATTGTTTGTTCTCATAAAGGAGTATGAAATAGTTATCTGAGAATGCCGGTTTCCCGAATATTTTCAGTAACTTTACATCTATAAATGGAGGGGTATTACACTCTTCAGGAAAGGTGGAAGACAGGATATTCTCTCGTCCGGAATATCAGATGAAAAATATATATTACTTTTTAAAGTAGATTAAGTACATGAAAAAAATATTACTTTTTACAACGGTTCTGTCTTTTGCCTTGACGGCAAATGCACAGCGTGATACCTTAAATCTTGATTTTGGCTGGCAGTTCAGGATGGTCAAGGCAGATACTTGTCCTGCTCAAATCGACTTCCATTCGGCAGAAGTCCAGAATATCGATTTGCCTCATGATTTTCAGATTTCTCAACCTTGGGTGAAGCCGGCAGTCGGAGAGCGGGCAGACTTTAGTGACCAGGCAGCCAATGTGAAAAGTCGCCTGTCAGCCCGTGCTTTTAAGGAAATGGGTATCGGTGCTTACAGAAAGATCCTTTATGTGCCTGATGAATGGAGGGGACGCCGGCTCGAACTTGATTTCGGAGGGATCATGCTGGTTGGTGATGTCTATCTGAATGGAGTAAGAATCGGTGGTACAGACTATGGATATGTAGGTTTTGGAATTGACATTACGAATAAGGTGAAATATGGTTCAGACAATGAAATCATCGTGACTGCCAATACCATGGAACCGAATAATTCCCGTTGGTATACCGGAGGAGGGTTATATCGTGACGTTCATTTACTGCTGACCGATTCTCAGTTGTATTTTGCCCGTCATCCTTTGTATATTACAACAAAGGATAACCGACTGGTAAATATTACGGCAGAGATATGTCGAGAGAGCAAGCAGAGAACGGGCAGAATCAAGGTGCGCATCCTGGATGCAGCTGGGGAAGTGGTGGCTCAGAAGGATAGTGTGATGGCTTTTTCTCCACGGCGTCATGATAAGGAATATGTCCTGACTCCGATTTCTTTGTCAAATCCACAACTCTGGTCTTGTGATCATCCATACTTATATACTGCTGAAGTGTCAGTATATAAGTATGACGGTACTTTGGCTGATCAGGTGAAAGAATCATTCGGAGTGCGTACTTTTGAATTCTCTCCTCAGTTCGGGTTAAAACTCAATGGTAAGAAATTACTTTTAAAGGGCATTGCGGACCATTCTATCTTAGGTCCCCTTGGCGCGGCAGCTTATCCTCGTGCCATCGAAAAAACCATTAAAACCCTGAAGGCGTTTGGTTTCAATCATATTCGTACGTCTCATAATCCTTATAGTGAAGATTTCTACCGTTTATGTGATAAATACGGGATAGTCGTACTGGACGAACTTTATGATAAGTGGCTGAAACAATATGCTGGTGGTCGTGCCGACTGGACGAATCTGTGGCAATATGATGTGCCGGAATGGGTGAAACGAGATCGTAACCATGCTTGTGTCGCTTTCTGGAGTTTGGGCAATGAACTCCAAACTTATCCGAATCTGCCTTTTAATGACTGGGGAGTTACTGCCTATCGCTTGCAGCGTACATTATTACATCGTTATGATACAACTCGTCCTGTGACGGTAGCAATGCATCCCCGTGGTCGCAATTGGGAGACGGATTCCCTACCTTGTGATCTGGCAATGATTACAGATATTCAGGCTTATAACTACCGGTATAAGTATTTCCCCGGTGACGGAAGGCGCTTTCCGAATATGATCTTTTACCAGAGCGAGGCCAATCTCTCCAATATGGGTCCGAATTTTTTTGGGATGAACCTTAATAAAGTAATAGGCTTGTCTTATTGGGGTATGATTGATTATTTGGGCGAGAGTCAGGGCTGGCCGGCTAAAGGAAGTAACGAAGGGGTATTTGATATGTCTCTTCAACCTAAACCGGAAGCATATTTCCTGAAGTCGATGTTTACGGATCAGCCAGTTGTGCATATCGGTATCGTAGACAATGAGGAAAATGGAAAGGTCTGGAATGGCGTAAAAGAATCGGTGAAGCAATTGTCTGATCAATGGAATCGTACGCCGGGGAAGAAATATACAGTTTATACTTATACAAATGCGCCGGAAGTAGAACTTTTTGTCAATGGAAAAAGTCTCGGTACAAAGAAAGAATGCACTTGATCCGGATCATCGGAATAGGATCCGTTGGGATAATGTGGAATACCAACCGGGATATATAGAGGCTGTTGCCAAGAAAGCCGGAAGAGTGATAGTTCGTCATCGGATAAATACGTATGGCAAGGCTGTGGAGTTGGAACTTTCTCCGGATCAGGAGTTTTGGCATGCAGATGGCATGGATCTTCAATTTGTTCGTGTAAATGCGGTAGATGCTAAAGGCAATCGTGTCTGGAATGCTAATGGTGAAGTTCATTTTTCTGTAAAGGGAAATGCAAAGATTATAGGAGTCTTTAATGGAGATATGACTACTGATGAGAATCTTTCCGGGAATCAGATCAAACTTCATAATGGTACAGCTCAGGTCATTCTCCGTGCCGGCCGGATTCCAGGGAAAGTCCTGTTGAAAGTGGCTGTTGAAGGATTTAAAAATAAAAGTTTGAAACTCTCTACTCATTAATTGCTATTTCCCTCGCTGGATAGCATGCAATATTTTACCTGTTGCCAAATGAAATTGAAATTCTTACTTCATTTTACTGGCATTGATGGGGTTTTCTGCTCCTTCCGATTGCGGCTGGTCTCTTTTACTTTTCGAGAAGGAAAAGGTGCAACTGTAGCTTTTGAATCTTCAGAAGCTCCGGTCGTAAAGACCGTTGTGGGAATGTTCTCCGGAGATTATTTCCGTGGTGGCTTATCCTGTTCTGGCAGCCGATGAAATGAACCGCAAGATGCTGATAGGGGAGTTGGCTCGGCATGGAAAGGCAAGTTGGACGGAGAGTGATTCGGCTTATTATGCGATTGAAAAACTTACTCGGTGCTATAATCAGGGCTTCCATAATCATGGAAAATGGAAAGGAATAATGGATTGCCATCCCCGTAAATTGTCTGATTTTGACCTTCTTCCTCATGATTCCGTGCCGACTCCGTTAGTGTCAGACCGCAATCCTGTCTATGTCTGGAATGCCACGAATGCTCAGGGAAAATTTGTTCCGGTGGAACTGGGTTATCAAAATCAGGCAGCCTTGATTCAAAAAAAACAGACGGTATCTTTTCCTTTTGATTCTCTGGCAACAGATTCCGTGAAAATAGAATTTCATTTGTTACCGGTGCATCCTGTCAACGGACGGACGCTTCGCTTTGCAATATCTTTGGATAATGGACAGGAAAAGATAGTAGATTATCAGACGTATGGTAGAAGTGAGGAATGGAAACAGAATGTAATCCGTAATTTTGCACTGAGGACATTACGCATGGCTATCGTCCCTCAGACTTCTCATGTGTTGCATTTCCAGGCTCTTGACGAAGGGATTGTACTGGATCAGGTATTTGTCTTTTCTGTCCGATAATTCAATATAAGAAAGAATTATATTTCCATAGTACTGGAAAGCATGTTACCATAGTACTGGAAAGTTCATTTCCATAGTATTGGAAAGCATGTTACCATAGTACTGGAAAGCTCATTTCATAGTATTGGAAAGTTCATTTCCATAGTATTGGTAATTTTTAAGCATTTTCGGACTTCTGGACCAGTTGATTAAATGGTCGTATTCCACTTTTGTAATCCTCATAAAAGATCCGTGTTGAGGACCAGTAACCCCTTGAATGTCTACCGGGTCTGAGAAGTTGTGCAAGTACTTGTCAGCTTTACAGATACGATAATGTTTCGGACGATCGGAATATTGGATGTAAGCTATTCTCCAGGTCTTGTCACCGATCAGTTGAAAGGCGGAAGGACCTTCACACAGTTTTTTCCCTTCAAAATGAACAAAGTCTTTGTCCGAAGGTTTCTCCCATGGACCGGTCAGATGCTTTGACGTTGTCGTATAGATACCGGGATTCCCACCTTCTTTCTTGATAAGCAGATGATAGAGATGATCGCTCGTTAAGTAGTTGATGTCCGCATCGATCGTTGCATATCCCCAGTCAAAAAGAAGTCTGGGGGCAGTAATATGAGTGAAACTCTTATCGGCGTAACTGTAATACATCCGGTCGTAAGGGCAGACATTCCTATCCAGGATAGAGTAATAAATCATATATCCACCTTTCTCCCCATCTTTCCACTGATAGGTGGGATTCCAGAAAATCTGAGGTGCCCACACTCTCTGAATGGTCGAAGAAAACTTTCTGAAATCAACAGTTACGGAGGTCCAGTGAATTAAATCCTTGCTCTTGAGCAGGTCAATGCCGTAATTGTTCCATGCATGAGACTTTCTGACACACATATCTGTAGTGACCATCAGATAACCCTTGCAATGACAGTCCCTGCAAATATAGGCGTCACGCGTTCCCCCTTCGATACGAGCGAGTTTGGCAGAACTGAATATGGAATCACCACCGAGAATATCCTGATAATGGTAGCCATCCCTGCTGACTGCGTAAGCTGTCCATTCTCCATGATCACTCATGTGGCAGTAGAGATAACCATAATTTCCTTTCTGAGGATTTTGTGCAAAAGTTACCGTTGTTATGAAAATTAGAGCGACGGCGACAAGGAGGGGATGCAGAAAGTTTTTCTTTCTTATTGTCCTGTTTTTCATTCCTTTTCTTTTTTGAATTTGATTTTTCGAATTTTATCGGGTATGTTCGATAAGTTTGGCATATTCAGCTGCACCTAATAAGAAACAACCGGTGCCGAAGTCTTCGAAGTCAGGGACATGTGTGCTATTGAGCGGTTGACCGGCAGCAGGATCCTTCCCTGTTCCCTGGTCATAACCGATAAATCCATTTTGATGTACAGTGCTTTTGAGAGCTTTCCAGGCCTTGTCACAAGCTCGTTGGTAAATACTCTCTTTCAATACCCCGTTGTGCAGTCCCCAGCTCATGCCATAAAGAAACAGGGAAGTGCCAGAGGTTTCAGGTCCTTCGTATGAAGATGAGACCAGACTTGGATTCCAGAAACCATCCCTTCGCTGGCATCTGATCAGAGCTTTGCTCATTAGAAGATAGTCACTTTTTAAAAGTTGATAGTCCTTGTCACTTTTCTGTAGTGTCTGCATGACCCTGACTAAAGCAGCGTAGACCCATCCGTTACCACGGCTCCAATAGCAGTTTTTCCCATCTGTTTCCTTATAAGGAGCGACATAATCCTTGTCTCTCCACCAGAGCCCTTCTTTCTTATTGAAAAGACCACCTGCCAAGGTGTCTCGACTCCATATATAACTGTTTATGGCATAGTCCAGATATTTTCTCTCTCCTGTGATTTGGGCATATTTGGCGTATATGGGCATAGCCATCTGAATAGCATCTATCCAGGTCCAGTAGGTGTGTTTCCCTGAAGCCATCTGCAAGTTCAGATTTTCTTTTACTTTTTCGATCTTCTCCTGACCGCCCGACTGAATGAAACGTTCCAGATAGGTCTGTTCGCAGCATTGGTCATCAGCATTTGTCGTATTGACTCCATTGCGTGGAGACCATTGATGGAAATTAGCCCATCGGTCGGTATAGTTAATATATTCAGGATTCTTGTCTATCTCATAGAGTGCCATCAATCCTTCATAATAGACGGCTCTGGTCCAGAGGTTGCTGGAACGTTCTTTCTTGACGAAAGTGGGTTGAGTAGGATCTGGATATTTGTTCATGAAATAGGTGTTTACTTTTTGTGCAGTAGCAAGAATATCACCGGTTTTTCTTGAGGAAATCCGGATGTGGGCCATTAGGGTATTATTTGTTACTGCAAGGAGCAGGAAAAAAATGAAAATTATAGTTTTCTTCATAATTAAATTCTTCAAATCCGGAAATTGCCTGCTTTTAATTCAAAAGCAGGCCTTTATTTTACTGACTGAATGTTCCGGAATTAATATTGGAATAGTTTCTTGTTTAATGGAATCTGATTTACAGTTTGTTTCTATTTAAGAACAATCAAACTTCTTTGAAAATTTATTAACGGTGTGATAAGAGCGCTTACAATCCGGTTTGTTCTGTAGCCTGCTGGAGTTTAACAGTACTGTTCAGTCCGCTTGGGACAGGTCCCCAGTTGGCGTAATTGGATTTGTGATAGGTAATGTCAACAAAATTGATTTCTTTGAATTTACGCCATTTAACACCTTTCCGATCAAGATCAGAAATACGGTTGGCAGGTAAGTTGGTAACCTCTATACGCAGTGTGTTCTTGCCTTTTTTCAGCGTATTCTTACAATTGAGAATGAAAGGCACACTCCAAGCACAACCTATGAATTGTCCGTTCAGGTAGACTCTGGCGCTTTCACGCACATCACCCAGGTTGATATTCCAGTGAGCAGATGCCTGTTTTCCATTCAACTTGAAGGTTGTTTCATACACTCCTGTACCCATAGTGATACGGGTCTTGTTGTCGAGATTCTCCCAGGTCTTCAATCCATTAAGTTGAAAGGTTTCTCCTACTTTCGGAGCTTCATCGATAAAACTCAGTTGCCATTTATCAGGAGTCAGATTGATATCTGCCAGATGGGCAGTTCCTCTTGATGTTTCCGACTGTTGATTTCTTGTCGTTCTCTGATCAGAAGTGAGCAGAATACGACTTTCACCACTTTTAAGAAGGACATGTACTTTTCCCTCTTTTATCTCTGCAGTATACTTGTTGCCATTGAGCGGATTAAACCAGGTAGCACTTGTAAAATGTATGGCCAATGGAACGAATGCATCAATATCATTTGGAGTGAGGTTAGCAATGAAATAATGATAACCTGACGGGTTGCTACGGCGGATCATTCTCAGACCATACTCCGTTTTCATAGCTTCAGGTGAGGCGTGGCGTCTCATCTCTTGTGCATGAACCCCATTCATTACCAATGTCGGATCATTCTTGGTCAGAGACTTGAGTTTTTCGGAAATCTGTGGTGTCAGGATTGTACCTTCAGGAATGATGATCCCCTTATATTTTGTTCCTGCAGCAGTTTGTATTGTACCGTCAGCAGCGACAGTACACCCCATCAAATATTTATCACTGATATAGTCACAGTCATATCCCAGATGGTCGATATTCAAAATATCCTTGATGAATTTTGGAGCCCTTTGAGCCATACTCTCAATGCTGAACTGCATGAGGCGGTGCTGGGTATCTCTCCTCCACATATTATAAATAGGAAGGTAGACCAAAAAGTCATTGTCCGGTTTCCCCCATTGCAGGAAACTCTGGCACCGGGTGATGTATTGCATCAGGAAAGGTGCATCCCTCCAGATGGAATTAGTCGGACTCATATCTATACTGGCATAAAACTTCCATCCTGGCCATGGGTCATTCTTTGGTGAATAGGCAGTACCATGGAAAAACATGTGGTTGACACCTGCACAGAACATCAGATCTAAATCCGGCTTCATCTGACTGAGGGAGGTGCGAAAATGTTCCGTCAACCAGGTGAAGGTTTCACTGGATGTAAAAGGCTTTCCTGTGATATGGGCGGCTGATGGAGCATATTTCAGCATTGACAGGTCACTGTAGTTAGGGCGAGTCTTCACTGAATCACGACGTAATCCTTTGATACCAAAGTCGGTCAGTCCGAAGCCCTCGATTTCGGGGATGTCCACAGCAGCATAGCAGTCTATCAGATTAGCAGGAGAACCATGCGCCTGATTCCTGGTGATGGCTCCATGCTTGTGTGCCCACGCTGTCCATTGCTCCGTGAAATTCTCAAGTAGAAGTTCTCCAAGTGTTTCACGATAGTCACTTATGACTTTGGGATCACCGGCGAGGAATTCGGGAAATTTATCCTGAAGTTTATAGCCGCGGCGAGCCTCGAATTCTTTGATGAGAGAAGGTGTCCAGTCAGCATTATAGACCTCATAGCTGTCATTGAACATCGTATGAGGAAAAGGCGTATGTGTAGCCGCGAAAATACTGTCAAAATGAGCCAGATAATGTGCTACTGCATCTTTGTCAAAATGATCCAGAACATAGCCTTCTCCACCCGGAGCTGCACGTTTGACCATCTGCCGGGTCCGGCTGATATAGAGAACGATAACGCGTTTATGTTTCAGGTCTCCCGGAACAGGGAAAGTCTTAATGATCTGAGGTCTTGCGTATTTTCGTTCTTTTTCCGGAATCTGATAATTGATTTTCATCAGATTTGCATGAATGTCTACGATTGTGTCACAGAATACAGCTTTACAAGCAGCTTCGTTAATAGGCACCCAAGGGCCTCCGAATGGCCAGCCTGTACCGTTGTTCATATCGATTTCAATGCTGTCGGCCTTACCGGTATCTTCAACATCGTGTAACATTTCCATCCATTTGGGGGAAAGGTAGGGAATATCATTCTTGTCATTTCCCTGTACACCATAAATAGGGGTAATCTCAACAGCTCCAATACCAGTTTTATGATATTGGTCAAGATCCCATTTCAGATCTTTCTTGTCTACGGCTGACCCCAGCCACCACCATCTTACTCCTGGTCTGGCTTCTGGTAATACCGTTGGCCATGACTGAGAGAAGGCACTGATAACTCCCGTGATAATGCAGATTAGTAATAGTAGAACTCTCTTCATGATTTTGTAATTTATCAATTTGTTTAGTCGCAAAGTTACAAATAAAAATTTAGAATTATAGATGATGGCTGGGAATATTATTGATGGAAACAAAAAGTTGGAAATGAACGTATGGATAAGTGAATAGAATGGATCTGAAATGATGTACAATGACCTTAAATGGAGGTTATCTGTCAGATAAGGAAGTCTCTTTCTGAAAAGGAGATAAAAAGTTTAGTTTCATCATCTGAAAATCCAAGAAATATTCGTAACTTTGCAGTTGGAATTCAGGATTTCAATCATAAATATATTTTTTATAAGATTAATGGGTGAGAATACAAAATGTAATTCCGATTCAGAGTGTAATTTAAAGTGTAAACCTGAACCAGAAGGAGTATTACGTAGAAAGTTAGATCTGCTTCTACGAACGGGACAAATATTAGTAGAAAGTTCAGCAGATACCAGCAGGATTAAAAGAAACATGAATCGTGCTGCTGCCTTTTTGGGGTTACCGAAGGAATATTTGCATATCAATGTTGATTACTATATGCTTCAGGTAAACTTGAGTGATGAGACGCATTCTTTTTCAAAGATGCAGCGTTGCGACAGGCATGGTATCAACATGGAGTCTATCCAGGGAATCAGTAAACTGACTTGGCGGGCAATTGGCCAGAATTATTCCCTTGACCAGTATGAAAAAGAATTGGAAAAGATTGCTTCTGCCAAACGTAATTATGGAGACTGGATGGTAGCCATTGGAGCAGGTTTTGCCTGTGGCGGATTCTGTATTCAGTTCGGGTGTGACTGGCCTGCGTTTTTCTATGCTTCTATTGCTGCCATTCTTGGTAATCGCTTCAGAATGTATTTGAATCAGTTGGGTTCAAACAATTATTTTAATATTGCTGTAGCGGCCTTCATCTCTACGATTCTGGCTTGGCTGTCTCACTTCATTTCTACTCCGGAAGTCGCAGCGTATCTGCCACATTTCCTGTTGCCGGTACTGCATTCCGATACGCCGTGGCATCCTATGCTGGCCTGTGCCCTCTTTATCGTTCCAGGGGTTCCTCTCATCAATTTCGTGAGCGATATGCTTGACGATCATATCGAAGTTGGACTGGTGAGGGCGACGAATACTTTGCTGATGGTTGTTTCCATGTCCTTTGGCATTGCTCTGGCTATCAAAATATTCGGCATCGATAACTTCGTAAAGAACCTGAGTATGATACCTCATCATTCTTTTGGAGAGTTCGCCTTGGCTGCGGCTATTTCAGCAATGGGATTTGCTACGATCTTTAATGCTCCGAAACGCCTGATGCCTTGGATTGCCGTAGGTGGTATTATTGCCGTTTGCTTCCGTAATTTTGTTAATTTGGGTCCGAGCAATGGAAATATAGGCTTGGATGCTGGTCCTATTGTAGGTACCCTATGCGGTTCTGCATTGATTAGTATTATCAATATCAAGATGGTGCATATACTCCATACCCCTCACCAGTGTATAACCATTCCAGCCGTTATTCCAATGATACCAGGGGTGTTGATGTATCGTGCTCTATATGCCTTGATTGATATGCAAGGTGTTGTGGGAGAGGTTACGACAGCCGCGCACAATGCTATTAATGGTTCCTTGCTTATCATCATGATAGCCGTAGGTGTAGATATTCCGAATATCTTTGCCAGAAAGTGGATTTCTCTGAATCGGAAGAGAAAACTGGACCGCTTGATAGTTGGGCGTAAGGCTCACGGTGAGTTTGTGGATTTGAACCAGGTTCAAAATGATCGTAGTTGAGAAAACAGTAAAAGTCATTCCTGATCCTGTTTGGATTTGCCGTTAGTATCTTGATTCTGATTGCTCTAACAGACCGGATATTTCCAGAGAACTGACACCATTGTCAGTTTTAACTGTGCCAAATTTGTCATACATCAAGTTTGGCACAGTTTTCGTAGATATATAGGCGAAACATTAAATGCGAAAGCGTTTGGTGTCGGATTAGGATAAATCAAATTTAAATAAAAGTATTATGAACATTAAACCATTAGCAGACAGAGTGCTGGTCCTTCCTGCACCAGCTGAAGAAAAAGTAGGTGGAATTATTATTCCTGATACGGCTAAAGAGAAGCCCCAGCGAGGTAAGATTGTTGCCGTAGGGCAGGGTACAAAAGATGACCCGATGGTTGTCAAAGCAGGTGATTCTGTTCTTTATGGCAAATATGCCGGTACTGAGATCGAAAACGAAGGTACTAAATATCTGATGATGCGTCAGAGTGATTGCCTTGCGATTCTGGACGAGAAATAAACCGAATACTATTTTAGAAAGTTAGTGTAAATAAAGTAGCTGACTGCCCGATAACAGACTGAAGATAATCTCTTCCAGAAATGGGTCGGAGAGTCAGGGAAAATGAAACAACAAATTTAAAATTGAAAAGAAATGGCTAAGGAATTAAAATATGATGTAGAGGCACGTGACCTGATGAAAAAGGGCGTAGACAAACTGGCTGACGCTGTAAAGGTTACCTTGGGTCCTAAGGGACGCAATGTCGTTATCGATAAGAAATTCGGTGCTCCACAGATTACCAAGGATGGTGTTACGGTTGCTAAAGAAGTGGAACTTGAAAATAAGTTTGAGAATACAGGTGCACAGTTGGTGAAAAGTGTAGCCAGTAAAACTGGTGATGATGCCGGTGACGGTACGACAACTGCTACTATCCTGACTCAGGCTATTGTACGTGAAGGTTTGAAGAACGTTACTGCCGGTGCAAATCCTATGGACTTAAAACGCGGTATTGACAAGGCTGTAGCAGCTGTAGTGAAGTACATCAAGAATCATGCAGAGATTGTAGGCAGTAATTATGATAAGATCGAGCAGGTAGCCAGTGTCAGTGCAAACAATGATCCTGAGATCGGTAAACTGTTGGCTGATGCTATGCGCAAAGTTTCTAATAACGGTGTTATCACCATTGAAGAGAGCAAGAGCCGTGATACTCATATTGATGTCGTAGAAGGTATGCAGTTTGACCGTGGTTACTTATCCGGCTATTTCGTAACAGATACAGATAAGATGCAGTGTGTAATGGATAATCCTTATATCCTGATTTACGACAAGAAGATCAGTAATCTGAAGGATTTCCTGCCTATCCTGCAGGCTGCCGCAGAAAGTGGTCGTCCATTACTGGTAATTGCAGAGGATGTTGATTCTGAGGCTTTGACAACTTTGGTGGTTAACCGCTTGCGTGGCAGCCTGAAGATCTGTGCCGTGAAGGCTCCTGGATTTGGTGACCGCCGTAAGGCTATGCTGGAAGACATTGCTGTTCTGACCGGTGGAGTTGTAGTTAGTGAGGATAAGGGTCTGAAACTGGAACAAGCTACACTGGAGATGCTTGGTTCTGCTGAGAAAGTCACAGTTACCAAGGACGATACGACTATCGTAAATGGTGCAGGTACTAAGGAAAATATTCAGGATCGTGTCAATGAGATCAAAAATGAAATCGCTAACACGAAGAGTTCTTACGATAAAGAGAAACTGCAGGAGCGTCTTGCAAAACTTTCCGGTGGAGTTGCTGTACTTTATGTAGGAGCTAATTCTGAAGTTGAGATGAAAGAGAAAAAGGATCGTGTAGACGATGCTTTGTGTGCTACCCGTGCAGCTGCTGAAGAAGGTATTGTTGCTGGTGGTGGAACGACTTACATCCGTGCTCTGGAATCTTTGAAAGGTCTCAAAGGTGACAATCAGGATGAGCAAACTGGTATCAATATCGTTTCTCGCGCAATAGAGGAACCACTTCGTCAGATTGTAGAGAATGCCGGACTGGAAAGTTCTGTAGTTGTCAACAAAGTTCGTGAAGGTGAAGGTGATTATGGCTATAATGCCCGTACAGAGAAATACGAAGACCTGCGTAAGGCTGGCATCGTTGATCCAGCCAAGGTTGAACGTGTCGCTCTGGAAAATGCGGCTTCTATTGCCGGAATGTTGCTGACTACTGAATGTGTGATGGTAGACAAACCTGAACCTAAGTCGGCAGCAGCTGCTGCACCTGGCGCTCCTGGAATGATGTAAAATTGTAAACTATAGCTAACAAAAAGGGACGGATACTCTATATTCGTCCCTTTTTTTGTTTTATTTAGCATTTATATATGTATTTTTCTTTGAAAAAGCTTGCGTTATAATAGGAAATATGCTATCTTTGTAACATATTTAGAGTAATGTAGGTCGGTTGACCATAAAGATATTTTTTGATTTGTTTTAGTAGATTAGTTTTTAAGTAGTTTGTTTTTGAAAATCGGTTGTCGGGACGACATCCGATTTTTTTGTTTATAGCTTTTTGAAGTTCTTTACTTTTCTTTTGAATATATTTATCCCTGTATTTTTTTTAGATGACAAATCTCCTTTTAATCCGATTTTTTTCTTTGAATTTTTGTATCTTTGCCACATGAATCAGAAGAAAGTTTCAAAATCCTATTTAGTGAGGATTCTCTTATTCCTTGTAATATGTGCCGGTTTGATGTACCTGACCGGGAGTTTCTTTATGTCACTCGGAATACTTCTCATCCTATTCGTCTTGGATGAGTTTATTCGGAGATGGGATGAAAGGCGTGTACAAAGGCGTCAACAAGTGGATACTCAGGAGGAAGAAGAATAGAGTTGTAATCAGAAATAAATAAAAAATGGAAAAGCTGATCCAACTCTATTGCAAATGGTCGGGACATACCCCGGCAACTACTGAAAAACTTGTCGGCCAAGGGAGCAACCGTATTTATTATCGCCTAAAAGATTCTGAAGGCCATTCCGTCATAGGAGCCATCGGAACAAGCCTTGATGAGAACAATGCATTTATTTATTTATCTCAGCATTTTGCGGAGAAAAAATTACCGGTTCCTCATATTCTCGCTGTTAGTGACGATGGGTCAAGATATCTCCAGACGGACTTAGGTTCTGTCTCTCTTTTTGATGCCATACGTGGTGGTCGGGAGGCTGATGGCAGATATAACCAATACGAACAACAACTATTGGTGAAAACGATTCGTGAACTGCCGGATATTCAAATCCACGGTGCCGAAGGGCTGGACTGGTCAAATTGTTATCCTCAACCAGTCTTTGACCGAGATAGCGTACTCTTCGATCTCAATTATTTTAAGTACTGTTTTCTAAAGCCTTCAGAACTGGACTTTCATGAGATGAAACTGGAAGCGAACTTCCGTCTCTTTGCAAAGGACTTGACTTCAGAACTGATGGATTGTTTTCTCTATCGGGATTTTCAGGCGCGGAATGTTATGCTGGATGTAAAAGGGAATCCTTATTTTATTGATTTCCAGGGAGGACGGAAGGGACCTGTCTACTATGATCTTGCTTCGTTCCTCTGGCAGGCTTCCGCAAAATATTCTTTTAAATTGCGAAGAGAACTTATTTATGAATATTACCAGTCTTTGAAAAATTATACGGAAGTACCAACCATTCGCCATTTTTCCAACAGATTGTCTCTTTTCGTACTTTTCCGCACTTTGCAAGTTCTGGGTGCATACGGTTTTCGTGGCTATTTTGAAAGGAAGAAACATTTTGTAGATAGTATTCCTCCAGCTATTCAGAATTTGAAAGATCTGATTCGATTATCTGAGAAGCATAATGTGTTTCCCTATCCTTATATGATGGATATGTTAGCAACGGCTCACGGAATTACCACAATTTGCTGAGGTAGAAGACCCTGTCCGTCATCGTGGTGATGGTTTGAAAACAACGAAAAATAATATTTATCATGCTCGTCCGGAAGATGGTCTGGCCACATTCTCAAAATATGATGGGAAAGGGCCACTGGTCGTTCACGTATACAGTTTCTCCTATCGCGTAGGTATCCCGGAAGATCTTTCAGGCAATGGCGGAGGGTATGTCTTTGATTGCCGTAGTACACATAACCCGGGGAGATATGAGAGATATAAAAAGTTAACAGGGCTTGATGAACCGGTTATCCGTTTTTTGGAAGATGATGGCGAAATTCTGACCTTTCTGGATGATGTCTATCGTTTGGTGGACCATCATGTGGAAAGATATTTGCAAAGAGGGTTTACTAGTCTGATGATTAGTTTTGGCTGTACGGGCGGGCAGCATCGCAGTGTGTATTCTGCCCAGCATGTCGCTGAACATATCCATCAGAAATTTGGAGTAGAAGTAGAAATTGTCCATCGTGAGCAGCATATTCGTTCTGTCTTGCCGGCAAGAAAAAAGATATAATCTGTTTTATTGAGCAACGGGTGAAATCAAGAGATTGAAAGCTTTGCTTTCTACAAAATTATACGTATATTTGCAGGTATGGATATGGATGGAGAAGAGATGCAGGCAATGATTTTTGCAGCAGGAATGGGTACACGACTAAAACCTCTGACAGACAGGCTTCCGAAAGCATTGGTACAGGTTGGTGGTGAACCGTTGCTGGAACACGTTATTCTTCGTTTGAAAGCTGCCGGGGTCAGCCGTATTGTTATCAATGTCCATCATTTTTCCAGTCAGATTATCAGTTATCTTTCCAGTCACGATTTCCAGATGGATATTCGTGTAAGTGATGAGAGTGCTTCTCTTTTGAATACAGGGGGAGGGCTCAAGAAGGCCAGACCTTTGTTTGATCCAAGTTTTCCGGTTCTTATCCATAATGTTGATGTCCTGAGTAATGTTGACCTGAAGAGATTTTATAAGACCGGTGAAAGTTGTATGACAGGAGCAACACAGAATTCCTCTCTGTATTTGGAAAATAACAGTGAACAGGACAAAATACGAAATCAATCCATTGATGCCCTTCTGCTGGTGAGCCGGCGCAAGACAAAGCGCTATTTGGTTTTTAATGATGATATGCGTCTGGTTGGATGGACGAATATTGAAACTGGTGAAGTAAAAAGTCCCTATTCTTGGGTGAGAGAATCTCTTCCCAAACTTCATTTGTTTGCCTTTTCGGGAATACATTTGTTTTCTCCACGTCTTTTTCCATTGATGGATGAATGGCCTGATCAATTTCCGATTATGGATTTCTATCTAAAAAATTGTGATAAAGTATTCATTCGGGGATATGTACAAGACCATCTCAAACTGATGGATGTAGGGAAACAGGAAACTCTCGCAAAGGCAGAGGACTTCTTGGAAGAACTGAAGAATGGTCAGAAATAAATTTGGTTTACAGCTATCTAGAGAAGTTTTATTAAAGAAAAGACTTTGTAATGCCCCTGTAAGAGTTTAAGAAATAGATATAATATTCATATAAATTCTGATATGCAACAACAGAAGATTATCATTCTTAATTTTGGCTCCCAGACCTGCCAGTTGATTGGCCGTCGGGTTCGTGAACTTAACACCTTCTGCGAGATTGTGCCTTATAACAAATTTCCTGAGGATGACAAAGACATTATCGGTGTCATTCTTAGCGGAAGCCCTTATTCCGTACATGATCCCTCTGCTTTTAAGATGGAGTTGAGTACAATCATAGGTAAATATCCTGTATTGGGAATTTGCTATGGAGCTCAGCTTGTCGCGTACTCTTATGGAGGAAAAGTAGAACAGGCTGGTACCCGGGAATATGGCCGGGCCAATCTTGAGAAGTTTGATGTCGGAGACCCACTTTTCAAGGGCTTTCAACCTAATTCGCAGGTGTGGATGAGTCATGGAGATACGATTACGGCTATTCCAGAGGATTGTCACGTAATTGCGTCTACTGAAGAAGTCCATTACGCGGCATACGCCAGTAGCAAGTACCCGCTCTGGGCTGTGCAGTTTCATCCAGAGGTCGTACACACGAAACAGGGTAAACAACTGTTGAAGAACTTTGTCGTGGATATCTGTGGAAGTCGTCAGGAGTGGAGTCCTGCCTCATTTGTAGATACGACGGTCAAAAATCTGAAGACAAAGATTGGCAGTGACCATGTCATCCTTGGTCTCTCAGGAGGAGTTGATTCTTCAGTCTGTGCTACTTTGCTCCACCGGGCAATTGGCAGGCAATTGACATGCATCTTTGTCGATAACGGGATGTTACGCAAAAATGAGTTTTCTAAGGTCTTGGACGCTTATAAGGGATTAGGTCTGAATGTGATTGGTGTTGATGCCAGTGATCGGTTTTTCAAGGACTTGTCAGGAGTGACCGAACCAGAGAAGAAGCGTCATATCATCGGCCGTGATTTTGTGGAGGTTTTCAACGCTGAGGCTAAAAAAATCACAAATGCCAGATGGCTTGCCCAAGGAACAATCTATCCAGACCGTATAGAGAGTTTGAACATTACGGGGATGACCATCAAGAGCCATCATAATGTCGGAGGGCTGCCTAAGGATATGAAACTGAAACTTTGCGAGCCTCTGAAGTGGCTATTCAAGGATGAGGTGCGACATGTAGGACATGAATTGAAAATGCCGGAACAATTGATTAAACGCCATCCTTTCCCGGGACCTGGTCTTGCCGTACGTATTCTTGGGGATATAACCCGTGAAAAGGTCCGTATCTTACAGGATGCCGATGATATTTATATTGAAAATATGCATCAGTACAAGATGCCAGATGGGACTTCTCTTTATGACAATGTCTGGCAGGCAGGAGCTATTCTGCTGTCCACTATTCGTTCTGTAGGCGTGATGGGGGATGAACGAACCTATGAACATCCTATTGCGCTTCGTGCCGTGAATAGTATGGACGGAATGACGGCTGACTGGTCTCGGCTGCCTTACGATTTTCTTGCTAAAGTAAGTAATGAAATTATTAACAAGGTTAATGGCGTCAACCGCGTTTGCTTTGATATCTCTTCTAAACCGCCTTCGACGATAGAGTGGGAGTGATAAATTTGTGGAAAGGTTGATCGTCTTATAAGAAGTTGATAAAAAGAGCAGGCAAAAGAGATGCTTGCTCTTTTTTTATCTCTTCTTTTGATTTCTAAAAGGGTATAGAGAGTTTGTCTGTTTTCTATTTTTTTTGTTCGTTTTCTTCTTTTATCAAATCTCGGATCTCCATCAATAATTTTTCTTCATTGGTAGATTTTGGAATTGATTTTGAGACTTCTTTCTTCTTTCCAGTCAATCGATTGATGCTTTTCACCATTAGAAAGACACAGAGGGCGATGATAAGAAAATTGATTACAGTCTGGAAGAAATTTCCATAATTGATTGTGACCGTCTTCATCTGCTCTACTCCTGAAATAACAATAGAAGGCATGGTAACTTTTAAGTCGCTAAAATCTACACCGCCAATCAACCATCCAATAGGTGGCATGACAATATCCTCGACTATGGAAGAGATGACCTTTCCGAATGCAGTACCAATGATTATGCCGACAGCCATGTCGATGGCATTGCCTTTAATAGCGAACTGTTTGAATTCTTGGATAAATTTACTCATTGTATTATTTTTTATAATTTGTATGTCAATTGTGGAATTAATGTAACGAATATTTGATAATTGATTAATGAAATATTTTTCATATTTGTAATATCAATATGTCAGTCTTATGGCTTTATATAAAAAAGGTGTAATGAAAGGGTGTTTCCTCTCTTTTTTTTAAAAAATTAATACAATTACACGATGCAAATATAGAAAAAAAATTGTATCTTTGCGATTGAAAAGGGAAGAAAGCTGGAATAAAGCGATTCGTGGCTTTGGAAATCTTAATGAAGTGAGTAACGGAAAAAGGTAAAAAGTTTATGAAGTGAATGTTCAAAGTTTTTCTTTCTTGTACGGATAAAAGACTATGTAATTAGGATATTATTTAACCCTTTAAACAAAAAAAATAAAATGATTAAAATTGGTATTAACGGTTTCGGCCGTATTGGTCGTTTCGTTTTCCGTTCAACTCTTGAAGCTGCTAACAAGAACGATGTAGAGGTAGTTGGTATTAATGACCTTCTGTCTGTTGATTATCTTGCTTATCTTCTGAAGTATGATACAATGCACGGACGTTTCGATGGTACCGTTTCTGTTAAGAATGATCACACTCTGATTGTAAATGGTCGTGACATTCGCTGCTTTGCTGAGCGCGATGCTGAAAATATCAAATGGGCTGAAGTTGGTGCTGAATATATCGTTGAGTCTACTGGTTTTTATTTGACTATGGACCGCGCTGAAAAGCACTTGAAAGCTGGTGCTAAGTATGTTGTTCTTTCTGCACCTTCTAAGAAGGGTGAAGACGGCCGTCAGGCTGATATGTTCGTTTGTGGTGTTAACACTGACAAATATGCTGGTCAGAAGATCGTTTCCAACGCATCTTGTACAACCAACTGTCTGGCTCCTATTGCAAAGGTCCTGAATGATGAATTTGGCATCGAAACTGGTTTGATGACAACTGTTCACTCTACAACTGCTACTCAGTTGACAGTTGATGGTCCTTCTAAGGGTGGTAAGGACTGGCGTGGTGGCCGTGCTGCTTCTGGCAACATTATCCCGTCAACAACTGGTGCAGCTAAGGCTGTAGGTAAGGTTATTCCTGAGTTGAATGGCAAACTGACCGGTATTTCTATGCGTGTTCCTACTTTGGACGTTTCTGTAGTTGACCTGACCGTTAACTTGAAGAAAGCTGCTTCACAGGCTGCTATTGATGCTGCAATGAAGAAGGCTTCTGAGACTAACTTGAAAGGTATCCTGGGTTATACGGATGAGGCTGTTGTTTCTTCTGATTTCCTGAACTGCCCGTTGACTTCTATCTATGATGCAACTGCAGGTGTTCACCTTACAGACCACTTCGTAAAGATCGTTTCTTGGTATGACAATGAGTTTGGATATAGCCACAAAGTGGTAGATCTGATCAAGGTCATGAACAAGTATAACAATAAGTAATTCTTAAGAATTACATGAAAATAGCCGTCCGGTTTTGTGCTGGACGGCTTTTTTTTGTTATTTTTGTATAAGATTAAATAATTTGAAATATGTCGAATATGATTACGATCCTTGGACCTACAGCCTCTGGAAAGACAACTTTAGCTGTTGCTCTGGCTGCTGATATTGGTGGAGAAATCATAAGTGCTGACAGCCGTCAGGTTTATCGGGGTATGGATATTGGAACGGGGAAAGATCTGGAGGATTATCATATTGATGGAAAGGTCATTCCTTATTATCTGATAGATATCTGTGAACCTGGGACAAGATATAATCTCTTTCGTTATCAGCAGGATTTTCTTAAGGCTTATCAGACAGTTCTCAGTCATGGTACTATGCCTATTCTCTGTGGGGGTACAGGACTATATGTTGAATCTGTATTAAAGGGGTATCGTTTGTCTCCCGTTCCTCAGAATCAGGCGTTGAGGGAACGGTTAAAAGGACTATCGTTGCCTGAACTTACTAAAATGCTTGACGACTTGAAGGCAAAGAGGGGGAGCGTAATGCACAATCAGACGGATGTAGATTCCTGCCAGAGAGCTATCCGTGCAATTGAAATTGAACTATACTCTTTGGAACATCCTGCTGTTGAAAGAGACTTTCCTGAATTGGATTCGTTGATCATCGGTGTCAGTGTTGACAGGGATGTACGCAGGGATCAAATTACGCATAGATTGAAGGATCGTCTGGACCATGGGATGGTAGAAGAAATTAAAAGCCTTCTGGATAAGGGTATTGCTGCTAAAGATCTCTTGTATTACGGGTTGGAATATAAATATGTTACAGAATATGTTGTTGGTAAACTCACGTATGATGAGATGTTTCGCAGACTTGAAATTGCCATCCATCAATTTGCTAAACGTCAGATGACGTGGTTCAGGGGTATGGAACGCAGAGGATTTACGATTCATTGGATAGACGGCCAACGACCGACATGTGAAAAGGTGGATGCTATAAAAAGATTAATGGTAGGGAATGTTTGACACTTTTTGACAAGTTGGCAGGATAATTGGTTGTCGTGGTCTGTGCTAAAGAAAATCCTATTCCGTTCTTGAAATTTTTCTTAATAATTTTTCTTTGATAATTTTTATTTTTCGTCCGTCGATAGCAATAATCTTTTCATTCGCGAAAGCTGATAAGGTGCGGATAGCATTGCTGGTTGTCATGTTTGAGAGATTAGCCAAATCCTCCCGACTGAGATAAATGCTAAGGGTAGAACCATCTTCTTCAATACCATAACTTTCTTTTAGAAAAAGCAGGGCTTCTGCAAGTCTTCCTCTTATATGCTTTTGTGTAAGATTTACGGTTCTGTCATCTGCGGTGCCTAGTTCCCTTGCAAGCCTTTGAATGAAATAGCGACAAATTTCAAAATTTTCAGACATAAATTTTTTTAGGATATGGATGGGGAAGAAGGCAATGATACAATTTTCAAAGGACATTGCTGATGTCTTATAATCTTCATGAGCAAAGGAGGCTCTGTAGCTGAAAAATTCGATGGGTTTGATAATTCTTACAATCTGATTTCTTCCACTCGCACCACCCTTGAAGATCTTGACTTTTCCTTGTATCAGACACATCGTATAGACCGGATTTTCAAAATCCTTGTAGATGAATTCGCTCTTTTTAAATTGGTGGATGCTCAGATTACTCAGCAATACTTGATATTGCTTGTCCGTAAACGACTTCCATAGAGCTCCAATGCTCTGTGCGATTTTCTCTTTGCTAATTTGAATCTTGGACACCATATTCTTTTTCCTCAAATGGATTAGTCGTAGTAATTCTTTTCAGGCCAGATAAATTTGGTCTTTTTGTATGGCTGATTGCAGGCTGCAAATTAGAAAATGGATAAGCAAGAAGTGGATAAAACAGAAATCGTTTTATAAAAAAGGAGAGCAACTAAGCCAATATGATAGTTCAGATGTTCTTCCCTTGCGATGTCAAGAACACTCGAAGAATGAGAATCAATTATCCACTTTATAACCCTTAAGGCCTGTTGACCGTCAAAGGCAAATCTTATAATCTGTTACTTTTTGCAAAGTTACATAAAATTGTTGAATCAGTTATTCTTTTTGACTAAAATTATATTATAAAATAAGTTATTCCACTTTTTTGTATAAAAAACAGAGTAATAATTTGGGCTATTCAATCTATTTTACTAATTTTGAAGTGTAATAGGTGTACCCTTTAGAGTCTCTCTAGGAACGCACTTATTAGAATTGATATTAACGATCAACCTTAATTCAGACCTATGAGTTATCTTAAATTTGAACATGCTTTGATGTCTAATCTTCAAGAGTCTCTACGCAAGGAAATCCTGGGTACAAACCGTTCAGGGGCATACTCGTGTTCTACTATCGTAGATTGTAATACTCGTAAATATCACGGACTTCTTGTCGTACCGATTCCAGATTTGGATGATGAAAATCATGTACTGCTAAGTTCTCTTGATGTCTCAGTTATTCAGCATGGAGCACGGTTCAACCTGGGCTTACATAAGTACCAGGGGAATCATTTCAGTCCTAATGGACATAAATATATACGTGAATACAATTGTGACAAGGTGCCAGCTACTTTTTATCGTGTCGGAGGCGTTATCCTCAAGAAAGAGTCCGTCTTCCAGCATTATGAAAATCGTATTCTTATCCGTTATACCTTGGAGGATGCGCATTCAGATACCATTTTACAATTCCGTCCTTTCCTGGCTTTTCGCAGTGTGAGACAATTTACGCATGAAAACAGTGCGGCCAGCCGTGATTATTCGGAGGTTGAGAATGGAATTAAAACATGTATGTATGAGGGATATCCTGATTTGTATATGCAGTTTTCCAAGGAAAATAAATTTCATTTCCAACCGGATTGGTATCGTGGCATAGAATACCTGAAAGAGCAGGAACGGGGATATGCTTCTGATGAGGACCTGTATGTTCCTGGATATTTTGAAATGGAAATTAAGAAAGGTGAAAGTATTGTCTTTTCTGCATCTACGACGGAAAGTAAGACGTGTGGTTTGAAGGCTCTCTGTGTGAAAGAGATTGAAAAACGGGTCCCCCGTGATAATTTCTTTCATTGTTTGGTAGATGCAGCTCATCAATTTCGCATTCATGAAAGCAATGGTGACCGGTATATTCTTGCTGGTTATCCTTGGTTCAAATGCCGTGCCAGAGATACCTTTATTGCTCTCCCGGGATTGACCCTTTCCATTGATGAGTATGATTATTTTGAGTTGATTATGAAGACAGCTGGTACAGCCCTGGAGGAGTTTATGAAGGGCCAGCCGCTGACCAAGAAGATCTACGAGATTGATAAACCAGATGTTCCTCTTTGGTGTATCTGGGCAATTCAACAGTATGCCCGTGAAGTAGGATCGGATAAGTGCGTAAAGATGTATGGTTCTTTGCTGAAAGATATCCTTCAATTTTTGATCAACAATAAGCATCCGAATCTTGAACTTCGTGATAACGGTCTTCTCTTTACGAATGGCAAGGATGAAGCAATGACGTGGATGAATTCTACTGTTAACGGTCGTCCGGTTGTCCCTCGTACCGGTTATATCGTGGAATTCAATGCGTTGTGGTACAATGCTCTTTGTTTCGGTGCTGAATTAGCTGGCTTAGTTAACGATACGGTCTTTGCAGCGGATCTGAAGCAGCGATCCGAACTTGCGAAAATGAATTTTCTGGAAAAGTTTGTTAATAAATGGGGATACCTCTTCGATTTTGTAGATGATCAGGTACCGGACTGGAGTGTCCGTCCGAATATGGTATTTGCTGCAGCTTTTGATTATTCGCCTTTGTCCAAAGAACAAAAAAGAAATGTGCTTGATTTCTGTACACGGGAATTGCTGACACCTAAAGGTCTGCGTTCCCTTTCTCCGAGAAGTGATGGCTATAATCCTGTTTATGTCGGTTCGCAGAACCAACGTGACTGTGCTTATCATCAAGGTACAGCCTGGCCATGGCTTGAAGGATTTTATATAGAAGCCTGCATCAAACTTTTTAAGCGTAGCCGGTTAAGTTTTCTGGAACGCCTGATGGTAGGATATGAAGATGAGATGTCCACCCATTGTCTTGGTACTATCTGTGAGTTCTTTGATGGTAATCCACCCTTCTCAGGCCGCGGTGCTATTTCCTTCGCGATGAATGTAGGTGAAATTCTGAGAGCTCTCGAACTCTTGGAGCAAGCTAATAATCAATCTATTAATAAAAAGTAAAGAGGGAGGATCGATATGAAAGTTTTAATGTTTGGATGGGAGTATCCCCCTCATGTGTTTGGCGGACTGGCCACAGCAAATTATGGTATTAGTGAAGGCTTGCATGCCCAAGGTGATATAGAGACCATTCTTTGCCTGCCGAAACCTTTTGGCGATGAGGATCATTCCTTTTCCCATATTGTGGCAATGAATTGTGTCCCTATTGCTTACCGTAATGTCGATTACAATCAAGTGAAGGAGCGTATCGGTAATCTGATGGATCCTGATCTGTATTTCAAACTCCGTGACCATATTTATGCTGATTTCAACTATATGCAAGTGAATGATCTCGGTTGTATGGGATTTGCAGGTGGGTATCCTGCGAACCTAAATGATGAGATTAACAACTATTCCATTATAGCAGGTGTTGTGGCCAGAACTTTTGATTTTGATATTATTCATGCACATGACTGGCTGACTTATCCTGCCGGTATTCATGCGAAGCAGGTGAGTGGAAAACCATTGTGCATCCATGTTCATGCCACTGACTTTGACCGGAGCCGTGGACATGTGAATCCTACTGTTTACGGTATCGAAAAGGATGGAATGGATCATGCGGACTGTATTATGTGCGTGTCAGACCTGACACGTAGTACAGTGATCAATGAGTATCATCAGGATCCTCGTAAAGTGTTTACGGTTCATAATGCTGTTTACCCTTTAAATCCCCAAGTTGCTGCCCTTCCTCGTCCGAATCATCTGAATAAAGAAAGAATAGTTACTTTTCTGGGGCGGATCACGATGCAGAAGGGACCGGAATACTTTGTTGAAGCTGCGAATATGGTATTGCACCGTACAGGTAATATCCGTTTTTGTATGGCAGGTTCTGGTGATATGATGGATGATATGATCTTTCTGGCCGCCGAGAAGGGAATTGCCGATCGTTTTCATTTTCCTGGATTTATGCATGGCGAAGATGTATATAAATGTTTGAAATATTCAGATGTCTATGTGATGCCTTCTGTGAGTGAACCTTTTGGCATATCGCCGCTGGAAGCCATGGAATGTGGTACGCCTACGATTATATCCAAACAGAGTGGATGTGCCGAAATCCTCCATAATTGTATCAAGGTGGATTACTGGGATATCCATGCTCTGGCGGATGCTATTTATTCTATCTGCCATAATGAGAGTCTATTTGAATACCTTTCAGAAGAGGGGAAAAGGGAAGTAGCCGGAATAACCTGGGAAAAAGTGGGCGCATGGATTCGTGAACTCTATCTTAGGACACTGGGTTGGAAATAGGCCATTAATTTATCTATATCAATCAAAAATATACATGAAATGAAAACGATTTGTTTATATTTCGAGATACATCAGATTATTCATCTGAAAAGGTATCGTTTTTTCGATATTGGAACCGATCATTACTATTATAATGATTTTGCCAATGAACAGTTGATCACCAATATAGTGGCCAATAGTTATATGCCGGCTCTGGAAACCTTATTGCAGATGATCAAGGAGAATCATGGCTATTTCAAGGTGGCTTTCTCTTTGAGCGGAGTGGGCATCGAACAGTTGGAGGTACATGCACCACAGGTTTTGGAAAAACTGCAGGAATTGAATAGTACCGGTTGTGTGGAATTTCTTGCTGAACCTTATTCGCACGGCCTTTCTTCTTTGGCCAATGAAGAGAGTTTTAAAGCTGATGTGAAGAAACAGATGGCTGTTATTAAGGAATATTTCGGACAGACACCTGAGGTGCTCCGCAACTCCTCCCTTATCTATAGTGATGATATTGGCGGATTAGCTGCCCAGATGGGATTTAAGGGGATGCTCACAGAAGGGGCACGACATGTGCTGGGTTGGAAAAGTCCACATTATGTCTATCGTTGTGCTTTGGCACCTGACTTGAAGCTATTGCTTCGCGATATCAATCTAAGTGATGATATTTCACTGCGTTTTAATGATTCGGCATGGAGTGGATATCCTTTATTTGCTGATCGATATATCAATGGAATAGTTGCTTTACCTGAGAAAGATAATATCATTAATATCTTTATGGAACTTTCGGCTTTGGGTATTGCCCAGCCACTTTCCAGCCATATACTCGACTTCCTCAGAGCTTTGCCGGAGTTTGCTAAGAAACAGAATATTAACTTCTCAACCCCTTCAGAGATCTTTGCCAGGGAAGAGAGTGTAGATGTTTTGAATGTTCCGGATACATTAAGCTGGATAGACGAGGAGCGGGATGTCAGCCCTTGGTTAGGCAATCCGATGCAGCGTGAGGCTTTCAATAAACTCTATAGTGTGGCTGATCGTGTCCGTATAGCTAATGATCCGAAAATCAATCAGGACTGGGAGCACTTACAGGCTAGTAATAATTTCCGTTTTATGACTACCAAACCGAGTAATGTAGGACTTGACAGAGGTATCTATAGTAGTCCTTTTGATGCGTTTACTAATTATATGAATATTCTGGGAGATTTCATTAATAGGGTAAATAATCTTTATCCGGAAGAAATCGATAATGAACAACTGGAGGGGATGTTGACTACCATCAAGAACCAAGGAGATGAGATTGAGTCAAAGAATGCTGAAATCACGCGCCTTCATGCTCAAATAGAAAAAACTCAGACGGCTTTGGATAAGATGAGGGAAAAGTATGAAAAAGAGGCAGAAAGGGTTACTGAAGTTTCTGGAAATAAAACGAAGAAAGAAACAGAGGAAAAAACGATGTTGGCTGATTCTGTGAAATAGAATTATAAGGATTTAATAAATAACGGTTTGTCAGTAGGAGAACAGTTGCTGACAAACGTGATTATTGATGCCTGTTGATTTGATTCAACAGATAAAAAACAGGTCAGATTTCTTTGATTGGCAAAAAACAAAGAAGGTTTGTTTGTACTGTCTTCAAAGAATATGTAAATTTGTCTTTATGAATATCATAAAGGAACTTAAAAACAAAAAACATCCGCATGTCTTAGGCGGACGGGATATATTTAAATATATTGGTCCCGGACTCTTGGTTACAGTTGGTTTTATTGATCCGGGCAACTGGGCAAGTAATCTGGCGGCTGGTTCTGAATACGGGTATGCTTTGCTCTGGGTGGTCACGTTGTCAACGATAATGTTGATCGTATTGCAACATAATGTGGCACATCTGGGTATAGTGACGGGATTATGCCTGAGTGAGGCTGCCGTAAAATACACTCCGATGTGGCTGGGGCGTCCTATCGTCATCAGTGCGGTCCTGGCAAGTATTTCTACTTCTCTTGCTGAAATTCTGGGCGGAGCTATTGCTCTGCAGATGCTTTTTGGAATTAGTATTCCGGCAGGTGCTATCTTAATTACTGGTGCTGTACTGGTCATGATTTTTACTAATTCTTATAAGAAGATGGAACGGGCTATTATTGGCTTTGTTTCGTTGATCGGATTATCTTTTATCTATGAGTTGTTTCTGGTGCATATTAACTGGGGTTCTACACTGTCTGGTACATTTGTGCCTTCTGTACCTCATGGCTCATTGCTTATTATCATGAGTGTACTTGGTGCGGTTGTAATGCCCCATAATCTTTTCCTTCATTCCGAAATCATACAAAGCAGGGAGATTAATCTCAAAGGAGATGACCGGATTCGGCATATGCTCAAATATGAATTTTTTGATACTCTTTTTTCCATGTTGGTAGGCTGGGCTATTAATTCCGCTATGATCATTCTGGCAGCTTCAACTTTTTACGAACATGGTCAGCATGTGGAGGAACTTTCTCAGGCTCAAATGATGCTTCAGCCCCTTCTGGGTAATAATGCTGCAAATATCTTTGCCATTGCTTTGCTCTTGGCGGGTATTTCAAGTACGATTACCAGTGGAATGGCTGCGGGGAGTATTTTTTCCGGTCTGTTCGGAGAATCCTATAATACACATGATATGCATTCCATCGTGGGGATTGTGGTTTCTTTGGGTATAGCCTTGTTGCTGATTTTCTTTATTGGTAATCCTTTTCAGGGACTAATTTATTCTCAGATGGTGCTGAGTATCCAACTTCCTTTTACGGTCTTCCTTCAAGTGAGGTTGACCTCGTCCAAAAAGGTAATGGGGAAGTATGCCAATCGATTATGGAATACAGTTCTTCTTTATTTCATAGCCATAATTGTAACCGCTTTGAACATCTGGCTGTTGGTGAACCAGTTTACTGACTGATCTCCTCAGTTATCTGTATACCTGAAGTTCTTGAATTATTCCTTCATAATCTGTCATTTTGTGGATTAATAGAGGCAGATTTCTAAGAATCATTTTATTAAAATATATGTATTAGAGTTAAATAGATTTTACAAATATAGAAATATCTATATAAATAATAGGGTGACATAGAAAAATGTTAATTTTGCACTCGCTAAATAAAAAGTGTATTTGCTATGGCATTTCAAGATAATCTAAGTCGTGACAATCGTCATCGGCTTAGTCTCTTAGGACTTGTTGTTACTTTAGGTATTGTCTATGGAGACATCGGTACTTCTCCTCTCTATGTGATGGGAGCCATTGTGAGGGCAACCCGAGTGATTGATCCTGATTATATTATCGGAGCTGTTTCCTGTATCATCTGGACACTGACCCTTCAGACGACGGTCAAATATGTCATTTTAGCTCTACAAGCTGATAATAATGGAGAGGGTGGAATACTTGCACTATATGCCTTGATCCGGAAGCACCGTAAGAAGGGCCTTTATCTGGTAGCAATTATTGGTGCAAGTACATTGATTGCAGATGGTGTCATTACTCCTTCCATTACGGTTATGTCTGCCGTAGAAGGGCTGAGAAGTTATGCACCTTCAACGCCTGTTATTCCTATTTGTCTTTGCATTATTTCGGTCTTGTTCTTTATCCAACAGTTTGGTACAGAGAAGATCGGACGTTTGTTCGGACCTTTGATGCTCATTTGGTTTTCCATGATTGGCATTCTTGGATTAACACATATTGGCGACTATGTACGCATACTATATGCCTTTAATCCTTATTTCGCTATTCGTTTACTTTTTCATAGTCCACAATGGTTCTTAATCTTGGGTGCAGTATTTCTGTGTACTACCGGTGCTGAGGCTTTGTATTCAGATTTAGGCCACTGTGGAGTAAGTAACATCCGGGTCAGTTGGATTTTTGTTAAAGCCATGTTGCTTCTCAGCTATCTGGGACAAGGAGCCTGGGTTATCGCTCATCGCGGAAGTCTTTCCCCTGATGTAAATCCTTTCTATGAGATTATGCCCCATGGCATGTTGTTTTTTGGTATTTTCATGGCTACCATTGCTGCAATCATTGCCAGTCAGGCTTTGATCAGCGGATCTTTTACTATTTTCAGTGAAGCTATGAACCTATCTTTCTGGCCGCGTCAGAAAATTAAGTATCCTACAGATATCAAAGGGCAGTTGTATGTCCCAATCGTGAATATCTCGCTTTGGATATGTGTATCTTTGGTGGTTATCTTTTTCGGAAGTTCATCTCACATGGAGGCTGCATACGGTCTGGCTATTACGATTACCATGCTGATGACGACACTTCTCCTTCGTGAATATATGCTTCAACGGCGGGTGAGCAAATGGATTGTGTTTCCGGTTATCACCTTCTTTGTATGTATGGAGTCTATTTTCCTGATTGCCAATTTGTTCAAATTCGTTCATGGAGGATGGGTTACAATAACTTTAGCCGGTATTATATCTTTTGTCATGTACGTATGGTACAATGCTTCTCGTATTCGGAACAGTCAAGTGAAGTCCTTGGATATTCGAAAATATTTCCAAGTGCTTTCAGATATTAAATCGGATAATTCAATACCGAAATTTGCAACAAATGTGGTGTATTTAAGTAAATTGAGCAAGGATACAGAGGTAGAACAGAAAATAATGTATTCTATTGTCAATAAGCATCCGGTCAGAGCAGATCATTACTGGTTGTTACATGTATCCTATGAGGATGAGCCGTCAACATTGGAATACTCTTTTACGCCATTGATACCGGATACACTTTTCCGGGTCAATCTTAAACTGGGCTTCCGTGTTCAGCCATACGTCAATCAATATTTCAGACAGGTCATCGAAGACTTGGTTGCCAATCACGAGTTCAACTTGTCCAGTTGTTATCCGTCTTTGGAAAAAGATGGTGTTCCTGGAAACTTTGTTTTTGTAGTCATCAAGCGGATCTATACTTCAATCAGTTCTATGTCTATGTCGAAGAGACTGGTTATGGGAACCTATACTTTTCTGTCTAATTTGAAGCAAAGTATACCTGCGGCCTTTGGCCTTGATACAAGTAATATATTGATAGAAAAAGTGCCTTTGACAGTCAAGACAGGTGCTGTGAGTCGTATTCAAAGAGAACCGAAGCGTGAAGATGCAGAATCATCGGAATCGTGATAGGTCTTTATAAGTTATAAAAAAAGGTCTCTTACTCATTCTGTTGAAACCTTCTTCTGCATTTTGCGGAAATGATTTCTTTGAGTAAGAGACCTTCTTGAATTTCATCAAATCAGTCTTTAGTTCACGCCTTTATCTGTCTTAGAAGACTTGTTCTTGAGTCTGGATATGTTCTTGGAATGTTTTGAAGAATCGGCTTTCTCTTGGTTCTGATCTTTGGAGTTATCCTCAGTCTTCTGGTTCGTTTCTTCTTCCTGGTTATCCTCATTATCTTCATCCGCAGATTCATCCATCTGGGTATCGCTGCTGCCTTTATACAAATAGATTCCTTTGCCATAGCCGATTCTATATTTATTGGAATCTATAGAATAAGTCAGAGTCTGCCCCCCCTTGTAAGTTGCAATGATTTGTCCGTTTTGAATATTGTATGTACCCGTAGAGATACCACTGTTATCCTGGCTCTTGATATGATTCCCAGCGATAATGAGTTGTACGGTTCCATAAGGTGTTTGGCCTACCCAAGTACCTTGCAACCAGTCATAATTATCATCGTCTTGATCGACATCATCTGAGGTTGTATCTTCAGAAGCACTATCTTCAATAGCCGGAGTTTCAGTCAGACTACTGTCAGGAGCGTTTTCGGGTTGGTTTCCTTTACCAGAATGTCTGCCGAGGACGAAAGCAAGGATAACAACGCAGATTACAATTCCTGTAATAATCAGATTCTTCTTCTTTCTTTTATTTTTTAGTTCCTCTTCAGAATCTTCTTCATCAGGTTTTTGACCTCCGTTTATTGGCTCAAGAGGAGGCGTATTCAGGGGTTGACGTCTCGTGCCGTAAGGTTGTTCGTGCTGCCGGTCCGGAGATTTTGTGTCAACTATAGGCCTTACAGGAGGTGTCTGACGGGCTCTATTTTCTCTCTTTTCTCTTTCCTGTTCAGCATTTTGTGGAACTGCCGTCTTTGTCGTTTTGGATTTTCCTTTCCTTCCTATCCATTTTAAGTATTTGATACAAATGGCAAGGATGACAAATATAATGACATACAATAATAATATTCTAAGAAATACCATGATCAATAGATTTAGTTGTGCAAATATACTGTAAATCGATTTGACCGCAAAATAAAATTTCATTTTTTTCAATGACTTTGACTAATACTAAGTTTAATTTATAACTATTTTGGGAGAAAATGATTATATTTGCATAAACGGATAAGGTAATTAATTTTATGAATAAGAATAGAGTTACACCATTTTACATACAGAATCTGCAGGATCATGAAATATTCGTGTTTGGCAGTAACCTTAAAGGAATGCATTATGGTGGAGCTGCACTTACTGCTTACCATCTTTATGGTGCTATCATGGGGCAGGGTATAGGCCTTCAGGGGCATAGTTATGCTATTCCGACTATGCAGGGTGGTGTGGAGACTATTCGCCCTTATGTCAATGATTTTATTGCTTTTTCCATCCAGCACCCGCAATTGCACTTTCTTGTAACTCGTATAGGGTGTGGAATAGCTGGTTTTACATCCAAGGAAATCGCTCCACTTTTTATCGGTGCAAAAGAAGTGGAGAACATCAGTTTACCTGAAGATTTCTGGGAAGTGATAGGAGAGCCTTGACTTCTGGAAATGAATGAGCATATAGGAAATGGAACAAATCAGGTCATGATACAAAAAAAAGTTTATCATAAGGATGAAGATGGCAAATGGCAGGTACTTGCCAGCAAATATCTGATTCGTCGTCCGTGGCTAACAGCACGTGTGGATAAAGTGAAATTACCGACCGGAGTGGTCAATGATGAATATTATGTTCTAGAGTATCCGGATTGGGTAAATACGATAGCAATTACCAAAGCCGGACAGTTCGTCTTGGTCCGGCAGTATCGGCATGCCCTTGGTGAAACCCGTTTTGAACTCTGTGGTGGAGTTTGTGAAAAGGGTGAGACACCATTGGCAGCTGCTCAACGGGAATTGCTTGAAGAGACTGGTTTTGGCAATGGAAAGTGGAGCGATTTTATGACGATTTCAGCGAATGCCAGTTCGATGAACAACCTTACCTATTGTTTCTTGGCTAAAGATGTGGAGCTTGTTTCTTCACAACATCTGGATAAGACAGAGGATCTTTCCGTCCATCTGATGTCCCGCAAAGAAGTGTCCAGACTTTTACAAGGCAACGAATTTCGTCAGGCTCTCATGGTAGCTCCTCTCTGGAAATATTTTGCAACAACAGGGAGACCATTATCTACAATGAGACCAAGAGAAAAATCTATATAAACAAAAACCTAAGACACCTTATATTAAAAATAAGGTTCTTAGGTTATAAGTGCGCCTGACAGGACTCGAACCTGCACAGCGTAAACTACTAGATCCTAAGTCTAGCGCGTCTACCAATTCCGCCACAGGCGCATTGATTGGCTGCAAAAGTACAAATAAAATTTGAATTCAGAGATATGAAGATCAAATAATTTGTTCTAAAATCAGATTTAAGTTCAAAACCACCATCACGGTGATCCTGATATTGAAGGAATATATGGGTGCAAATACTCCTTCTTCCGAAAGAGAAGAATCCTATTTACTTCCTTTGGTGTCAGTATCTTTTGATAAGGAGTCTTTTCCCTTCTGTTCCTTTTCCGAGAAAAGATTCAGTTGACCGGTCATCTCGTCAATGATTTCCTGTTGACTTTTGTCTTTATCTGGATCAAGATCTTCTTCTTTGTCCTGAATGCTGTTGTCAATGTCCTCCTCAGAGTCTGATACAGGAGAATCTGGTTCTGTTGATTCAGGTTGTTGTTCTTCTTCTTTTTCCTCTTGTGGTAACTCCTCTATCTTGTCTACGGTCCAGGTGGTAAGCCGCTTACCTTTGGCCTTGAATCCTTTGACAGCAATAAATTGATCTACATTGATGGTTTCGGGAGTACGTACAGCATCAGCTCCACCATAAGTGATTTTAATGAGTGGGTACGGTGTATCAGTAAGCAGAATTAACTGAGAGTTAGGGTTATCACCCAGGAAAGTCTGGTGGTTTCTGCCAGCTTCTATTGTAAAACGCTTGATATAAGGATAATTTTGGTTATCGGCATCATAGAGTACAGCTGTCCAGATTTTGTTACGATCCCATTTCTCCAGTCGTAAAATATTATTTTCGTAATGGTTGTTGGCATCAAAGGAGGTCGTATAGAATTCATTGCTTTTCAGAATTACGAGTACGGCATCATTATCATAGAATTCTCCCAGATATCTTCCGTGTTCATCATAATTGAGTCGCAGAACATCCGGATCGAACCACACTTTCCTCCCTCCGAGAGTGGAATGGCCCCGGCTCTTTAATCCGATACGATGAACACTCTCTTTGGTAAGAATGTTTCCTCTTGCAGAACGGCCTTTGATCATCACCTCTGCGAAATCTTTATAGAGGAAAATATTCCTCCTTCTCGGACTCGGATTCAGGGTTATCTTGATTACTTCAGCTTCACCATTTGGATTAGCAGAAAAATAGAGTATTCTTGAATCTGGTTTGCCTTGAGTCAAGTCGTAATCCCGGTCATGGATGATGGCGGGGATATTGAATCGCTTGATGTAGGTATATCCTTTTAATCCATCACGGTAAACAACATTATAGATTGTACGCTTGTCATTCTTCTTGAAAACTTGTACCCACAGAATATTCTTTCCTGCAAAGTACTTGTCGGTCACTTTAATCACCTTGTATCTTCCATTTTTGTAGAAGATGATGATATCATCCAGATCAGAGCAGTTGCAGATAAACTCATCCTTTTTCAGTCCTGTTCCTATGAAACCTTCCTGGTGGTTGATGTAGAGTTTCTGATTGGCATCTACTACTTTTGTTACCTCAATGGTGTCGAAATTATGGATTTCTGTCTTGCGAGTGTGATTTTTGCCATATTTTTGTTTCAGGTATTCATACCAGTCAACAGTGACTTTTGTCATCTGACTCAAGTCCTTATTGATGTCAGTAACTTCAGCTTTGATTCTTGCAATGAGTTCATCAGCCTTATTCTTATTGAATTTCAGAATGCGTTGCATTTTGATTTCCATTAGTTTAAGGATATCCTCGCGAGTAACGGGACGAATAAAATCTTTAACAAATGGCTGGAGCTTCAGATCTATGAAGGCTATGACTTCATCCATATCATTTGCCTGCTCAAATTTCTTCTCCTTATAAATACGTTGTTCGATGAAGATGCGTTCCAGAGAAGCAAAGAAGAGTTGCTCTTCCAATTCTTTTTTCCTGATCAGAAGTTCTTTGCGCAATAATCCTTCAGTACGGTCGACTGAATAACGGAGAATATCACTGACCGTGAGGAAACAGGGTCTGTCATCCATGATGACACAACAGTTCGGATTAATGCTTGTTTCGCAGTCAGTAAAGGCATAGAGTGCATCAATGGTTTTATCCGAAGATGTTCCCGGCGTGAGATGAATCTGAATCTCGACCTCGCGCGCTGTCATGTCATCGACACGTCTAATCTTGAGTTTGCCTTTTTCTACAGCTTTTGTAATAGAATCCTGAATGGTAGTAGCAGTTTTTCCGTATGGTATCTCGCGTATAGCAAGAGTCTTGCTGTCTATTTTTTCTATTTTTGCCCTTATTCTAAGCGAACCTCCCCGTTGACCGTCATTATATCTACTTACATCAATAGCACCACCTGTGGGGAAATCAGGATAGAGATGGAATGCTTCTCCCTTTAGATATTTTATAGCAGCATCACAGAGTTCATTGAAATTATGAGGCAATACTTTTGAGGCCAGGCCTACAGCAATGCCTTCGGCACCTTGTGCTAAAAGTAACGGGAATTTTACCGGTAAGGTAACCGGTTCTTTATTGCGCCCGTCATAAGAGAGTTGCCAATCTGTAGTTTTTGGATTAAAAACAGTCTCTAACGCGAATTTAGACAGTCGGGCCTCGATATAACGGGGCGCAGCAGCCCGGTCACCAGTAAGAATATTCCCCCAGTTCCCCTGTGTATCTATCAGTAGTTCCTTCTGTCCTAATTGAACAAGCGCATCGCCGATAGAAGCATCTCCATGTGGGTGAAACTGCATGGTATGTCCGACGATATTCGCAACTTTATTATACCTTCCATCGTCCATCCTTTTCATAGAGTGAAGGATACGACGCTGGACTGGCTTCAGGCCATCTTCGATACTTGGAACAGCACGTTGCAGAATGACATAAGAGGCATAGTCAAGGAACCAGTTCTTATACATTCCTGAAAGATGGCGCACGGCAGATGCATCAAACTTTTCAACAGGCTTGTAATCAGAATGCTGCTCAGACGTTGTTTCTTCATTTTCAGGATCTTCTATATAATCAGCATCTTCTGTATGTGAGTTGTTGTTTTCGTCGTCCATAAAATTATCTCGATTTTTGTTCTTGCAAATATAGCAAAATATTTTGGATTGCACAAATCGGAAATCGTTTTCATATCGGAAATGCTCTGTGTCCGTAAAGGATGCAGAAATATAGACGATAGGGCTTTTCTTTGTCTTTTATCAAAGAATACTCTTTCTATGGTGTGTACTGAAGATGGTCCGTAACAATCATTCGTTATTCAGAATGTAAGTATTGCGTTTCTATGGTTGCTAATTGTTGTTAACTTGCTTTGAAAGAAGAACATAATTTGTATATTACCGAAAAAAAGATGTATCTTTGCAACAAATAAATTTAAATTAAAAAACAGAGCAAGAGAAGATGGCACAAGAAGACGTTTTCAAGAAGATAGTCAGTCATTGCAAAGAATATGGCTTTGTCTTCCCGAGTAGTGAGATTTATGATGGCTTGGCTGCTGTCTATGACTACGGTCAGAATGGTGTAGAACTGAAGAATAATATCAAAAAATACTGGTGGCAAAGCATGATATTGCTTCATCCGAATATCGTTGGAATCGATGCCTCTATCTTTATGCACCCTACGGTTTGGAAGGCATCCGGTCATTTGGACGCTTTCAATGACCCTTTGATTGACAACCGTGATTCCAAGAAACGTTACCGTGCGGATAACTTGATAGAAGATCAGATTGCCAAGTATGATGAGAAAATTGATAAGGAAGTAAGTAAAGCAGCCAAAAGGTTTGGCGATGCTTTTGACGAGAAGAAGTTTCGTGAGACGAATACACGTGTCTTGGAACATCAGAAAAAGCGAGATGCCCTTCATGCCCGTTATACTGCAGCTATGCAAGGTCCGGATCTGAAGGAACTAAAGCAGATTATTCTGGATGAAGGAATAGCTGATCCTGTTTCCGGAACGAAGAACTGGACGGATGTACGACAATTCAACCTGATGTTTTCTACTCAGGTGGGTTCTGCTGCTGATGCAACGAATCGTATTTATCTCCGGCCTGAGACTGCACAGGGTATTTTCGTCAACTTCCTGAATGTCCAGCGTTCCAGCCGCCAGAAATTGCCTTTTGGTATTGCGCAGATTGGCAAAGCCTTCCGAAATGAAATCGTTGCACGTCAGTTTATTTTCCGCATGCGTGAATTTGAACAGATGGAAATGCAGTTCTTTTGCCAGCCGGGTACAGAAGGACATTGGTTTGAATACTGGAAGAAAACGCGTCTGGCCTGGCATGAATCTTTGGGTTTAGGAGCTGAAAATTATCGCTTCCATGATCATGAGAAATTGGCTCATTATGCTAATGCAGCTACAGACATTGAGTTTAAAATGCCTTTTGGATTTAAAGAAGTGGAAGGTATTCATTCCCGTACAGATTATGATCTTTCCCAGCATGAGAAATTCTCAGGCCGTCAGATTAAATATTATGATCCTGACTCGAAGAAAAATTACACTCCCTATGATGTGGAGACTTCTATAGGGGTGGACCGTATGTTCCTGAGCATTATGTGCCATTCTTACACGGAAGAGAAACTTGACAACGGGGAGAGTCGTGTCGTATTGAAGTTGCCTGAAGCTCTGGCTCCTGTTAAGTGTGCTGTGTTCCCACTTGATCGTAAAGGAGGACTTGAAGAAATTGCTCATCAGATTGCTGATAATCTCAAATTCCATTTTTATACTCAGTATGGTGATCCGAAGGATTCCATCGGAAAGCGTTATCGCCGTCAGGATGCTATTGGAACTCCATTTTGTGTAACTGTAGACCATGATACTCCTGATGATCATAAAGTAACTATTCGTTTTCGTGACACAATGGAACAAGAGCGTGTTGATATCGACAATCTGCGTGCACTTATTGAGGATCGCGTCAGCATCACAAGTTTATTGAAAAAACTGGCCAATGTTATCAAAAGTTATTAAATATTATTCTTCTGTACTGTTTGCGGGGTTACTGCTGTTAACCTCCTGCGGTCAGGATAATGGAACAGTCGACGAATATGCCAATTGGCGTAGTCGTAATGATAAGGCTTTCAGCGATACACTCGCTTATGCCCGTAATCGTGTTTTCATGGGGGATCCTGCGTGGAAAGTGTTTTGTAATTGGTCATTGGACGGACAGACAAAATATAATAATACCTCTTTTACGCCATCACCTGATGATAGCATTGTCGTGCATATCGTTCAGAACGGCAAAGGTACCACCCTCAGCCCTTATTATTCGGACTACGTCCGAATACACTATGCTGCTTATCTGGTTAACGGACATTGCTTTAACTGTTCCTGGAATGGAACAGTACTTGATTTGAATACTGCCGTGCCGGTAACTTTCAATGTCAATAATGTCATAGATGGTCTTACAACAGCCTTGATGAAGATGCATATAGGTGATCGGTGGATTGTCTATATTCCCTATAATCTGGGTTATGGCACATCTTCTAATGGTACAAGTGGTTCTACTTCTTATATTCCTGCTTATTCGATGTTGAAATTCGATGTGACTCTTCAGAGTTATTATCGTAATAGTGGTACAAGTAATTGAAAATAAGAATACATCTATTGGGAACTGATCATGACCATGGCTTTTGTTAGGATAATGTATATAGACGAGAGAAATTAGGATAAAATGATTATTCTTTATGTAAAGCGATGGTCACAATTAACTAATAAAAATATATATGAATTACAAGATCTTATTATTCGCTTCTGTGCTTTGTTCTTCAGCACCAGCATTGGCGCAGAATAGCCAGTCAACAGGCTATGACAGGTCCAATCTGGATGCATCGGTAAAACCTGGTAACAATTTTTATGAGTTTGCTGTCGGAGGATGGCTGAAATCACATCCTTTGGATGCTCAGCATACGGACAACGGTGCGTTTGTAGATTTATATGAATTGAATCAAAAGCGTATCCGTGGTTTGATTTTGGAATATGCCAGTAAACCTCAGAAAAGGGGTTCTCTGGGTCAGAAAATCGGTGACCTTTATAATTTGGCTATGGATAGTGTCCGCTTGAATAAAGAAGGTTGGAATCCATTGAAACCTACCCTTGAGCGGATTAAAAATATCAAGGACCGCAGAGAATATCAGTTGGTTATGGCACAGTTGGACCGTTATGGTGCTGGTACACTGATGTTTGGAATTGGTGCAGATGCCGATCTGAGAAATGCTTCAATGAATCTTGTTTCCATCGGTCAAGGTGGTCTTGGCTTGGGAATTCGTGAATATTATTTCAAGCAGGATGAACAGAGTAAGAAAATCCGTGCAGCCTACAAGGATTATTTGAAGAAACTCTTCATGATGACGGGTGATGAAGAGTCTGCAGCACAGAAGAAAGTTGATGCGGTCTGGAATATTGAAATGCAAATAGCAAAGGCCAGTTACGATCAAGTAAAATTGCGTGACGTGGATGCTAATTATCATAAATTATCCTATGATCAGTTGGTAACGGACTATCCGGGAATCGATTGGGGAAATACTTTTCTTGCTGAAGGTTTTCCTTCCTTTGATGCAGTCTGTGTGGGTGAGCCGGAACCTATCCATGAAGTGGAGAAAATTCTGACTAATACACCATTGGATGATTTGAAGGCTTATTCGGAAATAAAAGTAATTTCCAATGCCGCCAATCATCTGAGTGATGATTTCCGCAAAGCTAATTTCGATTTCGGAAAAGTGATGACAGGTGTAACGGAAGACCGTCCCCGCTGGAAACGCGCAGTCAGTTTAGTCAGTGGTACACTGGGTGAGGCAATCGGTAAACTTTATGTAGAGAAATATTTTCCTGCAAGCAGCAAGAAGATGATGCTTGACTTAGTTCATAATCTTCAGACTGCTCTTTCTGAACGTATTAATGAGGCAACATGGATGGGTGTTGCTACTAAGGCAAAAGCGCAGGATAAACTGAATAACTATATCATTAAGATTGGTTATCCGGATAAATGGAAAGATTATAGTGGTTTACAGGTTAATGACAGTTTGTCTCTTTATGATAATCTATCAGCCATTAGCCGCTGGGCCAGTGATGATTACATCGCCCGTCATGTGAATAAACCTGTTGACAAGTCTGAGTGGGGAATGACTCCACAGACGATCAATGCTTATTATAATCCTACTACAAATGAAATTTGCTTCCCTGCTGCTATTCTACAACCTCCATTCTTTGATCCTAAAGCTGATGCAGCTGCTAATTATGGTGCAATCGGTGGCGTAATTGGTCATGAGATGAGCCATGGCTTTGATGACCAAGGTTCACAGTTTGATAAGAATGGCAATGAGAGAAATTGGTGGACAAAAGCGGATAAGACCAATTTTGAGAAGCGTACAAAGATTTTGGCAGACTATTTCTCTAAATTTGAAGTTCTTCCTGGTGTGAAAATTAACGGAAAACAAACTCTGGGAGAGAATATTGGTGATAATGGTGGGTTGAATATTGCATATCGTGCTTTCCAGAATGAGATGAAAAAAGCACCGTTGAAGACGATTGACGGATTTACTCCTGCTCAGCGTTTCTTCCTGTCTTGGGCTCGTGTCTGGGCATCCAATATGACTCCACAATATATCCAGTTGCTGATTACATCCGATGTACATTCTCCGAATATGGCGCGTGTTGATGGCGCTTTACCTCAGATAGACGGATGGTATGATGCTTTTCATATTAAAAGAGGTGATAAGATGTATTTGCCAAAGAGCAAACGGGCTCATATCTGGTAATTAAATTTATATTTCAGACCAGTCATAAGAGGATGTGGTATTTTTACCCCAAGTCTTATGACTGGTTTGTGTTTAATCCTAAAGGGACTTGACATTGTCCTCCGACTATCCCGCTATCACTGCATTATCGTTCACATTATCACATTTTGGTAATTACTGATTATATATGCTCTAAAGACTAAAGGGTATAAGTCGCTCAAAAACAGGTTAGGCATATATTTCTTTATGTCTTATTTTTCCACTGAGCAGTCAGGAAATGAAAGTAGGCTTATTTTGTTATTGTCTTATTGTTATTCGGTTTTATTTTCAATTTGAAATAGATAAAGGTCTGATATATTTTGACATATCAGACTTTTTTTTGTTGATTTTTTTCTATCTTTGCTTCATGAATTAAACTACTTCAAAACAAATCATGAAAATCCGAAATTTATTTTTAGGTTTAATCTTGCCAATAGGAAGTATGCCAGTTTTTGCAGGGCATATTAATCGCTATCAGGTTGTGGAACGCAATAGCCCGATAGTAACTAGGTTAGATTCCCTTCAGTCTCTGACAGTAGGCAATGGCCATTTTGCTTTTACAGTAGATGCAACAGGTCTGCAAACCTTTCCTGATCAATATGCACATGGAGTATGTCTAGGGACAATGAGTGACTGGGGATGGCACAGTTTTCCAAATCCCCATCATTATCAACCAGAGGATGCTTTTGTGACTAAAAATTTTGGCAAGGGACATCAGGAAATTTATTCTGCACAGTTTAAATCGCAGGGCAGGCAGCATGATGCAAGTAATTGGCTGAGAGCAAATCCTCATCGACTACACCTTGGAGTAGTAGGTCTCGACCTTGCTGATCCTTCTAAGTTGGTATCCATCAATGAAAAGCTATGCCTATGGACGGGAATGGTGGAAAGCCGTTTTCTCTATAAGGGTAAGCGATATGATGTGCAGACCGTATGTTCTCCTGATAGAGATGAGATCGCATCGGAAGTAACTTCCGACGAAAATCCCCGGATACGTTTTCGTTTTCCTTATCCTACAGGTGGTCACAGTGATGATGCTTGTAATTGGGATGCAGATGGAAAACATTTCACAGAGATTATCAAGAGTTCTCCTCATGCAGTTCTTCTACGCCATACTATAGATGCTACCTTATATTATGTGAGAGTAACCTGGAAAGGCAAGGCTGAATTTAAGGTGACCGGCAGGAATAATTTCCTGTTGTCAGCAAAGAGAAAAAGATTAGATTTCACAGTAGCCTTTTTCCAGAAGTCAGAATATCCACAATCCTGTTTGAGAACTTTTGCTAATTTCCATGCTGTTGTTCAAAAGTCTGCAAGATATTGGATGAATTATTGGAAGAGGGGTGCTATTGTTGATTTCTCACATGTTACTGACCCTCGAGCTCGTGAACTGGAGCGCAGAGTAGTTCTTTCTCAATATTTACTGGCTGTTAATGATGCTGGGAATATGCCACCGCAGGAGACAGGGCTCACCTATAATTCATGGTTTGGAAAATTTCATCTGGAGATGGTGTGGTGGCATGAAGCTCAATTCGCCCTGTGGGGTCATCCTGATTTATTAGTACCGGCACTTGATTGGTATCTTAAAGTCGAACCAGTAGCACGTTCTATTGCCCGAAGGCAGGGATTCAAGGGCGTGCGCTGGATGAAAATGACAGACCCTTCCGGAATGGAAGCTCCTTCTAATGTTGGTTCCTATCTGATTTGGCAGCAGCCTCAGCCAATTTATCTTGCAGAACTACTTTATCGCGCTGTTCCGAATAAATCGAAGGAGATCCTTACCCGTTATGGAGATATGGTGAACAATACGGCAATGTTTATGGCTGATTTTGCAACTTATGACAGCATCAGTCACCGTTATACTCTGAAAGGCTGTATTCCTGCACAGGAAACATTGAAAGCAGATTCTACGGTGAATCCGCCTTTTGAACTCTCTTACTGGCATTTTGCCTTAAGTACTGCCCAGAAATGGAGAGAACGCAGAGGACTACAGAGAGTTCCCCTCTGGGATCGGATTATTTCACAACTTTCTCCGTTGGCAATGAACTCAGATAGTCTTTATCTGGCTGCAGAATCAGCAGTGAATACTTTCAAGGATATCCGTTTTACCAGTGATCATCCTGCTGTTCTGGGTGCATTGGGCGTACTTCCGCAATGTCCACTCGTACAACCTGGCGTAATGTGCAAAACGCTTCAATGGATCTGGAACAACTGGAACTGGCCAACAACCTGGGGTTGGGACTATCCTATGACTGCCATGTGTGCTGCCCGCTTGGGTGAACCTGAACGGGCTGTACAGGCTTTACTTATGGCAAAACAGAAAAATACCTATCTTGTCAATGGACATAATTATCAAGATGATCGACTGAGAATATATCTTCCTGGAAATGGTGGACTTCTTACTGCAGTGGCTATGATGTGTGCCGGATGGGATGGTTGTACAAAGAGTAATCCGGGTTTTCCTGCTGATTGGGATGTAAGATGGCAAGGACTTCTACCTTTACCTTAACAGAATAGCACTCAGGCGTTAGGCATCATCAGTTATCAGAAAGAGAAAGGGCATGGAGAAAAATCAAATTGATTCACTCCGTGCCCTTTCTCTTTCTGATGCTGACAGATGTGCCTTTTACTTTCTGCTCCACCAGTGTTTCTGTCCAGTTACTTTTACCGTTCCTTCACCCATACTTTCTCTGATTATGTCTCGATAGGATTTACCCTCGTGGATGATTCTGTAAATTTCACCCCAGTCAGGAAGTCCTCCAATCTGCCGATCATCGATAAACAAGTCAACTTTAAGCTTACGGCTGAAATGATTATTATTTATTGTACCGTTTTCTTCTGGATAATCACGGTTTACTGCCCAGAATTCTACACCACGTTCTCTGCACCAATCAATAGCATTTTGGAGGAGTTTGCCTTCTCTTACACTCCAGAGAATAAGGCGATGATGTTCTTTGATTAGCATGCGGAGCGTTTCAGTAGCGAAAGGTATTTCCGGTCCTATCTCAGGATAGCGGTGTTCTACAATCGTTCCGTCAAAATCTACAGCAATTGTCATTTTTAATAATACTTCTTTCTTTGTTACCTATTCATTCGACAGAGATGGTAAAAATAGCTCTGTCGAACCTAAAAAATTATTTCTTTATGGAATCATCATCTTTCTTACCATAGTGGCTGCTGGCATAGTTGCCGTAACTGCCATAGGAACCATAATTTCCATATTTACCATAACTGCCATAATGACCGTAGTTGCCATAATGACCATATTTTCCATACTTTCCATATTTACCATAACCATAGTAGTAACCATATTTTTTCTTGCTTAGGTCAATACCATTGATGACGATTGACATATTCGGCAGTTTCTTCTGGTCGGACAAACTGTTAATCAGCCCGAAGCTTTCCTTTGGTGTAAAGTCAGCACGGCATACGATAACGGAAGCGTCACACACGCGACCGATCTGTAAGGTATCCGTAACTAATCCGACAGGAGCTGAATCTATTATAATGTAGTTATAGTCTTTACGTAGGATAGCAATAATTTTATCCAGACTGCTGCGTGTAAGCAGTTCAGCAGGGTTCGGGGGAGTAGGGCCAGCCAAGAGTAAGTCAAGGTTTTTATTTATTCCGGAAGATAGTATCTGATTATTGATTTCTTCCTCTGTCGGATTATCTTTGACTAATAGAGGGGTGATACCATGATGGTGGTCACGAAGTTGGAAAAGTTCTGCCAGACGAGGTTTGCGGATATCCAGACCAAGCAGGATAACCTTTTTACCTAATAACGCGAAGCTGACAGCAAGATTAGCGGCATTAAAGGTCTTACCTTCACCGGAAGTAGAAGAAGTAAACAATATGACCTTCTGGTCCTTCTTCATCAAGAACTGTAAGTTGGTACGCATACTCCTGAAAATTTCCTCCATCTGGTTGTTCTGGTTCTCACTTACAACGATGTCAGCCTTTGCTTTTGCTTTGTCATTTGCTACTGCCACATCAGCGATGATCGGCAATTTCGTGAGTTTTACAACATCGTCGTGTCCTTCAATCTTGTAATGGAAGAATTGAAGAATAAAGAGGATGAGTGCCGGAATGCCAATTCCGAGGATGAGAGCCAATAAGAAAATTAGCGGTTTTTTCGGGCTTACGATACCTTCCACATCCGGGATATCAATCAGTTTTCCCTTGTCGACAGTAGCAGCAAGGTTAATTGAGTTTTCCTCACGCTTCTGGAGCAATGTAAGATATAATCCTGATTTGACATCCTGCTGTCGTCCGATTTTGTTCAGCATTCGCTCCTGTTCAGGCGTTTCTCCTACCTGATTCTGGTATTTCCCATAGAGATCAGCTATTGAATTACGTTGGATATTCAGTCCTTCCAATGCTTGATTTATAGCCTGATGGATTGAATTAGTGAGGTCATGGAGTTGCGCTGTAAGTGGAATCACACTTGGCGAACTTTCACTGGCACTGCGCATCAACCTATTACGTTCCAGTACGATCTCGTTGTATTTATTAATCAATTCGGTAGCGCTTTGATCTGTCAGGCCTACGTTTGAAGGCAGGGTCTGAAACCGGTTTGACGGACGCCGTATATATTCGCGCATAGAATTCAGGAGAGCTATCTGTGTATTTGCATCCGATAATTTCTGACTATAGGTATCGGCATCCTGGACTGTCTGGGCGGAGTTCAGTTTCATCTCCACCATATTATTGTGTTTTTTGTAGCTCTCCAACTGTCCTTCAGTATTACCTAATTCTGCATTGATCTTCTCTAGGCGGTTGTTAATAAAGTTTTCCGTACGTACGGCTACTTCATTCTTATCCTCGTTGGCCTGACGGTTATACACTTGTATTAAATCCGTAAGATAGTCCGTGGCCCGGTCAGGAATCTCATCGTGTAATACAAGCTGGGCAATACTTGTGTTTTTGCTGGTCTGGCTTACAGTGAGGTTATCTACATATTTTTTAGACATCATCTTGAGAGAGTAGATCGCCACTTTTTCTGTCATTCCATTCATTGGAATTTCTGTTTTATTGAAAGTCAGGACTCCTACATGTGTAACGATTCCTATTGGAAGGGAAGGAAAAGAACTGTCAATGATATAAGGGATGATTTTATTATGAAGTTTGTCAATGACAGCGTATTTACCAGTGATGTGATAACCTTTGGCATTTTGTTCGATGACAAGATTGATAGGTTTGTCAAGTTCGTCCAGACGAGTAGGATCAATATCTACTGATATTGGCTCATTTTTATAGAGAAGATTATCTTTGATATGCCCTTCTGCACTATAATTGATATAAAGTTTCAGATCGTTAATAGCTCCTTCGGCCAGAAGGTGTGAAGAGAGAATCTCCATTTCATTGTCTATTCCAGTTGAACTGCTAATCAAACCAAGGGTAGCACTACTTTGTAGCAGATCATTGTTCCTTCCCCCGGCAGAAGAAGAGCTATTGTCATTATCTTTTATAAGCAACTTTGTGTTAGCCTGCCAGACTGGTGTACTATAACGAAGGTAAATGAATGCTATTCCCAGGCAGACAATGAGCGAGAGAACGAACCATTTCCAATTTAGGACAACTGTAGCATAAAGAGTAGCAAAGTCAAACGATGATTCTTTTTCATCCTCCTCTTGCATATTATCGACAGCATTTGCCGATTCCTTATTTTTATTTTCTTCCATTATTTCTTTTAAAATTCGTCTTTGAGTATAGCCATATCAATCTTCTTACAATGCTTTTTCCGAATTGTCCGGTTCGATATTATGGCATGTGTTGTTTTCCTTCAGCTAAATCATATATGTATTTTCCATAGTCATTTTTCATCATTGGCTGTGCAAGAACCTTTAGTTGCTGGTTATTGATCCAGCCCTGTTGAAAAGCAATTTCCTCAAGGCAGGCTATTTTTAGGCCTTGCCGCTTCTCTATTACTTCTATGAAAGTGCTTGCTTCTGAAAGGCTGTCGTGTGTGCCGGTGTCCAGCCATGCAAAACCACGTGGAAGGGTGCGTACCTTTAAAGCATTATGACGCAAATATTCCTGATTGGCACTTGTGATCTCTAATTCTCCTCGTGGACTTGGTTTTATGTGTTCTGCAATATTCACAATAGAATTAGGATAGAAGTAAAGTCCCGTTACAGCGTAATGGCTTTTAGGATGTTCGGGTTTTTCTTCAATGCTCAGGCAATTACCTTTATTGTCAAATTCAGCCACACCATAGCGTTCAGGGTCATTCACATAATAGCCGAAGACGCTTGCCTGGTCTTTTTTACAAGCTTTTACACTTTCTTGAAGCAGACCTGTAAATCCTGCACCGTAGAAGATGTTATCTCCCAGCACAAGGCATACATCATCATTGCCAATAAATTTTTTCCCCAGAATAAAAGCTTGTGCAAGGCCATCAGGATGGGGTTGCTCCACATATTCGAAATGGATACCTAATTCTTTCCCATTTCCTAAAAGACGTTGAAAATCGGGCATGTCATAGGGAGTGGAAATGACCAGAATGTCCCGTATGCCAGCCAGCATCAGTACAGAAATAGGATAATAAATCATGGGTTTGTCGAAGATGGGAATGAGTTGTTTGCTGATTCCCTTCGTAATAGGATAAAGGCGTGTTCCTGAACCGCCAGCTAAAACGATACCTTTCATGTTGAAAAATAGGATATTTCTTGAAACTTTTATATGGCATCTGCCTTTTGAAGTATTATTCAAATTGGCCAGGAGACTTGATAGCCTTCTGCGACACTATGGCTGCAAAGTTAATCAATTTTTTTGAATCTGTCCTTTTATCGAGGTGAAAAGATTCAGATGAGATTAAAAATATGCCTGAATAGGTTGTTTTACCTGATTGAAAAATAGGTTTTCAAGCGAAAATTTTGCTTTTCATAATATTTCTGCTATCTTTGCACATACTTAATATATTATTTTAATTTTTATCAATTGATAGAATAGCATTATGGGGATATTAAAAAAATGGTTTGGGCAGAAAATGGCACCGAAAGAAAAAGTTGGTGGTATGGAAGATTATATGACCCTTGTAAAAGTATACTTTCAGGCTTCCCTTGCAGCAAAATTGGGCATCACAAATCTAAACATGTTGCCTGATCTTCGTGTCTTCAAGCAAACCCTTCATGTGGCTACTGTTCATAATAAACTTGGTGTGGGTGAAAAATCGGCAGTCAAAAAGATGATGAAAAATCTGTATAAAACCGATGAGGATTTTTTTGATGAGATTGATCAGAGTGTTAAAAAGAATTGCCGTAATATCCAACAAGTAAATCCTTTCCTTGTTCAGTTTCAAGGTTTTACACAGGAGTTGATGATGCTGATGGGCAATCTCATGAAGTTTAAGCTTCGTATTCCCGGAATTTTCAAGAAGACGCTCTATGGTTTGACACAAAAGCAGGTAGGGGATGTCTTTACAAAAAATAATTTCAAGGATCCTAGTGTAATCAAAGCTGTTATGGCTGTAAGAAAATATAATATGCGATTGAATTTTAGTCAGAAATGGATAACTGATTTTGTTTATCAGGTGGTTATGCTGGCTAAAAAAGAACCTCGGCCTTCAAAAGAACAAGTTAAAGAGGCGAAGGCGAAAATGGGGAAATAAAGATTAGGTTGAAAGTTAATCAGGTGGGTGCTGAAGTTTTATCAGCCCATTTTTAAGCCGAAAGATGTGAAGGTGAAATTCATGGATAATGAAATTTTGGCTTCAACCACCAGATAACAGATTGGAAGAGATAATGACTGTAAATTAGAAAAGTGACGTAAAGTTTGGCATTATCGATTTATTATATTAAATTTGTAACCTAAATAGAGTCTGTATGGATGCCAATGAGAAGATCTTGAACACGTTTACTACCCGGGTTAGGCAGATGATTCTCCATTTTGATAATCTTAGAAAAGAGATTCTTGATTTGCAGAGAGAGATAGATCAGCGTGATAACCGGATTAAAGATTTGCAGATAAAATTGGTTCAAATTCAGCGGGACTACGAAAATCTCAAAATGGCTAAAATGATCGAGGTGAGTGACAGTGATCTCGATGGAGCTAAGAAAAAAGTAGCAAGTCTTCTCAGGGATGTTAATAAATGCATCACATTACTGAGTGAACAATCCATGTAGTAGGAAGCAATAACTGCTGGATAGACTTTTCTTTGAGAAGGTGACGATGTTGGCTTGTCTGGAATAGTCGCTTGAGATGCAGCAAAATTGAATCGATGACAGAAGAAAACAAAGAGAAACTAACCATAAGGCTAAACCTGCATGATACAATGCTTTCGGTAAGGATTCTTCGCAACGATCAGACGGAGGAAGAATATTATCGGAAATCGGCAAAACTTATCAACGAGGTCGTGAATTCTTATTCAGCTCATTATAAAGAGGTGAAGAGTGATAAGGAAATTTTGTATATGTGCCTGGTTGATATCGCTATGCGCTATGAAAAGCTGAAAGGACAGAATGATACAGCTCCTTACAATGCTACTCTCTCCCAGTTGACTTCTGAAATTGAGGAGGTTCTAGGGAAAGAATAGTATCATCATTAAACAATTTTATAAATGTCAATAATCATAATTGCCATTATGGCACTCGTCGTTGGAGGTGCTATAGGCTATTCTATTTTCCGCTATATAGTCAAAGGAAAATATAATGAGTTGATGGGGACCGCCAAAAAGGATGCGGAAGTCATAAAAGAAAAAAAGCTCCTTGAAGTGAAGGAAACTTTCTTGAACAAGAAAGCTGAATTGGAGACGGAGGTACGTCAGCGCAACGCAAAAATTCAACAGTGTGAGAATCATTTGAAACAGCGTGATATCTCATTGAATCAGCGTCAGGAGGAACTAGGCCGTCACAAGCAGGATCTGGATCTTCAACAGCAGCGTATAAGTAATGAGCAGCATCTTCTGGAAAACCGCCAGCAGGAACTTGATAAAATGCAAAAGCAGGAACAGGAGAAGTTGGAGGAACTTTCTGGATTGAAAGCTGAAGAGGCTAAAAACCGGCTTGTCGAGAGTTTGAAGGGTCAGGCTAAGCTTGATGCTGCAAGTTATGTAAATGAGACGATGGATGAGGCCAGGTTAAATGCCGAAAAAGAAGCGAAGAAAATCGTTATTACTACTATTCAGAGGGTAGCAACAGAAACAGCTGTAGAGAACTCTGTGAGCGTATTCCATATCGACAATGATGAGGTGAAAGGTCGTATTATTGGTCGGGAAGGACGTAATATTCGTGCTCTTGAAGCAGCAACGGGTGTGGAAATTGTCGTTGATGACACTCCTGATGCAGTAGTCATTTCGGCCTTTGATCCAGTACGCCGGGAGATATGCCGGCTCGCCTTGCATCAGTTGGTCGCAGATGGTCGTATTCACCCAGCACGTATTGAGGAGGTCGTGACTAAAGTGAAGAAACAATTGGATAACGAGATTATCGAGACGGGCAAGCGTACTGCCATTGATCTTGGTATTCATGGCTTGCATCCTGAGCTTATTCGTATTATCGGGAAGATGAAATATCGTTCTTCATACGGTCAGAACTTGTTGCAACATGCCCGTGAGACGGCTAATCTTTGTGCAGTGATGGCTTCAGAACTAGGCCTGAATCCTAAAAAGGCTAAGCGTGCTGGACTTCTTCATGATATCGGGAAAGTACCAGATGAGGAAAGTGAACTGCCACATGCTCTCTATGGAGCGAAGGTCGCTGAAAAGTATAAAGAGAAACCAGATATTGTCAATGCGATAGCTGCTCACCATGATGAAGTCGAAATGAAAACTTTGCTTGCTCCGATAGTTCAAGTATGTGATGCTATTTCTGGAGCCCGCCCCGGTGCTCGTAGGGAGGTAGTAGAAGCTTATATCAAGCGTTTGAATGATCTTGAGGCTATAGCAATGAGCTATCCTGGTGTTACGAAGACTTATGCTATTCAGGCCGGTCGAGAACTTCGAGTGATTGTAGGAGCTGATAAGATGACTGATGATGAAAGCTCAAAACTCAGTGATGAGATTGCTTCCAAAGTACAGAGTGAAATGACGTATCCCGGTCAAGTTAAAATTACTGTGATCAGGGAGACGCGGAGTGTTGCCTATGCAAAATAAGATAAGTCCTGGCACAGGTGAGGATGCCGGGGGAATTTGAAAAGAAGTAATAAAGGCTGTCCTATTGGGCAGCCTTTATTGCGTTATAGGATTTTCCACTTGTCCTTTTGATTTATTAATTAATCATTTATGTTTTTATAGATGGTATAATTATTTTTAGGTATTGTGTAGTTGGATGAAAATCCTTATCTTTGCATATTCAAATAACAATGTAAAGTACGATGAAGAATATGAAGATGTATGAAGCTGGTGATAAGATGATTTCTATTATCAGCGACAATTATAATATTTTGCAGAGCCTTGGCTCTTTCGGAATCAATTTAGGTTTTGGTGACAAAACTGTACAGGAAGTTTGTGAGGAACAAAAAGTAGATACGTATACTTTTCTTGCTGTAGTAAATTTTACCATCAACGAATATTTGGATCGTGAAAGACTTGATCAGTTGTCTATTCCAACGCTTTTACAATATCTTACAGCTTCACATTCGTATTTTATTGATTTTCAGTTGCCATTTATCCGTAAAGAACTTCTGGAGGCACTTGATGAGAGTAATGAACTCGCACGGCTTATTCTCAGGCTTTATGATGATTATGCTCATAGTGTAATTAATCACATGAAATATGAGGAGCGGACAGCATTTCCGTATGTACATAGCCTTCTTGAAGGCAATCCAATATCGAATTATAATATTGAGACATTTTCCAAGCACCATGGGCAGATTGACCAGAAATTGAAAGAGTTGAAAAATATTATTATAAAATATTTGCCTTCGGACGGCTTGCATAATAATATTCTGAGTGCTACCTTATATGATATATATAATAATGAGGAATGGCTAAGTCAGCATGCTGAAGTTGAAGACAATATATTTATCCCAGCTATTCATAATTTGGAACTGAAGAATAGAAAGGATGATGTGAGTGTTAATATCTCCAAGATGCTTAATAAAAATAGAGGAAGTAATGAAACTTTGAGTGATAGGGAAAAGGAAGTCATTGTCTCTTTAGTTCAAGGGATGACGAACAAAGAAATAGCTGATCATCTTTTCATCTCTGTCAATACAGTGATTACACACCGCAGAAATATTGCAAAGAAATTGCAGATCCATTCTCCCGCAGGTCTGACAATTTATGCTATTGTCAATCATTTGGTGGATATTTCTGCGGTAAAATTGTAATCTAATAACTGTATATTTTCTTTTTTGACATCAATTTAGTACGGGTTGTTTTTCTTCTGTTTCCAATTAGAAAGATTAATGTGATTCTCTTGTTTTTAAAAATAAGAAAAGAATTTTAATTTTAAGTTTTTTATTATTTTACTTTCCTTCTGATTTTAAATGTTCTATTTTATAGAACTTGTCAATAGATCTTAGCGTTACCTATAGAGGTGGACAACACTTGCTATTCTCGAACTTTAGGCGATGTCCTTTCTTTAAAACTTTAAATCTTGGTATTAAAGGCATTATTATTTGTGTAGTTATTGATTTTTGAGGAAATATAGAATGTTTTGATTGCTAAAATTGATTAAAATCATGTATTAAAATTGTGTTTAGAGATTCCCTTTTCAGATTTTTTATTCTATCTTTGCAAATAGAAGAGTTGATTAAAAAGGAAAACTTTTTATAGAACTAAAATTGAAAAGTTATCTAAAAATATAATTTTATTGAATCTGATAAGTAAAAAGTTGTCAGGAACCATGGCCTGCTAACAGTTTTAATTTATACCAATTAAGGATTATGGAAATACAAAGTTTTACCATTACGAAGCGCGATGGAAAAAAGGAGCGCTTCTCACTTGACAAGATTATGAATGCCATCATAAAGGCATTTGATTCTGTAAATGAGTCTGTGGATTTAGGCGCTATGTCTAAAATTATCAGCCACCTGAATATTCAGGAAGGGATAAAGGTGGAGGATATTCAGAATGAGGTGGAAGAGTCCTTGATGAGTGAGGGATATTATAAGGTGGCCAGGAGCTTTATGCTTTATCGTCAGCAGCATGCCGAAGATCGTGAAACGCTGAGAAAGTTGAAGTTTCTGACAGATTATTGTGAAGCTTCCAATGCAGCCACCGGTTCGAAGTATGATGCCAATGCCAATGTAGAGCACAAGAATATTGCCACGTTGATCGGCGAGCTTCCCAAAGCTGGTTTCATCCGTCTGAACAGGCGCTTGTTGACTGATCGGATTAAGAAGATGTACGATAAGGAACTTTCCGATCGTTATCTTGACCTTCTCACTCATCATTTTATCTATAAGAATGATGAGACTTCATTAGCTAATTATTGTGCGAGTATTACCATGTATCCGTGGCTGTTGGGTGGCACAACTTCCATTGGAGGTAATTCTTCTGCTCCGACAAATCTTAAAAGTTTTTGCGGAGGGTTTATCAATATGGTGTTTATGGTCAGTTCGATGCTTTCCGGTGCGTGTGCAACACCTGAATTCCTGATGTATATGAACTATTTCGTAGAAAAAGAATATGGGAAGGATTATTACAAGCATGCTGATGAAGTCATGGATATGAGTTTGAAAAAGCGTACTTTGGATAAGGTAATCACGGATAGTTTTGAACAGATTGTGTATTCGCTCAACCAGCCTACGGGTGCCCGTAATTATCAGGCAGTATTCTGGAACATTTCTTATTATGACAGGTATTATTTTAAAAGTCTGTTCGACAATTTTTATTTCCCTGACGGAAGTCGTCCCGACTGGAACGGTGTTGACTGGCTACAGAAGCGTTTTATGAAGTGGTTCAATCAAGAACGTACAAAGACCGTCTTGACTTTTCCTGTTGAAACCATGGCGATGCTGACAGAAAATGGAGATTGCAAGGATAAGGAATGGGCGAACTTCGCTTCGGAAATGTATGCAGAAGGCCATAGCTTTTTCACTTATCTGAGCGACAAGCCTGATTCATTAAGCAGTTGCTGTCGCCTGAGAAATGAGATTCAGGATAATGGTTTCAGTTATACATTAGGTGCAGGTGGCGTCAGTACAGGTTCTAAGAGTGTACTTACGATCAATTTGAATCGTACGATCCAGTTTGCTGTCAATCATAAGATGGACTATAAGAAGGTTCTCAGTGAGGTGGTAGATCTCTGCCATAAGGTTCAACTCGCTTATAATGAGAACTTAAAAGAGTTACAAAAGCATGGTATGCTGCCACTTTTTGATGCAGGTTATATCAATATCAAACGTCAGTATCTGACGATTGGAGTCAATGGACTGGTTGAAGCTGCTGAATTTCTAGGTCTGAAGATTAATGACAATCCGGACTATTTGCATTTTGTCCAGGGGGTACTGGGAATAGTAGAAACTTATAATAAGAAATACCGTTCTAAAGATGTCATGTTTAACTGCGAGATGATTCCTGCTGAGAATGTTGGTGTCAAGCATGCCAAATGGGATCGTGAGGATGGTTATTTCGTTCCTCGGGACTGCTATAACAGTTACTTTTATGTCGTAGAGGATAACAGTCTCAGTGTCATTGATAAGTTTAAATTGCATGGAGCTCCCTTTATTGAACATCTTACCGGAGGTTCTGCTTTGCATCTGAACTTGGAAGAGCATCTGAGCAAGGCTCAATATCGTCAACTCTTTAAAGTGGCCGCCAAAGAAGGCTGCAATTATTTTACCTATAACATTCCGAATACGGTTTGTAATGACTGTGGACATATTGATAAGCGCTACCTTCATGAATGTCCGGTTTGCCACTCTAAAAATGTAGATTATCTGACTCGCGTTATCGGCTATCTGAAACGAGTGAGCAACTTTTCCCAGGCGCGTCAGCAGGAAGCTCATCGTCGGTATTATGCTTCGACAGATCATGTTGGTCCTGTCAATAAGGAACTGAATCCGGTAAAATCAGAGGAGGCAGAGCAGTGCTGAAAGTATGTAAATACTGGTATTGTCTTTCAGGAGATTCCCGATGAAGTCACTTTGGCCGTAAATATTTCCAATTGCCCCATCAAGTGTCCTGGTTGTCATAGTTCTTATCTATGGGAAGATATTGGTGAAGAGCTAACGCCAGAAGTGATTGATCATTGGGTCAAGAAATTGGGAACAGACATCACCTGTATCAGTTTTATGGGCGGTGACAGTGATCCTGCAGCAGTAGATCGGCTGGCTTGTTATATCCATCAGACTTATCCTGAATATAAGTTGGGTTGGTATAGCGGAAGGCAGGATTTATCCGGTAAGGTAAAAAAGGAAAATTTCGATTTTATTAAACTAGGGCCTTATGTCCGTCAATTAGGAGGACTAAAGGAAAAGACAACGAATCAAAAACTCTATAAGAAAACGGAAGATGGTAAATTTGAGGATATCACTTTTCGTTTTTGGAAGAAGTAATATTTCTGTTTTTCTTGACGATAAGAATTAGATAGCATGGAAATAGTAAAAAGAAATGGGGTTTCAGAGCCTTTTAACGGGCAGAAAATTTCGTTGGCTATTAAGAAAAGTTTTGCAAGTACAAGCCGTTTTATAACGGATGATGAATTATGTTCCATCGTATCTGAGGTGGAACAGTATATCTCTGATTATCCGACAAAAAGAAATGTAGAGAGTATTCAGGATAAGGTTGAGAAATGTCTGATGGCGCATGGCTTTTATGACGAAGCAAAGAGTTATATTTTGTTTCGTGATAACCGTAGTGAGGAGCGTAAAGTCATTGCACATATTTCAGGACTGGTAGGCATCTCTGGTTTGGATGTTGTCTTGAGATCTGTGTCTCGTGAATTTAAAGCTAAAGAATATAGTCTGATCATTTTATCAGATCGATTTTCGGGTTCTTGCCGACCTCAAATGAAATCCAGAGATAAACTCACCGCCCTAGTTAAAACTTCGGTAGAACTCACCACATCAGAGGCACCGGCATGGGAAATGATATCATCTCGTCTGCTTGACTTTATGCTGAATAGGGATATTGATAAATTGGAAGTAGGACTGAAACTCCATTCTTTCTATGATAAAGTGGTATATCTGACAGAACAAGGGCTTTATGGTGATTATATTCTCCGGTCTTATACTTCGACGGAAATAGAGGAAGCTGCTACTTTTATGCAAGCAGATCGTGACCATTTACTCAATTATTCAGGATTGGACTTATTGGTAAAACGCTACCTGATCCGCACTTTCAACGGACAACCTGTGGAGAAAGTTCAGGAGATGTTCTTAGGGATAGCCTTACATCTGGCTATGCCTGAAAAGAATAATCGTTTAGAATGGGTGAGAAAAATCTATGATTTGTTAAGTTGTCTGGAGGTGACTATGGCTACACCTACGATGTCTAATGCCCGAAAACCTTGCCATCAACTTTCAAGTTGTTTTATAGATACGGTTCCTGACAGTTTGGAAGGCATCTATCGCAGTATTGGCAATTTTTCACAGGTCAGTAAATTTGGTGGTGGAATGGGTATGTACTTTGGTAAGGTCCGCGCTATGGGTGGAAACATTCGGGGATTCCAAGGTGTTGCCGGAGGGGTAATCAGATGGATCAAACTGGTGAATGATACTGCTGTAGCAGTAGATCAATTGGGTATGCGGCAGGGAGCTGTAGCGGTGTATCTTGATGTGTGGCATAAGGACTTACCGGAATTTCTGCAAATTCGCACCAATAATGGTGATGACCGAATGAAAGCTCATGACGTCTTTCCTGCTGTCTGTTTTCCTGACCTGTTTTGGAAAATGGCGGCGGAAGATATGAACCAGAGTTGGTATCTTTTCTGCCCTAATGAGATTATGCGAATGAAAGGATTCTGCCTGGAAGATTATTATGGAGAAGAGTGGGAGACCCGTTATAAAGAATGTATTTCTGACCGGCATTTATCACGCCGTGTTATCAGTATTAAAGATATTATACGATTGGTTTTGCGTTCTGCCGTGGAAACAGGTACACCTTTTATTTTTAATAGGGATACTGTAAACCGGGCAAATCCGAATCCTCATAAGGGTATGATCTATTGTTCCAATCTTTGTACGGAGATTGCTCAGAATATGGCCCCGATAGAGAGTTTATCCAAGGAGATCAAGACAGTAGATGGTGACACTGTGGTCGTAAATTCCGTCAAAGCAGGTGAATTCGTAGTGTGTAATCTTGCCAGTCTTACACTTGGCAGATTACCTCTTGAGAATAAAAAAGTCATGACAGATAAGATTGAAACGGTGATCAGGGCTTTAGATAATGTGATAGACCTTAATTTTTATCCTGTACCTTTTGCGGAAATTACGAATCATAGATATCGGAGTATTGGTTTAGGAGTAAGTGGTTACCATCATGCTCTGGCTAAGAGAGGAATAAAATGGGAGAGTGAGGAACATCTGAAATTTGCTGATAAGGTATTTGAAATGATTAATTATGCTGCCATAGAGGCTAGTTGTAAATTGGCAGAGGAAAAGGGCGTCTATAAATATTTTAAAGGTAGTGACTGGCAAACAGGAGCATATTTCAAGAAACGAGGTTATGAGTCTGAAGACTGGAGAAAATTAGCTGAAAAGGTTTCCATAAACGGCATGCGTAATGCCTATCTTCTGGCAGTAGCCCCTACTAGCAGCACTAGTATCATTGCGGGAACGACAGCAGGTCTTGACCCTGTGATGAAGCGTTTCTTCCTGGAAGAAAAGAAGGGCGTCATGTTGCCACGTGTAGCTCCAGAACTGTCAGATGCTACCTATTGGATGTATAAAGGAGCATATCTGATAGACCAGAAATGGAGTATCAGGGCGGCAGGAGTACGACAGCGGCATATTGATCAGTCTCAAAGTGTAAATCTTTATATCACTAATAATTATACCATGCGGCAGGTGTTGAATCTATACCTTCTGGCTTGGAAATGTGGAGTAAAGACTCTATATTATGTACGGAGCAAGTCTCTTGAAGTAGAAGAGTGCGAGAGTTGTTCCGCTTAGAAAATTTTATGAAAAGTATACGAAAGATGGAAACAGAACAATTGAGAAGGAATACACTTTTTAATCCTGGTGGTGATACTGATTTGCGGTTAAGAAGAATGATAGGAGGGAACAGTACCAACTTGAATGATTTCAATAATATTAAGTATGAATGGGTAAGTGATTGGTATCGGCAGGCAATGAATAACTTCTGGATTCCAGAGGAAATCAATTTATCTCAGGATGTGAAAGATTATCCTAAGTTGGAAACCTGTGAACGTACGGCTTATAACAAGATATTGAGTTTCTTGGTATTTTTGGATTCACTTCAAAGTAATAACCTGCCCACAGTAAGTGAGTATATCACTGCCAACGAGGTAAACTTGTGTCTTCATATACAGACTTTTCAAGAGTGCGTCCACAGTCAAAGCTATAGTTATATGCTGGATACAATATGCAGCCCGGAGGAGCGCAATGATATTTTATACCAATGGAAAAATGATAACCATCTGTTGAGGAGAAATCAATTTATCGGAGATTGCTATAATGAATTTCATGCCCATCGCGATAAATTCAGGTTGATGAAGGCCCTGATGGCTAATTTTATCTTGGAAGGTATTTATTTTTATAGTGGCTTTATGTTTTTCTACAACTTGAGTAGAAATGGTAAAATGTCTGGGTCTGCACAGGAGATCAGGTATATCAACCGGGATGAAAATACACACTTGTGGCTGTTTCGTAATATCATATTGGAATTGAAAAAGGAAGAGCCAGATCTCTTTGTGGATGATCTTGTAAAGGTTTATCAGGATATGATGCTTGAGGGAGTCAGACAGGAAATAGAGTGGGGGCAATATGTGATAGGTGATGAAATTGCCGGATTGAATACACAGATGGTTTTAGATTATATTCGGTATCTGGGCAATCTGCGCTGGCATAGTCTGGGCTTTGGCTATCTTTTTGAGGATAACCATAAGGAACCTGATAGTATGCATTGGGTTTCACAGTATTCTAATGCCAATATGGTAAAGACTGACTTTTTTGAAGCTAAAAGTACGGCTTATGCCAAGAGTACGGCTTTGTTGGATGATTTATAAATCGAATTTAATAGGGCAGTATTAATCGTTACATAGAAGAGTTGATATATTCTTTGATTTTGTGAGTTATACGGTATTTTATTTGTAAATTTGTATTTGACAGTATTGGGATTCTTTCTCAATTTAACTTGCCTGATTATGTTTCTTGAAATATAAATTACAAAGGTATACGTAGATGATGGATCTGTTAGAAAAAGACAGAGCCGATTTTCTTCGTTATCAACGAGGGGAGTTGACAGCTTCTTATGTTTATCAGCGGTTGGCATCTGCTGAAAAAGATGAGGCGAACAAGAACATCTTGATCAGTATTATGCATGAGGAGCAAAAACACTATAATATTTTACGGCGTTATACCAATACTGATGTAAAGCCGGATAGAAAGGTCGTGAATACTTTTTATTGGATGGCAAAAATACTCGGTAATACATTTGCCATTAAGAAAATGGAATTATCTGAAATTGATTCCTTGACGACATATCAAGTATATACCGATTATCCGGATATTCACGATATAGCTATTGATGAGAGTAAGCATGAAGACGAACTTATAGCAATGATCAATGAAGAACGATTAAACTATATGGGTTCTGTAGTACTTGGATTAAACGATGCCTTGGTAGAATTTACCGGTGCACTTGCTGGATATACTCTTGCTCTCAACAATAGTACGCTGATAGCTCTTACCGGAAGTATTACGGGCATTGCAGCAGCATTATCGATGGCTTCATCTGAATATCTATCAACAAAGTCTGAAGGGAAAGATAATAAAAAGCCAGTAAAAGCTGCTGTTTATACTGGTTTTGCTTATCTCGTGACGGTAGTTGCTTTGATAGTACCGTTTATGATCCTGAAAAATGTAATTATTGCTCTTCTCCTTATGCTGACAATAGCATTAGTGATTATTGCAGCTTTCAATTACTATTATTCTGTGGCACGTGGCGAGAGTTTTCGTAAGCGTTTTACTGAAATGGCCATTCTTAGTTTCAGTGTCGCCGGTCTTAGTTTTATTATCGGATATATTCTCAAACTGATAGTAGGTGTTGGATGATATTTTAGATTTTATTGATATCCACATATCCATGCATTACAGCATATATAGTTAATGCAGCGGCGCTTTTCTTACCCAGTTTTTCCTGAATGTTTTTCCGGTGTGTGATTACGGTGGTCAAACTGATATTCAATTTGTCTGCGATTTCTTTGTTCAAGTAGCCTTGTGCAATAAGAGACAGAACTTCAATTTCCCGGTTAGTCAGGATCTTTGAATCTGTTGTCTGTTGCATAGGTGGAAGATTCTTGCCGTGGGGGTGACCAAACTGTTCGAGACGTAATAGTGACTTGACCAGTTGCTCTTCTGGAACGTTAACACAGACATAATGAAAATCATTCATCCACGTGTTTGGATCAGTTGAATTCGTAAGTACAATGGTCTTGTGCTGTCTTTTTAGGAAAAAAAGGCGATGGGCTAAGACAATGTTATTAGCCACAAAATAATGAAAGAAAGTATCGGGGTGATGATCTTTCAGTTCTTCGAAAGAACAGAAGGTCTCTATATCCATAGCCGGTATAACGTCATGCAACATCTGTTTCAGGCCTATTTCTGCCAGCGTGTTAGGGTCGATAATGGCAAGTTTTGGTCGTCCTTTCATCATGGACATGAGAATAGAATTTTTATTATCTTCCATTTCTTTTCAATTTATACATCATGATCTTTTTTATCTTTCCTATGCTAATAGATGCTTGATTATTTTTTTCGATAAGATATAGAAAGAGCATTCCGGAAATCATGCAAAATATTTATTTCTTTCTGAAGAAAGAAGTAGTCGGGTAGTCGGAATCCCTGGTTTTCTGCAAATCAGAGGAAGGGTGAGAGCAGCTTGGCAAAAGCACCGCTAAAGCGTTGCCATGGTGTGCGCCATTCTTTCCATTTCTCCTCTGTGAGGAGGAAACTCTGCTTCTTTTCTCTGTCGAAAAGGTCGCAGAGTTGCTGAGTCGTGTATTTGTCCAGGATGACAGCGTTGTCCTCATAGTCCCAACGAAGGCTGCGAGAGTCTAGGTTAGCTGAGCCAACAGTACAGATACGGCCGTCTATCATAATAATCTTTGTATGATGAAAACCAGCTGTATACATCCAAATCTTGCAGCCATGTTCCATCAACAGATGTGCATTGTAGAATCCGCAATCCGGTGTCAAAGGGACATCACATTTTGTGGAAAGCATGATTTCTACCTTTACACCTCTTTTCACCGCACCTTCCAAAGCTTTGACTAGTTTGTGACTCAATGTGAAGTAGGGGTTGATGATCTTGATGCTGTCATGAGCATCATTGATTGCATTGAGATAAAACACGCGGATAATATCATTGCTGGTATGCGGTTCACGATTGATGATGCCCACCATTTTCTGATAGCGTGTAGGAGTGGTGTCTGGTTTTAGATCCGTGAAATAGTCAGCAGGTATGCCTCCTCTGTAGTATTTCCATCCATGTATGTTTTCATGACTCACTTTATTCCACATTCTTAGAAAAATGGATTGCAATGTGTTTACCGCATCACCGTCAATGCGGCAGTGCATGTCATGCCAGGAGCCGATCTTCAGTTTGCCTTTAATATAGTAGTCGGCTACATTCATTCCTCCTGTATAGGCTATTTTCCCATCGATAACGACGATCTTTCGGTGGTCACGATTGAAGATGGCATTTACCCACGGGAAACAAACAGGTCTATATTCATAAATTTCGATTCCCAATTTACGGATAATATCAATATGCTTCTTCCTGAGTGGCTTGTTATTGGAGCAGTTGCCGAATCCATCAAAAAGAAGTCGGACTTCTACGCCTTGTTTTACTTTTTCTGCCAGAAGTCCGATCAATACACGAGTGATGGAGTCGTTTCGGAAATTGAAATATTCCATGTGTATACTGCTTTTGGCATCCCGGATAGCTTTGAACAAGTCATCGAATTTTTCCTGTCCGGTTTCTAGAAGGACTACGGAATTATTATGTGTAAATTTGATGCCATGCAAGCGCAGTGTATTTGCAAGCAGCGAATCTGCCGTCTCTGTGTGATAGAGAGAATCAGTATTGTACTTGCTTAAAGACTCTTCCCATTCTGCGTTGGCTGTCACGCACAGTAAAGAAAAAAGAAAGAGAAGAAAAGTTTTTAGATATTTCATTATTGGATGATTCGTATTTATATATGGGTCATCAGTAAATTCTCCTGTTGTTTGTTAAGTACCTTTTAAATCATACAGGCATAGTGGTCTACGACTCCTAAAAGATGCTTGTCCTTGTCAACTACTAATACCGTGTGAATCTTATTATTGTTCATGATTCCCTGAATTTGTACGACTTTTGTATTTGGTGAAACCGTTTTTGGCTCGCGTGTCATAATATCGCTTACGGTATGATCAAAAAATTTTGCTTGCCAACGTTCCATAGCCCGGCGTATATCTCCATCAGTAATTAGTCCGATGACCTTTCCCTCTTTATTAACGGAGACTCCTAGTCCAAGTTTGCCTTTACTGACATGAATGATCGCTTCACCCAAGTGCGTTTCTTTTGGAATAATGGGCATATCAGTTGTTCTCATTACATCTTCAGCGGTAGTCAAGAGGCGCTTCCCCAGTTCTCCGCCCGGATGAAATTGTGCGAAATCATGTGGCTTGAAGTCGCGGACCTCCATGAGTGCAACGGCCAGGGCATCACCTATAGCCAACGCTGCAGTAGTACTGCTGGTAGGGACAAGATTCAGCGGACAGGCTTCCTTCTTTACACTGACCAGAATATGAATAGTGGAATATTTGGCTAAAAGAGAATTGACATTTCCGCTCATGGCAATAATAGGAATATTCATGTGCAGGACCATTGGGATAAAACGTAACAATTCATCGGTCTGACCGCTATTAGACAAGGCCAGGACGATGTCACCTTCTGTCATTACGCCGAGGTCTCCATGATACATGTCCAATGGATTAATAAAGAAGGCCGGGGTTCCAGTAGAAGCGAGGGTAGCCGCGATTTTTGCGCCTATATTGCCACTTTTGCCTACACCTGTAACGATGACTTTTCCTTTACAGTGGTACATCATGTCTACGGCTTTGTCAAAGTTATCATCTATGTGTGGAATTAAATCCAGAATAGCCTGTGCTTCGTCCCGGAGGCATTGTTCACCGACGCGGCGGACATTTTGTATTTTTTCTTTTATGATTGTTGTGGTCATGATTTTCTGATCTTATCAGAGACAGAGTTGAGTGGATGATTGAAGTGAATGATTTAGATGTCGGACCTCAGGAAAGAAGTTGCCTGATGATTCCTTCCAGTTTGTCAAGTTCCAGCATATTGGCAGCATCACTAAGACCCTTGTCCGGATCAGGGTGAACCTCAAAGAAGTAACCTGTAGAGCCAAAAGCTTTTGCTGCCAGAGCCATACAAGGGACAAATTTTCTGTCTCCGATCGTTTTGCCCTCTCCAGCGCTTGGACGTTGTACGCTGTGTGTACAGTCCATGATGACAGTAGGTACGATTTCTTTCATATCTGGGATATTGCGGAAGTCTACTATCAGATTGTTGTATCCGAAACTATTGCCTCTTTCTGTCAGCCAAACTTCTCCAGCACCACTATCCTGAGCCTTTTCTACGGCGTAACGCATATCACGGCCACTCAGAAACTGGGCTTTTTTGATGTTCACGATTTTTCCCGTATGTGCTGCAGCCGCCAGAAGATCGGTTTGCCGACATAAGAAGGCAGGTATTTGGATTACATCACATACCTCACCTACAGGAGCAGCTTGATAACTTTCATGAATATCTGTAGTTATCCGAAGTCCGTACTTTTCTTTAATGTCAGAAAGCATCTGAAGTCCACGATCTAAGCCGGGACCTCGAAAAGAATGAATTGAAGTACGGTTGGCCTTGTCAAAAGAGGCCTTGAAGATGATATCTGTACCTAATTGACGATTGATTCTCACGAGTTCCTTTGCTACAGTTTCCAGAAGTTCCATAGATTCGATAACGCAGGGACCGGCGATGAAGACTGTTTTCATATCTTTTTTTCCGTAAGTTTTGCAAAGTTAATTAAATCTAACTGAAGAGCCAAATCTTTAACTTTCGTTTGTATTTTTATTTATGGTTTTTCCTTATCGGGGTGAAATCTGACTTTGGACTTCTTATATATAAATAGGTGTATTCCTTAATAGATGTCTTAATACTTATTTATGTGATGTGATATAAAAGGTGGTAAAGGTATCAAAGATGATATTGTTTCTGTTCAATAGCAAAAATAATAAAAAGTTGGCAGGTTTAGTCGGGTTTTAATATTTTTCTTAAGTTTTGTATGGAAATAGGGTTTATGGGCATTACAAAGGTTAACTAATCTTATAGAGAGAGGCTTTCTCTTGATTTAAATCAAAATCATGATTTATTTATGCAAAAAATACTGAAAACATTTGGTGTGTTCGTACACAATGATTACCTTTGCATTATCAATAGGTAAAATGAAGGTTTAAAGATTGTTTGGTATTAGTTGAGGTAAAAAAGAGAGATTCAGGATTGAAACAAGGTATTAGGTTAAGGTAAAGTTAAATTAAGATTGTTTTTTAGGTGTTAGTGATAAGGTAGAAATAAAGATTGGTTAGGGATAATGAGATTGTAAGTAGTTCAGGATTATCAAAAAAGAGTTTATGTTGAGAAAGGTGAACGCCGGGAGGCGGAAACCTTAGATGTCGGGGGGGAGTAATCCTTATCCGATTTTTTGTTTCTAGGACAATGTTCTTGAAATCAGTTTTTTCTATTTGTGTACTTGAAGACCAATATCAGCTGAAATTGTAGTTTTATTCTCATAGATGTTTTTTCATTTAAAATAAAAGTGCTATATTTGTGGAGCAGTCTTAAATGATGAAATATGGAACAAATCAAAAATGACAAACTCACAGTGTGCGTGTCTTCTTTAGGAGCCGAACTTCAGAATATCAGGGATGTAAATGGACAGGAATATCTATGGGATGGAGACAATGATTATTGGAATCGTCATTCTCCAATTCTTTTTCCTATTGTATGTGGACTCTGGAAAGATACCTATCGCCTGGATGATAAGATTTATCATTTGACGCGTCACGGTTTTGCCCGTGATAGTGAGTTTACAGTAATCAGGAAAAGCGATAACTCCATTACTTATGGACTTCATGAGAATGAGGAAACATTGAAAGCATATCCTTTCCACTTTAATTTGGCCGTTACTTACCGTCTTGATGGCAATCATATTCATGTGATTTGGCATGTGGAGAATACGGATCTTCAGACCCTTTATTTTCAGATAGGCGGTCATCCGGCATTTCGTGTGCCAGGAGCGAAAAAAGGTGAACCGCTGAAAGGAACGTTGAAAGTGGATAAGACACGGCTTGAACGTCTGTTCGGAAATATTGGTGGTTGTATTACAAAAAGTCGTCATCCAATGAAGACGGATCACGGACTTTTGCACTTTACCGAAGATGATTTTATTGATGATGCCTTGATTTTTGATCATAGTCAACTGCAACATATTGAGCTTTTGGATGAATCAGGCAAGGCTGTTATTACTCTTGACACAAAGGCACCTGCTTTGGGCATCTGGAGTCCTGCAGGAAAGCATGCACCTTTCATCTGTATAGAACCCTGGTATGGTATCCATGATGAAGTAAGCTACGAAGGCGATTTTCGTAAGAAGGATCTGATGAACCAACTTCTGCCCGGATCAAGTTTTATGAGCGAATATGTCATCACGGTAGGATTGTAATATCCTACCGCTAAGATTTTTTTCCAAAAAGAGTGATTATATATAGTTTGTTCTATAGCTGACTATATGATCTCTTCTTATAGACTTTTTTTGTGTCTCAGAATATAACTGTAATACCTCCCATGAAGGTTGCTTTTGGCATGGGGAAACCGTCAATAACTTCATAATGCTGTGCCAAAAGGTTCTCACCGCGAACCCATAGACGAGTTGATTTTAATAGTTGGTATTCTGTCGTCATGTTGAGTAATGTGACATTTTCCTTCTTGGCATTTTTTCCTGTAACTGTATAGAGTCCGGCTATCTGCATGAGTCCGGCATGGACGCTCCATTTGTCTTTCTGGTAATCACCTCCAAGATATCCTTTATATTCTGGTGCAGCAAGGACGGGATTGCTCATGTGTAATATACTGTGGTTAGTATTCACATCCCAATGGTTGCTGATGCGCCAAAATACAGAAAGTTCAGCCCCTGTATTTTCTATTTTACCTGTATTGACGTTGCGAGGGCGGCCGTCCACGCTTACAGTTTCTATCATGTTGTCACCTTTGATATAAAAAAGATTAAGTCCATAGGTGAAAATTTCTCCAATGCGATGTTTCCAAGATAGTTCATACTGCATGAGCTGTTCCGGTTTAAGGTCAGTATTCGATGGCGGATAGAGGTACATCTCACGCATTGTCGGATTACGGAATCCTTTGCTGACCATAGCTTTGAGTTCGCCGTTTTCCATTGGACGGACAACAATGCCACCTTGTGGTACCCATTTTGATCCTGTAATAGAATGATGGTCCAGACGGATACCGGCGTCGACAGTCAACCAGGAAGTAAGGTCCTGTCGGAAGTCTGTATATCCTGCCACCTCATTCGGATGGCTATGGCCACTTTGCTTGTTGGGTGTGTCAATGGTTTTACCAGTCTTGATAGAGGTATAATAAACTTTCCCATAGATGTTTTGCCAGTCAAAACCGATGGTGACACGATTACCTGAGAAGAGATTTACACTTTGGTAAAGGCTTATACCAGAGAGTGCATCCTTGGACCGGAAATAGCGCGATTGCGGCTGTTGGATGTTTTTTGTTCCATCATTGACCTTATGTCGGCCGAAGTTGCTGTAAATGCTAATACCGCCACTAGTTCTTCTGTAATGGTTTTCCAAAACCATGCTTACTTCTCCACGTGTAATCCACTGTCGGGCATCGAAGAGCGGCTGGCTCTCGATCCCTGGATTGGAAGCATTGAAGTGAGTTATGTTGGCGTTCATATTCAGATTCCAATAGGAAGAAAGGTTATAACCGAGTTTTACGTATCCACTGTATTGTTCAAATCCCATATTGGGACGCTGGTTATCACTACGCTCGTAGTTAGCTGCCACAGTAGAAGAGAATTTCCCTGAGCGGACTTGGTTGCTTATTTCTGATTGGAAGGTACCATAGCTTCCTGCACTAAGATTTACGTTTGTCTTTACACCACTCCTGTGCATGCCACGGGTGATGATATTAATCACACCGCCCATGGCGTTACTGCCATAGAGCATAGATGCGGGACCATGGATTACCTCGATATGGTCGACCATTAAGGTTTGATAACTGTCCGAAATAGGATGTCCGTAGATCCCTTGGTATTGTGGATGTCCGTCAATAAGTACCATCATTTGTCCATTACTGCCGCTGATACCACGTAGACTGATACTGCCGGCTGCATTGGTGGATACCCCATAGCCCAGCATACTCCGTGATGTGACAAAGAGTCCCGGTATCTGTTCCGTAAGAGTAGGGAGGATACTCATTCGGTGATTCTCTGTCAATTTTTCCCGTCCGATGACATCTACCGTAAAAGGGAGATGACGGACATCTGTAGCATTTCTTGTTCCAGTTACGACAACATTGTTAAGATGATGGATAGAATCTGATGGTTCAGCACCATAGATTATGGATATACAACTGATTAGAATAGACAGCACTATAGTCCTCTTGACATTTCTCATGAGGACTATCTCTGGTCGATATTAATAATCTGATACTTCTTGCTTCCCAAACCGATCTTCTCTGCCCAGTCAATGATATGTGTACCGTGTTGTTTATCAATACGCTTGAGCATGTCTGTAGGATCATTTCCAGTTGTTACTTTCTCCTGTTTGATAATATCCACACAAGCCTGGTCGAGAGCTACGGGATCAGTACTGGCGAGGATACCATAGTCCTTCAGTTTTACAGTTGCCGGATGAGCCACACAGTCGCAGTCGATGGACATATTATTCATTACATTGATGTAAATGACACCGCGTTCAGCCTTGAAATAGTCGACAACACTCTGAGCGGCAGCTGCCATGCTTTCAAGGAAGTCATCCTGTTCTCCGAGATTTCTCCAGAGACTGTCAGGGCTCTGTACCTTCCCTGCAGAATGAATGTAGGCTTTTCCGTTACGGCTGGCACATCCGATACTCAGATTTTTCAGTGCACCTCCGAAGCCGCCCATTGGATGACCCTTAAAATGGCTGAGGCATACCAGAAAATCATAGTTGGCTAAATGGCCACCCACTATATCATAGTTGAGGTGTGTATGATCCTTTATGGGGATGCGTATTTCGTCGTATTCGTCCATCAGGTCAACGGCGAAGAGGGAGTCGAAACCATGCTCATGGATAACATTCCAATGGTCCTTAGTCTTCATGCGGTCGCCGGGGTAAGCTGTGCGGCATTCTACGATAGTACCATGGACGGAGTCCACGAGGTTGCGGATCAGTGTTGGTTTGAGATAGTTAGGGTTAGGACCTTCACCGGTGCTGATCTTTACGGCTACACGTCCGGAAGCTTTCACGCCCAAAGCCTCATAGATCTTAACCAGAGATTCCGGAGTAATTTCACGAGTAAGATACACTTTTGACTGTGCCATCATCATGGATGCGGACATAAGCATAATGGCAGAGATAAATAATCTGTACTTTTTCATACGTATAATATTTAATTTAGGAACTGACTACAAATATATTTATAATTTTTTGAAATATATAATGTTTTTTTGTCCATATTCTGCATTATTCTTTATTTTATCAACAAGTGATCCTTTCAAAATAAGAATTCCCTTGCCTTGTATTCTGGAATCAAGCCTGAATACGGGACAAGGGAATTTTTATATATAGTGTGTTCTTGAGAACAGTACTAAGTATAAAAGTAGAGTAATGATTTACTTAATATGTCGTTACCATATCTTCCGGAATACAGATGTAATAATCACCATGACCAAGATAGGTGCTGTCTAATTTGTTGATATTTTCTTGTTTGACACTGTAGATAGTCTTGATCCTTGTATTTGGACGGTATATCTTTAAATATCTGATGATACCGTCGTTGGCGTCGGTGTGGTAATTACCATTGAAGTGAATAAAAGGCCTTTTCATGTTTTTGGCAATGAACCATGCCATAGTAGCGTCTTTCAAGCCTTGCGACTGCCCAAGGAATTTCGGATTGGTGTTTTTGGTCTTCCCCATCATGGCCATCAGACTAAATGCCTGATCGGCTTGCTCATTAGTCTTATAGGGAATAGGAAGTTTTGGCATATAAGTTTTGGCTTCCGCTGACAGTGAATCGAGATATGCAAGCCCATGAAACTTTACAATATTGGCATATCTACGTGGTACATTGGTAGCTATCAGACGTAAGTGATGTTCGTCTACAAAGTCTACGATAGGTTTGTAATCGGTGGAATAGTTAGGCCATAATCGGCATTCATCCTCAAATTGCGAGGCCTTGATCATTCCTTTTAAATATTCGTCAATAATAAGTTGGTTATCAGTTTCGAACATCTCCATTCCCACGTCAAGATTGCCTTTATGTGCTTTATAGAGAGATTCTAATACCTTATATTCCAGCCAATGAGTTATCGGGCAGTTGTGCATTTCTCCAAAGAACACCACGTCTTCCTTTGCTAATTCATTAATCATCTTTTCATAACTTATAGCTTTGCCTTTGGCATCATAGAGGCGATACGTCTCTGGCGAATTCTGTGCATGAACATTTACTATTGCCAAGAGTAGTAAAAATAGGGTACAAAATAGTTTTCTCATTTTTTCTGATATAATAGGATAAGTTTGTTAAAATCTATATATTTACGGAATCCTTCCATTACATCTTTTGGTGTAATAGCATAGAGGATATCATCATAATTATTGTAGTCTTCTATAGTTTCTCCATTTTTTATGAGTTCGGTAAGTGCATTTTTCCATTCGGTTGGAGCCACATCTGTTAAAGCCTGGCGTTTGGTTACGATGAAAGAACGTTTTATCTTGTTGAGTTCATCACTCTTTACAGGTATAGTACGAAGTTTATTGATTATGCCTTTCAGTTCATTCATCATTTTATTGAAGTTCTCGTTTTTAACATCAATATATAGGCGGAAGAAACTGGTTTCCTGTGGTACGCCATGATATTGAACATCGGCAAAGGGTGAATAGACCATATTATCTTTCTCTCGTAAGATACTGAGTAGACGGTTCTCAATAACATCTCTCATGAGCTTGAAAAGGAGAGTATTCTTCAGGCATGGTTTATAATTGTTTGTAAAGATGCAGTTACAAATGGTTTGTGTGGGGTCCTCGTTAGGAAATTTCATCACAATGGATTTATCTGGCAGTCTGAATGCTGTTGTATCCAGATTAAGAGGATTGGCTGGTTTCTTCATTCTTGCGAAGGTTGCAACTGCTATCTTGCAAATGCTATCGGTGTTAAAGTTGCCAGTTATGATAAGCCTTAATTGTGAAGGATCTGTATAGGCCCTTTTGTAAAAAGCTGTCATATCATCCAGATTGAGATTCTCTATATCTTTTTTGGTATATGGGATATACTGAGCAGCAACAGTATTGTTACCTAAGAGTGAGTCTATTTTATTATCGATGACCCTACTCTGATCTCTTTTCATCATCTGTGACAGAATGTCTTCATGGCCATAAGCATCAAGTTCCTCTTGCTTGCTGGTCTTGAATCCTTCATAATCCTTGCCAGGATGATTCATTTTCTCATAAAGTAAGTTCATTACTTCCTGTGCATCTTCAGTAAAAGCAGTAACCATTGCTTGATGCCAGTAGTTTTCCATACCTATGTTCATCATCAGTTGCTTGTTAGCCATCACATCTGTCAAGGTATCCTGATTGATAGTTGCTATGCCACCCATATCTACATATCCTATAGCATCCTTAAGATGATTATAAAGACTGTCAGGAACATCTCCTACGCCTCCTCTGGCGATGGCTGTAATGCTCAAACTATGTCCTTCTGCAAAGGTCGGACGTAGCAGGATAGTAGCTCCATTGGCAAGTTTTACTTCATCAAGTCCTAATTCATCATAATGTTTTTTTGATGTAATGACATTAGCATTATAAGGATGAGCTACCTTAAGAATAGCTGGGATATTAACTGTTGCCTCTTTTTCTTCTTCGATTTCCTTTGGTTTAACAAAGGACAAAGCCTTATAGGCGTTTCCTTTATTCCATGCCTTTAAGATGGTTGTTCTATTAATAGGCGTATGAGTAGAAGGAATATCTCTTATTCCTACCAATATGGTTTCCTTGGACGCATCGAGAATATCTTTGGCTAAGAGTCTGATGTCTTTGGCTGAGGTCTTCTTTATTTCTTCTTTGATGGTCTGGATTTCATGTTGGTCATAGATGTGCTTATCACCTAAAACAGTATAGTCTATAAAATCATCACACCATCCACTTGACATCTTATCGGTAGGATCAGCTTTTATCTTCAGAAGTTTATTACTGATAGCCCATGAAAGTTCATCTTTTTCAGGTCCTTTTTTTGCTAGGAATTTGAGTTCATCAGCAATGTTTGTCACCTGAGCCAGCAGTGTATCCGCTGAGGCATTCTCAAAAGTGAAGGACAGGTGATTTTTATCAGCTAAGTACCATGCATCTGATACCATGGCATGGATATGGTGTGCGGAAATGCGCTGTTCCAGCATACTGACGAGCATATCATTTCTCATCTTTCTCACCACATGGTTTAAATCACTTGACAAGATGGTCTGATGTGGAATAATAAAGTCCATCTTTATCTGTTTCTCCAGACTATCAGTAATAGACATGGTAGCTAAGCCTGAATCATATATTAACGGATAAATAGTAGCTTTTTTTATTTTTTTAGCAGGCACGGAAGATAATATACTCCTTATTTTGGTTTCAGTGGCTTTTGGATCAATATTACCTACGATGATCACGGTTGCCCGTTCTGGTGCATACCAGTGATGATAGAAATCCACAAGTGTGGATCGAGAGACATTGGTAATATCCTGAGCTCTTCCAAGTGGCATGTGTTGTGCATATTTGCCTTTGCCAATTTTCAGGCCATAAAAATCGTCGTGGGTACTGTAGCCTCGGAGTTCTTCCAGAATAATGCCTCTTTCTCTTTTAGCTCTTTCAGAATTGATGGTAAGATTGCTGAGAATATCACCAATAGCAAGAAAGGTAGAATCAACTATATTCGTCGTGTGTTTGTCAATAGGCATCGTAAACCAGAAAATAGTACGGTCAAAGCCGGTAAAGGCATTGATGTCACGTCCATATTTCATGCCTTGCCTTTCAAAAAAGTCAACTAGATTTTTGCCGGGGAAATGTTTTGACCCATTAAAAGCCATGTGTTCCAGAAAATGTGCTACACCTTTCTGGTTTTCGTTTTCATCTATGGAACCTACATTCATTACCAGTCTGCATTCTACATTATGTCGTGGAAGGTTATTGTTCTTGATAATATAATGTAAGCCATTAGGCAAAAAGCCTTCCCTTGTAGAAGGGGGAAGGCTGATAGACTTGATGTTTTTGGCTCCAATATTGAGTATAGATATTAGCAAAAAAACTGCTGTGACTAATCTCTTTTTATTCAATGTCGTCATCTGTTGATTACTTATGCATAGTGTAGTTCACGTTGATTTTTATATAGTCACTAAGGATCATTCCGGAACCATAGTCCCAGGAAAAATTGAAGGACATTATACCCTTGTTAAAATCATATTTTGCATTTGGTGTAGTAAAGTTACTGAGTTTTGCTCCATAAGCGTCTTTGGATACATCACTGTTTCCAAGATAGTATGATGGATTGAAAGTGTTGTATTGGTTAATAAGATCCTGAATGGAATATTCGACAGTATTTTTACCTTCAGATATATTGACCGTTTTTCCTGCCTTGGCCATCTCACTAAGTCTTGTCCATACTGAGTAGTTATAACTGAAAGGAACTTTGGTTATTGTCGTACCATCTCCATTGCTAGTAGCTTTCGTAAAGTTTAGTGTCCCATCATTATTCAAAGTAATATTGTCAAGGGATGAAGTGAAGGTTTCTGTACTCTCGTTATAGCTTACGATATTTGTAAGAGCGGCAGAAATCGGGTCAGCGGAAAAATATCCATCTGGGTCCTTAGTTGTACAACGTAAAAGTTTCTCATACATGAAAGACTCCAACCCCATTGGATTCGTAACCATCTTTAGTACAGGCTTTTCAGATGTTGCGTTTTCACTCAAGGTAATGATTGACTGACCATCGATGGTGCGGGTATCATTACCATTGTTTTCTGCACCCTTGTCATCATTGCCATAGGTAATTGTGGTCTTTACATCTACCATACCTAATACCTTTGTCAGGTCAATGCCAAGATTTGTTTTGTAACCTTCGATCAATTTGAGTTGCTCTGCTGTAAGTTCTGGGACAGCAGTATTAGGCTTTACCGTAATAGCTGCGCCTTCATTTGAAATGGGGTGCATGTTATTTTCAGAACAAGATGCGATCTTGACATAAACTACCTCTTGAGCTCCGAGTATGTTCAGATTATTTGAAAGTACCTTTACAGTTGCAGTTTTCTGACCTGCAGGAAAAGTTACTTGGTTCTGGCTGAGTTTTACAGCACCTTTGTCATCTCCTGAGAGTGTGAGATTAACCGTAGCATCCTTATCTAAAGAGTAAGCAAGTGTAAGTGTTATGTCAATCCCTTTTGTGTAGTCTTCTGTCATTGCACTTTCACCATTGACAGCTAAAGTTACGTAGTTTGTCATTTGCTCAGAATTGTCGGAATTGCTGCTGCAAGATGCCAGTCCGATTAAGGCAAGGAAAAGCATAAGTGTTAACTTTGATGTTTTCATAATTCTCTTTTATAAATTTATTGAGTCTATTATTAAATGTCTGTTTTCTGATTTTGATAAGATGTCGTTTCGGATTAGTATGTCAGCCAACTCTTTTCATTCGCTGGTTATTTTCAATACATCCTTTTTCTTAATTTACTTGTTTTTTCTGTGCAGTTGAGATAATAGTAGTCGAATATCTCTTGATAAATGAATGATTAAACTTAAATGTCATTTGATGAATGGATATTTGCTTCCAGAATCTTTTTACCTATCAATATCGTCTGGTGTGTTCAGAAGTTGTTCCGTATATTTAGCCTATAAATCTAGTTCTTGTTAATGGGCCATCCATTATTCTGAGTTACAGCATTATTATAACGGTATTCTGAGGCTGGGATAGGGAATGTCCATCGGTAATCAGTTGACTGAATGGTTGATCTCGTTGAGTTCCCCCAGGCAGCATAGCGGGGGAGAGTCTCAGCGTGTGTACGCTTAAGATCAAAGTAATTTTGACCCTCACCAACAAATTCCTTGTATTTTTCTTTAAGGATACTCTGAATGAGCTCATCCCCTGTCAGATCCTCACTTAAAGGATTGGCCCCTTCTGCATTGAGGTAGGTATTAATGGTTTTAATTGCTATATTATCCTTCTTTAATCGAGCATAGGCTTCGGCTGCGATAAAGTAAGCCCCGGCATAACGCATACGATTGATATATGATATGGTCCCGTTTTCTTTGTTCGTTTTATTGTATTTGCCCAGTAAGTTGTGATTTATGCCAGAGATGGTTTTGGGATAAATAGCCCAGTTCTTTCTGCCGTCATTATCCGAATAAGTGAAGTCCGGATTTACGGCAAAATAATCTCCTTCATCACTATACTGGATGGTGGCATAATAAGATAAATTAGTGTTGAAAGCGAATATCCTACCGGCATAAGAAGGATTGTCCCAGATTCTCTCATAATTGTTCTTGTCTATGTAACTGGCATCACAAACGTCTATGAGTTGCTGGGCATATTTTGCGGCATTTTCATAATTACCTTCATATAGACTGACTTCTGCCAGCAGATAGATGGCTGCCTTCTGGGATAACCATCCGTTGGAAGTAGGGGCGTTGTTAACAGTTGCTGCTTCAGAAAGTAACCCTTTGATATAATTGACACTTTCAGTCTTACTTGAACGAGCTTTGTCCTCAACGCCCGTTTTTGTTTTGATGATCATGCCCGCCTGATCCGTCGTATTGTCATAAGCAGAAGAGATAGAGTCGAAGAATGTCAAAATATGCCATTGCTTTGAGAGTTTTTCCTTCTGCTTTTATATCATTGAGCATTGTCGAATCAGAAGATTGTTCCAACTTTACATTTGGTAGTCGGTCCAGGAGTATATCACAGTTGGCAATGCAGTTGTAGTAAGCTAACCAACTTTCGGAAGCGAAATTGCTTAAGGTGTTATCTTGCCATAGATAAAGATTTTGCTGTTCAACATCTTTCCCTGAAAGATTTGTCAGGCAGAAATCATTCCCTATGGTTGAAAGCTCGTATTCATAATGTGGATATAGCAGATAGCATGATGTAAGCAAGGAACGTGCTGATTTGATGCTATTGATGGCATTGGGATCAGAATATAAATCTGGAGGTGGAACATTAATAGAACATGCACAGAATGTTACCGTCATTGTTGCTAAGCAAAGACCGTTGAGAATTTTCTTTCTAAACATAATATTTTTCCTTTACTTTAGATTTAGAATGTCAGATTTAAATTAAAGGTATATATCGGTTGGGTAGTACCAGCCAATTGACCGCTTTCAGGGTCACTTTCATTGTAGTTTGTCCAGGTAAAGAGATTACTGCCTTGTAGACCAATAGTGGCATATTGGATGAAAGGTAAATGCTTGCTCATCCATTTTGATGGGATACGGTATTTCAGTGAGAGCATTGAGAGTTTGATGTAATCGCTTTTTCCTATGGTTCTTGAATTGGGATAAAGCGCAATGTTCTCTTCTGCAGTACTTGAGGTATAAAATGGGGTCCAATAAGTCTTATACTCATCTCCTTGTTTGAACCACATCTTTTCAGTCTGACCATGAACGGCATTTTGGTTAGCTTTATCCTTGTTACGTACATACGAATAATTAAATCGTTGAATGCCACCATGTACATAATAGAAATCCATGTCTAACTCCAAGGTCTTGTAGGTGCAACTTAAGTAAAGACTTCCGGTATAGGGTGGGGTCATGTGTCCAAGAGCTACAACATCATCTTTTGTCAATACTTCTGTAGCTTGTTTTTCACCATTTGGCGTACTGAATACAGGATAACCTGTTAACGGGTTTATTCCGAGTGATTTTGGCCCATATAATATGTCATAACTCTTTCCAACCTCGTAGTCAGGAACCAAAGCATCTTCTGTACTATAAATCTTGTCAGTATAATAGAGATTGAGTACTTTGTTGTTATTGTATGCTAAATTACCGCCAATACTGAAATGCCAGTTATATGAGTCTAAAATCTTTGCATTGAAATTTAACTCAACACCTTGATTTTGAAGGACTCCGATGTTTCTCATCAGTGTCGTATAACCTGTAGATGATGGGATTGGTACATCCAGAAGTGCATCTTCTGTTTTCCTGTTGTACCAACTGAAATCAAATGACAGACGATTCCAAAGGCCAAAACTTATGCCCATATCTAGATTCTTGTTTTGTTCAGGAACGAGGTCACTGTTGTATAATGATACGAATTCCAACGGACGTTGATTTTCATAACTTGATGTGGAATATTTAAAACTTGCAACGGTCGAAGAAACGGATACACCGTTCAGATTGGCTGTTACGCCATAAGAAGCTTTCAAGTTTAATTGTGTAAGTACTTTATTGCCTTTTAGAAATCCATAGTTGCTGGGTGTCCATCCTATTCCAACGGCCCATGCGCTGTTCCATCTTTTGTCTTTTGGGAGAATAGAGGAACCATCGTGTTTACAGGTTGCATATAAATCATACAAATTATTATAGGTATAACCGGCAACAAGACCGTAACCAACTTGTGCATTTTTATCTCTTGGGGCACTTACATAAGGCTTTCTGTTTCCATTCAGAGATTGGTTGATGGCTGCTGCAGAGTTGAGCTCTCCCACGCCATAACCTTTCATCAATTCGTCATCTATGTTTGTAAGATAATAATCCATATTGGCACCAATTGTCAAATCATGTTTTTCGGCAAAGGTGTGATTATAGGTAACCCGAATGTTTGAAGTGATATTGCTGGTAGTATTCTTGTATTTGGAATAGATGCCTCTTTCTATTTCAGGAACACCTCCGTGCATTTCTGAATAGGCTGTAGAAGGCGTGAACTGATGTCCTTCGTCAAGGAGAAAATCCAAGCCTGTTACGGCTGCTATGTCCAGGCCATCCAAAGGGGTAAGGGTCAATGATGCAGTGATTCCTGCATTCTTGTCGCTTGATTCGGCTTGATATTGATGCATAAGATCTGAATAGGTCTGTCCCGGGAATGACCATAGTTCGCCAGTCTTCTGCTCATAAGGGTTTAATTGGTAAATTAGGGCTGTCGGGTCATTGCTCGTTCCATTGCCAGTCTTGGCCTTTTCATAGTTTCCATTTATACTTAACATGAAATACCCGATTTTGCCTAACCTTTGGTCTAGATTTAATCTCAAGCCCATGCGCTGTTTGTCATTGCCTTCTATTCTGCCACCCTGGTAAGAATAATTACCTGAAATATAATAAGTGGTCTGGTTGTTGCCACCTTTTATACTTAAGTTATGACGGTGATAAAGATTGTTATGTAATAGTGTCTTGAACCAATCCGTGTTAATACTCCGTAGTTGGTCAAGTTTGGTTTTGCCTTCTGCTATCAGATTTGTCAGATTAGGGTCATTGGCGTAGTATTTCCTGTAGTAATCTTCACTATATCTATAACCTGGTGTTTCTGAATTTTGTAGTAATCTTTCCAATTCAAGTTTTTCGTTAGAGTCCATCATCTTGATGCCTCTTCGGCCTCTGGCAGTCATACCTACGTTCATGCTGTAACTTACTGTAGGTTTACCTTGGTAGCCACGCTGAGAAGTGATTTCCAATACCCCATTGGCTGCCTTTACGCCATAAAGTGCACAGGCAGCAGCGTCCTTTAATACCTTAATATCTTTTATATCTTCTGGATTTAGGTTATAGAAGGTTTCTGAAGAGATGACTTGCCCGTCCATTACATATAAAGGCTCATTTGTAGCATTGCCTTTTCTTAAAGATGAATTACCACGAATACGAATTTTTGGATCGGTGCCAAGTTCACCGGAATTGATGACTACAAGTCCGGGAACTTGTCCCTGTAGAGAAAGTGCAAAGTCTATCATAGGCTTTGCTTCAATTCGTTTCATGTCCATAGATTGAACTTGACCGCCAATGCCTCGGATATCAATGGCATTAATATTGGTCTTGGCTTTTACAACGACTTCATCTATCTGCTTGGCATCTTCTGCCATAATAATGTCTAGTTTTGCCTTATTATTAATAAATACGGATTTGTTGGTATATCCAATACAGGATACGGAAAGTTTTGCATTTTGTCCCCAGTTGCCTTTAATGGCATATCTGCCATCTGCATCTGTTACTGCTCTGCAATTGGTACCTTCAATCCGTACACAAGCACCAATCAAGGGTTGCTTATGATCATCTTGTATATAGCCAATTAATGTAGTTACTGCATCTTGCGCGCTGATTCTAATAGAAAATAAAATACTTAGCAAAATGGTTATTAAATCCCTGATTAAATCTCTCTTTGACATGTTCTGAATATAATTTTGACGCAAATTTGTTGAAAAACAGAATTTTATTTATTTTTATAAATATATTATATAGAATAACGTAAATATCTTGTTTGTGTAATCAACTTAAACAAGAAAACATATAGATTAAAACATTTTTTGATTCATAAATCGTTAATTTATCTCGTATATTAGTATTTAAGTTTCGTAAAACTTCTTTATTTCGTTTTAGGAGTTAGTATAACGTGAATTTAGTAATTTGCATAAATAAACAAAGTTCTTGATTTTTTGCAAAGGTATTGTTATATGGCGATATAGGCAATACTCTAAAATGATGATTTTTTTAGTTGAGTATTCAGTATGATACATAGCTGTGTGTGTTTATTCAGAAAAGAATAGGACAGATAGGTTCAGGTCCTTATCAGTTCCTGACTTTTAAATGTCAGACAGATGTCAGGTTCTTTTTTTGCCATTATGTTTTACTCCTTTTACCTTTGCCTCAAAAAACAAGTAAAGATGAAAAGAATAGGTTTGATTTTAGTGGTGGTTATCTTGGCCTTACCTACTGTTGCCCAGAAACAGAAAGAGATACAGTTGGATGAGGTAAAAGTGGAGGCGGCAAAGGTAGTGAACAAGGCCGATGGTAAATTGTTCCTGCCTTCTGAGGCCCAAAAGCAGAGTTCGACTAATGGCTATAGTCTGCTTGGCAAATTGTCACTGCCGGATATTCGGGTGGATGTGGTGATGCATACCATTAATTCTTTAAGTAATAAAGGTGAGGTTCAATTACGTCTCAACGGCGCATTAGCTTCTAAGGAAGACTTGCTGGCTTTAAATCCCAAATGCATCAGAAATATTGATTTTATTGATAATCCAGGAGTGAGGTATGGTGAAGGGATCGCTTATGTCATCAATATCAGGACCAGCCGTAGTAATTCCGGTTATACAGTAGGAACAGAACTGACAAATTCAGTGACTGACTTGGGATGGAGACCATTCTGTCTATGCCAGACTGAACCATAAAAATTCGGAGTTCGGTCTTGTCTATGATTTCTCCTATCAGGATTTTAATGGTGTGAGGAATAAGGAAGAAGCTGACTATCTGTTGAATGATGGTACGCATTATAAGATCTCAAGAGAGGATTTGCAAATGCGTGATCGCAGATTCTGTAATGATATCGAACTGAAATATAATCTGGCTGATTCTGCTTCTTATGTCTTTCAGGTAACGCTCTCCGGTGATTTTACCCATAATCCCAGGTAGTTTTAATGATCGTCAGATCATTGATGGTACACAGAATTATGAGGCTATGGTGATGGACAGGAATCGGAGCTTTTCTCCTGTTCTCGATCTTTATTTCTATCATCAGTTGGCTAAGCATCAGTCTATAACGGCCAATGTTACAGGGACCTCCATTTCTACCCGTAAGCATGATTTTAATAATGAAGGGTCTGATTATGAATATCATGTTGGAGGTCATACATGGTCGCTGATGTCAGAAGCCATTTATGAAAACCGACTAAAACCTTTCTCGGTTTCTTTTGGCTTACAGCATTTGGTCAAATATACACGAAATATCTATAGCGGTGATGTGGAATCTGCGAACTACATGCATAACAGTAATCTCTATCTGTTTGGAGAACTGAAGGGACATATTAAAAATCTCAGTTATGTTGCAGGTCTAGGAGCGAGCGATGCACGTTATTCTCAGGGAACATACCATTATCATTTCTGGATGTTCCGACCGAAAGCCACTTTGACTTACTCTATCTTAAAACCGTTAAGTTTGAGATATGGTTTTGAAGTCTACCAGCATATCTCTCAGGTTGCTATGATCAGTGATACGAAGATTCGTCAGAACTCAATGGAATGGACCGTGGGCAATCCGAATATAGAACCTAATCGTGTAATCAGACATCAGGTAAGGCTTGCCTGTACCCTCCCTCGTCTTACTTCACAAATAGATCTGGAATACCTGGTAAACACAAATTGTAATATGGCCAGTTATACCCGTACGGCAGATAATCAGTTTTATTATACTCAGAAGAACCAACATAGTATTGATATGCTTTATCTTCGGAACAGTTCTACCTATGATATTTTGCCCGAAAAGTTATCCGTTTCTGTCAATGGCGGTATCTGCCGTTTCTTCAATCGTGGTGACAACTATAGCCACTATCTCACAGCTTATAGCTATGGTGGAAGTCTTCAGGCCTATCTCGGAAAATGGACAATAACGGTTAATGGAGACAATGGTTGGAAGTTTATGGAAGGTGAAACATGGGATCACCAGGGATCTGCCACCTATCTTACGTGCAGTTATCATCTGGGCAATTGTGACATCTCTCTGTATTGGCAGCATCCGTTTGAGAACAATCCGAAACTTAACTATGCTGAATTGGTAAATAAGAATATCCGGAAGAAGATGGTGATGTATGGCTCTGATTATGGTAATGGGCTGACTATCGGATTCTCATGGAGGTTGAATAGGGGACGTAAATACCGTGATATTCAGAAGAAACTTAAGAATTCTGATACCCAGACAGGGATCTTATAAGTAAAAAGCCTGAAAGTCAGATTATTGTTGGAATTGTCAGAATGCCAGGCCAAAACTTACGTATGGATAAAACCATCCCCTGTTTACACCATGAGAATCGTTGAAGTTGAACGAAGGACAAATACCTGTTCGGAATTGAAAGCCCTTGGCAGATACGTGCCGATATCCAATATAATGCTCTTTGTACCAGACGAAATGTGGATATAATACTAATAGTAGATGGAGGGGTGTTTTGCATGATAAGATGTTTAAGTGATAGTCCATTGACAGGGATACTTGTAAAAGTGAGAAACTTCAGTTATTTCTTTTTGAGATGTAAATGGCAGTTAACTGATACAAAGTGATGATTTTTGATTGAAAAAAGATTTCATTACTTTTAGGTATTGTGTGAATAATGCTATTCATGTACTTTTGTCACACAAAAAGTTTTTTATATGCAGGTTAAGAAAGATCAGACAAGGGATAGAATTCTTAAAGCAGCAAGACAGGTGTTCTTGCAAAAAGGATATACTGATGCTACCATTCGTGATCTGGCTGTCAAATCGGATATTGGTGTAGGAAACCTTTACAACTATTTTAAGAATAAGAATCAGATTTTTTATACTGTAGTAGTGCCCCTTATCAATGAATTTGACCGAATTTTGTATAAGCATCATGATATAACGAATATTGCTTATTTTGTTGATTATGTTCAGGGAACATCTCGCACGGTTTTTGAAGACCAACTTCATGAATATTATCGATTGATAACGAAATACAGAGACCTTATGGAACTTTTGTTTTTAAAAGCACAAGGGTCATCACTTGAAAATTTTATAGACCAATATACTGAGAATTGTACTAAACAAGTAATCAAGTTTATGAATGCTGCTAATGAGCAGATACCTGGAGTGAAATCCAAGTGTAATGGGTTTACTTATCATTTGCATATCGTTTGGATGTTCCAGATGTTTTGTGAAATACTCAAACATAAACTGAAACCAAAGGATAGCCGACAGGTCGTGTCGGATTTTGTGACCTTCGAATATGAAGGTTGGAAAGAGCTTATCATTCGGTAAGCTCTTTTTTTTGTGAATGATTTTGAATATTGTTCGTTATTAAAAATAAGAAAGAATGAAGAAAAAAGAATCAGTTTTGCGGGTATTGTTCGATTATGCCGGACGGTATCGCTACTTGACAATAGCCTCATGGTTCTTGTCGGCAATAAGTGCCTTGATGGCACTTGCTCCTTTTGTTTATATCTGGATGATATTGAGAGATGTCCTTGACAAGAAAACGTCTCAGATCAGTCATTACGGATGGATAGCCGTTTGGTGGGCACTCGGATCCATGTTCGTGTATTTTGTTGCCTTGATGAGTTCTCATTGGGCGGCTTTTCATGTTGCATCTAATATGCGTAAAAGGATGATGCGGCATATTGTCCGGTTGCCCATAGGATTTATGAGCAGCATTGGAAGTGGCAAACTGCGTAAGACGGTCAATGAGGCTAGTGGTGCAACTGAAACCTATCTGGCTCATCAACTGCCAGATGCTGCTGGGAGTTATGCTGCACCTGCCGGTTTACTCCTCCTTCTTTTCTGGTTTGACTGGCATATGGGATTACTTTGTATCGTTACAGTAATGATATCCTTTATCCTCCTCTTTGCCTTTATGATTGGCCCTAACTTGAAAAAAACGATGGGGCAATACCAAGAAGCTCTAGATAGAATGTCGAATGAAGCTGTAGAGTATGTCCGCGGGATACCCGTTGTCAAAACTTTTGGACAAACTGTCTTTTCTTTCAAGCGTTTCAGAAGTGCTATCGATGACTATGTTCAATGGGTCATTCATTATACTAAGTCTCTACGGATACCAATGGTGCTCTATACCGTTATAGGTAATTGCATCTTTGCAGTATTGATGGGGTATGCTATGATCTGCTTTGCTGATGCCCCAAGTCATGAATTTATCCTTAACTTGCTCTACTATGTTATTATTACTCCGATCCTTACATTGATGCTCAATCGAATCATGATGCAAAGTGAAAATATCATATTGTGGAAGATGCTATCAAAAGGGTAGATGAAATACTGAACATTCATATCCTGGAAGAGAGACTTCCTTTGTCTGCTCCTGCTAATAACGGTATAGAGCTTCAGCAAGTTTCTTTTTCTTATCCTTCGTCAAAGGACAAAAACGAAGCCTTGAAAGATATATCTATCAGTATCTCTCCAGATCCATGTAGCCTTTGTGGGACCTTCTGGTGGAGGAAAAACGACTCTTGCCAGTATCATTGCACGTTTTTGGGATGTGGACAGAGGGAAAGTGTGTATCGGTGGCGTTGACGTAAGGAATATCTCAAAAGAGACACTTATGAATACAATTTCCTTTGTATTTCAAGACAGTAAACTGCTAAAGACTTCTATTTTGGAGAATGTCAGACTGGGGCACCCTGATGCCTCACGTGAGGATGTAAAAAAGGCCTTGATAGAAGCTCAGTGTGAAGATATCATAGCCAAATTACCTCAAGGTATTGATACGGTCATTGGAAGCAAAGGAACGTATCTTTCAGGTGGAGAACAACAGCGTATAGCTATAGCCAGAGCGATGCTGCATGACAGCTCCATCATCATTCTTGATGAAGCTACTGCCTTCGCTGATCCTGACAATGAAGAGCGTGTACAGCAGGCCTTCGCTCGTCTGTCTCATGGTAAAACGATGCTGATGATAGCCCATCGACTTTCCACGGTGATAACAGCTGATTGTATTTTTGTCCTACAGAAAGGTAGGATTATCGAGCAGGGTACGCATCATCAATTACTGGCGGTAAATGGTGCTTATGCAAAAATGTGGAAACAATATAATAAAACATTAAATTACAGGATAAAATGATAAAAGAAAAATTTCAGCAAAAATACGCTCTTTCTGATAAGGGGGCGCACAATATGATACAAGCTTGTATTAGTTGTACCATTAGCAATTTTGTTCTGATGTTTCCCGTCGGACTGATATTCTGCTTTGTAGCGGACCTGATGAAAGGGCAACTCTGCAGACAACAACTTTGGATGTATTCACTTGGAATAATCATTTGCCTCCTCCTTATCGCATGGACCTGTTATATTCAATATAATAGAACTTATTATGCCACTTATATAGAAAGTGGTGTACGACGTATCAGTATAGCAGAGAAATTGAGGAAACTTCCATTGAGTTTCTTTGGCAAAAAAGATTTAGCGGATCTCACAAGTATTATTATGGCAGACTGTACTTCTATTGAAACGGCATCCTCACATTTTATTCCTGAGTTCTTTGGAGCAGTTGTCTCTACTGTCATCATTGCTATTCCTCTCTTAGTTATTGACTGGCGTATGGGATTGGCCTCTCTATGGCCTCTCCCTGTTAGTCTTGCTATTGCCGTCCTTTCTCCAATGGTCATCCATAAAACCGGCAAACGACAAATGAAAGCTAAAATGGAATTAGCTGATGGGATTCAGGAATGTCTGGAGTCGCTCCGTGAACTGAAATCGGAAAATGCCGAAAAAGAATATTTATCTGGATTGGAAACGAAAATCAATCAAGTGGAACATCAAGCTCTCATAAATGAATTAGGTGCTGCACTATTTGTCGTTCCTTCACAAATGGTGTTAAAATTCGGTATTGCCACTACTGCACTTGTAGGTGGTATACTTCTGATTGATGGCAGTCTTGATATCCTTACTTTCTTTATGTATCTTCTCGTAGTATCTCGTATCTATAGTCCAATGGCGGGTTCAATCGTTAATCTGACGGCAATTCTAATGTTGGATATTCCAAGTCAACGAATCAATTCTATTCTGCATGGCTCAATTCAAGCTGGAACTGAAAAACTGACTAATCTGGGATATGACATCTCTTTTCAACACGTGTCGTTTGGTTATGATTCTGATAAAAATGGTGTTTTGCACAATGTTTCATTTACAGCTCACCAAGGAGAAGTGACAGCTCTCATAGGTCCTTCTGGAAGTGGAAAAACAACTATAAGTAAATTAGCTGCACGTTTTTGGGATTGTGCAAGTGGAAAAATTACCGTTGGTGGGATGGATGTATCAAATATTGACCCTGAAAGATTGTTGTCCTTGTTTTCTATTGTCTTTCAAGACGTTATTTTGTTTAATAACTCTATATTGGAAAACATTCGCATTGGCAGGAAGGATGCTTCAGATGAAGAGGTCAAAGAGGCTGCTCATCTGGCCCATTGTGATGAACTGGTAAGTAGAATGTCTGAAGGATGGAATACGATGATTGGTGAAAATGGCTCTGAGTTATCAGGAGGAGAACGTCAGCGTATTTCTATAGCACGTGCGTTCCTCAAAAATGCACCTATTATCCTTCTTGATGAGGCTACTTCCGCTTTGGATGTAGAGAATGAATCTTTCGTTCAGCAGTCTTTATCCCGCCTTATTAAGGACAAAACGGTTCTTATCATTGCTCATCGCATGAGGACTGTTGCTGGAGCAGACAATATTGTTGTCCTTGGCGATGGTACTGTCCTGCAGGAAGGATCTCCGGAAAAACTAATTGAGAGTGAAGGCTTCTTCCTGGATATGATGAATAGACAAAAGAAATCATTGCTTTGGAGTGTATAGATTGTGTAGGTGAAGGTCTGTTGATAATGGTTGTCATTTTCTACGAATAGTTCGTAAAATGTTAAAATACAGTTTGATTTAAATCTTTTAACTCTTTATTTACTCTTCTTGTTACGAAAGTTTCGTAGATTTGCAATTATAAATGATTGACTATGAAAAAGTTGACAAAACAAGAAGAAGAGGTGATGAAAGTCATTTGGAGTTTAGGCTCCTGTGGCGTGAAGGAGATTGTAGACCAATTACCGGAACCGCGACCTCCTTATACGACAGTCGCTTCGATTGTCAGTAATCTGAAGGACAAAAACTTTGTTGTTCAGGGCAAACAAGGTAAGGCCTATATCTATCAGCCGGCTATTACGGAGAATGACTATAAGAAGAGATTTATGAAAGGTTTTGTCCATGATTATTTTCGTAATTCTTTCAAGGATATGGTTAGTTTCTTTGCAAAAGATGAACAGTTGACGCAACAGGACTTGCAGGACATCATCCATGAGATAGAGGATGGGGGTGATAAAAAATAACTTTTTAAGGATAGGATGATGGCTATTTATATTCTGAAAACGAATTTAATCCTGATATTGCTTTATGGCTTTTATCGGTTGATGATGAAGCAGGATACTTTTTTCAATTATCGGCGCTTTATATTACTTGCTCTGATTGCAGTGAGCATTTTTGTTCCATTCCTTGACCTGACCGGTTTGTTTCAGGGGAATACTACGGCTGAGAGCATGGCCGGTACCTATGCCAGTTTTATAACCCCTGTGGTTTCGGTATATGCCTCTTCTGCTGCATTGACATGGAAGGATGTGGCCTAGTGGCATCTATCTGTTAGGTGTAGCAATACTTGCCATTCGATTTCTCTGGCAACTTGTCAGCATATTCTCTTTGGTTCGCCATACTTCTTCGCAGGAAGTTGAAGGTGTTTCCGTACATATCCTGCCGGAAGGGCAGAGTCCTTTTTCTTTCATGCAATGGATATTTGTCAATCCTGATGCCCAGACAGTTGAACAACTCCATGAGATCATGGTTCATGAACAGACTCATGCACGTCAATGGCACTCTGTAGACATTCTCTTTTCCGAGATGTTCTGTATCTTCTGCTGGTTCAATCCTTTTAGTTGGCTGATGAAGAGAGAAATACGTCTTAATCTGGAGTATCTTGCCGATGAGTCTGTACTGGACAGGGGAACAACTCGTAAATCCTATCAGTACCATCTGCTCGGTCTGGCCTATCACTCGGCGAAAGATAATCTGACGAATCAATTTAATGTCTTACAACTCAAAAACCGTATTAAAATGATGAATAAGCATCGTACAAACGGAAGGGGGAAGGCAAAGTATTTGCTTTTTATCCCATTAGCAGTGGCACTGCTGGCTGTCAGTAATATTGAGTCTATAGCCAGGACTGGTAAAGGATTCTTACCGAGACTCAACCTTCAGGAAACAGATCATCAGGCAATCTCTGCGAAAGAGCCGGCTAAAATTTATGATTACTGTGATCGGATGCCGGTCTATCCGGGAGGTATCAATTCCCTGATGGCTTTTCTGTGCGAGAATGTGAAGTATCCGAAAGCCTGCCAGAAAGCTGGACTGCAAGGGCAGGTGTTGGTGCAGTTCGTCGTAGAGAAGGATGGTTCTGTTTCTCATGTCGAGGTGGTTCATCCGGTTAACAAGGCCTTTGATGCAGAAGCTCTGCGTGTGGTCAATTTGCTGCCACGCTGGCAGCCTGGTTATGAACATGGTGAGGCTGTAAGAGTGAAGTATAGTCTTCCTATCAGTTTCCGGTTGAAGTGACTTTAAAGGATTTTAATACCACAATCATTTGGTAATGGATAATGTCAATGAATAGAAAGAAAATGTTCTTATTGCTGGCTGGTATCCTGTTCAGTCATTTAGGAATCAGTGCAGGAAATCGAATGAACTTGATGGCATCAGGTGACAGTTGTGCTCGTCATTATGATTATTTTCATGCTTTGCAGTATTACCGGCAGGCACAGAAGCAGTCTGATGATTTTCAGATACAAATGAAAATAGCCGATTGCTATTATTGCCGCTCTGATTTCCAATCCTGTACGGATCTCTTGAAGAAGATAGACGAAGACAGTTTAAGCCATGATGCCTTTCGAGAGATCTTTTATTCCTATGGGGCAATGAAGCAATCTGGCTCACAAGTGTATTGGGGTAATCAACTCCTGTCTCGTTATCCGATGGACAGCAAGATCCTGGCAGATTTGATGCATGTCTATTCAACGGATGAAGTGCTGCAACCCCAGAATGCAATAGAAGTGGGACTGAAGTATTGTAAGACAGATTCTGAGAATATCGATGTCAATCGTGCTTTGGCTGAAGCTTATTTTGCCAACCGCAATTTTAATTCCTCTTTGGGTGAATACCAACGGCTTCTTCAGGAAAGGGATACTACTTATTCCGGGTTGTACCATCTTGGGTTATGCTGCCAGTATCTGAATCAGATGGATTCTGCGCGGGTATATCTTCAGACAGCAGTGTCCCGATACCCGACTTATCCGGTAGCGTATTATATGCTTGGAGTAGTGGAAAATCGTCTTGGAGATTTCCCGGAAAGTTGCTATCAACTTGGAAAAAGCTGCAAAATTGTATATGCCTGATCCTACATTGATGTATATTATCTATAAGTGTCTCGGCCAGTCGTATGCAGGGCAGCAAAAGAATAGTCTGGCTATTGACAGTTGGACGACTGCTTTAAAATATCAGGATGATCCGGATTTGAGAAGTAAGATGGAGGAGTTGCAGCAATCAAACAAATGAGGATAGAATGAAAATAGACAGAATTTCAGGCGAAAATAAAATGCTAAAGAGACTGATCTGGATTGCCGTCATGATTCTGGCTATAGATACCTCTATGAAAGCCCAAAGAGCTGATTCCCTTCGCATGGATAGCATTATTCATTCTTTACCCGAGGTGATGGTCAAAGGTGAACGTCCTGTAGTGAAAGTGGAACAGGGTAAACTTGTGTACGATGTACAGAAACTGGTGGAAAAGAAGGCTGTAGACAATATCTATGAAGCGTTAAAGGAAATTCCGGGTGTTACTGAACAGGAAAAGTCTCTCACGCTGGGTGGGATGCCTGCAACGGTCGTTCTTGATGGTAAAGTGACGACTATGACATCAGAACAACTTATGACATTACTTAAAACGCTTCCTGCAAGTCGCATTGACAAGGCTGAAGTGATGTATAGTGCCCCTGCCAGAATGCAAGTACATGGTGCACTCATTAATGTCCTGCTCAAGCACTCTGCCGGTGAAGATACTCCCTTGTCTGGAGAACTTAATGCGTCTTGGAATCAGGATCACGACGCAAACTTTGGGGAACGTGCCACCTTATTATATGATAAGAGTAAGTTCTCGATGGATATCATGTATAAGCACGATCATGGCGATGATTACAGCACTAAAGACGAGACTTCTCACCACACCCTGAATGATGGTACTATACATGATATCACGACTCATGAGGTGGATCAATACAATAGTTTTGGGCATGAATACCGTATTGGAATGGATTATACCTTTTCCAAAGACCATCAACTCAGCTTGGTCTATACAGGTAATTACGAAAAAGATCATAGCCATCAGAATATTACTGAAAGTGTCAAGGGTACGACTCGGATCAATGAACATACCTGGCTTCATAATCTGAGGCTTGACTATCATACCCCTTTTGGATTGAAGGCAGGAGCCGAAATGACCTACTACCATAATCCGGAGATGCAGTATTTGAATAGTACTCTTCCTACTGGCTCTCTGGACTATACAGTCGATAATGATCAGAAGATTAACCGTTGGAAATTTTTTCTCTCTCAGGAGCAGAAACTGAAGGAGGGATGGAGTATCAATTACGGAGCTGTCTATACTTCCAGTATTGACAACAGCCGGCAATATTATATGGAGATAAAACAGTCTGCTGGTGATGATCCTGTGTCATCCTCTACCCGACAGTGTGAAGATGATGCCAACCTTTATTTCGGATTTAATAAGGACTTCAGTACCAAACTGATGCTTGAAACCTCATTGTCAGGAGAATATTATCACACGTCTGTGTGGCACCAGTGGTATGTCTATCCTGCATTCACCCTGACCTGGCTTCCCGCTACAGGTCACGTGTTCCAACTGGGCATGAGTAGTAACCGGACTTATCCCGATTATTGGACGATGACCAACTTTATCACTTATGACAATGGGGGATATAATGAGATAACCGGTAATCCTTATCTGAAACCATCTAGCAAATACCAGCTCCAACTTGTCTATGTATTGAAAGACAAATATCAGTTTGTGGCATGGTTCGCCCATACCAAGGATAAGTTCACTCAGACACCTTACCAGCGTCATGACCGTCTTGCGATAAATTACCAATATCTGAATCTCAACTTTCAGCAACAGGCAGGCCTCCAGGCTGCCGTTCCGATCAAGGCAGGATCATGGCTTGACACGCATTTTACACTCTCCGGTGTGTGGATGCGGCAGAAAGATGATGATTTCTATGACATTCCTTACGACCGGAATATTGCGTTCGTTATGGCTGAAATCAACAATATCATTACGCTTTCCACCAAGCCTGACATTACTATATCTGTTGATGGAATGATTCGTTCGAAGGCAATCCAGGCTACTTATGATCTGCCTGCGTCTGGAAATCTTGACCTGAGCGCACGCTGGCAGTTCTGGAATAAACACGCCATACTGAAGTTTTTCTGCAACGATCTTTTTGAGACTTCGTCCATTAACCCACGTATTAACTTCAAGGGGCAGAATCTTCGTATGGATTTTTCCTGTTATCGTGAATTTGGAATCTCCTTTACTTATAAGTTCCGGGGATATAAGGAAAAGAAACGTGCAACTGTAGATACTTCAAGATTCAAGACACAATAGGTGGTTAAAGGCTACCACATATTTCAAGGTATCTGCATTGAATTTTATCGGAAAGTCAATATTTAGTATTTACCATTATTAATAAATAGGTGTGAAATTTTGAATGAAATATTTTGGGGTGTCAATTATGTTCATTAAATTTGCTGTGTTCATAGATAATGAACAAATGAAAAAGAATGAACAAGATGATATGGAAAAGAAACATGTTGTCATAGCTGAAGCCTTGGACAATCTGCAGAGTGCCACGGGTCTTAAGCCTATGATACGGAAATGTCTTAATGTTAATGATACATTGTACGACTCAGAAATAGGAATAGGTGAAGTGTTATTCACTGCCAAGGTAATTGGTAGCGCAACTACTGCCAATGTCCTGAGCATTCTTGCTGCCTTGAAAAATATAAAAAATACTAACCAGTATCCTTTGTTGCTGATAGGTAAATATTTTTCTCCTTCAACGTTGTCGACTTTTCAGAAAGAGGGTGTGAACGTGCTTGACAGTTCGGGAAATTGCCAGATATCCAGTGGTCAACTCTTTATCAATATTCAAGGACGCAGATCTCCTGAAACAGAGGATATTCTCGGTAAGTCCTTTAATGAAGCAGGACTGCGGCTGATTCTCTATTTCCTCCTTGACCAGGCAAATGTCAGTAAAACTTATAGGGCTATCCACAACGATGCGGAAGTCTCCCTTGGCACCATCAAAAATACGATAGAGAGTCTGATGAAACGAAAATTCATCACGATTCACGATGGCAAGCGGATGCTTATCAACAGGGACGACTTCATTGAACTGTGGCAGCAGTCATATAATGCTGTCATGAAGCCCAAACTCTTCATGGGGAAGATGCGTTTTATCAGCAATGAAGCAAAGCGTGATTGGACATCCATTATTCTTCCTGATGGAATGAGCTGGGGAGGTGAGAGCGGGGCTAATTTGATAGATGGTTACTTGATGCCTGAGAATCTAACGATCTATAGTGACGTACCGATACGGCAGCTTCTAACGACACGGAAGGTGATGCCGTCCAGGAGGGGGAATATTTCCGTCTATCGAAAATGCTGGAAAGGGAACGATCTCCATAACCTGGCACCTAAATTAATTATTTATGCAGACCTTATGGGAAGTGGCGACAGCAGATGCCTCGAGGCTGCTCAACGATTGAAAGATAATGGAATATAGACTTTCGAAGCAGGAACTTCACAATGATCTGCTCTACGATGCACTTTTTGCATTGCAAAAATCTTTGGCAAGTTTGGACATTTCCCTGTACGTCGTAGGAGCCACAGCCAGAGACATCATAATGCACATCTTTCATGAAGATGAGCCAAAGCGAAGGACCCGAGATTTAGATGTGGCCATAGCCATTCCCAATTGGGAAATGTATGACAGAGTAAGGGAAGTGCTGTTGGGCAACCATTTTAAGAAATTTCCAGCTAAACAACGCTTTGTTTACATTGGTATCAATGATAATAACGACTACGAGGTAGATATCGTTCCTTTTGGAGGTGTGGAGGAGAATGAATTAATCAAGTGGCGTCCTGAAGGAGTACCTGTTATGTCGGTCAAATGTTTCAAAGATGTATTGTCTCATGCCATTCGGGTAAGGATCAATAATAGTTTCGACGTGAATATAGCACCACTCTGTGGCCAGTTTCTTATTAAGTTTGATGCATGGATAGACCGCCACGATCGTGAAAGCAAAGATGCCTCTGATATGCTCTTCATGCTCGGAAAGTATTACGAAGTCATGATTTCGTCTTCTGTTCCTCCAGACGAGGTGGATTTCGAAAATGATCCTACATCAGATTTTCTTATCTCTGGAGCTCAGTGGATTGCATACGATTTGAAGTCCATGCTCACATCAGAACATCTCCAGTATTATATCAATGTTATCAATCAGGAATTGTTTGATGATAGCGAGAGCAAACTGATTGGCCAGTTTGTACATTATATAAATGACGAATCGGAAGATGTTGTTGATATAGTAAAGAAGATTTGGCGTAATATACAAAATATATTTCAGCAGGAGTTAGACCGTCGTAATGATGAAGATAGAGAAGTTTAGTATTAAAGGCAACAGCGCTATCAATGAGGACTGGGTAGAAATATTACATTCCAATGAGGATGTGGTGGTCTCTGTATCAGACGGTATGGGAGGACTGGACTGTGGAGACATTGCCTCTCGAATCGTAAGCAAAAGTGTTGTAGAGTATATAAACCACTTTAGAAGATCAGAGAAGAACGAATATCTCCTGTTCAAGGCAATGCAGTATGCAGATGAGCGGCTTGCAGAAGAAATGGAAAAACGCAGGGTACAAATGGGTGCAGCAACTTTAGCGGCAATTATCTCACCCACACATCTGTGTTTCTGTTGGCAAGGCAATGTCAGACTTTACATTGAATATAAAGGAATTTGTAACCTCCTAAGCAAAGACCATGTATTGGATACTGGTTATGGAGAACTGAGGCTAACCCGTTGTATTAAGGGACAGGGATTGAGGCCTTCTCTTCCTTTTGGTCAAAGAGCTTTGGATAAAGGTTATCGAGTGTATATCTGCACGGATGGCTTATATGCCCAAAATGCTGCTTTGTTATCTACGTGTTCTGATATTCAGAATATACAAGACAAAGTTGTAGAAACAGAAGATGATGCTACGTTAGTAATGGTAGAAATCGATTGATTGATATTCAAATGGAGATTTTGTAGCAAAAAACCAAGATCTCAACTGAAGTAACATAAGTAATGGGACGCAGATTATCAAGCCTTTTTCTTTGATTTAATTCTTGATCTGATGGTTCTGATTGTCCCGGGACTGATAGCCATGATCTCCTCTATTTCCTTGTCGTCTTTTTTCATGTATCTTAAGATGATGTAGAACTGGTATCTGGGTGACAGATTGTCGAAATTTCTTTCCAGATGATCAATTAGTGTCAGATCTATAAGTTTGTAGTATTCTATAAAACGGGTAAACTCCTTTTTCCCCCACGTTACAGTGTTTTCTCCATTGGCAATCTGATCGTATAACCGTTTGCCTTCATGCTGCATTTCCAACAGTTTGTCATTGATTTCAGAAATCTTCTTTTCCAGTTGTTCCTTGTTTTCTGAAGAATTTGTAATATCACTGGAAGTAATGTTTTTGTTCTGAATGTCATCCAGTCTTTTTTTATAGATTTGAATCAACATTTGATCCTGAAGAATCTGTTGCTTCCGGCGATTGGCTTTAATTCCTTTTAGAAGATATATTAATATACCTATGCATACCAGTATGACCGTAAGATATATAGCGTACAAGATTCTTTGTTTAAGTTTGATTTGGGCAGTATCATAGTCAAATTTCATTTGTAAGCGACTGATATCTGCTTTTTGGGATTGAAAGTCCAGTGAATCTTTTAAGCTAATGCGTTTTGAGGCATATTCGCAGGCCTTTTTATAGTCACCGTTTTTATAATAGAGTTTTTCGAGATTGTTGTAAGTATCCAGTTTGAGTAACGGTTCTTTTGTGTGCAACGCTTTCTGAAAATAAGCATTTGCCTTTTCCCTGTTCCCATCCAGATATTCCAGATAGCCCAGACCATAATAGGTTAATGGGTCCTGTCCATATTTTGCGGCCAATTTATAGATTCTTCTTGCCTGGTTCCGGTCCTTTTCAATGTCGAGAACCGCAAGACCATCGTAGAAATCTACTCTTTCTGCAGCCGTTACGGCATGGAGATAAGGGATACATTTTATCAGGCAGGCCTTTGCTTCCTCTGTCTTATTCAGACCGTTATAGGTAACTGCCAGCAATCCGTAAGCATAAGCCAGCCAGTTACTGTTATTGGCAGAAATAGCATATTTCAGGTTATTTTGTCCGTATTTCAAGGCCTCCTCATATTCACCACAGGAATTATTCCAGTCCAGTAGCCGTTCACATATTTTATGTTTGATAGTCAGGTCATTGGTCTTGCTGGCTTGCTTTTCTGCTTCCTTCATATCCAGGAAAGCCAGTCTCCAGTTTTCCTTTTGAAACTCTATGGTTCCTTTATAATAATAGCAATCTGCCAGGTGGATATAGTCCTTTTCTTGCGTGAAATAGGTGATTGCCTGTTTCAGGGAAGTATCTGATTCTGGCGTTTTTCCGTCAATACAGTCTATTCTTGTCTGGATCAGATTGAATAGAGCCTGTTCGGATTCATTATGAAGTTCTGTATATCGGATATTCTGTATTTCGCTTTTCGCAGAGTCAATCTGTCCCTTATCAATTAAGGTCTCAATTGCCTCCAACTGATTTTGATAATGAGAGACGCAGGCTGTAAGAGTTATTGATAGGATCAATAGAATATATTTCAGTTTTTTCATGTTTGTTCCCTTTTTATGTGAATTTGGGAAGTCAATTGACTAAATCTTATACAAAAGTAATATAAAAAAACTTACAGGCAAATGATTTTAAAGATTAATTTCCCTTTTTTATAGTCCCTTTTTGTGTGAATTCATTCCATTTTATGTTACAAATACTTCATTTTTTTAAGCGTTTCAAAATGAATTATAGCGTTTCAATTCTTGTAATTATCTGATTGTAATTATTTTATGCGGTTATTTTGACATAATGAGTGTGAAAAATGAAACGCTAAATGAAACGCTTAAGATTTTGAGTTTTCGATTTTTCACTATATTTTTGCAGCATTCGTATGGAAATACTTGCTGAAACAAGTTGCCGACCAGTAATGGAATTTGATAATACTTAAGAGAGAAAACTTGATCTAAAAGCAGATGCTTGAGAAAACTCTACTCCTCGCTATAGGCTGACGAGAATAAATCAGTGGTCCTATATAAATGGGTGAGTTAATGGCCTCTTCAACTTATAATACAATTCCAGTCGGATATATAGAAATACTTCGCTTTGATGGATTCGATTTGTATGAAATAGATATTCTGTCAGAAGGAGAAACATCGTGTATAATACCGAATTGAATATAGAATAATTTGACATATAATCTTGCTAGCACATTATATCCAGACCTTACTGGTAAAAAGGAATGCAGATGCAGAAAAGCTATAAGAGAGTAAGCAAAATCTATAATCATTTTTATAATGAAGAATTTAAAATATCAGATAGAACACCTTGAACCTCTTAATTTGAAAGAGCAAGGTGAATTATAGGGAGGATCTATCTCTATTAAATTAATTCCGCCAACGGGTAGAGGAAAATCCTTTGCGGTAGTTTCTGATAACCAGATGGAGATGTTCCAGATGATGGTAAGCCAATCAACTAAACTTGTGACAATAGAGACTCGTCATGTACATGTTGGAGAGAAGGTTCGGGTCACAGGTGGAGAATTAGATGGTCTTGTCGGTAATGTTGAGCAAATTGCAGATGGTTCTATGAACATTGCTGTTCGGATTGACAATTTAGGATGCGCTAAGGTCAGTGTTGATGAAAAATATTTAAATATAATTAATTAGTAAACATTTAATCTTAAAGAAAATGAAACCCTTATGCTGCTATAACATAGAGAAGCATGTTGCAGAATTACTAATCTCTCATGATCATGCCAGTTAGATAGTCTAAAATGCAATATTATTATGGATACAAATGGCGAACGATTACCGTTCTATTTCAAGTTAATGACTAAGATGGAGATAATAATAGTCATTTAGGTAAGAGTAACAAGCACATGACCGATGCTTATTACATTCATGGCAGCTATAAACCAGTAGCCAGTCTCCGGGAGCTTCTGAATTCTAAAAACGAAGAATGATGAAAAAGAATATGCTTATTATAACCCTTGTAGTATTAGCTTTGCTACTGCTGTTGCCTGTCATTTATTTTTCTTATTGCAATGCAACTTATATGGGTAAGGAAAATGAAGCGACAATCTCCTATCTGTTAAAGCACAAGCATGTGATCAATGCTGATGATATTCAGATTCCGGATTCTCTTGGCAATGAGTTCCAGACGGGCCGGAACCACGTCTTCATATTTGGTGAGACTCATGGATTCTCTCCAACTCATTTAATGGATTCCCAGTTATTGATCTATCTGAATAAGGAAAGAGACGTACGGGCTTATGGTGCAGAGATATTTTCTCAGGATGCATGTCAGTTGAATAAGATCCTGAATAGTAATCGGCTAGATGAAAAACTGCTGATTTCTGTGATTAGTGATATTGCTAAAGACACTCCCCAAAGCAAGACTGTAGACTGTTTGAAGAAGTGGAAATCAATTTACTTTTATAACCGGAAAGCAGATGCAAACCATAAAATCTATGTGATCGGATTGCTAGGAGATAAACAATCTTATGCCGACAGTCTTCGGGATGAGACGATGGCTCACACTTTGTTGACTTTTATGAACGACTCAGCGAATGCTGATATCGTCAAAAACGGCTGTTATTGTTTTGTCGGTCTGACTCATGCTTTCCAGACACCTTATCTGATTAGGGGGAGAGAGATCCCTACGATGGGAAGCATCCTCAAAGAGCATCTTGTCTCAGTGACGTCTATGGTGCAGATAGCTATTGACAGCTATTGCTATTTGCCCAAAAATGATGAGATGATCTCTCCTCCTGATGAGTCTACGAAGCTTGTCAGCTCTAATGGACCAATAAGTTATTTTAACAATATAGTGAATCTGAAAAAAGCTTCAGAAGGGGTCTCCACTGCTGTTTACTCTCTGGATGGCAAGAACTCTCCTTTTTGGGATTGCAATGATTTGGTGGGATACAAAGCCAGTGTGCCGTTCTTCGGGCAGCCATATAAAGGAAAGCCCTCCTATTCTACACTGGATTATTTTCAGTACGTGTTCCTGATTCGGAATCATCAGGCTCCTAAATCAATATAACGTTAAAACGAAAGTCAGATCAATATGAAATACGCATTAGCAACTGGAGGAAGCAGAGGTATAGGACGAGCAGTCTGTATCTAGCTAGCCCGAATGGGGTATCATCTCCTGATTAATTATGCCGGTAATACAGAGGCGTCCGCAGAGACTTTACGGTTGGTTCGGGAAGCAGGTATATCTGGATAATACTATGAAAGTTGTAAATGCTAATACATTTGCTGGCGGAATAGCTGGATTGCAATATGACGTAATCTCAGCTTTCCAAGCCGATCAAGGAATTATTCATACTTTTGGAGAGGAATTTGTAAGAGGGAATGCATTGGCAAGTAGTATAATGGCTGTTGTTGGCATGAAGGATGGTAATATGACGCCATCAAATTGGTTAGATGCAGCTTCTGCTATTACAGGTGACTTAGGTATTATATTTAATGCCACACCAGTTGGATTTGTATGTGATGACTTGTCTTTAGTTCTTGCAGTTGGATCATTTATAGAATCATCTCGAGAACAGAATAATAATTACTAAACATTATCCTAGACTATTAAAAATAAATATGATGATTATTATTGATAATTTTTTTACAGATATGCTCATAGCCGTTAAACATTATCGGGTAAAGCATGGATATGATAAACGATATATAGGAAAATATGCTTATGATACTGTGCAAGTAAATTCTTTTCTCCTAAGCTGCTGGTTGGGGGTCCCCTTTATCATGTTATATGTTAAGATAGCCGATAGTACTCACTACAAGGCGATAGCCCTTGTATGGATATTTATAACCTATATCTTAAGTAAGATATACACAGCCAAATTGAGGAAAAGGAATTACTATGAACATATAAACGATACCTATTTACGTCTGGACGATCTGCAAATGAAACGGATTTGTAAGCGTGGATGGATAAAACTCACCAGTATTGTGCTTTTTCCTCTTATCATGATGCTGCTGGTCGAATTCTTTTGTTGAAAATGAATTATAAAAATAGAATTAATTTTAAAAGTCTTATTTTCGTAGGCATGCTGCTTTTTACCTTAGCAGCATGTAGCAAAAACAGGGGAGACGAGCCACTGATTAAAACCAAATGGGGGCAGGAAGATCCTTATAATTATTTTTTCCTGGCCAAAGATTCCTGTGGGAAAGTACGGCGAGTTCCGACTGGATGTGGAGCTGTAGTCCTGGCACAGATTATGAATTATATGCAATATCCATCCCAGATCACCAGCGATGGTAGGAAAGTTGGCATAGTATGGCAGAATTCTTTTAATGTCTATCATAAAGGTATTTTGCCCCAGCGAGTACATTTCGTATCTGCACTAATACGATATTCTGCTGATCTTCTACATACAGATTATACATTCAGTAGAGGTTTGTCGAATTTTAGGAGAATGTTTAGTGTAATGGAAAATGACTTGCATTTCTCTCCCTATCTTACTTATTTTGATTCTAGATGTTTTGAGAAGAAATCCGGATATCTTCGTTTTAAGGAGATTATCAGACAAGAAATCCAGGAGGGTCGGCCTGTAATCATTGCAGCATCAAATAAAAACGCTGGCAGGCACTTTTTCCTTTTAGATGGGATAAAAGATGACTCTATTCACGTAAACTTTGGCTGGGGTGGTGAGAATGACGGCTATTACGACTTCGATCATATACCGGTTTATAATTATCGGAAATCTATCATTGTTGGTGTAGCCGACAGTAATTATGTACCACATCAAACCATTGTCAAACTTTCTAAAAAGGGAACGCTAAGATACAGGTTAAAAGAAAATGCAATTCCTTATGTTTATCACTTGAAAGTAGAAGGACCGGTGAATAATGAAGATATTGCCTATATCAGGTACATGGGTGGGCACAAAGGCAACAATAATAAACTAACTGGGGTTTTAAGGTCCTTGGACTTAAGTAAGGCCCAGATTAAATCTTTACCTGCATTCGCTTTTGCCCGTACAGGCCTGCAGTATGTAATATTACCTGAAGACATGAAAGGTAAATTGCATGATGCATTTAAAGGCTGTTCGATTTTAATGAGAGTTGATTACAGATAGACTTTTCGTTCTGTAATTCAAGTTGCTGTGAATGCATATTTTTCTGTATGGAAGTATCATATATCCGATAACTAAAAGGAACTAAAAATAAATGAATGAGAGAAATATACATCGTTAAAAATTCAGGAAAATGAGAAAGAACATTTTATTATTGTCTGTAGCATTGGCAGCTTCATTATTACATCTTACAAAAACTTACATAGCGTCAAAACCATTACCCCTTTTCTTGATGTAGCTCCTGCCATCGGTAAATGGAATCCGGATTTGTCCATAGGCCTGAGCAAACAGTGGCTGACAGCAGCATCCTTCTCCGGAGAACAGAAGTTCAATAAGCCTATCTGGATGATTGGTTTCAATAACACTCTTGAATTTGGAAAGAATTTCATAGGAGAATTGAATTTCAACTATCAGGGAAAAGGGAACTCAGAAAACGTATATCTCTCAAGAAGTACAGTGGGGTTGGACTTAGGACTTACCAAAACGTTTTGTCATGATCATCTCATCTTGAAAATTGCCGGGGAGGACTTGTTCAACCGTAATAATGATAGCAGCATTTTGTATTGTCCTACTGCCCGGCTATCACAGGACAACAGATATTATAAGCGTCAGATCGTCTTTACCATCCGCTACAAATGGAATACAACCGGCAAAAGGTATAAGGGCACTGGTGCCGGGAATGACGAAAAGAGCAGATTATAAATTATAAGAAAAATGGGCAGACGATTTCCTCTTTATCTCCAGCATGACAGTATGAAGTGTGGCATAGCCTGTCTTCAGATGGTCTGTGATTTCCATGGCAGGTATTCGAAGTACGGTGCTCAACAGAACGGTAATTCGCACATACATGGATGCGGAATGTATGCGATTTTAGCATAAGCCATACATTTCGCCATTAACAGCCATTAGTTTTGTTTACTTTTGTTAAATAAATTTGCAAATTAGCATTAAATAGTTATATTTGTGAATATTGATAGAAAAGAGAATCGGGACGGACCAATAAAGATGGAATACAAATGCCGGTAAACATACGACAATACATCGTTTGTATCCTTTAATACCACAAAGGTTATGTCATGAAAGAGTATCTGATATTATTTATACTTCTTATACTGTATTCTTGCTGTTGTTATTCTCAATCCTTAAAGGGGAGAGTGGCAGATAAGAAGGGTAATCCGGTAGCCTTTGCCAATATAGTATTACTTTCTGGAAAGGATTCTGCTTTTGTCAAAGGGGCGGTAAGTGACAAGGATGGTGCCTTCGTGATTGAGAGCCCTCATAGCGGAGCTATCCTTAAGGTTTCCTCTTTAGGATACAAGACTGTTTTCAAGGATTGCTCCGGTCCTGATGCCGGCGTCATTACCATGGTGGAAGATTCCAAAGTTCTCGGCGAAGTGGTCGTGAAAGGACATCAAAGTCTGTTTCGAATGACGGATGACGGTTTGTTGTCCACGATTCAGAATACAGAACTCAGCAAACTTGGTTCTTTAACAGACTGCTTTGGCCCAATTGCCTTTTCTTCAGGTGGACGACAAGAATATCCAGTGTATTGGGCAAGGGCGCTCCTCTCATTTATATTGACAATAAACAGGTGATGGATAACAATGAACTGGTTAATATCAAAAGTAATCAGATCAAGGATATCCGTATCATCACGAATCCGGGAAGCAGGTACCCGTCCAATGTCAGCTCTGTCATTCGGATTACAACGATCCGGAAAAGGGGAGAAGGGCTATCCGGCGTGGCAGAATGGGACGGACGACAGAACACGAAATTCACGCAAGATGATTACCTGTCCCTGAATTATCGTATCGGTGGATGGGATATTTTCGGTTCAGCCTATTATATGAACCGTAAATCAAAGGAGCGTCAGAATAATGACCTCCGATTTCCTTATAAGAGTTCCTCTGTCAGCAGTTTCAACGAGAGTCGTCAGACAGACCTGTCGCAACATCTGGTTCCGTCTGTTGGTGCTAATTATGTTTCGCCTGACAATAGTTTGTCTGCCGGTATCCAGTATTACTATTCAAGAACAATCAAGACCCCTTTTACCCAGCATTCGCTCTATAGTTCAAGTGATTTAGAGGGTCAGCACAGTATTGATACCCGTTACTACCAAAATAACCGTGGCGGCGCGCACATAGCTGATGCTTACCTGATCAAGAATTTCAAGAATAAGTGGGAGCTGGATTATAATATGTCGTATGAAAAACTGGACCTCAGTACAAGTTTGTCGACCACCGAAACAGAGGGTAGCCAGACGCAAATGGTAAACAGTCTTACCAAAAGGAGTTCCGGGATGTGGGCCGAGAAACTTATGATGACAAAACCGTTTTCTATCGGGAGCCTTTCCTTCGGAGAGGAATTCTCATTCACGGATAATAAGCAATCCTATGATATGGAGAACAAAGAGGTCAGTGCTTATCTGCCGTCAAATGACAACCGGGCATTGCAACGCTCTCTGGCTCTGTTCGCCGAGTATCGGAAGCAATGGAAGGAGGTGGAGCCTTTATACAGGTTTACGCTACGAGTATGTTCCTTTTGATTATTATATGAATGGCAGCCGGCAGAGCGACCAGTGCAAGCACTATGGCAATATCATGCCGGATATATCCCTGTCCTACAACTATCAGCAGTTGGCAGCTACACTGTCCTTCCGCTCCACGGTAGACCGTCCTTCCTATCAGGAGTTGCGAAGCAGCATGGCCTATGACAGTCGTTACCAGTATGAGGGAGGAAATCCTTCCCTACAGCCTTCTTATCAGCATGATCTTGGATTTATGCTGCGTTACAGGGATATTGTATTCAACACGGATTTTATTTATTATAAGGATGCAGTCCTATTTTATCAGTACCCTCTGGGCAAGTCACCTGTTGCCGTCAATTCCTTTATAAATAATGACTATCGGAGTATAAATATGATGTGCTCCTATGCTCCGGTAATCAGTTTCTGGCGCCCGACCCTTACCCTTGGCGGTTCCTTTCAGAACCTGCACTATGCCGATATGAGTTATAACCATCCTGTATTCAACTATTCGTTCAAGAATCTTATCACCCTTTGGAATCATTATTACCTGACAGTCAATATGAGTGGAAATTCTGCAGGCTATGACGGTTTTATGTATCGTTTGTCGGATTTTACGGCATCATCTTCCTTGAGCAGACAATTCGGCGGTTTACTTGTAAAAGTCGCCATACAGGATATTTTCCATACGAACCGGGAAGCCTGGAATCTGGATACCAATGGTGTCTATTCTTCAAAATGGAGAAAGAGTGATTCCCGTTGCATGCTTCTGACCTTTCAATACAGTTTTAACAGTGTCCGCAGTAAGTATCGCGGAACAGGTGCCGGAAATGACGAAAAGAACAGATTATAAACAATCATAGAAATGGGCAACAATACATTCATTTACATTCTTCAATACCGAAAAAGTTATGATATGAAGAAATATCTGATATTATTTATGTTTTTTACACTATATTCTTGCTGTTGTTACTCACAATCCATAAAAGGCAGGGTGGCAGATAAGAAGGGAAATCCTGTTGCCTTTGCCAATGTGGTACTGCTTTCTGGGAAGGATTCTGCTTTTGTCAAGGGAACAGTGAGTGGAAAAGATGGAAACTTCATTATTCACTATTTCTGCAATAAAGGAATTCTTAAAGTTTCAGCTATTGGCTATAAAACTCTGTATAGGGACTATACGGGAAATGATGCCGAAATCATTCAGATGGAAGAAGATACCAAGGTACTGAAAGAAGTTATTGTAAAATCCACATTGCCTAAGACGATATTAAAGGATGGTGGTATGCTTACCATTGTTGCAGGTTCCATCCTTGAGAAGATTGAAAACATGGATCAGTTGCTTGATCGAATTCCCTACGTTACAGCTAAAGATGGTACTATAAAGGTATTTGGGCGTGGTACGCCGGAAATATACATTAATGGTCGAAAGATGCGTGACAAAATGGAATTGGAACGCTTGCAACCGGATGAGATTAAAAATATCGAAGTCGTCACAAATCCTGGTGCTAGATATGATGCCAGCGTAAAGAGCGTAATTCGAATCACTATGAAAAAACCTGTTGGCGAGGGGCTGGGATATGATATAAAGACGGATGCTAAAGTCAATGAGCAGAAAAGGATGAGTTGGCTAGAGAACTTTCGTTTGGGATATCGTAAAAACGGATTCGATTTAAATGCTCAGTTATATGGAATCTATGGACATATACAGGACAACAAACAGTTTCAGCAGGCAACCTATCTTGAAAAGACATGGAAGCAGACTAATAACATCTCACAGGAATATACGAATGTGAACCCTTATGGACGTCTGGCAGCAAGTTATATGCTCAATGAAGACAACTCGCTGGGTGCCAGTTTTAGCTATGATCGTTATGCCAGGCACAAAGATACAGGTGACATGAAGTCCATGACATTATGTGATGACAAGCTGTCTGAATTATCAAAAAATCATTTTGTTTTGCCATGCCGTTCTACGGATTTGTATACCAATACTTATTATGTAGGGAAAGTTGGTAAAATAGGTGTAGATTTCAATACCGACTGGTATTGGTCCGGCAATAAAGACCAGATGATGAATTCAGAACAGTATATGCAGAATGGAGATGAAGCAAAAAATCAAGAGGTCAATTCCAAACGATATACCTATAATACTTTGCTTGCATCAAAGCTGGTACTGACTGCACCTCTTTTATCGGGTGATCTGTCGTGTGGTAGTGAGTATTCTGCTACAAGGCGAAAGAGTGATTATAATGTATTACCCACCACCTTAGTTGATAACGAGAACAGTCTTGTCAAAGAATATATGACATCAGCTTTTATTGATTATAGCAGAAATTTCAATAAACTCAGTTTTCAGGCAGGTTTGCGCTATGAATATGTAGACTTCAACTATTACGACCATGGAAATTATGTTCTGGGGCAAAGCAAAACATATAGCAATTGGTTTCCTTCCGCTACCTTGTCTTGCCCGGTAGGAAAAACACAGATGCAACTATCTTACGCATCAAATATATATCGTCCTTCCTATTACGAATTGAGGAATGGTGTCCAATATGACAACAGATACACCTATGAATCAGGTAATCCGTTTCTTGTCCCCTCTATCATGCGTAATCTAAGTTATAACTTTTCTTGGAAATGGTTGAATTTCTCAACTATGTATACTCATACTTCCAATGATGTGTGTGATTTGATGCAGTCTTACAAAGATGATCCGACCATAATTCTGATGCGTCCGGAAAACATGGGCAGTTATGATAAGATACAGGCAAGTTCCAGCCTACAGCCGATATTTGGTATATGGCATCCTGAGTTGGAAATATCAGTACTGAAACAGTGGTACAAGATGGAGACGCACAATAACGTATCACTTAACCATCCTGTAGGTGTTTGTAATTTCAACAATACCTTTGATACGAAATGGATCACTGCTTCCCTGATGATGACAGCACAGACAGACGGTAATATGGGCAACAAGTTCATACGGAAAGGATACTTTGGGACAGATATCTCTCTTTATAAATCATTCTGTAAGAACAAACTCATGCTGCAACTTTATGCCAGCGATATCTTTGGTACTGCAGACCGTAGAATCGTATTCTATTCTGGCAAACAATGCATCTCATTCATCAAGGATTATTCTTCAAGTACTATATCACTCACCATTCGTTATAGATTTAATACAACAAAGAATAAATATAAAGGAACAGGAGCCGGACAGGAACAACGTAATAGAATGTAATAAGAGCCAATGAAGCATATATCTCTTTATCTCCAGCCTTCCCCGAAGTTCTACCCATCAGACTTGATGAATGATGTGGAAGAATAAAGAAATGGAATTTTAATGATTTGTTTATTTGCCTGAATATCATTGTTTTACAGTTTTTATTGGCAATAGATTTGAGAATTTTCAAGAATAGATTTGAGAATTATTGCTTGCAGATTTGAGAATATTTATATAGCTTTGCCCTTTTTATAGTCCCTGAATCTATTCAGGATGTCAGCCGATATGAGTAGAACATAATAACCTGAATGTGGTAAAAAGTACTTTGAATCGAATGAAACTTTCGGAATGTTTCTCGCGGTAGGAATCCAGGATTTATCTGATTCAGAAAATGTTTTTCATTTATATTCTATTTTTTCCTTATTTGTGTGTCACAAAACTAGTTCTTTTGCGTAATCCATATAGAAACGAAATGAAAGTATGACTGCTGACGAGTTTCAACATGAGGTAAAGCGCTTGCGCCCACAACTTATTTCCATAGCCAGGCATTATATCGGCAATGGTGACGAAGTTGAGGACATCGTTCAGGATGCATTTCTGAAGATGTGGCTCATGCTCGATCAACTTAAGTTGCCTGTCGCTCCTCTGGCCAAAGTGCTTGTGCGCAATCTAGCTGTCGATCATCTTCGCCGGCATCATTCGGAATTGAATATTGATGATGTACAAATATCTGTTGAGGAGCAATCATACGATGGTATTGAACGGATGATGAAGATTATCCGAGTGTTGCCCTCATTGCAGCAGACCATTCTTCGCCTCCGTCATATAGAGAATATGGAAATGAGTGATATAGCCCTTTTGATGGGATCGACAGAGACAGCAGTAAGGAAAGCACTCAGCCGTGCACGGCAGGCAGTCAGAAAAGAATATTATAAAAAGTATCAATTATGAATCAGCAAGAGGATATAAAGCAACTTGTCAACCGCTTCTTTGAAGGTGATACTACACTTGCAGAGGAACACCGGCTTTATGAGTATTTTCGCACGCATGAGGTGAGTGAAGAATGGAAACCTCTTCGACAGATGTTCCTGGATATGGAAGTTGTCAGCATCCCAAAGACGAAAGCAACTGTGAAACCATTACGCCATTGGCATCAGTCGCTTATGGCAGCGGCGGCAATCTTTATTGGAGTCATTGTCGTATCAATATGGTTTGTTCATCGGCAGAATACTTGTGTGGCTTATATCTATGGTCAGAAAGTGACGGATCGGGCTGTGGTGATGCATGAAGTGCGCAATACTATGGGCATTGTGACGGAAGGGAACCCTGGTGTTGATCATGAACTGAAAGGATTATTTGAATAAATAAGAAAGGAGTCAAAAGATGGATAAACGCATCATACTATTTCTAATGTTCCTGTTTTCTGTGGTGGGTATGCAGGCACAGACAGGGCTTGCTATTAATCCTGTCTTCAAAGGAGCTGTCATACCTGCTTCTAGGATGGTGGAGACATCCGTGCGGGGACGTTCCTTGAGCCAATATCATCTCTCTTATTATCATAGTCTGCGTTTTGAGGCCTCTAAGAAAGAACTGTTAACGATCAACAGCCTTTTTGATCAGGACCGCAAACAGGCTATAGAGACTTATCGAATAAAGAAAGGCAGTCAGACCGGTAAGTTGATTATCAGTTTGCAGCCGCAGGGGCGTACACATCGTTTTCTCTGTCTTTCTTTTCAGAATACCAATGTCATCTTGGTTTATATGGAAGGATATGTAGGCAGCCTTAGAGAATTGAGAAAATTATTGGAAAACTAATAAATAGAAAATATGAAAAAACTTATCTTTTTTATGATGCTGGTTGTCTGCATGACGGCATCAGCGAAAAACGCTAATGACACTATTGTTGTCAGAAAACCTAGGATGGTAACTATTATTACCAGTGATTCTCTACAGAAAGTGGATATCAGAGGTTGTGAATCGGATTCAACTTATCATTATGCCAATACAATCCAGCTTACGGATAGCAATTATGTTTCCACCATGCGGATAAATTCCAGTGATTTTGGTTTCAGTATAGGTGGTATCAGCAGAGATCATCATACTCATCATGTGGAGATTACCAGCGACCTGGCTATAGGATGGACTTCTGCTTTAGGCGCGCCGGCAAACATGAATACCCGGGTTTTTTCTTCATGGGAAATATGGTATATCATAGCTCAATACAACTGGCACCCATGGGAGAGCAGTAAGGATCAGTTGGCTATTGGTTTCGGTATTGACTGGCGCAATTATCGTATGAACGGCAATCAATATTTTTCCAAGGCTGCCAATGGTGTTACGAGTCTGCAGGCTGTTCCTGACGGTGCAAACCTGAAGTTTTCACGTATTAAGGTAACGAGTATCACGGTACCATTGCTTTACAGACATTCTTTATCTAGAAGATTCAGATTATCTGTAGGTCCTGTAGTTAATCTCAACTATCATAGTAGCATACTCACAAAATATGAGCAGAATGGGGTAGAGGTAAAAGACAAGGCAAAGGATGTACATGTGAATCCGGTAACTGTTGATTTTATGGCAGTGCTGAAAACACCATGTCTCAGCTACTATTTCAAGTACAGTCCATGTAATGCTCTTGATACTTCTTTTGGACCAAAGTTCCAGACTTTGTCATTTGGTATCTATTTATGAGGAGATGTGCAGAAATTAGTTGGCAAGATTATTTGTTAACTTCAAATTAGATTGCCAGCTATTTCTGTAAAGTACTTTTGGAGTTGATAACGGTCTTCCAAGTGCAAAGTAATTTGGCGTTTTAAATTTTCTTCTATACCTTTGCAGTATTTATAGGTCAATACCAGTCGATGAATAATAATGAAATTGTCGATTTGTGTTTTTCATAGACTGGTATCAATAAGAAATAGTCAATTTTAATGAAGAAAGCAAAGAGGTACTATAGGACTGTGAAATACGGGTTGGTAGCAGTATTGTTCCTGCAACCCTTTAGGGTGGCTGCAAAGACGAATATCATAGAAAAACGACCCTTTAGTGTTGCCTTGGGGGCATCTATGGACTCATATAGTACGTGGTCGCTTTTACCTTCCGTAAGTTTTAGACCCATACCTTATTTCGAAGTATCAGCCGGCCCTGCGTCTGACTGATTTTATTGGAAAGAAAGATGATTATTCTATCGGTGGAGTGAGCTATGCTTCACATCATTTATGGAACCTGCGTGATCCTTCTGATTTTATCTATCATTTTGCATTTCAACCGGAGGCAAAGGTGTATTTGCCTGAAATTAAACTGGATGATGTCGGTGACCGGCTTTTCCTTACTTTGGGAGTAGGTATGATAAAGCCTCTTACCAATCAGGCAAAAGGTTTTGTAGAGTATTTCCCCGAAGTGAACGGATACGTCGGAGTTGATCATGTGGAAAGAATTGAAAATCGCTGCAGGGATATGAATTGGTATACTTTTGGGGAAACAGCAGTTGGTCTTACAGATGACAGGTGGACCGTTTCATTGGGCTACCGACTCTCTAATTATGACGTCTATGGCAGTGCCAGAGAACTTTATGTTCAAGGGCAGAAAGTTAAATTTGATAAGGAGAAAAGCAACAGTGAGTTGTTTCTTGGTATATCATATACCCTTTAATATAGTGTGAATTCGTCGGATCCATATAATATTGCTTACCGTTATCAGCAAAGATAAATGTGTGAAGCAAATCATCAAGTTTTCTCTTTTGGGAAGAAGACTACCCCACTAATACAGGCTTTTGCAAACCACTTCCCATTTCGAGAAGGGTGACTGTGGTCAACAATCTGACTCAATTTATATTTTATACTCATCACTTATAAAATTAAATCTGTTCCAATTCTTTTCTCTCCACTCTAGTCACTGATTGACAGGTCTGTCATTGACTTAGTACAGAAAAGGTTTACACTGTTTTAACAATTAAATAGTGTAATAAAAATGAAGAAGAAAGAATTCCGTCGTTATGAGTCCAGATTCAAATTGTCAGTTTTGCGAGACATGTATGAGAACAATTTGTCATATAACTTTACTGCGAAGAAATATGGCATAATCTGCCCCCAAACATTACATTTATGGGAGAAAGAATTTCCACTTGACACAAAAAGCCTATCTTTGTCAGAAGAAGTCATCAACAAGATAAAGTCAATGCGTTCAAAGAAGGAAGAATCAGCAGCGTCAAAGGCCAATAAGACAAGAGAAGAAGAGTTGGAAAGTGAGATAGTCAATCTGCGCAAGGCTCTTACGTATTCCGAACTTCGTAATGAGGGCCTGATAGAACTGTTGAGAATGGGCAAGGAAGAATTTGGAATTGATCTGTTAAAAAAAGATGGCGCCAAGCAGTGAACAGCCTGCACGCCAGTCACCCGAAGGAATCAATCGGGTCTCTGAGCGGACTGTTTGGCAAGACCCGTGTAGGCTATTATTCCGTCAGCAGGGAAAAGATGAAGCGTCGGGAGCTTCAGGATACGTCCATAGTGCGGATGGTCAGGGAAATCCGGGGACATGCGCCGGGCATAGGCGCATACAAGTTGTTTATAATGCTGAAGGACGTATATCCGGAGAAGATGATGGGCAGAGACCGTTTTTATAAGTTGATGAAAGACCATCGCCTGATGCTCAAGCCGGAGCGTTGCCGTCATACGACTGACTCTAACCATAATTACCACAAATACAAGAACCTCATAAAGGACATGAAGGTAAGCAAGCCCAATCAGCTCTGGGTGGCAGACATTACCTATATTGACACAGATGAGGGAGTGTGCTATCTGCATTTGATAACCGATGCCTTCACCCATGAGATCATCGGATGGGTTCTCTCGGACTCCCTGGTGGCTGTCAATACTATAGCAGCACTCAGTCAGGCCATAGAACAGGCCGGCGATGCCGATCTGAGCCTGTTGACCCACCACTCGGACCGCGGTTCCCAATACTGTTGTAATGCCTATGTCGAAAAACTTAACAGTGTGCATGCATCCATCAGTATGACCGAGGACTACAAGCCGACGGACAATGCCGTGGCAGAACGAGTGAACGGCATCATCAAGCAGGAATGGCTTTACAGAATGAAAAGACCGAAGAATATGGCCGAAGCCCGGAGGATCATATCGGATATTGTGGACTTCTACAATAATAAGAGGCCGCATATGAGTAATGGCATGCTGACACCTGTCCAGATGAGGTTAAAATATGAGAGTACTCCCTGAACGCTCTTTGGAGGCTTTACGCCTCCAGCCGCAGGGCAAACCTCCGTGGTGTTTTTCATGTTTTTTATTTGGCTGTATGGAAGAAAAGTATTAACTTTGAAATGTTAAAGATGATCCCACACTGAAATGTCAATTATTTTCTTACTGTATACAGAATCAGGAAGAGAAACTAAAAGGTGTCAAGTGAATCAGTCGCACTTTTAAGAAGTTGTATAGTAAAATCAGTAACAGAGTATTAAAAGTGTAAACCAAATCCAGTCATAGTCAGATAGTACTGCATGGCTACTGACCAAAATGGTGCATTATGGCATACCGAAATGGTGCATTATGGGGTAGCGAAATAGTGCATTATGGTATACCAAAATGGTGCATTATGGTCACAGGGTAGTTAGACTGGTAACACCAATGACTCACACATCAACTATTAAACGCACTGTAAAGATAACTCATCCTGATTCGATTTGTAAATTTATGAGTACTTTTGTTCCTATAGAACCGAATAAGGGATAATCAGAGTTTTTTAAAAAAACTTCCTTTTCGATGTCACAAAATACATACTCGAGGTGTCTATCAAATGAATATGAATCAAGAAGCATTCTGATCCCACTTTTGGATATGGATATTTATATACAAAATTCACAAAAGATCTTAATTCTAGCCTTGTTTTTTGGTACTTATTCATATAATTCTGTATATTTGTTCCCGAAAGGTAACAAGTACATAGGATAATAATAAACAGTTTATGGAAAGGGATCGGAAAGCAACAGAGCAAAAATTGATAGATACTGTCGGAGAGATGATAGCAGAAGAAGGTTTCGAGAAATTAGGTGTTAATGCTATTGCAAATCGGGCAGGTATTTCTAAGATTTTAATCTATCGGTATTTTGATTCTGTAAATGGATTGGTTTCAGCGTATATAAGACAAAATGATTTTTGGATAAATTTTCCTCAGGAATTGCCGGCGAAAGAAGAGATGCGTTCTTTCTTGAAAAAGATGTTTTATGAGTTTATTAATAAACTGAAAAGTTCTCCTGCACGAAAAAGGCTATATCGTTGGGAACTTTCTGCGAGTAATCCGATGATTGATAATTTAAAAGCTCAGCGTGAAACGAATGGCTTGAATTTGATTAAGGAAATCTCTCATATTATGGGTTATCCTTTTAAAGAAGTTGCAGCAATAGCTTCTATTATTACTTCTTCAATAACCTATTTTGTGATGCTTGAAGAGTTTTGTCCTGTTTATAATGGTATAGAGTTGAATAGTCCCTCCGGATGGGAACAGATCTATACTGGAATTGAAAGGATCATAGACCATGCTTTTTTGAATTAGATATATTTTTTTTCTTAGTTTTTTTATTGGTAGTTTGATTGCGCTTTATAGTGTTCCCATTTAGTAACAAAACAGATAGGTATGAAAAAAATGAGTTTAAAATTGAGTTGTATAATACTCACGATGATTTTTTGTTCCTGTAACAAGAAATTGATTGAATACAAGTCGGGAGATGTGGAAGTTCACATAGAACAGGGGTCCGAATGGTTGCATGATTATCCTTTGTTTTTAGGAATAAAGAAGAAGAATCCACCGCAGATAGCCATTTGGATAGAAGACATGCAAGGACATTACTTGTCGACAATTTATGTCACTCATAAAATTGCGACACAATCCTGGCAGATGGCAAATGGAAATAGGAGAAAGTCGGCTTTGCCGGATTGGTGCTATTCCCGTGGTGTAAAATATGAAGATGGGCTTTACTTGCCTACAAAGAAGCATCCGTTTGTCGACGGTATATCGGGGGCAACTCCTCGTGGAAGCTTTTCCGTGAAACTTAATCCTACAAGTTCTCTAAGGCAGTTTGTAGTAAAAATAGAATTAAACCAATCTACAGATTTCAATGATAGTTATCCCAAATCTGCGAAACCGGGTGATGCCAATTATTCCGGAGGTGAGGGTGGCAGCGGTCAACCTGCTGTCGTCTATGCAGCTGATATTGATTTGTCTTCAGGAAAGACTACCTATGATGCTACTTTGATCGGTCACAGTAGTCCTGATGGAAGTTCCGGAAAGATATACAGTGATGTATCGGGCTTGACAACGGCTTTGCATATTGTGAAACGTATAACAATCAGTATAAGATGAAGAAAAGATTAATACTAATGTGTATGATGGCGGCTGTCATATCTCTCGCAGCTCATGCACAGGAAAAGAAACGATTGTCATTGATAACTTCTGTAGGTACAGGACTGGATATCAGTACTCCTGCGAAGACACCAATAAACTTTCATGTTATAGGATTGTACGGTATCAACAGTCATTTTTATGCCGGAGTAGGTACGGGGATTTCCTCTTATGAGAAGGCATTGATACCTGTATTTACGGAAGTAAGGTATTTCTTTACAAAGCCGAAGACATTTATGCCTTTTGCCGAATGTAATATTGGATATAGCTTTGCTCCTGACAAGCATGCAAATGGCGGATTCTATTTGAATCCAAGTATTGGTATGCAATATAAACAAAGGTTCTTCGTCTCATTGGGTTGTGAATGGCAGAAACTGGAAAGGCTGAAATCATATAAAGATCAGTTTGCCGCAACCGAGTTTGCTGAAAAATTGAATCATAATGTCATCTCATTGAATTTTGGTTATAAGTTTGATCTTCATTAACCGTATTGCTCACCGATAGGTTTTATCAGATGAAGCCATTGCTTCAATCTCTCGGCATATTATCATCGGTATCACTTTTCCAACAAAAAAGGCAGTCATACGGCTGCCTTTTTTATATTGTCTGTGATTATTTTGTCATAAGAATATTATAGAATCGTGTTCTCTGTAGGTGATACTCTTTATAATCAATTGTTTTCCCGATACTTTTTAGGAGTAGTACCGGTCAACCGCTTAAAGAATTTGCTGAAAAAACTATAATTAGGAAAATGCAGTTGGTCTGCTATTTGGGTTATCTGTTTGTCACTATGCTTCAACAGTACTTTTATTTCCGTTATTGCCGCACGGTCTATCCATTCTTTTGCGGTAATCCCACTTACATTTCTGATGATTGATCCTAGGTATCTCTGTGACAGACACATTTTATCAGCATAATAGTCAAGTTGGCGCTCTATGCCATTGGAACGATTCACTAAATAAATGAATTTGTTGAAAATATCCCTTTCTCTGGATTTCGTCCGGTCTTCACTCTTATTATATTTAACAAACAGATAATTATAATAATGGATCAAGGCACTTATCATATCTCCAACCAGTTCTTGATCGCTGTTCAACAAGGTTGCTACACTCCATAACATTGCCAGCAAATTCTTGAATATGGTTATCTCTTCTTCTGAAGGTATCAGATGAACATCATACATATCAAATGTCATCAATGAAGGAACATTACCATGTAAAGATATATTTAGCAAATCGTTTGGAATAGTAAAACCTTCAAGGTCAAAATCATCTGAATAATGATTTATCTGCATAATGCTCTCACTGCTTATATACATCAGCATCCCTTTTTTGATATGACAGGGTATAAGGTTGATAATAACATCAGCTTCGCCCGCCTTGATGTATCCCATACGCATATCTTCAAATCGTAAAGGTATATTACTTTCAAATATCTTTTTAATCCCTTGCACCGCATTCAGTGTCACTACAAAACCACTGCCTACAAAAGGTTCTGAATCAGAATGGCCAGCCTTCTCTTCTATCATCTTACGAAATCGGGAGAAAGTAATCCGTTTGAGTTGTTCTTTTTCCATCTTGATAGGATATAATATGACACAAAGATAATAAATAATGCTTATATTATACTGCTAGAGTGCCGCTATCGTACAAAAAGAACATTTTTTATTCTCAAAAGATAACAGACAGATAGACTTTCTGTCCTAAATTTGCAACATAACTCATATTTGAATAAAATGAAGCGACAAGTATTTATATTATTGTTTGTTGCAATTGCTACAAACGGTTTTTCAAAATTGACAATCAATCAATGTCACCAGTTGGCACATGACAATTATCCGGCAATTAAGAAATATAATCTCATAGAACAGAGTTGTAATTTTACAGTCAGTAATGCGATCAAGGGCTATCTGCCGAATATAAAAGTAAGTACTGGCGTGGATGCTTTCACAGACCTCATCAGTTTGCCACCACAACTCCAATCCGCTACTGGAAGTATGAAAAATGATATGGCAGATGTAAATGTGCAAGTTAATCAGACCCTATATGATGGTGGGGCCATTCAAGCCAGGAAGCATGTATCACAAGCTCAAGCCGATGTGGATAAAAACAGACTTGATGTTACGATGTATGCTATCAATGATCGCATTGACCAACTTTTTTTCGGTATTCTCACAATTGATGAACAGATCAAACAGAATCTGATACTCCAGAGTGATCTTTCCCTGAATCTGAAGACAATAGAGAATATGATAAAAGGTGGCTTGGCGAATCAGACCGATGCTGATATTATCAAAGTTGAACAGATCAAAGACCGGCAAGCGGAAAAAAGTCTGCGCATATCCCGGCAAACCTACTTATATATGTTAGGGACATTCATAGGCCGGAAGTTAGATGATTCTACGACTTTGGAAATACCGGAACAAAAAGACTACCAATTGCCATTACAGCCAAAGAGGCCGGAATTGGAACTTTATAATGCACAAGACCATTTGCTCAATGTCCAGAAAGAATCGGTAAATGCACAAATCAGACCCAAGCTCAGCGCTTTTGGATTAGGAATGTATCACAGTCAAGTCTCAAGCCTGATGAAAAATCATATTTTTGCAGCAGGGATAACTTTAAGTTGGAATCTGTCCGCACTTTATACCCATAAGAATGATTTGCGTAATATAGAAATACAACGACAGGAAATCGCGAACAATAGAGAAACCTTCCTGTTTGATACCAATCTGCAAAGTCAGAATGTGAATGGTAAAATAAAAGATCTGCAACAGCAAATAGAACAGGATAAACAAATCATAGCCCTGAGGGAAGGAATCTACAGTAAATCAATAAAGAAAGTTGAGAATGGTACTGAGACTACAAATGAGATGGTAAGGGATATCAATGCAGTAAACCAGGCGCGGCAGCAAAAAGCTGTTCATGAGATCCTGCTATTACAAGAAATATATCAATTAAAGAATATTAATAACGACTAAGATGAATACAACAAAAATATTGATTCTGGCAATAGTGGTAACACTGGCAGGCTGTGGCAAGAAAGATAAAGAGTACGATGCTACGGGCACTTTTGAAGCAACAGAAATAACTGTCTCTGCGGAACAAAGCGGTCAACTGTTAAGATTCAATGTGGATGAAGGCAGTCAACTGATGAAGAATCAGCAGGTAGGTCTTATTGACACGGTTCAGTTAGCTTTGAAAGCACTCCAACTGGGTGCCACTATGCAGTCGATTGCAAACCAGCGTCCGGATGTCCAGACTCAGATAGCAGTAACACGCCAGCAACTGATCAAGGCAGAGCAGGAACAAGACAGATTTGCAAAACTTGTAAAAAGCGGAGCTGCAAACAGCAAGCAACTTGATGATGCGGCGTCTTCTGTCAGAGTTTTAAAGCGCCAGTTAGCTGCTCAGATTTCATCACTAAGTAATAATACCAGAGCTCTTAACTCTCAGATCAGTGCCACGGATATACAGAAGTATCAGGTGTTAGACCAACTCATGAAGTGTCATATCGTTTCTCCTATCAATGGTACGGTATTGGAGAAATATACTGAACCGGGAGAATTTGCAACAGTCGGTAAACCTCTTTTTAAAATAGCAGATATAAAACATATATTCCTTCGGGCATATATTACCTCACAGCAGTTGGAAAAAGTTAAGATCGGACAGAGAGTAAAGGTGATGACAGACTATGGAAACCAGAAGCGCAGGACATACGAAGGCACGGTCACCTGGATATCCGAGTCGTCAGAGTTTACCCCGAAAACCATTCTGACGGATGATGAACGTGCCGACCTGGTATATGCAGTGAAAATAGCAGTGGTCAATGACGGATATATCAAGATAGGCATGTATGGCGAAATAAAATTATGAGATGAATGCAATTGAAGTAAATAATATATCCAAGAGTTACGGTAATAAGACTGCATTGCAAAATGTATCGTTTGACGTCGAAGAAGGGGAGGTCTTTGGACTTATAGGTCCTGACGGAGCGGGCAAAACCACCTTGTTCCGCATGATGACCACACTGCTTCTTCCTGATTCAGGTATCATTAGTATAGATGGGATGGATGTCGTCAAAGATATGAAAAAGATACGGCAATGTGTGGGATATATGCCCGGGACATTCTCTCTATACCAAGATCTTACCGTCGAAGAAAATCTTAAATTCTTTGCGGATCTCTTTGATACTACGGTTGAAGAGGGATATGATACCATCAGGGCGATCTATTCACAGATAGAACCCTTCAAGAATCGTAGGGCCGGGGCACTTTCGGGAGGGATGAAACAGAAACTAGCCCTTTCCTGTGCGCTCATTCACCAGCCTCGTGTTCTTTTCCTTGACGAACCTACGACCGGTGTTGATCCTGTCTCCCGTAAAGAATTATGGCAGATGCTCTCTACCTTGAAGGAACGCAATATAACCATTGTTGCTGCAACTCCTTATCTGGATGAGATACGCCGTTGTGACAGGGCTGCATTTATTGACCAGGGTCATATCCGGGGGATAGATAATCCCGATAATATACTGACTGAATTTTCTGAGATATTGAATCCGCCACATCTGAAAAAGGATGAAGGAAAAGAACTCGATGATAATGGGCATGATGATGTCATCAAAGTAGAGCATCTCGTAAAAGCATTCGGCACATTCCGTGCTGTTGATGACATCTCTTTTTCCGTACATCGTGGAGAGATATTCGGGTTTCTGGGTGCTAACGGTGCAGGGAAGACCACGGCGATGCATATATTGACGGGCCTGAACCAACCGACAACCGGGCATGGTACTGTCGCAGGTTTTGATATCTCAACCCAATACGAACAGATAAAACGTCATATCGGATATATGAGTCAGAAGTTTTCTCTTTATGAGGATTTAACGGTAGCCCAGAATATCAGATTATTTGGAGGAATCTACGGAATGAAGAAAAAGGAGATTTCCAGAAAGACAGACATCATACTCCGTGACTTGGGGTTAGCCGACAGCAAAGATGCAGTCGTAAGCTCCCTCCCTTTGGGTTGGAAACAGAAGTTGGCTTTTTCCATCAGTATCTTTCATGAACCGGAAGTGGTCTTCCTTGATGAACCGACTGGAGGGGTCGACCCTGCCACAAGACGTCAGTTCTGGCAATTGATCTATGATGCAGCTCACCGTGGCATTACCGTTTTTGTAACTACCCACTATATGGATGAGGCTGAATATTGTGATCGCATCTCCATTATGGTAGACGGTCAGATACGAGCCTTGGACACCCCCGAAGGATTAAAACAGAAGTTTCACTTTCAAGATATGGATCAGGTATTCACTTTTCTTGCCCGACAGGCTAAGAGAGGAGATTAAAACAGAAAAAATGAAACAATTTATCTCTTTCATCAAAAAAGAAACGAAGCATATCTTACGGGACCACAGAACCATGCTGATTCTCTTCGGTATGCCTGTGGTGATGATGTTTCTTTTCGGATTTGCCATCAGCACGGATGTGAAGAATGTCAATCTCATTGTCGTAACGTCAGAAATGGATAATCAGACGCAAAAGATACTTGACAGAATCAACTCGTCAGAATATTTCACAATCAAATACTGTGTGAAGACTACAGATGAAGCCCAACAACTTATGCGTGAAAACAAGGCAAACATGGCTATTGTTTTTAATAGCAAGTTTGCCGACAGGCTCTATGATGGTAGTGCTAAGATACAGATAATTACTGATAATACTGATCCTAACATGGCAGAACTGGAAAATGCGTATATTCAGCAAATTATCACAAACGTTAAACCGCCTACTATCACGCGTCTGCTATACAACCCGCAGATGAAAAGTTCTTATAATTTTGTACCCGGCATTATGGGCATGCTGCTGATGATCATCTGTGCGATGATGACTTCCGTAAGCATCGTCAAAGAAAAGGAACGTGGGACGATGGAAGTGATATTGGTATCCCCTGTACGGCCCATCATCATCATCATAGCGAAAGCTGTACCGTATATGATACTATCCCTGATTATCCTGGTCTGTATCCTTCTCATCTCAAAATACATATTATTAGTACCCATAGCAGGCAGTATTACTGCTATCTTCGGTGTCTCTCTGTTGTATATCTTGCTAGCTTTGTCTCTGGGACTTTTTATCAGTGTTATTGCCGAGACTCAGGTTGCAGCATTGCTCATCTCAGGAATGATTTTGTTGATGCCAAGCATTATGCTCTCAGGAATGATCTATCCCATAGAGAGTATGCCGCATATCTTACAGTATCTTGCCGACATCGTTCCGGCAAGGTGGTATATAGCCGCTATCCGTAAACTCATGATCATGGGAGTCGGAATCGATATGATATATAAAGAGTTGGCCGTACTCACTGTGATGACCGTAATACTGCTGACGATAGCACTCCGAAAATTTAAAACAAGACTGGAATGATACTGACTTATCTCATACAAAAGGAATTTATACAAATCGGTCATAATAAGTTTTTACCGAAGATGATCCTGCTTTTCCCTGTCATCATCATGTGCGTGATTCCATGGGTTACAAATCTAGAAGTAAAGAACATCTATATATCCATCGTAGACAATGACCATTCCACACTCTCCCAACATCTGGTTGACCGTATCGAAGCTTCACATTACTTCAAATTCGGAGGCATAGTGCCAACCTACTCAGAAGGACTGGAAAAAGTAGAAAAAAGTGATGCTGATATCATCGCCGTCATCCCCAATCACTATGAACGAGATCTGATCAATGGCAAATCACCACAAGTCTTTATTGCTGCCAATGCGGTAAATGGAACCAAGGGTGGTATCGGATCAGGATACCTGTCTAATATCGTTCTTCAGAATATCAGTGAATACCAGATGTCCACAGTCCGGTCTCCTATCTCTACATTGGACCTGTTCAATCCGCATAAAGATTATAAACTCTATATGATACCCGCATTAATGGCGATACTCATTGTCCTGATATGCGGATTTATGCCGGCGTTGAACATTGTAGGCGAAAAAGAAGCCGGTACCATCGAACAGATCAATGTCACTCCTGTAAGCAAATGGTCGTTTATCCTTGCCAAACTTATTCCTTATTGGATCATCGCTATGTTTGTCATGACGGTCTGTTTCCTTCTGTCCTGGTTGGTTTATGATATAACCCCTGCCGGCAATATTGCACTTCTTTATCTGCTGGCCATGCTGCTTTCACTCATATTCAGTGGTTTGGGGCTCATCGTATCCAATTATAGCGATGCTATGCAGCAAGCCATGTTTGTCATGTGGTTTATCATGGTATGTATGATCCTGCTAAGTGGTATGTTTACTCCTGTAAATAGTATGCCGGATTGGGCACAAGACCTTACCCTTCTTAATCCTATGAGATATTTTATTGATGCCATGCGGAATGTCTTTGTCCGTGGAGGAGGACTTTCCAGCATTTATCTGCAAACAGGAGTTCTGTCTTGTTTTGCGATAATAATGGATTTATGGGCTGTAGTAAGTTATAAGAAGAACAAATAATATACTTTCTTATGAAAATGCTCTGTAAGATCTGCCTGTATTAACGGATATGATCCAGATGGTTGTGTTGTATTCCTAAAAACAATATGACAGAGCGATAAAGATAGAGTTCGTTTTGTCATATTTGTCATACCCATAGATACGTCGACCTTGATAGAACATGTTGTTCCGGCAATAGGAAATATTGTAGTTGGAGACACTCCAGCCCAAAGAGACAAGTACTTGCTCGAAACGAGCTGATAGCGAATAGCGTATACGCCAGAAGGTCCATTTGCCATTATGGTTTCTCATGGTCATCCCTTTATAGACTGGCCGTCCATAGTCATCCGGTCCTTGGTAAGTGCTGAAATACACGGCATCGTTGCGGGGGAAAGAAAGTACTATTCCCGGGTCACAGCGAAATAGGATACCCCAGTTGTGGTCATGGTTCATCCACAACGTAGGAGTGCGGAAGGACAACATAGGATGCAGGTTGAGTTTTACGATTCTATCGGGATCATATTCATTATCATCCGAACTGGATTCTATGAGAGGGCGGTTCCCATGGTCGTCATCAACTTCTAGTCCGAATCCCACTCCGGCATAGCGCAAGGCATACCACGTATAATCCACCTCGTATGCTTCACTGGTTTCTTCGCTCCCATTCAAGCCGATCTGAAAAGTTACCATTTGCTGTGGAAGAGGGTCCGGTTCCGCTCTTTCCGCCCGTTCAAGGGAGTCCAGATTTATTGCATAGATACCTGAAGACAACAAGGTCAGGAAGATCATCAATATCAGTTTTCGATTCATCATATTCTGATTATATCTGGTTTTGATAGGCTTTTAATATCTCGTCTTCATCCTTCAGATAGAAAACCAGTTTCTGGTTGCCTTCATAGACAATATCATCAAATGGATTGATTTTCCATTCTGCGAGGCCTTCTCTTACTTCTTCTATCAGAGTGTTCCTGAAAGCTTTCGACATCTCAGCGAGTTCGACCACGATGGCATTGTTGCCGGTATCGGCTTCCATGCTGAGGATTCTTCCAGAACTAGCTTCTCCATTAACTAACTCCCGGATACCATAGGCGATCTGCTGGTAGATGGTCTCTATATCTAAATGATTCATTGTCTTCTTGGTTTGCCTTACAAAGGTAATGATTTTCAGTTAAAAGATAAGTCGTGTAAATGATATTTCCCTTATTTTGTGTAAAAAAGAAGTAATTTTTCGAAATACAAATGGATTTTCTATCAAGCCGATCTATCATCAAATAAGTGATTAGAACTAAAAGAGTTGCCCTTCCGCCTTCTTCCGTCTATTTTTTCTTTTTTAATCTCCGTTACCTTATAATCTTAGAAAATTTATCTAAATTTGTAACCTGTTTTAAGATAAAAAGTCATTTCTCTTCCACGATAAGCATTTTAGAATCTACATCAAAATTATAAATGGAGCAGTTATTGTATATTATATGGAATCCGAATCCGGTAATCTTTAATATCGGAGGATTTCCTGTCAGATGGTATGCCATTTGTTGGATTATAGGTATCGTGCTGGGATATCTTGTTATGAAGCAACTCTTCAAGGAACAGAAAATAAAGGAAGAGTTGCTCACTTCTCTTTTTTTCTATATCTTTTTCGGTGTACTGATTGGTGCACGATTAGGGCAATGTTTTTTCTATGAACCTAATTATTTTTTCAGTAGTGTGCATCACGTTATAGAGATAGTATTACCCATTCAATTTCTTGAGAACGGCGGGTGGCAATATACGGGCTATCAGGGACTTGCAAGCCATGGTGGTGTGATAGGTATGCTTATTGCAATATGGCTGTTTTGTCGGAAGACCAAGGCCTCAGGATGGGTCGTATTAGACAATATGGGTGTCTGTGCAGGCATAACAGCATGCTTTATCCGGTTAGGAAACCTTATGAATTCTGAGATTATCGGTAAAGTGACTGATGTGCCCTGGGCTTTTATCTTTGAGAAAGTTGACAATAATCCACGTCATCCGGGCCAACTTTATGAGGCAATAGCTTACTTGTGTATTTTCCTGTTGATCTTCTTTATCTATAAAAAGCGTGGGCCGCAAAGCATCGGTCATGGATTTTATGTCGGTCTGTGTCTGACATTGGTTTTCACCTTCCGTTTTCTGATTGAGTATACAAAAGAAGTTCAGGAATCTTTCGAAATCGGCTTGCCACTAGATATGGGGCAAGTGCTTTCTATTCCACTTGTTGCCTTTGGAATCTACTGTCTGCTAAGGAAAAAGAAACAAAATGGTTGAGACCGTTCAATTATTGAAGTTTTATTTGTGCTTTTCTGCCCGATATTCTTCCTTTTTTACTATCTCACCTGTCCTGATTTTAGAATATATTAATAGGTGAGCGAGATTTCTATTTATGAAAATAAGTTTTTTGAATAAAAATTGGGTGTTGCTTCTTGGATTGTTGGTATTTGTTGGATGTCAACAGAAAGTAACAGAGAAGAAATCGTCCCCCAAAGTTTTTACTTATGAGTATCGTTTATCTTCAATATCCGGAGATAACGATGGATATTGGATAGGAGGGGAAACCGGATATATCAGTCATGTTGATCGTGGAGGACGAAAAATGTTTTCAACTGGTCTTGATCGTATCTACGATGTCGTTCGTGATAACAGGCATCATGATATACTATGGATAGCATCGCGAAATGCAGGGTTGCAAAAATGGAAAATGGTTGGTGATTCCCTCTCTTGGGTGAATACTTATCCGATAAAAGGGAAAGGCTTTCGTTATTCGCCTTATGATATATTATTGTTAAATGATACAATCTATCTGGCCACATCGCAAGGATTATACTGCATGTCTATACAGAAAGGAAGTGACTCTGAACTTCACCAGCTTTATCCCTATTCTTCGGCGACGAAGGCAGGAGTCGTTTTGCCTAACCCTGTCACTCAGCTTTGTCTATATAAGCATAAGTATATCTATGCTGTAACTACAGCTGGATTACTCCGTTTTTCTCTCGCATCTGGTCGTATGAAAATGTTGTACCGAGGACAGAGAATAAAGTATGTCTATGTTAAAGATGATAAGTTGTTTGTCCTTACTGACAAGCAACTTATCTGTGATAGTGAAGAGGGCGGATGCTATCATAAATATGATTTGGATGTACCCGTGTTTACCTATTTTATGGTAGGAGGAATTCACTATTTTGTAGGTCAGTCATCCCTGACACTGTCGACGGATATGAAGCATTTTTTTACAGAAGATTTAGGATATGAGATAAATTCGCATGCACATAATCTCTTTCTTGCTGATGACGGAAACGGATTCTCTGTTTTGCTTGCTGGTAATTCTGAGATACATATCCCTCATCATCTAGACATTGGAAAGACAGCTTATGATGTGATGGTGGGATGCCATAATGAACATGATATATACCTTGTTACCCGTCAGGGCCGGTTATATCGTCAGTGTGGAAGAAGCATGGAAGCAGAGGAACTCTGTCAGTTGCCTGAGGACAAGATTCCTTTGCTTATGGGAGCAATAGGTGATAAACTGTATTATGTTACGGCCTCTGATAGATTTTGTGTCCTTTCACTCCGCAGTTCCTATTTGCTTAATCAGCTTTTTGCCAGACCCCAAGTCCTTTTTCAGTCCTCAACACATGTTACAGCCATGTCAGCTTTGCCTTATCAGAAGAAGATATTGCTGGGGATACAGGATGAATTGTTGAGTATTGATGCCAATACAGGAAAGGTTGATACGGTGAAAGCAATGCATGGGAAATACATTACTTCTTTTTATACATCTGATAATAATAATGCTGTGTATATCTGTACACTTAACGATGGGGTTTATTATTATTCAAGAGGTAAGATTCAACTTGTAAAAGGGACAGAGAAACATTCTTTTATCAAGGGCGTGGAATTAGGTAATAGTTATGATTCTGATCTCTTTTTACTTACTAACCACCATTTATTACAGCGCGGAGGTGACTATCTGGAAGTAGATGGAAATCAAAGTTTATATCTTGTAGGAGACAGTTTGCTGTGTACATTACCCCAAGCTGGCTTACATCGTTTTTCTCTCAATCATGGTCATATTATAGATAAAGGTACCATTTATGGTGATATTCAGTTTATGCCTTCTTCCAGTTTCCTTTTTCAAGGACAGTTGTATCTTGGATCGGAATTAGGAGAGGCCTGTTTTAATCCAAGTAAAAGACATCCTTTACAGTGGGTTACGTTTAGTGATCATGTTGTCAGTATTCAACTTCTCTTGTCTATGCTGGCGATACTCTTGATTTTATGCGGTATCTTATATTCTCTCTATAAGGTATATAATAAAAACCAAATTGATTTTGTCCGCCAGAATATTACAGATCTTAAGCGTCGTATTCATGTTCTTAATCAGATGATTCATTATTTGGAACCTTGTGAGGCTAATCATGTGAAGGCTGTTAATCAGAAGATTGAAACGGTTGACATCTATTCCTCAAGAAGAAAAGAAATATACAGGGAACTTTCTGAAATTTCAGCTGAAATACTGCTGCTCAACCAAGATGCGGTCCTTCAGATCGTAAAGGCTTTGGAAGAACAGATTCAAAAAATAAAGAAAATAGATTACTTTGATAGCAGGGAACTGATGGAAATGTCTCAACAAGCTATAGATTCAGGTGATGTGAATAAGATTGTCGCTCAGTTTCAACAAAACAAGGTGTGGATAGAGCGTGTTGAAGAATTGAATGTGGTATTGGATGAATTTGAGAAGACGATGAAAGGAACTCTGATACTGCGTGGTGTCAATGACGGTATTCTCGAAGGCATTGTCCATTGGAAAGAAGAAGCCCATGAAAAGAAGTTGTCGGATATGGATGATAGTTTCAAGGCTCTTTGTGAAAGTTATAACCGTTTGAATACAGAAGAAGCCGTTGTAACTATAAACCATTATCTGGATAAGCGCGAGCAATTCTTGCTCAAGCAGAAGACCTATGCTTATGTGGCACAGATTCTGTTGAAAAAGCTTCGTATCCTTCGCAGTCAGTCTTGGGAAGCAGACCGGTTAGGATTACTCCGCAGCATGCAACCTTTGGAACTGCATATCCAGGAGATTAATATGTTGCATAAATTGAGAAAGAGCATCAGAATGTATGTGGAGGATGAACAGAGAGACAAGGATATGGTATCCCGCATCATAACCTATATTGATACTTTGTTTGATTTGATGCTGCGTACGGATCCGGAAATCATAGAGGGTATGTTCCATTATAGCAGCAGTAATAATCAGCAGGTAAAGGTTTTGGCTTTATTGTTGGCAGATCCAGCACTGAAGCGTACCCTTATTCCTGGCCTTCTTGGTATTTATGGTAATCTTAATCCGGTGATCAGCCGACTCTATCATAGTAAGATTGGAGATAATGTAGAAGCCTTGAAAAACTATTGTTGCCAGCATTCAGATAGTATGGTGTATTATATTTTAAAATTGATTAAATAGGATAATCTCTTATTAGTCAGTACTTTGTATAAAGTTGCATTTGTCATTTCCTTTCAAATAACAAAATGCAACTTTCTTTTTTCGTTTTTCTCTCTTACTTTTGCCCTTGCAATCTAAACAATAATAACATTTTTAATTAAACACAGATGACAAGCAAAAAAACTTTAATGGTTGCTTTGTTAGCCTTTATCTCGACTACAGCAACCTTTGCACAAAGTACTAAGATCAAAGATGTTCGAACCAATCCAAATCTTTTCTTCCTTCAAGATGGTCAACAACCAAGTTCGCTCGACCTTTTGCCCCCTCCGCCTTCAGCAGGATCCATGCTGTGGTTTTATGATGAGTCACAATACCAGTGGGGAAAGAGTCTTCGTGACACTCCACGCGGTGATCAGGCTGCTGCTGATGCACGGGTTGATGGTGACGGTGTGCCATACGCTTTCTCTGAAGCCTTTGGTACAGAGATCAGTAAGAAAAATGCTCCTGAGATTTACAAACTCGTTCTTAAAATGCGTGAGGATGCTGGTGATCTAGCTACTCGTAGTGCCAAGGATCATTATATGCGTATTCGTCCTTTTGCTTATTATAAGGAAAATACTTGCAATCCGGCACAACAAAAAGAACTTTCAACCAATGGCTCATATCCTTCCGGACATACTACAATAGGATGGGCAGAAGCGTTAGTTCTTGCAGAGATCAATGTGGATCGTCAGAATGAAATCTTGAAACGTGGCTATGAGATGGGGCAGAGTCGTGTGATCTGTGGGTATCACTGGCAGAGTGATGTTGATGCAGCCCGTCTTTGTGCTGCTGCTGTGGTCGCTCGCCTGCATGCTGATCCTGCTTTCCAGAAACAACTTCAAAAAGCCAAGAACGAATTTGCCCGATTGGTAAAAACTGGTAAAGTAGCCAAGAGTACATTCGTTCCTTCTAAATAAATAATATTATCAATAAACAAAAATACCAACCAATGAAAAAAATGATATTTCTGGCTTCATGCGGCCTTTTAATGTGTATGACAGCCTTTGCACAAGAAGATAAACTTTCTATCACTCCTTCTGGACGAGTTCTTATTGATGCCGGTGGGATGCATGACAATAATGAGAAGATGAATTCCGAATTGAAGAGTGGCACTGCTATTCCTGATGTCCGACTTGGATTTAAGGCTAAGTATCAAAAGTGGAATGCTAAGGCTGAACTTGGTTATGCCCGTGGAAGTATCTCTCTGAAAGATATCTTTATAGAGTATGATTTTAACAAGAACAACCTTCTTCGTGGTGGTTATTTCGTTCATCAGTTTGGCTTACAGAGTGCTACTTCTTCAAGTTTCAAGATTTCCATGGAGGAACCTGAAAGCCAGAGCGCATTGGGTAACGGACGTTTGCTGGGTTTAATGTATCAGCATGATGACGCAAAATTCCATGCAACAGCCTCTCTTTATAATAATGCTGATGCCATGAAGAAAAGTACTGATCAGACCGGTAATAATGGATGGGGTGCTATGACACGTCTCGTTTATCGTCCCTTTACTGACCGTGGACGGATCTTCCATGTTGGAATCAGTGCAGCCTATGAAGTTCCTACATATAATGAAACAAGCGGAACCCGTACTTTTTCTTTTATATCCAATTATCCTACTCGTATTGCTCAGGTTAAGGCTGTTGATGCAGAAGTGACCAACTCAAGGAGTTTCTTTAAGATATCTCCTGAAATGACAGGTGCTTATGGTCATCTGGGTATTGAGGCTCAGTACTATTATCTGAATGTAGACCGTCGTCAGGCTTTACCCAATTACCATGCATGGGGTGCTTATAGTAATCTTCGTTTCTTGTTTAATTCAGAGTATACCTATACGATGGGAGATGCAGGAATCGCAACACCTGATCCGAAGTCCTGGGAGATTGTAGCGGCTTATAATTACACAGACTTGACAGATAAAGATATCTTAGGCGGAAAAGTAAGTGACTGGGCTCTTACCATGAATTACTATATTAATAAGTATATGATCTGGCGTGTCAGTGGCCATATCGTAAAAGCTTCAGACAATGGAGCTTTTGCAAATAACAACTATAGTGTTCTTGAGACCCGTTTTCAGATTAAATTCTAGTGATGAATATTTAAATATTATTCATGAAAAAATTTAATTCGCTTCTATTATTGTTGCTTCTGGTGCCATCTCTACTGATGGCTCAGTTGCAGCATTCGCAGGCTTTTCACAATAAATATCAGTTAAAGGAAGTTGTTGTCCTTTCTCGCCATAATATTCGTTCTCCTCTATCCACAAATGGTTCTGCATTGAGCAAGATGACCCCGCATGAGTGGACAAAATGGAGTGCAGCAGCCAGTGAACTTACCTTGAAAGGGGGTGTCCTGGAAACGGAGATGGGAGAATTCTTCCGCAAATGGACTGTTCAAGAAGGTCTGTTTAAGGAAAATGAAGTGCCTACACTGGAAGATGTCAATGTGTATGCCAATTCCATGCAGCGCTGTATTGCTACAGCTCAATATTTTTCCGGAGCTTTTATGCCGGTAGCTAATTTGCGGGTGAACCATCGTTACCTTTCTTCAAAAATGGATCCTATATTTAACCCCCGTCTGACTAAGGCAGGTGATTCCTTCAAGGTTGAGGCTCTGAAGGAAATCAATGATATGGGAGGTAAAGATGGTCTGACAGGTGTAAATGAAAAATTAAAAAGTAGTTATAAGATTATTGAAGAAGTCCTTGACATGAAACAAAGCCCTTATTATAAGAGCGGAGAGTTGAAGGACTTTGTTGATAATGATACTAAGATCATTCTGGAGAAAGGAAAGGAACCCGGTATGACTGGTTCCTTGAAAAATGCCAATTCAGCCAGTGATGCTTTTATCTTGCAGTATTATGAAGAACCTGACGGCCTGAAAGCTGCTTTTGGTCATAAGATTACTCGTGAAGACTGGACCAAGATAGCAAGGATCAAGGATGTATATGGTGATGTGTTGTTTACAGCACCTGTTGTTGCTGTCAATGTAGCCCATCCCTTATTGCAGTATCTCTTCGATGAACTTCATTCAGATGGCAGGAAATTTACGTTCCTTTGTGGTCATGATTCCAATATCGCCAGTGTAGATGCTGCTTTGGGTGTTGCAAAATACAGTCTTCCTCATTCTATAGAGAAAGTAACTCCAATAGGTGGTAAGTTGGTATTTGAAAAATGGATAGATAAGGAGGGACATGAATATATTGCCATAAATATGGTTTATCAAAGTACAGATCAATTGATCAACAACTCTCTTCTTGATTTGCAGAATCCTCCACAAGTATTCTCTCTCAATTTAAAAGGTCTGATAAGGAATACTGACGGTCTATATACTTTTGATGATGTCAATAATCGTTTTGAGCAGGCAATCAATGCCTATGATGACATTAAGTAGTAGGATATAAAGAGCAAAAATAAGTCTGACTATTCAACTTGAGGCTGTGCCAAAAGAAAAATGAACCTTAAAAGTGATACAAAAGAACTTTGAGGATTCACTTTCTGGCACAGCCTTTTCTTGTTAGATTTGTTGGAATGAGCAGACATAATATTGACTAGGTTACTAAGGTTGTGACGGTTACTTAACAGCCCGATTATCATCACGAACAATTCGTCCTGGTAAGTAAAACGCTTCACATATTTTTTATAATTTATCTTCTTAAGTTAGTAAGGTCTTTGTTAGTATCCTGAAAACTTGCTTTTACAGGCAAGAAGCCGATGATTTTACCTGTTTTTCAAGATTTAAAAACAGTACATAATCCTTACTCTACTGTGTGTTTTTTCTTCCGAACTGTTTCTTCCTTCTGCTTTCATTTTCATTGGAAGAGTCACCGTCCTTCTCTAATGAATCTTAGGTGATCTGTAAGAAGAGGTCTTATACCAATTCGTTTCATACTTATATCTTGAAACGGCTATGGATGGACTAATGCCACGCAGTTCTGCTTCTTTGGCAATAGTTCTTATAATCCTATATGGATCAAGACTACTACAGCCTATCTTCAGGATACTTTTCCATGTCGCTTCTGGTATCAACATTTGTCGAGCAAATTCATTGGCCTCCCTTTCTCGTGGATCCTTAGAATATTCTACGCCTTCTATAGCAATAAATGCTTTCTGGGTGTCAGAGAGGTGCTTCTTGATATGGCAAAGTTCATGTAAGATATCAAACACCAACTTATCCAGGTCATTGTAACGGTAGGTTACGGTGATGACAGGATGAGTGCCGACGAATGTAGAATAGGCATCTATGGGCGCTTTCTCTATCTTTTCCACCTCTATATAGAGTATACCGTAATCATTAAGGCATTTCTTGATGTTATCGACAGAAGCAGTTCTTGCATTTGCCATTTTTGCCATTTCAAGTGCAGCTTTCTGTGCATTTCCTTCTTTATATGGTGCGATATCAAATTTTGCCTTTGAAGTTTCAAAGTTATTCAGGATCAGCCATGTAAGCATATTTTTCTCGTCTATTTGTACCTTCTCGCTATGCTTATAGAAACCAGCAACCTGTAATCTCAATTCATTTGATGATAACAGATCAAAAGGAAACATCTCTTTAATCCTACTTACGCGTTCTGTGCATGGTAGCTGATTCAGGTTTAATCTTTTATAGAGGATATGGAGATTAAATGTCTGGGAGCATGCTGCTTCGTATTCGGCAGCACGCTTATGCTCATTCTTCTTCGCATCAATAGCCTTGCTTTCATATACATAGCCATTATGCAAATTCATCCATGTCTTGAAAGGTATACCGAGATACTTTTCAAGTTTCATTGCCAAATCTTCGTTCAGATTGCGCTTGCCTTTGATGAACTCATTAAGGTGAGTAGGCTGCATGCCAATCTGTTGGGCAAAATCTTTTTGTTTGATATTACGCTCCTGCAACTCTTCACGCAAGATTTCTCCTGGGTGGATTACCCTTGCAGGAACTAATCTGTTATTTTTTGTTGCCATAATGAGTGCTATCTATTTCTATTAATTCTACTTCAATTCCGTCATCCGTTTCTGTAAATAACAGGCGCTCTATTAATCCGTTCACCAATCGTACAGAACTTCTTGGATCATTCCTTAGTTTCTCGTAATGAAGAAAACTGAAGTGCTTCAAGTCTTCCGTTGACTCCACATCGTACATGATTGATACAGCTCGGATATAACCATTAACAAGTTTCTTGTTCTTACATATTTGCTTATATTTCCGGTATTTAGTCTTACCTGTTTCATATAACTCAGACAACGCTTCGTCTTTGAAAACGATTTTCATTTGATCGGCTGTTATAATCTATTGCAAAGATAGTAACAAATTCCCATATTTGGTAATTTTTAAGATGATAATTACTTTTAGTGTTTTGCTTTCCTATTCGTATAGGAAAGTGATGCCTGCGTCAGGCTAAAATAAAATTGTTTATAGAGTCTACGAAAAAAGGACTAGTATAGGCTAGTACAAGGCTACGGACTAGTACAAGAATTTTCTGCTTATCATCGAAAAAGTGTTTTCTTCTGGAAAATTATGAAGCAAAAAGCATTTAGACAATAGAACTGTACCCATCCAAGTGAAAGCCGAAGAAATAGATTATGTCAATATCATAAAGCAGAATATATCAAAGATCACTCTTGTCTCGTTTTACCTGGGCACTAGAGATACGTTTCTTAATTTCCATTTCTATTTTATTAATTTCCCCACTACCAGCGGTTGGTAATCGAAGTAATGGTATGTCGTTTTTGATGAGTATTGAATCCTTGATTTCATCCCGGTCTGACTGTCTCGTACCAGAATGATGGTAGGCAAATCCGTCAACCTCAATTGCTAAGACGGGAATCTTGCTGACTTCATTCTCAATAAGGAAATCGATATGACTCCAGGAATTTCTTACGAATTGGGCTTCTTCTTCAGTCAAGAGAGAGGTGTTCCTGATGAGAGAATTGAGATGATAGAAAGGTATCACCTTCAGATTGCTCATGGCATTGTTTCTTTTCAAAATGGCAGAGATAACATAATAGGCAATATTCTCGGAATCATATTCTGATATTTTTTTCTTCTTATTAAGGTAAGAAAAGCGTTGCTCTGAATAACAGGAATATAGTAAGTCGAATATAGAATGCAGGTTACTCTCAATGATTTCACCATGATTATAATTGATGTAATCAATGAGATCACGAATATTGCCCTTCTCAGGATTCTCATTGCTGTTTGTAATCAGAATAAACTTTTTCCTTGCTCGGGATACCGCAACATTGATAAGGTTGGCGTTATCAACGAAAGGATTGTATTTGTCGGTAACAGTGCTCATAACAATTACATCCTTTTCCCTTCCTTGATATTTATGGATAGTGTCGACTTCTATATCTTTCATAGGGATTTCTTTCTTTAATAAGGCGACTTGACCACGGTAAGGGGTAATGACTCCGATTTTATTCAAAGGTATATTAGGATGCCCGTTCATCAGATCTTTGAATTCATCGATTTCACGTTGATTGAAGACCAATGTCTTATTACCATGAATAACGGATCTGGAATGATTGCCCTTAACTGTCTTGATTACTTCCATTGGTGTTGTAGAAGAATCATACTTGGTCATGATGAGCAGTTCATTGTTATAAAATTTCTGATTACAGTAGTTGATGATCATAGGGGCACATCTATAGTGCTCTCTCAATAATGTTCTAGGTGCATTTGGGAATACCTTTGCTATAGAAGACAGAAAATTGTTCTCCAGACAATCATACTTCTCGCTAACCTTATAGGTGTCATTCAACTGAGTTGTTTCTTTCCTGATTTCATCACTGATGATATTCGTTAACTGCTTTGTGTCTCCGACTATCACTGCGTTATTGGCACATTGCATCGCCAGTGCTGCTGATTCAATAGATACCTGTGAAGCTTCATCCATGATCAGATAGTCAAATGTGTAGTTTTTCAGGCTAGATATTGCCGAAAAGGTTGTGCTGAGTACAACCGGATATTCGTTAGTAACTGCGGTTCCATTTTGGGAAAGATCTTTATCTTCAAACCTTGTTCTATCCTTTTCCCCACCTTTGTACTTGATATAAAGGACTGCTTTCAGAGCCTTCATGGAGAGTTCTGATTGTTTTTGCAACAAATCACTGGCGTGTTTGTTTTTGAGAAAAGAAATGGCGTCGTCTATCTCATTATAGAGTTCCTGACTTCTGACCGTATAGAATAGAGCTTTCATGTCTATCAAATAGTCTTGCAGGTTACTATTATTGAAGGTGACTCCAAAGGTTCTTTTTGACATGAATGAAAATAGGAATAGACTGATCTTCTTTTTCAGTCGTTTCCACAAGGAAGCTGAATAAAGGTTGGACTCTTCCAGAAAGAGATCCAGTTTTACCCAAAATTGGATTAGCTTTTTGCTTGAAGGCTGTTTATATCGTTCAAGGTGGTTAGTATCATAATGATTTTCTTCGAAGAAATGTTTGCTTTCGATCTTCAAGGCTGCCAATTCCTGTCGGTTCTGTACAAGGTCATTCTGACGTTTGAAGAGTGTTTCCAGTTCTCTGGATACATTATTAATTTCTTCCGTTAATTCCTTGTTGTTATCTGTACGCCAGCCTGACATGTCTGGATATTTAGACTGTCCATTAGCAATGAAATCCTTCTTGTTATCCGATTTTCCGAGTTTGGCAACGATAAAGCCAAGTCCTTCTTTTTCTAGTTTTTCCTGTATGTTTTCTACTGCCGAATTATTATTACTGACAATCAAGACACTCTTATTCCGGGAGATGATATTAGCAATAATATTCAGAATGGTCTGAGTCTTACCTGTTCCGGGAGGACCCTGAATGATGCTGATTTGAGATCTGAAAGCATTGTCAGTAGCTTTCATCTGACTCAGATTGCTATAGAATGGGTAGATCAAATCTGGGTATCCTTGATAGATGTGTAACAAACTTGGATTTAGATAGGCTCCTAAAGCAGAATACTCATCAATAAATGTGATCTTTTCATATTTATCATGTAATGAAATAGGACCGGATTCTGTTTGGATCACTTGCTGACCGGAGACATCTTTAAGATAGTTGAATACATTTCTGGATTCCTTGTTGGCAAGAACCGATTTCTGTATTTTAAGGTAATCCTCATCATATTCTTTAATGCATTCATCATTAAACTGAATACGATAGTAGCTGTGATCGAAAAACTGGTATTGCCAGATGTGCAGAGGATAAAACTTTTGTCCTGTCTTGTTGGAGATGCAGCAGTCCGATGTGGGGATTTCCTTTGAAAGAGAGAGTTTCTTTACATCGTGAAGAGAATAAGGGAAGGTTTTACCTGTATTGAACTGTACCCAGTACACACCTTTGGGGTCTTGTTCGATAGATTTAATCTCATAAGTCTTTGGCTTTCCTTTTAGAAGGATCATGTCTGGAGTTTGCATGACAACTTTAATAAGTTTGGGTCCGATGTTCCAATTATAGGATTTTGTATGCAAATATACTGAAAATTTCTAAGACACAGAAGAGTCATGTACTCCATGATCGTTTACCACTTTGTCCTTATTGGTGATTCTCAGACTTTCTGCAAGAGATGTTATGAAAAAGACTTGACCACTGATTATACCTGACTTTGATAAGCTTTTAAAATTTCGTGTTCATCATTTAGATGGAAAACCCGTTTCTTCTTAAACTTGAAATTTCCAATAACCTTTCCTATTCGATCCGACACGCTCTATAATCCCAAATTCCTTTAATGCCCGAAGGTATTTCTTTATCATCCGTTCTGATAATTGGGTTTTCTTGGGCCAACTGTGGAATTGTAGCCCCTGGAAAATCTTTAAGTATTGAGGCGAAGGTATTGAGATTGTCGGGCAGTTTTACTTGTTTTTGGGGAACTTTGGGGAACTTTGGGGAACTGATTGTTCTCGTCTTTGGGTTCAATTTCTAGGCGGCTCCCGTAGTTGAGATTGTAAAGCGTTAAGACAAAATCCTTATCATCAGAGAAAAACTTAGGCTTGAGTTCTTCTTTGAAATTTTGTTGGCTGGAGTATGTGAAACAACGTGCCCATTATGAGTTTCGTGCTTTTCATAGTTGTGATTAGCTGAAATTTTATAACCTTTGTAGAAGGTGAAACAACTCCGTATTGTGTTTTTACCAGGTGCAGCTACGTTGTGATTAGCTGAAATTTTATTACCTTTGTAGAAGGTGAAACAACAAATTAATTAAAATTATTCTTATACGTTTAGTTGTGATTAGCTGAAATTTTATTACCTTTGTAGAAGGTGAAACAACAATGCATATATGTGCATATTCTTTTTACCCGTTGTGATTAGCTGAAATTTTATTACCTTTGTAGAAGGTGAAACAACTTTATATTCTATTTACTTATACTTTTTTCTCGTTGTGATTAGCTGAAATTTTATTACCTTTGTAGAAGGTGAAACAACCATGCTGGCACCCGATTAATTCGTCTGGCCGTTGTGATTAGCTGAAATTTTATTACCTTTGTAGAAGGTGAAACAACTGCATGAAAGCATGATGATTCCGCGCGTAGTTGTGATTAGCTGAAATTTTATTACCTTTGTAGAAGGTGAAACAACAGATTTAGCTAAGACAATTGTACCTACCATGTTGTGATTAGCTGAAATTTTATTACCTTTGTAGAAGGTGAAACAACATTTACAAAGAAAGTACAATCTCCAATTAAGTTGTGATTAGCTGAAATTTTATTACCTTTGTAGAAGGTGAAACAACATCCGTTTTTGTACTGCCAGTTGAGTTTCTGTTGTGATTAGCTGAAATTTTATTACCTTTGTAGAAGGTGAAACAACACAAGAACAGCTCTGCTCTTAATCTGAACGGTTGTGATTAGCTGAAATTTTATTACCTTTGTAGAAGGTGAAACAACGTGAGCAGATAAAGTCATTTGCGGAGAACGGTTGTGATTAGCTGAAATTTTATTACCTTTGTAGAAGGTGAAACAACGGAAGCGTAATTGGCATTCCGGCAGTCCGTGTTGTGATTAGCTGAAATTTTATTACCTTTGTAGAAGGTGAAACAACTGGAATCCATGGTGATTATCATCCGCCTTGTTGTGATTAGCTGAAATTTTATTACCTTTGTAGAAGGTGAAACAACAATCGTCGGCGAACCAAAGAACTGTATGAGTTGTGATTAGCTGAAATTTTATTACCTTTGTAGAAGGTGAAACAACTATAGTCCTGTGTATAGAGCTCAGGCTTGAGTTGTGATTAGCTGAAATTTTATTACCTTTGTAGAAGGTGAAACAACTGGAAATTATACCGAATATCGATATGCCGTTGTGATTAGCTGAAATTTTATTACCTTTGTAGAAGGTGAAACAACTCGATGTTTGTAACTTACTGTATTTCATTTTGTTACAGCTTAAATTAGAATTAAAAAATGAGTTGGTGAGAAAGAAGAATTTCCCCTTACTATAGGAAATTCTTCTTTCTATTTTAGAACAGTTCGAGCTGTTGATAGGGTGCATTCGGTTTTTTTTCTTTCTTGCAAATAAAAATTTGGATGTCAGCAAATTGTTTATCAGTAATACAAAGAATGCCAATATTACCATATTCGGGGAGTAAATATTTGACCCTTTTTACATGAACTTGAGCATTTTCCATACTTGCACAATGACGTACATAAATTGAGAATTGGAACATGGTAAAACCATCTCCCATAATTTCCTTGCGGAATTTGGCAGCAGCTTTTCGCTCCTTAATTGTATCCGTTGGCAAGTCATAGAAAACCAGTACCCACATGACTCTATATTTATTAAGTCGACTAATCAAGGGAAAGTAGGATAAGATATTTTTCTTATTTCACCTGCAAAGCATTTGGCTAGACTTGCTGTAGTCTGTCCAACGGCAATCATGAGAGGGCTTTTTTTATTACCTATTTTTACGTCTACTACAGGGATGTTCAGTAAATCGCGTTTTAGATTGGTATTCAACTTGTCTGGAATTTCTTGCTTGGACATAATATCAATGACCGTCTTGTCTACAAAGGGTCTGTAAGGTTCCATGATATCGTCTGCAAGGCAAAAGGCATTGTACTTATTGTGATGGTGAATCCCCATAACTGGCAATAAACCACTGATGACTAGTGACCTTGCAACAGTCGCACGAAGAATGGCATAGCCATAATTTAATAAATTATTTGGAGGGTCGCCTTCTTGCCCCCTAATAAAATCAGGCTTCCCTTTAAATATATTTTTCCAATAGTATACAGCTGCACGAGCCTCATAATTATCACTGTCTCCACTTTTTACATCTTTTGTCCATGTATACATACAGGCTACTGATTTGGGAGATTGAGTAGAAAGAAGGTAGGCTTGGTTTTCAATCTTAGCTTTCACGGTCTGTTGCCAAAGTTGCTTGAGTAGTGAAGTTGACGCATTGAGTTGGTTTCTGAATCGTTCGTTTTGAGTCGTATTACCTTGGAGTGGCAATAGTAGTCCAGTAGGCATACGCTTTTCATTGCAAGTAACTAAAGCTACAGAATTGTCCAGCAGGGAAGATATTGCATTAAGGGAGATTGTAATTTCTTTATTATCCAATACGACCACTCCGATATCTTCAATAGGTATGGTTCGGACGGCTTGTTCTTTAAGTATATTTGGCAAATCCTTTTGCTTTTCTATTTCTGGAAGTTTAATAACCAATTGTTGGTTATGTAGTGCAAGATAGGCTGGATTACCAAAATATAATGTCTTCTTGATCATAATGATGCTAGTGAAGTCAGATTTCCTAATTGATCAATTTGAATCTTAATACAAAACTGTTTAATACAAATGTGTTGATCATTAAATTCTTCTTTATTAAGCTGAGTATATTCTTGTTTGTCACAAATTATGTTTGCGACATTTTCAGGAATGAAATAAGCTCGGTTTCCAGTACAAGAGACAAATTTATAAATTCTATTTTTATCTAACTGATTCTTATCAATGTGTTCTCCTTCTTCTGGTAAGTAAACAAGGTCATTGGGTGATAAAATGAATAATAACTTAGAACTATTTTCTTTTTGTCGTGAAGCTATTTCTCCAAAGTTCTTTAAATGTTCTACTACCATATTGAAAGGAATACTATCATAGGTGCGATTGCCTTCTTCATCTTCGTAAATGGCAAAAAAAAGATTGGTGCCCTTATCAGCTTCTACAAATTTTTTGTTCTTTGAACCTCGAATTCCAATATTGAATTTATTTCCTAGAGCTTCATATTTTCTTACTTTCAATATGGGTTTATGAGCTTTCCCTTGATTTAGTTCTTTGAGGTGAAGGTTCATATCCTGTAAGCCTTCAGGAGAAAAAGCTTTCTCTGGATGTTCTTTGCCGTTTGCATCATTGTATTTCTTTAAATGACTAGAGAGAATATTACGCACTCCACTGTCAGTAATGGAATTAATCGCTTTTTGGTCAAAGCTGGTATCAATATTTATACGAGTTGCTGCCCATTTGGCTTCTTGGGGAAGAGTATATATCTCAAGTTTTGAAAAATCACAATCCCCTATGATATATTTTCTATCCTTGAAATATTTGAGTATAGTTTTTTCATCATAATGACTATATGACTTGATGACATCCTGAATGATGTGACGCTTTTTCTTGTCGCAAATTTGATGGATATCCTTAAGTGCGATTGCTAATTTTACAGTTTTTCTTTCTGGTAGTCTCACTAGACCCGAAACGGTTGCTTTGTGTAAGGACTTGCGAATAGACCAACTGTCTCCTTTGACTTGCTTGGAACATACCTTTTGCCCATTGATATAATGCCAATAGTAATTGCTCATTCGATTAATGACTCTTAAGTTTTGTTTAAAGCTGACAATAATAGAGTTGAGTTCTTTGTGGACGTCTTGGGTAAAAGTAGGCCATGGCTTGTTGAACTGCCATATATAGTTACCTTTGTCGTCAGTTGATTTCTTCGTACAGAGCAAATGTTTAAGATCGTTTCTTTTGTCTTTCTGTTCGGATGCTGCCATGGAGTTATTTAAGTAATTGATATGGTTCCTCGTCGTACAGGCAATAATGATAGCATCCATGGCATGATGTCTATGGTCAATGCGTTTTTTGCTGAATCCCATAGAAATAGAAAGCGGAATGTTGATTTGGAAATAGCGTTTTCCATTCTTACATATCCATTCTCCGTAATTGTGGGTACCCGTAATTTGATTCATGCGTTCAAATCTTGGAGTAATGATTTGATTCCAGACATCTTTGATGCCCCATTCCTTTTTTAGACGATCTGTGATACTGCCATTAGTTGCAATAATATTCTTTGATATAGCTTCTTTATCATTATTTCGTTCACGTACGAGATGTGAAAAAATTTCTAAAGCCTTTTTTGCCATATAACGGCTATCATTTAATTGTCGGTTTATAAAAGCATCCGGGATATCTTCCATGAGAAGTTTTTTCATCTTTCCATGATTACGAGAATAATGTTGCTTTACAAATTCTTCATATTGTATTTTATCTAAAATCTTGAAGTCTTTTCCTAGTGATCCTGGAATGATACTGCCACCTTGTTTAGTAATAAATTCATAGCCTAGCATGCGCCCTTTAGCTTTATTGACTTCGCTTTCACAGATTACCTTATTGCTGAGCGAATCATCAAAATAGCGGGATTGTGGGATAATGTGTTCTATTTCGTAAGCTGGGGTAAATAACTTAGATAAAGGAATAGGTTGTCCTGTATATGGTGAGCGATATTTTTGTTCTAACCATAGGCGATATCTCATAGTTTCTGCTTGGGAGATTGGTTTTGTTGGATTACCTAGATGATCAACAATATCCAAAATATCCTCAGGAACTTTCTGGTCACTATTTAAAGCGTTATCTTCGTATATTTTAAACAGTTCTTGTTGCCCAGGGGAGTTTGGACGAACAGATTCAATATTGTATTTAGGGTCAACGAATTCCTGTAGGAGATATCGGATACGCAGATTAACACGCTGGTTCTGCAAATTCCGTTTCATATCCTTTATTCGTTTTTCTTTTGGTTGTTTTAGGTCCCTTCCCATTTCAATATGAACTTCGTCGATTGTACCGTATGTCGTCCAAATATCCTTGGTTACCTTGATGGCTTCTCTAAGGACAGTTTCTACAATTGGATTACGAAGCGAATTCGGTTTAAAATCTTCATGTAGATAACGATCGATGTCTTCTGGTTTTTCCCATATTTTAGTGTCATTACTTTCGGAATGTCGGTCATAGACAATATAACAGGCTAACCATAGAGGAAGAAACTGAAAATCATTGATATTTTGTAACCTGATGGATTTCTCCCTTGTCCGGTTAGAAATACTTTTATCGACAAGACCGTTTATAATATTTGAAATACGTTCTTTCGTTTGTTTGTCAATGTCATTTGAACTCCAGTATTTTCCTGTTCTCATTAATTGGAGGAGCTTCTTCGTTGCTTTCTCTGAATAGGCTCCATATTCAGCTGGATAAGGTTCTGTATCAATCAGAGCGTTTGTAAAAGAATCTGAATCAATTCTGTTACGTTCAGCAAAATGGTGGAGAGCTTTATCAAGGTCAATACGGTCTTCAACAGAATAGAGAATATGCCATAATTGCATCTCTTGTTCGGCATTCAATATTGGTGCTCCTTTGACCACTTTGAGTGCTTTTTGAATTCCGAAATGTGTCGGATTGCAAGGATACTTTTTTTCTTCAACATAATTCCAACGGTAATTGGAGATGCCTTTTTCTAAGTTAAAGATTGGCGAATGGAGTAATTCTTCCTGGTTAATATCTTTTCGTTCTTTCAGCCAATCATAGAGTTTACAGATATCATCAGGCGATTTCAGTAATTCGCTTGTAACGTCAACATCTGTTTGAAGCCTCCCATCAATTTCTTTTTCTCTGGCATAGATCTTAAGATTCTGAACAAATTGCCACAGACGAAATTCTTGATAAATAGGATTAGATTTAGAAATACATTTGATATGTTGAATCTTTCTTTCTTTAGTTTGAGGGTCTTTGAAAGAATAATATTCAAATGGACAATTACCGATTTCACTTTTCTTGCTTTTAAGAGGACGTTGATAGAAGATAATATCGTTAACGAATAAATTTGTAAATCCCTTGTTCTTTAATGATTCCCTGTGGTTCTCGTTATGGTGGTATAATTCATCTATACATTTCTCTAATAGTTCTTTGTCTTTAAGCTCTGGTAGGAATTCTGCTTGCTTGTTTAGGATTTCAATTAGTTCATCCTTATAAAATTTTCGTTCTATAGTATGAACGAATTTCCCTCGTATTTTCACAAAAGGATTCGCTAATAAGTAATCATAAATATAAGTTCCGACAGTGCCTCCACTATTTTCAATATGAGATTCTGTACGTTTCTTCATTAAAGTCCAATCGTCTTCCTTTGGATCTCGTACCTTGATGAGTGGATTTCCTTCCTTATCAGTTTTTATACTGCCATCTTTGTTATATGTAGTGGTAATAATTAAATCAACCTGTTCTCCGATATGTCGTGGAGGGATGGGACTTGATTTTCTTTGGCAAGCACCATTTTCATAAGTGATTTGATACCAGTTAAATCCTTTTTTCTTTGTGTCTGATCCCAAATCTTCTACCAGTTTTACTTTAAGACTCTTATACTCTTCATTTTTATTGCTCTTCAATTCCTCATCTTTTCCTCTTAATTGATAATAACCTCTTTTGGTGTTGAAGTTGAGGATGATCCAGGCCAGTTCTTCTTTGGTAACAGGTTTTGACAGAGCCTTTTTACGAAGATAATAGATAGTCCAGTCATAGGGTACCTTTTTCCCCTTCAGACACTATTTCTGGTTGATTTTTGGAGAAGTCATCCAACATCTCATGGAAAGAAATTTGAAAAATAAATTCATTTTTTCCATTTTCATCCTTTTTGTATGGAAGCAAGGGTTCTCCATGATCTTTAAATTGACCTGGATGTTCTGTGAAGTCAATTTGTTCTTCAAAATGCGGTGGTAAAAAATTGAGAATGTGCAATACTCTAAGCAGTCTTTCCCTTCTGAGTTCTGCACGTTGATAAAGTCTGCGTGTTCCTCGAAACGTGGTTCTCTGAGAAGCAGGTGACTGGAGATTTCCGCTTTCGTAATTTCCCATTGTAGCTGCATCCATTGGAATAATACGACTTCCTGCTTTTATTATTTGTTTTTGCTTGTCATCGATGAGTGCCCAACCTACACTGTTTGTTCCTAAATCTAAACCTAAGATATGTTTCATAATATAGAGAAATGGTTTCTTTGTTACAAATATATAAAATTATGGAGAAAAATTTGTAAGATTCAAATATTTTTTCTTTCTTTGTGGTGAAATTTTAGCTAATCACAATAAGGATTATTCCGTTGTGAAAACATTTAGGGTGGCGTAAGTCACCCTTTTTTATGTTCCTTGAATTTTGTAATTTTTTCCAAGAATATGCTTTGTTGTTAAATTGTGAACGTATTGCGTGCATAATTTTCTCATCACAATATTTGGCTTAATTCTTTGTTTTTTCTCATGAAAAGATACATGGGAGAATGTTTTAATAGAGACAATATTTTGTCTGATAAGTCAAAAAAATCGAATCCCCTGTCACATTTTGTGATTATACAAATGTGATGTCCCCAGGGAATGTTTGCGAAATCTTCAGGCATGGGTAATTCGTCAACAGATCTGTTGACGAATTGCCTTGTTAGTCCCATAAAACTGGTACCAATGCTTCATGTATTTCAAGTTGATTACAGAGTTGGTCGAAGGCGGATCGTAAATCAAGGCTGAGTTGATTCAAGATGCCCTTCCCCCAATGTTCCTCTACATGCATTGCTATGATGTCTCTACCTAAAGACCAGTAAAAACGAAGAAGCCCTTCATTTACTGATAGTGCAGCTTTTGTCTGTGCTGCGCGGTACCGTGCTTTTAATGATTGAAGCCATTGTAGATAGTCAGCCTTTGGCATTAAGCCTTGATTATTTATGAATGTAGGTTTGTCCATAATAAAAATGTTAGTTTATCTGAATGTTGTTCAAGGTTTTATCGTCGGTTCATCCAAGTTGCTATTTAAACTGCCCGAAGATATTAATCTTTTGTTCGTCTTTATCTAAGTAATTGTCACGGAAGTAATCCTTTCCAAATACAGCATTCCCCTGTTTCAACCTTTCGTCATCAAGGACAAATCCTTTCTTAATGTATTCGCTAAGTACCTTTGTTGCCCATTGGCGGAACCGTGTAGCCTTAGTGGAATTGACACGGTAGCCAACAGAAATGATGGCATCAAGATTGTAGAACTCTACTTCTTCTTTTACTTTACCTCTAAAGCCACGATTCACGACTGTTTCCATTTTGGAAATAGTCACACTCTTAGACAGTTCTCCTTCTTCAAAGATATTCTTCAGATGCTTGTTTATGGCTGGTACTCCAACTCCGAACAATTGTGCCATTGCCTTCTGGGTACACCAAATGGTCTCGTCCTTTATGACTACTTGCACTTTTCCTTCCTCATTGGGAAGACTATAGAGAAGAAACTGTATTTCGTTATTTTGCATTATCTGTTCTTTTCATATTATTAAGATGAGTCCGAGGTCGTCATCGCTTAGTTTATTGCGAATGTCGCCCAGAAGGAATTTAGTATCTTTGTCACTCTTGTCAGGATTGAGAACATTTGTTTGTCGGTTAAAATATCGGTAGCTGTATTCGTCTCAGAGCCTGGTTTTAAATCCTTTAGGGCGTGATATGTATTGTCAACCAATTTGTTGGTCATAAGCTATGATCTCTTGCCCGTCAAGCCTTTCTCCTGACAGATAGACAAAAATAGTCATTTTTTCAGATAATACAAAGAATAGAAGGAAAAATAAGGCAGTATTGAGAGAAATAGGGTTGAATATCTTATTTTCTTTCCTTAATTCCCCTTCATAAAAAGATAAGTGGGATAATGTTTTCATCGATGTAATACATTTACCAATAGGTTAAAAAAGTCTGATATTCTATCACATTTTGTTATTTTTTTGTAACTTTGCGTTACAGATAATCAACCTAATATTGAAAATGAATGAGAAATGAAAAACTGATGACATTCAAAAGTGGCGTATTGCTATTGAGCATCATTGCGATGATGCTGCCTGTTTCTCTTTCTGCACAGAAAAAGACAGAAGAGAAAAAATGTGTTATTATCGGACAGGTGAAGAATTTTCTGACTCATGAACCTATTGACGGTGTCAAACTCACTTTTATGACAAAGGACAGTACCGTTATCGGATCATCACAGACTGAAAAGGGTCTATCTTCTCTTGACATGAAATGTACCTATAGTTTCACGACGAATGCCAGAATGCCGGATATGATTGTCAAAGTTCAGAAGGATGGCTATGAGACTAAATATGTGAATCTCCCTGCCAAGACAGTGAAATCGAGAACGACGGGATCACGATATCTCGATCCTGTTTTTCTGAAACGTGTATCGAAGGCAATCAACCTCGATGAGGTGAAGGTGAGGGCTACGAAGGTAAAATTTTATAATAAGGGGGATACGCTGATCTACAATGCTGACGCCTTCCAACTCGCTAACGGCAGTATGCTTGACGGACTTATCCGCCAGTTGCCGGGGGTGGAATTGAAGGATAACGGACAAATCTATGTGAATGGAAAATATGTGGAAAGCCTGTTGCTCAACGGTGAGGATTTCTTCTCCAAAGACCGTCAGATCATGCTTGACAATCTGCCTGCTTATATGGTGCAGAACGTGAAAGTATATGATAAGGCGAGTTTCAGGGGTGAGATGATGAAAAAGAAACTCGGCGATGAGAAATATGTCATGGATGTCCATCTGAAGAAAGATTATAATGTGGGGTGGATCGCCAATGCTGAGGCTGGTGGTGGTACACACGACCGTTGGCTGGCACGTCTTTTTGCCTCTCGTTTTACGACTCACTCCCGAGTGTCTGTATTCAGCAATATGAACAACCTCAATGATATCAGGCGTCCGGGTGACAACACCTCGTGGGCACCGGACAAGATGCCGGCAGGGGAGAAGACGCAGCGTCAGGTGGGACTGGACTATAATATCAAAGAGAAAGATAATGTCTATAAACTGTCGGGGAATGTGACGGTGTTACACAATGATGAGCATGATCTGACGAGACAGAATACCATCAATTATCTGACGGGCCAGAACAGTTGGATGCGTTATCAGAATGCCAGCCGTAGCCATGAGTGGAATATCAATACGGATAACGACTGGAGATGGCGTATCAACCGGCAGAATTTTATGGAACTGTTTCCTTCATTCAACTATCGTAAATGGAAGAATACTTCTGGAATCATATCGGCAACCTTCAATGAAGATCCTTCTGTTTACGTGAGCGATGCTGTCTCTCTTCTTGATTCGATCAGTCAGCCACAGGCAGGGAGCCTCCTCCGTCGGTTAGCTGCCAACCGCTATCTCAATCGACAGATGGAGAGGGGACATGAACTGAAAACTTCAGCACACTATCTGCTTGACCATTATTTTAATGAACAGATGAATACTGAATTGCTGCTGCAAGGAAAGGTAGACTATGACGAAAAGCAGAGCAGTCTCTTCAGCCAGTATCGTCTCGACTATCCATCGGTCCTTTCGTCAGTTGCTGACTATCGGAACCGTTATGAGCATAACCAGCCTGACCGGAATCTGAAGTACGAATTATCCGGACTCTATACTTATTATCTAGATGAAACTCAATTCCTCGAAGGGGTATATATGCTGGATGTCACCTCTCAGCATCATGACTATTCCCTCTACCGCCTTGATCAGTTGGCTGGTTATGGCAGCAGCGATGATACACCGCTCGGAACCCTGCCTTCTATGGCAGAATATGAACAAACCATTGATTTGCAGAACAGTTTTTATCGCAGGCAGACCGATGTTTCCCATTTGTGGCGGGTTTCTTATAACATTTCCCGCTGGCATTGTGATAATAAGGATATATCCCTTGTTGCAGGGGTACGTTTCCAACTTTCCCATTCTTCCATGGATTACCGGCAGGCCAGTTATGACGGATGTTATCACCATCATACCTTTTTTACAGTGCCTTATTTCCGCCTCCGGAAGATGTGGGACAAATATCAGAAAGATGTGGTTTTCAATTATAACCTGACGAGTGAGGCCCCTGACCTTGTACGCTTCATTGATGTGAAGAACGATGCGGACCCGCTGAACATCACCCTTGGTAACCCTGGACTGAAGAATGCCCACACCCACCAGTTTGAGCTCCGATATGATGGCAACAAACACAGCAAGGAGCGCACTTTCGCCGTGTGGTTCAATGCCTGGTTGTATGAGAATGCCCTTGTCATGGGATATACTTATAACCGTACTACCGGCGTAAGGACATTCCGTCCTTATAATATCAACGGCAACCGGCTCTTCGAAGCTGGTGTCGATTTTTCCACTCCTCTTGACAAGGCAAGACACCTGACCTTTGAGACGCGGACGCATGGATCGGTCAACCGCAGTGTCGACCTGATGTCAGTGGTGGATAATAATGATATTTCCGTCATGCCCGAACACAGTATCGTGACCAACTCCTGGGCTACGGAGAATATGACTCTGAGTTATCAATTACCTAAGTTGACTATGGGCCTTAACGGTTACTTCCAGTATGACTATGCGACAAGTCACCGGAGTGGGTTTGAGGACCAGCACGTATGGAATTTCCACTATGGACCGACGCTGAAGGCTAACCTGCCGTGGAATATGCAGCTCTCTACGGATTTGTCCGTCTATAGCCGCAGGGGATATAGCGATAACAGTGCCAATACGAATGATGTGGTATGGAATGCCCGTCTGTCGAAAAGTATTCCGAAGTGTAATCTCACGTTCATGCTTGACGGCTTCGACCTGCTGCACCAGTTGAGTAACATCTCTGTGTCCATGAATGCCCAGGGCCGTACAGAGACCTATCGCAACGTATTACCAAGTTATGTGCTGTTCCATGTCTTTTACAGGTTTAATAAAAACCCTAAGAAGCGCTGATTACGGAATCGTTGCAGAATAATGATTGAAAAGGGAGTCAGACTTCTGTTGAAAAACTTAAAAGTCCTATCCAATTCTGATTTCAGGATTGAGACAGGACTTTTTCTTTAGTGCTGAGTTGTACCTCGTGTAGAAAATATTCTACTTCCGGTACAACTTGTTTTTATATGATAGGAAAAGTGTTTGTTTTTATTTCAGCCAACGGCTGAAAAATTCACGTTTGTGACGTTCGAAATACATCTGATGCTTGAAATCATAATGATGTTCCTGACCCGGAAGGACAAGAAGCTCAAAATCCTTGTTGGCTTGGATGAGGGCCTCAACCAATCGCTGGGTTTGGGCTGGATGTACATTCTGGTCAGCATCGCCCGTCACGAGCAGCAAGTGACCTTTTAGATTCTTGGCCAGTTGTGCATTGGTTTTTACCGTAAATGTACCATCACTGTTGAGCCCCTGATAATTTTCACCCCAGTTGCGGTTGTAGATACGATTATCATAATTGCCGGATGATGCTACGGCGGCCTTATAGAAGTCAGGATAGGTCATGATGGCTGCAGCAGCCATCATCCCTCCTCCGCTGTGACCGAAGATACCCACACGGTGGATATCGATAAATGGATACTGGCGGGCGAGGTCTTCTAATCCAGCCTTGTCATCGGCTAAGGGATAGTCGCGCAGATTACCATAACCATATACATTATAGGCTTTGCTGCGATAAGGACTACTGCCCCGATGGCCAAATACGACTACGATAAATCCATGTTGGGCCAGAGCTGCATTATGGTATCGGTCAAATACAGTGAAGTCATTCCAGACGGTTTCTGTAAAAGGACCGGGATACACTTGCGAGATGACAGGATATTTCCTGGTAGCATCAAAGTCATACGGTTTCCACATGAGCCCATAGAGTCTGGTCTTGCCGTCGGCAGCCGTAACGGTAATCTGTTGCGGAGCTTTCCATCCATAGGCAGTGAGCTTTGAGATATTGCTCTTGGCAAGGATATCCAGTAATTTTCCGTTGCTATCGCGCACGACAACGGTTGGTGGCAGGTTGACACGCGAGTAAGTGTCGACGATAAGGTCATGATTATACCCGACGAAGATGTTATGGTTGGCATTCTCAGGAGTCAGTAGTTTCAGATGTTTGCCATTCCAGTTGATTTTATATGCAAAACTGTAATAGGGATTGCGGCCAGGTTCGTGTCCGTATCCCATGAAGTACAGGATATGGCGTTTCTCATCGACACTGACGATACGGCCCGCCGTCCAGTTGCCCCGTGTGATGGCATTAAGCAGTTTGCCTTTCCCACTGTAATGGTAGTAATGTCCCCATCCACTTCTGTCACTCCACAGAATGATGTCCTTGCCTTTGTTGAGAATCTTACAGGCAAACATATCAGGATCGATTCGCGGCTTGGATACTTCTGTCAGGATGTCTTTTACCTGACCCAGTGTATCTATCGTACAAAGATTGGCAATGTCACGTGTGCGTTTTTTCCGCCAGATGAAGATGCGGTCCTTGACCCCTTCTGCCGGTTGAAACTCCAGGTCCTGTCCTTTCCATTTCGTCAGGTTTACCTTCTTCAGGCTCCCAGTATAGACATTACCTACATAGTAGCTTGTTGTGGCAATCATACTGTCACCGGGCAATTCATAATCGTAGTTGTAAGCCTTTGGTGGCATATTCAGGCTATAAATGATAGAAAACTGTCTGACATGACGTCTGTCTTTTCGAGGAATGATAAAATATCCTTTATCCAACCAGTTACAGTCGATGATTCCAAAGGCATAGCGTTCTGCTCCGTCGTGTGTGAGAGTTTGTATCCTTTTGGTCTTCAAGTTTTCCACCCGCAGATTATGGAGCGAGTCTTCTGAGAGGCGATATAGAGAGTCGGGCGATGTGCCGTAAGGATTGATTCGCGGATATTTATAGTTGTCGAAGTTTTTGGTATTGGCTACCTCATGTTTCCCCTTTCCTTTTTCCCATACATAGTATTTTGATTTCTGGCCGGCTTCCTGCCACGTATACCACAATTTGGGTTGGGTATGGTGGAAGAATGGAATGGTGGAAAGAGAACTGACCAAAGGCTCCAGATTAGGGTCGTCATAGCGTTCTACATTAGCCGTATCATTTGCCGTCTCACTGGACCAACATGCCTTTGCTTGCTGGGCTGACAACGGAAGGGTGAGAAGAATGAACAGCAGGAAGGGATAACTTCGCAAGTATTTCATTTCTATTAATGTTGTTTATCGAAATACTGACGGTTCAGTCTCATCATTACCATACCATAGGCCTCACGTGTCACCTTGTCTTTATGATTCTTTGCCAGGTACTTGACCTTTTCAGCGATATGCATGAAATAGTTGTGCAGTACAACAGCACCTTCGTCATCCATGCCTAATGACAGGTCGCTCTGGAATACCTTATCAGCCAGGTCTGGGACAAAATTGGAGATGAGCAGTCGCTCATATTCAGGGAGAGGCTGTTCGGCATTGAAATCATGGAAAAGTTCATGGTCAACAAACTGGAAGAGTTCTTTGGCTGTATAAGTTTTGTTTCCCATCTCCGTCTCAGCTGCAACCAGATTATGGATCACTTCCTTCCGAAGCAACCGTTTGTAGATAGATACGGCTATGGCGCGCATCATGTCAGAGATGTTACCGGAGCAGATTTCATTCAGTCGTGGCTGGTTGCTCCAGACCGGTACTCCGTGAAGGATTTCCTGATTGAGGAAGTGAAGTGCATCTATCTGTGTCTGTCGTGATGTATAGTGATTGCGGTGTTCATTGATGCCACGTATAATGGGTACTATCTGGTTATAACCGACAAGAGACGCTACATTTTCCACCATCTGCTGATACTCACTGAGAGCATTCAGAATGAGTTCATACTCTTCATGATCATTATTTTGATCTGAAGCCAGTTTCCCCATATCCTGATCCAGGGAAACGTATCCTTTACTGATGTTCCGGATACCAAGTCGGGCAGCTTCAATCCAGTTGTTGGATAGGGTCCGTTTGGGTGCATAGATATCCTTGAAGGGATTGATGCTGGCATAATAGGTGTTTTCCAGTGAGGGTGGAGCCACCCTCTTGCCATAGGCATAAGCGATAGCTTCCCGGTCATAGACAGATACCTTGGGCAGAATATCCGAAGCCTTCAGCCCATCACCATCCTGAGCGACATAGTTGAATATCAGATTGTCAGTAACTGATGCAGATGGACCATTCTGAGCTGCCCACTGTGGTGAGCGAAGCTGTGCTATTGTGAATCCATTGTTGCCGTTATTGTTACTTTTCAGTCCGAAAACATGTCCTATCTCGTGGGCGGCCATGGATCGTACGATGTCTTGAGTAGCTCCGAGATCCTCCATATCTTTTGCCACTCGATGATCAATATGCCGGCATAGTGTATAGTAGCGTCGGATATAATCTTCTACTCCACGTTCATTGACATCCATCCGTGCTGACATGATTTCACCTGTCAGTGGATCTGTGACGCAACTGCTGTGAGGAAGATTGGATCCTCCCCAGTCGACGTAGATATGGTGATAGGTGAGCATAGCATCCTTAGTATCGGATGAGAAGACAAACGGTTTTTTGATACCGGAAGCCTGGAATGCAGGTATCCATTCGTCGAAGGCCTTGCGGATAGTAGTCTGGTAAGGTTTAGGTATGATAGGGGATATATAGACGATAATCGGATCACCTGAGAGAAAGTTCCAGCGACTGATATAGTCACGCTTGCGTGAGACATAGTTTTTTGTATCATACTCCTGCCGGCTGAATGTATCGAAGCCATAGAATGGATTATTGAGTTTCAGTTTTTCACGGCGTTTAGGAAGAACTTGAAGGATGAACTCCAGATCATTGGTTGATGCGATCTCGATTTGAGTATCCATCGTGTTGTTCTGTGTATCGGTCTGCGAACGCATCAAGTCGACGAGAACACCGCCCTCTATGCCTTTCATGCCAATTACTTGTGAACGGGTGGCATCGGGATGGGACAGTGATATGTTGCCGCTTACATCAAATAGTCCTTTGGCTGTATTGATGTCAGTCGTGATGTCAATCAGATAGGATTTGCCTTTATTCCCCATCGAGGCTACCGTAAAAGCCATATCAATAGGTTGCATGCCTGATTCACGGATAGCGTTCATCATACTTGCAGAGGTAGAATCGGTCTGTACGTCAACAGATGTATTGCGGCGCAGGAAAAGAGTATGTTTGTCCTTACCCGGCAGAAAACGGACAACTCCTGAATAGGGAGATACGTATTCAGAATAGGTTTGTACGGTCTGCATCGTGACGAGAATATCGCGGTTAAGAACTTTACGGGGGACTTCCAGATAGTAGTGGCTTCCTATACGATATAGGTTCAGTGACAGTCCCTGTGCATTGGCCTTACCCTCTGCACATTTCAGATCTGGTTGAGACATGAATCGCTGATAGGTATAAGGCAGGGTGTCGTTATCTGCAGTCAGCGTATGGGCCTGAACGTTCAGTGAGGACATTACTATCGACAGAATGAAGATATATTTTAATTTCATTGTTTTATCGTTAAATATTATTTATTATTCAGGAGATGTTCATTATTGCCATCCTGCCAGAACTTGATGAAACGGACGATAGCTTCGTAATGGGCTTGCTCAATGGTGTTTCGGGTGGCATCAGCACACTGCTGTGCATGGTTCTTGATCTTTTCCAGCATCAGTTTCAGTTTCGTACCTATACCTGTACCAAAGTTTGATGGATTTTCTGCACTCAGGGTTAAGTCGTTTAAGAATGATCGTTGTATATTGCGGATATACTGGTCTGTTTTCATTCCCGGTTGGTATCTTCCGTAGAGTTGTTCATAAATAAAGTCGAAAAGTTCCTGTGGATATAGGTCATCTTTAGCATGGTTGCTATTTGACATTGAGACATATTTCAAGAAGAGGATAGTGATCTGATGTTCTGCCGGTTTGGTAGCATAGTTACTCCAGTCACAGTTGGTCTTCTCCATGAGTTTGTCTTTCCAAAGCCATTTTGGTTCTTCGAAGAGATAATGTTTCAGAAAATCCAGAGCACGTAACTGTTGCTCATGGGGTACGGCATGAAATACATTGAGTTTCTCTCCGTGGTCCGGATTATCGGTATAATGACCTGATATATAGCGTACCACATGGTTGATATAGTTCCAGTACTGACTTTGTACTGACAGATACCGGTGACGTAGGGGATAGTAGTCACTGTCAGGTGTCTGGGTCCATTGCTCCAGATGGTTCATGATGTATTCCAGGTTTTTCATTCCATAAGTATTGGCCTTGATATCGTCATCACCGCTATCCTCTCTCTGTACCCGAGGATCGCCCAAAGTAGTCTCTTCGATATAAAGGCTGCTTTTGTCCTTGGCTCTTTTTGAGGTGACCCACTGTCGAAGTTCCTTTGCTGTTTTTATGATATTCTCATTGGGAATATATCGATAACCCCATTTGATGGCGAACTTGTCATATTTGCCTATACGTGGCAGTAGATCATCCGGGTCCATCTTGTCACCGGGTTGCGGGATATAGTCAAACCGCTGATAGTCCATGATAGACCCTCCAAGACCATTCTTGTGGACGAATGTTTCTGACCGGAGAGAATCTACCGGATAGAGGGTAGATGCGACGAAGTTATGCCGCAGGCCGAGTGTATGTCCTATCTCATGGGTCAATACCGTTTCTGCTAATCTCCCCATGATATCCTTGTCTAACGGATATTTTCGGGCACGCGGGTCAACTTGTGAGCACATCACAAAATACCAGTTCTGGATGAGGTCGAGTACACTATGGTAGATAGCAATATGGGTCGTAATGACTTCTCCTGAACGCGGATCAATAATATGGGGACCATAAGCATTGGCTATCGGTGATGCCTTGTAAGATATCAGCGGATATCGGATATCTCCCTCATCATACGAACTGTCATCCGGGGCTATCTCACCATGAATGGCATTCTTGAACCCTGCTGCCTCGAAAGCTTTGTTCCAGTTGTTGACGGCTTTTATGAAATAGGGCCTAAGGTATTCCGGTACGCTCCTTGAGATGTAGTATACGATGGGTTTCTGTGGTTCAACGAGTTCTCCACGCATATATTTCTGAAGGTCTTCCTTTTTGGGCTCGAGTCGCCAGCGTACGGCAACGTTTGAAGATTCAGCACGGTCATGACCTGCATATAAACCATAGATAGGAGTGGTAAAGTATCCTACACGCTCATCTGCGATACGTGGTAGCATAGTTTTCTCTGGTAGAAGAAGCCATGATGCTGATACTTGCCACATAGAGTTGGGATCTTCATCTTTGGCGGGTTTAAGCAGAGTATAACTGCGGTCTGAAAGAAAATTGATGTTCTTCGGAAAAGCTTTGATGCTTTCTATCTTAGTAAACTGGGTCAGTGGTGTACTTATCTTGATATTGTTAGCTGCGCCTTTGAGTGTGAAAAGTTCGTCATCACCCATGATCATATTCGTGATGTCGACGAGTACGGCACTGTCATTTTCTGCTACAATAGGAAGGGATATATGGATAGGATTTGGTATATGGGCCAGATATTTGCCGGTATAGGTTGTCGTATCAGTGTTATTGGCAGGAGGAAAAACGATATCTACCATGTTTTCACGTCGATTCAGAAGAAAAAGGCGTGAGTACATAGAGTCACCTCCGTAACCCAGATCTTGATCCTCAGGGCGTTCTTTGCGCGTGGCACCCCTGGTCAGGGTGATTGTGGCGAGCAAGTCCCGTTTCATTACCTTATTGGGGATTTCAAGGAAATATTTGTCATCTTGTTGCACACTGGTCATCAACCCTTTGGATACAGCCGCATCATGATGGATGAAACTGTCTATCGGTACGATGTTTTTCTGTGCCATCACCACAGGACTTAGTGTCATTGCCAGCAAGACTAGTCCTAAGCTTCTTTTCATATATTGTTTCATTTATTGATTGTTTCCTATTGACTGTAGGTCAAAGTTGAAATTATTGATAAAATATTGGCGTACCATCTGGTAACGTTCTTTCAGGATTCCATTGACATCCTTGGCGGGATTGAGAATGCCATGAAAGTTGGTATCGTAGTCATAAACTGCATTCCAGTTGGCATCATACGTGTTCCAACTCGTCCATTTGCTTATATTGCCCGGATCTTCCGTCAGATAACTTTCCGGATAGAACATCATCATCAAAATGAAGTTGAGCCAGTCTTTAGAGGCGGAAACATTATAACCGCTATTCAAGATTCCGACAGCCGTACAGTCTAATGGCTTGCTGGCATTAGTGATGGTAGAGGATGAATAGTTCACGGAAGTCGTGAATTCATCAGTGGGGACAGCTTTATGTTCTGAGATGTATTGAGCCCATTCTTCAAAGAGTTGTTTCCTGAATGCTTTCTTGTCGTTGGCTGTGATATTAGTCACTGCCGATGAACCATAAGTTACACAAATATTATCGTAGTTGTAATGAGCATAGACAGGTTTAGGGGCATATATCATCCTGAAGCTAGGGCTGTATATGTATTTCGTCTGCATTTTATCAACTTCAGAGCAGAGAAGAATCATAGTAGGAAGCAACTTCTTTTTGGCAGTATCGTTAAGTTTACTGAACCATACCTCATTGAGCAGGCTGAGTTGTTGCTTTACATAGTTCTGATCGGCTTTTGTAACAAGGAACCCATCAGAACCATTAGTCGTGTCGGTAGCAGGTTCACCTTGTTTCCATCCGGAAGGAGTCCAGTAAGCATATTTATCAGTGAAGTTATAAAGCAAATAAACTCCATAGGTGTTATAAAACTTTTGTATGCTGTCGTCATAATCATGAGTGCCTTCCGGCAACTGGTATGATGTCAGGTCGTTGGAAGGCTCCAGTTGGTCCTCGCTATAGTCACATGAAGTGAAAGAAACAAAGGCTGCGGCCAGTGCCATCATGCAGATATATTGATAGTGTTTCATTTTTATCTTGGATTTTGTTGGAGATTAGTGTTACGGGAAAAAGCATCACTTGGTATAGGAAGAGCATAGAGCAGGTCATTGGATTTAAGTATATGTGTCGACTTTGTTCCGTTTTCATCTGTGAAGGTATGGGTCACGCTGAGTCCGAGACGCTTGATGTCCATCCATCTGAGTCCGTCTTCCCATACGAATTCACGCTGACGCTCATCGAGTACAGTCTGTAACAGTTGATCTGGTGTTGTGTTAGTGATGGCAGAGTTGCTGCCTGCCACATAACGAGTCTTGCGCAAGGCATTGATGTCCTTGAGTGCATTATCGGTCTCTCCTTTATGGGCATACGATTCAGCTCGATTCAAATAAGCTTCGGCCATACGCACGCCATGTTCACCATCGTACTGTGAGTTTGTCTGAATTTTGTGGGCATAATCACACTGATAGCCTGATGTTATTGAAAAATATTTTTGGTAACGCAGGTCATTGACCTGATCATACAGGTTTTCTACCTTCTTGGAAGCAGAATAGGGCAGGTCATGCCCCCAGTAGAGTTCTGATGTATTAAAATAGGGAGAATCATAGATTGCACCTCCGTAATTCCATACCACTTCACTGCTGCCGTCTTTCTGGTAGACATTATAAGTACCGCTGAGTTGGCTGAAATTGGTCAATGCAGGCCCTTCGTTGATGGCATAGGTGGTATATTCGATGCTTTTATCCCATTTCTCTTCATAAAGATAGAGGCGGGAAAGCAGGATATCTGCCACTGTCTTCGTAACACGATAGCAGGTAGTGGGTTGGTAGTTCTTGAGCATTTCCCGTGCTGCAAGCAGGTCATTTTCAATGAAATCATAGGTCTCTCTCAGCGTTGAGCGTTTGGGCTTGGTATCATTGACATGGGCTGTAGTAATCAGAGTAAGTCCCAGATTGGTGTCCGGATTATTGTGATAAGGCTGACAATAGATCATGGCTAATCGTAAATAGTAATAGGCACGGAGCAATTTCGCTTGTCCCTTGAGATCGTTTTTGTCTTTGTCGCTTCCTGTCATGGCATCGGCATTGTCCAGAATGACATTGCATCCCATGATGAACTGATAGTATTTTTTCCATGAGTTTTCGTCATCAATGAACGATTTGTAGCCGTCAAACATTTCGGGATCAAAGGAAAAAACATATTGCCCGTCTTCCTGGCGGCTCTTATAATTCTCATACGTGCAGCCATTGCTCTGAACTTCATCGGTGAGCAATACGAGATAGGCATCTGTATTGAAATAGTATGGATAGGCTTCTCGGTAGAGTACGGCAGCAAGGTCATTGGTTGTGGTTGGCTTGATCTCATCCTGACTGGATTCCTTGAAGAAATCATTACATCCGGATAGACTTAGCAGGGTAACTGCAGCCAGCACTATATATTTAAAATTCATTTTCATTATTGTCGTTTTTGAGATTAAAAAGCAATATTTAAATTGAATGAAACTGATTTGGTCCGAGGTTGACTACCCATTGCAACTTCTGGGTCACGGCCGTGGAAATTACCACTGTGGATAATGAAAAGATTCGTTACGGTACTGCTCAGAGACAGGTTCTTTAAACGTAAAACATGATGAAGCCATGTCGGGTTGAAGTAGTAACTCAGCGTCAGGGAATTGCATGACAGCGAGGAGGCATTGGCCACGCGCGCTGTAGAGTAATTGTACATATCGTATACCGTAATGTGAGTCTTACCGTCTGGCAACGGTATAGTGGTCACATTCTTGTCAGGCAGACCCGGTAATTGACTGCTCGTGTTTTCCGGGGTCCAACGGTTGACGAGTTCATTACTGAGATTCTCGAATTCTGAGGGCAGATAGGTTGACCCGTAAGCCTTGGTCAGAAACTTCTTTCCGCCAAGTTGGAGGTAAAGTGAAGTAGACAGTGAGAGTTGTTTGTACCGGAAAGAAGTGGAAAGCCCGCCTGTAAAGTCTGGGGTAATCTTACCAACATATACCATATACGAGGTAGGATCACTGGTATCAGCACCTGCCGGTACAGAGAGGTCGATGATCGGATAACCTGTCTTCTGGTCGACACCATTAAATTTGAAAGCCCAGAAACTGGTTGATGCATAGCCTTTCTTATGGTAGTTGCCACTGATGGCATTCTTCCATGTATCGGTCTGTATTCCTACATCAGTCACTTTGTTGAAGTTCTTGGATGTATTCAGGTTGATATTCCAAGTGAAGTTTTTAGTACGGATGGGGGAGAAACCTACAGTGAATTCATAACCACTGTTACGCATGCTGCCGTCGTTGACAGGCATGCTTTCTATACCATATTCACGTGGCACATCAATAGTGGTAATCAAGTCAGTACTGAGTTTGATATAATAGTCGAGAGAGAATCGGATCTTGTTGTTGAATATTCCCATATCCAAACCATAGTTCTGTGAAAAGGTCTTTTCCCAACGTAAGTCATCGTATGGCAGATTACTGATCTGTAACAGGTAATCGCCTGTACGCTGGTCAATGAGTGATGAAGCAGCTCCGGTGGAGGAGGCCATCTTTACAATGAGTGAAGGACTATAAGTGGATGACATGTTCCTCTGGTATCCCCAACTGGAGCGGAAGGATGCATCAGAGAAAATCTTCTGTTTGTTAAACCATTTCTCATGATTCATATTCCAACGTAAACCACCAGCCCATACGGGATTGAACTTTTCGTTGTGATACTGACCGAATTTGTTAGAAGCATCGCCACGTACACTGAAGTTGACCACATAGCGGTTGTCATAAGCGTAGTTGAGGGTCAGATAGATACCCATCTCGTTGGTTTTGGTATCCGTAATCGCTGGTACATCTTGATTAACAAGGGTGTTGGCGAAGGAATTATATTGGCTTGTCAACAGGGATGGTACAGTAACAAAACTTTTGCCTCGATCAGGCAGATAACCATAACGAGTATCTTGATAACCATCGTATTTTGTACTGGAAACCTCCATACCTATCATGGCTGTGAGTGCATGTACTTTATTAAATACATGGTCATACTGGATAGAGTTACGCAAGTTCCAGTTTATTTTGTTTGTATTATCCTCATTCAGTTCACCACCTTGAGGGAGTTTGCTGCTTTTATATAGCCAGGAAGTAGGAAGTGCGGTATCATAATCATAGCCACGGATATTGGCGATATATGCAGTACGCTCGCTGGCAAAGGTTTGTCCTCTCATGCTCGAAGCACTCATACTGAGGAGAGTATTCCATTTGATGTCATTGGTAATATCGTAGTAGGCGTTGACAGAAGAGTTGATATCTACAGTCTTGTTCGTATTACCGGTCTGGTTACGCTCATTGATGGCATTGAAGAGGTAACCACCATAGTTACCTGTTGTACTTCTGTTCTGGTAGTAAAAGGGAGAACCGTCATCATTATAGCCGGGAATGGCACGGTTGGTCGTGGAGGCGTAGGTGTAAGGATCAAATTCTCCGAATCCATTGGTCTCTGAGTAATTGGCAGTGAGGTCTACAGATACGTGGAACTTAGATGAGAAATCCATGTTGAGTCCGATATGGGAGCCGTAGTTGGTCATGTCGTTCCCGATGGCTGTACCATTGTTCTTGCTATAATTGAGAGAGGCATAATAACGGGCTTTTTCAGAACCTCCTGAGAAACTTACGGTATGATTGGTGCTGACAGGATTGCGATAAAGCAGTTTAAACCAGTCCGTATTGTTGGTTTCCAGTTTGGCTACTTCTGCCTCAAATTCTGTAGCGGATATTTTGCCAAACAGATAATCATTGAGAGCTCCGGCGTAACCGATGTTATTATTGGTCCAGTTGGCAGACAGCCCCCGGTCAAAGATTTCCTTGCTGACAGCCACGCGTTCTTTCGAATTCATCATTTCAAGAGAATTGTAGGATACGCGTTGCCCGACGTTGAGGCCACCGTTATAGCTGACAGACAGACTGCCTACTTTACCTCGTTTGGTATTGATGACGATGACACCGTTAGCGGCGCGCACACCATAGATGGCTGTTGCAGAAGCATCTTTCAGTATTGTGATCCGATCAATGTCCATTGGGTTCAACCAAGAGATGGAGTTACCGACGAAGTTGCGGATGTATTCGAAGTTATCGGAAGTAATGCCACCCTGGGCATCCAACTCAGATGCAGAGAAAGGCAGCGGAGTTTCCTGAATGACCCCGTCGACAACCCAGATTGGTTCCTGTGATCCCATCAGAGTAGAAGTTCCACGCACACGTGTCTTCTGACTGACGCCTACCATACCGCTACGATTGGTGATACTTAAACCTGCAAGTCTGCCTTGCAGGGCTTGTTCTAATGAATTGAAACCGGTGATATCCAGATCTTTTGCTGATATCTGCGCCACGCTGCCTGCCACGCGATTCTTATTGAAATCTTGATAGCCAGTGACTACGACTTCATTAATATCTGTGGCTGACTTCATGACAATGTTCTTGAATAAATCGGCATTACCTGCTTTGATGAAATCGTGATGCTTGTGCATGCTTACGAAAGAGTATTCGATTTCACAACCCTGATTAGGAATATTGATGGCAAAATTACCGTCCCTATTGGCCACGGTGAAGATTTTAGTACCATGTATTTGCACTTGTGCACCAGGCAACGGTTCACCGTCTTCGTCGATTATCGTTCCTGTCATCTTCCGGGTGTTGTCTTGATTCATCCGGCTTCTGATGGATACTACGCCATTATTAATGCGATAGTCGTAGCCTAGGTTATCCAATACTTTCTCCAGTACCGTGTTGACAGGTTCGTTCTGGACATTAACCGTCACGTGTGGAGCATTTCGCTGCTCTTCGGTGGTCATGATAAAGCTGTAACCTGTCTGGTGTTGGATAATCTGGAAAAAGCTGTTGATGGAAGCATTCTTCAGGTTCATGGAGACTTTTTTTGTTGTAGTCTGTGCCCATGCGCCCCCTTGTCCAGGTACAATGATCCATAGCACCAAAAGAAGCATAATAAAGATGCTTCTGGTTTGTTTTAAATCTCTCATTATATTTATTTTAGAAGTTGGTGTTATTTGATTTTAATGGTTGTTTTTGTAAGGGTAATATTACAGTTTGTTACGAACTCAATGGCTGATAGCGTAGTTTGCAGGTCTTTATATCTGTCAATGTTACCGCTAAACTGGATGCTGCGAGCTTGTGGATTGTCAAATTCTACATCCTTGTCATACCAGTTGCCAATTACTTGCATAAGTTTATCCATCGCACAACCATCAAAGATAAACTGGCCGGTATTCCATGAGATGTAAGGTGATATGTCCACTGTGTTGATAGTTAAACTACCTTTCTTACTGTCAAGGGTAGCCAGTTGACCTCTGCTCATCTGCCGTTCTGAAGAATCCTTCATTTTGATGCTGATGCTCCCATCTACCAGCACGACCTGAGTAATACCCTCTCCGGCCTTGGTGTTGATATTGAAAGTGGTACCATATTCTTTTACTGTGCCATTGTCCGTAATCACATAGAACGGTCGGCTGCTTTCATGATTGACTTCAAAATACGCTTCTCCGTCAAGATAGACGGTACGATTATCATCAGCAAAATGTCCGGGATATTTTAAGGTGGTGCTATAGTTCAGATGCACGCGCGTACCATCTTCTAATACGAGCCAGTATTCCTTGTTGTGCAGAGTTTTCACGATGGCTTCACCCTGGAAAAAGGATTCTGGCAGAGGCTGGCCTGCAGCTATTTGTTTCTGCATCTGAGGAGTGAGTGCAGTGGCCTGATGGTTCTTGATGAAGATGGCACCATTGCGACCCGAATGAACTGATTGCTGGATCATTTTCTTCTCTATTTTACTCAGATGCGGTACTATCACGTCTGCTGTAGGGGTGGTGGGGTTGAAAATCTTTATAGAGAAAACGATGATAAATAAAATGGTGGCAACAGCTGCTGCCATCAGGATGTAGTATTTATCACGTCGATGGATGAAATAAGTGTGGCGGAAATCTTCCCATGCTTCCTTGTCATCGACTGCCTCCATGGTGTGCAGGTATTCGGTCGCATCGGTTGCATTCATGAGCTCTTCATATTGGTGCCGGTGCCTGGGGTCGGCAAGCCATTCTTTGAGTGCTTTCGATTCTTCACTCGTGAGTTTGCCTGTAAGGTGCTTAGCCAATAGTTGGTTGATGTTAAAATCGGGCATTATCTTTATTCTTTAATAAATACTATGTTTGAAAGAGCAAAAAGGGTGACAACTGAAATAATAAAAAGATAAAAAAATATCCATTCATGTGAATTAATGAATGAATATTGAATAGATATGTTTCGTTTTGCCATTTTCTTTTAAAGAAAATGGATAAAGAAGAGTATAATCCTTATTGTAAATTTCTTCATAAGGGTGCGTACTGCAGCTGTAGCTCGTTTCTTTTGTGTCTTAACTGTTTCCAGAGAAATATTCATGATTTTGGCGATTTCTCGATTTTTCTTTCCTTCCATATAGAGAAGAAAGAGCTCGTGCTGACGTGGTGGAAGTTGGTCTATAGCTTTAGACAGATGCCGATAGAATTCTTCTTTGAAAAACCCTTCTTCACCGTTGTTGTCGATTTCATATTCAGGATTACACTCGAGTATATTCTGGAAATACCCGTTTTCAACTTGTTTATGGCGAAGGTACATGAGTGACTTGTTGCGGATAGTATTATATAGATATGCGCGGAGAGTATATACATTTAGAAAATGGGGAGTCTGTTCATAAAGGGTGGAAAAAAGTTCTTGTACATGGTCTTCGGCTACTACTCTATTGCCTGTAATCTGAACTCCATAAGTCACCAGAATCTTATAATATTCCTTATAAAGAATACGGAAAGACTGTTCATCCCAACGATGCACAATTTGCAATAAGTTTTCATCGAGGAGTTCGGTCATTTCTTCTTTATTTATACGATAGAGTCTTGTTGATCAGAGTACTTAGTTTGTTGAATAATATCTGTATTGGTGTATGCTATTGAAGATAACTTCCTTTAAGAAGTTTTAAATGGTTATTGAAAAATGAAATTATTTATTCGGAAATAGACGATTGTATTATATTTTGTCCTAAGACATTGCAAAAGTATTACTTTTTTATCAAAATATGAAAAAAAACATCAATTTTTTATATTCTTGCTGCTTTCTAATACGAAATAATGGTAGATGAATATATTTATTGATGTCTTGTTACTGAAATTCAATTTATGCAGAAACGGATAATAATATTTAAAAGGTTGTGCCTTCTGCTAATCTTTTGAAGTGTCGGGTAGTTTAATTGCCCAAATAGAAAAAAGAACCAAAACATGCGCCTGTCAATGAAATCAGTAGGGCTTCTTCTGTTGTGTCTATCGATTCTGCATGGATAGAAAGAAAGCGTCTACTGGTCTCGTTTATGAAGAGAAAAAGTGTCTATCAGATTCAGGTAAAGTCAGGATTATAGTCATTAATCACCTGGATGGTGCATACAGCTCTGCTCTATGGTGCATAGCGATACGCTCTATGGTGCATATCGCTCTACGATATGCACCATAATGGTTGTTGAAAGAACTAGCCGTTTAAAATGGTTATCTAAATCATTTCCCGGTAAAGATATAGGGGGGCTTCCTGTATTACATTCCTGTGCCTGTTCCTGTTCCCGTACCTGTACCGGAAGTACCGATCTGCTGGCCGACAGACTTCTGTTCGCCAAACTCATTGTTGACACGATTCTGGTACTGTTGAAAATGTTTCTTCGTATTACCAAAGTTCCAGGTGACGGTCAGGTTGATATCCTGTATAGGGACAGTGATTTTCATCTTTTGCTCGTAAGCATTAGAGTGTGTATACTGGGTGATTTTGAACTTGCCAGTGAACGGTACATTATAGCGCAGACTGATATTCAACTTGTCGTCCAGGAGTTTCTTGGTGAAAGCTGTTGTAAAGAAAGTGATTCCACCATTGTAACCCTGAAGGTTATACTGTCGGCTCTGTCCGAATGTCCCCAAGCTCCACTGCAAACTCCAGGGTAAGGTCTGCTCCAGTCCTAAATAGCCGTTAAACTGCCAGCCATTATTCTTCTGGTTAAGTTTCTTTGAACGGATATCTCCATAATCCATACCGCCACTGAACATCAATGTGGTATTTCGTTTCGGTACCCAACGCATGAATGTGCTGATATTTGTCCAACGGTTGCGGATGTCGTTGCTGTAGGTCGTATTCAGTAAATTCTTGCCGTCAAGGAAGGTGTATTCTCCGATCTGATTATTACAGAGATTCTCACTTGCTGTCAAATTGAAAAGGAACTTCGGTGTATATAGGTTGGCCACGAATCCGATATTATGCGATTTCTCTACTTTCAGATTCGGGTTACCGTATGTAAGGGCAGTAGGATTGGACTTGTCAATATATGGATTCAGGTATGTGATACCCGGACGGAGAATGTGCATGGCATAGTTGATTCCGAAATTAACCGCCGGATTAAGATTATAGGTAAAACTTGCCGATGGGACCAGATTACCATAATCTTTCTTGTAATCTGAACCTTTTCCGAGTTCATAGCTAATGCTTTCCCATGTATGTTCGTAACGTAAACCGTCGCGGGTACTAAACTTTCCGAAAGTGCCGTTGTATTCAGCGTATGCAGCACCAATGGACTGTTTGTTCTGGTAAATCAGACTGTTACTTGCATTATAGGTCTCAACACCATTGAGAATGTCATAAAATTTTGAGTTTGAGCGGTTGATATGGTGAATATATTTTGTGCCCAGGCTAAGTGTCTGTCCTTTGGCTAAGGGAGTCACATAATCCAGTTGGACAGTATGTTCTGTGCTGTGTGGGTGGTCATCGGTGAAGCGGTCACTGATATTGAAGAATGGAATATCAGAATAATTCTTGTCATAATAGCTGTAGTTTCTCTGTCGATGAGGCTCAGTAGAGAACTGATAGGTGAGGGCAATACTGCTGGTCCGGTCCTTGTTGAGGAAACGGGAATAGTCTGCACTGGCATTCAGAGAGAAATTGTCCATATTCAGAATATTCTGATTGCTATAAGAAAATCCTTTTCCATAAGCCCCTCCTGAGAAAGTGGTGGTAGGATGTCCTTCATTATGAATACGGTATTTCATCAGATTTAAGGAAGCATGCATGCTGCTCATAGAATCAAGTTGCAGCCCCAGTCCGATATTCCCCATCGTGAGGGGCGTATGATTCTTGCCTTTTTGGTAGTAATGCATGTTAGAGCCATCAGACTGTGACCGGTCAAACTGAACTTCAGTTCCATTCTGTTTACCGTACTTGTATATTCCCATGGCATTATAACTGAATTTGCCTTGCTGCCCACTGATAGATGCTGATCCACGATAACCTCGTGTACCTGCCATAGCACTCACACTTCCGTTATATCCATTTATATTTGCAGCTGTGCTGCCCCCATTATGATTGATATTGATGTTCAGAATACAGGAAGTTCCTTCTGCATCATATTTGGCACCAGGATTAGTGATTACCTCAATGTTCTTGACCAGGGAGGCCGGCATAGCCTTGAAGATTTGTGAAGCATTGGAATTGAACATCGGATTCGGCTTGCCGTCTACATAGATTTTGTAGCTCGAATTGCCATTGACAGAGATGTTGTCTTGTCCATCGACGGTCACCATCGGGACCTTCCTGAGCATATCAAGAACCGTTTGTGATTTCGAGTCTACGTCTTGTTGAACATTATAGGTCATTTTATCGGTCTCCATCTTTACAAGAGGCTTTTGTGCGACCACTTCAACTCCTTTCAGTACCTTTGAGTCATCGGCAGTAAATACTGTCCCCAAGTTGATGTCGGGTTCACCATTCAGGGTAAACTTACGGCGGATTTCCTTCTTGCCGACAGAATTGAAGGTGATGACATATTTGCCATTACCGGATACAACCTGTCTGATCTCACCATTAACCCCTGTCACCGACATGGCTATCGGTTTGTCAGGTTGATTTTCCTTATAAACTCGGACTGTCGCATGTGGTTCAGTCGTATTGAGAACGGAATCCTTGAGGACACCTGTCACTATGGTTTTCTGTGCCATCATGGTAATGGAGAACAGGATGGCAAGAAAAAGTAAATTAATTCGTTTCATCTCTTCTTATTCTTATTAAATTTTGTGTCTGCAAAAATACATAATTTTTTTTGATTTTAGATAAGTAGGGATTAAAAACGAGGCTGTCTCTGTATCTTTTTAACATCAGAAAAAATGATTCTGATAGTTTTATAAGATTATACAAAAACGGGTCATATTGTGTGTGTTTCATAATATTTAACCTTGAAAAAATAAAAAAATAAATTTATATCAAAAATAATCAGTATCTTTGACACCCTAATTGACTAAAAATAACAAACTAACAAACAGATTAACACTAAAATTTTCCATGACACAAATAAAAGAAACTGTAGATATTCCTTCGTTTCTGCAGAAAAAAACGGGGGTTGATGTTTATCAGTGCTATCAATGTGGAAAGTGCACTGCAGGATGTGTGCTTGCTGAGGATATGGATTATCCTCCGTCTTATATCCTTCGTTTTCTGCAAACCGGACTGGAGACAGATTACAAAAAGGTCCTTTCTTCTAATACGATCTGGATGTGTTTGAACTGTGAAAACTGTATTGGCCGTTGTCCGAAAGAAGTTGATATTCCGGTTTTGATGGATTTCTTGAGACAAGAATCAAGAGAAAGAGGGCTTGTTTCTCCTAAAGCACGTCAGATCATTGCTTTTCATCAATCTTTTCTTGATAGTGTAAAGCATACGGGCCGGTTATATGAAGCGGGACTTGTGGCAGATTACAAATTGAGGACAAAACGTCATTTGTGGCAAGACATGAAGCTTGTGCCGAAGATGCTTAAGCGAGGAAAGTTGAATTTTCTTCCGGAAGTCGTAAAGGACAGGAAGAAAATTTCTGATATCTTCAATCATACTATTGACAAAAAACTCAAATAAATCGGATATGGAAATTGGATTTTATCCGGGGTGTTCTTTAAAAGGGACATCACGCGAATACAATGAGTCTGTGTTGGCTTTGGCCCAGGCTTTTGGCATTGAAATCAAGGAGATTGAAGATTGGAACTGTTGTGGTGCCACTGCTGCCCATTCGATGGACCGGAAATTGTCACTTGCTCTTCCCGCACGTGTTCTTGCTCTTGCAGAGAAACAAGGATTTCATGAAATTGTAGTACCTTGTGCTTCCTGTTATAACCGCTTGGCTGTAACGCAGTATAAATTGTCTGAAGATGCCGGATTGAAAAAGGATATTACAGACTCTATAAAAATGCCTTGTAGTGGAAAGGTCAGAATCTTAAATGTGATACAATTCCTGGACTCTTATATCAAAGATAAGATTCAGAAAAGAACGGTTCATCCTTTTAACTATGATGTGGCTTGCTATTATGGTTGCCTTTTGGTCCGCCCCCATCAGATCCTCCAGTTTGACAGGACTGAAGATCCTCAAAGTATGGATGAACTGATGAGGATGATTGGAGCTAATGCCATCGAATGGGGATATAAGACAGAATGTTGTGGCGCTGGATTATCTGTTTCACGTACAGATCTTGTTGCCAAACTGTCCGGGAACATCGTGAAGGACGCTGAAGACCGGGGGGCGAAGGCTATTATTGTAGCATGTCCCATGTGTCATTCTAATCTGGATATGCGCCGCCCTCAGATTGATGAATATCTGAGAGAGAAAACTACAATTCCTGTGTTATATATTACTCAGGCTATCGGACTGGCTATCGGGCTGTCACCTGACGAACTGGGACTGAAACGTCATTTCGTAGAAACGTCTTCTATTTATTAAATCTGAAAGTTATGTCAAGAATTGGAGTTTTTATCTGTCATTGCGGCGAGAATATTGGTGCCACGGTGGATTGTTCTCGGGTTGCTGAAGAAGCCGGAAAGATAGAGGGTGTGGAGTTTGCTACAGACTATAAATATATGTGTTCGGAACCTGGGCAGAAATTGATTAAAAATGCTATTCGTGAACATCATCTGGATGGAGTAGTAGTGGGATCTTGCTCGCCAAGAATGCATGAGCTTACATTCCGGCGTGCGTGCAGTGAAGCCGGACTGAATCCATATATGTGTGAGATTGCTAACTTAAGGGAGCATTGTTCCTGGGTTCACGAGAAGAATGAGGCTACCACGAGAAAGGCTATAGAATTAGTAACCGGACTGGTGGAAAAGGTGAAGAGAAATAGTCCGCTTACTCCTATAAAAGTTCCTGTTATCAAAAAGGCACTGGTTATAGGTGGTGGAATAGCAGGCATTCAGGCTGCCCTCGACATCGCCAACTGCGGACAAAAAGTAATCCTCGTGGAAAAAAGCCCGTCAATCGGTGGACACATGTCGCAGTTGTCGGAAACTTTCCCTACGCTGGACTGTTCTCAATGTATTCTTACACCACGCATGGTTGAGGTTGCTCAAAATCCGAATATTACACTTTATACTTATGCTGAACTGGAAAAACTTGAAGGGTCAATCGGCAATTTCAAGGCTGTCATCAGACTGAAGGCCAAGAGTGTAAACTATGATAAGTGCACTGGATGTGGATTGTGTACTACCAAATGCCCCAGTAAGAAAATACCAAGTGAATTCAACGAAAAACTAGATAATCGTACTGCTATCTATATCCCTTTTCCTCAAGCTGTTCCCAATAAACCTGTGATAGACCGGGAACATTGCCTGTATTATCAGAAAGGGGTTTGCAAAAACTGTTCGCGAGTATGTCCTACAGGAGCCATTGAATATGACAAGCCTGACGAATTCATTACGGAGGATGTTGGTGCCATCGTGGTTACAACAGGATTTGATGTGTTAAAGACTGATTTCTTTCCTGAGTATGGTTATGGAAAATATAAAGATGTCATTAACGGACTTCAATTCGAGCGTCTCGCCTCTGCATCAGGTCCTACTCTTGGAAAAATACGCCGTCCTTCCGATGGAAAAGTTCCTGAGAATATTGTTTTTATAGCTTGTTGTGGTTCTCGTGATCCTGCTAAAGGAATACCTTACTGTTCTAAGATCTGCTGTATGTATACGGCTAAGCATGCCATGCTTTATAAACATAAGGTACCTGATGGCACAGCTTCAGTATTCTATATGGATATCCGTGCAGCAGGTAAAAACTATGAGGAGTTTGTTCGCCGTGCCATTGAGGAAGACCATGTCAACTATATACGTGGCCGTGTGGCTCGCGTCTATGAAAAGAATGGAAAACTTATTGTGAAGGGAACTGATACCCTCTTGTCAGCACGTCCTGTAGAAATAGAAGCAGATATGGTCGTGTTGGCTACAGCTGGAGTCGCTGGTAAGGGAGCAGAAGAACTTGCACAGAAAATGCATATTTCTTATGATCCTTATCATTTCTTTTCAGAAGCTCATCCTAAGTTGCGCCCGGTGGAAACAAATACAGCTGGGATATTCCTCGCTGGCGCATGTCAGGCTCCGAAAGATATACCCGAAACTGTGGCAACGGCATCGGGTGCCGCAGCAAAGGTAGTGGCCCTTTTGTCTCAGAAAGAATTAGTTCGTGAACCTGTTATAGCGGTTGTCAACCGTTGTGCTCCACCTATATTCAGTACCTGTACGGGATGCTTTCTATGTCAGTCTGCATGTCCTTATCAGGCTATTGAAAAAGAAGAAATCAAGGATCGCAGGACAGGAAAAGTGATTAAGACTGTGGCAAAGATTAATCCTGGATTGTGTCAGGGATGCGGAACTTGTGTGTCTTTCTGCCGGTCCAAATCTATTGATCTGCAGGGATATACTAATGAAGAAATGTATTCAGAGATAATGGCTCTGTTGAATCATTAATATGAGGACATTCTCTTTTATCACTTTTATGAATCATGAAGGATATGGAAAATAAAGATAATAATTTTGAACCCCGCATTGTGGCTTTTGTCTGTAATTGGTGTACCTATGCAGGTGCTGACCTTGCTGGGACCAGTCGTATCAAGTATGCTCCGAATGTGAGGATCGTACGCTTCCCTTGTACGGGAAGAATAGATTTTATGCTTCTGCTTAAGGCCTTTGGCAGTGGTGCCGATGGCATTATCGTCTCAGGATGTCATCCGAATGACTGCCATTACACCAGTGGAAACTTTCATGCACGTCGTCGCTGGATAGTTTTCAGGAATCTTCTTGATTTCCTGGGTATTGATGTTAACAGAATTACGTTTTCCTGGGTATCTGCAGCAGAAGGAGCTAAATGGGCAGACATCGTAAATGAAACTGTGGACAAAATCAGAAAGTTGGGACCTTATACAGAATACCGTAGGGCAAAAGATTATACAGAGGAGGCAAAACAATATGAGTAACTTGGAAGAAACTGCTCGTTCTCTTTTTAAAGAAGAGAAAGTAAATTTGATTATCGGATTCGAGGAAGGTTCAAGGCATCCACGTCCCTTCTTCTGTACATCGGCAGATGATATTCCCAAACTGATACTTGACAAACGTTGTCATAACAATACGGCTGTATACCTGACTAAAAAAGATGTACTTGGCACGGGTCTTGTGGGAATAGTTGCAACGTTAAAGGTCTTAAAAAGTGCCCTCCAATTAGATCTGGAAAATCAGATCAATGAAGGTAAATTCATCTTTATAGCCGGGGAAGATGCATCCGATGTACAGGTGTTAAAAGATAGAGCTTCCATTCAGAACTATGTAGATGCTCATCCCGAAATACCTGACTCAAAAGTAGAAGAGAGGCTCCATCATATCGAATCAATGTCCCGTGAAGACCGTTGGACATTCTGGAAGAACGAACTTTCTAAATGTATTCGCTGTTATGCCTGCCGGGCTGCTTGCCCGTTATGCTATTGCGAACGTTGTGTGGTTGAGGTAAACTGCCCGCAATGGATAGATCCTTGGGCTGCTCCTCTGAGTAATATGGAATGGCAGGTCAATCGTGTCATGCACATGGCTGGACGATGTACAGGTTGTGGAGCCTGCTATGAGGCTTGTCCGTTGGATCTGCCGATTAATCTGTTGACTAAAGAACTGTCTTCTGAAATCTCAGAAGATTTTGGAAAGGGTGTATCCGGTAATGTTTTATCCTCTTTCAACCCTGCTGACAAGGAAAATTTTTTCAAGTAAATAGATATGAAAAGATATATTATCGAAAAATCAAAAGTCAATGAGTGGCTCAAACAGATCATCAAGTCTACCGAACGGGTTCTTGCTCCTGTAAAGGATGGTGAGAAAGTTTACTTCCGTCCAATCACTTCGCCACAAGAAACTGACTATGATTCTGTGACTACTACTGAATCTGCAAAAGAAACTGTGTTTCCTCGTACGGAAACTCTTTTTCGATTTAAAACTGAAGGTAAGGATACTACACTCTCCGAGGTTTCTGCTGAAAGTTATCCGCAAACCGTATTATGGCGTGCACGTCCTTGTGATGCGGTCGGGTTCCTGCCTCTTGATGCGATCTTTAACTGGGATTATAAAGATAATATCTATAATTTCCGGCGCACAAAACTTACAATTGTATCATTCTCTTGTAACACGTCTGATTCATGTTGTTTCTGCACATCAGTCGGCGGTGGACCAGGGAATACGGAAGGGACGGATATATTGGTTACGTTGCTGAATGATGAGAGGGCTTTAGCTGAGGTCGTGACAGAAAAAGGTGAGAAATTGATATCACTTTGCCCGACCTTATTCAAAGCCGTTGAAAGTGATGAGGACAAATCTTCTGCTTTAGCGAAGATTCCTTCCAGATTTACCAGTGAGCAGGTACAGGAACATCTTAAGAATGCTTTTGATAGCAGTATATGGAAACAACAGTCTGCCCGTTGTATCGGATGCGGAGCTTGTGCCTTTGTCTGTCCGACTTGTGCTTGTTTTGATATACAAGATGACAAGTGTGGGAGAGACGGAAAAAGAATACGCTGTTGGGATTCGTGCGGATTCTCCCTTTTTACCAAGCATACATCAGGTTATAATCCCAGGCCAGAACAAAGTATGCGTTGGAGACAACGGCTTTTGCATAAGTTCTCCTATATGCCGGACCGTATAAAAGTCTTGGGATGTACGGGTTGTGGTCGTTGTTCCAGAGCTTGTCCTGTTGACATGAACATTGCCGAACATTTATATTCAATAGCTAATTACAATCATGAAAAATAATATATACTTGCCTTATGTCATGACTATAGACCGGATTATTGAAGAAGCTCCGGGGGTTAAGACTTTTCGTTTGAAATTCAAAGATAAGGAAGATGAGAATGCCTTTTCCTTTAGAGCAGGACAATTTGCTGAATATTCTGCTTTTGGAGAAGGCGAATGTACCTTTTGTATTGCCTCGTCTCCTACACGAAAGGAATATATTGAATGTACTTTCCGTAAGGCAGGGCGTGTCACCTCAGGACTGGAACGCCTGGAAGAAGGTGCAACTATGGGATTTCGTGGACCTTTCGGCAATTTTTTCCCTATTGAGGAATGGAAAGGCAAGAACTTGCTGTTTGTAGCGGGGGGAATTGCTTTGCCACCGATGCGATGTGTCATCTGGAATATTCTGGATCGTAGAGATGAATTTGGAGATATTACGATCGTCTATGGAGCAAAGTCGGAAAATGATCTGGTCTATAAACAGGAATTGAAGGAATGGGCGGAACGGTCTGATGTTCGTCTTGTTACTACTGTGGATCCTGGGGGAGAAACTCCTTCGTGGAAAGGTGAAGTGGGCTTTGTCCCTTCTATACTTGAAAAAACAGCTCCTTCAAGTGCTAATTCCATCGCGGTAGTCTGTGGACCGCCTGTAATGATTAAATTCTCGTTCCCTGTATTGGAGAAACTGGGATTTGCTGATGATTGCATATACACCACTCTGGAGAATCGCATGAAATGTGGTGTTGGCAAGTGTGGCCGTTGTAATATCGGAAAATATTATGTGTGCAAAGATGGTCCTGTATTTACAAAAAAACAGTTGAATGATCTGCCTTCTGAATATTAGAAGACAGAGAATTTGAAAGTTATCAATAGAATCTATTGGATAATTAGAAAAGTTTCTTTTTATCTGGATAAAGAAAAAGGCAGACTTAAAATGAGTCCGCCTTTTTGATGTTTCCGAGTATTCTTCTCAGAAGAATCTGGTGTAATCTTAGCATACCTTGTGAGCACCATCGCTGATCACAACCGGAATGACTTCCGGTTCATGTCCGTACTTTTCATTGAATTTCTTCTTGGCATCAGCGATAAACTTGTCGTAGATTTCATCCTTGACCAGATTGATGGTACAGCCACCGAATCCGCCACCCATGATACGACTGCCTGTGACACCGTCTTGCTTTGCAATGTCATTAAGAAAATCGAGTTCTTCACAGGATACTTCATATTCCTTGCTCAAACCGGCATGAGTTTCAAACATCTTTTGTCCCACTGTTTCATAATCTCCCTTATGGAGAGCCTCACTGACAGCCAGGACACGGTCTTTTTCACCCAGAACAAAATGAGCCCGTTTGTAATCTTCTTCTCCGACTTCTGAGCGTACTTCTTCGAGTTCGTCCCATGTACAGTCGCGGAGTGTTTCAATCTTCTGATCCGCATGCTTTGCGGCAATATGCTTGACTACATTCTCACAACTGTTCCGGCGATCGTTATAAGGAGAGCCTTTCAGTTCATGCTTGACTTTTGAATTCAGAAGAACCAATTTGTAGCCTTTAGGGTCGAAAGGCAGATAAGTAAATTCTCTGCTGCGGCAATCAAGGCGCATCAGTTGTCCCTTCTTTCCGAAGACGGAAGCAAACTGGTCCATGATACCACAATTGACGCCGATGTATTTATGTTCGGTAGCCTGACCAGCAAGGGCCATATCCCATTTGGAAACCTTGTTGTCTCCGAAAAGATCATTCAGCGCACAGGCAAAACAACTTTCCAGTGCAGCGGAGGAAGACATACCTGCTCCCAAAGGAACATCACCGTAAAAAGCAGCATTGAAGCCTTTTACCGGAACACCCAGAGCTTTCATCTCTCGTATGATGCCGTAGATGTACCTTGCCCATGTAGCTTTTGGCCCTTTAGGATCATCAATATTAAATTCTACACGGTCTTTTAAATCCATGGAATAGAGAATAACGGTTTGTAGGCCATTGGGGCGAACTTCAGCCATAATCCCCTTATCTACTGCACCGGGCATGACGAATCCTCCGTTATAATCAGTATGTTCACCGATGAGGTTAATACGTCCAGGGGCCATATAGACATTTCCCGTCTTATTGTCAAAATGCTTGAGGAAGCGAGTTCTTACTTTTTCTATATCCATAATATAATTGTGTTAATGATGATATGACGTTTATAATCTATAAATAGAAAGGCGTAGACTCGAAAGTCTACGCCTTAGCATTTATACCTTAATCTACAGGGATGTCCTTATTCACATTCTTGGAACCGATCAGTGCATAGAAGCAGAGGTAGGTAAGTGCTATGAAGGGGACAATATAGGAAATCATGTAGTTGACATGATCAGCAATAAAGTTCTGAATCAAAGGCAGGACGCCGCCACCGACAACCATCATCATGAATATTCCGGATGCTTTTGCTGTGTATTTACCTAATCCTTCAGTGGACAGATTGAACACACTTGGCCACATGACTGAGGTACATAGACCACAAAGGACCAGAAACAGAGCACAGACAGGTACTGTAACCATCTGGAACGAATGACCTGTGAATACAGGCATGCTTACTGTTGAGGATTTACCCAGAACCATTGCCAGACAGATGAAAACCATTCCTAAGATGGTTGTAATAGACAGAAGTTGCCGGCTGGATACCTTGTTGGCAATGAAACTTGCCAGGAATCGGCCTACCAGCATCAAAAACCAGTATGTACCGGCTATGAAACCACCGATGGCAGCAGCATTAAGAAGTCCGTATCCTCCACCTTTCATAGAGGTGTCACTGATGTAGAAGTTTAATGTACCGGGAATGCCGACTTCAACTCCTACATAAACGAAGATTCCCAGAACACCTAAGTTAAAGTGACGGAAACTCCAGGGGCTGTGTTCAAAAACAGTATGGGCATTCGTCTTACCCATTTCCGGATCCTGAATAGGGATGAATACCAGAATGATGAATGCAGCTAAGAAGACGGTCATGGCAATATACATGACCATATTGACATCAATCATTTTCGTGTTTGCTGAGACAGTTCCGATAAGTGAGCCTACCAGCATAGGGGTTAATGTTCCGGACAAAGAGTTCAGTGTTCCGCCAATCATGTTCAACTGGTTGCCGCGGTTACCGCCACCACCCAGAAGGTTCAGCATAGGGTTGACCACCGTATTCAGCATGCAGACACTGAAACCGGAGATGAAAGCACCTAACAGGTAAACTCCGAAGCCGGAAACTCCCGGATTGAATTCACCGCTGAGAAATTGGACGAGCACTCCGAAGAAACCAAGAGCAATACCTACGAGAGCGGTTTTCTTGTAACCGATTTTAGTAAGCATAGCCCCGGCAGGAATACCCATAAATAGATAAGCCAGGAAATTCATTGCGTTCCCCAGCATACCAATCATGTTGCTACCTTCAAATACATTTTTCCAAATGACTCCAATTGGTGCAGCCAGATTCGTTACAAACGAAATCATGGCATAAAGAAACATCATCGTGATAATGGCGATGATGCTGCCTTTTTGTTTATTCGTATTTTCCATTTATGATTTTGTTGATAATCTTTCTTTTATGAATATTGGAAGTTGATCTTTCTTGATTATTTCCCAATATCGAATTTATAGATGGTTTTTTGCTTGTATTCTTCACCTGGATTTAACTCTACAGATGGAAAGTAAGGATGATTGGGTGTATCAGGGAAGTGCTGAGCTTCAAAACTGATGGCTGAACGGCGTGGAAAAGTCGCTCCGTTCTGACCTTGATAACCATCTGCCCAATTATCTGTATAAAACTGCATGCCAGGTTCCGTCGTGTAAACTTCCATAGTCCTGCCACTTACCGGCTCTATGACTTTGGCAGCGAAACTCAACTCGCCTTCTTCTTTCTTGTTCAGGACATAGCAATGATCATATCCTGCACCATTTCTGATCTGCTCGTTGTCAGCATTGATGTCCTGACCAATCGGTTTGGGAGTGCGAAAATCAAATGGAGTGTCTTTTACAAATCTGATTTCCCCTGTAGGAATTGATGTCTTGTCAATAGGGATGTAATAATCAGCATTGATCTGACAAATTATATTGTCCACGGTTGGTGTGGGATTAGCAATACCTGCAAGTGAATAAAAACCATGATGGGTAAGATTGATAATTGTCTTCTTGTTTGTTTTAGCTAAATATTTAATGATTAGTTCATTGTCATCTGTGAAAGTGTAAGCTACCCAAATATCTACTTCACCTCTAAAGCCCTCTTCGCCATAGGAACTGTTATACTTTAATACTGCTGCCTGCTGGTTCATCTGCTGTACGTCCCATACTCTTGCGTGAAAACCGGTCGGTCCGCCATGTAAAGAGTTTGGACTATTATTGACCGCCAACTGGTATTCTTTACCATGCAGGGTGAATTTCCCTTTGCATATACGATTGCCATAACGGCCGATAAGGGTACTTAAGAAAGGTTCCGGAGAGTGGATTATATCTTCTATATTGTCATGGCCTTGAATGACATTCCCTAATTTGCCATTTTTATCTGGTACCATGATTGCCACCAGAGCACCTCCGTAATTTGTGAAAGCTACCTCATTGCCTTGCTTGTTCTGCAAGATATAGAGGTCCGTCTTCTTTCCTTGGACCGTGGCCTGGAAATTTTCTCTTTTCAAGCCACAGATATTTTTCGTTTCTGTTGTGCTCATAATATCGTTAAGTTTTTAGTTACATTTGTATATGCAAAGTAAGTAAAAAATCACGGAAATGACAAATTATATTGATGGAAAATCCGATGAGTCAGCGTTAAAAGTCTTTAACAATGTTCACTTGTGAAAATTTTCTTTTAAATGGGGTAAGTGGAAATCATAATTTTTAATTCGAATTATAAGTAGAAAACAGTTGATTGATTTTTTTATTTGTTTTATAGAACAAAAAAAGGTGTTGTTTCAATCTAATACAACACCTTTGAAATATTATTTTGTTTCTTTATGTAGTTACCCCCGATTAGACCTTTTCCAACTGAAACGCTTTCAGGAGGTCGGCTACCACATAACTTGAGCCACCTACGAAGATGAAATCTTCTTTATCGGCTTCTTCCATAGCTTTTCTGTATGCTTCGGCTACGGTGGAAAAGGTTTTGCCCTGAAGTTGATATATTTTTGCTGTTTCAACAACTTTTTCTACAGGAAAAGCTCGTTTGCAACTGGGTTGCGTCCAATAGTAGATTCCATCTTTGGGTAGCATTCCCATCACGGTACTGATATCCTTATCATTGACCATACCGAAGATAATGCGCCGATGTCTGCAGTCTTGTGATGCAATCTGCTTACTGAGATATTGCCACCCGCCTACATTGTGACCGGTATCACAGATGACAAGTGGAGCTTTGTTCAATCTTTCCCAGCGGCCTCTCAGTCCTGTCATCTCACAGACATGGGCAAAGCCTTCTGCTATGCTGTCCGTATTGCGGATAATATTTCTGTTGATGAGTTGAATGGCAGCAGTCAGAATGGTATTGGCGTTTTTATCCTGATAGATTCCACCGAGTTCACCTTTGATTTCTCCGAAGTACCGTGTTTTGTAGATTCTTCCTCCGTCCGGGCATGCTTTTGAGTCCAATACGGCAGGTATGTCTTCCGCGTAGACATCTTGAGCCTGCATTTCCTGAGCCTTTGACTCAAAGACGATTCGTGTCTCAGGTACAGTCTCACCGATAACTACGGGAATACCGTTTTTGATGATCCCTGCTTTTTCTCCTGCAATTTCAGTTAAAGTATTACCTAGAAATTGTGTGTGATCGAAACTGATATTGGTAATGATGGAAAGAATAGGAGTGATGATATTGGTACAGTCCAACCGTCCTCCCAGTCCAACTTCTATGACTGCAATATCCACTTTCTGATCGGCAAAATATTTGAAGGCCATTGCTGTCGTGAGTTCGAAGAATGAAGGGTGGAGAGGTTCAAAGAAATTCCGGTTCTGTTCTACAAAATCCACAACATATTTCTCACTGACCGGTTTGCCGTTGATCCGGATTCTTTCCCGGAAATCTACGAGGTGTGGAGAGGTATAAAGTCCCACTTTATATCCATCCGCCTGAAGAATGGCAGCTAAGGTATGAGAGCATGACCCTTTTCCATTAGTCCCGGCTATATGAATAGTCAAAAACCGGCTATGGGGATGATTGAGGTGTTGATCTAAAGCTAGAGAATTATCCAATCCGGCTTTGTAAGCCGGTGCACCCACTTTTTCAAAAACAGGGGTGCTGTTGAAAAGATACTGTACGGTTTCCTTATAGTTCATAGCACAAATAAGAACAGATTATCTGCTGTCCATGTAATAAAAAGCGTGACTGTCCTGTCTGGAAGCCACGTCTTTTCTTAATTGTATTAACTGAATAAATTTTTGATATGTTCGAAAACAGACTTTTTATCCACGTTGGAAGATTTGAAGTTGTCACTATTCTTGAATACTTCCACGGCCTCTTTTTCTTCTTTGTCAAGAGTTTTTGGGATATAGACACTGATGTTGACAATAATGTCTCCCAGACCGTGACCATAACCTTGGACGGCAGGCAGTCCTTTCCCTCGTAGCCGTACCTGTTTGCCAGGTTGTGTGCCGGGATCAATCTTCAATGATATCTTTGCATCACTGATAGTCGGGATGTCTACATTGCCTCCTAATATAGCTGTAGGAAGATCCAAAAGCAGATTATAGTAAAGGTTCTGACCATTACGGATAAAAGTGTTGTCCGGTTCTTCTTTGATGATAACCTGGATGTTGCCATTGATACCATTATGGCGGCCTGCATTTCCTTTCCCGGGGACGTTGACCACCATTCCATCGGCTACACCGGCAGGAATATTGATTTCTACGACTTCTTCACCGCTGACTACGCCTTCACCGTTGCATTTCTTACATTTGTTCTTGATGATAGTACCTTCTCCATGGCATGTCGGGCATGTAGTCTGCGTTTGCATCAGTCCAAAAATGGAGTGCACGGTTTTTATAGCATAGCCTGTTCCATGGCACGTCGGGCAGGTCTCTGGTTTAGAGCCTCCTTCACTGCCTGAGCCATGACAACTTGGGCAAGTTATGTATTTTCTTACTTTGAATTTCTTTGTAACGCCTGCTGCAATTTCCTGGAGTGTGAGATGAACTGTCAAGCGGAGGTCAGAACCTCTGAACTGTGGTTGCTGTCTGCTTCCTCCACTGCTAAAACCACTATTGCCGAATCCTCCGAAACCATGACCACCGAAGATATCACCGAACATAGAGAAAATATCATCCATGTTCATGCCTCCACTGAAGCCACCAAAATCACCCTGTGGGCCATTGAATCCGAACTGATCATACTGACGGCGCTTGTTCTCGTCGTGCAGGACACTATATGCTTCGGCCGCTTCCTTGAATTTTTCTTCAGCCTCCTTGTTTCCCGGATTACGATCCGGGTGATATTTTATAGCTAGTTTTCTGTATGCTGTTTTGATTTCATCCTCCGAAGCATTCTTGTCGACACCGAGTACTTCGTAGTAATCTCTTTTTTCTGCCATGATGTAGTCAAATTATTTTGCAATTGCATTGAAGCCTTTATATGAAAGGCTGGCGTGTAAGTAAGTGTTATCTGCTTTTTACTGGCCTACAGCCACTTTAGCATGTCGGATTACTTTCTCATTCAGTGTGTAACCCGCCTGGATGCAGTCAATTATCTTTCCCTTTTTCTCCTTACCCATACCTGGAACCATAGCTACAGCTTCCATATAAGCCGTATCAAAGTCTTTATCTTTCGTATCAATTTTCTTTACTCCCAGTTCTGATAACGTCTTTTGGAATTTTTTAAAAATCAAGTTCATCCCATCTTTGATGGCTTTTGGCTCCTCACTTTTGCTAGCCAGTGCACGTTCAAAATCATCCATGACAGGAAGGATAGCCGTTATGGTTTTTTCCCCACCATTCAGGATCAAATCAGTTTTCTCTTTGAGAGTACGCTTCCGATAGTTATCGAATTCAGCCACAGAACGAAGATATTTATCCGTCAACTGTGCAATCTGCTCCTGAGCTTCTTTCAAGGGGTCTTTCTTTTCCTCTTTTTTAGATTCCTTCTCTTTAGCTTGTGCCTCTTCTGACTTTTCGTCAGTTTTTCCTGACTTTTCGTCTTCTTGGAAATCTTTCTGCTCCTTTTTGTCAGTTCCTGCTTTTTGTGCCTCTTTTTTCTCTGAGTCACTATTCTGAAGATTTACCTTCTTTTCTTCATTTTCTTTTTCTGCCATAGTTTTTAAAATTAAAATGAGCTTTTTGAGAGGAGAATGTTAACTCTTTTATCTGCGTTCTCTTCCAATAGTCGAGCAAAATCTATGCCAAATCAAGAATACATCTTTTCTTTTAAGGTTTTGATAGAATCATCATGAAAATAGTCATTATAAGGCATTTGTTTGTCAATAATGCCTTTAGGAGTAAGTTCGATGATTCGGTTAGCTACGGTTTCAATGAACTCATGGTCGTGGCTGGAGAAAAGTATGTTTCCCTTGAAAGTGATCAGGTTATTGTTGAAAGCCTGTATGCTTTCCAGGTCAAGGTGATTGGTAGGAGTGTCTAATATGAGACAGTTGGCTTTCTGGAGTTGCATCCTTGCAATCATGCAACGCATTTTTTCTCCTCCGGAGAGAACATTGACATGCTTCAGAATCTCTTCGCCGGAAAAGAGCATCCTTCCCAGATAAGCTTTCATCTGCACCTCATTTCCCGGTCCATATTGACTCAACCATTCTACGAGGTTTTTATCACTTTTGAAGAAATTGGTGTTGTCCAAAGGAAGATACGCTGTTGTTATGGTTACTCCCCACTTGAATGTACCGGCATCAGCCTTTTGCTTTCCGTTGATAATTTCAAAGAATGCAGTCATTGCTCTGGGATTATGTGAAAGGAATACTACCTTTTGTCCTTTTTCTATAGTGAAATTGATATTGTCAAAAAGTACACTTCCATCTTCCTCAACAGCTTTTAAGCCTTCTACCTCAAGAATCTGAGTCCCGGGTTCACGAGCCATTTCAAAGATAATGCCGGGATACTTGCGACTTGAGGGCCGGATTTCTTCTACATTGATTTTTGCCAGCATTTTTTTCCGTGAGGTTGTCTGTTTGCTTTTTGCAGCATTAGCAGAGAACCGGCGGATAAACTCTTCCAACTGTTTCTTTTTCTCTTCGGCTTTCATCCTTTGGTTTTGAACTTGTCTTAAAGCCAGTTGAGAGCTTTCGTACCAGAAGGAGTAGTTACCGGCGAACATGGTAACCTTACCATAGTCAATATCCACTGTCTGTGTTGAGACGGCATCCAGAAAGTGACGGTCGTGACTTACGACCAAAACCGTTTGCTCCACTTCGCCGAGATAATCTTCGAGCCATTCGACGGTATCCAGATCCAAATCATTGGTGGGCTCATCAAGCAGTAAGTTTTCAGGTTTTCCGAAAAGAGCTTTAGCCAGCATGACCCGTACTTTCTGGTTGTTGGAAAGTTCTTTCATGTTTTCATTGTGGAATTTTTCCGGGATACCAAGATCCTGCAACAATTGAGCTGCATCTGATTCTGCTGACCAACCGTTCATTTCTGCAAATTTTTCTTCGAGTTCTCCCGCATAGGTACCTTCTGCATCTGTCATTTCTGATTTTGTGTAAAGTACCTCACGTTCTTTCATGTTTTTCCACAAGGGTTGATGTCCCATCAACACGGTGTCTAGAACCCGATAGTTATCATATTTGTAGTGGTCCTGTTCCAATATGGAGAGTCGTTCATCTGGCCCCATTTCAATGGTTCCTTTATTGGGCTCAAGGTCTCCGCTGATAGCACGCAGAAGGGTTGATTTACCGGCACCGTTAGCACCGATAATACCGTAGATATTACCATGAGTAAATTTAAGGTTGACATCCTTGTAGAGCACTCTCTTTCCAAATTGAATGGCAAGATTTGTTACTATAATCATTTTTTCTAATACCTTATTGTATAATAATTTGTGTACAAAGGTATAAAAAAGAATCGAGAAGTCTGTATGTTTAGGATTTCTTTTGTACTTTTGTGGAAAATATGCGGCATCCTGACGATTTCCAATGAATAGAGAAGAAAATAGGCTGAAAAAATTCCAATGTTGCCGGTTCTGAAGATTCCAGAGAGAACTTATGTGTAGTCAGTGTGTCCAGTTTGTGAATAAAATACGATGAAACTTTTAATTTTAGATTTTGATGGGACAATCGGGGATACAAACCCGTTGATTACCAGTACAATGCAACGGACATTGAAAGAGTTGCAATTACCCGTATGTTCTGTGGAGGAATGTTCCCGTACTATAGGCTTACCTTTGGAACAAGGTTTTATGGGGGTTCTGCACACTTCTGATCCGTCCGTGGGAGATCGTTGCGCAACGGTTTACCGTCGCATCTTTTCTGCAAGTAATCAACCAGGACTTGTGCCGGTGTTTCCGCATGTACTGGAGAGTATTCATTTCTTTTACAATCAGGGCGTGATCATTACTCTGGCAAGTAGTCGTGGGCATGCTTCTCTTCAGTCGTTTGTCAACGAGATGCATCTTGAATCTTATGTTTCTTATATTCTTGGTGCAGATGATGTGAAAAGGTCCAAGCCTGATCCATATCCCGTGCAAAAGATACTCCGGACTTTTTCCGTTGATCCTCAAGATACTCTGGTAGTAGGGGATACAAAGTTTGATATACTTATGGGTAAGCGTGCGGGAACGAAGACATGTGGCGTGACCTATGGCAATGGATATAGAGAAGAACTGGAACTTGCCGGAGCGGATATGATTGTAGATGATTTTGGACAGATTCCTGAACTTTTGAATAGTGAAAGAGGATGATAAACAAAAATTTTAGAGACAAGAATCAATATAAGATTTACCAGGTACGGAAACCTTCTCAATTGCTTCCATGGCTTTTTGAAAATATTAAAGGTCAAAGCAAAACGAAAATCAAGGAAACTCTGAAGGGGCGTGGTATTACTGTCGATGGGCAAATGGTGACCCAATTTGACTATCCGCTTCAGGCGGGTATGAAGGTAGGAGTGTCTAAATCAAAACGTTTACAAACTCCGCAGAACCCATTTGTCAAAATAGTCTATGAAGACCAGTACTTGATTGTTATTGAAAAGAATATAGGAATTCTTTCTGTAGCTGGCGGGCATTCTTCGCTGAATGTAAAAACGGTCCTGGATAAATATTTTCATGATTCCAAGCAGTATTGTCATGCCCATGTTGTTCATCGCCTGGACAGGGATACGAGTGGCTTGATGATCTATGCTAAGGATATACAGATAGCCCAGCAACTGGAGAAGGACTGGCATCATACGGTTTATGACCGTCGCTATATGGCTGTGTTGAGTGGAGTAATGAAAAAAAACAGCGGGCAAATCGCAAGTTGGTTAACTGAAGATGTTGCTTATATGACGGTCTCTTCGGATGTTGATAATGGGGGGAAATATGCAGTAACCCATTATCAAGTTCTGGACAGGACTGACACCCATTCTCTTGTAGAGTTCCGTTTGGAGACAGGACGGAAAAACCAGATACGAGTTCATGCAGCAGATATGGGATATCCTGTATGCGGTGATCCCAAATATGGTAATGGGGATGATCCTTGCCACCGGCTTTGCCTTCATGCATATATCCTGTGTTTCTATCATCCTGTTACCGGGAAGCGTATGGAATTCGAGACTCCTATACCTTATGGCTTTCGCCGACTGTTTGAAACAGATGAAAATGCAAATATGGAATAACTGTTGCAATAAGGCTTGATCTCAATATCAGATCCTTTATCTCATAAATCAGAAATAATTTTAGTATATCAATTATGCATCAGTTCGTTTATTACATTTTTGTCCTTATTGCCATTATCGTTGCCTTTCTGACCTTAAAGAAAGTGGCCAGTTGTCTGATCAAGTCCATCGTAATGGTTGCGTTGATCGCCCTTTTGGTATTTCTTTATTTTGCTTGTCTCAAATAGTCCGGTTAGGAATAGAAAACTTTCACCGGCACTCATTTCCATTGGAATAGAGAGTTGCCGGTGCTTATAAGTTGCCATAGCGATTTCCTTAGATAGATACTATCTTTTCATCAGGAAGTCTTTGAAGACCTGGAAATCTTTTTCCATGGGGATACTTTGTTTCTTTCCTTGTATAAATTTTGCCAGTCTTTCAGGAATGTCTATGTCACCACCAATGATGGCATCAACTTTCTCTTTAAATTTGGCAGGGTCAGCTGTTTCCAGAAATAGCCCCGTCTCTCCTGGTTTCAGTCCTTCTTTCAAGGCCCGGTAGCCACAACTTCCGTGGGGATCGAGAAGGTATCCGTTCTGTTGATAACAGTCTTTGATAGTCTCACGGATTTGTTCATCGGTATAAGAGGCTCCGCTGATATCTTGTACGATGGCTTCATGAGAATGGTTGTAGAGGTCAAGGATACGTGCAAAATTGCTTGGGTTACCCACATCCATGGCATTAGCCAGTGTCTGTTTCGATGGTCTGGGTCTATATATTCCTGTTTTCAGATATTTGTAAAATACATCATTGGCATTGTTGGCTGCGATGAAACGTTTTATAGGCAGTCCCATGTGTTTACTGAATAATCCTGCAGTAATATTCCCGAAATTACCCGAAGGCACACATACGACCAGATTGGATGTGAGTTTGCCATCTTGTTTTTCCAACTGGATCAGACCTCTTTTCTTGAGTCGTGCGTATCCGAGAAAATAATAAAACGCCTGTGGCAGAAAGCGTGCCACATTGATACTGTTGGCTGAAGTCAGTTTCATGTGTTCATTTAGTTCTTGATCCATGAAAGCAGATTTGACTAAAGCCTGGCAGTCATCGAAAGTGCCGTTAATCTCCAAAGCTGTTATATTTTGCCCGAGGGTGGTAAACTGGCTTTCCTGAATCTTACTGACTTTTCCTTTTGGATACAGTACATAGACATGGATACCTTTGACTCCGAGAAAACCGTTAGCCACTGCTGAACCCGTATCTCCGGAGGTAGCAACGAGAACATTGATTTCTTTATCTCCCTCCTGAGGGATAAAGTATTCCAACAGACGTGCCATAAAGCGAGCACCTACATCCTTGAAAGCCAGAGTGGGCCCATGAAAGAGTTCCAGAGAATAGATATGCTTTTCAACTTTTATGGTAGGAATCTTAAAGGATAGTGTGTCATAGATAATTTTTTCCAGAGATTCAGGATTGACATCTTCGCCGAAAAAAGCGTTTGCTACGGTCAGGACAATTTCGGGTAAGAACATCTTATCCATATTCTCAAAGAAGTCATCTACCAGAAGTTTGATCTTTTCAGGCATATAAAGTCCTCCATCCGGAGCCAAACCTTTAATAATCGCCTCACGAAGGGAGACAGAAGGAGCCTTCTTGTTTGTACTGTAATATTTCATGTGTATTTGCTTTTATTTGTTTCTTGTTTAATTTTCCGGCTCATCAGTGACTTGTTGATTGTTGGAATTCTATTTGAGTGACATGAAGTTTTTCATAAATTCATTAAGGCGGAGCAATCCGTATTCTCCGCTGACGCAACTCACTTCATCGTACTGCTGTACTTTATCGGGTTTAATTCCAGGATACCAGATAAGGAAGGGTACAGCTTCCTTGACGTGAGTACGTATTTCTACAGGTGTCGGATGATCGGGCAGTATAGCTATACATACAGGTTCTGTCCATGTTGACACTTCCTTATAGACAGGTTCCACGATACGATGATCCAAATATTGGATGGCCTTGATTTTTAAATCAATATTCCCGTCATGTCCGGCTTCATCAGTTGCTTCAAGGTGGAGATAGACGAAATCCTGTTTCTTCAAAGCTTCAATGGCAGCCTTTGCCTTGCCTTCATAGTTGGTGTTTGCCAGTCCTGTAGCTCCCGGAACCTTAATAATATCCAGACCTGCGTAATATCCGATTCCACGTATGAGGTCTACGGCTGAGATGACGCTGCCTGTTTTAATCTCCGGATAGAGTTGCATGAGTGTTTTCATCTTCGGATGATAACCGCCACCCCATGGCCAGATAGAGTTGGCCTGACGTTCCTTTTTAGCTGCACGTTCCCTGTTGTAAGGATGCTCTGCCAGAAGTTTCTGGCTTTTCAGGATAAGATCATTCAGCAGATTGGCTGTTTCACGCGCTGTCATTCTGGTTTTATTCGAACCGCCGATAGGTTCATGGACATCTTCCCATCCCTTTTCCGGTTGGATCAGGAGTGGTCTCCATGCTTGATTCGGATGATCGTGAGGAGGAGCACACACCAGATGTTTACTTCCATATTTGATCACCAGAAGGTGGCGGTATTGAATACCGGTGAAAAACCGGATTTGCTCATTGCCGAGTTTGTCATTCAAATATTTTATCAGAGTGTCGCCATCTTTGGTCTGCAGATTTCCTCCGTTATGTGTAATAATCTTTCCCTCATCGATATAGATAAAGTTACAACGCATTGCCATATCTTCCGGGGCCATGTGATAGCCGATGCTAGCTGCTTCAAGTGGGCCTCGTCCTTCATATACCTGATTTAGATCATAACCTAATATAGCTGTATTAGCCACTTCGGATCCCGGATAGAATCCATCAGGAACAGTAATTAACCTTCCTGTTTTACCTTGTTTGGCCAACAGGTCCATATAAGGAGTCTGTGCATACTGTAATAAAGTTTTTCCGCCCAGTCTTTTTACAGGATGGTCGGCCATTCCGTCACCTAATATAATAATGTGTTTCATCTGAAAAATTACTTTACTATTAAATATTGGCTATACTCATCACATTAGCGAATACGCCGGCTGCTGTTACACTGGCTCCGGCACCGTAACCTTGAATGAGCATCGGATATTCCTTATAGCGTTCTGTTGTAAGGAGAACGCTGTTATTACTTCCTTTCAAGTTGTAAAAGGGGTGATTCTTGCTGATTGATTTTAGTTCTACGCTGGTTTTCCCCCCTTCCATGGAAGCAACGAAACGCCACCGTTTCCCATCCTTTTCCAGTTGCTTGCGTTTCTTTTCGAAACCTGTATCCAGATTTGGTAAGTTCTTCCAAAAATCCTCCAGACTTCCTTCAAAATAGGTCTGAGGGATGAAAAGATGTTTTTCTACATCTGACTGTTCAATCCTGTAACCTGCTTCCCGTGTCAGGATGACTAATTTCCGGATGACGTCTACACCGCTTAGGTCAATTCGTGGATCCGGTTCCGAATATCCTTCTTGCTTCGCTCTGTGTACCGTTTCAGAGAAAGGCACATCAGCAGAAATCTCATTGAAAATAAAGTTGAGTGTGCCACTAAGTACAGCTTCGATTTTAAGAATCTTATCACCTGAATTACGCAGATCATTGATGGTTCCTATAATAGGAAGTCCAGCACCTACATTGGTTTCAAAACGAAATTTGACTCCTTTGGACAGAGCAGTCTGCTTGAGTTTGACATATTTGTCGTATTGGTCAGAAGCAGCTATTTTATTAGCTGCAACGACAGAGATATTATGTTCCAGAAGGGTTTGGTATAGATTGGCAATGTCCTTACTGGCAGTGCAATCTACAAATACGGCATTGAAAATATTCATACCGATGATACTGTCACGTAACTTCTCCGGATTGCTAGGCTTAGACAACTTTAATTGTTTACGGACATCTTCCAGGTTCAATCCATCCCGATTATAGATGGCATTATGAGAACTGGCAATGCCGACGACCGTCAATTTGAGTCTGTTACGTTCCTTCAGGGCATTATATTGATTTTTGATTTGCTCGATGAGCTTTCCTCCTACCGTACCTACTCCGCAAATAAAGAGATTGAGTTCCTTATATTCTGAGAGGAAGAAGGAATCATGGAGTACATTAAGGCTTTTCCTCAGGGATTCACCTTTTACGACAAAAGAAATATTAGTTTCTGATGCTCCCTGAGCACAGGCAATAACAGAAATCCCAGAACGCCCTAAAGTCCCGAAAAGTTTTCCTGCGATTCCGGGCGTATGCTTCATGTTCTCTCCTACGATAGCGATAGTAGCCAGTCCGCATTCAGCATGCATTGGAAACATCTCACCATCAGAAATTTCAGATGAGAATTCCTCGTTGAGTACTTTTACTGCTTCTGGCGTATCTGCTTCCCGTACACCAATTGAGGTGGAGTTTTCAGAAGACGCCTGACTGACCATAAATACAGAGATGCCCTTGTTTGCGAGTGCTGTGAAAATTCGTCGGTTGACACCAATTACGCCCACCATACTCAGTCCACTTACCGTGATCAATGCTGTACCGCTGATAGAAGAAATCCCCTTGATGGGTTTGTTGTCATCTTTAATTTTACTTTTGATGATTGTTCCGGGATTGCTGGGGTTGAATGTATTCTTTACCTTGATGGGTATATTCTTAATGCATACCGGATAAATAGTAGGAGGATAGATAACCTTGGCACCGAAGTTACAGAGTTCCATAGCCTCTACGTAATTCAGCTCATTAATCGTATAAGCTGTCTTGATGACTTTCGGGTCAGCTGTCATAAAACCGTTGACATCCGTCCATATCTCCAATACTTCAGCATCAAGAGTACCTGCAAGAATAGCAGCTGTATAATCACTTCCACCCCTTCCTAAGTTTGTCGTTTCGTCAGTATCACGGTCTTTACTGATGAATCCTGGTACAAGAGAAATACGGGGTAACTCTTTGAAAGTATTTGAGACCAGTTCGGCTGTTAATTTCGGGTCAATCATGTTCTTGCCGTTCTTCCGGACGGTTTTAATGAATTCCCGGGCATCGAACCACCTTGCTCCCCGGATCAGTGTAGCCACGATTTGGCTTGAAAGTCGTTCACCATAAGAGACGATGGCATTTCTGGTCTTCTCGCTTAGATCATGAATGAGATAGACACCAAAATAGATGCTCTTCAATTGCTCGAAAAGGGTGTCTACGGTATTAAATAAATCTTCTCGGTTTTTGGTATCGGTGATAATCGTGTCAATCAGAGTATGGTGCCGATCTACCATTGCACTATATTCCTCTCTCCATTGATTATCATGTTTTAAAGCTAATTGAGCTGTAGAGAGTAATTTGTCGGTAATACCACTAAGAGCACTGACAACAACGATGACAGACTGGTGTTTCGCTTCCTTCTCTACAATCTTCTTCAGACTCAGAATACTTTTTACGGAACCTACAGATGTCCCGCCGAATTTCAGAACTTTCATTGGCTTGAATGATTTAGTGTAATGCCCTGTCATCCTCGAAACCATTGAGGCCATGATAGAACTTGGTTACAAAAATACGAAGAAATATTAAATTGCCAAACATTTTGTGTGATAAATTTGTGTTCTCATTGTCTTTAGAAGTTTGTGACAGGAAGGTTAGAATTAACAGAGGAATTCTGCAATGTTCATTATTAACAATACCACTACGCAAAGGCCTAATACGATCAATGTTCCTTTTTGTTTTCTCTTGCTCATATCACTTTTCCTGATCAAACAGATCATGGCAGTCATAAAAATTAACGGTACGAGGATAATCATGATTTTAAACCATGACTGACCATGATAATGGGCATAAGAGTATCTTTCTTGGAATCCTATATAGGCTACCATAAGAAGACAGATTATATTCATCAGATTTTTAATCATATAGGATTCTTTTTAAAAGTCTTGCAGATTTTGAAAATGTGGTTACTTTTGTTTTTGATTTTAATTCTGCAAATATAGGAAATAATCAACTCGTTTGCAAAATTTCTATCAGAAATTGCTTGTTCGCTCTCTCTTTGTTTTACTTGAAATAGATCCTCTCTTGAATAGATCCTCTATAGAATTTGATGGTTGTACAGACGAAAAAAGATGATTTGAAAAACTGATATTCTGGTCGGCTGAATAGATGTTGGGAAAGAAGATAAATGCTGTTAGGGAAACTTAGTTGAATTATCTTGTGAGATTGCAGAAAACTTCTTATTTTTGCAGATATGATAGAAGAATATCAAATCAGAGTCTTGCCTCAGGTTGCTTGTTCGGAGGCAAATATCTCACAATATCTCATCGAAGAGAAGGGGCTTGAGGCACAAACTCTTACTCATGTTAGGGTTTTGCGTCGTAGCATTGATGCCCGTCAGCGGACAATCTATGTGAATTTGAAAGTTCGGGCCTATGTCAATGAGAAGCCTCAGGAGGATGAGTTTATCCATACGGATTATCCGGATGTAAGTGAAAAGGTATCAGTTGTCGTTGTCGGAGAAGGTCCTGCTGGATTGTTTGCTGCTTTGCGGTTAATAGAGCAAGGTTTCAGACCGGTGATTATTGAGCGTGGAAAGGACGTGCATTCCAGAAAAGTAGATATGGCTCAGATTTCCCGGACGCAAGAAGTAAATCCCGAAAGCAATTATAGTTTTGGAGAAGGTGGTGCCGGAGCTTATTCTGATGGGAAACTTTATACGCGCAGTAAAAAGCGGGGATCAGTGGAAAAGATTCTGAATGTCTTCTGTCAGCATGGAGCACCCCTGTCAATTCTTGCCGATGTGCATCCTCATATCGGGACAGATAAATTACCTCGTGTAATTGAAAATATGCGAAATACGATTCTGAAAAGCGGCGGAGAAGTTCATTTTCAAACGAAAATGACAGGTCTCCAACTTGAACAGAACCGGATAGTTGGCGTTGAGGCTGTTAATCTGCAGACGAATACTGAAGAGGTTTACCATGGATCGGTGATTCTGGCTACAGGGCATTCTGCCCGGGATGTCTATCGTTATTTCGCCAGTACAGGCATTGAAATTGAAGCTAAAGGAATAGCTGTTGGCGTACGATTGGAACATCCTTCAGAATTGATCGATCAAATCCAGTATCATAATAAAGCCGGTCGCGGAAAATATCTGCCGGCCGCGGAATATTCTTTTGTTACTCAGGTGAAAGGACGCGGTGTATATAGCTTCTGCATGTGCCCGGGTGGTTTTGTCATTCCTGCTGCTACAGGGCCTGAACAGATTGTTGTCAATGGGATGAGTCCGTCCAATCGTGGCACTGCCTGGTCAAATTCGGGTATGGTAGTAGAAATCTCTCCAGAGGATGTCGGAACGAAAGATCTGCCTTTAGTTCCGGAAACCGGAAAGGATAATGATGAGAGTTTGGATGCTTTGAAAGTGATGCGTTTTCAGGAACAGTTGGAGAGAATGTGCTGGCAACAAGGGAATCGGAAGCAGACGGCTCCTGCTCAGCGAATGGCTGATTTTGTCAATGGCCGTCTCTCGTATGATCTGCCCAAGTCGAGTTATTCTCCTGGATTAATCTCCAGTCCATTGCATTTCTGGTTGCCTCCTTTTATCGGGGAACGACTGCAAGAAGGCTTTAAATCTTTCGGTAAGCATGCTCATGGCTTTTTGACAAATGAGGCTGTACTGATCGCTATAGAAACGAGAACCTCAGCTCCAGTCAGGATCATCCGTGATCGTGAAACGTTGCAGCATATTCGGGTGAAGGGACTTTTCCCTTGTGGTGAAGGGGCCGGTTATGCGGGAGGAATAGTCAGTGCCGGAATAGACGGAGAACGTTGCGCAGACAGTTGTGCTGCCTATATGAAAGCATTGTAAAGCCAACTGTTTTAGAATTGGGATGAATTTTATTTGTGAAATCAATCAGGAGAGGAGAGCGTTATAATGATCTTTCCGGTTCTTTGCAAAGTTCGAAAAATGTATCATGCATTTGGCTGATCATTTCTTGTCTGGAGGGAAGTGATTTGGAAGTCTGGCGAGCAGAGGACAGCCAGTCCATTGCAGGTCTAAGAAATTATAATCAAGTCTCTGAAAAATTTGCTTGTCTACTGATTTTTTCGTATTTTTGCAGAGTTTCTGAGAATATATAAAATCATTATAATGAACATTTCTTATAAATGGCTTAAAGAATACGTCGATTTCGACCTGACTCCTCAGGAAACAGCGGACGCGCTGACTTCTACCGGGCTTGAGGTTGATGCGCTTACAGAGGTCCAGTCTGTGAAGGGAGGACTGAAAGGATTATATGTAGGTAAGGTCCTGAGTTGTGTACCACACCCTAATTCTGACCACATGCACATTACGACAGTGGATTTTGGCAAAGGTGAACCGAGCCAGATTGTCTGTGGAGCACCTAATGTTGCCGCAGGCGAGAAGGTAATCGTTGCGGATTTGGGCTGTGTACTTTATGATGGTGATCAGGAAGTGATCATCAAGAAAGCAAAGCTTCGCGGGGTAGAGAGTTGTGGAATGATCTGTGCTGAAGATGAAATAGGTATTGGTACAGACCATTCTGGTATTATCGTTCTCCCGGATGATGTGAAAGTAGGAATTCCTGCTGCAGAATATTATCATCTGGAAAGTGACTGGATAATAGAAATCGATGTAACGGCTAATCGAGGAGATGCACTCAGTCATTACGGTGTGGCTCGTGATCTCTATGCCTGGTTGAGGCAGAAGGGCGTTCAGACACGTTTACATCGTCCGGACTGTGATGCTTTTCATGTCGATAATCAGGATATGCCCATTGATGTGGAAATTCAGAATTCAGAAGCATGCAAGCGTTATGCCTGTATAAGCATTACGGACTGTGAAGTTAAGGAAAGCCCGAAATGGCTACAGGATAAACTCCGTGTGATTGGGTTGCGTCCGATTAATAATATCGTAGATATCACGAATTATATTATGATGGCATACGGCCAGCCTATGCACTGCTTTGACGCTGATATGGTGAAAGGTCACAAGATAGTGGTTCGTACCCAGCCTGAAGGAACGAAATTTGTCACCCTTGATGGCGTAGAGCATACGTTAGGTACACACGACCTGAGTATTTGTAATGCAGAGGAACCGATGTGTATTGCGGGTATTTTCGGAGGCAAGGGTTCGGGAACTTATGATACGACTTGTAATGTGGTCTTGGAGAGTGCTTACTTTCATCCGACCTGGATTAGGAAGAGTGCACGCCGTCATGGACTGAGTACGGATGCCAGTTATCGATTTGAGCGGGGGATTGATCCGAATGGGATTATCTATGCTCTGAAACAGGCTGCTATCCTCTGTCAGCAACTTGCGGGGGGAAAGGTGAGCATGCCGATCAAAGATGTTTATCCTGAACCGATCAAAGATTTTGATGTGCGCCTGGATTATGAATATTGTGATCGGTTAATCGGCAAACAACTTGAGCGGACGACGATTAAAAATATTGTGACAAGTCTTGAAATGAAGATCAAGGCAGAAGATACGGAAGGTCTTGACCTGACTGTACCGGCTTATCGTGTGGATGTACAGCGACCTTGTGATGTCGTAGAGGATATTCTTCGTATTTACGGGTATAATAATGTGGAAATACCTTTGACTCTGAAGAGCTCTTTGAACATTCAGGGAGAGGAGGATCAAAAAGCTGACCTGGAAAATCATGTCGCTGAATTGCTGGTCGGTTGTGGATTCTTCGAGATCATGAACAATTCTTTGACCAGGATGACTTATTATCAAGATGGTCAATTCAATAAGTATCCTTGGAATATGACGGTAAAGGTAATGAATCCATTAAGCTCTGATTTGGGCGTGATGAGACAGACTTTACTGTTTGGCGGATTAGAAAGTATAATGCGTAATGTCCATCGGAAAAATCTGAACTTGAAATTCTTTGAGGTCGGTAACTGCTACCAGTTTCATGCTGAGAAGAGAACTCCCGAGCATCCGATCAAGGCTTATAACCAGTCTCATCATCTGGGTCTTTGGATAACAGGTAAACGCGTAGAAGGTTCTTGGGCTCATCCGGATGAAAACAGTAGTTTCTTTGAATTGAAGGCATACGTAGAGAATATCTTACGGGTCTGTGGTTTGAAATCCAATGCAGTCGTTATCAAGAAAAGTGATAATAATATCTTCTCCAAAGGCTTATCTTATGAGACCCATCAAGGTTCTTTACTGGTTGAGATGGGAATCGTGGATACGAAGATTAAGAAAACTTTCGGGTTGGAACAAGATGTTTTCTTTGCAGATATCAATGTGACTGACCTGGCACGTACAATCAGAAGAATCAAGTTCGAGTTTAAAGAAGTCAGTAAATATCCAGCAGTCAGCCGTGACTTGGCGTTATTGATAGACAAGAACGTTGAGTTTAGTCAGATTGAGCAGATCGCATGTAAGACTGAAAAGAAACTTCTGAAGAGAGTAGAGCTTTTTGATGTCTATGAAGGCAAGAATCTTCCAGCAGGAAAGAAGAGTTATGCGGTTAACTTTATTCTTCAGGATGATTCCAAAACACTGACGGATAAGTCGATAGATACAGTGATGAAGAAATTGATACATCAACTGACCACTCAACTACATGCTGAATTGAGATGATTCGGCTATACATTTTCAATAAAGATTTTTAAGACAATATATTAATATTACTCCAATGGGAAGAGCATTTGAATATCGTAAAGCTACAAAGCTGAAAAGATGGGGGCACATGGCCCGTACATTTACGAAATTAGGTAAACAAATTACTATCGCTGTCAAGGAAGGCGGTCCTGATCCAGAGAATAATCCTACACTTCGTGCAATTATCGCTACTTGTAAGCGTGAGAATATGCCGAAGGATAATGTGGCGCGTGCAATCAAGAATGCCCAGGGAAAGGATCAGAGTGAATATAAAAATGTATCATACGAAGGATATGGTCCTCATGGAATCGCTGTATTCGTGGATACACTGACAGATAATACTACTCGTACTGTAGCTGATGTACGTTCTATATTCAACAAGTTTAATGGTAATCTGGGTACTCAGGGATCTTTAAGTTATCTTTTTGACCATAAGTGTGTATTTTCTTTCAAGAAGAAACAGGATATGGACATGGATGAATTTATCCTTGACTTGATTGATTATGGGGTAGATGATGATTATGATGACGATGAGGAGAATGATGAAATCACTATCTATGGTGATCCGAAACGTTTTGGTGAGATCCAGAAATATCTGGAAGATCACGACTATGAGATTACAAGTGCCGAGTTTACCCGTATTCCGAATGATCTGAAAGATGTGACCCCGGAGCAGCGGCAAACGATCAATGAAATGGAAGATAAACTCGAGGATTTTGAGGATGTACAGAATGTATATACTAATATGAGGCCGGAAGAAGAAACGGAAGAGGACGTTTGATGGCACATTTACGATATAAAACCAATGGCACTTGCAGTGTTTGGATAGATATAGATGTAGATAGTCTGGGAAATGTCGGAGACGTACGGTTTACGGGTGGTTGCAATGGAAATACGAAGGGAATCTGTGCCCTGATCAAAGGTATGAAGGCTACAGAGGTTAAAAACCGCCTGAAAGGGATTCTCTGTGGTAATAAGCCTACGAGTTGCCCGGACCAGTTGGCTCATGCTTTGGAGGAAATGGGCTATTGAGTGGACATTTCCTTGTTATTGTATAATGAGAGATAAGAAAGGATATACCTTTTAATCAAGGCGCGAGATATTTACAGAAAGGGGGACGGAAGTAAAGGAATGACTTTTCTTTCGCCCTCTTTCTTTATGCTACGATGTCTGATTCCGAGAATGAAGCAACCCTTGTCTTCACTACAATTTCTTTGCCGATTTTAGGCTAGTCTGATAATTTTTTGGAGTATATATGACTTCAAACAAAGTCTTTCCTTTATGCTTGGCTGAACGATACTGAAAGTGAAAATTAAAACCAGCATTTTTGTAAGCTTGCGAACCAGGGTCGTCTACCAATGCTTTCAGCAGAACACTTCTCAGTTTCTTCGCATTAAATTTGATGACCTGAGGATTGTCGGCTTTACCTGAAAGTGTACGATAATAGTTCATGGTATGTGTTGTCTTATCAAAAGACATGCTGTCTGTACGCTCATCATTGATGACAGGTGTGGGACAGAATTTCTCCGTATATTCTTTGCTTTCCCGTGCAGCACGGTCTGAAAGGCTCTCGTGGCAGGCGGATAATGCAAAACAAAACAAGAGGAGTATTCCCGAAGCCAGCATTTTCCACAAGGAAAGTTGGATGCAATGAGAATGAAATGCAATTATCTTCATTATTGACTTTAAGTTTTATTTTTGCAAATATACAAAGAAATAATAAAAAACTTTGTATCTTTGTGTTCTAAAAAGTGATAAGAAGCATGGATAATATCAGTAAAATCAGAAACTTTTGTATCATCGCTCATATTGACCATGGTAAATCTACATTGGCAGACCGCCTTTTGGAAAAGACGCATACCATCAAGATTACCGAAGGGCAGATGCTGGATGATATGGATCTGGAGCGTGAACGTGGTATTACCATCAAAAGCCATGCTATTCAGATGGAGTATACGGCACAGAATCATAACAGCTATATCCTCAATCTGATTGATACTCCCGGACATGTGGACTTTTCTTATGAAGTATCGCGCAGTATTGCCGCCTGTGAGGGCGCATTGCTGGTCGTAGATGCTACTCAGGGCGTACAAGCTCAAACGATTTCCAACTTGTATATGGCCGTGGATCATAATCTTGAGATTATACCGGTCATCAATAAGATAGATATGCCGAATGCAATGCCGGATGAGGTGGAGGATGAAATCGTAAACCTGATCGGTTGTGATCGTAAAGATATCTTACGGGCATCTGCTAAGACGGGAGAAGGTGTGGATGAAATCCTTGAGGCTATTGTCAGCCGTATTCCTCATCCTCTGGGAGATTCTAAATCAATTACACAGGCTTTGATTTTTGATTCAATCTATAATCCTTTTCGTGGCATCATCATTCTCTGTAAAGTAGATAATGGTTTTATCAAGAAAGGTGAGAAGGTCAAACTTTTCAATACGGGAATGCAATATGTTGCAGAGGAAGTCGGTGTACTGAAAATGGATTTGGTCCCACGGGACATACTCTCTACCGGTGAGGTGGGGTATATCATTACTGGAATCAAGGATCCTACAGAAGTGAAAGTAGGAGATACGGTTACTGCTACTGAACGTCCTTGCAGTAAAGCAATAGAGGGCTTTCAAGAGGTAAAGCCGATGGTTTTTGCAGGCGTATATCCTATTGATCCGAATGATTATGAGAACCTGCGTACTTCCCTGGAGAAACTCCAATTGAATGACGCTTCTCTTACTTTTTCCCCGGAGAGTTCCGTCGCCCTTGGATTTGGATTCCGCTGTGGCTTTCTCGGCCTCTTGCACATGGAAATCGTTCAGGAAAGACTGGATCGTGAATTCAATATGGATGTCATCACTACAGTTCCTAATGTGAGTTATAAAGTCTTCGATAAACAGGGGGATATGACGGAGGTTCATAATCCTGCCGGACTTCCTGATCCGACTTCGATTGAACATGTTGAGGAACCTTATATACGGGCAAGTATCATTACATCGACAAAGTTCATAGGTCCGATCATGAAATTATGCCTGGATAAACGGGGAGAACTGGTTAATCAGGAATATGTGAGCGGTGATCGTGTAGAACTTCGTTTCCTGATGCCTTTGGGAGAGATTGTCATTGACTTCTATGATAAACTGAAGAGTATATCTAAAGGTTATGCTTCTTTTGATTACCATCTTGATTCTTATCGGCCTTCTCGCCTGGTCAGATTGGATATCCTCCTCAATAGTGAACCTGTAGATGCTTTGTCTACTTTGACTCACGAAAGCAATGCGATATCTTTTGGCCGCAAAATGTGTGAAAGATTAAAGGAGTTGATTCCCCGCCAGCAGTTTGATATTGCTATTCAGGCTGCTATAGGAGGTAAGATTATTGCCCGCGAAACCGTAAAGCAGGTTCGTAAAGATGTAACTGCAAAATGTTATGGCGGAGATATCAGTCGTAAGCGAAAATTGCTTGAGAAACAGAAACGAGGCAAGAAGAGGATGAAGCAGATTGGCAATGTCAAGGTACCTCAAAAAGCATTTTTAGCAGTATTGAAACTGGATGACTGATCTTGATGGATTTCCCGGAAACGTGTGATTCGATATTCATGTGATGGGAAAGAGGTATATAAAAGTGTATTTTTTGAAAAGGAGGAAGTATGAAAGAATTAACAGTAACAACACGGGATATTGCTCGAGAGCTTGCTCGAAAGTATAGTACCATGACCCATGAGGAGTTGACTACCCTGGAAGGTATCTTGGTTCCTATGAAGTTTGCAAAGGGAGCGATGATTATTCACGAGGGTGAGGTTTGTAAAAATATGTACTATATCTGGCATGGTCTGATCCGCCAGTTCTATTTTAAGAATGATAAGGAGGTAACAGAGCATCTGGGAGTGGACAGATCCATTTTCATGTGTATAGAAAGCCTTTTTAGAGAAGAACCTTCAAAACTGCAAGTTGAAGCATTGGAGTCTTCTGTTATTTATGCTTTACCCAAAAAGCGACTTGAAGAGGAGGCTATTCACAATGTTAACATCCAGATGCTATATCGTAAAATTCTGGAGGAGAGCCTGATTATTTCTCAAGTACATGCTGATCTGGTCCGTTTTGAAACAGCTCAAGCTCGTTACAAGAAAATCTGTAAACTAAATCCTCAGGTTGTATTGAGAGCCCCTTTAAACTATATAGCCAACTATCTGCAAATGACCCCTGAAACCTTGAGCCGCGTCCGGACAGCAGCCCTTAGTGAGGATTAAACATATCATCTGATTTTAAACTTCTTTGTAGATTGTTCTTACAGCAGGAGTCTAAATAAAAGAGGATATGTTGATGAAAAGAATTCTACTTTTCGTAGAGATACCGCTTGATACTCTTTTTTGGAGTTTTCTGGAATTCTTCTTTCTGAATTTTAATCTCTGTGACTTTACTATATATGGGCATCTGTGCATTCAATTCTTGTCTGTTTTGCTCCATCACATTTTTTAAATCATCATTTGACAATCCAAGAGATTTTGCTGCATCATAATCCGGATGAACGAGACCTATTAATCTCTGATTATCCTGAATGACCAGACATTCATTGACAAGCGCAAGAGAACTCAGTTTATCCTCTATTTCTTCCGGATAAATATTCTGGCCACTGGAACCAAGCAACATAGTCTTGGACCTGCCTTTGATGAATAGATTTTTTTCTGCATCCATCGTTCCCAAATCACCCGTATGGTACCATCCGTCTTTATCAATCGTCTTCTCTGTTGCTATCGGATCTTTGTAGTAGCCTAACATAACATTTAATCCTTTAGCCAGAATTTCTCCTGGGATATTTTCAGGATCGGGACTGTTGACGCGTAATTGCATGTGTGCGACGGGCCTGCCACAAGAACCCTTTACGAAGGTATGCCAATCTGCATAACACATGATCGGTGCCGTCTCGGTAGCTCCATATCCTACGGTATAAGGGAATTCGATCAGGCGCAGGAAAGACTCTACCTCTTGGTTAAATGAGGCTCCACCGATAATAACCTCATAGAAGTTTCCTCCGAAAGATTTGCAGACCTGATCTTTGATTCTTTCTCGAATCTTCTTACCGACTACTGGCATATTCAGCAACAGATGGATCTTGTTGTTTTGAATCTTCGGAAAGATCTGCCTGCGTATGATCTTCTCAATGATCAGGGGAACCGATAAGATCAGAGAGGGTTGGATGTCTGTAAAGGCCCGGGCAATGATGGAAGGGCTGGGTAAACGAGTCAGGAAAAAGACATGAATGCCTTGTAGAAATTCGAACAGAAACTCGAAAGACATGCCATACATGTGAGCCATAGGAAGAATACAAATGGTCTTGCATCCCTGTTTGATCGTGTTGCCTAAAACTTGCATGGCAAAGTCGAAATTGCTCCATAGTGCGCGATAAGGGATCATTACCCCTTTGGAAAACCCTGTAGTCCCGCTTGTGTAATTGATGAGTGCCATCTCTTCAGGACTTTGTTCGCGGTAGTAGTGTACGTGCTGTTTCCTGAAATATTTTGGAAATTTATGACCGAATATCTCATTGAGGTGTTCCCGAGCATAGGTCAGTTTATCAGTCCTGCTAAGTACCAAGGAATAGTCTGGAATATAGATAATGCCTTCAAGATTGGGCATTTTAGTGGTATCGATCTGAGTTGCCACAATGTCTCCAATAAACAGGAGTTTTGCATCTGAATGGTTAACGATATTCTGGATTTGATCCGCTGTGAATTCATGGAGAATCGGCACAGCGACACATCCATAAGTCAGAGTAGCCAAGAAGGCTACAGCCCAGCAGGCGCTGTTACGTCCGCACAGAGCAATCTTATCACCTTCTTTTACACCGGAATATTCGAATAAGATATGTAGTTTCTCTATTTTTCGTGCTACATCATTATATTGGAGAGTTTTCCCCTTATAATCAGTCAATGCATCGAAATCCCAATGGTCAATAATGCTTTTTTCGATTAGTGAATTTATGCTAGGAATATTTTCAGTCATTTGATTTTTTTCTATGTTATATGTGCAAACTTTTATTTTGGAGTCAGCCAAGATTATAGCACATCTTTATAAAGATAACGCTTAATACTTCTTTTAGGTGTTTTCTCAAATTCTTCATTATGGAGTTGGATTCTTGAGATTTTACAGAAAGAGGGTAGAACCGAATTTAATTGTTTTCGATACTGTTCCATGATATTCTGAAGATCTTCTTCTGTGAATCCCAAGGACTGAGCCTCTTCAATGTTTGGATTGACCAGACCTACGAGTTGATCCCCTTTTTGAATGACAAGGCTCTCATTAACCATAGCCATGGAGTTCAATTTATCTTCGATCTCTTCAGGATAGATATTCTGCCCGTCTGCTCCTAAAAGCATGTTTTTTATTCTTCCCTTGATAAAAAGATTGCCCTCTTTATCCATAGTACCCAGATCTCCTGTGTGAAACCAATTATCTACGAGAGCTTTTTTAGTTGCCGTTTTGTTCTTGTAGTATCCTTTCATGACATTCGGTCCGCGAGCGATAATCTCTCCCGGGATATTTTCAGGGTCAGGACTTAATATCTTTACTTCCATGTTCTTTACAGGTTTTCCACATGAACCGGCAACGAAATTCTCCCAATTCGTGAAAGTAATCAGTGGAGCTGTTTCCGTAGTACCATAACCGATAGTGATAGGAAAATGTATGTTGGTAAAGAAGTCCTCGACTTCCTGATTGAGGCCTGCTCCCCCCACGATAATCTCATATAAATTGCCTCCAAAAAGATTCTTGACTTTCTCACAAATACTTTCTTTGACCTTCTTGTTGACGATAGGCATATTTAAAAGCAATTTGATCTTATTAGTCTGGAAAACAGGGAGAACTTTTCTGCGTATGATCTTTTCTATAATAAGAGGTACAGCGATGATAACTGCTGGTTTAATATCACGAAAGGCCTGGGCAATGATAGAAGGGCTGGGAAGTCTTGTAAGGAAATAGATGTGATTTCCAAAACAGAATTCAAAGAGAAATTCAACCATCAATCCATACATGTGGGCCATCGGAAGAATGTTCAGTACGGAACTTCCCTTCTTCAAGTGAGGTCCTAAAGCATTCATAATAAAGTCCAGATTGCTCCAGAGAGCTTCATAAGAGAGCATTACACCTTTTGAAAAACCTGTTGTACCACTAGTGTAATTGATCATCGCAAGTTCGTCAGGTTGGTCTTGATAGTAGTGGATGTGCTCTTTACCAAAATATTTGGGATATTTTTTACCGAATATTTCGTTGATATGCTCTATCGCGTATGAAAACCGTTCGTTGCGAGATAGGATGGGAGTGCGATAGGGGAGATAGATGATGCCTTCAAGATTAGGCATCTTATCTGGATTTATCTGCGTCGTTATGATATCACCTGCAAAAAGGATTTTTGCTTCAGAGTGATTGACGATATTATGTATTTGTTCGGCTGTAAATTCATGTAAGATAGGAACTGCCACAGCTCCGTAAGTCACTGTTGCCAGGAATGCAACTGCCCAATTGGCACTGTTCCGTCCGCAAATAGCAATTTTATCACCTTTATGTATATTGCAACTTTCGAACAAGATATGGTATTTTTCAATCTTGCGTGCCACATCGTGATATTGGAGTGTTGTCCCTTTATAATCAGTAAGCGAATCTTTATCCCAATTATCTACAATGCTTTTCTCAATATACGAGTTAAAGCTTAGTATCGTATCCATTGCACAAAAACAAAAATTTTGTGCAAAGGTAACCAGTTTCCTGCACATCCCAAAACTTTCTGTGCAGTATTTTAATTAATTCTGTAAGAATTTTGTGTTTAATGGGAAAAGAGGACAATAAAACATCTTTTTCTATGATTCTCGAAGTAAGGCGAATTATTCGTATCGTATACTTTGAGCAGGGTGGATATGAGAGATGAGATAACTTGGAGTTACCAGCATGACCATACAGATAATCATGGTTACAACATTCAAAACCAGAATGAACCACCAGTTAAACTCTATGGGAACGGTATTCACATAATAGGTCTGGGGATCAAGTTTGATCAGTCCTGTATATTTCTGTAAGGCGAGAAGTCCGATTCCGATTACATCACCTAACAAGAGTCCTCTGCTTACGATAAAGGCAGCAAACCACAGGAAGGTATGCCTTATGGTCTTATTTTTTGCGCCTAAAGCTTTAAGTACACCGATCATGTTAGTCCTTTCAAGGATGATGATAAGCAGCCCTGAAATCATTGTGACTATAGCTACTGCCATCATGAGCCCGAGAATAACCCATACATTCAGATTCAAAAGATCAAGCCACGCAAATATCTGCGGGTTAATTTCCTGAATCGTTGCACTGGAATAAGTTTCTCCATCATGGTCTACCGTCCGGTTTACTCGATTTGTAAAATAGGCTTCAGTCTCATTGACTTTGTTGAAATCATTTACGGTCACCTCTGCTCCACTGGCCTGGTCACTGTCCCAACCATTAAGTTTCACGGCAGTGTAGAGGTCTGTATAGCAGGTGACCTCATCATATTTCTTTAAATTAGTTTCGTAGATGCCTTGAATCGTAAACCGTCGGATTCTCACTCCTTTGTTATCAATAAAATAAGCAAAGATGCGTTGTCCTACGTTCAGATGGAGTTTATCTGCCATGAGCTTAGAAACCAAAATCTGGTTTCGGCTGGACTGGTCACTAAACTTTGGGATACTTCCGGCTACCATATTCTGATGAATAAAGGTAGAATCCCATTCCGGTCCTACACCCTTGAAGGCTACTCCCAGAAAATCAGAATTTGTTTTTAAAATTCCCTGTTTTATTGCGAAACGCTCCACATGTTTTACACCGGGGATTTTCTTAAACACATTCATCATCGAATCATTGATGACAACAGGATAATTACCACTGGACTGCAAGGTGAGAAAATCAGCTACTTCTATTTGTCCACCGAAGCCAATGACTTTGTCACGGATTGTATGCTTGAATCCTAATATGATACATACGGAAATGATCATGACAGCGAGCCCGATGGCTACACCGGCAGTTGCAATGCGGATGGCTGGCTGCGAAACTTTTCGCTTGCCACCTGTATCAGAATAAATTTTCTTCGCTATGTATAAAGGAAAATTCATAGGTCAGATATCATATACCTTTTTTCTGCCGGGATAAGCTTCCAGAGCCTTGCGCAATATGAAAAGAGCTCTTTCCAAGTCGGCTTTCTTTAGAACATAAGCTACGCGGACTTGATCAACTCCTGCTCCTGGTGTCGTATAAAATCCTCCGGCTGGAGCTAACATGACGGTTTCTCCTTCGTAATTGAAGTCTGTCAGCAACCATCGACAAAATTTCTCGGCATCATCTACAGGTAGTTTTGCTACGGTATAGAAAGCCCCCATGGGAATAGGTGAATAGACTCCTGGTATGCGGTTCAATCCATCGATGAAACACTTACGGCGAAGTTCGTATTCATCATATACATCTCTATAATATTCTTTAGGCGCGTCAAGTGAAGCTTCTGCTACAATCTGCCCGATGAGTGGAGGACTCAGCCTGCATTGGCAGAACTTCATCACTGCTTTTCGTACCTGTTCGTTTTTCGTAATCAGGGCTCCGATACGAATTCCACACTCAGAGTAACGCTTGGAAACAGAATCAATGAGTATCGTATTCTGCTCGATGCCCTTAAGGTGCATGGCACTGATATACGGCGAACCGGTATAGATATATTCACGATAAACTTCATCGGAAAACAGAAACAGGTCGTATTTCTTACACAGGTCTCGGATCTGATACATCTCCCTACGGGTATAAAGGTAACCTGTCGGATTATTCGGATTGCAGATCATGATGGCGCGTGTGTGCTTGTTGATCAATTCCTCAAATTTCTCAACTTTGGGAAGAGAAAACCCTTCTTCAATGGTCGTGGTGATAGTCCGGATTTTTGCACCTACAGAAACGGCAAAAGCCATATAATTGGCGTAACCCGGTTCTGGCATGATAATTTCATCGCCTGGATTCAGACAACTCATGAAGGCGAACATTACAGCCTCACTTCCTCCGGTAGTGATGATGATATCATCAGGAGAAATATTGATATCGTATTTCTTATAGTAGTCAACCAGTTTTGTTCGGAAACTCAAGAAGCCTTGGCTGGGAGCATATTCCAGAACTTTGCGGTTGATTTTTTTGAGTGCATCCAGTCCGCATTGTGGAGAAGGCATATCCGGTTGACCAATATTCAAATGGTAAACCTTGATGCCACGATCTTTTGCTGCTGTCGCCAAAGGAGCTAATTTTCGGATTGGTGACTCAGGCATGTTTAATCCACGTACCGATATTTCTGGCATTGTATGAATAATTAATTATCGAATTGCAAAGATAAGGAAATTTTTATTATCTTTGCATGATGATTGGAAAAAATTAAGAATAAACGAACTTTCATAAATACTAATTAAGTCAATTATGAGATCCAGAACAAGTACTTGGTTTGAAACCAAGATCAGATATGAGAAGATGATGGACGATGGCATGCAGAAAAAGGTCACCGAACAATATGTAGTGGATGCCTTGAGTTTTACCGAGGCTGAAAGTGCGATCATCGAAGAGATGTCTTCTTATATCAGTGGAGAAATGAAGATCACGGATATCAAACCGGCATCATACGGTGAGGTCTTTTTCAGTGATATTGATTCTGATGATAAGTGGTACAAAGCCAAACTCCAGTTTATCACTATTGATGAGAAAACTGAAAAGGAGAAACGTTCAAACGTGTATTATCTTGTCCAGGCTGCTTCTCTTCCAGGAGCTGTAAAGCATGTCGATGAAGTAATGGGGAGCACAATGATTGATTATGTGATCGCTTCCATTGTCGAGACTCAGATCATGGATGTCTTTGAACATCATGCTCCCAATGCTTCGAAGAAGAAGGAGGAGAGAAATGATGTCCCTGAATATGAAGAACAGCCAGCAGACCAGCCATCAGATAAAGAACCTGAACCGGAGAACTGATAGCGTTTAGTAATAACGTTTATTGTTTGAAAAGGTTGGGGAATAGTCTGATGAGGCTCTTGACTTAGTTGTTACCGGAATAATATAGCGGGCACTATAGGTGCCCTGAAATGCAGCATTTAATTGATAGAGAAATGGTTGATGTCGCAAAAAATTTACACAAAGTGCTGGACAGCCTGCCCGATGGAGTAAGATTGGTTGCCATCAGCAAGTTTCATCCTAAGGAATATGTAGAAGTCGCTTATGCTGAGGGTCAGCGTGTCTTCGGCGAGAGCCATGAACAGGAACTTGAGCAGAAAGTGAAAGAACTTCCGAAGGATATTGAATGGCACTTTATCGGTCATCTTCAAACGAACAAGGTGAAATATATAGCTCCTTATATCACGATGGTGGAGTCCTGTGATAGCCTGAAGTTGATGAAAGAGATAGAGAAGCAGGCAGCTAAATGCAATCGGGTGATTAAGGTGTTGCTGGAACTCCATATTGCTGAGGAAGCTACAAAATACGGCTTAACACAGGATGCTTGCCGGGAACTGCTTGACTCCGGAGTTTGGAAGGAGATGAAGCATGTTAAAATCTGTGGTCTGATGATGATGGCCTCAAATATCGATGATCAGCATCAGATTGCTCAGGAGTTTGATATAGCCGCCACGTTCTTTGATGAAGTCAAGTCTAAGTATTTTGCAGATGATCCTGATTTCAAGGAACGTTCCTGGGGCATGAGCCATGATTATCCTATTGCCGTGGAGCACGGATCCACGTTGGTCCGTGTCGGTACGGCAATCTTCGGCCCAAGAGTCTATTGATATAGATTGCAACTATATTTCCCACGTAATAACTGGGAGTGATTGGTTTGTCGCTATCAGAAATCGAAGTTTATGTGAACTATTAAATCTCGAGGACGGAGTCGAGTAATAGAATAGATTTGTTCATAATTATCAAGATATCTGCGATCATACCTTGTCGTACCAAAGATGTTGTTACAACTTAGTCCCATTTCAAATTCTTTTTTACGATAAGAAACGGATAGGTCTGAAAAGTAGCTGGTATTTACGGTCTTGTCATTACTATGATATAGTTCGTTTTTCCATTCTATCTGCAAATGACCAGGCATGATATATACCGCAAGATCATGACTAAAATATCTCAGATGAGAAGAAATAGAGGTTTCTTTGCTTTCTTGATGATTAAAATTCAAGGATGAATTTTCTTCAATTGACAGAAAATCCAGAGGATGGTAGGCAATAGATATTCCCATTTGTGCATTTTGTAATTTAAAGTCGGCCGGGGTGTCACTGATCAGTAATTGATAATGGTTTGAGCCATATTCTCCATTTATGGATAAGGTGAGTTTATTCCAGCCTATGGACTTCCCCGCTTTTCCACTTATATCCCACGAATTAGAATTGGAATGCTGTTTCGTGGCGATACGTTGATAATAGTCACTTTCATAAGAACTGCTATATAGGATAGCATTGCGTAAATTAGTGTATGAGAAATCTGCATTGGTAAAAAAACCACTTATGGCATTACGGTAACTCCAGTAATTACGGATAGCATGGATCATAGTATTGTCCAGATGGCCGAGTCCTTCTGTCATACTGATATAATCCGTATAGATAGGTGAAGCGCTCAAATCATTTATGCCTGAAGGCATCCACATATAGGAATAAGTGAGTATGGTCTTAAGATCAGAAGTAAGCTTATAGTTGAGGAACAGAATTGGCTCGAAAAGGAAATTGTCTTTCTTCTCACTATTGAAGTTCCGATGAAGCCAACTCAGTTTGCCTGATGCGTTAAGTTCTATATCTTCTGTTTCATAGCTGATGGATGGCGTGATATAAGTTGAATATTGATGATAGATGTCTTTCGAATTAATATTCTGACTGATATTGAGGAGATGCTGTTCTTTCGTATCGAATCCTAACCGATAGGTAACATAGAAACCAGCGAGTTTGTGACGGAAATAAGTATAGGTGTTCCACCGCAGGGAATGAAGTCCCAGAGATTCTTCATTTCCATCGTGTAACAGTAGCCAGCCAGGCAAATAACTGTACATTATCTGGGAAGAAATAGAAATACTTTTGTCATTTTTTAACTTCTGTATAAGGTTGAAGTTGTCTGCTATATAGCGTTGGCGTGGAGTGACATGCTGCTGTACATCATTGCCATTCACGGTGGAATTACCATTTGAATAATCAAAATCAAGATATCCCTTTATATGATTCGATAGATAGACATTATCATTGTTTCTTTCATATAAAAGTTCTGTTTTCCATTCATTGCGATGTGCATGGACTTGTTGCTGTTCAGTCATCAGACTCCCATTGCCATTGATATCAAGGAAAGTAGTAGACGACTGCTGTTCCTGGTCATTTTTGTCGACCAGACCATTGACCTGAAGTCTTAATTGATTATCTTTCTTCGTCTTGAATAACCAGTTGGTAGCAAATATATGAGTGTCATTGAATGAATATCTCTTTTCATCAAGAGAAGGTACATCCAGATATATATTTTGCAGCAGACCGCTCTCTTCCGATAGGCTTTGTGTCTTGACAATCAGATCACTGACCTCATGTTCAATATTCTTGCCTGTATTGTTGTTCTTATACATTGATATGCTCTGCATCCTACGGGAAAAGAACATGTCTGTAAGCCTAAGGTCCCTTAACCATTGGACAGACTTCTGTAGCGTGAGCCCGGAACCCATGTCGGCAGTTCCTTGCCAGACATTTCTGGCATCATCTTTCAATACGATATTCAGGGCTGCCTGTTCACTGAAATTCGTGTTTCTCAAAACCCTGATAGGCTGATGGTTCTCAAGTACCTGAACTTTGTCAACTTTATTAGCGCTGAGATTCTCACTGGCTTCTGCATACTTATTCCCGAGAAGGTCCATTCCTTCAATATAGAATTTATTGATACTTTTTCCCTGATAGGAGATCTGGCCGTTACTGCTTACTTGCAGACCTGGCATCTTGGCTATTACATCGGCAATACTTCTGTCTTGCTTCTGTTTGAAAGCCAGAACATTATAAGTAAGTGTATCACCTGATCGCTGTATTTTCACCGGTTTTACCTTGACTTCTTTTAGGGTAAAGGTGTTTTCCTCTAAGATAATTTTTTCATTATGAGAAAAATGATCAATGGGTATAGATTGTGTCTTATAGCCAATCATCAGGATATTTATAGTCTTGGCCGATTTTCCCTGAGGTATCGTTATCGAGAAAGCACCTTTTTCGTCTGAATGGGTGAAAGTTATAGGCTCATTCCTGTCATCCTTCAGGATAACGGATGCCCAGTCTATCGGTTGCCGTTTTTTATTTATAACCGTCCCCGTTAACGTCTGGGCACCTGAATACTGGCAATATATGAAGAGCAAAAAAATGAGATACTTTTTAATTTGCATTCTTCTTACTTTAGTTCTTCTATCAGACAGGCCGTCTGATGCGGGTCATTCATTTTACGGCCATTGACATCATAATGTGTGGATTTGATACCCCACAATCGGTATATTAGTGCAGATTCACTATAACAACTCAGTTTTATGAGATCACATAATGACTTGGCGGTACATTTTTTATACTTTTCTTTGCGCAAGACCATTGGTCTTTTATTACCCTGAGAAATTCCAATACATTGAAAGGTAAAGTCTTTCCTGGAATCCTGAGCATAAAGGATCAGTCCCGGGAGACCGCATAGTTTCCATGGCCCATCACTTACAGGGATACCTAAGGTGTAATAGACATTCCAAGTTCTTCCTCTGTAGGTTGTCGTTGCTTTGTTGCATGTATAATTGGCAATCGTTGTGTCCTGACTTTCGAGAGTCCAGTTCATTTGTGGCATATTTTCTTCATATAGGAAATTATCAAGACAGTTCTGTGTAACAGTTGTTTTTCCAGTCTGTGGATAATTCTTAAAGACATTATAAGTGACGGATGGGTGCCTTATTCCCTGTTTACGAAGTATATGGTCAATTTCTGCCGGAGCATACCCTTTCTGCATCAGGCTATCACTGACGTCTTCTCTTCGTTCATAGTCTTTACTATAAAAATGGGAAGTGTTATTGTTGATATCCAGTATAGTGATGTCTTTATTATGGCTTTCCCTTTCTGTGGATACTTTATATAGGGTTTCATAGGTGATGCATATTTTAGTCTGGCCCTTGCATCCTGCAAATCCATAAGATAAGATTAATAATATAAAGATTAGTCGTTTTTTCATCTTAGTTATGTAAAATATACCTCCCGAAGTATTTCGGGAGGTATTGTTTAATTTTGATGTTCTGCTTCATAAATATCATAGATGGCATTGATTTGAGCATTTGATAAATTTCCTTGTGCAACAATTTCTGTTTCATCATACATTATCATTACGGTAAATACAATGGGTTCCTGCCTAGTAGCATTCGCATTACTAAAAGGCATTAAACTAAGGCATGCTGTCATACCTAAAATGGTTAATAGTTTTTTTATTTTACAATGATTAAGTTATATGTCTACTCTCTTTGCTTTTCGACTTCTGTACCTTTTTCAGTAGGGCCTGAATTTATAACAGATAGCTCATTATAAATGTTTACAAATATATATATAATGATAATAATTTGTTAATATATTAACTATATTTAATCGAAAAATATCATCTCTTAAGGCTGGTATAAATAAAACAGAATTAAAACTTTTGATTTATACTAATACAGCACAATCATATTATTTTGTCATAAAGTAAATACAACTAAAAATGTAATTTAATAGCTGTTAATCCTATGAAAGACACAAAAGAAACTGTACAAATCTTTGTTTTTTGCACAGCCTCTTTCTGGAAATCAGATAAACCTAAATGATTCTAATTATTTCATCCCATGGTGTTTGTGTTCTTTCCTCGTTTGTTTCTCAAACCTTTTTTGGTCTTTGCGATAGGATTTGCCAAATTTATAGACGTCATCGTGAGTCTTCCATCTATCTTGTCTATGGATCCGGATCCGGTCTTTATAATACCCGCGGTGTAAGCCGTTGTCATGACGGGGATATCTTGTGTATACATTGTATACGTAAGTGCCGTTATGCCAGGAGACAGGACGGTAGAAATAATTTGTGTCGATAAATAAATTCCACTGTCTGTTACTGAAGAAAGTTCTGAAAGCGGTGCTGCGTGCATTCCATCTGGAAGCATAGAGGTCATTCGGGTGGTTGATGCTTAGGAAATATTCGAGGTTAATGCGGTACACCTTATTATATTCACGGGAAGAAAAGCCCATTTCATAGGCCATTTTGTCAGTCAAGTATTTGGCCTCAAACGTAGCTCTATCATAACTCATCGCTTTTGCCGATAAAGACATAATCAATAAGGCTGCAAGCAAGAAAATATTCCGTTTCATCGTTTATATGTATTAAAAATTAAACAAACCGTCTCTGCGCCTTCGGAAATGAATTAAAATGGATATCCTCAGGTCTCTATTGCAAATTTATGGTTTGAAATTCAATTTATAAGATTTAAATCCCTAAAAAGTAATAGGAATACCTCTTTACATAATAGGAATTACCCTTATAAAAATCGAGACTTCTCTATGGTTAGGAATGGCGCATTAGTTTTGCAATAGCCATTGGTGACTATTGCAAAAGTGGTAATCCAGATGAGTCGTACTATACTATTTGTTTTGTGATCTAATATCTTGTATTCTGAAAATTATTTTTCAAATTTTAAAAGGACAGAAGCGTGGGGACGTAATTTTACAGTATAGTGGCTGCGAACTTTTCCTAATTGTTTTTTTGACCACAGGTCTATTACTTTCCGACTTCCTGAGATTCCGATGTCTTTCAGACTAACCTTAATGCTGCGTATGCCGTCGTCTGAAAGGTTGAAGATTGCCACATAGATGTCTTTTTGATGATTTGAAGAAGTAATAATGGCTTCTTTCTGATTTTGAAACAATAGATGTACGTTCTGACTTTCCTTGTGCATGCGCAGCACTTCTTTGTTTGTGAGCAATGAGAGTGTAAATGGGTCAATTGTAGGCAGGTCACCTCCAAAAATCAGAGGTGATCGAAATATTGTAAAGAAAGTCATCAGTGAGTATTGCTCATCTTTTGTAAGACGTGTCATTCGGTCTGCACCTCTTTCTCCTCTGATAGCCAGATGACCTAAAGGTATCATGTCACAGTCTGGCCATGTTCCCGGAGCAATATACGGATACCACTGCCGAGCTATTTTCATCAGATGAGTCAGATCGCTCCAGTTATCCCACACGTCGTTTACCATGCGCCATAGATTTGCATGGTTCCTGATATGTTCTGCCTTGCTGATTGGGGTTTCTCCTGGTGAAGTACTTAATACAATCGGACGACCGCATTGATCAATCGCTTTGCGTATCATATCAATCTCATCTTGATGATACGGACTAGACAAGTCGTCCACTTTAATATAATCTACTCCCCAACTCGCATATAAGTCAAGAAGAGAATTGTAATAATTTTGAGCATCTTCCCCATACTTTAGGGTGTAATTGTCGGCAAGCCATCTACATTGGCCTTCCGGAGAATAAATTTGATCGGCAGTGATACCGTGGCTTCCCATAATAGGTAATTTCCGTATAATGGCTATTTTAGGAATACCTCGCATGATGTGGATACCAAATTTTAATCCTTTTGAGTGGATATAGTCTGCCAACGGCTTGAATCCTTTTCCACCGGCAGCTGATGGAAATTTGTTTTCTGCCGGTTGATATCTGCCATAATTATCAATTACATAGATAGGATCCTTCTGGTTATACCCTCCGGATTTGGTGTTTGCCACATACCAGCGGATATCTACAATGACATATTCCCATCCATAGGATTTGAGGTGACTTGCCATAAAGTCTGCATTGGACTTGACTTCCTTCTCTGTTACAGTAGGGCCGTAACAATCCCAACTGTCCCAGCCCATAGGAGGAGTAAGGGCCCATTGCCGGAAAGCAAGACTATCACTTGTGGGATTCATGGCATTGACCGATGTAAGGGATAAGGACAATATTAAACTTAAAAAAATAATTCTTGTTTTCATTATGGTATCTTTTACATGTCAAAAGTAATTAAAATCATTTATTTGTCCAAATTTTCTTTAAATATTTTTTCGTATTTCCTGATTTGTGATACAGATGTTTTTGTGTCTGCTTCTTATTCTTGAGTTTGTTTTTTAGGTTTGATGACAGGAGGTTAGTACTATAAAGTCCGATAGCGTTAGAATTAAGCATTATTATACTGTCGTTTTTGCGTATTAAGTCTTATCTTTGCATGAGACGATCAGCTATCAGGACATCGTCATGTCTTGTTATTGCGTCTTGTGATTTTTGAATCCATAGATATGAAGAAATTACTTCTTCTTTTAATGATGTTGGATATGGTAGTCTCTCTTTATGCTAAGTCTGATTTTATACAGGTCCGTGACGGTCATTTTGTCCGTAACGGAAAAGGTTATTATTATATAGGTGCAAATTTCTGGTATGGTGCGATTTTAGGTTCTACTGGACAAGGCGGAAATCGTCTTCGATTATGTAAGGAACTGGATGCAATGAAGACTGTAGGAATTGACAATCTCCGTATTCTTGTTGGTTCAGATGGACATCATGGCGTGAAGACCAAAGTGGAACCGACGCTTCAAGTTGAACCCGGTGTATATAATGATGCCATCCTTGCCGGATTAGATTACCTGCTTATGGAGATGAGCAAGCGTGAGATGGTGGCTGTGCTCTATCTGAACAACAGTTGGGAGTGGAGTGGCGGATATGGTTTCTATCTGGAATATGCCGGAGCAGGAAAAGCTCCGCGTCCTGATGAAGCAGGATATCCGGCTTATATGAATTTTGTAAGTCAGTTTGCTGATAATGAGAAAGCTCATCAGATTTTCTATAACTATGTCAGGTTTATTATCTCTCGGACTAATCGATATACAGGAAAGAAATATAGTGATGATCCTACTATCATGAGTTGGCAGATAGGTAATGAACCTCGTGCATTCAGCAAGGAGGCAATTCCTGGATTTAAGAAATGGCTCAGAAAAACCTCAGCCCTGATCCGATCTATCGACAGACATCATCTTATTTCTATAGGCAGTGAAGGCTCTTGGGGATGTGAGAATGATGAAAATGTTTATACATTCATTTCGGCAGATCGGAATATTGATTATTGTACAGTACATATCTGGCCTTATAACTGGGAGTGGATTCACAAGGGCCATTTGCTTGAGGACGTTCCTTTGGCCTGCAGGAATACCAAAGCATATCTCAGCCGCCATCTTGCTATCTGTGAGCATCTTCAGAAACCGCTGGTCATGGAAGAATTTGGTTATCCACGTGACGGTTTTTCTTTTTCTCCGGAAAGCAGTACGAAAATAAGGGATACCTATTATCTGTATGTATTTCATCTGATCGAAAAGAATGTATTGCATGATGGCCTTTTTGCGGGCTGCAATTTCTGGGGGTGGGGTGGTCTTTCCCGGTCTGTTCATGAGCAGTGGCAACCTGGTGATGACTATACTGGTGATCCTGCTCAGGAATCTCAGGGCTTGAATTCTGTCTTTTTTACGGATACCTCGACATTGAAGATTATAAAAGAAGAGACTGAAAAATTACAAAAAATCAGTCGATTAAGAAAGGAAATTTCAAAGTGATTGCTTGAGTATTCTAATTATTTTGAAAGATATATTTGCAAAATAATGGTAATAGATAATATTTTTTTGATGGATGATAATTGGATATGATTTTGATAATAATGTTCGCTATCCATTCAACATAATCTATGCCGGCGTAACCCTGTTATAGATCTCTTAATTCCTTATGATACAGGTGTTTTAAGCAAAATTGAAGACAACTTCTAAGAGTTCCTGATTGTTTTCGATAGGTATGAACAGTTCTCAGGTTGTACCAATGTTTATATATTATAATTTCTTTTAAGTAATGAGGAAATAAGCAAAATAGTGTAAAAGATGGATAAAATAATATCATATTAATTCATATTTTAGATATATCTTTGCTGTCGTTAATATGATAAATACCATATCCTAAATTTTTTTTAATCATTTTGGGATTTTATACTTAGTCATTAATGGGGGTCCTTCAAGACTCTTAGTGGTTCTTTGGGAAATTTAATATGAAATATAATAATCTTAAAAAGATGTCACATCATGAAAAATAATCTATATTCAATTAATAAAAATAGAAAATCAGTTAGTTCAATTTACCACGAACAACAAAACTAAAGAAATTTACAACTTTAACCTATCAGAAGTATGAATCAAAATTTTATGAAAACAATGCTGCTCATGAGCGCATGTACGGCCTTTGGGCTGGCTTATTCGCCTCAGGTCCTGGCAGCTTCACCAAAGCCTGCAGTAAATGCAGTGCAACAGGGGAAAAAAGTTTCCGGTCACATTGCTGACTCGGAAGGACCTGTAGTTGGTGCCAGTGTCGTTGAGAAGGGTAATCCTTCCAATGGCACTGTGACTGACTTGGATGGTAATTTTACACTTGTTACAAAGAGTAATAATCCTGTGCTCGTCATCTCTTATATCGGTTATAAAACTCAGTCAGTTTCTGTGGGCAACAGATCCCGGATCGATATCGTTATGGTTCCTGACAACAAGACTCTGGAAGAAGTCGTCGTCATGGGCTACGGGGTTCAGAAAAAGAAACTGGTCACCGGAGCTACCGATGAGATTAAGGGCAGTGATATTGAGAAACTGAATACTACCCAGGTTCTGGGTGCCCTGCAGAGTCAGAGTCCGGGTGTCAGTATTACCGCAATATCCGGTCAGCCGGGTGACGGCTATAAGGTCGCCATACGTGGTGCCGGCACAAATAGCAACACAAAACCTATTTATGTCATTGATGGAGTAGCAGGAGGAGATATCAATAACCTCAATCCTGCTGATATTGAGCGTATTGATGTCCTGAAGGATGCTGCATCCTGTGCCATCTATGGTGCCAACGGTGCCAACGGTGTGATCTTGATTACCACAAAACAAGGTGGAGCACAGCAAGGTGGTTCGAGAACAGTTCAGGTTTCATACGACGGAAACGTAGGCTGGTCAAATGTATATAAGATGCCACGTCTGTTGAATGCCAGGCAATATATGCAAATTCAGGATCTTGTAAGTTTTAATAATGGGGGATCGGCATACGACTGGTCTAAGTATATTGATGCAGATCTGTTGAAGGCTTATCAGGACGGGTCTAATAAAGGGACCGACTGGCTGGATGCCATCCGTAACAAGAATGCCCTGACAACTAATCACGCTATCAATATTACCGGTGGCTCGGATATGAGTAAATATTCGGCGGGTATCGGCTATCAATATCAAGACGGTATCTTCGGTAATATGGTTAAATCCGACTTCCGGCGTTTTACTTTTCGTCTGAATTCAGAACGTGTTATCTACCGTGATTCGAAAGGCCTGGATGTCGTAAAAGTAGGTGAAAACGTTTATTTCCAACATAAGCAGAACCAGGGTATCCAGATTGGAAATCAATATGGTAACGCAATTTCTGATATGTTGCGTGCCAATCCTTGTGTACCTATCTATGATAAGAATGGAAACCTGACTATGCGTGACTATCTGTTACATTCAGGTACAGAAGGGTGGTTCAACTTCAATTCCTATACTTCCAATCCGATTGCAGTTATGGAGAACAGTCAGAGTGGGAACAATAAAGCGAAGAATTTCAATCTGACAGCAATCGGTTATATTGAAATTCAGCCGATTAAAAATTTAATCTATAGAGGACAACTTAATTATGATCAGAGTTCTTTTACCTGGAGATCATATCTTCCACAATATTTTATTAACGATTCCGGTGCAAACCGTACCGCGGATCAGGTGACGGAACAAGTAGGTACCGGCTGGGGATGGAGTACGACCAATACCTTGAATTATAAATTCAATATTGCTAAGGACCATCATTTTGATGTTCTGTTCGGTACGGAATATAGCGAGTCACGTCCGAGTTTCGGTGATCAAATAGAAGGTATCTCCTCAAACGGTATTTTCGATAGTCTTCAGCAGGCTTATCTGTCATTGACTAAGGATAGAAAGCAGGGGGCCACCGTGATCGGTCTTCCTTATGATGATACGAGGAATATGTCTTATTTCGGTCGTATCAACTATGATTACAATGAGACTTATATGCTGTCCGCAATCCTTCGCGCTGATGGTTCATCCGTCTTTGCTCCGAAGCATCGTTGGGGTTATTTCCCGTCAGTGAGTGGCGGCTGGGTCATTACCAATGAGAACTTTATGAAGCCTACTGCAAAGTGGCTGGATTTCCTGAAACTCCGTGCCGGTTGGGGGCAGAACGGTAACCGTAACATCGTCGGTGCCTTTGCTTATCAGGCTGCCTTTGCTTTTGATGATTATTCCAACTATTCATTCGGTGATAGAAAGAGTGGCTATACACAGGGTGCAAGTCCGGCTCGTTTGGCAAATGATGACTTGACGTGGGAGACTTCTGACCAGACTGATATCGGTCTTGATGCACGCTTCCTGAACAGTAGATTAGGAGTTACTTTTGACTGGTACAAAAAGGTTACCAAGGACTTGCTGATTAAGGTCCCTGTAGCTGCTACCACCGGATTCTCTACTCAGTGGAAGAATGCCGGAACTGTACAGAATACGGGTATTGAAGTCGCTTTGGACTGGCATGATAAGATAGGCCCTGATTTTACATACGGAGCAAACTGGAATCTTGCCTATAATAAAAATAAGGTAACGAAGATTAACTCTTCCCTTGATTATATTGAAGGCGGTAATGATAATCTTGCTCAGAACACAGGATATATGGCCCGTATGCAGGTTGGGCACCCAATCGGTTACTTCTATGGTTACAAGACCGCCGGAGTGATTCAGAATGCTGCTGACCTTCAGAACTATATCAATGAAAACTGTGGTGGAAAGGCTGCTAACTCTCTGCAAGGTTCCAATTTGAAACCCGGAGACTTGAAGTTTGTCGATACTAACCATGATGGTAAGATCTCCATAGATGATAAGACCGACCTGGGCAATCCGCTGCCGGATGTGACGATGGGCTTTAACTTGAACTGTGGTTATAAAGGATTTGATTTTTCCGTTACGGCCTATGCCGCTCTTGGGCAACAGGTAGCCCGTTCCTGGCGTAAGTTTACAGATGGTCAATATGAAAACTATACTACAGAAGTTTATCAATATTGGAATGGAGAGGGAACCTCCAACAAATATCCATTGTTGGCTCCTGGTAATACAGGAGTTAACTGGCAGTCTGTTTCCGATATCTATATCGAGAATGCAAGCTATCTTCGCCTGCAGAATATGACACTGGGATATGACTTTAAAAAACTCTGGAAGTCTTGTCCGTTCGGACAACTCCGTCTGTATGTCGCAGCTCAGAACTTGTTTACGATTACCGGGTACAAGGGGATGGATCCTGAAAACGGTATGGCTCTTAACAGTGCTGAGCCATGGGTTACGGGTGTAGATGTAGGTAATTACCCTCAACCACGTACCTATCTTGTAGGTGTTAATATTAAATTTTAGTTATTAAGAGATTACACTATGAAAAAGATTTTAAATATTGTTTCTGTAGGCCTTCTCTCCTTGAGCTTTGTTTCCTGCAGTATTAACAGCGTGGAGAATATCAGCGAAGCATCAACGGCTAACTTTCCTGCAACTGCTGATGATGCAGAATCAGCGTTGGCCGGCATTTACGAAGGTCTGAACCAGATGAACCAATATCCGCAAGAGAGTTTTTTATATTATTCTCTTCTTGCCAGTGATGACCAGTTAGGCGGAGGCGGTCCGAATGATAAATTGATGCAGGCTGAAGATATGCTGTGCAGCTATGGTGCCAATATGACGAATGACTTCTGGACTGTTCGTTATCAGGGTATCAACCGTGCAAACACCTTGATTCAGGCTCTTCCGAATACAAAGTTGACAGATGCCCAGAAGAACCAGTATATGGGTGAGGCTCTGTTCTTCCGTGCCTTCTATTACTATGAGCTAGCATCGATGTATGGAAATGTGCCTTTGGTGACGGTACCTACCGGAACACTTGTCCAGCAGGGCAAAGTGACGGTTCTTTGGGGACAGATTCTTCAAGATTTCAGGGATGCAGCAGACCTGCTTCCAGCTGTGTCAACACATAACAATGGTCATGTTGACAAGTATTGTGCTGAGGCCATGCTGGCACGTGCCTGGCTGTTCTATACCGGCATGTATGGTGATGGTACGGCGTTGAAAGATCTGACGAGCACTGTTTACAAACCATTGACTTCTGTGGCTCTTCCTGATGGGAAAACGCTGACGAAACAGGATGTCTGCAAGTACATTGATGACTGTGTCAACAATTCCGGTTATTCTCTGGTACCGGATTATCGCAATCTCTGGGCTTATACAAATAGATGTACGGTAAATGATTATCCGTATACTAAAGGTAAAGGTCTGAAATGGTGCCAGGATGATGAGAATGAAAAACATAATGCAGATGATGTGGAAAATATGTTTGCCATCAAATTCAATAAATTGGCTTCCTGGAATACGACAATTGGCTACGGTAATGGTTATGCTCTTCACCTCGGAATCCGTGGTGGTCAGGACTATGCTAACACGTTCCCATTCGGTCAAGGTTGGGGAGCCGGACCTGTTGCACCGAACCTCATATCTGACTGGAAAGCAGCAGAACCAAATGATATGCGTCGTGATGCTTCTATCCAGTTGTTGAGCGAACTTCCTAAGTATAAAAAAGGAGGATGGTCTGACTATATACAGGAGACGGATTACTATGGGAAGAAGTTAGCACCTGTTACCTCTAAGGACGCTACTCAGTCCGGAGGGTATGCTTGTTGTTTTGAAGTGACGATGTATGGTGCTGATGGATGGTCCAATGGTGTCAACATGCAGACCTCCAATATCCATGATTTGGTGTTGTTGCGTTTTGCAGACGTATTGCTCATGCAATCAGAACTCGAAGATAATGTATCCGGAATCAATCGGGTCAGGGCACGTGCAGGTCTTGCTCCTATAGGCAGTTACACTTTGGCTGCACTTCAGAACGAGCGTCGCTGGGAGTTTGCCTGTGAAGGTCTTCGCTGGAACGATATCCGGCGTTGGCATATTGCTGCAGCTGCGCTCACCAGGCAGCTTAACCAGCCGATTTATATTTCCGGTGAACCTTCAGTAAACACGGCCCATAACGGTGGATATGCTGCCCGGTATAATGCAACGGCAGGTTTTATGAAAATGCCTGACAATGCAATATCTATCGGAAGTGTTGTCCAGAATGAAGGTTGGGGTGATAATACTTCTGAATATACAGGGTGGAGATGATATCTTTATCCATCTTGGTTCAATAATTAAAAGACTTCTCTATATTAGAGATTAATAAAGAAAATATTTATGAAAAAAATAGTTTATGGAATGTTGGCAGTGTTCGCTGTACTGCTTTCTTTCACTTCATGCAGTCCTTCGCATGAAGACTTCAGCCCGAAGGCTTCCATTTCAGCGGATCAGTTGAATACAAGTTTGATTTTGACACCAAAGTCGCAGGGGAACAATAATTTTACAATATCAACATCGTCCCCTACACGTTATATCAAAGTGATTAACGCCAACACAAAAACGGAGATGGGTAGTGGAATCACTGTGTCCGTTCAAGTTGTCCCTCCGGACAAAGCATTGAATATATATGTGGAAACAATGAATGAGGATGGTTCTATTACTAAATCCGCAACTAAATCAGTTGCTGTGACTGAGTATACCGATCTTCCGGCTGTCTTTAATACGGTATTCGGAAGAGACGGCAAAGGAGGCTATCTTACTTCAAAATGGACCTGGGATGATAGTAAAACGATTTACTGGGGTAATGGAAGTTGGGGTAGTGACGCCATTGGATCTTGGTGGGGTGCTCCAAAGAATGCAGATATTGATGACCAGGCTGCTGCAAAAGGGCTGCCTCATGATGGCGTAGGTGCTTGGTTTACATTAAGTTTAGGAGGAGTAACGACCAGCCGAGGTGAGACGGGTACTGTTACGGTCTCACAAACCCCTTTGGTTGCCGGATGGGGAGTTGGTTCGATGACTTTCTCTGGTACGATTCCTCTTATGGGAGTAAAACCGAATGATGGCAATGCCAGATGCTATTCTTATAACATTGTTTCATCAGATAGTACCCATCTGGTATTAGCTCTTCAGACTACTTCGAATACTTCAGAAGGGTGGTTTCTTGCATTTAAAAGAATACCTAATCAGTAAATTATGTTAGGATTAGTTCTATTTGTTACCAATAGAAGTAATTTTGTGTAAGTAATTTTTTAGTAAAGAGATAGTTGTCTTGTCTGTCTGATGAATGATGGGCGAGGTAACTATCTCTGTTTGTATTTATAGTTCTTATTTGACCTGTATCCTTTGATCAGAATATTTATAAATAAATAGTTGAAGAGTAGTATTGTTTATTGCTTTTTTGTATTTTTGTACTGTATTGTTAATATCTGATTCTAATGAAGAAAAACCTTAATGTATACGGACAAGTCCTGTTGTCTGCCTTTTTCGGTATCATTGTTTTTTGCTTTTGGTGCTTTGTTCAGCGAGGTGCCCTGAATTATCAGGAGCAATTACAGATGTTTCTGTTCAATTCTGATTATTTTGTACAACGGATTGCCCTACCCGGTGGACTGGCAGATTACATAGCGGAATTCTTAACTCAGTTTTATTATTATCCCGCCTTAGGCGGTCTGATTCTAGCTATTTGTTTTGTGGTTTTGCAAAGGCTGACCTGGATGCTGGCAACTTGTTATGGAGCCAGTGACACTTGGTATCCGTTAAGTTTTGTGCCGGTACTGCTTTTATGGTTTTATATGGGTGATGAAAGTGTATTGCTGAGTTTTGTCATCTCGTTGATCGCTGCCATGCTTTTCATGCTCTTTTATACTGGGTTGTCTTATCACTTAGATCAAAATACCAGGCGTAAGGTCGTTTTTGAGATAATAACTCTTTTTGTTGGGATTCCAGTGTTTTACTGGTTGTTTGGACCTTGTGTCTTTGTCATAACCCTTTATGTCTTATTTCTTGAGATTGTACACCGGAAACAAATTGTGATCAGTTTGTTGAGTATCCTTTATGCTGTTTTTGTGGTTCTTTTATGTGCACAGTTTCTACAGTATCCTCTATACCGTTTATTCATCGGGATCAACTATTACCGTTTCCCATTAGCCATACCTTATATGCAATTAGTCCTGATGGTCTTATTTGCCTTTTTTCCGATTATCCTTTATCGCTTGCCTCCTGTTATAAAATCAGACTTGCTAGAATGTGGTACTGTGGCTATTCTTGTCGTAGGAGGATTTTTCTTAATCAGGGGTGGATTTAATCCGGTGAGATATCGGATGATAGATGATGATTATCTGGTAAGGACTCATCAATGGGATGAAATTATTAAAAGGGCAGAAAAGCACCAGCCGATGACTCCGATGGGTGTGTCTTGTACGAATCTGGCTTTGGAAATGCAAGGCTCTTTACCGGACAGAATGTTCAATTTTTATCAGAATGGAGTAGAGGGGCTGGTTCCAGCATTTCAACGGGATTTTACGACCCCGCTTCCGACAAGTGAAATCCTTTATCAGATGGGAATGATTAACAGTGCTGAGCGTTATGTCTTTGAGGCGCAGGAAGCTATTCCAAATTACAGGAAAAGTTCCCGTTGTTATCAGAAGATGGCGGAATGTGAGATCATTAACGGACAGTATCAGGTGGCAGCCAGATTTTTAAAGAAACTCCGTCAGACCCTTTTCTATAGAAGTTGGGCTGATCGGGCTTGGACATACCTTTATAATGACAAGAAAGTGAATGCTGATCCAGAGTGGGGACATCTCAGAAAACTTCGACTTACGAAAGATTTTCTTTTTAGTGAATCTCAGATGGATCAGATATTCGGTCTCCTCTTTGCCCATAATTTCAAGAATAGGATGGCATTCGAATATTTAATGGCTTGGCAGATGCTGGAAAGGAACCTTCAAGGATTTCAGCGATATTATCCTTTAGGACGTTTTGCCGGCTATACGGAAATTCCTCGTTCTTATCAGGAAGTGCTGGTTTATCTTTGGACTCAGTCACATACCAGTTTTAATGGTATTCCTTATAGTGTTACCCCAGAAGTATGTAATGACGTAACTGATTTCGCCCGGGCTTATGTTGCCAATTCCCATGATCCTCGTCTGGTAACCGGGAAAATGGGCGGTACTTACTGGAGTTATCTGCTTTGCAGGAAATAGATGTTCAATCCTTTAGAAATATACTGTTGATGAAAAAGATATTTATAACACTGATTTCTGTTGTTTTCTTACTGGTTTCTTGCCATTCTCTTCCGGAAAATCCAACCAGGAAGAACTTGCTCCCTGATATTTATCCTGATTATGCCGGAGTTACGATTCCCGTGGATATTGCTCCATTGGACTTTAACTATGCGGGGGGCGATTTTGATTGCATGGATGTTATGGTGAAGGGATCTAAAGGAGGCGAACTCCATTCCAATGGGGAGGTTGCTGAATTTGATGTCAGTGACTGGCATCATCTGACAGAAATAAATAAGGGCGGAAAATTAGTCTTTACTGTTTGTGTTGAGAAAGACGGAAGGTGGATACAATATCGGGATTTTGAGATGCAGGTCAGTACATACGCTTTGGATGAGTATGGACTGACTTATCGCAAGATAGCTCCGGGATATGAGGTCTATAGTAAAATGGGAATCTATCAGCGGGACTTATCCAACTATGATGAATCTGCAATTCTGGAAAATACGGATGCTCCCGGAGCGTGTTTGAATTGCCATACTTCCAATCGTACAGATCCCAGAGAATTTACTTTTCATGTCAGGGGTGATCATGGGGCCACTTTGGTGGATATTAATGGACAGCGGGAATGGCTGAAAGCTAAAAATGATTCTATCCATGGCTCTCTTGTTTATCCTTATTGGCATCCTAGTGGTAAATATTGTGCTTATTCGACAAATAAAACCCACCAGAGTTTTCATCTCGTGAGGAATGAACGTATCGAGGTTTTTGACCAGGCTTCAGACATCCTGGTATACAAACCGAAGACACATCAGATCCTTTTGGATTCTCTCTTGATGACTCCGGATCATTTTGAAACTTATCCTGCTTTTTCTCCGGATGGAAAAACGCTTTATTTCTGTTCTTCACAGGCTGAGCCGATACCAGAAAAATATCAGAAAGTGAAATATAATCTTTGTAAAATCTCTTTTGATCCTTCTACTGGCACCTTTGGTAATCGGGTGGATACAATCGTAAATGCTCGGAAGATGGGCAAGAGTCTGGTTTTCCCTCGTCCTTCATACGATGGGAAATATATTATGTTCACTTTAGCCAACTATGGTTGCTTTCCTATTTGGCATAAAGAGGCTGACCTGGGACTGTTAGATTTGCGTACAGGGAAGGTGAGAATGCTGAATGAGGTCAACTCGAATCAGACGGAGTCATTTCATAACTGGAATATCAACAGCCATTGGTTCGTCTTTTCCAGTCGTAGAGGAGACGGTTTGTATACACGTCTTTATCTTGCCTGCATTGATTCACAAGGACATGTATCCAAACCTTTCCTGCTTCCTCAGAAGAACCCTGGGAAGTATTACGAGGAAAGTGTTTATTCTTATAATATTCCTGATTTTACAAAGACAAAAGTCGATTTTGATTTTAGGGCGGCCGGAAGAGAAATCACGAGTGATCGTCGGGTGAATACGGTTGTCAGATAATTTAGGTTTAGTTTGATATTCCATTATAAATCGAGATTATTATCAAAGTATTGGAAACCACATAACCAAAGCTTTGGAAACCACATAACCAAAGTATTGGAAACTACATATTCAAAGTATTGGAAACTACATATTCAAAGCATTGGAAACTACATATAATCCAAAGCATTGGAAACCTCATTATGAATGAATAATAGATATCGAAGGAAAAAGTGTTGGCATTAGCTATAATAGTATCATGTCCTTTCATACTTTTATTTTATCTTTGCAATGTCTTAATATTTATGTAAATGGAAAAACATCTGTTGTTTATAAAGATAAATTGCCTTTTATTCCTTGGGGCATTTTTATGGTCTTATACTCCATTAAAGGCTCAAATCCGTGGTAATAATATTGTCGTGATGGTAACTCCTGATCATCAGGACTGGAATTATAAGATTGGTGAAAAGGCAACTTTTTCAGTGAAAGTCTTAAGGTCTGGAACTCCCTTAAATCAGGTACAAGTTGATTATGAGGCTGGACCTGTCTTTTATCCAGATATCAAGAAATCGGCAATATTGAAGAATGGTGAAATGCAGTGGTCGGGAAAGATGGACCATCCTGGTTTTTACCGCCTGAAAGTAACGACTTCTATAAATGGTAGAAAATATGAGGGCCTCTGCACAGCCGGCTTTTCCCCTGAAAAGATCGTACCTTTTACCCAGTGTCCGAAAGATTTTGACGAATATTGGTCTGAAGCTTTGAAGAAGGCAAGGAAATATAATCTTGATCCTACCTTAAAATTATTGCCTGACCGTTGTACAGACTTGGATCAGGTCTATGAGGTGAGTTTTGTAAATGACGGTCCTGATTCTCGTATCTATGGTATTCTTTCAGTCCCAATCCGCCCTGGAAAGTATCCGGCTTTGCTGAGAGTTCCTGGTGCAGGATGCCGTCCTTACAGTGGAGATACCTATACGGCAGACGGAAAGTGCATCATTTTGGAAATAGGTATCCATGGTATTCCGGTGACCATGCCACAGATTGTATATGACCGGTTGCTTGGCGGAGCATTGAATCATTATTGGGATGTGAATGTCGGTTATCCTGACAAAAATTATTATCACCGTGTAGTCATAGGAGCTGAGAGGGCTGTGGACTATATTGCTTCACGGCCTGAATGGGATGGAAAAACTCTTGGTGTGACAGGTGCATCTCAAGGTGGGTTCCTTTCTTTGGCAGTGGCTGCACTGGATAGTCGGGTTACCTTCCTTGCCGCAGTGCATGATGCTATGTGTGATTATGAGGCTGAACTGCATGGAGTAGCAGGAGGCTGGCCTCACTATTTCTATCAGCGGAAGGATGTGGATGAGAAAGAAATTGAAGGAGCTCGCTATTATGATGGAGTAAACTTTGCCCGTAGGGTCACTGTTCCTTGTTGGTTCTCTTTTGGATATAATGATGAGACCGTTCCTCCAACTTCTTCGTATGGGACTTATAATATCGTAAAAGCTCCTAAAAAGTTGAGCGTATATCAGATGACCGGACATTACTGGTATCAGGAACAGTGGGATGAGTGGCAGGACTTTCTGAGAACGCAATTGCATGTCAAGTAAAGAACCATCCATTCATATTAACTTGTCTTATGGTGTTTAAAGCCAAATCTAATCCTTTTAGATTGATGGAACTTTATGCTTGTTTGAGCAAGAAAGTGCATAAAATGGAATTTTTAGTTCGATCTATTAATAAGAATAGGATACCATTTAGGAGTTTATGTATCATAGCCTGTGGGATGTGTTCCTGTCGGGTAATAGCGGTTACGCCAGCTGGAAAGTTAATAAAGCGTCTCAATAAAATAGAGAATAAAGGGATTATGATCGGTCATCAAGATGATCCGATGTATGGTACTACATGGAAATGGGAATATGGTCGGAGCGACGTAAAGGAAACTTGTGGAGATTATCCGGCTGTTATGGGCTTTGAACTGGGCCATCTGGAATTGGACTCTACCAGCAATCTGGATGGCGTACCTTTTGATCAAATCCGTAAACAGGCTTTGGCGCAGTATCATCGTGGTGGGATTGTTGAGATCAGTTGGCATTCTACAAATCCTGTTACGATGCAGAGTGCATGGGATACAAGTGGAAGAGCTATAGAACAGATACTCCCGGGAGGAAAAGAAAATGGACGATTTATGAGTTGGCTTTCGAAAGTAGGAAATTTTCTCTTGTCTATAAAAACTGCTGGCGGGAAGGCTATACCTCTTATATTTCGTCCTTGGCATGAAATGTCTGGCAGTTGGTTCTGGTGGGGGGAAAATTTCTGTACCCCTGAAGAATACCAGCAACTTTATCGTCTGACGGTATGCACCTTGCGTGGAATGGGACTTGATAACCTGGTCTTCTGTTATTCTCCTGGTGGTGCTGATCATGAAACAGAAGCGCATTTCCTGAAGTTTTATCCCGGTGACCGATATGTCGATATAATAGGTGCTGACCTTTATGGGAATAGTTCAAAGGATAGTTATATCCGTCAGGTACGCGGGGAGTATGATGTCATCACCCGGGTGGCTAAGGCCCATCATAAACTGATGTGCTTGGCAGAGACAGGCTCCCGCAATACACCTGATCCTCAGTGGTTTACTACCGGACTCTGGAAGGCTATTCAAGGATACCATCTTTCTTATATTCTGCTATGGCGGAATGCTTGGGACCAACCGAAAGAAAATTTCGGCCCAGCTCCGGATAAAACCTGTGCTGCAGATTTCCGCTTACTGTACAGTTATCCGGCATCCCTGTTTCTGAAAGATATTGAGAAAATCAGATAGATGATTGCTTGCAATCTGCTAAAAGTGATAAAAATTGAAGTATATTATGATGTATACATTTGGTGAAAAAGTAAGAACTCTTAAAGCTCATCATGAGCAATTCCTAAGTCGTAAAAATGAGCCCGTAGAAGATGGAAATGGAATCTATAATAAATACAAATATCCGGTTCTGACGGCTGAACATACTCCATTGGAATGGAGGTATGACTTCAATGAGAAGAATAATCCTTACTTGGAGCAACGTATTATGATGAATGCTGTCTTCAATGCGGGAGCTATCAAATGGAAGGATAAATATATCGTAGTAGCTCGTGTAGAAGGTGCAGACAGGAAGAGCTTTTTTGCAGTTGCCGAAAGTCCTAATGGTATCGATAATTTCCGTTTCTGGAAAGAACCGGTTACGATGCCAGATGATATTATTCCCGCAATAAACATCTATGATATGCGACTGACCCGGCATGAAGACGGTTGGATATATGGCGTCTTCTGTGCTGAACGCCATGATCCGGCACATACAGAAGATCTCTCTGCTGCAACAGCAACAGCCGCAATCGCCCGTACACATGATTTGATCCATTGGAATCGTCTGCCAGATATAAAATGCCAAAACCAACAACGTAACGTAGTCCTTCATCCGGAATTCGTCGATGGGAAATATGCCTTTTATACCCGTCCTCAGGATGGGTTTATTGATGCCGGTTCCGGAGGTGGAATTGGCTGGGCATTGGTCGATGATATTGAGCATGCGGAGATAAAAGAAGAAAAAATCATCAATCTTCGTCATTATCATACGATCATGGAAGTTAAGAATGGAGAAGGGCCTGCTCCTATCAAGACTTCCAGGGGATGGTTACATCTGGCACATGGTGTCCGGGGTACTGCCTCGGGGCTGAGATATGTACTTTATATGTATATGACTGCTATTGATGATCCTACTCATGTTATTGCTCAGCCCGGTGGTTATTTTCTTGTACCTCAGGGTGATGAGTATATTGGTGACGTGATGAATGTGGTCTTCTCAAATGGTTGGATTGCTGATGGAGACGGAAAAGTCTTTATTTATTATGCTTCTTGTGATACCCGCCTGTATGTGGCTACGTCCACAGTTGATAAACTTGTAGATTATTGCATGAATACCCCTCAGGACGGATTTTCTACAACACACAGTGTAGAGTCTGTTAAAAAGTTGATAGCGAAAAACCGTGAGAACGCAAAAAACAATTTCGATTAATAATAAAATAAGGTGGAAGGGCGTTTTTCTATAAGATAGCCCTTCTTTTCATTCTACCCATTCTATCAGTAAACTAAAAATCTATTTATGGCAAAAGCTAAATTATCCGAGAAAATCGGTTATGGTTTCGGTGATATGTCTTCCAGCATGTTCTGGAAGATTTTTACTTATTATCTGCCGTTTTTCTATTCTAATGTCTTTGGACTGACTCTTTCAGAAGGAGCCATGCTTCTCTTGGTTACCAAACTCTGGGATGCGGTCTTTGATCCGTGTATGGGGATTATTGCTGATCGTACAAGAACGAAATGGGGGAAATATCGTCCTTATTTATTGTGGATGGCTATACCTTTTGCCTTTATGGGTGTTTTGACATTTACTGTTCCTCATTTCACTCATGGCTGGAAACTTTTCTACGCATATACAACTTATATTCTGATGATGACGGTCTATAGTGGAGTCAATGTGCCTTATGCTGCTATGCTGGGTGTCATCTCAGATGATCAGCGTGAGCGGACTGTGTTCTCCAGTTTCCGGATGTTTTTTGCCTTTGGTGGCAGTTTCCTTGCCTTGGCAATTTTTGAACCTGTTCGTAATTTCTTCGGAGGGGTCAGCTCTCAGACAGCCTGGATGCTTTCAATGGCTGTGATTGGCATTATCTGTGCCATTCTCTTCTTTTGTTGTTTTTCCATGACTCGTGAGCATGTTGTTACATCAGATGTCGTTAAGGCGGACGGTATGTCCGACGCTTCATCCGTAAACCGGTCGGAACACGCATCTATCTGGCACGATATCAGATCATTGGTCAGCAATGTACCATGGTGGATTCTGTTGGTGGTATCTATAGCTGCCGTATTCTTCAGTAGTATCCGTGGTGGCACGGCTGCTTACTATTTCCAGGATTACCTTGGCAATAAAGCTCAACTTGGACATGGCGTAGTTTTGTCTTGTGGAGTGTTTCTGGCCATTGGTGAGGTGGCTAATATGTTCGGCGTCATTTTTGCTGTACCGGTATCGAACCGTTTGGGAAAAAGTCATACTTATCTTTATGCCATGTTGATAGCGGGGATTCTCAGTGTTGTTTTCTACTATTTGCCTGTAACGGTCAATGGAGTATGGGGGATGTTGATTCTACAGGTATTGATCAATGCCTGTTGCGGAATTACGTATCCATTGCTCTGGAGTATGTTTGCGGATATTGGTGACTGGTCAGAATGGAAACATGGCAATTCTTCTACAGGTTTAATTTTCTCTTCATCTTCGATGGCTCAGAAAATTGGAGGTGCTGTAGGAAGTGCACTGGTATTATGGCTGTTGAGTGCTTTCGGATATAAAGCAGTGCAAGGCGCCATACAGACAGCAGGGGCTGTCCATGGCCTGAACCTGATGATGAGTTGGTTCCCTGCTATTGCATGTCTGATCGCTGTAGTGACTGTCGCTTTTTATCCGTTGAAAAACAGTGAAATGAAGAAAATAAGTGCTGAATTGAAAGTTCGCCGTGCAGCCAATGAGCATCTTCAGAGCTAAGAGGAGATTTGAATTCTATACTATTGATCAGGTAACAGGAGAAAATAGGGAATGCCCTTGTTATAATAGTAGAATGTGCCTTGAATTTTTAGAACGTAAGTTCTGATTCTTCTTGTTAAATGGTTATTCTTTAAGATTTACGAGATGATATTGGTACCTGTTTTTGGAAAATGTTTAATGTTTCCTGTTCTATTCAGTTCGTGATTTGCTGAGTCAGGAATATTTAGTTAATGTTAAAAAAGATTTTTATATTTTGTTTTTTTTAAAAGATAAAGCTTCAAGATTACATAAAATTTAGTACCTTTGCAGACGTTTGGGACAGAAGGCCTCTGTCTTTCTATTTGCAATAATAATAACGTTATAATTTTATGAACTTTATCTTTTTTATTACCGTTTTGCTAACGGCCTTGACCTTAGTGGTTGGTGCTTATGTAATCGCCAAACTGATAGGCCCTCGTTCCTACAATCCGGTAAAAGGAGAACAGTTTGAGTGTGGTATCCCTACACGTGGTTCATCATGGTTACCTATGCATGTGGGTTATTATCTCTTTGCTCTTCTTTTCTTGTTGTTCGATGTGGAGACCGTTTTTCTGTATCCTTGGGCTGTGGTCGTTAAGGAATATGGAGCTCAGGCGCTTCTCAGTATCGGTTTCTTCTTGTTGGTATTAGTATTTGGCCTGGCTTATGCCTGGCGGAAAGGAGTGCTCGAATGGAAATAAGAAAACCAAAAATCAAGTCTGTTCCTTACAGCGAATTTAAGGATAACGATACGCTGCAGAAATTGACGGAACAACTGAATCAGGGTGGAACAAATGTCGTTTTAGGAAATCTGGACTGGGCTATTAACTGGGGACGCTCTAACTCTCTCTGGTCATTGACATTCGGTACTTCCTGCTGTGGAATTGAATTCATGGCTGTAGGTTGTGCTCGTTATGACTTCTCCCGTTTTGGCTTTGAGGTCACTCGTAATTCTCCGCGTCAGGCAGATATCATCATGTGTGCAGGTACAATCACTAATAAAATGGCTCCTGTCTTTAAACGTTTATATGATGAAATGGCAGAACCGAAGTATGTTGTGGCCGTCGGTGGCTGCACAATCAGCGGAGGTCCTTTTAAAAGTAGCTACCATGTTGTTCGGGGGATTGACGAAATAGTCCCGGTGGATGTCTATATCCCCGGTTGTCCTCCTCGTCCGGAAGCTATTCTTTACGGAATGATGCAGTTGCAGCGTAAGGTGAAAATAGAACGATTCTTTGGAGGTGCCAATCATAAGATGAACGCACAAGAACGCGAGGAATCAATGAATTTGAAGGGTCTCCACGGTTTGAGTAATGAGAACCTTGTCTTTACAAAACTGCTTCATAAGGATGAGCCTATCATCGTAAAAGATGGAGTGACAAAGGAACAAGTTGAACAATTGGGTAAAGATTTGGATCAACTTTCAGATAAAGAGAATGGCCAAGATGAAAAGGAAGTGGATTCTGCTCAAACGAAACAAACTCCAGTGACTTCTCCGACTAAAACAAATACGGATCAGGATGATACTCCTGCTGCTTAAAACTAAGGTACGCACGTTATGAAACTGAATAATATAACATTTCCTTTTGATGACTTTGCTAAAGAGATGGCAAAGTTGAAGAACGAAAAACATTTCGACTACCTGGTCACGATTGTAGGCGAGGACTTCGGGGAAGAAGGTCTCGGCTGCATCTATATTCTTGAGAATACGCAGACGCATGATCGGATGTCTGTAAAACAGATTGCCAGACAAATCGGTGAAGACTATGTGCTTCCGACAGTTTGTCCCATCTGGTGTGACAGCGAACTCCTGGAACGGGAGGTCTATGATTTCCTGGGTATAAAGTTTCTGGGGCATCCTGATATGCGCCGCTTGTATCTGAGGAATGACTTCGATGGCTATCCTCTCCGTAAGAATTATGATATGAGCCCCGAACATAATCGTTTCCCTGAGACAGATGAACCGGAAACAGACTGGACAGTAGAATATAACTTGAACAAATATGGGGAGTTGGTTAAGACTACGCACCGTTTGATCCAACCTGATGATTTTACTGTCAACATTGGCCCTAATCACCCATCTACGCATGGTGTGTTACGCCTGCAGACGGTTCTGGACGGTGAACAGATTGTACATGTGTTTCCACATTTGGGCTATATTCATCGCGGCATTGAAAAAATGTGTGAGGATTTTACTTATCCGCAAACACTTGCTTTGACAGACCGTCTCAACTATCTGTCGGCAATGATGAACCGCCATGCACTTGTAGGCGTTATCGAAGAGGCCATGGGTATAGAACTCAGTGATCGTATCCATTACATCCGTACGATTATGGATGAATTGCAGCGTCTGGATAATCACTTGTTGTTTACGGGTTGTTGTGCTCAGGATCTGAGTGCCCTTACTGCTTTTCTTTATGGTATGCGCGATCGTGAGCATGTACTTAATGTAATGGAAGAAACGACAGGAGGACGACTGATAGAGAATTATTATCGTATAGGTGGCTGTCAGGCTGACATTGATCCGCATTTCGTGAAGAATGTAAAGGATCTGTGTAAATATCTTCGTCCGATGATTCAAGAATATCTTGATGTGTTTGGTGATAATGTCATCACTCATCAGCGTTTTGAGGGTATTGGACCGATGGGACTTGATGATTGCATCAATTATGCCGTTACTGGTCCTGCCGGAAGAGCTGCCGGATGGAAAAACGATGTCCGTAAATACCATCCATACGACTTGTATGATAAGGTGGAATGGAAAGAGTGTATCCGTAATCATGGTGACTCAATGGATCGTTATTATGTTCATATTGACGAGATGTACCAGAGTCTGGATATTATTGAACAACTCATTGATAATATCCCTGAAGGTGATTTCTATATTAAGCAGAAACCGATTATCCGGGTACCTGAAGGACAGTGGTATTATTCCGTAGAAGGAGCCAGTGGCGAGTTTGGTGTCTACCTTGATAGTAAAGGGGATAAAAATCCTTATCGATTGAAGATACGTCCGATGGGATTGTCTCTTGTTGGCGCTATGGATAAAATGCTCCGTGGCCAGAAAATTGCAGACCTGATAGCTACCGGTGCTGCATTAGATTACGTAATTCCTGATATTGATAGATAATTATGTTTGATTTTGGTATAGTAACAAGATGGTTTGATCTGCTGCTTCGTCAGACGTGTGGTCTGGGCAACTTCTGGTCAATTTTCATCGAGTGTGTAGTTGTTCTTTTAATTATCATCACCCTGTATGCTTTATTGGCTATAGCGTTGATATTTATGGAACGTAAGGTTTGTGCCTATTTCCAGTGCCGTCTCGGGCCGATGCGTGTTGGTCCGTGGGGAATCTTTCAGGTTTTTGCTGATGTGGTAAAAATGCTGATCAAGGAGATCTTTCCTGTAGATAAAAGTGACAAATTCTTATATTATCTGGCACCTTTCCTGGTCATTACGGCTTCTATAGGTACTTTCTCCTTCCTGCCATGGAACAAAGGCGCTGGAGTGCTTGATTTTAATGTCGGGGTATTTATGATTACGGCCTTGAGTAGTATCGGCATTATTGGTGTCTTTATGGCTGGTTGGGGAAGTAATAACAAATATTCTGTGGTCTCAGCTCTGCGTGGTGCTGTTCAGATGATTTCATACGAGATGTCATTGGGACTCTGCCTGGTTGCTGCCGTTACCTTAACGGGTACGATGCAGGTTTCCGGCATTGTAGATTATCAGGCTCAAGGATGGTTGATCTTCCGGGCCCCGCTGCCTGCAATTGTTGCCTTCCTCATCTTCCTGATTGCAGGAAATGCGGAAGCTAACCGTGGTCCGTTTGACCTGGTCGAGGCAGAGAGTGAGTTGACCGCTGGTTATCATACTGAATATTCCGGTATGGGATTCGGATTTTACTATTTGTCTGAATATCTGAACCTGTTCGTGATTTCCGGAATTGCTGCTACGGTATTCCTTGGTGGCTGGATGCCTCTGCATATTGGTGTTGCAGGCTTTGACCATCTGATGGATTATATTCCGGGATTTGTATGGATGCTGGGTAAGACGTTTGTTTTGGTCTTTTTCCTGATGTGGATCAGGTGGACCTTCCCGCGCCTGAGAATCGACAATATTCTGAAACTCGAGTGGAAGTATCTGATGCCTCTGTCTTTGCTCAATCTTGTAGTAATGACAGTTTGTGTGGTATTTAAACTCGGCTGGCATATTTAATCAAACAATCGATAATCTACAAATTAATGGATAATCATTCATATTTCGGTGGTGTTGGAAACGCAATCAAGACGTTGCTCATAGGCATGAAGACTACTATACGTGAATACTTCACACCTAAGAGTACGGAGCAATATCCAGAGAACCGCAAGACCACCCTCCATATCTCTCCGCGTTTCAGAGGCCGTCTGGTCTTTGTGCGTAATGAAGATGAAAGTTACAAATGTGTAGCTTGTACCATGTGCGAAAAAGCTTGTCCGAACGGAACCATCAAGATTACTCAAGAGATGGTTACGGATCCGGAAACTGGCAAGAAGAAGCGTCATCTCATCGACTATCAGTATGATCTCGGTGACTGTATGTTCTGTGAGCTTTGTGTCAATGCTTGCAACTTTGGTGCGATCAAGTTTGTTAACGATTTTGAGAACAGCGTTTTTGATCGCAGTAAATTGGTATTGCATCTTGACAAAGAATTTTATAAGGGTGGCAGTTTGCCGAATATCATTGACGGTGGTGCTCCTTATCAGATTGGTAAGTTTAATACAAAGACTAAATAGTAGTAAAAGATATGGCTAATATCGTTATATTTTGCATTCTGGCTGTGGTCATTCTGGGCTCAGCTATCTTATGCGTCATGACCAAGCGAATCATGCGGGCCGCTACCTTCCTGCTATTCGTCCTGTTTGGTGTCGCAGGTATTTATTTCCTGCTCGATTATACTTTCCTGGGTGTTGCTCAGATAGCAATTTATGCAGGTGGTATTATGATGATGTATATCTTTGCCATCCAGTTGGTGAGCAAGAATACACTTCAGGGAATGATTGAACATCTTAGGGGCAGTCGTGTAGTTTTTGCTTCTTTACTATGCCTGATAGGGCTGGTTACAGTAGCAGTTGTCCTCCTGAAAAATCATTTTATAGATCAGGCTGCCAGCATGGCTGATGTTGAGGTTCCTGTCAAAAAAGTCGGTTCGGCTCTGGTGGGTTCCGGTAAATACCAATACGTTCTGCCATTTGAGTTGATCTCAGTATTCCTGCTGGCTTGTATAGTAGGTGGCATTATGATTGCAAGGAAGGAGGATAAGAAATGATACCTGTACAATGTTTTTTCGTGCTTAGTGCACTTTTATTCTTTATCGGCGTCTTTGGATTTGTGACTCGTCGCAATCTTATCGCCATGCTGATCTCCATTGAACTTGTCTTGAATTCTGTGGATATTAATTTCGCAGTTTTCAACCGCATTCTTTATCCCGGACAGATGGAAGGTTTCTTCTTCACTCTGTTCTCTATCGGTGTAAGTGCTGCAGAGACAGCTGTTGCTCTAGCAATTATCATCAATGTTTATCGTGTTTATCATAGTGATCAGGTGAACAGCATTGAAAATATGAAATTCTAAAAGATAATGGAATACAGTTATGCATATTTGATACTCCTTCTGCCATTTTTGAGTTTCCTGTTTTTGGGACTCTTCGGTATGAAGATGAAGAAACCCGTCGCCGGCTTGATTGGTACGCTTGTTGTAGGTACGCTCTTTGCGCTGTCACTCTATACGGCATACGAATATTTCTTTGTGATCGGAAGAGATGCAGCCACAGGTTTATATCCTACGGTAACTCCTTTCAATTTCACTTGGCTGGATTTCGGAAAATCTCCGCTTTTTGGCACCCAACTGTTATTTAAGATCGGTTTCCGCCTGACTCCAATCAGTGTAATGATGCTTGTGGTCATTACTACTGTGAGTTTTATGGTTCACATCTATTCTTTCGGATATATGGCGGATCGGGATGATAATTATCACATGGTCGGTTATCAGAAAGGTTTCCAGCGTTTTTACGCTTTCCTTTCACTCTTTACGATGTCCATGCTAGGTCTTGTGGTTGCAACGAACCTTTTCCAGATGTATCTGTTCTGGGAGTTAGTAGGTATCTGCTCCTATCTGCTTATCGGATTCTATTATCCGAAGCATGCTGCAGTACATGCCTCGAAAAAGGCTTTTATCGTAACTCGTTTTGCAGACCTGTTCTTCTTGATAGGTATTCTTTTCTATAGTTTTTATGTAGGAACCTTCAATTATGATTTAGGCGTTATGCCCGATCTGACCAGACGGCTTACAGGCGCATCGTGGGTTATCCCGGCAGCTTTGTTCCTGATGTTTATCGGTGGTGCCGGTAAGAGTGCCATGTTTCCGCTGCATATCTGGTTGCCGGATGCTATGGAGGGTCCTACGCCGGTCAGTGCTTTGATTCATGCGGCTACAATGGTTGTAGCTGGTGTCTATCAGGTTGCTTCTCTTTTCCCGATCTATATCAAGTTCGGTGCAATCAACCAACTCCACTGGATTGCATGGATTGCAGCGTTTACTGCCTTTTATGCAGCTGTTGTAGCTTGTTGCCAGAGAGATATCAAGCGAGGACTGGCTTTTTCGACGATTTCACAGATAGGCTATATGCTGGTAGCACTCGGCGTCAGTTATTCTTTGGATAATGGTGCTGGCGGTCTGGGCTATATGGCCAGTATGTTCCATTTGTTTACACATGCTATGTTCAAGGCTCTCTTGTTCCTTTGCTCCGGATCAATCATTGTTATTATTGGATCCAACTTCAAAGACTATATGGGTGGCTTGCATAAATATATGCCGATTACGAATATCTGTTTTCTTATCGGTTGTCTGGCTATCAGTGGTATTCCTCCGTTTGCAGGTTTTTTCTCCAAGGATGAAATTATTGATGCCTGTGGTCAGATGCCAGGTTGGCAAGGAGTGTTCTTCAAATGGTGGATGATCATGGTAGCCGGTCTGACGGCTTTCTATATGTTCCGCCTTTATTACGTTATCTTCTGGGGGCAGTCTTACTATGAGCAGGATCCTGAACATCGTAAGAAACCAGGTGAGGCTCCTATGGTAATGGAAATCCCTCTGATCATTCTTTCGGCTATCTCTTGTGTCGCTGGTTTCATTCCATTCGGCCATTTCATTTCAGCTAATGGACTGAGCTTCGACATTCCTTTGCAGCATGGTGATCTTCTGCCGGCTCTTCCTAGTTTGTGTGCCGGTCTGATAGGTATTATTGCGGCTACGGTCATGTATGCGCCGAAAAAGAATCCGATTCCAGCATTGTTGGAAAAGAAATTTCCTCGTTTTCACAAGGCTGCTCTCAATCGTTTTTATATTGATAACGCATGGCAGTTCTTCTGTCATCAGATCGTATTCGGTCTTTTCAGTATTCCTATTGCCTGGTTTGACCGTCATATTGTGGATGGAGCATTCAACTTTGCCGGTTGGAGTACACAGGCTGCAGGAGAATCTATACGCCCGTGGCAGAGCGGTGATGTCCGTTCTTATGCGAGTTGGTTCCTGACAGGTACTGTAGCATTAACGATTATATTGCTTTGTATTTTCTATTAAGACATTAAATTAAAATGAGTATACTAACATTATTCGTTGTTATTCCGGTTTTGATGCTGCTTGGCCTCTGGCTGGCAAAGAACGATAAACAAGTACGCGGTGTGATGGTCGTGGGTGCAAGTTGTCTGCTGCTGCTGGCTATCTATTTGACCATTACTTTTGTTCAGATGCGTAATGCGGGCAATACCGATGCGATGCTCTTTACTTATAGTATATCTTGGTTTGCACCATTGCATATTGAATATAGTGTCGGTGTTGATGGTATCTCCGTAGTAATGCTATTGCTTTCGGCTATTATCGTTTTCACGGGTACATTTGCTTCCTGGCGTCTGGAACCTTTAAAGAAAGAGTATTTCTTATGGTTCGTATTGCTGAGTATTGGTGTGTTCGGTTTCTTTATTACAACCGATATGTTCACCATGTTCATGTTTTACGAGGTGGCATTGATTCCTATGTACCTTCTGATTGGAGTTTGGGGAACTGGCCCTAAGGAGTATTCTGCCATGAAACTGACTTTGATGTTGATGGGTGGTTCTGCTCTGTTGATCATCGGTATTCTGGGCATCTATTATTTTAGTGGTGCAACGACCATGAATGTAGCAGCTATTGCGGCTATGAACAATATTCCTGCCCATATACAGAAAGTCTTCTTCCCATTTATTTTTATCGGCTTCGGTGTACTTGGTGCTTTGTTCCCGTTCCACACTTGGAGTCCTGATGGTCATGCATCCGCGCCTACAGCTGTTTCCATGCTTCATGCCGGCGTATTGATGAAACTAGGAGGTTACGGCTGTTTCCGAATAGCAATGTATCTGCTTCCTGCTGCAGCTCACCAATTAGGGTGGATCTTCTTGATTCTCGCTACATGTTCTGTTGTATACGGAGCTCTTTCTGCTTGTGTGCAGACAGATTTGAAATATATTAATGCTTATTCGTCGGTTTCTCACTGTGGTATGGTGCTATTCGCTCTGCTGATGATGACACAGACCGCTATTACGGGTGCTGTTCTTCAGATGCTCTCCCACGGTTTGACAACTGCTCTTTTCTTTGCGGTCATTGGTATGATCTATCACCGTTGTGGAACTCGTGATGTCCGCAAACTCGGTGGGTTGATGAAAATTATGCCTTTCCTGTCCGTAGCTTATGTTATCGCGGGTTTGGCTAATCTCGGACTTCCTGGTTTCTCTGGTTTTGTGGCAGAGATGACTATTTTCGTTGGATCTTTCGAGAATGCTGATATCTTCCATCGTGTATGTACGATCATTGCGACAACTTCTATTGTCATTACGGCCGTATACATTCTGCGTGCAGTAGGGAAGATCTTGTTCCAGAAAGTTCCGAATAAGAAATTCTTCCAGTTACATGATGCTACCTGGGATGAGCGTATAGCTGTCGGTGGGTTGATCTTCTGTATTGCAGGGTTGGGTCTTTCTCCTCTGTGGGCACAGCATATTATTGTGGGTGCAGTAGCTCCGATCCTGCAGCATATTCAGACAGCTGCTTTGACGGCAGCCTTGTAAGGGCGGATAATGAATGTTTAAATTTGAAATAGAATAGAAATGGATATCGATTATAGTCAATTTCTGAACTTGATACCGGAAATTTGTTTAGTAGCTATTCTGGTCATTGTTTTTATTGCTGACTTTATTTCGGCACGTCGACCTGTTATGGTAGTAGCTGATTCGAATGGCTCTGATATCATTAATGCATCAGGTGTTCGTCCTCGTCCGTGGTTTAATACCCTGGTAGTTCTTCTCATGACTGCTTATTTGTTGATTAACATGAGTCCGGTAGTTGCGAATACAGCTTTCGGAGGGATGTATTATACGAATGCTTCAGTCGGAGTAATCAAAACCATACTTGGTTTTGGTACACTTATTGTGCTTATCCAAAGCCGTGAGTGGATGCAGCGTCCTGACACCACTTTCAAGGAAGGTGAATTTTATATGCTTATCATTTCTACTTTACTCGGTATGAACATGATGGTAAGTGCAAATCATTTCCTTCTGTTCTTCTTGGGCTTGGAGATGGCCAGTGTGCCGATGGCTTGTCTGGTGGCTTTGGATAAATATCGTCATAATTCTGCTGAGGCAGGTGCTAAATTCATCCTTACTGCTATTTTCTCAAGTGGAGTGATGCTTTATGGTATTTCTTTTATCTATGGGGCAGTAGGTACACTTTATTTTGATGATGTAGCTGCAAAGATCACTCTTTCACCATTGACCATTATGGGTATGGTGTTTTTCTTCAGCGGTCTTGCCTTCAAAATTTCCCTTGTGCCGTTCCATTTTTGGACTGCTGATACTTATCAGGGAGCTCCAACGACGGTTACAGGTTATCTGAGTGTTTGTTCCAAGGGTGCAGCAGCGTTTGCCTTATGTGCTATTCTGATAAAGGTCTTTGCACCTCTGACAACCTATTGGCAGTATATGCTGGATATTATCGTTGTATTGTCTATCACGATAGCAAACTTGTTTGCTATCCGCCAGAAAGATATGAAGCGATTCATGGCATTCAGTTCTATCTCTCAAGCCGGTTATATTGTATTGGCTATTGTTGGTGCGAATTCGATGAGTTTTACTTCCTTGAGTTTTTACATCCTTGTCTATGTTGTCGCCAATATGGGAGTGTTCTCTGTTATTAGCAGTATCGAAGAGCATAATGGGGGTAAAGTGAATCGGGAAGACTACAATGGCCTTTATAAAACCAATCCGAAGTTGTGTGTCTTGATGACCTTTGCTTTGTTCTCCCTTGGAGGTATTCCCCCTTTTGCAGGAATGTTCAGTAAATTCTTCGTATTCATGGCAGCCGTAAAAGGAATGAGCATTGACACGATTAGCGGTGCAGTTACGTATGCGGTAGTCCTTGTTGCTTTGATCAATACCGTTATCTCCTTGTATTACTATTTGCTGATTGTAAAGGCGATGTTCATTAAACATAACGATCATCCTCTACCTTTCTTTAAGTCTGCTGCAAGTACTAAACTGGCATTAGCCCTTTGTACTGCCGGTGTTCTAGTATTCGGCGTTTGCAGTTTTGTTTTTGACTGGATTAATGCAGCATCCTCTTCGTTGATGTTGTAGTTCATAGATAATTCTATTCATGACCTTTCTTTATAGATCGGTCGTGAATAACAGAAAAGCCCCGATAGACTTTTGCCTATCGGGGCTTTTCTGTTCATGTTTCTGAAAAAGAAAGAGAACTATGAACTATATTAGTTCACGATTTTAATATAAATGGATAAGGTTAAGTCTGTAATTTCCTTTCCTGAGCGATTACGGATTTGCTAATTGCTTTCTTTCTGAGAAGGAATGGGAACAGTTTATGATAGAAAAAACTTGCAGTTTAACCTTTCTTCAGGATCTGTTTCAGGTATTTTGGCGTATAGCCTTTTTTACTTTCAGCCACTTGCTCAGGTGTACCTATGCTTAGTATGGTTCCTCCATTACGGCCACCTTCAGGACCGATATCAATGATATAATCAGCAAGTTTGATAACATCTAAATTATGTTCAATGATGATGACTGTATTCCCCCGGTCAACCAGTTTTTGCAGAACCTCCATCAATATCCTGATGTCCTCAAAATGTAAACCAGTAGTTGGTTCATCAAGGATATATAAAGTTTTACCCGTATCCCTTTTAGCTAATTCCGTAGCCAGTTTTACCCGTTGACTTTCGCCTCCGGATAAGGTTGTGGAACTCTGACCGAGTTTGATATAGCCTAATCCAACTTCCTGAAGCGTTCTTATTTTCTGGAGGATCTGTGGAACATTTTCAAAAAATTCTACAGCTTGATTGATGGTCATGTCCAGAACATCAGCAATACTTTTGCCCTTAAATCTCACCTCCAGAGTCTCTCTGTTATATCGTTTGCCATGGCAAACTTCACAAGGGACCATGACGTCCGGAAGGAAATTCATTTCGATGGTTTTATAGCCATTCCCTTTACAGGTTTCACATCTTCCTCCTTTGACGTTGAAAGAGAAGCGTCCGGGTTTGTAGCCGCGGATCTTAGCTTCTGGCAGATTTACGAAGAGTGATCTGATATCGCTGAATACACCTGTATAAGTAGCAGGATTGGAACGAGGAGTTCTTCCTATGGGACTTTGATCCACATTGACGACCTTATCTATATTGTCTATTCCTTCGATACGATCGTACGGCATAGGCTTCTTAAGAGATCGGTAAAAATAATGAGAGAGGATGGGCTGGAGGGTTTCGTTGATTAAGGTTGATTTTCCGGATCCACTTACACCTGTAACTACGATCAGGTCACCAAGGGGGAAGGTAACATCAATGTTTTTCAAATTATTTCCCCGACAGCCATGGAGGGTAATGGATTTGCCATTTCCCTTTCGGCGATGCGTAGGAATTTCAATCTTCTTTATTCCCGTCAGATATTCAGCTGTTAAAGTTAGTTGCCGACCTGTCTTTCCTGATTCGGGAGGGTAGGGAGTCCCCTTCATCATGTCAGCCGGTGTTCCCTGGAAGACAACTTCTCCACCTTTTCTTCCGGCTTTCGGTCCGATATCGACAATCCAGTCAGCAGCACGCATCATATCTTCATCATGTTCCACTACGATGACGGTATTGCCTAAATCCCGAAGCTCCTTGAGAGAATTGATCAACCGTTGATTGTCACGTTGGTGCAGACCGATACTCGGCTCATCAAGAATATAAAGTACATTCACAAGTTGACTGCCGATCTGAGTAGCCAGTCGGATGCGTTGACTTTCGCCACCGGATAGTGATGCGGACTGGCGGTTGAGGGAGAGATAGTCCAGTCCGACCTCCAAAAGAAAATTGACTCTGGTGCGAAGTTCTTTGACGATTTCGGCGGCAATCTTTTTCTGTTGAGGTTCCAGATGTTCTTCGACATGGTCAAGCCATTCTTTCAAATCAGAGATATCCAGATTAGCTACTTCAGAAATATTCTTGCCCCAGATCTTATAGGACAATGACTCCTTTTTCAATCGTTGTCCGTGGCATTCATTACAAGTTACCTCGGCGAGAAATTGATCTGCCCATTTTTTTCCACTTGCAGAATCATCGTTTTCCATTACCGTCTGCAGATACTTCACTACCCCATCAAAGGGTACAAAGTAATCACTTGAAGTATGGACTTTTTCTTTGGGAATGCGGATGTCTTCGATACTCCCGTATAGAATCTCGTCCATGGCCTTTTTGGAGATTTGCTTTACCGGAGTTTTCAGAGTATAGCCATACTTCTTGAGCATAACCTCTATTTGCCAGAAGATCATCTGATTTTTATATTTCCCTAATGGGATGATCGCTCCCTCATAGATGTTCTTCAGAGGGGCAGGAATGACTTTCTTTAGATCGATTTCATTGATCCTTCCCAAGCCTTTACAGTGAGGGCAAGCTCCTTCTGGAGAATTGAATGAAAACAAGTTAGGTGCGGGATCTCCGTATGCCAGACCGGTTGCCGGATCCATGAGCCGTTTGGAATAGTTCTTCACGTCTCCTGTATCTTTGTCAAGTACCATCAGAATGCCATTTCCTTGTTTCATAGCCGTCTGGATACTGCGGCGAATGCGATCTTCATCCTTATCTTCAACAGTCATTTTATCAATGACTACTTCGATGTTATGATTCTTATATCGGTCAACTTTCATTCCGCGGACGATCTCTTTCATCTCTCCGTCCACACGGATATAAAGAAATCCTTTTCGTCTCATACTCTCGAAAAGTTCCCGGTAATGGCCTTTGCGCTGTCTGATCAGTGGAGCAAGAATGTAGATCCGTTTTCCGGCATAATCATTGAGAATCATCTCAATGACTTGTTCTTCGGTATACTTCATCATCTTCTCACCGCTTTTATAACTATATGCCGTTCCTGCACGAGCGAAGAGAAGCCTTAGATAGTCATAGATTTCAGTAGTCGTACCCACTGTAGAACGCGGATTCTTATTTGTCGTCTTTTGTTCGATGCTGATGACTGGACTTAGTCCCGTAATCCTATCTACATCCGGACGTTCCATATCTCCTAGGAAGTTACGTGCGTATGCGGAGAAAGTCTCGATATAACGTCTCTGCCCCTCAGCAAAAATGGTATCAAAAGCCAGAGACGATTTACCTGACCCGGAGAGTCCTGTGATCACCGTAAGAGAATTGCGTGGGATCATAACATCCACATTCTTCAGATTGTGTACGCGTGCACCCCAGACATTGATTTTTTCATCTTCTCTTTGCATGACTAATATTCTATATTGTATCTTCTGCTATAATCATAGCAGAAGATTTCTTCTAAACTGTTTTGATAGTTTTCGGTTATGTTATCCAACGCCGACTATGGAATTCATCAATATGACTATGAATACGATAGCAGTAATAACGACATAAAGCCAGTCTCGCTGATGCGCAAAGTCTATTAATGACAAGGCAACACGAAGTATTGGGGTAAGCATAAGCACAAGTACGCCCAATTGGATCCAGTCTTTAGCAGCGAGACTCGACAGACCGCTAAAGATGCCGCTGATTGAGGTAAAGGATGCGGGCTCCTTGTGGAATACCGTATAGTCAGGAACCATTTCTCCGCCATGTCGTATCAGATAGTAAATTCCACTGATAAGTGCAATGACACAGGCAGTAACTACTCCGATACGCAAGGTGTTGCCAATCAATTCTCTCATGTCTGTCTGAGACTTATTATCTTTCTCTTTCATCTTGTTAGAATTTACCGGCAAAGCCATTGTATATCATATTGATAGCCACCAACAGAATGGCTATTGCAAAAATCTTTTTCAGAAGACTCACGTTGAGTCTTTTTAATAGTTGTGCGCCTGTCAGTGCACCGCCCAAGACACCGACCATGATAGGGAACGCAATGCTCGGTTCGATATAACCACGTTGAAGATATACCACAGCTGAAGTGACTGCGGTGACCCCAATCATGAAATTACTTGTCGTAGTGCTTACCTTGAATGGTACTTTCATGAAATTATCCATAGCCAGAACTTTCAATACGCCACTACCGATGCCCAACAGACCTGAAAGAATTCCTGCTACAATCATCGTCAGAAATCCACCTGTGACATGGGTGAGTTCATAACTCTTGGTTCCCTCTTTAGTGGGATATGTTCCGAAGAGCCTTAATCTTCTTGCCAGATTACTCCCAGTGACATGCTCATGATCAGTAGATTGTCTTTGCTGCATTACAGCGGTCAAGATCAAAACCAAACCGAAGATGACGGCGATAGTATTTGTGGGCATCCAGAGTGCAATTACAGCACCTGTTACGGCTCCAATACTTGTGGCAATCTCCAGAAACATTCCCAGACGAATATTTGTCATACCTTCTTTGACGTATGCACTGGCTGATCCTGAGGAAGTGGCGATAGAAGCTACAAGAGCTGCTCCAATGGCATAACGGAAATCAATATGGAAAACCAGTGTAAGAAGAGGTATCACAATAACTCCTCCACCCAGTCCTGTCAAAGATCCCAATAATCCGGCGGCGTATGCTCCTGCCAGTAAGATAAGTGTAAAAACAAGAATAGTCATATATTATATTTTTCTACCGGTTCTCCAGAGTGTCACTTCGCCTTGATGTATAAGTCGGACTTCTCTTTACCTTTGGCGGCAAAATTACAAAAAATATTCTGATTATGGTATGAAAAGTAACTATAAGTTGATTGTGCTTGATGTGAAAAAAAATCTTTTTCTTGCAAGATTCAGCCTGGTTTTGCATTTAACGAGTAGATTAACGAAAAAGGAGAATTAAAAATGAACAAAACACTGAAATTGTTGGGAATAGGATTGGTTATGTTCACAACGGTCATCTCTTTACAATCATGTTTGAAAGATAACGATGACGATTATTATTACTACAATGGTGCGAATGCCTTAGTCACTCTGAAAACTTCTTCAAAAGGCCATTTGCTCTTGCAGTTGGATGATTCCACATTGCTTTATCCGGTCAATATGAGTACTTCTCCTTACGGCAGCAAGGAGCTTAGAGCATTAGTGAGAATAAGAGATCCGAGAGACAACGAACTCAATAATGGAATCGTTGCTGATAGTTTGAAGAATGTTTATGTCACTTGGATAGACAGTGTTCGTACTAAACCGATCGCTCGCAGTTATGGCTTGAAAAATGATTCTGCCTATGGAAAAGATCCTTTGGATGTTCTTAACAGTTGGATGACGGTCGTAGAAGACGGGTATCTTACGGTTAACTTCCGGACTTACTTTGGGAATGGAGCAGTCCATGTCTTAAATTTGGTGAAAGGAAGTTCTCCAGATGAGTTGGTTCTTCATCAGAATGCTAAGGGTGATAATGGTGGACGATTAGGAGATGGAATCATTGCTTTCCGTCTGGATTCCCTTCCGGATACAAAGGGGAAATTTGAAACTTTTACATTAAAGTGGAATTCATTTGACGGAGAAAGAAGCCATCAATTTAAATATCGTACACGAAAATGACAGGTTAACCGTTTATTAAATGGTAAACGGAACTTGATGGATGTATAGTGAGCAAATTGACAAAGAACAGCGGATTATCCGACTTTTTCACCAGGGCGATGCTTCGGCGATGGATCTGCTATATGCTGAATATGCCAGTTATCTTACAGGAGTAGGCTTCCGTTATATTTCGGATGATGATGATCTGAAAGATGTTTTACAGGAGAGCTTTATTAAAATTTTTACTCGTATAAGTTCTTTTACATACAGGGGAAAGGGTTCTCTTAAAGCGTGGATGACACGTATTGTAATCAATGAGTCTCTTCAATTTCTCCGACATCAACAGTGCTCCCAGATGGTCAGGATGGATATCCATGATTTGCCTGATTTGCCTGAAGAAGAACCAGATTTGACAGGGCTGAGTGCTGAGGTGCTTTCAGAGATGATCAGACATCTTCCACCGGGTTGCAGAGAAGTATTTAATCTTTATGCTATTGAAGGAAAGAGTCATATCGAAATCTCGCAGTTGCTGAATATCAAACCTGATACTTCGGCCTCTCAGTTTCACCGGGCAAGAGTCATTCTGACTCGGATGATCAAGAAATATCAATTAAATAAGGCACGGGAATGAAAGATCAATGGATCAGAGATATGCGCCGTCTTTTAGACGACTATGAAAAGGATCCTCCTCATGATCTGCTCCAAGATGTGAAGCAAGTGATGGGGGAGCGGAATCTGATGCCTGAATTGAAACCGAAACGAAAAGTTCGGATGGTTTCTCTTTGGATAGCTCGTTCTGTAGCTGCTGTTGCCGTTGTCCTCATTATAGGATTGTTGTTTTATAATATTCACGTAACTCATGAAGGGACAGAACAACAAACGGCACAGAAATCTGAATCTTCCCAATCACAAAATAGAAACAATTATTCTACCTTAAAGAAAGTTTGTCCAGAGTCCAAACCGGATATAGACCAGAGTACGGTAGGTAAAGTCGTAGCTTCTGTCAGGGCGAAGTTTAATGCCTATTCTTCTCGAAGCGGAAATGTAGATGTACTTCCGACAAATTCTTCTTCTAGCCTTCTTGCTAAGGTGAGTGAGTTGGGGCAAGGAAAGACTTCTATCTCTTCTGATTCGTCTGCAAATGTTTCATCCGGAACTTCCGATTCCCGGGGGAATTCCTTGTATTCTCAAATCTCACCATCTTCCGGACAGAATGGTCAAGGTCAGGATCACTCTCAAAAAAACAAGAAGAATGAGAATGGTTCCCATGAATATTCGAAAGTTCCACCTTTCCCTGTAAAACATCATCGAAACCGACATATCAGTCTCGGTCCTTTCTGTTCAGGTGCAATGGGAGAAGATGCCGGCCCAACTGGTCAGGGACTTGTTTTAGCTGATGTTGCTCCCTATGGACCTCCTGACCGTGAAATGTATTCTCTTACAAATAGTCTTGTGTATGGTATTGATAAATTGCAAACCAAGACTCACTATGACCAACCTGTAAAGTTGGGTGTGTCACTGGGTTATCCTGTGACAAATGAGTTGAGTTTGCATGCCGGACTTGTCTATAGTTTTTTATCGTCTGATGAAACCCAGAGCAATTCGACAGAGGAGTATAAAACTCATCAGAAACTCCATTATGTCGGGGTTCAACTTTCTGCCAGTCACAGTCTCTGGAGAAAAGATCATTTTGATGTGTATGTTACTGCCGGTGGAGGTGTCGACAAAATGGTCAGTGGTAAAGCAAAGACGAAGTACTATGTCAACGATGGATTGATTTCTACAACAAAAGATGATGTAAAAATGCACCAACTGCAGTGGTCTGTAAAGGGTACGGCCGGAGTGGAATATAATTTAGTACCTCATATAAATTTATATGTAGAGCCAGGCGTTGCTTACTATTTCAGAAATGGAAGTCCATTGCAGACTATTTACAAGGATAAGCCGTTTATTTTTCACCTCAGTGTTGGATTGCGTTTCAATATCAGAGACGTAGGAAAATAAATATAGGATATTCCGTAATATTAATTACTTTATATGCATTACTTTACTTATAGGAAATTAGTTGTTGATTTCTTTTGATTTAAAGTTGATGATTTGTATGTGTTTCTTTTCTTTCAGATTTTGAGTTTTGAATAAAATAGGGTAACTTTGTAGTACCAAAAATATGTCATGATGACATGATATAGATAAAGGAAATTGGTATGAAAAAAGATTTGCTTATTTTATTAAGTGTTTTTGCCCTACAGGTGTATGGACAGAACCCTTCTCAAAGGACTATAGAGTTAAATCCGTTTATAGGTACGACTTATGGTCTGTCATCAGAAGCAGGAAGTCGGAAAATAGGTCCTTCATTTGGATTTGAAGGAAGATGGAATCTTAGAACTTGTCCAATAGATATTGGATTACAAGCCTATTTAGGTCAGGCGATTACATCTTATAAAAAGTTGGATGTCAAGTGTAGGACTATTTCATTGACTGCTTTCGGGGATTATAATTGGAGATCTGGAGAAAATATTTCTCCATTTGTTGGTTTGGGTATAGGTCTTAATCAGTATGATATAGTCGATTCTGGATGGTATGATTATAAGTATGATGATAATGATGTACAAGGATGATGATAATGATGTACAAGGATGTGGCGTGGTTCCGAGAGTAGGTATAGAATTATATCGGCATATAAGAATTACTTTGGCAGGGCACCTTGGCAAGAAGATTTATAATACGGTTGGACTTACTGTCGGTTATACATTTGGGATTGGAAAGAAGATCTAACAATGATTTTAAGTTTTTTATGTGAAGGTATATTCCTATAGATAAAAGGCTCTATCTTTTTCGGTAAGTTCATACAAGACAGGAGGCAAGCACCTATAATCAGTGCTTGCCTCCTGCGTAATAATTTATGAAAGAAACTTATGGTCAGAATTGATCTCTGGTTTCATTTCATTCTGATACAGTTTTGTTATCGTCTGTCTTTTCCTTACGCCACAGCTGATTCATATCTTCAAGTGTCTTTCCTTTGGTTTCAGGAACGAGTTTCCAAACGAATATGGCCGCTACCACACAGAGGATTCCATAAAGTCCGTATGTAAACCAGTGTCCGAAATTGTCGCCCTGAGTAAGATGCATGTTAAACATCGGCACGAACGTTGAACTGACAATCCAGTTGAATATCCACTGAAATGCCACGGCTATTGCTACAGCTTTGCCACGGATTGTATTTGGGAATATTTCTGCGATCAATACCCAGCAGATCGGTCCCCAGGACATCATGAAGGATGCACTATACAGCATGATGCTGAGCATAGTCACCGTATGCAATGCTGCATTTCCAAAGGTAAGAGCTACCCCGAAAGCACCGACAGCCATTCCGATAGAGCCTATTATGAGCAAAGGCTTGCGTCCTAACTTCTCTACAGTGAATACAGCTATCAGTGTAAACGAGATATTCACTATACCCATAATTACAGTTTGGACCATAGGATTTTGCATACCCATATCCTGGAATATGCGGGGTGCATAATAAAGTACGGCATTAATCCCAACGATCTGCTGAAATACACTCAGCATAATGCCGATAAAGATACATAAGAAACCATACGAAAACAGTTTCTCAGTTTTTACCTTAATGGTATCTTTTATCTCTAAAATGATTTCGTCAGCCTTAGCACTCCCGTTAATTCTCGATAAGATATGCCGGGCTTTGCTGTCTTGACCTATCATGACCAGATAACGTGGGGTTTCCGGTACAAAGCAGATAAGGATGGTAAATAATCCAGCGGGAATAGCTTCGCTTCCAAACATATATCGCCAGCCTGTCGCAATGGCCCATGAAGCAGCCTCAGGATTCATAATCTGGTTGATTCCGTTTACCATATTAATGATAGGATTGACATTGTTTCCCAGGATAATGAAATTAACGAAATAGACTACTAATTGACCAAAGATAATCGCAAATTGATTCCAGGAAACCAGCATGCCACGGATATTCGACGGAGCAATCTCTCCAATATACATCGGGCATATAGCTGATGCTAATCCCACACCTACACCACCGATTACACGATAGAGATTGAACATAATAAGCAGTTCATAGGTAGGTTTTCCATATTTGAAGAAAAGAAATTCCGGGTCCATACTACCCAGAGCAGAAATGAAAAACATGACACCTGCAAAAATAAGAGACTTTTTACGTCCCCATTTTGATGCCAATATACCTGAAATACTACTACCTATGACACATCCGATGAGCGCACTGGCACACGTGAATCCGTGCCAACCATTCGTGTAGGTGAAATCTTTTGCTCCCATGAAAAAGGCTTGGAGACCCTTTTCTGCTCCAGAGATTACTGCTGTATCATATCCGAACAACAGTCCACCGAGCACTGCGATTATTACAATAGAAATAAGGTAGAGTTTGCTACCGCTTTGATTTTGGTCCATGTTATTAGTAATTAAGAGCAACCTTTAAAAAGGCTGGCAAAATATTGACTCCAAAGGTACTATTTTTTTTTAAAATGGCAGCACTTATAATGGATTTTTTAAGCAATAAATTTTAGATCTAACGCCAATGTTTTCTTCATAGCAGGATGTTTTGTGTTGTTGCAAAAAGACCTGAAAAAGATCATTTTGTTGATGATATAAGTTTCTCATATTGGACTGGAAAATAAGAAGTATGTGTCGAATCATGATGTGCTTCAGGTTCTTTTCCTGTTCTTGTATATTTTAGGAGACATACCCATGATTTTCTTGAACAGGCGGGAAAAATAATAGCAGTCTTCTATGCCGATCTTGAAGCATATCTGATTGATGTGCATATTCGTATAATCTAGCATTTCACAAGCTTTCTGTATTTTCAACAGATTGATGTAGTTGATAGGGCTGTGTCCAGTTTCTTCTTTGAAGAGTTTTGAAAAATACGAAGTGGAGTAACCTGTATATTGTGACAGTTCTTCAATGGTGATTTTCCGCTCTATATTCTCTTTCATATAGTGGATGGAAGCGTTGACCAAGTTGTCGTCGTTGACCCCCATTTCCTGATTATATTCCTTTGATTTTCGGAACTGTTGCAGATATTTCATCGAAGCTAGGTAGTAGTGGAAAAGGGAAGAGGTGTAGCGCATATTTTCCCGACTGTATCCGTTTTCGAGAGTATGGAATATTTCCTCGAAGATATGGTTTCGCTCAAAGATGCGAGAATCACTGTCAGGAGCTATATCCTGAGGTTCCTGACACCCTTCTGTATAGATTTGAGCATGTGAGCCTTTGAAGTGTACCCAGTAGATTGTCCATGGCTCCTTCTTGTCGGCCCCATAGGAATGAGGCTCTCCTGCAGGAAGGAAGAAGTATTGGTTGGCATGCACGAGGTTCGTCTTGCCTTTCAGTTGAAACCAGCCTTTCCCTTCTACGCAATAGATGAGTACGTTCTGGTTAATGGGTTCTTTCCGTTCGATGAAATGATATTTTGCATTGGGATAGTAGCCTATATCAGTGATAATCAAGCTAGATACCAATGGGTCTTTCTCTTCCATTTCGATGACCATCCGAGGCAATACAATCGACCTTTCTCCGGTAAATCCGTCTTTAAGTTTTAATGTCATTCTTGATAGTTTAGGTTTTCTGTATACAAATATAAGTAAAGTATTTGGAGATAAGTAGAAAATGATAAAATAATCCATTTCTCTTTCCCTGTTTTTCTATTTGTTAGTCAGATAACTTGTTATACTTTTGTAGCAGGAAAACAACAGAATAGGAATAATCATATCATTAAGACATGCAAACAAGACCTCATTGTTATATTTATTTTATTTGCCTGGTATCAGCATTGGGAGGTTTTCTCTTCGGTTATGACTGGGTAGTCATAGGTGGTGCAAAGCCCTTCTATGAATTGTATTTTCATATATCTGGCTCTTCCTTTGAACAGGGTACGGCGATGTCCATAGCTCTTCTGGGCTGTATGATTGGCGCGATGGTCTGTGGAAAACTTGCTGACCGATTGGGAAGAAAGCGCTTGTTGATGTATTCCTCACTCGTTTTTCTGGTTTCTGCCTTTCTAACGGCTTTGTCACGGCATTTTGGCTTTTTTCTTTTTGCCCGTGCCTTCTGTGGTATTGGCATCGGACTAGCCTCTGGACTATCTCCAATGTACATCGCTGAGGTGTCACCACCAAATATCAGGGGAAAGTTGGTATCACTTAATCAGTTGACTATCGTCTTGGGAATACTTGTTGCACAGATTATCAATTGGCAGACAGCCGATCCGATTTCCCCTTCGGCAACACCAGCTTACATTCTTGCTTCGTGGAACGGGCAGATGGCATGGCGCTGGATGTTCGGAGCCGCTACGATACCGGCAGGACTGTTTTTTGTACTATTGTTCTTTATTCCGGAAAGTCCCCGTTGGTTGTTGATGAAAGGGCAAAAGGAAAAGGCCTTCTCTATTTTTGAAAAGATTGGTGGAACGGCGTATGCTTCTCAGGCTGTGGAAGCGTCAACTATAGCTCCTGTGAAGGAAGGTAGTAGCACACTCTCAGAGAAATTTCGCCGTAACTATAAGCGAATCCTTTTCCTGGGCATTTTTATTGCCGTATTCCAACAGTGGAGTGGCACGAATGTTATCTTTAATTATGCTCAGGAAATCTTCCAGGCAGCCGGTTATTCCGTGGGTGATATTCTGTTCAATATTGTTATCACAGGTATTGCCAACGTTGTGTTTACTATTATTGCTGTTTTTATTATAGACAAGGTGGGACGTCGGTTCCTGATGCTCTTCGGGGCAGGTTCTCTCTGTTCCATATACCTTGTTTTAGGAATCTGCTACTATCTGCATGTGTCTGGATTACTGATGGTCATCCTTGTTGTTGCAGCCATTGCTTGTTATGCGATGACACTGGGTCCCTGCACCTGGGTGCTTATCTCAGAACTGTATCCCAATAAAATCAGGGCGCATGCTGTGTCTATCTGTACCCTTGTTTTGTGGATAGGCAGTTGTTCGCTGACCTTCTCGTTCCCTTTCCTTAATCGTTCATTGGGCAGCTTTGGCACGTTTTGGATCTATTCGGCTATATGTCTTGTAGGATTTTTGTTTTTCTTTCGTCATCTGCCGGAGACAAAAGGTAAGAGTCTGGAGGAGATAGAGGATGTATTATGTAAATCATAAATAATGGAATGGTTATGATAAAAGTTTGGAAAGAAACTGTTAGTATCCCTACCTATGAAGTAGGAAAACCTGAGAAGGAACCAATATTCTGTGAGAAGAGGGTCTATCAAGGCTCTTCTGGCGTTGTCTATCCTTATCCGATGATTGAAAGAATATCAGACAAGAGGACAGACAAGGAATATCATGCTATCTTCCTGGAGAATGACTACATTAAGGTAATGATGCTTCCTGAACTTGGAGGACGTATACAGATGGCTTACGATAAGATCAGAAAACGACATTTCATCTATTATAATCATGTCATCAAGCCTGCATTGGTAGGACTTACTGGTCCGTGGGTGAGTGGAGGGATAGAGTTCAACTGGCCTCAGCATCACCGTCCTTCCACTTTCCTGCCTGTTGATGTAGATATTGTGAAGAATAGTGATGGCTCGATTACGGTATGGCTCAATGAACAGGAACGTATGTTTCACCAGAAAGGAATGGCTGGTGTCACTCTCTATCCGGATAAGGCTTACATAGAGATAAAAGGGGTTGTGTACAATCGTACCGCTGTTCCGCAGACTTTCCTGTGGTGGGCAAATCCTGCTGTGGCGGTCAATGATGCTTACCAGAGCGTTTTCCCTCCTGATATTAATGCCGTCTTCGACCATGGTAAACGTGCTGTCAGCAGTTTTCCTATTGCTACGGGTACTTATTATAAAATGGACTATAGCTCCGGTATCGATATTTCCAATTACAAAAACTTGAAGGTTCCTACTTCTTATATGGCCGTCAACTCGAGATACAACTATGTGGGAGGTTATGAGAATGATACGCAAGCTGGGATGTTACATGTTGCCAATCATCGACTGAGTCCAGGAAAGAAACAATGGACGTGGGGTAATGGTGATTTTGGACGGGCCTGGGATAGAAACCTTACTGAAACTGACGGCCCTTACATCGAACTGATGGCTGGTGTCTATACAGAGAACCAACCTGACTTTTCCTGGCTGATGCCTTATGAAGAGAAACACTTTTCTCAATATTTTATGCCATATCGTGAACTTGGTATCGTGAAGCAGGCTTCCAAAGATATGATCTTCAATCTCATTACCAAGGATAGTGGACATGCTGACCTTTGTCTGTTTGCTACAGGTAAGGGAACTTATTCTGTACTTTTGAAAGATGACGGCGGAAAGGTTATCTACCAGGGAAAAAAGGAAATCTCACCCGAGCAACTTTTTCGTGAGGATGTTAACGTGCAAGAAACATCTTCGGATCATCTCTCTTTGGTGGTGAGGGATGTGAATACGGGAAAGAAAGTTCTCTCTTGGCATAGTGAGCCGGATATGATCAGACCTTTGCCTGATCCGGCACAGGCAGCCTTGCCTCCTAAGGATGTGAAGACGACGGAACAACTTTTCCTGACAGGACTTCATCTGGAGCAGTATCGTCATGCCACTTATAATCCCGTGGACTACTATGAGGAAGCCTTGCGTCGTGATCCAGATGACTGCCGTTGCAACAATGCCATGGGATTGCTCTATCTGCGTCGTGGACGGTTTGCCTTGGCAGAACAATACTTACGGAGAGCACAACGGGTGCTCTTCCAGCGCAATCCGAATCCGTATGATGGGGAACCATTATACAACCTTGCCCTTGCCTTGAAGTATCAGGGGAAGATGGCAGAGGCTTACGACTGGTTCTGGAAATCGACGTGGAATAAGGCGTGGGCGGATGCCGGTTATTTCAATGCTGCACAGATCAGTGTGATGGATGGTCGGCTGGATGATGCCTTCGATGAAGTCAATCGTGCCTTCATCAACAATCTGCACAACCATAAGGCGTATGCCCTGAAAGTTATTATCTTGCGTCTCTCCGGAAAAAAGAAAGAAGCATTGATGGAATGTGACAGGGCTTTGCTACTGGACCGTTTCAACTATGGTGTACGCTATGAACAATATCTGCTCACAAATGATAAAGAAAAACTTGCAGAGATGGAGTCCATGATGCATGGAATGCCTAATAACTATGAGGAACTTCTTCTTGACTATGCCCAGGCAGGCAGATGGCAAGAGACTATTGACATAGCAGACTTGGCGATATCGTTGAATGCTTTTACTCCAATGACGTTGTATTTCAAAGGATGGGCACAACTTCATCTCTCGTTCCATATTGTGGAACAACTTAATGATAAAAAAGAGACTTCTACGGTTGTCGAAATGGCAAAGGTCACCTTCCTGCAGGCTGAAGCTGCTGACAGTACTTACTGTTTTCCAAATCGTGTTGAGGCCGTGTTGGCTTTGCAGTCTGCTATCAGAGTTAACCCAAAGGGCTCAAAGGCTCCTTACTATCTGGGATGCCTTTACTATGATAAACGGCAGTATGCTCTTGCCATCCAGTTATGGAACCTATCCGCACAGTTACAACCATCGTTTGCTTTGGTTTGGCGTAATCTCGCTCTTGGCTACTATAACAAATTGCATGAGGCTCAGAAGGCAATCGACTGTATGGAAAAGGCTTTCCGACTTGATTCTACCGATGCCCGTCTCTTTCTCGAACTTGACCAACTCTTCAAGAAGATGCAAAAACCTCATAAGGACCGCTTGCAAATTTTTATGAAATATCCTGAACTTGTCAACCAGCGTGATGATTTGTTGCTGGAAGAGATCACTCTGCTCAATCAGACGGGTGACTACCAGAAAGCAAAAGAGTTGATAGACGGGCACATCTTTCATCCCTGGGAAGGTGGAGAAGGGAAGGTCAGTTGCCAATATCAGATCTCTCGTGTGGAACTTGCCAAGCAGTGTATTGTCAAAGGTGATTGTCAACAGGCTATTTCTCTATTGAAAGAATGTCTTGTCTATCCTCTTCATTTGGGTGAAGGCAAACTTTTTGGTACTCCGGAGAATGATTTTTTCTATTTGCTGGGTGTCACCTATGAGCGGCTGGGTGACGACAAGTCTGCGCGTTTTTGGTGGGAGAAAGCTGCTGAAGGACATCAGAAACCTTCAGCTGCCCTTTACTACAACGATGCAAAACCCGATAAGATCTTTTATCAGGGGATGGCATTGTTGAAACTTGGCAGAAAAGGACAAGCGAATAGCAAGTTTTATGGGCTTATTAATTATGGTAAAAAGCACCTCTTCGATAAGGTGACCATTGACTATTTTGCCGTGAGCCTCCCTGATTTTCTCATTTGGGACGAGTCGTTGCAGGACAAGAATGAGGTGCATTGCAAATACCTCCTTGCCTTGGGCTACTATGGTCTTGGTGATAATCGCCATTGCTGCCGTTATCTGGAAGAGGCACGGCAAAGGGATATTAACCACCAGGGTATCACTGCCTTTATGAGTTTCATGAAGATGGAATAGCAAAATAGTCCATTGAAATAATGGGAAAATCTATTGGACATTTTAATGTATAATTTGTAAATTTGTGTTTGAGAGCATTGATTTTCTATATATTTTTGAACAATATTATTGTAATCATCCTTAATATCTAAAAACATGAGAAAGAGACTAATTTTCGTATTTGGTATGATGTTGGTACAGTCCGTCTTGGTATGTGCTTATGGCAATACACCTGGGTGGAAATCCAATGGAGAAAATGTGAATCAGAGGAATGTCATCCCCCAGGTTAAAGGTAAGATTGTGGACTCTAATGGTAAACCTATCATTGGTGCTACTATCATAGTGAAAGGAGCCTCTAACGGTGCTGTTTCTGATTTGGATGGAAACTACACGTTAATGAATGTTCCACAGGGGGCAACCCTTATTATCTCTTATATAGGTTTTGTCACAAAGCAAGTTTCTGTGACTGATGCATCCATGAAGACAGAAACTCTCATGGAGGAGAACCGATCCCTCAATGAGGTCGTTGTCATCGGCTATGGCACACAGCGTAAGGCTGATCTTACAGGTGCTGTTGCAAATATCAATGCCGACGGATTGAATACTGAGAGTAATGCTACTATCGGTCAGGCTTTGCAAGGTAAGATTGCTGGTGTCGATGTAGTGTCACAAGGTGGTTATCCGGGAAGTGGTTCACGCATCATGGTTAGGGGTATAGGTACACTTAACAACTCTGCACCTCTTTATATCGTTGATGGCATGTACATGTCGAGCATTGACCAGATTAATCCGAATGATATCAAGAGCATTGATGTGTTGAAAGATGCCTCTTCATCAGCCATCTATGGATCCCGTGCTGCAAATGGTGTTATTATCATCACCACAAAGAGCGGTACCAATACGGACGGAGTGCCTAATATCCGCCTCTCTGCCAACCTTGGTGTCAATGCGCCGTCCCGATATCTGGACCTCTGCAATGCTGCTGAATGGGCAGACGTGACAACGAGGGCACGTGCAGCCTCTGGTCTGCAACCTTTGGAAATGGCAACTGATCTGGAGCATAAGGAAGACAATGACTGGCAGAACTTTCTCTTTGGACCTGCATTGATGCAGAATTACAATCTTTCTGTGTCGGGAGGAAGCAAGTATTCTACCTATTACAATAGTTTTGGCTATACTGACCAGGATGGCACGATGAAGGCAACAGGTTTTCAACGCTATACCATGCAGAGCAAACTCGATCTGCGGAAAGGTATTTTCGATTTAGGTACGAATATAATCCTTTCCTATGACGCCAACAAACCGATGAATTCTGATATCCGTGGTGGTGCTGTGGGGCGTGCTTTGCAATGCGTACCTACTCTGGCAAAGTACGATAACACTCGTGTTGGTGGTTATGGTGCCATGTATGGTGATGTTGTCAATCTGTCTTCCCCTATGGTGCTCTCGGATCGCAGTTTGTATAGGAAGAATTCCAACAATGCAAAGGTGTTTGCCAATGTATACCTTACTATAGAACCTATTAAAGGATTGAAATATAAACTTAATTTCACGCCTGACTTCCAGTTTTACCGCTATAATTATTATATAGGTGTGTACGATTGTGGACTTGACAAGAACGGCATTACACAAAGCCAGGAGCAGCAGACACGTACACGTGATCTTCTGCTAGAAAATTTGTTGACTTATGATGGTACATTTGGTGATCATAAGATTTCCTTGTTGGGAGGTTATTCCTATATGAAAAACAATTATCGTTATCTGAACGGTTCCGGTAAGGGAATGCCTACAGGCATCAGTGAACTTGATGCCGCGGCTTCTGGACTGTATGTTGGCGGTAATAGTTATTGTGCTGTTCTTGAATCATTGCTGGGCCGTGCTTTCTATTCCTATAAAAATCGTTACCTTATCACTGCTACTATCCGTAGGGATGGTTCCTCTAAATTCGGCAAGAATCATCACTGGGGTAACTTCCCTTCTGTTTCTTTAGGTTGGAATGTGGCAGAAGAACCTTTCATTAAGAATAATATGCCTTGGCTTGATGAATTGAAGATCCGTGGTGGCTATGGTAAGTTGGGAAATCAGGAGATTGACAATTATCAATATGCTGCTGTTGTTACTTCTGGTATCAATTATCCTGACGGTAAAGGTGGCATTCTTACGGGTGCATTCCCCAAGAACTTTGCTAACCCTGACATCAAATGGGAGTCTACAGGTATGACTAATATTGGTATTGATTTTCTTGCTTTGAAGAGCAGGTTAAGTCTGACGATGGACTACTATGAAAAGAAAACTTCAGACATCCTTTTGCAGGTACCAATACCTATTTCTACGGGTGCTGCTAATGATCCTGTCCGCAATGCCGGTAAAATCAGAAATAGAGGATTCGAGTTTAATCTTGGCTGGACAGACAATCTTGCTTGCGGACTTACCTATTCCGTGAATGCCATTGGTACTTTCAACAAGAATAAGGTGCTTAACATGGGTACTGACTCACAGATCATCACTGGCGGTACCATTCATGGTGGAACTTATACCACGAAAACCCTTGCCGGTTATCCTATCGGTGGCTTCTGGTTGATTCCTTGTGACGGCTATTTTAATAGTCAGGACGAGGTAAATAACTATGTCAAGGATGGTAAACTCATTCAGCCGAGTGCTGAGCCGGGTGACATCAAATTCAAGGATACCAACAATGACGGAACCATTAATGATGCTGATCGTGTCTATTGTGGTAGTCCTTTCCCTGATTTTACCTATTCTTTTAATGCTTCCGTGAACTATAAGAACTTTGACTTTTCATTCACTCTACAGGGCGTGACTGGCAATAAAATTTATAATGCCACTCGCCTTGAGTTGGAGGATGTCACCCGTGGTACTAATTACTTGAAGAAAGTAACAGACTACTGGACGCCTGAGCATCACAATGCTTCTGTTCCACGGCTTGTGTGGACAGATCCGAATCGTAATGCACGTTCTGAGTCTAATCGCTTCCTTGAGAGTGGTACTTACTTACGTCTGCGCACTGTGCAATTGGGATATAATTTGCCAAAGAATCTCTTTAATGGCTTTATTAAGACAGCCCGTGTGTACATCGATATTGATAATCTATTCACGATCACCCCATATTCGGGTTATTCACCTGATGTCAATTCTTCCAATATCTACCAGCGAGGTATGGATGAGTTTGCTTATCCTGTCAACAGAACCTTTATGTTGGGACTTAACTTAACATTTTAATTATCTAATACCATCGTGTTATGAAACATATCACATCATATATCATCTGGGTCATAGTGGGCATTGGAGCGTTGTTCGTTTCCTGCAGTGACCAGTTGGATCAAACGAATCCAAACAATACTACTGACCAGACTTTCTGGCAGAGTGAATCTGACTTCAGTCAAGCTCTTACGGCTTGTTACTCACCTTTGAAGAATGGGCTGGACGGTGGCTATTATGGTACCCGTGGCATCATGTTACGCATCAGTAGGTCGGATGAGGTAGACTTCCGTAATGATATCAGTGAAATCTATCAGACTTACAACTTTACCAACTCCACTGGCAATAGCCTTGTACAGGGAATGTTTTATCAGTTCTATAACGCTCTTTACCGTATTAATACTGTGTTGCAGAAGATGGATGAGAAGAAAGATATCCTCTCCACAGATTTTGTCAATAAGATGAAAGGAGAATGTCTGTTCCTGCGTGGCTTCTATCTTTTCCAGTTGGGTAAGGAGTTCAAGGATGCACCATTGCGGCTGATTGCTTCTCAGGTCACCTCCACATTTCCACTGAAGAAATCTTCCCAGGAAGAAATCTGGAGTCAGGCACTTACTGACTTGCAGGCTTCCGTCAACTTCTTGCCTATGAAAACCGACATTGGAAAACCGACAAAGGGTGCTGCTTATGCAGTGATGGGTAAAATTTATTTGTATGAAAATAAGTTTGATGAAGCTATCAAAGTATTGGAGCCATTGACGAAGTCCCCATACACTTATGAGCTCGTTAAAAATTATGAATGGAATTTTGACGACAGTCATGAAGGAAACGCAGAGAGCATCTTCGAGATTCCTATCGACAACGTAGGTGGTTCTAATCCTTGGGCTTATGAAACACTTGATGCTGCACAGACTAATACCCGTCCGAAAGAGTATGCTGCTCCGGAAGTGGGTGGATGGTATGAGGCTAATCCTACCGATCAGATGTTGAAAATTTTAACGGAAGAGAAGGACAAAGATGGTAACTATGATTATCGTGCCCGTGTGTCCGTAGCGTGGGATTATCCAGGGTGTACCTATTATATGAAGAACTTCCGTGACATCTTTCCACAAGATAAGTGGAATACAAAGTGGATTCTGAAATATCAGAACTGGAATACTCAGACTTCAGAGCCTGATCCACCATTGTCATGTATCAACGAGCGTGCCATCCGCTATGCTGATGTCATCTTGCAGTTGGCTGAATGTTACCTTCGCAGCACTACACAGAAAAATCTACAGAAAGCTGTCAGCTATATCAACATGATCCGTTTTCGTGCCAATTTAAATGACTATTCAGGACCGATGAACTATGATGATATCTTTTCAGACTTGGAGCATCAGCGTGCTATTGAGTTCTTTGTTGAGGGTGAGCGCTTCTATGATCTTCGTCGCTGGGGCTTGCTCGATGATAGAATCAAAACCTGCAGTGGGGTAAGATACAAACAGTTGGAAAGTGGTAAGGTGGGAGAGACTAACCGTTATTATTACTATCCGATTCCTTCCAAGGAACTGGAGACCAACAACCTCTGCACACCAAGTACCGGATGGTAGATGGGGAATAAAGTTTTGAAGTTGAGCCATTACCTTTTTATAACTTTTGGACAAAGGGCTGATGCCATGTTGTCGAATGAAGAAATCATAGAGGGTAAGGCTTAACTTCATAATTTCTTAAGGATATGAAGTATAAGTATTTATTAGTAACTTTTTTGTCGTTCCTTTCTCTTGTATCTTTTGCACAGGAGAAGGAACGTGTTGTCTCTTGGGACGCTAACGGTCTGATGCTGGATGGTAAACGTGTCATGCCGGTGATGGGAGAAATTCATTATTCCCGTGTACCTGTTGAAGAATGGGACAGGGAAGTGATGAAAATGAAGGAAGGTGGCGTGACGATGATTGCCTGTTATGTCTTCTGGAATCATATAGAAGAGGTGGAAGGACAGTTTAACTGGCAGGAACAGCGCAATCTGCACAACTTCCTGCTGGTGTGCAAGAAATATAATATGCCAGTCATCCTCCGTATAGGTCCGTTCTGTCACGGGGAAGTCAGAAATGGCGGTATTCCTGACTGGGTGTTTCTGAAGAATTGTAAGATGAGGTCGGAAGATCCTGTTTTCCTGTCGTTGGTGAAAACTCTCTATGCTCAGATTTTTTCGCAAGTTAAAGGACTACAGTGGAAAGATGGAGGCCCTGTCATTGCTGCACAGTTTGATAATGAGTATCATGGCTATGCCAGTTATCTGTTGTCATTGAAGAAGATAGCAAAGGAGGTGGGCTTTGACTTGCCCTTTTATACCCGTACAGGATGGCCGGAGTTGAAGAGTGCCGTACCTTTTGGGGAACTTATTCCCCTCTATGGCGATTATGCTGACGGCTTCTGGGACAGGGCTATCACGGACCCTACCGGTGACTATTGGCAGGCTTTCCATTTTCATCCGTCTCGTGCCAATAAAAGTATTGGTTCGGAGCAGATTGATTATAGCCATAATGTTTCAGCCTCTACCCAAAAGGTGTTGCTGTATCCTTATTTCACTTGTGAGTTAGGTGGCGGCATGATGACCAGTTATCATCGTAGAATCTTCATTTATCCTCAGGATGCCTATTCTCTTGCTGTTGTCAAACTCGGCTCCGGCAGTAATTTGCTGGGATACTACATGTATCATGGTGGTACGAACCCGGAAAGTAGGACGGGAATGTATTTGAATGAGACGCAGCGCACTATAGCCACTAATTATAATGATTTGCCTGTGAAAACGTATGATTTCCAGGCTCCGCTTGGAGAGTTTGGACAAATCAACCCTCATTATTATCTTTTGCGGAAACTTCATCTTTTCATGCTTGACTTCGGGGGACTGTTGGCTCCGATGATGCCTGTCTTCCCTGATAGTACCGTCTTTAGACAGGGTGATGATACACGTCTTCGCTGGTCGTATCGCCATAACGGGAATGCTGCTTTTGTCTTTGTAAATAACTATGAGCGGTTGCAACCTCTTACGGCAAAGACTGATGTCACATTCCATGTCTGTGGTGTTACTTTTCCGCAACGTCCGTTGGTAATACCGGCAGGTATGTCAGCCATCTTCCCTGTTAATCTCAAATTGGGCAATGTCAAACTGAAGTATGCTACAGCACAACTTCTGGCGAAACAGAAAGGAAGAAAAGGTAATGAATCCTATTATTTCTTTCAGGTGAAAGGTATCCCGGCAGAGTTTTCAGTCAACGGAAAACTATTGCAGAATGTATTGCCGAAGGGAGAGAGGATACCTGTCTTTCACTATGGGAAGACCTCCTTTTATCTGTTGACGGACTCTGCCGCAGGTCGGTTCCGTCTGAACCCTTCAGTAGAAGAATATGACTATCAAGGAAAGAAAGAGATTGTAGGATTCCGAATGCAGAAGGAAGGTCTGCCTTCACGTCACATTTCTATAGGTGTTAATAAAGTAGCAGAAGAACCTGTAGATTCTGACTTCACTCACGCTTCTGTCTATAGCATCGACCTGAAGAGCATTCTGAATAAGAACTTGAGGCAGACAGGCTTGTTGGATATCGACTATCATGGAGATTGTGCCCGTCTGTATGCCAATGGTAAACTCATTGATGACAACTTCTATAATGGCAGGCATTTCCTTTATGGCTTGTGGCGGTTGCCGGAGAATGTTGCCACGCTGACTCTGTATGTCCTCCCGATACAGGAGAATATGCCCGTGTATTTTCCTGTTGAGGCCGACAAGGCACCTGGTCAGAAGGTTAATTCAATCATCGTAAGGGGATTGGGACGCTGAAACGGAATATATAGAATGTCCATCGGACATTCTATATATGATAATTTGAATCTTTCTCATTTACTTGGTTACTACAATTTTACAATCTTTTCTGAGCCATCATATTCAATAGTCTTTTGCAGACTGGTTCCGATAAGTTGTATATTGAATTTTCTCTTCTGAAGCATTCCCGGATACTGACCTTTACGATCTGTAATGATAAGTTGGCGTTTCTTCTCATTCCAATGAAATTCAATGGTAGAGAAGATTCCTTTTTCGTAATCATAGTTGTCTCCTTCGTCTTCATAGAGGGTGAATGTCGCATCTGCTCCTGGGTAAACTTTGATCTCAAGATTATTCCACGGTTTTTGTCCAACATATTGCATGGCAGGGCCTATGGGTAAAATACTTCCTGCACGGACAAACATTGGAACCTGGTCTATAGAGGTTTGAATATTGACATTCTGTCCACCATCATAAAGTTTATTGGTCCAGAAGTAATACCATTTTGCCCCTTTTGGTAGATATTTCTGGCATTCTTTTGTAGTTGTAAAGTCTATCGGTTTATATTCGTCAGATGTATCCGGGGTATTACTTCTTTTGTTCCAACCCGTCATAGCGTCTTCTTTTATTACTTGTTCATCAGTATATTGAGACTTTACGATAGGAGTGGCTAATATCGACTGACCGAACATGAATTCGTCACACAGATTCCACACTTTTTTATCTGAAGGAAAATCAGATATTAGTGCTCTCATATAACTCTTGTCACTATGAGTAACTTGCCATGCTGTAGAATATATATAAGGTAGTAATTTATAGCGAAGGCAAATACTCTTGTCGATGGCATCATAAATAGGTTCGCCTTTTTTCCCGAAATAGTAGATCTCTCTTGGTGAATCTGTTCCATGACTACGAAAGATCGGACAAAATAATCCATATTGCAGCCATCGTACATATAGTTCACGGTATTGTGGATTACGGGATGCCGAACCTGGACCTTTCGTGTTGTAAGAGCCACAGAAAAATCCGCCAATATCTGTATTAAAATTGGGATCTCCTGTCAGTGAGAAGTTTAATCCTGCAGGAATTTGTTTACGAAGCATATCCCATGATGATGTCACGTCTCCGCTCCACATGTTAGCCCCATATCTCTGTTGTCCTGCAAAGGCTGAACGCGTCATGATAAATACACGTTTGTCAGATGATGATTCGCGCTGATGGTTGTATACTCCACTTACAGTGCATAAAGGAAAAGCATTACGTACACGGCGCCAAGAACCAAGTCCGGTCATGTGCTCATAATCCGTATCCTTTGAGTTGAAATAGTCTGGTTCTGAAGAATCCATCCACCATGCATCAACGCCATCATTGAAAAGTGTTTTCAGGTTATCCCAATAAATATCGCGCCCTTTCTGACTGTAACAGTCATATACTCTGACACCTGATGGATAATCCATGCGTGGGGGCCAGAAGGATAATCCACTTTGTGGCCATGTTTCTATATTGAATAATAAACCTTCTTTATCGAGTTGCTTATAGGCTTTTGTCTCCGGACCGAAACTCGACCATATTGAGATCATAAGGTGCGCATTGTTTTTATGAATCTGGTTTATCATTTGTTTGCCATTGGCGAAGTTTTCTGAAAGAAAGTCCATCGCATTCCATGTATAGTTGCTTCCCCAGTACTGCCAGTCTTGGATGATACCGTCAATAGGCACTTTTAGTTCTCTGTATTTGTTCAAGACATCAAGCAATTCTTTCGAACTCTTATAGCGTTCTCTACTTTGCCAATATCCGAAAGTCCACATCGGGGGCATTGGTACTTTTCCTGAAAGCTCTCTCATCTGTGCATTCAAGCCATCAGCAGATCCTCCATACATGAAATAATAGTCAATGCAATCACCTACCTCAGCAGTGAAAGACATACCCTTGTTGGAGTCATCAAATTTTGCACGTGAGTAATTATCCCAATAGATTCCCCATCCCTTAATGGATTGAATGACATATTGAAAATCCTGGAGATTGGATTGTTCCATGAAGATATGAGTACCACGACGGTTCAACTTTCCATCTTGGATGGTTCCAAGTCCATAGATCGGTTCATCTTTGTCAAGGGTATAAGTCTGATTTATTTTATAGGAGTTGGCATCTTGTCCAGTAGTTCGTTTCTCAAAGTAACATCCTTTTTCACGCAGCAGGTTCTTTCTTTTGTGTAAAAATTGAATATTCCCCGTCTTCTTATTGAGCATGACTGTCAACTGGCTGCTGCTTATCGTAACATCCGTACCATTTTCTTTGTAACTGAGGGCGATGTCTTTCTCCGGAGTCATCGTAACAACCAAACTCTTCCTGTCAATTGACTGAGTGCTGTTAACCGGTGATTTTACGATTCGGACAATCCTTGGAGAAAAGAATGATATATAGCAGATTTGTTTATTGACTTTGATCTTAAATCTATGAAGATTTTCTGCATTAACATATCCAATTGATATCAGCATGGATAGCAATAGTATGAACCTTTTCATCTTGTTTGTTTTATTCTTTGTTTTGAACCTATTGACTGGATAGTCCACAACAATATAGGAATATTTTTATAAGTTAATGTCTATTTTCTTTAAATCAATATCACGAGAACTGCTTCCATACAGGATTTCATACTTTCCTGATTTTACACGGACTGTATTAGTTTCTGGATCGAATAGCTCGAATGACTTTTTGGTTAATGGTATTTTTACAGTTGTTGTCTCTCCGGCGTTTATACTTACACGCTTAAAAGCTTTGAGAGATTTTAAAGGTCCTTTTGTGTCTGCCATATTACGGATATATACCTGCACGACTTCTGTTCCTTTTCTAGGCCCGATATTTGATACAGGAATTACAAGTTCTTTAGTATCTCCGTTCATTAATTTCGCCTTACCTATTTTAAAATTGGTATAGCTCAGTCCGTAGCCGAAAGCAAACAGAGGGTCATTCATATAGCGGTATGTACGGCCTTGCATTGAGTAATTTGTGAAATCCGGAAGTTGCTCTGAATTGCGATAGAAAGTGATTGGTAATTTTCCAGATGGATTGACATCTCCAAAGAGTACATCGGCAACGGCATTACCTCCCTGTTCTCCTGAATACCATGCCTGAAGGATGGCGTCACAACTCTTCGTCTCTGGTGTAAGTGCGATAGCCGAACCAGAACAATTTACGAATATCACCTTTTTACCTGCTTGTTTTAGCGATTTTAAGAAATTCCGTTGAACGTCAGGTAACTCAATATTTGTACGGTCACCACCTTTGAATCCTGGAATAGAAACAGGCATTTCTTCCCCTTCAAGTTGGGAAGATATACCTCCTACGAATATGACAGTGTTGATGTTTTTTAATTTTGCAATAATGTTTGAGTAATTGATAGGTCTTTCAATGCCAATGTTTAGCTTCATGTTTGACCCCCATGTGTTTACATATTTATAGTTTACCTCAATCTTATAATGTTGACCTTTTTCAACTTTAAATGTGGTACTTGTCGGGGTCGTTCTCCACGTATGCATCCTAACCATCTCCTTTCCATTGATGAGAAGTTGAAAATCTCCACAACTTTCAAGTTTAATTACGGCCTCTTCTGATTGCTTTGGCGTGAATGTCGTTTCATATCTCGCAGAGAAATTTTCCATGTTAACTCCGTTCGCAAAAACATGTTGTCCAGCAGTGGTTACGGCTATTGGATTCGTATAGAATTCTTGTGATGCAATCTTCCCCTGTTGTTCCGTATTATTCCAAAAGGTTCCTTTTATACCTTTGTGACCGTTTATAGAACATTGATTCAGAAGTGATTCTACGATCATCTCATTGGTGAGATCACATCCGGTATAATAGCTGACATTCTTCTTTCCTGTTTTTGACAGGATTCCATCTAAAATAGTAACAGTGTGGTTAGGAGTACCGTTGTAATTACCCCACATCATTGACTGGTTGTCAGCATTCGGACCGATAACGGCAATTTTATTTTTTTTCTTAAGAGGAAGTATATTATTCTTGTTTTGCAATAAAACCATTGCCTGGCGTGCCATGTCTAAAGATAATTCTTGATGTTTTTTACAGTTTAGTACTGACGCTGGAATCTTTGACCATTCTACAAGTGAGGGGTCATCCATTTCCCCAAGTTCAAATCTTCCTTCTAGAAGCCGGATAACATGTTCATCAATATTCTTTTCTGGGATAAGTCCCCGGTTTACAGCATCTGGTAGTTTCTTATATGCATAGTTGTATCCACATTCAACATCAGTGCCGGAAAGCGCTCCTTTTGCTGCAGCATGAGTTGCATCGGAAGATGTTTTGTGACTTACATAAAAGTCGGAAATGGCACCACAGTCAGAAACTACAAGATATTTAAAGCCCCATTCATTACGGAGTATTTGTTGTAGCAATCTGTTGTTTCCACAGCAAGGTTCATCATCAATTCGTTGATAAGCACACATTACTTCACGTACTTTCGCATCTTGTACCAGTGCTTTAAAAGCCGGTAAGTAAGTCTCCCATAAGTCACGAGGACTTATATTGTTCAAGTTAGCTGTATGTCGGCTCCATTCTGGCCCACTGTGTACTGCAAAATGTTTGGCACAGGCCAATAACTTACGATATTTTGAAGTTTCCGGGCCTTGTAATCCGCGAACAACAGCTGTACCCATCACGGATGTGAGATACGGATCTTCACCGTAGGTTTCTTGTCCCCGTCCCCATCTTGGATCACGGAATATGTTTATATTTGGAGTCCAGACAGAAAGACCGTGAAATTTTTCGACATCTTCTCCTTTGCTTTTTCTTAAGTTATATTGCGCGCGCATCTCATCAGATACGGCAGAGAATACTTGATATAACAGTTGGTCGTTGAAAGAAGCTGCCATTGCTATTGGTTCTGGAAATACAGTTACATTACCCATGTTCGCTGCGCCATGTAAAGCTTCGCTCCACCAGAAAAACTTTTTTATTCCAAGTCGGGGAATGGCTGGTGATTCGTCACACATGAGTGAAGCCTTTTCCTGGAGAGTAAGTCGATGACATAAATCTATAGCTCTTTCATGAGGCGATAGGAGTGGATTCTGGTAAGGATAAGGTTGAGCAGAAATAGGTAGACTAAGTACGGTCAAAATAAAAGTTGCGAAACATTTAATGATATTACGGCTCCTTCTTTTATTATTAATAACTTGTTTCATGGATTTATGTTTTTTAATAAAAAATATCGCGGTGTCAGTTGTTATCAAATGGAAAAATTTTCGTTCAAAACTGTTAACTTCATTTTTGTAAAGGTCTTTTATGTTTATCAGGGTACAAATATATCATTTTTTTTGTAAAAAAGGATATTAATATGATACATGAACTTTATCGTGAATAACAAATCCTGTTTTTCTGTCTCTTTTTATTCTACAATCTGGCAAATTCTTAATAAAGTACTGTTTGCCGTGATCTTTAATAAATCCGAGAACAGGTCTTTCTTGTTTTGATGGTTGTGGTATTTCTTTTTATTATCAGGTGTTTTTATCAAAAGCTGCTTGCAAGGGTGCTATCTTCGCTAATGAAAAGGAAATCCATTTTCATACTTCAGACCAGCATAGGATGATAATATCCCAAAGGGAAGTTGCGGATTGGATAATAAGAATAAAGTAGTAATATCGTATAAAATCAGTATATAGGGTCCGCTGAATAAATGGAGTTAATAATTATTAGTTGAATTTTCTTGTATTATTAGAATATTTTGCCTATTTTTGTAGGAAAGTTACGAAAATAGTTTAAATATTTAGCTTTTAAGCTTATGATAAAGGATTTTTGGGTAGAGAATTATTACTCTATAAAAGACCGACAGGAAATGGACTTTGAAGTGCGTCCTTCTGAAGAAGAGTGGATGCGTGTCGAAGCTGCACATGGTGTCTATCTAAGCAAGTTAGCGGTTATTTATGGTGCTAACGCATCTGGAAAGTCAAACATGTTGAAAGCTTTGCAGAATATTTTTGATTTGCTCTTTACTGCACGCACCAACAGAAACGACAAGGTGCTCTCCGGCCATCCATTTGCTCTTACTGCTGATAAACCGACAAGAATGTATGTGTCCTTTTATACGAATGGCATACGATATGACTACACTATCGAATATAATCAGCGTTATATAATCAGCGAAAAACTGGACTATTATCCCAGACGTTCCAAGGCTCTTTTCTATGAACGGCATTTTCGGGGAGAGGATGAACAGGCTGCCATTAAGTTCGGTCCAGGTATCGGCATCAAACAGAAGTCTCTTGACACCATCATCCAGAACACGCTCAATAATCATACAGTTTTGTCTACCTATGGAAAGGTATCACTTTCTGACGATGCCAGACCGATAGCAACACTCTATCATTGGATAAAAAATCACGTCCATGGGGTGATGCACACGGATGACAATAGTGTTGTGGTACAACTGCAATCCGTTGACAAGGATCCACGCCGTAGGAAATTCTATATGCAGATGTTAAAGAAGGCTGATTTTAATATTTCTGATTTTCATATTCTTTCGAATGGCGACAAAGAGAGTGTCAGCTTTGTCAATACCACAAACAAGGAATACTTTGAACTACCGGACGACAGTCAATCAGCAGGTACTATAAGATACATCACAGATTTGAAGTATCTCTATGATGCCATCACAGGTAGTCATATCTATATGCTGGATGAACTGGGTGAGGATCTGCATTATGACCTGCTTCTCTATTACCTGAACGTTTTTGTCTATAACTCGGATAATTCACAACTTATCTTCACTTCACAGGAAACATCGCTATTGGCAGAGAACCTCTTCAATGAGCACCGCCATAATGTGTGGTTCGTAGAGAAATCACATGATACGGCATCCTCTGTCTACACCCGTGCTGACGATTTCGGTCTCCATAAGAACCTCTCGCTTTACAATTCCTACCGTATAGGCAAACTTGGTGCAAAGCCGGAACTGGGGTCACCATTTATAAACTTAGATTGATTATGGCACATCAGAGACAGACAACGATAGTTATTGGTGAGGGTCCGACGGAATTCTACTATCTCAACTCCTTAAAAGATGACTTCCGAATCCTTCAGCACATCAAACCAGATTCACCAAAGAATACAAGTCTTCGAGAATTGGAACATACAATAGAAAACTCTATCCAGATGGGTTACAATAAAATTTATTGTCTGATAGACATGGATACCAAAAAGAAGGATACCAAAAGCAAGTGTGCCTACATACGATTGAAAAAGAAATATCACGGCATTCATATATTGAAGCCCAAGAGAGGCATTGATTATGAAGTCAGGTTCTTTGAAACTGATAGATGTACAGAGCTGTTTTTCCTTTACTACTTCAAATATACTACACAGAAATTTTCGTCATCGGATGACATTGGGGCTATGTTGGATAAGAAATGTAAATACGAAAAGACCATCAAATTTTTCCGCTCGCACCCTCTCCATCAGTATTTTGAAAAACAAGGCGGAAGCTTTCGCAAGGCAATAGAGAATTCCAATTCATCTCTTAGAGGTAAGCACAAGAGGGAAAGGGACTACACTTATTCAGAAATGGGGGAGATGTTCGAAATGCTGGGCATAAATTGAGATTTCTGTTATTTCTTAGATATGAATTAGCAATTAAAGTTCCACTGAATAAGTTGATTTAACATTTATTTCATTGATTAGTAAGATAGATGGTGTGTTATTTTGTTAATTAACTGGAAATCAGTAACTTTTAGTGTTTCGGCTTCCGATGGGATAGAAGCACCGTGGCCGGGCTATCTGGTAGGTGGTGGATTGACTGCGACGGATTGGGTTGACGAACAGGCGAATTATTCTCACAATGAGATTGCCATTAACTGGCAGGCTCCGTTGGTATTCGTGTTAGCATGGTTTGTAGAATGATGGAAGAAGCGTGTTTACGTACTGACTTTATACAGTAATTTAATATTTTGATATTTTAGACCTACTGATTTGTTCTTTTCAGAGAATAAAACAAGTAGGTTTAATTTTTGTATTTTTAATTTTAAATCTTTGAAGTTTCTATTTTATTTTTGAACTTATGGTATGCTGATGATACAGAGATTAATATTGCGAGGTAACGTTCGTCTTTTACATTTATTTTATCAGATAGTCAGTCTCATTCCGCAATAGAGTTTGTGAACATGACCTCCTAAAGCCTTTTTGAGTTCGTGATAAGCAGTCTTTCCCGTACAGTGACCTATGTAAAGGTTTATGTCTGGGTAGTTCTGCTTGAGGAAATCAGAAATGGCTTTTACATTGTCCCGTTTTTCTGAGTCCAGATCGATGAGATGTAATCCTCCTATAAAGGCGTTTACTCTGGATATCCCAGTGGACAAGACACATGACTGGATGATGTTCAGTATTCCTCCGTGTGAACAGGATGACACGATTGTCAGTGCACCGTCTTTTTCAATGGCTAAGGCAATTTCATCGTCTGCCAGGTAAGGACTTTCTCCATATCCCTTGTCTACAGATAGAAATCGGTTACCTTCCGGAACAGGGTAAACTTTCTGCTTCGTAAATACAAGTTTGACATGATCATTGAGACTATAATCATCATGAATGAATTGAAAGCGAGATCGGTATGTGTTTATTATATCTTGAGGAGGGCTCAAGTTTACAATAGTCGGATGTCGGTGGGAAAAATATTGATATTCAATGATTTTTTCTGATGCAATAACAAAAGCTTTCTCGTTCAGTGACAGGAAAGCAGGTAATCCTCCAGTGTGGTCGACATGACCGTGTGATAGGATGAGGGCATCAATGCCTTCTACACAGATGCCAAGCAGACGGGCATTTTTGGTCCACAAATCAGATGCACCAGTATCCAGCAGGTATCTGAAAGATTTATCTTCGATGTATATCGACAAACCATGTTCGGAATTCATTTCTGGAACAGTTTCTGAAGTGTGATTGTCAATGACTGTTGTTAATGTCATAATATAAATTGGAAGTGTCTCGTCGTTATAGATGGTAAACTACAATGGCGACAGGCACTTCCTTTTAAGTAAATCCACTTTGCTATTCTGTCATTTTATTCTCTTCATGACCCTTTTTATGATGATGATCACAAGTGTTGACGCCACTTTTCAATGTTCCGTGAATGTAGTCAAGAGTTAAATCCTTGGTTGTTTTAACGGGCACTCCTGTATAGAGTTGAATACTGTTTTCCTGGAATAGTTTCTGTGCTTTTTCTCCCATTCCTCCAGCGATAACACATTCAACACCTAACCCCCTGAGCCATTTAGGATATAGACCAGGTTGGTGTTCAGGAGGCGTGATTTCCTCTTCCTTCGTAATCTCTCCGTTTTCTACATCAGCTATATAGAATTTTTCACAGTGTCCGAAATGAGCACAGAGTTTTCCCTTTTCTGCTGGTATTGCAATTTTCTTTTTCATTGTTTGTTATTGTTAATTATTTTCTGTATAAAATTTTAATGGTGAAGCAATTGAATAATATCTTTTATGGTATGCTTTTCTTTAAGAACAATCAACTGGATGGAGGCATCTGAAGCTAACGCCTTAAGTTTATAACCGAAGTTGCCGGATATGATTTTTTCAACTCCCCGGTTTTTCAATAATTCCAATGCGGCCGGTCCGGCACCTTCTGCCAGTGATTCAGCCGTATTGCCTATGAAAGTTATGGAATGGTCAATACTGTCATAAAGTCCAAAAAATCTGCATCTTCCAAAGCGAGACTCTACTTCACTTGAAATGGTGTTGTCTTTACTGCATATTGCTATTTTCATGTAGGTGTTCCCCCTTTCTTCCTATCCATCTTTGACATCTTGACTTTCTTCTTCTATGGCTGTTGCAACATGCCTGTAGGGGTGTTCCTATGTCGTTATCTCGGGTGTCTTCCGAAATTTCTTCAATGTCATTGCTGCCACATAGAGGGCAGGCAGAGTCTCCTGCTTGTTGTTTTGTGAAAAAGCAATGGCAATGATTGCATCTCATCCATTCGTGGTTGATTTCGATTTTTCCTCCTTCTATGATCAACTGATGGCCCTCAACGATTGTTGCTGAAACTTTATGTCTGGCTGACATACATATCCGTGTCAGGGTAGGTCTGGATACGCCCATCAATTTAGCAGCTTCACATTGATTATATCCGTCATAGTCACAAAGTCGAAGGGCTTCATATTCTTCATAGAGTAGAAATATGGCCTCAGACTTTTTTGCCGTTCCGGTTATTCCGTATGGTTTCAGTCCTGCTATGTGGGGCTTGTCCGCTATTTTTCTTGTTGTCTTGGGTCTTGACATATTAGAAGTTGCTAATATAAATTATCTTTATTCTGCAAATATAATGAACATTTGTTCATAACTAATACTGTTTGATTCTTTTTTAATAAGATTTAACTAGATTGTATGTTCTGGTAAATATGGAGGTAGAAAAGTGTTTTATCAAAAGATTCTGATTTTTCGGAGGTGAGGTGTTATAGTTTTTTTCATGGCATATTATAAGAGATAGGAGAGAAGGGAAAAGGCAATAATTTATAAAAAGGAAAAAAGATAGGAAGGAATAGGTTTTGGATAAATGTTTTTTTGTATTTTTGTAGGTGTATATGAAAGCATCAGGTTTTATGAAGTATTTATTGAGAAAGTTTTTTTTATGTGTTGCCTTGTTCTCCTGTACTTTTATTATGGCTCAGGGGACATTGAACTGGCGTGACATTTATAAGGTCAAGAAAAAAGATACGGTTTTCAGTATTGCCAAGAAGTACAGCATCAGTCTTCCAGAGTTGATGGATGCTAATCCGGAAATGAAGTTGGAGGGTTATACCCTTAAAAAGGGTGATACTATATTCATTCCTTATGATAAAAGCCAGTCTTCTACCAAGAAGGAAGCAGATGTGAAAACCGCTCATCAAACAGCAGAGCCGATATCTTATTCAGCCTCTTCTAATGCTAGAAAGAGTAGTGTCATTCGTATCGGTATCATGCTGCCCCTTCATAATAATGATGGTGATGGCAAGCGCATGATTGAATATTACAGGGGTGTGCTGATGGCTGTTGATCATTTGAAACAACAAGGAATTTCAACTGATATTCATGCTTGGAATGTTCCCGTAGATGCAGATATTCATCAGGTACTGTTGAATAAGGGGGCTAATCAGTGCAATATTATTTTCGGTCCATTGTATTCCAATCAAGTTGCGCCTTTGGCTTCTTTCTGCAAGGTCTATGGGATTAAATTGGTTATTCCTTTTTCTATTACAGGGAATGAAGTGGCGGCGAATCCTCAAGTCTATCAAGTTTACCAGTCTCCGGATGTGCTGAATAAAAGGACCATACAAGTATATCTCAACCGTTTCTCTAATAGTCATTCTATCTTCATTGACTGTAAGGATATCTCATCTGATAAGGGTGCTTTTACCTTGGAGTTGAGGAAAGAGCTGGAGAAGAGACATATAAAATATGGTTTGACCAGTCTTGACACTCCGTTGAATGATTTTGTGAAATCATTTGATCGGACTAAGCAGAACGTGGTCATTCTTAATACTGACCGGTCTCCACAACTGAATACGGCTATAGAAAAGTTGGATGCCATGACTGCAAAATATCCGGGTTTCGGGATTTCTTTGTTCGGGTATACTGAATGGTTGATGTATGTCCCTTATGATCTGGATAAGTTTTATCGGTACGATACCTATATTCCTACGACTTTTTATTATAATCCTGCTAATGAGAAGACTAAACAGCTGGAGAATGCCTATAAGAATTGGTTTGGTACAGAGATGATGCCTTCCGGGCTACCTCGTTTTGCTATTACAGGATATGATCAAGCTGAATTCTTCCTGCAGGGATGCCATCAATACGGAATGAATTTCACCGGCGTTCATGGACAGAGTAGTTATCAATCGGTTCAGACACCTCTTCGCTTTGTGAAGTTGAGCAAGGGTGGTTATCAGAATGATAGCTTTCAACTGATTCATTATCTGTACAACCATACCATTGATTCTATAGCTTATTAAAGTATGAAAGCAAGGATCCTTTTTTTGATTAGTATATTCTGTTGCCTCTGTTCTTTGTCTGATGCCCAGATTGGTGAGCATCGGGATGTTCTCAGCCTGGGGTTCAATGGTGGGTATATTCTGAGTAATGTGGGTTTTAATCCAAGCGTGTCTCAGAATAATCATGGAGGCATTACCGGTGGCCTTTCTTTCAGATATACATGTGAAAAATATTTTAATACGATCTGTTCCGTTTATGCGGAAATCAACTATGCCTCTCTCGGATGGAAGGAGAAAATAGTGGATATTAAGGATGCAGCGGTAATTGATCCTAAAACGAAAAAAGAACAGCAATATAGCAGAACAGTTAATTATGTTCAGATACCATTTCTGGCTCATTTGGCATGGGGGAAAGAGGAGAAGGGTATGCAGTTTTTCGTCAATGCAGGTCCGCAAATCGGATTGTATGTGAGTGAGTCAACTAAAAGCAACTTTAATGTCAACGATGAAATAACCCGTATCAAGGCTGGTACTTCTCAGCGTTCTAATACCATTTGGGCACAGGACACGATGTCTGTAGAAAATAAGTTGGATTATGGTATTGCTGGTGGTATAGGGATGGAGTATGTGACTTCACATGCAGGGCGTTTTCTTCTGGAGGCTCGCTATTATTATGGCTTAGGAAATATTTTCGGTAATTCGAAGAGAGATTATTTCGGAAAGAGTAATTATGGCAATGTCATTGTCAAGTTATCTTGGCTCTTTGATATCAGGCGCACGAAGAAATAGAAAGAAGTAGACTTTATGCTACTTTTACTTTTTTAGTAGGCAGATCATAATGTCTTGAACAGAATTTACTTTTAAGGTTTTATATAGAAGGGGGATGTGCCATATAAGGCTCATCCCCCTTTTCACTTGTCAAGTTGAGTGTAAAACTACCTTTATTTCCCTTGATTGACTATTTCCGGAATAGCTGTTCCCATGCAAGAATTAGGCATCTGTATGTGAAGCATTGCGCATATAGTAGGTGCTATATCTGTCATCTCTACAGGTGCTTCACTTTCTCCGTGATGGATATGCCACCCCATGAATACCAAAGGTATATGTGAGTCGTATGGATTCCATTCTCCATGAGATGTTCCTTTATAGTTGGAGGATGGATGGCTGACCCCGAAATATCCGGCACGTGGGATAACTGTTATTTCACCGCTCCGTTGACGATTGTACCCATTGATGATGCGCTGCTTGACGATTTCCGGAATAGGTTCTTTTTCTACATGTTCATTGTCAACAGCATAGATGAACATCGGATCTTTATTGAGAAAATTGACGGACTCATCGATTACGTCTTGCTTCTTCAGTCCATGGGCGGAGATAATGGAATCATTAAAATAAAACTGATAGTCATCTTCAAACATAACCGGAGAAATACCAAATTTACTTTCAAGGTCTTTATTGAGTTGTTTGGTAGAAGCCTCATAATCCCAGCCCCCTCCGGGTATTCTGTGTTGGTTCATGAAGTTGTAATTGTGTACGGCACCATGGTCAGCCGTCAGGAAGAGCAGGTAATTACCTTTGCCTATTTTTTGGTCTAAGATATTCAGAAAATCTGCCAGGTCCTTGTCCAGTTCCATATAAACCTCATAGTTTTCCTTTCCACGTGTGCTGTAGGCATGTCCAATAGCATCAGTAGAGGAGATACTCAATGTGAGCATATCCGTTACATCATGTTTGCCGAGTTGTTCATTTTCCAATGTCGCTTTAGCCATATCAAAACTATAGTCGACACCAAGTTTTGTGGTAGTCTTGATATCAAAATTCAGGGCGGTATGATGGTCCTTGTTGAAGTTCAATACCCATTCCGGAAGTTGCTTCATATAGTATGTGCTGCTTACATAATGTCCTGCTGACTGATCCCACCAGTAGGCTGCATCAGCACTCTGCCCTGCAGGAAGGATCGCTGCACGGTCTTTAAGGGAAATGCCGATTACTTTAGACTTGAAATCATTTGAGATTTTGAGCACATCACCGATTGTCGTGCACCACATATTTCGGGGAGACATCTGACTGTCCCAATCATTGCTGTCTAGTCCTTTGACCGTGTTATCGGAGCAGCAGTATACATTCTTGTCATTAATAGCAAAATAGTTACCTGCTATTCCTGACAGAGCTGGTGTTGCACCTGAGAAAATCGTGGAGTGGCCGACAGCGGTTACACTTGGGATATAAGGGAGCATTGTGTTCTCACAACTGTAACCTTCATCAAGAAGTCGTTTCAGACCTCCTTCACCAAATTTGTCATAATAATAATACAGATAGTCCCAACGCATCTGATCGATGACAATTCCGACAACTAACTTCGGGCGTTGAACTTGAGCACCGGCGGTCAGGACCGTCAAGAGGCATAATACTGAAAAGAATAACTTTTTCATAAATCTGAATTTGATTTTAAATCTGAATTTGTATGGCAAATATACGAAAAATGAAGGAGACAGAAACTCCGGCAATTGATTTTTATAGGTTTGTCAATAGAATTTCATCTTTTTGTAATAACAGAACTCGGATGAATCAGAATGTCAGGTTGACTGTAGTTTGAATTTTCCTTCTGAGTTGTTTTTCCTGTTAGTTCGAAATACCAGGATAATAAGTTTAGGATTTATGTTTTATTGATATGCTTTCTAACTTGAAAGGATATAATATGTTGGTTATGAGTTTCAGATTGTTTAATTTGCTCTATAGTGCATAGAGATAAGCAATATTGACTTAGTACAGAAAAGGTTTACACTGTTTTAACAATTAAATAGTGTAATAAAAATGAAGAAGAAAGAATTCCGTCGTTATGAGTCCAGATTCAAATTGTCAGTTTTGCGAGACATGTATGAGAACAATTTGTCATATAACTTTACTGCGAAGAAATATGGCATAATCTGCCCCCAAACATTACATTTATGGGAGAAAGAATTTCCACTTGACACAAAAAGCCTATCTTTGTCAGAAGAAGTCATCAACAAGATAAAGTCAATGCGTTCAAAGAAGGAAGAATCAGCAGCGTCAAAGGCCAATAAGACAAGAGAAGAAGAGTTGGAAAGTGAGATAGTCAATCTGCGCAAGGCTCTTACGTATTCCGAACTTCGTAATGAGGGCCTGATAGAACTGTTGAGAATGGGCAAGGAAGAATTTGGAATTGATCTGTTAAAAAAAGATGGCGCCAAGCAGTGAACAGCCTGCACGCCAGTCACCCGAAGGAATCAATCGGGTCTCTGAGCGGACTGTTTGGCAAGACCCGTGTAGGCTATTATTCCGTCAGCAGGGAAAAGATGAAGCGTCGGGAGCTTCAGGATACGTCCATAGTGCGGATGGTCAGGGAAATCCGGGGACATGCGCCGGGCATAGGCGCATACAAGTTGTTTATAATGCTGAAGGACGTATATCCGGAGAAGATGATGGGCAGAGACCGTTTTTATAAGTTGATGAAAGACCATCGCCTGATGCTCAAGCCGGAGCGTTGCCGTCATACGACTGACTCTAACCATAATTACCACAAATACAAGAACCTCATAAAGGACATGAAGGTAAGCAAGCCCAATCAGCTCTGGGTGGCAGACATTACCTATATTGACACAGATGAGGGAGTGTGCTATCTGCATTTGATAACCGATGCCTTCACCCATGAGATCATCGGATGGGTTCTCTCGGACTCCCTGGTGGCTGTCAATACTATAGCAGCACTCAGTCAGGCCATAGAACAGGCCGGCGATGCCGATCTGAGCCTGTTGACCCACCACTCGGACCGCGGTTCCCAATACTGTTGTAATGCCTATGTCGAAAAACTTAACAGTGTGCATGCATCCATCAGTATGACCGAGGACTACAAGCCGACGGACAATGCCGTGGCAGAACGAGTGAACGGCATCATCAAGCAGGAATGGCTTTACAGAATGAAAAGACCGAAGAATATGGCCGAAGCCCGGAGGATCATATCGGATATTGTGGACTTCTACAATAATAAGAGGCCGCATATGAGTAATGGCATGCTGACACCTGTCCAGATGAGGTTAAAATATGAGAGTACTCCCTGAACGCTCTTTGGAGGCTTTACGCCTCCAGCCGCAGGGCAAACCTCCGTGGTGTTTTTCATGTTTTTTATTTGGCTGTATGGAAGAAAAGTATTAACTTTGAAATGTTAAAGATGATCCCACACTGAAATGTCAATTATTTTCTTACTGTATACAGAATCAGGAAGAGAAACTAAAAGGTGTCAAGTGAATCAGTCGCACTTTTAAGAAGTTGTATAGTAAAATCAGTAACAGAGTATTAAAAGTGTAAACCAAATCCAGTCATAGTCAAATGCACTATTTTGGTATACCATAATGCACCATTTTGGTACATCATAATGCACCATTTTGGTACACCATAATGCACCATTTTGGTCATAATGAATTATTATCCTGAAAATCAAGTGTTTAGATTATAACTTAAGTCCGTAGTTCTTTTTTCAACTCAGAGTGACTCATGAAAAAAACACTCCCGAAAGTTGAATAAAAAACTTTCGGGAGTATATTATGAAAGATTCTTCCTTCAGAACCTTGTTTATTTCTTGATGTTGGCTTGTTCCAGACCGTAGTGTTTCTTTCCGTCAAGTATACGGAGGATAACAGCAAGGATGATAGAAACAATACCGAAACTGGCAAAAATCCACATCGTACTGGTAAAATTGACATTACCATTCTTTGTGTTTACCTGTAGGACATTACCAATCAGCATCGGAACGAGAGTCAGTCCAATATTTTGAATATAGAATGTGATCGCATAGGCAGAACCCAGTTGCTTCATCGGTATAATCTTTGGCATGGAAGGCCACATCGCACTGGGTACCAAAGCGAAGGCAATGCCCAACAGAATCATGAGGATGATGGCGAATGCCCCTGTATTGAAGATAGGCAATGCGAAACAGATGTGAACAGCGGTTAAAAGTACAGATCCGATGATCATCAGTGTTGCACCCTTTCCAATCCGGTCATAGATGGAACCGAAGATTGGAGTCAGGAAGATTGTACCGAAGGGGAGAATAGCTGGTATCATTCCTGCAAAGGAGGGGTTGACATTATATTTGGCAATCATCAACTTGGTAGCAAATTTCAAAAATGGGAATACTGCACTGTAGAAAAGCAGACAGAGAAGTGCAATCAGCCAAAAACCGGGGTTGGTAAATATTGCTTTCAGATCGCTGAATTTGAATCCTTCTTCTTCCTCTTCATCTCCCGATTTCGTTGCAGCAATAGACTTGTTCAACTTGGTGTCCATGACCACGTATACGAGGAATGCAAGGAGGCCTATTAATAGAAGTATGACTCCGAAAAGAACCGGTGAGGCTACATTTCTATAATGGTGGGCGATAATAGGACTCAGTCCTAAGGCTCCTGCTGTACCCAGACGGGCCATGCCGACCTGAATGCCCATGGCTAATGCCATACTGTAGCCGTTAAACCACTTTGCGATAATTTTAGAGACCGTGATTCCACACATTTCACAGCCTACGCCAAAGATAGCAAATCCCAGGGAAGTTATCCATACCTGGAGTTTATAGTCTACACCCAGAATGCTCAGAGTATGATCAGGAGTGATGAATTGCAAAGAGTAGAATTTGATGAAAGCGCCAATCACCATCAGTGAGCATGCCAGTACGCCTGTGAAGCGTACACCCATTTTATCCAGAATGATGCCACTGAAGAAGAGCATTAAGAGAAAGACATTGATCAGTCCGTATGAACCGGCAAAGAAGCCATATTCGGAACTTGTCCAGCCTAAGCCGAAGCCGCCATTTGCGACAGGTGTTTCCAGCATATCTTGCAGAGGTGACATCACATCGGTGAGGAAATATCCCATCATCATGGTGAAGGATACTATAAGTACTGCTGCCCACCTTGCACCGGCAGAGTCACTGAGTTTCTTTTGAATTTGTTCTACCATATTTTATTCTTTTATTTATTAGTTGAGTTATTCTCTAACCTCAACCCTGATTTCAGAAATGTTTTTTTCTTTCAATCGAGCTTATTTCTTCAGCCAACGATCAAGCCAGTTGAAGAAAGTCCTTTGCCACAGAATACCATTCTGTGGTTTTAATACCCAGTGATTTTCATCAGGGAAGAGTAGCAGTTCGGCCGGAATACCTCTCATACGTGCAGCATTGAATGCACCCATTCCTTGAGTATATGGGATACGGTAATCTTTTTCTCCATGAATGCACAAGATAGGAGTATCCCAATTGGCTACAGCAAGATGTGGACTGTTCTCATAGGTTTTTGTCGCATTTGCCGTGCGATCCTTATTCCAGTAAGCATCGTCATATTCCCAGTTGGAAAACCAGTCCTCTTCTGTATCTGTATACATACTTTCGAGGTTGAAGGCTCCATCATGGGCAATGAAACATTTGAAGCGTTTATTGTGATGGCCTGCGAGATAGTAAACAGAGAAGCCTCCGAAACTGGCTCCGACGCATCCCAGACGATCTTTGTCTACATAGGGTAAGTTAGCACTTGCATCGTCAATTGCAGATAGATAGTCTTTCATGCTCTGTCCAGTCCAGTCGCCACTGACCTCTTCGTTCCAGGCAGATCCGTAACCGGGAAGTCCACGACGATTGGGGGCCACGATAACATAGCCGTGAGCAGCCATAATCTGAAAATTCCATCGGTAGCTCCAAAATTGGGATACAGGACTCTGCGGTCCACCTTCACAATAGAGAAGGGTGGGGTATTTCTTCGACGGATCAAAATGGGGTGGCAGGATGATCCATTCTTGTTCCTCTTTTCCATCAGTAGTCTTTACCCAGCGTTCCAGAACTTTTCCCATGGTGAGTTGGCCAAGGATTGCTTTGTTCTCGTCAGTAATCTGATTGACTTTTGCTTTCTTTGCTTTCTTAGTCGGTGTGACGATAAAGATATCATCC
>CAVYLQ010000001.1:0-16517 GCA_963769405.1 uncultured Prevotellaceae bacterium | reverse complement strand
TTAATTTTAATTTTATGCTGTGGCATGACCACTTGTTTTCAACCTCTTCTTGCCAACAAAGAATTGACATCTCCTATGTATAATGAGAATGAAGATTACATTCCTACACATCAAGGACCAGTAAGACGATTTGCATATCGTACATCACCAATTAACCTTATTAATGACGGAACAGAAGCAACTATTACCTTCTATCAAGCCTATACAAATTGTAAGATTCTTGTATACAAAGATGGTATGTTTTTTAGTTCTTCCACTTATGCTGCCATTCCAGCCGGATATATGGAAACACTTACTTTTAATGGACCTGGCTCGTATGAAATAGATATTCTGTCAGAAGGAAAAACAGTATATAGTACCGAATTGAGTATAGAATAATTTGACATATAATCATGCTAGCACATTATATATCCAGACCAGACTGGTAAAAAGGCGGACCTTCTTAGAAACGTTAGAATCCAAGATGGTTTATATGTTAAAAGTTTAAAATAAATTATTATGAAAATTAAAACTTTAATTATGCCAGAGGATGTTCTGACTTCAGAACTATCTAATGTGGTAGGAGGAAAAGACGAAGATCAAAATGTTACTTGCAATAGTAATGGTATTGTGAATTCTAGCTCTCAGTCTTCTAAAGTATTCTAAAAGCTTTCATTAATGGCGTTGTGTCAAGGAATTAACTTAAATATTCTATATTTATAGAATAACTTAAATCTTTTGACACAATGCTTGTTTTTAATATCCATCAAAATTGATTATATGAAATTTTCAAGATATAACTTTTTGTATTCTTCCAAAGAATATGGTAAATTACTCTTCAATACAAGAACTAAGTATTTCGCATCATTAGATGCGGCCTTATTTAATCTATTAAAGAACTTATCCTCAGAAGAGATAAGAGACATAAAAGCTCTTAATATACCGGATGACATATTAAAGCAATTTATAGAAGCAAAAGTTCTTATTAAGAGTACAGAAGATGAAGATTTTTTTTATTTAAAAAAGTATTTACGATATAAACAGACTTTTTCGAATAATCAATTAGGATTAATTATTGTCCCAACATTTTCCTGTAATTTTAAGTGCCCATACTGCTATGAATACAATTTGCCATCAAAAACTATATCTGATTATACCATCAGTGGAATTATAAACTTTCTGAAGTTGAAAGGAACAAAGAATATAAACTTATGTTGGCATGGAGGTGAGCCCCTTTTAGCATTTGACAAAATAGTTAAATTCTTAGACGAATTTAATCGTTGCAATGGTTTTACGTTATCTTCTCATGCAATGGTAACTAATGGTTTCTTACTTGATGATCATAAATGTAAAATTTTAAAAAATTATAATCTAGACACAGTTCAGATAACAATAGATGGAGATAGAAATGCTCATAAGCAAAGTAGGATTCATAAGCAAGGGATACCAACATATGACACTATAATCGCTAATGTAGAGAATATTTTTAAATACATCCCTAATTGTCAAGTAATAATTCGTGTTAACTTACATAAGGAAAATAAGGAAATCTTTCCTAAGATATATCACCAATTAAAGACTCTTTGGGGTAATCAAAAATATTCTTTCAATATTGCATTTGTTAATGATATAAACAATACTTGTAAAGTAGGTTGTTTAGCTGATCAAGAAAAAATCCCTTACTTAAAATCACTTTATAAAGATTTTGGTATAAAAGATATTTCAATCAATGCTAATCCAATAATAGGAGGATGTACTGCAGCTTATAATAATTCGTTTATTATAGGTCCATCTGGAGAAATTTACAAATGTTGGGTTGATGTTGGAAAGAGAGAAAAAATCACAGGTAATATTTGGAATAATAATATTTCTAATTACATTTTATCTTCATACGTTGTAGGTTCAGATATGTTTACTGATACACAGTGTAAAAAATGTACATTTTTTCCACTATGTGATGGAGGATGTATTGTAAGGCGGTATAATAAAAAGCATTATAATATAGATTATACTCCCTGTTATTATGATAATCAGAATTTTAAATCTTTATTGGATTTTTATTATCTTAAATTACAGGAAAAGACAAATATTAAATGAGAAAAATTATTATTCTTACAGTATTGTGTCTTTGCAATATTTTATATTTACGAAGTCAGGATATTACAGGACATGTTTTCAGTAAAAGCAACACACCTATCCAATTCGCCAATGTCATTTTGCTATCTGCCGAAGACTCAACTTACATCTCCGGATGCGTTACTGATTCTTTAGGTACTTTTTCCATAAAAACTAGTCATCCGGAGAGGAAAATCCTAAAAGTTTCCTGTCTCGGCTATAAAACCGTTCTTGCCAGTATAAAAAATGGAAAATATCATAAAAACATCATCCTTCCCTATGATGAAACTTCACTACAGGGAATTACCGTCACAGCCAATCGCCCTTTATTTACCTATCAGAAAGGTTCTTTAGTTACTTCCGTAGCGGGAACAGCTCTGGCAAAATCCTATAGCATTCAGGATATTCTGGAACGAATACCGGGAATGGTCCGTACAGCTTCCGGTGGGTTGGAAGTTTTCGGTATCGGCTCTCCTGTCATCTTCATTAACAACAGGAAGGTTCAGAGCCAATCGGAAATCAACCGGCTTTCACCAAGTAGCGTAAAGAGTATTGAACTCATTACTAATCCTGGTGCTGAATATAATGCTGAAGGACGGGCTGTCCTGAAAATCACGACATTAAACAAAAACGATGGGTTGACATTACAATTAAAAGGCAAATTCGAACAGAACTTTTATCCAGGAACTAATGAGAACATAAGCATTGGATATAAATTTCACAAAGTCGATGTGAATGCTGATCTGGACTATGACCGATCACAGCTTAAGGCAATCCAGCCACAAGAAACCAATCTTTTTTCTGGTTCTTCAAACTATTACTATAAAGATGATGAAACCGAACATCAAAAGAATCATAACTTAAAGGGACATATTAGTGTGGACTATCTGATGACCCCAAAGAATACGATGGGGATAGAATACAATGCATGGCATAATAACAACAAAAGTAAGCGCCAAGTAATTTTTTCCCGTTTTTTAAATAATCAACCTTCCGGACGTTCTTACATAACACATCTGATGCAGACACGCACGAACTTCAGCCATATTAATATGTTCTACAATGGTGAATGGACGAAGCATCTTCAAACTCAATTCAATCTGGACTACGTCCATCACAGAAGTAACGATTCCCAGGAAGTAAACGAAAAAGAAACGGATAATTCAGCACAGACAGATTGCAATGGATCAAGTTTTCTGAACATCTATGCCGGAAAGGCAGATTTTGATTATACCTTCAACAACCACATCAAGATATCTTTCGGCATGGAATATAATCATACAAGGGATGAAGGATGGCTGGAATACGATACAGACAGAATGCCGTCCACAAATTTTGTAAATATCGAAAACCGGTCGGGTACGTATGTTTCAACAAATATTGATCTTGACAGAATGTCTTTGGAAGCAGGTCTTCGCTATGAAACACAAGAATCCAAATACAATAATCGTATTGACAACGGGGAGAATGTGAATCGGAAATATTTCCATTTTTTCCCTTCTTTTTCCATAAGTAGCAAAAACAGTTCGTGGAATAACAACTTGTCTTTTTCTTCCCGGACAATCCGACCTACATTCCGCCAGCTAAGCAATGCCAACTACTATATTACTGATGTAAAATACCAGCAGGGAAACCCTCTGCTCAAGCCTTCTTACTTATATATATTGCAATGGAACACCGGATATAAATGGATGAGTTTCAATACAAGCTATACCTATCAGAAGAATTATCTGTCTACTGTATTTTATTCAGAGCCGTCGCATCCCGGCACCATCATCAGTTCTTTTACCAACTATGACAAAATACAGTTTCTAAAAATGAATTTGATTTTGCAGAAGAACTTTTCATGGTGGAAGCCGGCACTGACCATAGGTCTCTTGCAGCCGTTCTTTCATTGTCAATACAGGGGTAAAGATGTATCCTGTAATCACGGTCAACTTTATTTTACGGTTAACCAATATTTCCAGTTGGGCAAATCCTATCTGCTTTCTCTTTATTATTATCATAACAGTGGAGGTGATCAGGGTGCTGTGAGGCTGAAACCCTATCAGATGCTGAATCTTAATGTTCAGAAATCCTTTTGGAAGGACAAATTGAATGTCAGTTTCCAGGCCTACGATATCTTCCATACGCTGAAGTTCAAGGAGAGAGAAACCATCAATGATATCTTTTTCCGACAGACAGAGAATTATAGTCTATGGAATTACTCTATTAGTTTTATCTATCAGTTAAATACTTCAGCCATACGGTATAAAGGAAAATCATCCGTTAAAGATGACATCAACAGATTGTAAAAAGCAACACATAAGTATGGGCAGACGATTTCCTTTTTATCTCCAGCATGACAGTATGAAGTGCGGTATAGCCTGCCTTCAGATGGTCTGTGACTTCCATGGCAGGAAAATCTCTGAACTCAGGTTGAGCCAACTCTGTTTTGCCACGGCTGAGGGGGTATCACTGCTGGGTATCAGTGAAGCTGCCACGGAACTGGGATTCGAGACCATAGCGGGAAAAATGCCCGTGGACAAGTTATCCCGGTCACTCCTGCCTTGCATCCTCCACTGGAACCAGAACCACTTCGTTGTCCTTTACAAGGTCAGGCATAACAAAAAGTTCTATGTCGCTGATCCGGGGAAGGGACTGATCGAGTACAGCCGGGAGGAGTTCTCGAAGCACTGGATAAGCACAATCTCCGGAGGTGAGGAGAAGGGTATCGCCCTGTTCCTCCAGCCTTCCCCGAAGTTCTACCGGTTGAAGGAGGACCCTCAGAAGAAAACACATTCCTTCCGTTTCCTCTCGGGCTATGCCCGGCCTTACCGGAGGTATTTCGCCCAGATTATCCTCGGACTGGTTGACGGCAGCCTGCTGCAACTCGTCCTGCCGTTTCTCACCCAGTCCATCGTTGATGTCGGTATTGCCGACAGGAATATCGGCTTTATCTGGCTGATACTCATCGGGGAACTGATGCTCACTTTCAGCCGTACGGTCATCGACTTCATCCGCCGGTGGCTCCTGCTGCATATCAGCATGAGGGTGAACATCTCGCTCATCAGTGATTTCTTCATCAAACTCCTGAAGCTTCCGATGTCCTTCTTCGATACAAAGTTGCTCGGCGACCTCATGCAGCGGATCAATGACCATACCCGCGTGCAGGACTTCCTCACCTCAAAGACGCTCACCGTGGTGTTCTCGGCACTGACCTTTGTCGTCTTCGGCATCGTCCTGCTTCTCTACAGCCGTCTGATCTTTATCGTCTTTATCCTTGGCAGCCTCCTCTACGGCCTGTGGATAACGGTCTTCATGCGTAGGAGGAAGGTACTGGACTATGCCCTGTTCGAGAAGGAGGCGGAGAACAACAACCGGACATACGAGTTTCTTACTTCCATGCAGGAGATCAAGCTCCAGGACTGCGAGCAGCGCAGGCGCTGGGAATGGGAGGACGTACAGGCGGATGTCTTCGGCGTACAGATGAAGAGCCTGAAACTCCAGCAGTCGCAGGAGGCAGGGAGTATCTTCATCAATGAGGTGAAGAATATCCTGATCACCGTCCTTTCAGCCACGGCGGTCATCCACGGTCAGATGACACTGGGTATGATGCTGGCCGTGCAGTATATCATCGGGCAGTTGAACTCACCCGTGGACCAGTTGATGTCGTTTATCTATTCCCTACAGGACGTGAAGATCAGTCTGGAGCGCATCAACGAGATCCACTCCCAGGGCAATGAGGAGGATAGTCACAGGACGGTTGCCTGCCTCCGGAATCCGAAAGACGGTATCCAAGTGGAGAAAGTATGTTTCAAGTATGATCCCCATGCCCTGAAGAACACCCTTGAGGACATCAGCTTCGATATTCCTGCGGGAAAGGTGACGGCTATCGTGGGAGCCTCGGGCAGCGGCAAGACTACCCTTGTCAAACTGATGCTCGGCTATTATCCGGTAAGCAGCGGGGATATAAAAGTATGCGGAACGGACATCGGCGGCCTCAACCTGAAATGGTGGCGCCGGCAGTGCGGTGTGGTCATGCAGGAAGGGGTCATCTTCTCAGAGTCGATCGCACGGAACATAGCCGTGGGAGACGGGGAGATAGACGTGGAGAGACTGGACCGGGCGGCAGAGATGGCCTGTATCAGGGACTTCATCATAGGCCTTCCGCTGAAGTTCAATACGAAGATCGGACGGGACGGCATAGGACTGAGCCAGGGACAGAAACAGCGGATACTGATCGCCCGGGCAGTCTACAAGGATCCGGGCTTCATCTTTCTTGATGAGGCGACGAACTCCCTGGATGCCCGCAATGAGCGGATGATCGTAGAAAACCTGAATAAATTCTATAAGGGCAAAACCGTTGTCATCGTCGCCCACCGCCTGAGCACGGTCAGGGATGCCGATCAGATCATCGTGCTGGACAAGGGACATATTGTCGAAAGGGGCAACCACCGGACGCTGACGGCAAAGAAGGGATATTACTATGAACTGGTAAAGAACCAACTGGAACTGGGAAACTGAAAGAAAAACATTCGGATATGGAGACAGAACAGAACAAAATAGAACTCCGCAGTGAAAAGGTGAGGAATATCATCGGGCAGATTCCTCCCTTCTGGGTCAGGACAGGTACCGCCGTGATCATACTGATCCTGATTGCCTTAGGCTATACAGCCTGGAAGGTTCCGTACCCGTTTACCGTGGAGGCCGGCGGGACCGTGGAGAAGATTGCCCCTTCTGGATTCAGGGGAAATACAGGAAAGTATGATATCCGACTCCTGATTCCTTATCGATACAATGATTATTTCCATGAGCCACGCAGGGTATCCCTCACCTTCGAGGGCAGGGAAGGCGTTTCCCTGTCCTTCAGGATCGATAGGATAAGTGATTCGGTGATCACAAGGGACGGAGAAGATTACTTCTCTGCCTTCATACCCATAAAGGACCGGGACGCTGTACGGTACCGGCTGGCCTCTGGTATGAAAGTACAGGCGGTCTGTACGGTCAGTGACAGGACGGTCTGGCAGAGAATCTGGGCAAGATGATAGAGAAAATCAGAGTAATCCGACTGTCAAAGCGTCACATTTTCGAGTTAATTTTGTATAATAAAACAGGATAACTTATTACACATCAGACTTTTGTACCATTTTAGCAGTGTGACGCCAGAAAGAAAAAAAACACAGTTATATTTGGAGTTCTCATTCTTTCAGAATAACTTTACTGTAACGAAAATAAAATATCACAAATTACCAAAGTAATGTATTCTATGAAATGTCAAGATTGTGGCTTATTTGGCTCTTGTTATGGAGCTTGCAACAAGACTCTATTACAATATCCCCATCAAGACTTCTGTATTCTAAAAGAAATAGGTATGGATATGCGTGAATACCTAATGTATAATTTTAAGCTAAGTTTGCAGTCCCATCATACAGTGGGAGTAGATAGCACATCCTATAGTGAATAGTTCTATTTGCACCAAGTATCACGAAATTTCATTGATAAACACTAAATATGATTTTGAACAAGTCTCTAAATATACTGTTACTTCGAAAGAGTATATTCATCTTTATAACTTTATTACTTTTTCCTATTATATGTTGGGGACAAAAGATTAAAGGTAAGATAACGGACAAAAAAGGTTCTGGTATTCCTTTTGCAGATGTGGCATTGCTATCTCATGACAGCACCTTTATAAAAGGAGCAATAACTAAGGGAGATGGGACTTTTACGATTAACTATGATACATTGGCTTCCATAATAGTCAGGATTTCCTGTGTAGGCTATAAAACGAAGTTTATTACTCAGCCCAAAAATGATATTGGTAACATTATATTACAGGAAGATGAAGCTATGTTAAAGGAAGTTACGGTAAGAGGAAACAGACCAATCTATAAAATGACAGATAATGGATTGGTAACAAACGTATCAGGAACCATGTTGGGAAAGGTGGGCACTGCCGAGGACGTGTTAAAGTTTGTTCCAAGTCTGAGGAAAACGGACAATGGATATGAAGTCTTTGGCAAGGGTGCGCCGCTTATATATCTGAATGGGAAAAAAGTGAGAGATCTGACAGAACTGGACAGATTAAATTCTGAAGACATTAAGGATATTACCTTGATCTCTAACCCTGGTGCTGAATATGATGCTTCGGTGCATGCTGTCTTGAAGATAAGGACATTGCCTAAGAGAGGAGATGGATTTGGAGTCAACTATCGTCAAGTGTTAGGATTTGCTCATAAGTTCCTTCATGAAGAACAGTTGGATTGGAATTATCGAAAGGGGGAGTTGGATTTATTTGGCACCATCTATTATTCACAAACGGATGACAAGCAGAAACAAACTAACTATCAGACCATTCAAGATGGAAAAGTTTTAGCGCTTAATAGCGCTCTCAGTATCTACTCGAAGAATAACTATGGCAATGGTATTGTTGGTTTCAATTACAGTTTTGGGAAGAAACATTCCATAGGGGCAACGTATACGCTTGGTGTCCCGTTCCGTAATCAAGGATATTGGGAATCACTGATGAATGTAAATGTTGCAGAAAAACAGACAGAACTTTTGAAGGATCATTTCAACAGCAAGGCGAAGGTATTGCCGGATCATGATGTCGCAGCATATTACAGTGGCTTAATTGGAAAATTACAGATTGATTGGAATGGAGAATGGTTTCTTTCAAGGACTAACAATAAGCAGGAATCCCTTGAACGTGAGCAGCTGAACGAGGATAATCGTACTGTATTAACTAATTATGACAATAAAAGTCAGTTGTATGCTACGAAATGGGTCGTTTCTACTCCTCTTGCAATCGGAAACATTTATGTCGGGAGTGAATATACCGATATTTTAAGGAATAGCACCTATACGGTGAAAGGAAACAGTAATTTATTGCCTGATGACAGTGATGACAGAACTACTGAATGGAGTCTGGCTGGCTTTTCATCCTATGGGGTGACGATCAATAAGGTGAAATTAGATGCAGGGATAAGATTTGAGCATGTTTCATTTAAGTACTACAATCATGACACTTATGTGGCAGGACAAAGTCGGACATACAATAATGTTTTTCCAAATGTTTCTGTTTCTTTCCCTGTAAAACAAGTAAACGTGAATATCGCCTATACAGCTAAGACAAACAGACCCACTTATTCCATGTTGAACAGCAATCTGCAATATAATGATCGTTATACCTACCAGGGGGGAAATCCAGTCCTGCAACCTTGTCAAACACATACTGCAGAACTGGATGTTGCTTACCATTGGGTACATCTCAGTGCTTTTTGGAGATATTATCATGACAGTTTCTACCAATATGTTAAACCTTTTGAAGAAAGCTCTGATATAACCGTCTATTCATTCAAAAACATACCCCATTATCAAGTACTTTATATAGGTATGACTCTGTCACCCAAGTTGAAGTGGTGGCAGCCAATGTTCGACTTCGGCATCCGCAAACAATTCTTTCATGTTAATGAGAATGGCATTCAGACGAAATATGATCGTCCTATAGCATTCTTGACATTCAACAATATTTTTCAGTTACCCAAGAATTTTATGCTGAATGTAGATATGGACTATACCACTAGTGGGCATTCTACAGCCATAAAATGGCAGTCAAACGAAGGGGTCAATATTGGGATATATAAACCGTTCCTCAAAGATAAACTCACGTTAAATCTCCAAGTTAAGGATATCTTCAATTCTTATAAAACAGCTAACTGGCTATGCTATGGAGATTATAATATCCATAAATGGGATAAAAGTGATAGTCGGCAATTGTTGCTGACCTTACGTTATAAATTCAATACTGTAACAAGTAAATATAAGGGCACAGGTGCAGGTAATGACGAAAAGAATAGGTTGTAAATTATAAGAAAATGAGCAGACGGTTTCCTTTTTATCTCCAGCATGACAGCATGAAGTGCGGTATAGCCTGCCTTCAGATGGTCTGTGACTTCCATGGCAGGAAAATCTCTGAAGCCAGGTTGAGCCAACTCTGCTTTGCCACGGCAGAGGGCGTGTCACTGCTGGGTATCAGTGAGGCTGCCACGGAACTGGGATTCGAGACCATAGCTGGGAAAATGCCCGTGGACAAGTTATCCCGATCACCCCTGCCCTGCATCCTCCACTGGAACCAGAACCATTTCGTTGTCCTCTATAAGGTCAGGCATAACAAAAAGTTCTATGTCGCTGATCCGGGGAAGGGACTGATCAAGTACATACAGCCGGGAGGAGTTCTCAAAGCACTGGATAAGCACGGTCAGTGACAGGACGGTCTGGCAGAGAATTTGGTCAAGATAATAGAGAAAATCAGAGTAATCCGACTGTCAAAGCGTTACATTTTTGGGTTAATTTTATATTCAAAAACAGGATAACGCATTAAAGCACAACCATTTGCGCCATTTTAGCACTGTAACACTCTCAAACAGAAAGACACATAAAGATTTGGAGTTCTCATTATTTCTGGATAATTTTGTTATATCAAAATAAGATATAATAAGATCAGATATGAAGCAAAGAACCTTAATTTTATGTTGTAATCTGGCTATTTATTCTCAGGCTCTTCTTGCTAACAAAGAATTTGCAACTAACTTTAGTAGCAAAAAAGTGGAGGGTAAAAAAGCCTCCTCTGGGATAAATTCGTGTTAGGAGGATGTTCCCAATATTTAATTAAGGCAAAAGATTAAACGTCTTGTCCTTTATGTACGGATGATAACATCTAATCAGCATACGCAAAACGAGTATTAAGTGAAAAATTAAAATAGTAATTTGATATATGAAGAAAAAAATAACCCTTATATTCCTATTTTATGCAATAGTCTTACACCTTTCGGCTCAAACAACAGTAAAAGGTATTATTGTTGATGAACACCAGAAGCCTTTACCGTTTGCACAACTCACATTGAAATCTTCTAAAGACTCTTCTTTTATAAAAAGCGGGAGTTGTGATAGTATAGGAAGATTTGCACTGACTTGCAAGAAGTTGCCTGTAATACTGTCTGTAAATTATATTGGATACCAGATTAAAGAGGTCTTGTATTCGTCTTCTGAATTTAAGAGAATTGCCCTTATCCCTGATACCATTTCCCTTCATGATGTGATCATCACAGGCAGACGCCCCAGGATGAAACTCACGGCAGAAGGTGTATTGACCAGTATCAGTGGAACGGTATTAAGTAAAGTAGGAACAGCAGAAGATGTGTTAAGTCATATTCCGATGATCCGTAAGACTAAAGATGGCTTTGAGGTCTTTGGCAAGGGTACGCCTCTTATCTATATCAATAATAAGGAAATGCGTGATGAGAATGAACTTCAACAGTTAAAATCATCCGACATCCTCAGCATTGAGTTAATCACAAATCCTGGTTCGAGATACGATGCTACCGTTAAATCGGTCATCAAAATCAAAACCCGCAAAGCTGTTGGTGACGGATGGAGCATTGATACATGGGGACGCTATGGGAAAGGGCGTAAAGATAAAGGCGATGAGACCTTGTCTACTGACTTGAATTACCGCAAAAGTGGTCTGGATCTATTTGGCTCTGTATGGACAGACCATAATAAATCCATTCAGTATGCTACAATGAGTCAGGATGCAAAGTCAGGGAAAAAAATTCACGAGGAAGAGGTCATGGACAACCGGATGAGAAATCTGGATATCCAGTTGATTGGTGGGGCTGATTACGATATTAACAACCAAAGCATGGGTATTAAGTATACGATGTATGTTCCAACCATGAATAAGATCTTTACGACTTTCAACAGTCAGGTATTTCAGAATAGCCAGCTCTTTGATAATCTCCGGAACAACACTTCTTCGAAGACGAAAGGGGATGTAGGTTCTACTATCAACACTTATTATATAGGCACTGTCGGAAAAACGGAAATAAATTTCAATGCGGATGAGTTGAATGATGGCTACAAGGAGAAAAATGCCATTGATGAAAACAGCCAGGCCCAGGATAATCGTCATCTGGATACAGAGAACAGGGTAAGGAACAATCTCGTGGCCGCAAAACTCTCGCTTACATTTCCTTTGTGGAAAGGAAACTTCACCTGGGGGTCAGAAGATTCCTATACGTACCGCAAGGATGACTATTCCAACCCGCAAGGATATGTAGCTTCCTCAAAGAGCACCTTACGCAATTATAATCTTGCGACCTTCATCGATTATTCTCATGACCTGCCTTTCGGAACTGCTGAAGCTGGAGTAAGATACGAACATCTTGATTTTCATCATGACGGTGACAAGAAACAAAGGAAAATATATAATAATGTGTTCCCGACTTTTTCTTTCAATACCCAGATTAGTAATGTTCAGTTACAGGCTGCATATTCTCTAAAGACAGCACGGCCTACCTATAGGCAGTTAAGCAATGATGTTTTTTATGCTAACATGTATAGCATACAAAAAGGAAATCCGATGCTGGAGAATTCTACGATACATGATGCTTCTCTGACCATGATATGGAAATTCCTGCAATTCAATCTTGACTATACAGACAGACGTAAGGACATCATATACTTTATGTATCCGGAATCAGAAAATTCCGATGTTGTCATTACATCTTACAAAAACTTACATAGTGTCAAAACCATTACCCCTTTTCTTGATGTAGCGCCTGCCATCGGCAAATGGAATCCGGATTTGTCCATAGGCCTGAGCAAACAGTGGCTGACAGCAACATCCTTCTCCGGAGAACAGAAGTTCAATAAGCCTATCTGGATGATTGGTTTCAATAACACTCTTGAATTTGGAAAGAATTTCATAGGAGAATTGAATTTCAACTACCAGGGAAAAGGGAACTCAGAAAACGTGTATCTTTCAAAAAGCACGGTAGGTCTGGACTTAGGACTTACCAAAACGTTTTGTCATGATCATCTCATCTTGAAAATTGCCGGGGAGGACTTGTTCAACCGTAATAATGATAGCAACATTTTGTATTGTCCTACTGCCCGGCTATCACAGGACAACAGATATTATAAGCGTCAGGTCGTCTTTACCATCCGCTACAGATGGAATACAACCAGCAAAAGATATAAGGGCACAGGTGCAGGTAATGACGAAAAGAGCAGATTATAAATTATAAGAAAATGGGCAGACGGTTTCCTCTTTATCTCCAGCATGACAGTATGAAGTGCGGCATAGCCTGCCTTCAGATGGTCTGTGATTATTATGGAAAAGCCTTAAAGGTGCGGCACTCAACGGAACAGCATTTCGGACATAGAAAAATACAAAATGCATAAAATTTTAGCATAAACCATACATTTTATCTTTAAGTACGGTTAATACCATTTGTTCTTATTAATTAAATGCAAAAATTAACATTAAACAGTTATTATTATTGACAGAAAATAGGATTCTGACAAACCAGATAAAGACAAAATACAAATGCTGGTAAATGGGCAACAATACATTCATTTACATCCTTCAATACCGAAAAAGTTATGATAAAGAAAGAGCATCTGATATTATTTATACTTTTTACACTGTATTCTTGCTGTTGTTATTCTCAATCCATAAAAGGCAGAGTGGCAGATAAGAAGGGCTATCCGGTAGCTTTTGCCAATGTAGTATTGCTTTCAGGAAAGGATTCATCTTTTATAGAAGGGACAACAAGTGATGTCAACGGAGATTTCAGTCTGAATAGAGGCAATTCCAATAAATATTTGATAAAGGTTTCGTCTATCGGTTATATTACACAGTTTGTACATTGCCAGAATGACACAAAGCTTACCATAATGCTGAAGGAAAGTGACAAGATTCTCAATGATGTCGTTGTTAAAGGGCACCGCCCTGTCAGTTATCTTACAACTGAAGGTCTTCTGACGCGTGTCCGTGGAACAGTTTTGGAAAAAATTGGTACTGCAGAAGATGTATTGAAGTTCATTCCAGGTTTGCTGGCAAGTAATGGAAGCTATGAAGTCTTTGGAAGAGGAACTCCCATTATCTATATCAATGGCAGATTATTACATGACCAGACGGAGTTGGACAGGATAAAGTCAGAAGATATAGTCAGTGTGGAACTCATAACAAATCCCGGGGCGAGATATGCCGCTTCGGCACAGGCGGTTTTGAAAATCAAGACGAAGAAGGTTCAGGGTGAAGGTCTGGGGACAGACTTACGTTCTACCTACAGTCAGGGCATATATTCCAATTTTAAGGAACAGGTCAGCTGGAATTATCACCATAGAAAATTCGATGCTTTTGGGACGTTCTACTTTGCTAAAGGGAAAAACAAAGATATAAGTACGATCACACAGGATGTAAAAGTGGATACACTTTGGCATCAAGATAATTATCAGGCACATCGGTATATAAATAGGACACTAAAGGAATCCATCGGACTGGACTATATGTTTAACGAGGAGAACTCCATCGGAGCATGGTACACGATTACCCTCAACCCTGATGGTAGCAACCATACTGTCTTTAATTCTGATATTAGTGCCAACGGTACTTATTTTGACAAACTTAAAGACAGAATAGATGCGACTGTTTATTATAGGCCTTCACATCTTTTAAATATGTACTATCATGGAAAGATAGGTGTTACAGAATTGGACTTTGATGCGGATTATCTATTTGATAAGGATGGCAATAATACAAAGACGGCCGAAATCAGTGAAAGCCAGGAAAACAGGACTGTAACATCAGAAAGTAAAGAACGTAATATGCTGTTTGCCTCGAAACTTATTCTGAGTCATCCTCTTTTAGGGGGGAAAGTGAGTATCGGGGCAGAATATACAAAAACGAAACGAAATGATGACTATATTAATAATGAAAATTATGTACCTCTATCACTGAGTATGCTCAGAAATCAAAATGAAAGTGCCTTTATGGTATATAACATTCCATCAAAGATAGGATCGTTTATGGCCGGATTACGTTACGAGAATGCATCCTTTGACTATTATGAAAACCATCAGCTGGTCAAGGAGCAAAGCCGTAATTTTTCGAATCTTTTTCCAAGTTTCTCATATAACAAGTCATTCGGTAATTTTCATTTGCTGACAGGATATACGCTCAAAACCAGCCGTCCTTCCTATCACCAATTAAGTAACAACGTTACATATATCAACCGATATATGGTACAATCCGGCAATCCTCTTCTGGACAATGAGATTATACATCATATATCATTTCAAGGCCTTTGGAGATTTATACAGTTGGATCTGGGTTATAACGACCGGCGTAATGCCATCATCTATTGGACAGTTCAGGAGGGGGAAAGAACTTCCGTAACCCGTTTAACCTATACGAATGTGAAAAGTTTAAAAGATTTTTCAGCTTTCCTATCCATTACGCCACAAATCGGTATATGGTACGGTCAGTTCAATGCCGGAATTGTAAAACAATGGCTACATCTTGATGCATCAACAGACAGACAGGTTATGAATCGCCCCGTATTTGTAAGTACGATAAATAGCATTTTTAAATTTCCTCATGAATGGAATCTGTCTTGTGACATGACTTATCAGAGTAAAGGAGATGACGAAAACAATTATTTGCTGCGTAGTTATTTTGTCGGAAATGCCGGAATCGCAAAAACCTGGTTCAAAGACAATATTTCTTTGAAGTTATCCGTTTCAGATATGTTCCATAGTGCAAAATATGGTGAACTCATGTACTGTAACAGGTTTCAGTCATCTCAAATTTCACGGTCAGACAGTCGTAATATATCTTTGACATTTCGATATAAGTTCAATATAGTGCCTAACAAATATAAGGGCACAGGTGCAGGAAATGACGAAAAGAGCAGATTATAAAAGATCATAGAAATGGGCAGACGATTTCCTCTTTATCTCCAGCATGACAGCATGAAGTGCGGCATAGCCTGCCTTCAGATGGTCTGTGACTTCCATGGCAGGAAAATCTCTGAACTCAGGCTGAGCAATCTGTGCTTTGCCACGGCAGAGGGCGTGTCACTGCTGGGTATCAGTGAGGCAGCTACGGAACTGGGATTCGAGACCATAGCGGGAAAAAGGCCCATGGAAAAGGCAGTCCTTTTAGGTATCAAAGAATGCAGGAAAGTATAATATCCAATTTCTGATCCCTTATCATTGCAATACTGCCATGAGTCATAAAGGATATCCGTTACCTTTCGGGGCGGGATGTTTTTCCCTTTTCCTGTAGGGTCCAAGGTGAAAAATTCTGTAATTAGAAGAGAAGAAAAGGATTATTTCTCTGCCTTCATATCCATAAAGGACCAATATACTATACGATACCGGTTGGTCTCCAATATGAAAATCCAAGCAACCTGTACCATTAATGACCGGACTATTTGGCAGAGAATCTGGGCAAGATAATAGAGAAATTGGAATGATTGAAAGGAAAGCCGCTCCGGAAGATATACAGTTGAAGCTGATGTTTCCAGCATGGATGCCTTTAAACGGTCGCTCGACTTATGAAAGTTCTGCGCTATTCCACTCGTCATTGG